>CAVWXZ010000016.1:57500-383657 GCA_963759075.1 uncultured Gammaproteobacteria bacterium
CGAATGCTGACATGAGTAACGATAATGCGGGTGAAAAACCTGCACGCCGAAAACCCAAGGTTTCCTGCGCAACGTTAATCGGCGCAGGGTGAGTCGGCCCCTAAGGCGAGACCGAAAGGTGTAGTCGATGGGAAACAGGTTAATATTCCTGTACTTCGTATTACTGCGATGGGGGGACGGAGAAGGCTAGGTCAGCCGGGTGATGGTTGTCCCGGTTTAAGCGAGTAGGGAGTGTTCTTAGGCAAATCCGGGAACATAATCTCGAGACGCGATGACGAGGTCCCATGTGGACTGAAGTGATTGATGCCATGCTTCCAGGAAAAGCCTCTAAGCTTCAGGTAATACGAAACCGTACCGTAAACCGACACAGGTGGGTGAGGAGAGAATCCTAAGGCGCTTGAGAGAACTCGGGTGAAGGAACTAGGCAAATTGGTACCGTAACTTCGGGAGAAGGTACGCCCCTGTTGGTGATCAGACTTGCTTTCTGAGCTGATGGGGGTCGCAGTGACCAGGTGGCTGCGACTGTTTACTAAAAACACAGCACTCTGCAAACTCGAAAGAGGAAGTATAGGGTGTGACGCCTGCCCGGTGCCGGAAGGTTAATTGATGGGGTTAGTCTTCGGACGAAGCTCTTGATCGAAGCCCCGGTAAACGGCGGCCGTAACTATAACGGTCCTAAGGTAGCGAAATTCCTTGTCGGGTAAGTTCCGACCTGCACGAATGGCGTAACGATGGCCACACTGTCTCCACCCGAGACTCAGTGAAATTGAAATCGCTGTGAAGATGCAGTGTACCTGCGGCTAGACGGAAAGACCCCGTGAACCTTTACTATAGCTTTACACTGAATTTTGAACCTGTTTGTGTAGGATAGGTGGGAGGCTTTGAAGCGGTGACGCTAGTTGTCGTGGAGCCAACCTTGAAATACCACCCTGGCATGTTTGGAGTTCTAACCTAGGCCCGTTATCCGGGTCGGGGACAGTGTATGGTGGGTAGTTTGACTGGGGCGGTCTCCTCCTAAAGAGTAACGGAGGAGCGCAAAGGTACCCTCAGCGCGGTCGGACATCGCGCATTGAGTGCAAAGGCATAAGGGTGCTTGACTGCGAGACAGACACGTCGAGCAGGAGCGAAAGCTGGTCTTAGTGATCCGGTGGTTCTGTATGGAAGGGCCATCGCTCAACGGATAAAAGGTACTCCGGGGATAACAGGCTGATTCCTCCCAAGAGTCCACATCGACGGAGGAGTTTGGCACCTCGATGTCGGCTCATCACATCCTGGGGCTGTAGCAGGTCCCAAGGGTATGGCTGTTCGCCATTTAAAGTGGTACGCGAGCTGGGTTTAGAACGTCGTGAGACAGTTCGGTCCCTATCTGCCGTAGGCGTTGGAAATTTGAGGGGAGCTGCTCCTAGTACGAGAGGACCGGAGTGGACGTATCTCTGGTGTTCCGGTTGTCACGCCAGTGGCATTGCCGGGTAGCTAAGTACGGAAGGGATAACCGCTGAAAGCATCTAAGCGGGAAGCCCACCCCAAGATGAGATTTCCCTGGGAACTTGATCCCCCTGAAGGGCCCTCGAAGACTACGAGGTTGATAGGCTGGGTGTGGAAGCGCAGTAATGCGTGAAGCTAACCAGTACTAATTGCCCGTGAGGCTTGACCATATAACACCCAAGCGTTTTGCGCTTTGGTGTGGTTCAACTAATGCGACACACGTAAAGACTGAAAAACACATCCGAATTCACTGTAGTGAGCCAGTTTGCCTGGCGGCAATAGCGAGCGGGAACCACCCGATCCCATTCCGAACTCGGAAGTGAAAACGCTCAGCGCCGATGGTAGTGTGGGGTCTCCCCATGTGAGAGTAGGACACTGCCAGGCTTTAAATAAGAAAGCCGCATCCGAAAGGGTGCGGCTTTTTTTATGCAAAGGGGAGACCCCACTGTTGTTAGTTTGTGGGGCTTTTCGCTGCGCGAAAAGGCCGGCCACTCGCCAGCAGGCTCGTGGCGTTCGCTGCCTCGCAAGCTCGTGGTTATATTTATCGGAGAAGGGTATTGAGTCGCTTCGCGACGGAGTGATATGCGAGTATCAACACTCGCAAGTTGCCCCCATGTGAGAGGCCGCTCTCGGCCGTCCATGGCCTCCGCGGCACTTGTGCATCCATGCACGTCGTAGGGTGAGCCCGGAGGGAGCCAGAGCCAACAGTTTGGCTCTGGCCCGGGCGAACGGGCCGAGCTCTGCGAGGCCCCGGGCCACCGCCAGGCTCTAATATAAGACCCCGTATACTGATGTGTACGGGGTTTTTTTATGCCATGGGGAGACCCTGACCTTCTCCCCGACTTCCGGATTTCTGAAATAGCTTATCCGAGCAGTGCGTTCAGATGCGCAGCGACGCTGCGCCCCAGCGCTGGCAAGGCGTAACCGCCCTCAAGAACCGAGACGATTCTGCCTTCTGCATGGAGTTCGGCGATGTCTCGAATCCTTTCCGTGACCCAGGTGAAATCTTCTTCCCGAAAACGCATTTCGGCCATCTCGTCCTCCATATGAGCGTCGAACCCCGCTGACACCATCACCAGCTGCGGCTTGAACGACTCCAGTCTCGGGATCCAGTGCGTCGTCACCGCGGCACGGAACCCGGGACCGTCGGTGCCCGCCGGCAGAGGGACATTTACAATGTTTCGGGCGGTCACGTTGGTACCCGTATGAGGATAGAAAGGGTGCTGGAAAGTTGAGCAGTACAGGACTCGCGGTTCGTCAATGAAAATGTTTTCAGTCCCATTGCCATGGTGGACATCGAAATCAAGTATCGCGATGCGGTCCAGTCCGTATTCGTGGATGGCGTGGGCGGCTCCGATACTGACGTTGTTAAATATGCAAAAGCCCATCGCCTGGTCCGAACCGGCATGGTGGCCGGGTGGCCTGACGCAGCAGAACGCTGCCTTATCCTTGCGAGTCATGGCCAGGTCCACGCCGAGCACGGACGCTCCGGCAGCGCGCAGCGCGGCTCTCAGACTGTATTCATTTATCGAGGTATCCGGATCAAGCCAGACTCTGCCTGACTCCGGAGACTTTCTGAAGATCTCATCCACATAGTCGGGGTGATGGACCCGGCATATCTGCTCGCGGGTTGCGAGCGGCGCATCGTAACGCCGAAGAGCCAGATCGAGACGGCTTAACAGAATCTGATCTTCAATTGCGGCCAGGCGTTCCGGACACTCGGGGTGCTGATCGCCCATATCGTGCAGCGCGCATTCGGGGTGAGAAATAAAAGCTATGGACATTCTGGTTTCCTTGGCTGAGGCCTACCTTTGGAAGCCTCTGGAATGAACATGGGGTGAGGCTAGCAGAGAACCAGATATGGGACCGCATTTTCTTGATGGCTTGATTGCTTGTTCGCACCGCCCGCCATTGCCGTCTTTGGCGCCAGTCAGGCCCCTGATTCTGTTGGCGGTCGGGTGTTCGAAAACCTCCATCGGAGCGGTTTTGCCGCGTGTCGTCCGTGGTCGCTAGCATCCCTACTCGCTGCGCGAGATCCGGAGTTCGTAATCACCTATGCTGAGCACGTCCCCAAATTTCAGCTGCGCGATCGTCACACTCTTGTAGTTGACCTCGACGCCATTAGTGCTGTTCAGGTCTTCGATAAACAGGCTGTCATTCTTGCAGCTTAGCAGGGCGTGATGGCGGCTCACCGTGTCAACGTCCAGTGGCATATCGCTATCCTCGCTTCGCCCGATCATGCAGCGCAGGCCTTCGATTTGCCTTATGAGCTGCTGTTCGATTCTGCCGCGATAGACCACGGCAATCGCGACGCTGCCGTCAGAGACATGGATATATTTACCGTCCTTGCCGGCAAGTGAAGTCATAATCGGTGCTTGCGCCGCGGGGGCGTCGCCAGGCGTTTCGTGCCTGGTCAGGCTGGCGAGTTCGCGGCCGCGGGCAGCCTCCCGCTCAAGTTCGTCGGAGAGCTCGGCGTTGATCTGCAGTTGCTCAGCCAGTTGCTCTTCAAGGTCAGCAATATGGATCTCGAGGGTATGAGAGCCGCTGAGTTCCACCGCCTGGTCCGCCACGCTCTTTTGCGCTTCGTGCAGGGCTTCCTCCAAAGATTTTTGTTGCCTGGCCAGCGCTGCGAGGTCGGCAGACTTCGTCTCGATTTCCTCCCTGTATTTGTCTTGCTCAAGCGCTTTCCTCGCAAGTTGTTCCCTGAGCGACTCCTGCTCCTCGAGCTGCGCGCCAAGCGTGGCAACCTCGGTCTGCAGCTCATCGAGTTGTTGTTCTCTTGCGCGCAACTCATCCGCTTTTCCGAGCAGTTCCTGCTTCGTTTCTGAGGAGCTTTCGAGTTCGGCCTGCAGTGCGGCGAGCTGCGTATCCTTCTCTTCTATGCTGTTTTGCAGCGTTTCGATGGTGCTGCCTTTATCCTGCAGCGCCTGTTCCAGTCCGGCAAGCGCCTGGACAGTGTTGTCCAGCTCGGCCTCGCCCCTCATGAGCTGCGCAATTTTTTCGTTCGCCGCATCCAGCAGCGTCATTTGTTCCGTAAGCCGCGAGGACAGCTCAAGGTGCGCGGCATCTGAGGCAGTCAGCCTGGCTTCGAGTTCGCCGACAAGCGTTTCCCGTTCAGCTAATGTGCCTTCGGTCTGGTTCAGTCGTTCGGATTCCGATCTCAGCGTGGCGATTTTTTCGGACTGCTCCTCAACGGTGGCAGTCAGCGTGCCGATCTCCTCCTCGCGACCTGAGATCTTTGTTTTGAGCTCCGATAACTCGCCAGTCGCTGCATCGAGCTGTGCAGCCGCCTCCTGCAACGCGTCAATCTCACCGGTGGTGCCGTCAAGCAGCGCCTGCAAGGCATCTTTCTCAGCCGCCAACTCAGCGATCTGGGCATCTTTTTCAGCCGCCAACTCAGCGATCTGGCGATCACGCGAAAGCATGTCGCTTGCGAGCGCTTCGCTGCGGCCGACTTGCGAGGCCAGCTTATCGTCGACGTCACGCAGCCGCTGGAGTTCTGACTTCAGCCAGCGATTGTCTTCATTCCCCTCAGTAATCGCTGCCTTCAGGTCATGCAAGGCGTCATCACGCGATTTCAACTCTGCTGTCAGGTCGTCTGCACTTTTCTTTGACTCAGCAAGCTGTGCCTCCAGCTTGCCAATGCGCGCGAGCTCTGCTTTGTGCAACTGTCCGATGTCGGCGTGATCGTCAAGCACGGCCTGCAGGGAAGACAGCTCCTGCTTCTTCGCATCAAGTTGTTTTACAAGGCCTTCATTCTCAGATTGCTGTCGCTCGAGATCGACAGCCAGTTTCGCAGACGCTGACAGTCGGGCCTCAAGGTCTGCAGATGTTTTGCCCTGTTCATCAAGGGCCAATTGCAATTTCTCAAACTCCGCTTTCCGCCCGGCTTCAGCATCCTGTAGCTCCTGGATCTGCTGGTCCCGGCTCAGCAATTCGGCCTCGAGCTGTGGGATACGCTCCGCATGCCCGCCCAATTCAGCGGCCAGCGAGTGAGCTGCTGAGAGCTCTGTTTCCAGTTCCTCTGCCGCAGCACTGCGGGCCTCGGCTTCCTCATGGGCGCGAGTGAGCTGTTCGTTACCTTCAGCAAGCGCCGCCTGGAGGTCCTGAACACGTGCCTCATTGTCCGCGAGCGCTGCCTCAAGCTCGGGCACTCGTCCGGCACGGTCCTCAAGCTCTGCCGCTGCCTGGCCGGCTTCGGACAACTGATTTTCCAGTTTGGCGATGTGTGAAGCCTGGTCCTCGAGCGCGCTGTGCAGCCCTCGCAATTCTTCGTCACGCTCGATCAGCGCGGCCTGAATGTCTTCAATCCGACGATCGCGATCCGTCAGCTCAGCTTCAAGCTGCGGAATCGCCGCTACCTCTTCAGCAAGGCGTTTGTGCGTGCTCTCGCTCGTACGGAGCTGGGCTTCGACCTGCGTCTGAGATTTTTCCTGCTCCGAAAGCTGGCGCCTCAAGGCAGCGAGCTCGCTTGTTCGCAGTCCGGCCTCATCTTCGAGATTTGCGACAGCCTTTTTCAGTACGTCAATTTCCGGCAGGCGGGCTGTCGTTATCGCAAGCTGCTCAGAGAGATCTGCTTCCTTGCGACGGAGTATCGACAGCTCGGAACGCAGGGCCGTCAGTTCACTTTCGCGATCGAGAATCTGCTGCTGCGCGGACTTGCGGGCCTCCTCAAGGCCATCGAGACTGAGCAGCGTTTCATTGGCGTCGCTCAGTTCTGATTCCAGGCGAGCAATGACACTTCGTCTTTCAGTCAGGTCGGACTTGAGCTTTGCGGCGGTTGTATCCTGCCTGCTGAGCTTGCGTGAGAGTTTTTCAAGGTTGTCGCGCAAGGCGCTGGTTTCTGCGTCTCTGTTTTCAAAATCGATGGCCAGCTGGTCGAGCGCATGCTCTTTCGCTTCGAGCATATCTTCGAGGTCTGTAATCCGGGCCTTCTGCTCGTTAGCAGTTGCTGCCATCTTTTCGGCGGTCGCCTTGAACTGCTCTGCACTCTCGCGGGCAGCCGCCAGCTGCTCAGCTGATGCGGTGGCCGTGGTGTCTACTTTGTCAGTGCCCTTGGAAGCGGCCTTTTTTTCGACGGGATCCCGAGGCGCGCTCGGCTGTTCACGATTGCTTACGCTTTCTGTTACATCCTCCATCTCGGGCGATTGAAAGCCTGGGTCGGTCTTGCGTCTGCTCTTGCTTTGCAGCGGCACCGCGTGGGGCACCAGTTGGTGATGGGTTGCGGCGCGGCGGACAATCTCGCCGGTAACAGTTTTCGATTTCGCTGCATGGGCTTCCTGAAGCGCGGCATCACAGAGGATGTTAATCAGCCTTGGGGTGCCTCCGGTGAACCTGTAGATCAGCGGATGAACGTCGGCCGAAAATTGCACAGCCTGTCGGCTGCCGACCAGATCAAGTCGGTGCCAGATGTAGCTGGCAGTTTCCTCTTCGGTGTAGGCCCTGATATTGAATCTGACGTGGTTGCGCGCAGAAATCTGACTCATGGCGGGGCTTTCCATAATTTTCGCCAGCTCGGGGTTGCCGGCGAGAATGATGTTTGTGACCGCCAGGTCGTTGTATTTGATGCCGACCATCCATCGCAACTGCTCAAATACATTGGGCGAAAGCAGATGTGCATTGTCGACCAGCAGGAGAACCGGATCACCGGCCTTGCCTTGCTGCACAAGAAACTCGTGGGTGATATAGCGCAGCTCATCGAGCGAACCGGAGATTTCACCAAACCCGAACTGTCTCAGTACACTGATGAAAAAGTCTTGCTCCTGTTGGCAAAACTCGTTTATCGATGCGAAACAGATATTCTCGTTGATGCTCGTTATGAAGCGATTCAGGAGCGAAGTCTTGCCAGAACCGTTCTGGCCGCAGATAAGGATGAGGCTGTCTGGCTGTTCTGTTGCGTTCGCGAGATGCGCGAGCAGAAACGAATACTGCTCCGTCAGATACAGATCCTTGGTGCTCGGGAGACGCGCGAACGGCGCAGCAGGCATCCCGAAGTGCTCGAGATACCGCGGTTCGCGACTCGTTTTTGGAAGTGGACTGGCCATTCAATGGCCCCCGGCATCTGATTCTTATTCTCGCCAGCAGCGAATTCCACTCCGCTGCCGACCACTTACGGCATTGTTCTGGCCCCCATTTCAGCCAGCCTCGCAAGCATGCGCGCCTCACTAAAGATGCCTAAATGATGCGGCATGTGCAATGGCTTTTGAGGTTGGATTCATAATGCCTTGTAATATAAAGAGTTTACCGGTAATTATTCGAGAGTTATGTCATATGGGACGAGGCGAGCTTGCTCACTTCGCGGCGGCAGGGAATTTGCTCTGTAGCCATGCCGGATCTGGCCTTGTAAACCGGTCTCTGCACCAGAACGCCCTTAACCACGCTGAGTGCGAGCGCTGTGCGGGAGTCGGCGCTTGCGCTTGCCTGGATACCCTTAGTCCGTGGTGCTCTACAAGCTGGCCCAAACCTGAAATAATCGCCGGTAGTATGTTCCTGACCTGCAATCAAAGATGAATAGCGAACCGCAGTGTGCAGACTGTGTACTGATGGTGCGCCCGGTGAGCTTTCACGCCAATCCGCTGACTCGGGATTCGAATGCGTTTATGAAACGCGATCTGGACCTCAGCAGCGCACAGCAGCAGGCGGCTGCGTTGCGTGAGTTCGAGGGCCTTGTGCAGGCATTGCGCCGGGCGGGAGTCGAGGTTCTGGTTTTCGACGACAGTCGGACCCCTGCAACACCGGATTCTGTTTTTCCCAACAATTGGGTGAGCTTTCATGCAGACGGCACGGTCGTGCTCTACCCGATGATGGCTGAGAATCGTCGCACGGAACGGCGGATGGAAATCATGGAGGCGCTTTCTGACAGTCACGGCTTTACGGTGTCCAAAGTCATCGACTTTTCGCCACACGAGACGCGCCGGGAATTTCTGGAGGGCACTGGCAGCCTGGTTCTTGATCGTCGGAATCGAGTCGCTTACGCCTGCCCCTCACCGCGTACGAACCTGGATGCGCTTGGTGATTTTGCGCAGCAACTTGAGTATGAAGTCATCACTTTCGATGCGCTGGATGCCCGCGAGGGTAGCCCATCTATCACACCAATGTCATGATGGCGCATGGCGACGGCTTCGCGGTAGTTTGTGATGAGTCTGTCAGGGATGAGGCTCAACGCACAGCGTTGCTTGCCAGGCTGCGGCAGGCCGGACAGGAGATCATCAGTATCAGCTATGGGCAGATGGAGTGCTTTGCCGGCAATATGCTGGAGCTTCGGAACCGTCAGGGCGAGAAGATTCTGGCCATGTCGCAACGTGCACTTGAGTCGCTGGGTGAAGATCAGCTTGCCCGGCTGCGAGTCTATGCGAAGTTGGTCGCAGCGCCGATCAACGTGATAGAAGACAGTGCGGGTGGCAGCGTGCGTTGCATGCTGGCGGAAGTTTTTCTACCGCGACAAAGCGCATGATCCGTGCGCTGACATTGAGGATGATACGATGACAGAAGAGAGCCTGCAGGAAAGGTATGCGCCTCACAATGCCTGTTTTGGCTGCGGTCCGGCAAATGAGAAAGGTCTGCGAATCCGCAGCATGGTTGAGGACGACAAGGTTGTAGCGACCTGGCACGCCGAGCCGCATCATGAGGCGTTTCCCGGCATGCTGAATGGCGGCATTATCGGTTCGTTGCTGGATTGCCATTCCAACTGGACGGCCGCCTGGCACCTGATGAACGAGGCTGGCGCAAAGACCACCCGCCGTGCACGGTGACTGCCGACTATGCCATCAAGCTGCTGCAGGCCGACCCCGACGGACGGGCCGATTTATGCTCGAGAGCCAGAGTTGCCGAGTCGACCGACAAGAAGGCGGTTATCGACGCAGAATTGAGCGCGGGCGGCAAGGTCTGCGCGACCTGTCGCGGCACTTTCGTGGCCGTGACAGCAGGCCATCCGGCCTATCATCGCTGGTAAGATGGGCAACGCTGCCGGCTTACGCCTGATTTACGGCTACAATAGGCGGCTGCCAAAGAAGCGTTGGCTAACAGTGTTTCCAGGAGTCAGCTCATGGCAAGAGAGTTTCCAAGCCCGGAAAGGATCCGGAATTTAAGGAGAAAAGGTATGTCCAGATTGCCCTCACGGTTTCCGCTAATTGGCCTCGGCCTGGTGTTGGCGTTGATCGTTGCGTTCAACATTTCAAGACCGTGCCGCCCGGGCATGTTGCGGTTGCCACACTGTTCGGCGACGTGCGACCCGATTCTTATGCCGAAGGCCTGCATTTCCCGGTCAATCCACTGTTTGACTGGTACGAGTACGACGCGCGTGAGAAAACCCACAAAGAAATTGCCAACGTGCCGTCGCAGGATCAGCTGCAGACCGAAGCTGGAAGTCAGCGTGCAGTATCGTATTCGCGGCAGCGAGGCACCGCGAATTCTGCAAGGCACCGGCAAGGCAGCTCAGGTCGTCGAGGTGCATCTGGTCCCGAAACTGCGTTCATTGCTTGCGAGAACAGGGTAAGAGCATCGTTCGCGCTGAGGATTTTTTTAAGGAAGAAACCCAGGCGCAGTTGCAGACTGCTTTGCTGGCGGGCATGAGCGAGTTCATGGACCCCAAGGGCGTGGACGTGACTGCGGTGCTGATTCGCGACATCCAGTTGCCGCCCTTTATTACCAAGGCCATCGAGGGCAAGAAGGAGCGCGAGCAGGAAGTCGAGAAGCAAAAGGCCGAGCTTGAGCGATTCCGAACGGAGCAGCAGCAAAAGATTGCGCAGGCTGAGGCGGAGCGCCGTGCATCGGAAGAGAAGGCGACCCAGGTACGTATTCTTGCGGACGCCAAGGCCTACGAGATCGAGAAGATCAACACGGCCATTGCCAATAACCCGGCCTACATCCAGCTGCAGGCGCTGGAATCACTCAAGGCGATTTCCAAGGACCCGGCATCGAAGGTGTATTTCATCAATGGCGACAGCCCCATGCCGCTGCCACTGATGCATCTGGGTGAGACAAAGTAGGTCGGGCGGACAGAAACTCGCTTGGCGAAGCGACGGCAGGCGGGCCCACGGTCCCGGTACCGCAGCGCAGCAAGCCTGCGAATACGCTTTGACTTAGAATATTGGCCGCCTCGGCCGGTCTGGACGGCGGCACCTCCGGTTGTCGTGTCCGGATATCAGACGCGACGAATTCAGACAGATACTGAGACAAGAAGATATCTGTAACAGGAGGGTGTTTTATGGCCCCTCGGCCACAAAATCCTGATGTGTCCGCCGGACTTCTTTCGCGTGGATTACACCATTAATCCCTGGATGGCGGGCAATGAAGGCGAGCTCGATCGCGACAAGGCGTTCAAGCAATGGCATGCGCTGAAAGACGCATTGTCTGAATACGCTGACGTCGTGGAAATGCCGCCGCAGGAAAAGCTCCCCGACATGGTGTTCACCGCCAACGCCGGTGTGGTTTATGGCAACAGGGCCATCGCCAGTCATTTCATGCCCAAGGAGCGTCGGGGCGAAGAGAAGTATTTCAAGGCCTGGTTCAGGGAAAACGGTTTCGAACTTTGCGACCTGCCGGAAGATCTGGGTTTCGAAGGAGCCGGCGACTGCCTGCTGGATCGCGGCGGGCCGTGGATGTGGACGGGGCACGGTTTTCGAACCGAAATCGAGGCGCACCGGTACCTGCGTGAGTGCTTCGATCGCGAAGTCGTCTCCGTGCGACTGGTTGACGAGCGCTTTTATCACATTGACACAGCAATGTGCCCGCTGACCGACGGCTTCCTCATGTATCATCCGCCCGCGTTTGATTACGATTCGAGAATCCTGATCGAGGAGCGCGTGCCGTCACACAAGCGCATTGTCGTCGATACGATGGATGCGGGAAACTTTGCCTGCAACGCGGTCAATGTCGGTCACCATGTTTTCGTCAATGACGCTTCGCTTGCCCTGCGCGCGCGACTGATGTCCTTTGGATTTCACGTACATCGGGTTGACCTGTCCGAGTTCCTAAAGGCGGGCGGGTCGGCGAAGTGTCTGACGCTCAGGCTGACCGAACCGGTCATAGATTTTTCAGAGTGGTGACGGGCCTTGCGCCACGGCCACTTGCTGCTGCCTGACGCGGCAGATTTTTGCAATCGGAGTGCCATGAATAATCCCGCAGCAGTCAGCTATCGTCGTCAAGCTGGCCGACCCGGCCGCCCATCTTTTAGAAGTGAGCTGCCGGATCAGCGAGCCGCATCCTGCGGGTCAGGAAGTCAGCCTGCCGGCCTGGATACCGGGCAGTTATCTCGTGCGCGACTACGCTCGGCTGGTGCTGCGCATGTCGGCACAGCAGCGGTGGCCAGCCAGTGCCCCTGGACAAGACAGACAAGTCGACCTGGCGGGCCGGGCCGTGCGACGGGCCGCTGGAGATCGTTTACGAGGTTTATGCCTATGATTTGTCGGTGCGCGGCGCCTACTTCGATACGCGCCGTGCGTTTTTCAACGGCGTCTGCGTGTTCTTGCAGGTGGCAGGCGCGGAACAGGCCTGCGCTGCGAGAGTGACAGCTGACCGGCGCCGCGATGCGCTACCAGGCACGGACATGGCGCGCTGGCGCGTCGCGACAGCGATGACCATGAAAGCAGATGGATGAGCGGGGCTTCGGGGCTACCGTGCCGCCAATTACGATGAACTGATCGATCATCCCGTCGAGATTTCGGACTTCACCATGCGGGCACTTTGAAGCGGGCGGCGTCGCGCACGAGATCGTGCTTGCCGGTCGCCAGCGCGCCGACCTGCAGCGACTGTGCGAAGACCGGCCGCGCATCTGTGAGACACACATGCGCCTGTTCGACGATGCACCGCCCATGGATCGCTACCTGTTTCTGGTCAACGTGGTCGGAGATGGCTACGGCGGCCTGGAACATCGCGCGTCCAGCGCACTGATCACGCGTCGTGCAGATCTGCCGGAGCCCGGCGCAGAGGACATCAACAAACCCTACCGACGATTCCTCGGGCTGGTCAGCCACGAGTATTTTCACCTGTGGAACATCAAGCGCATCAAGCCCGCAGCATTTACGCCGTTCAGGCTTGATAAGGAGGCGTATACGACGCTGCTGTGGGTGTTCGAGGGCGTTACGTCTTATTACGACGATCTTGCTCTGGTGCGCAGCGGACTGATTACACCGGAGGCCTATCTGGAGTTGCTGGCCGAGATGATCAGCAAAGTCTGGCAATCACCGGGCCGCTTTCGGCAGAGCCTGGCCGATGCGAGTTTCGACGCCTGGATCAAACTCTACAAACCCGACGAGAACAGTCCCAATGCGGGAATCAGCTACTACAGTAAAGGGTCGCTCGCAGCGCTGGCGCTTGATCTGACCATCCGGCATGCGCAGCACAGGAGAAAAGTCGCTGGATGATGTGATGCGTGCGCTTTGGCGCCGTTATGGCGAGACCGGCCGGGGCCTGGAGGAGAACGGCTTCGAACAGCTGGCTGAAGAGGTGACGGGCCTCGATCTCGGCGGATTTTTCGATGACGCGATTCGCGGCACGGATGATCTGCCGCTGGCCAGAGTTGCTCGGAGATTTCGGCGTGCGGTGCGAGTTCGGACCGCTGTCGGAAGGGGCGGAGAATGTTCAAAACAAAGAAGTTGCCGAAGCCCGGCCGTCGGCACTTGGCGTAAGAATACGCGAGGACAAAGGCAGCGGGATTCCTGGCAACGTGTACTGGACGGGTGGAGCGGCACAGCTGGCAGGGCTGGCCGGTGGCGATGAACTCGTGGCGATTGACGGGCTGCGCGTTACGCCTGGCGGGTTACACGAATCTTTTGCGCCAGTTCGGGCCGGGCGAAACCGTGATGGTCTCGGTGTTCAGGCGCGACGAGCTGCTGCAGTTCGTGACCATACTCGACGAGGCGTCGTCCTTGCGCTGCCAGCTGCCCTGGCCGATGACCCGAGCGACAGCAAGCTTGCTGCGCTGCACGACTGGCTGCATATCGGGGAACAGGGGATTTAAACCCGGGTCCGTTTTCGGGCGTCAAATAGAAATAACAATGACTAAGAACAAGGGGACCGTGATGTTGCCGAAAATTCCACGCGCAATCGTTCTGATCGCTCTGCTGGCTGCGTGAATCCGTGACTTTGGCCGCAGGAGTTGATGCGCGCGTATCGGTTCCGCCGGAACAAGCCTTCAACGGCAAGGTCGCGGATATCCCGCACAGCAGCGCCATTATCAAGATAGACGGTGAGCTTGACGAAGCGGGGTGGGCGGATGCGCGCATGCTTGAGCTGG
Organism: uncultured Gammaproteobacteria bacterium; assembly: GCA_963759075.1. Taxonomy (GTDB): domain Bacteria; phylum Pseudomonadota; class Gammaproteobacteria; order Steroidobacterales; family JABDLF01; genus JABDLF01. The sequence goes on from CAVWXZ010000016.1 coordinate 71,221, forward strand.
CGGTGGAAACGCGGCCCGGCGAAAACATAGAGGCACCCGTGCGCACGGAGGTGTTCCTGATGGAAGACGGTCGCCGCTTTCTCATTGCATTCAAAGCCTATGATCCACGTCCCGAGGAGATTCGTGCCCATATTCACGATCGGGATGAAGCCTGGGACGACGATTTCGTTGGCGTGACGCTGGATACCTTTAATGACAAGCGCCGTGCTTTCGAATTTTTCGTCAATCCACTGGGCGCGCAGATGGATCTCACCAACGATGATGTCAATGGCGACGAAACTCGACTCGTGGGATGCTATCTGGGAGTCGGCAGGGCAAGCTGACGGATTTTGGTTACCAGGTCGAGATCGCGATTCCCTTCAACGCCATCCGTTTTCAGAACACCAGCGCCGGCCAGACCTGGGGTATCGATATCCTGCGTTTTTATCCGCGCAGTCATCGCCATCCGCCTGTCGGTGAACCGGCTGGATCGCTCAGTCAGCTGCTACCTGTGTCAGCTGGGCAAGGTGCGTGGCTTTGACGGCGTTTCGCCAGGGCGCGACCTGGTAATCACGCCCACGCTCACCGCGGCGAAGACGGATTTCAGCGATGACCCGGGCATTGATCCCCTGGTGTCCGGTAGCACTGATATCGACATAGGTATGAACGTGCGCTGGGGCCTGACTCCGGATCTGACCCTGAGCGCCACCGCCAACCCGGATTTTTCCCAGGTGGAGGCAGATGTTGCCCAGCTCGACATTAATAACCAGTTCACGCTGTTTCTTCCCGGAGAAGCGACCGTTCTTTCTGCAGGACGCGAACATTTTCTCCAGCCCGATGAACCTGGTTTATACGCGCAACATTTCCGATCCGGACCTGGGGCTCAAGCTCACGGGCAAGCAGGGCGCGCACACCTATGGCCTGTTCGCCGCGGCCGACCGCGTTACCAGTCTGCTGTTTCCGGGCAGCCAGGGTTCGGATGTGACCTTGCTCGAACAAAGCAGCGAGGCCGTGGTAGCCCGTTATCGACGCGACTTTGGCAAGAACTCGGCAGCGGGGTGTTGTTCACCGGCCGTCACGCAGACGGGTACCACAATTACGTGGCCGCCCTGGATGGATTGTGGCGGATCAATGACAAGGACCGCGTTGAGTTTCAGCTACTCGGTTCCAGCACCGAGTATCCGGACTCCGTGGTCACTGAATTTGATCAGCCTGCCGGCACGTTTTCGGGTCAGGGCTACGTCATACGCTATCGACACAGCGGGCGCGACTGGGGCTGGGTTGCGAGCCATGAAAAATTCGACGATGAGCTTCAGGGCCGACATGGGGTTCCTCCCGCGCAATGGCTACGATACGACAGTGGCCGGCCTGGGCAGGGTCTGGCACGGTGGTGGCAAGAAGTGGTGGCGCTCTTTCGAGATTTCCGGCGACTGGGACATCACTCATGACAGCAGCGGCCGGGTGCTGGAGCGCGAGGTCGAGGGCGATATCGAACTGGCGGGTCCCCTGCAGTCGTTTGTTGAGACCGGTGGTGGGTACCGACAGCGTTACTGGGATGGTGTGCTGTTCGACGAGGACTTCCGGTATTTTTACGGCGAATTTCGGCCAGCGGACGGCGTGTTCCTGGGCTTCTATGGGCGCGTCGGTGATCAGATCGACTTTGACAACACCCGTCTGGGCGATTTTACAAGCATCTCACCGCGCTTCAGCTGGGATCTCGGCGATCACCTCCGTATGAATTTACGCCACACCAGCGATACGCTGGATACTCAGGATGGCCGGATGATTTACAAGGCCAGGCTTAACGATTTTCGTTTCACGTGGCAATTCACAATTCGCAGTTTCCTGCGCATGACCGTCCAGCATCTGAACTTGTCTCGCGACCCAAGCCTGTACGTGGAGGATGTGGACGCACAGTACAAGTCGCTGGGCGCGCAGCTCCTTTACTCATATAAAGTTAATCCGCAGACCGTGTTTTTCCTGGGCTACTCCGACAGTTTCGTTGACGACGACAGGCTGACGGGATTCGAACGGTCGGACCGCACCCTGTTCACCAAGATCGGTTACGCCTGGCTGCCCGATTGACTCCGGGCCGCTACCGGCAATCCGCGCTTTGTGGTAAAGGTTTGAGCTGAAAGCGGGCTTGCCTGGCCACCCGTCAAGGGCGAATCCTGTAGACCCCGGCCAGCGGTATCTTTTGCGCTGCGTCGGGATCCACCATCACCTCCTTTAAGAACTTCGACGTTTGCGGGCGGCTGCGCGAGAGCATCAGCTCGTTGATCAGCCTCGGGTTCGTGCTGCGAATATCGTCCAGCTTGCGCAGATAGATTTTGCCTCCTCTGTTGCACATAGAGATTGGCAAGATAAGCGAAGACGTATCGTACTTCGGGATGCCCGCGCTCTCAGTTCTGATACTGAGAGGTGAAAGAGGGCATCGGCCTCGCCTGACTTTGGCGAAATGTTGTTCCGTAAGAAGGAAGTTGTTGGAAATTACGCTGCAGCGGGTATGAAAGCGGATGTAGTGTCCAAACTGGGATGCAGCGGCGACGGTACCCGGTTCTTTCTCGCAGGCCGCCTTGAGGGCCGGGTAAAGCGCTCGCGTACTCTGGTACAGGTGGTCGCCCGCGATCGGCAGGACACGGAACAGCGGGCCGCTCAGCGGGGGTCGAAAAGCGAGCGCAAACAGCACCAGGGCGCCGAGAAAAACCAGCGCGCGCCGGGAACTGTCGGGCCTGGAAAAACGATCGATGAAATAGAACGGGCCAGCAAGGAGGAAGCACAAACCAAAATAGTTGAGCCGGTACTGCATCAGCAGCAGGCCCAGACCAAAAACGGAAAACACGCCAAAGGCAACCGGCAGCGCCTGCTTTTCAGTCAGCGCAAGGTAGAGGCCTGCCAGGGCCAGCAGGGGCGCCAGCAGCAGCAGCCCGCTATACAGTCCGAGGGTTGCGCTGAGGCCCCAGCCCCCGGCGATCATCGCCAGCGGACTTGCAATCTCGAGAATCTGACCGAGCATCTCGAGTTGGCCAGTTACAAAGCGGGTGCCCAGCAATATCTCGCGAGCCGATTGGTATTGCAAGGACCAGGCCCGCGGCGGTCAGAATCATAAGCGTGCGCAGGGTAAAGGGCCTGAGACTCATAAACCCGAGCGTGATGCTGGTGCAAAAAGCCACATACAGGTGGAAAGACGAGAACGTCGCCATTGTGAACTGGCCGTCACGGAAGGCGTCGGACGGCAGAATCAGTAACGCCGTGCCTATGAACAGCGCAGCCGCCGCGAAACGGACCTGCCGCGTCGGCGGCAGCACGCCCCGCAGCCACAGGATAAAGAGCAGGGTCAGAAGCGGGAGCTGCAGAATAAACAAACCGTGGTGAAAGGCCTGCGCCAGACCCAGGCTCGCACCGCTGGCGGCCGCAAGTGCCGTACTGCCCGGTTTCGCCATCCAGCGCAGGACCAGCAGCGTCACCAGCATCACGAAAGTCAACTCCATGAAATGGTGATCGATCACGCCGATGCCGTGCAGTCGCTGGACAAGTGGCAGGAGGGCGAAGCCCACAACCCCCAGCGCCTTGAACTCTGCGCGCAAGCCCAGGGCAGAGAAGATGCCGAGGAGCAAACTCACGTTGACGACGATCCACGCCACGGGCACATAAACCAGGATTTGCATCGGGTCTGTACCGGGGCTCAGCCAGGTGCCGATTCGCACGACCACAGCCAATAGCCAGTCGAACGCCCAGGGCCATGGCACCCAACTGCCCTCCGGGGCATGGATCGCTGGATCAAACTGGCGCAGACTGCCGCCGGCAGCGGCATCCAGGATGCGCGGCGCATGATAGAACGCATCTACGCCGAAGGGGATGTAGGTGCCATCGACCAGCACAGAGTTTTTCGCCAGCAGCGCAAACACGCAGGCGAGCGCCGACCCCAAAATGAGGATCATGACGTCGGGAAGAAAGCTTATTCGCTGCGTGCTCATGAGGATTGCTCCGGGCTCAGGCGACCCGAATGATCAGACATTGCCGGCCGCAGCACAACAAGCATGCCGGGCCGACAGCGGCAGGTTAGCCAATCAGGGAGATCATTGCGGCAATGCCATGTAGAATTACAGCAGGCATTATTCAGCATGACCCGCAGGCACCCATGACAGCAATTGGCCACGAGTCCGGTCTCGAAAAAGCACGCATCGCGGTGTTGATTCCGTGTCGCGATGAGGCCGCGGCAATCTCGGAGGTGGTGCGCGACTTCAGAGAGGCATTGCCTACGGCCGTGATTTTCGTCTACGACAATAAGTCTGCAGATGACACGGCAAGAATCGCCCGGCAGGCCGGGGCCATAGTGCGTACGGAGCGTTTGCCCGGCAAGGGCAATGTCGTGCGCCGCATGTTTTCTGATATTGAGGCCGATATCTATGTGTTGGTCGACGGCGACGCGACCTACGACGCGAGTGGCGCGCCGGCCATGGTGGAGAAGCTTGAGTCTGACTGCCTGGACATGGTGGTGGGCGCGAGAGTTGCGTCAAGCGAGACTGCCTATCGCAAGGGGCATCGCTTCGGAAACCGGCTGCTAACCGGCCTGGTCGCCTTCCTGTTCGGTGACCGTATCACGGACATGCTGTCCGGCTACCGGGTATTCTCGCGCCGCTTCGTAAAGTCGTTTCCTGCTTTGAGCACTGGATTCGAAACTGAAACAGAGCTGACCATCCACGCCCTGGAACTCCGGATGCCCATTGAGGAAATAGCGTTCCCATACCGCGTACGCCCGGCGGACTCGGCGAGCAAGCTCAACACCTACCGCGACGGATTGCGGATTCTGAAGACCATCCTCAAGCTCACCAAGGAAGAAAAGCCGCTGCTGTTTTTCGGCTGTCTTTCATTCTTGTTCGCGCTGAGTTCCGTGGTCCTGGCGTGGCCGCTGTTCGTGACCTTCATGGAGACAGGGCTGGTGCCGCGTTTCCCCACGGCCATTCTCTCAACCGGGTTGATGCTGTTGGCCTTCCTGACCCTGGCCTCCGGCGCGATCCTGGATACCGTAACCCTGGGGCGCCGGGAGCTTAAGCGCCTGACCTACTTAAGTGTGCCGCGCTTTCGTGGCCGCCGGAATTTCCGGGCCGCGGACCAGCACCAGCAGCCGGATGCGGCATCGCGGTGAACAATGGCGGCGCGGCGGAAGATACGCGACGCCGGTTCATGCGCTTTGCACTGGTCGGCGGCATAGGCTTTGTGATTGACGCCGGCGTGCTGACGGCACTGGTCAACGGCCTGGGCTACGGTCATTACGTTTCGCGTGCGGGGTCTTTTTCGCTTGCCGTCACGGCCACCTGGCTCATCAATCGTCGCTGGGTGTTTCAGGCAGGCGCGCCAACAGGTCGTGAATATTCCGGCTATTTCGTGGTGCAGCTGATCGGCGCTGTCATTAATCTGGGCATTTATGTGCTGGTCATAGAACTGGTGCCGTCGCTGGCCGCGCTGCCCGTGATACCGCTGGCCTGTGGAGCGGCCGTGGCCCTGCTTGCCAACTTCCTGCTCGCCCGGCGATTCGTGTTCCGGGCCGCATCGCAGGGGCCCGCCTAGATGAGTGCCGACCCGAATCTGGAGTTCGAATACTCGGGTGTCGAAAACCTTGAGGCCATGAAGCACGCGCGGAATTACAACAGATTCCTGATCAGGCTGGTGCAGCGACAGATTCGCGGCAAAAGAGTCCTGGATTTCGGTGCCGGGGCCGGGACTTTTGCGCAGCCGTTGCGAGACGCGGGCTATGCGGTGGAATGCGTCGAACCTGATCCGGAGTTGCGCAAAACGCTGACTGCCACCGGGCTTACGAGCTATCCGGACATCAGTGTCGTGCCTGCGGGTCAACTGGACAGTATTTATTCACTCAACGTGCTCGAACATGTGCAAGACGATGCCGGTGCCCTGCGTGCGCTTTATGCCTGTCTGCGTGAGGGCGGCAGGGCGATTATTTACGTGCCAGCCTTCGCAGTTCTTTTCAGCGCGATGGATGAGCGCGTGGGTCATCATCGGCGCTACAGACGCAAGGAGCTTGTGAGTAAAATGCGGGCGGCCGGCTTTACCATCGATGCGGCCCGCTACATCGACAGCCTCGGCTTCTTCTCTGCGCTTGTTTATCGCTGGATCGGCAATGATTCGGGCGTCATCAGTCCCGGATCGGTGAAGATCTATGACCGTTTCATATTTCCGCTGAGCGCCTTGCTCGACCGGCTGCTGCTGGGGTCCTTCGGCAAGAATCTGCTGGTGGTCGGCACGCGCTGAGCCCTGATGGCCAGCTTTCGCTGTCAGTCTTTCTGGTCTGCACCGAAACCTTCGATGCGTCGATAGATGATGAAGCTGTAAACCACCGGTACGAACGCGGCGACAAGGACTACGGCGAGTATCAGGCCGGTCCTGGACGACCAGCCAGTCAGGCCTGACACGACCATGAACAGCCCCGCCAATACAAACATCCAGCCACCGAGGCGATGGGTGCGCGCCCACACCTCGTCGCTGGCCAGCGTCCAGGGTGTGCGAATGCCTATAAAAAAGTTTTTGCGCAGCTTGCCCATGTAGTTGCCAATAACAAGGAGTAGTACGCCCACGCCGGGCACCACGATTTTGCCGGGGTCGAACTGCGCGCCGCGGGCGGCCAGGATTGTAGTCACGCCAACGACAAGCATGAACAACACGGTCGTCAGCTTGAGGATGTCCACGACATTCATAAATGTTTCCATGCGGAAGCCATGCGGCGAAATCCATGGAATGACCTTGAATAACAGAAATACGCCCAGCGTGATAAGAGGAAACAGCCAGGCGCCCCAGGGTTTTGGCGTGTAGCCATCTACCTCTCCGACCGCGTTCCAGTGTGAGGGGACCGGATCGGGCAGGTCCGCATAGAATATTGCGACCAGCGCGAAGTGTGTCAGCACCGCGCCGATACAAATGAAATCTGCTTTAGTCACTATTTTGTTCTCGTCATTTTTTTGTAGATCCGCGAATCTGGCCGAACAGATCGAAAAGCATGGCGGCGGTGTCCTCGAACACGCTGGTATTCAGCGAATAGACGATATGCTGGCCGCGCCGTTCGTTGCGGACCAGGCGCGCCTCTTTGAGCACATTGAAGTGGTGTGAAAGAGAGGGCCGGCTCATATCGGAATCCTCGGCCAGCTCACCGGCGGTGGCTGAACCTTTTTGCAGGCGCTTCAGGATCCGCCTCCGGGTGGGGTCGGCCAGGGCCTTGAATACAGCTTGCTGTTGCATAAGAATTCAGTAATTAGACAACTATCTAAATATAGTCTGATCAGCGTGATGTCAAGGCTCAGCCGCCATCGCAGCATGCTATTCTGGCTTTATCGGCCCCCGGGGAGCGCCGGAATACCTCGTAAAATGAAATGCTTACGCCTTTTTCTGTGTCTGATCCTGCTGGGGCCTGTTGCCTGTGCCACCCACGTGGATGAACGCGAAAAACCGGCATGCCCCGCCACTGCTGAAACTTCCCTGCCGGAACTGCCGATGGCAGTTACCAACAACGCCGTGGCGGCGCTACAGATCGGCGATCACACCCAATTGTTCAGCTTCCTCGGGCTGGGTGTCGCCAGGACCTGGCGCGATGCGCGCAGCGATGCCTGGACCCTGAAACTGGATCGGCTGTCTGGCGTTGCTGGCAGGGAGTCTGCCTTAGCCGGCTGGCGGCGCTTGCCTGACGTGCCCGGGCCCGGTGGCCGGCTCGCAGCCACAGCCGCCGCTGTGGCCGGAAAAATCTATCTGTTTGGTGGCTATACGGTTGCCGAAGACGGCTCGGAGAAATCCGTGCCGCTGGTGCATCGCTTTGACCCTGTCAGCGAAAGCTATGTTGAACGCGCACCGATGCCGGTGCCGGTAGACGATACCGTCTCCCTGGTTTACAAAGACCGCTTTATCTACCTGGTCAGCGGTTGGCACGACACCGACAACGTGGCGCTGGTGCAGTTGTACGACACGATGGAAGACCGTTGGCAGCAGGCAACGCCGTTTCCCGGATCACCGGTCTTCGGGCACGCGGGGGGCATCAGCGAAAGCGACATCGTGATTTGCGACGGCGTAAAGGTGGTGCCGATCGCAGCCGGCAAGCGGCAGTTCCTGCCCTCGCGAGCATGTTACTCGGGCAACATAGATCCGGCGCACCCCGAGCGGATAGCCTGGCAGGCAATCCCCCACCATCCTGGTGAAGCCCTATACCGGATGGCTGCTGCAGGGACGCGCGACGGGCGCGTAATATTTGCCGGCGGCAGTGACAACCCCTACAACTTTAACGGCATCGGGTACGACGGGCGACCCTCATTACCGTCGACCAGGATTTTTGCTTTCGAATTCAGCACGTCGTTGTGGCAGCCGCTCGGTGAGCTGGCGGAGCCAAGCATGGATCACCGCGGATTGTTGAGCGTCGGCGACGGCTTTGCGTTGGCAGGCGGCATGGGTGAGAAACAGCAGGTGCTGCGGCGAGTGCAGGTCTTTTATCCGGATCAGCAGCAATGCGCTACACGTCAGCCTCGCTAGACCGGATCGCCATGCTGCAACTGATCGCGGGCGCGACGTTGCTTAGTTTTGCACCAGTGTTCGTGCGGCTGCTTTCCGTACCTCCGACCACGTCTGCGTTTTATCGCACGCTGATTGGCGGAAGCATATTGCTGGCAGTTGTGTTGATGCGGCGGGAGCGTTTGCGGCTGAGTCGTTCCGTTGCAACGATCCTGCTTGCCGCAGGGTTCTTTTTTGCATTGGACCTCGCTTTCTGGCACCGAAGCATCAACTACCTTGGACCGGGCCTTGCCACCCTGCTGGCTAATTTTCAGGTGTTTGTCCTGGCTATTGCAGGCGTGGTTCTGTTTAAGGAAAAGCTGCACGCGCAGCTTGTGCTTGGCGTGACGTTGGCGCTGCTGGGTCTGGGGATGATCGTCGGCCTCGACTGGAGGGGGCTCGATGAACACTATCGTGCCGGCGTAGTACTGGGCCTGCTGACAGCAGTTTGCTTTGGTTCTTACGTGCTTGCACTACGCCGCGCCCGCGTGGACAGCGGTCCGAGGAAGGCATCCCCGCTGCTTGATGTCGCCGTAGCGTCAGTTGCCAGTGCCGGCTTCCTTCTGGTCTTCGCGGTTTACAACCAGGAATCGCTGGTGTTACCCGATATGCGTGAGGCAGGTCTGCTGCTGGCCTATGCTTTGGTCGCCCAGGTGTTTGGCTGGGTGCTTATATCAGCGAGCCTCGCGCGACTGCCCGCTTCGCGGGTGGGCCTGGTGCTGCTTGTCGAACCCACTTTTGCCTACCTGTGGGACGTTCTTTTCTTCGGCAAGCCCGTTGGCCCGGCAGAGGCCGCCGGTGCCACGCTGGCGCTGGTGGCCATCTATCTCGGATCACGCCGCAAACGGGACTGAATTCAGCAGATCAGCCAGACGCGCTTCGGCACCACTTCGATGTCGAGTTCGGAGAGGCCGCCCTCGATCAGCTCGCCGTCTATCTGGACCGGTAGTGGGGCCTGTGAAGAAATATGCACTCTGTCGGTTTGTACGTAGCGTACTGCCGGGTCGTCCAGATGGTCCCCTCGCATCACCTTGGGGATTAAGCGCATAGCCTTGCGGCGGGTGACATGATCTGCGATGACCAGATCCAGCACGCCGTCGCTGATACTTGCGTCCGGTGCGATATGGAAGAGTCCACCATAAAACGTGCCGTTGGAGACCGCGATGAGCGTGACTCTCTGCACCAGTTCCTCGCCGTCGAAGCGTATGTCGACCTCCGGCGCCTTGATGCCGCCGAGGAGTGTTTTGAAAGCTGCAGCGAGGTAAACACCCGGTCCATTCAGCCAGCTGATGCCCTGCGCCGTGTGACCGATTTCCGCATCCAGGCCCAGACCAACACCGTTGGCAAAATACAGTTGATTGCAACGCCCGACATCCACCAGCTTGGCCCTTCCGGAGGTCACCAGTTTGCAGGCCTCGCGCCACGCTAAAGGGATACCGGCAGCTTTTATGAAATCGTTGCCGGTGCCTACCGGGATAATCCCGAGCGCCGCCTCCGAGCCCGATGCAATGAGGCCGTTTACGGCCTCGAATATGGTGCCGTCCCCGCCCGCCACTGCGATGGTTTCATGGCCGTGTGCGATTGCTTCCTCGACCAACCGCCGCACGCTGCCGGGCCCGTTGCTTCGCCGCGTTTGCGACTCGTCGAGCGACAAGTCGCGTGCGATGCGCCGTGCAAGCCTGCCTGCCTTGCCGCGGCCAGCTTCCGGATTAATGATCAGCCATTGAGGCCTTGCAGGTTTTTCGTTTTTCATCGGCGTGCCGGTCGGGTCTGGCCGCTAGCTTAACCCGGAAAACGGAACCAGGCAGGCGTCGGCTACACAAACGTTCCTCAATGTTAGAATGATGGGAATCGTCCATAGCCTCCCAGGTGCGCTTATTCAATGCTGGAACCTGCCCTCAAGATTCTGATTTCTTACTTGCTCGGTTCTGTCATCGGGGCGCTCTGGGTCGGCAGGATTCTCGGTCACGTTGATATTCGCACGCTCGGCAGCGGCAACGCTGGCGGCACCAATGCCCTCCGTACGCAGGGATGGTCTTTTGCGGCTCTGGTTGTGATTATCGATGTCGGTAAGGGCGCGCTCGCGGCGGGCTGGGTGCCGGGCCTCGCGCTGTCGGGAACCATATCCACAGCCGGATCCGCGCCATGGCTGCAGGTTGGCTGCGCGGCTGCTGCCGTGGTGGGCCACGTCTTCCCCATCTACCATGGCTTTCGCGGAGGCAAGGGCGCGGCGACCCTCGCGGGAGCGCTGCTCGTAGTTTTCTGGCCGGCCCTCGTGGCGCTGGCCGTCACGTGGCTGATTTGCGTGTCGCTCACCGGATTCGTAGGGCTTGCCACCATGCTTGGAACGGTGTGCGCGGCGGCCTATACGGCAGGCAGCCTTGGACTGCGCTCGCCGGTTTTCCTTTTTACGCTGCTCATGGCCGGGTTTATCGTGTGGACACACCGCAGCAATATCACGCGAATGATTACCGGCACGGAGAACCGCACGGTCAAGCTCATGCTGTTGCGGCCTCGTTACCGCGAGGGGTCCGGCAGTGAATGAGCGACAGGTTGAGGCGCAGCTGATCAATGCTCTGGCAGACGGGCGCGTTCACTCCGCACAACAGCTGGCGGAGCGCCTGTCCATGTCGAACGGCTCGATATCGCAGCGGGTACAATCGCTGGCCGGTCTTGGGCTCGACGTGCAGGATGTGAGCGGCGGGGGCTACAGGTTGGGCGCTGCGCTGGAATTGCTGAACGCGGACAGCATTCGTCAACAGCTTAATCCGGACGCTGCGGCCCGGGTGACGAGCCTTGATGTTTATCTGAACACGGATTCCACGAATGAGCGCTTGCTCAGCAACGCGCCGCCGCCTGGTGGCACGGTGCAGGCGTGTTTGGCGGAATACCAGTCCATGGGGCGTGGGCGTTTGCGGCGGCGCTGGCAGGCCCCGTTTGGAAGCGGCATTTGCATGAGCCTGGCGCGGCAGTTCGATGCACCAGGCGCAGCGCTTTCCAGCCTGGCACTGGCTGCCGGCGTGACCGTCATCGAGGTACTGGCGCGATGCGGGGTGCGCGATGCGACGCTAAAGTGGCCCAACGATGTGATCTGGCAAGGGCGCAAGCTCGGCGGCATCCTGATCGAGACCGGGGGTCAGGCGGGCGGCCCATGCCGGGTCGTGATAGGGCTGGGCCTGAACTATGCACTGAAAGAGCCTGCGCGCAGGAACATCGCAGCAAGCGGTGCGTTGGCTCCTGCCGACGTGCTCGAGGCTGCGGTCGGCGAGCCGCCAGGTCGAAACGCGCTGGCGGCCAGTTTGCTGGGGAACCTGATGGAGATGTGCAACGTGTTCGAACAGCAAGGCTTTGCAGCATTTGCTGAGAGGTGGCGCGCGGCAGATGCGCTGCTTGGCCGCGCCGTGGTCGTAACGACCGGTGCTGTTGAGGTGGCGGGCATCGCCAGGGGGATCGATTCTGACGGGGCGCTCCTGGTGGATTCAGAGGGTACCCGGCTCCGGTGTCACTCGGGCGAAGCCAGTCTGGCAAGCATGGGCAGGCCATGATCCTTGTTGCGGATATTGGCAATAGCTATCTGAAGATGGCGCGCTGGGACGGCGAGCGACTTAGTCAGACTATGCGCGTCAGGCATCGCGATTTGCTGGGTCCGGACTGGCAGGACAGCCTCGGAACGGAAGCGCCGTGGCAGTGCGATGGCGTGTATATCGCCAGCGTGGCGGATCAGGGTGTGGAAGAGGTCTTTGAATCATGGCTGCTCTCCTGCGGGCATGAGCGGCCTGTCTACCTGAAATCCGAGCGCGAGGCCTGCGGCGTTACCAACGCCTATAGCGAGCCAGAGACGTTGGGCGTAGATCGATGGTGCGCGATGATCGCAGCCCGTGCGCAGTGCCAGGGGCATTTGTGCGTCGTCGATGCGGGCACTGCGATGACCGTCGACTGGGTCAATGATGAAGGATTACACCTTGGCGGCATCATCATGCCGGGCCCAACCCTGCAGAGTGACAGCCTGTTTGGTGGGACGCGGCACGTCCAGGCCGGGACTGGCACGCCCGATCACCTGTTTGCTGACAACACCGTGGACGCGGTGGTGTCCGGTATCTGTTTTTCGGGTGCCGCGTTGGTTGAGCTGGCTGTGGGCCATGCTGCGAAGTCGGCGGGCTCAGTGCCTCGCCTGTTCCTGACCGGTGGTGAAGCCGAACGCATTATGCCGCTGCTGCAGACGCCAGCATTGATGCAGCAAGACCTGGTCCTACAGGGCGTTGCCTGTCTCGCCGCGCGCGCGAAGAGCGCAGGCTGATGGCCAGAGCACTGTTCCTCGGTTTGCTTGCCTTCAACCTGGTCCTGTTGGGCTGGCATCTGACGGTCGACACGCGTGGCCAGAATTTGCGGGCGTCGTCGGTGGAACCCCGCGCGCCGCTCTTGAGTCTGGTGGATGAGGACGCGCGGGACGCAACACTGCCGCCGGATACTGATGACAGCGGTGATGAAAGCACCGACGGTGAGACAGCGCTTAACGGCGCGGCAAGGCGCTGCCTGAGCCTGGGACCGTTTACGGACGATGCTGAATTCGAGGCCGCGCTTTTGCGACTGAGCGCAATGGGTCTGGTTGGCGCGCAGCGCCGCGCACAAGGGCAGATCTGGGTCGGCTACTGGATATATCTGCCTTCGACCGGGAATCGGGAACAAGCTGTCGCCTTGGTGGAAGCTCTGCGGACCAAAGGGGTCAGCGACATCTATATTGAACCAGCGGGGGAGCGCGAGAATGCTGTTTCGCTCGGCGTATTCAGCGAGCGAGTAAGAGCACAGCGGCGCTACAGAGAAATCCGGGATCTGGGCTTTGAGCCCCAGATTGCCAGGCGCAACCGACAGGGAACTGTTTACTGGCTGGACTTCGTCCCGGACGAAAAGCTGCGCATAGACCCGGGTGAGTTTCAGGTGGCTCCCGGACGCATCATTCGCCTGGCTTCAAGGGTCTGTCAGCAGCCGGATGTTCAGATAGAATAATGCAGTGGCACGATGTGCATTGCGGAGCCAGGGATGGCGAGGAAGAGTTTTAACGAAGCCGGCGTAGCTCAGTTGGGTAAGTGCTGACCGTTTGTCCGGGGGCAAACGCAGCAGCACGAACGCACGGACAGGAAGTCCGGGCAGGCGTTGGTGCGATGTACATTGCGGAGCCAGGGATGGCGAGGAAGAGTTTTAACGAAGCCGGCGTAGCTCAGTTGGCAGAGCAACTGATTTGTAATCAGTAGGTCGGGGGTTCGAATCCCTCCGCCGGCACCAGCTCGCCGGGGGTGTTAACCGGTCATATGGTTTACGCCTTTGCACGGAACGGATCTTCGATTGGCTCCGGCAGGCGGGTCTTGGCACCGAGGCGGCCGAGTGCTTAATTGCGCGAAGTTCAGGCCCATGCCAGCGTGAGCTTCCCGGGGCATTACTGCACCACTCAAGCGCATATAAGCCGATAGGGTTCTTGACATAACAACGGCCATCGTCATCTTTCTTTACACAATTACAACGTCGCCAAAGCCGTACGTCTTTAAGTAACTAAAATAAAAAGATTTTTCATGTTCGGCATGAATCGTGCACCGAATCTTGTTTGTCCGCCATAAGAACAAACAAGTGGGAAAAGTTCGATGAAAAAAATAACAACTAACGTGTTGCTGGCATTAAGCGCAGCTTTGCTGCTGCCAATGATCGCGAATGCAAACACAATCATTTTCGATGATATGGAGCATGGCGACCCGTTTAACAATGGCTGGTTTACTTTCGGCGGCTCAGTCGGTGGCGGCGGCATCGGCCCCAACGCCACTGATCTTCCGCCCACGGATGGTGGTAACTTCTCGCTGGAGACCGGTTGGGGCTCGGGCGGCGCACCTGGCTTCTACGGTGGCTTTGGAAGGGAGTTCCCGCTGGACCTCACAGGTGCTCTGTATTTCAATTTCTGGATAAATCCGGATCCGGATCAAGACTATACCCTGGAGATTAATCTCCAGGACGATGATAACGGTGACGGATTGATCGGCAACCCAGATGATGATGAGTTCCAGTTCAATTGCACGATCGATGCAATCGGAACCTGCGCGACGAGTGGCGGAGGATGGCAGCTGGTTTCTGTTTCGCTGGATGATTTCTTCGACGACGGCAGCTTCCTGTTCGGTGGCAACGGAGTTTTTGACCCGTTCTCGACGTCGGGCGGTGGCAATGGCGAGTTGATCTACGTTGTTTTTGCCGTCATCGGAAATACAGGCTCAGATGCGGTCTTCAGGACTGACTATTGGGCCTTCACGGATTTCGATCCCACCGCTGTCCCCGAGCCTGGCACCCTCGTGCTTCTGAGCCTGGGCCTTGCTGGCATGGGTATGTCGCGGCGCAGAAAGAAAGTCTGAGGAAAATACAATCAGCAACACAAAGGCCCCGCTTGATGCGGGGTTTTTTGTGTTGGCGGCAAGGCCGCGTCCGGGCGCTTTGCGACTGCCTGTGACTCCTGACCGCCAGGCACGCCAACGAGACCCCCTCAGGAACCGTGAGTGAGGGCTTTTTGCCGGGGCATTGGTAATGCGAACCCGAGGATGGGGCCGCGATAAAACCCACGGACTAGTCGTGCAAGAGACGCGCAAAAGTCTCTGAGTTCGGGCAGAACAGGTTGTCACCGGACACTTCTCCGTTAAGCCATCTCTCACAGTGCCCTTGGACGCCGCAGCTGCGGCAGCGCTGCCAAATTTCCTGGACGACCGCTGCGGATTCAGGGTCTTTCCTGGTCGCAATGGATGGCTCCAGACCGATGCGCCGGAGCATTCGCGAGAGCCGCCGGGCAGTGCCCGATCTCAGGTAGCCCTGATAGGCAACCAACATCGCAACAGCGATCGCGAGCATCATCAGGGCCAGGCTGACTTCAAAAAACCACGTATCCATAAGGCCACCTCGTTGTAATCGGTCGGGCCGGACGCAAACCGGCCGACGACTGGCCGCGGCGCACATATAAGAACCGACCGCCAATGTCCCTACTTCACAGATAGTCCGTTGCGAACGCGGCGTCCATAGGTACTTTATGCAGTTATCTGCGCTTCGGTGACGACTGGGCGGGGCAGAAATCAGGTGGGGTGGTTCGCCTGGTGAAGCTGGGGGTTTCTGCCCATGTACCGCTTGTGCCAAGCTTGCAATACTGGAGACCAAGGGGCTGGACGGGGCATGATGCAACCGGCATCATTTTGGCTCGGCGTCCGCCGATCACACTCACTGAACAAGAAAGTTTATGGACCGGATTCGCAACAGACTCTGGATTGCCCTCGTCTTACTTGGGTCAAACGCGCTGCCTGCATTTGGGCAGGAATCGGTGGCGCCGGGGAACGAAGGTCGGCACATCGAGGAGATCCAGGTCACGGCTACGCGTCAGGCCAGATCAGTCCAGGATGTTGCCGGTGGGGTCACGGTCATCGGGGTCGAGGCGCTGGAGGCGGCGGCGCCGCAAGTGCTCCCCGATGCCCTGAAAGGGCAGACAGGCGCCTGGGTGCAGCAGACCACGCCCGGCCAGGCGGCAGTGATCGTGCGGGGGCTCAAAGGCTCGGAGGTGCTGCACCTGGTCGACGGCATGCGTCTGAACAACGCCTTTTTCCGGAACGCGCCCAGCCAGTACCTGGCACTGGTGGACGGCCAGATGATCGACAGGGTGGAAGTCCTCCGTGGCCCGGCATCAGCTTTGTATGGCAGCGACGCTATGGGCGGCGTTGTCCAGGTCCTGAGCGCAATGCCGCGCTTTGACGGCCCGGATTGGACCCGGCGCGGGCGCCTGCTGGGCCGTTACTCGAGCGCGAACGATGCGCAACTGATGCGTGCTGAGTTTGGTGCAGGCCGCCAGGGGTTCGGAATCAGCGGGGGGGTTACCTATCAGGACACGGGCGATCGCCGTGCCGGCGATGGTCGCACACTGCCCTTTTCTGCCTGGACGTCCAGGGCCGCGAATCTTGCGCTGCTTGCAGCGCCCTCCGACGCGCACGAATTCAGCATGTCCTTCCAGTACCTGGAGCAGCCAAAGAGTCTGCGCCATGACGAGCTGGTGGCGGGGTTTGGGCAAGATGGGCCGGCTTCAGAGGTGTTCAATTTTGAGCCTAACGACAGGCTTTTTATGCACGGCAGGTACCTGCTTGAGGCGGGCGTCGGGTTCATGGATACGCTGGAGCTCAACCTTGCATGGCAGGCGATCCGTGACGACCGTCGTACGCGCGATTCGGGGAGTCTGGAAGAGCGCCGGGAGCGCAACCGCTCGGACCTGCTGGGGTTTACGGCTCAGGCTTCGATCCTGCTTGGCAAAGGCCATGAGCTGATTTATGGGGTCGAGCGATATTCTGATGAGGTCGATAGCAGCCGTACCGCGACAAATATTGATACGGGGGCGACTAGCAATGTGACCAGCCGGTTCCCGGACGGCGCCACGACGGACAGCCTGTCGGTATACCTGTCGGATCAATGGCGGCCCGGCGAACGACTCGACCTCAGTCTCGGGGCGCGCTTCAGCAGTTTCGAAACGCTGTTGCCGGAAGCTGACCGCGGGGTGGGCGCCAGGGTGGCGTCCGATGACCTGACCGGTAATCTCGGTCTCAACTTCGAATTTGCACCGTGGCTGCACCTGGTGGCGAATATCGGCCGGGGCTTTCGACCGCCCAATATTTTCGACCTGGGGACGCTGGGGTCCAGGCCTGGCAACAGATTCAATACCGCTAATCCGCTGCTGGAACCGGAAAGCGTGATTACGTCGGACCTGGGTCTGAAGCTGGATCGCGGCGCACTGCGGGGGGAGTTGTTTCTGTGGACCAGTAATTACCGGGACAAGATTGTCTCAGTGCCAACCGGGGAAACGACGCCCGAAGGGCGACAGGTAGTGCGCAGCGAGAACCTGAACAGGGTCAGCTTGCGTGGCGCTGAGGCCGGCTTCAGATATTACGGAGCCAGGTTCGAGCCCTACGGGGCCCTCACGGCCACCTGGGGCGAGGAGCAATCGCCCGGCGGAAGCGCGACGGCGGCCGACCGGATTCCTCCGCTCAACGGACGGCTGGGCCTGATCTGGCGTCGTGGGGGGCGCTTGCGGGTGGAGCCGTTTCTGGCATTTGCAGGCGCGCAGCGTCGCCTGAGCGAACGAGATAGCGGAGACCCGCGCATTGACCCCAACGGCACGCCGGGCTGGGTCACGGCCAACCTCAGGCTGGGCTGGGAGCTCGGCCCCACCTGGCGGGCGGACCTCAACCTTTTGAATATTGGGGATATTTCCTACCGAGAGCATGGCTCAGGCATCGACTCAACCGGGTTGGACGCAGTTCTGAGCATTCAGGCCCGATTCGGGGCCGAGTAGGCCTCGCCAGCCGTTTAAAAGCCGGGGGATTCCCGGTATGATCCGCAGCGTCCGGGCCGCAGGTGAAACTGCGGCCCGGTTGTTTGTCCCAGATGGTGGCGATTCCTGAGGGCAGAGGTGAGGTACAGGCGGTTTTTCCTGAGATTTCGCGCGGTTGACACCACCATATTGCACAAGCACAATAGCCGGCTTGATTTCGCGGAGGGGTACCCAAGCGGTCAACGGGGACAGACTGTAAATCTGTTGGCTCTGCCTTCGCAGGTTCGAATCCTGCCCCCTCCACCAGACAAGGATGAAAACCAAGGCTAAGTGTTGATGATCGGGAGGCGTGGCGGGTGTAGTTCAAAGGTAGAACCTCAGCCTTCCAAGCTGATGATGTGGGTTCGATTCCCATCACCCGCTCCAGTTTTAATACCCTTGATAATTTGTAACGAGCTGAAGAGGTCATCGCAAAGCCCACATAGCTCAGGGGTAGAGCACTTCCTTGGTAAGGAAGAGGTCCCCGGTTCAAATCCGGGTGTGGGCTCCAGTTTTTGCTCTGGAAAGCCGGCGCCACGCAGCGGCTGACTTTGCAGGTGACGCTGAGTAGCGACGGGATAGACGAGTTAATTCTTACCACCGAGCTGATTTTGATAATTAGGAACTGAGGATACGACGATGTCCAAAGCGAAGTTTGAAAGCCGGCGCCACGCAGCGGCTGACTTTGCAGATGACGCTGAGTAGCGACGGGATAGACGAGTTAATTTTTACCACCGAGCCGAATAAGAACAGTTGGAATTGAGGAAAGGGTCATGTCTAAAGCAAAGTTTGAAAGCCGGCGCCACGCAGCGGCTGACTTTGCAGATGACGCTGAGTAGCGACGGGATAGACGAGTTAATTTTTACCACCGAGCCGAATATAGAACAGTTAGGAACTGAGGAAAGGGTCATGTCTAAAGCAAAGTTTGAAAGAACCAAACCGCACGTAAACGTAGGCACGATTGGTCACGTTGACCATGGCAAGACGACGCTGACAGCGGCGCTGACCAAGTGCATGTCGGAGAAGCATGGTGGTGAGATCAAGGCGTTTGACCAGATTGATAACGCCCCCGAGGAGCGTGAGCGCGGTATTACGATCGCGACGGCGCACGTGGAGTACGAGAGTGACAATCGTCACTACGCGCACGTGGACTGCCCGGGGCATGCTGACTACGTGAAGAACATGATCACCGGTGCGGCGCAGATGGACGGCGCGATCCTGGTGGTGAGCGCGGCAGACGGGCCGATGCCGCAGACGCGCGAGCACATTTTGCTGAGCCGCCAGGTGGGTGTGCCGTTTATCGTGGTGTACCTGAACAAGGCGGACATGGTGGACGACGCCGAGCTGTTGGAGCTGGTGGAGATGGAAGTGCGCGAGCTTCTGGATATGTACGAGTTTCCGGGCGACGACACGCCGGTGATCACCGGTTCTGCGCTGAAGGCGCTGGAAGGCGATACGAGCGACATAGGCGTACCGAGCGTCATCAAGCTGGTGGAAGCGCTGGATAGCTGGATACCGCAGCCGGAGCGAGCAGTAGACGGTGCGTTCCTGATGCCGGTGGAGGACGTATTTTCGATCTCCGGACGCGGCACGGTGGTGACCGGGCGTATTGAGCGGGGCATTGTGAAGGTGGGTGACGAGGTTGAGATCGTGGGCATCAAGGACACGACCAAGACCATCTGCACCGGCGTGGAGATGTTCCGCAAGCTGCTGGACCAGGGTCAGGCCGGTGACAACGTGGGCGTGCTGCTGCGCGGCACCAAGCGTGATGACGTGGAGCGTGGCCAGGTGCTGGCCAAGCCCGGAAGTATTACGCCGCACACCAAGTTTGAGGCTGAGGTCTACATTCTGACCAAGGAAGAGGGCGGTCGTCATACGCCGTTTTTCAAGGGCTACCGTCCGCAGTTTTACTTCCGTACTACGGACGTGACCGGGGCGGTGGAGCTGCCTGAGGGTGTGGAGATGGTGATGCCCGGCGACAACATCAAGATGGTGGTGGAGCTGATCGCCCCGATTGCGATGGAAGACGGGCTGCGTTTTGCGATCCGCGAGGGCGGACGCACCGTGGGCGCCGGCGTGGTGGCCAAGGTGATTGCGTAAGGAAATCTTAGGCCAGTAGCTCAATTGGCAGAGCGGCGGTCTCCAAAACCGCAGGTTGGGGGTTCGATTCCCTCCTGGCCTGCCAAACCTGAAGCCGGGCATATGCCCGGCTGTTGTTCCTGAGCGGTAAGTGACTACGAATGAGTGTAAACGCAGAAAATACATCGAGCCCATTTGATCTGGTGAAGATGATCATCGCCGTGCTGGTTTTGCTCGGCGGGATCGTCGGGTATTACTACTTTGCGGACGCGTCGCAGCTGTTGCGGGTGCTCGGCGTGCTTGCTTCGATGGTGCTGGCCATTTTCCTGTTCATGCAGACACGCATGGGCCGAGACCTGTGGGGCTTTATTCAGGGCTCTCGCATCGAGATTCGCAAAGTCATCTGGCCGAATGCGCCAGGAGACTATGCAGACGACGGTAGCCGTGATCGGCTTCACCATAATTATGGGGATGTTCTTCTGGCTGCTGGACATGTTCCTCGCGTGGGCTTCGGCCGGCGTCGTCAGCTATGGAGGCACCTGAGGTCATGGCACTCAAGATGGTATGTCATCCACGCGTATTCGAATTTCGAACACAAGGTGAAAGGCTGGCTTGAAGAGCGAATCAAGCTCAACGGCCTGGAAGATAAGTTCGGCGAGGTCATTGTCCCGACCGAGGAAGTCGTGGAAATGCGTGAAGGGCAGAAGCGCAAGAGTTCGCGGAAGTTTTTCCCGGGCTATGTGCTTGCCCAGATCGATATGGACGAAGAGACCTGGCACCTGGTGAAAGACGTGCCAAAGGTGCTCGGCTTTATCGGCGGTACGAGCGATCGCCCGGCCCCGATCAGCAACAAGGAGGCGGAGGCCATTCTGCAGCGCGTGCAGGAGGGTGCCGACAAGCCGCGGCCGAAGGTTCTGTTCGAGCCGGGTGAGATGGTGCGAGTGACCGAGGGGCCATTCAACGATTTCAACGGCGTTGTCGAAGAAGTGAATTACGACAAGAACCGCCTGCGGGTGGCGGTGCAGATTCTCGGCCGCTCAACGCCGGTGGAGCTGGATTTCAGTCAGGTCGAGAAAGCCTGATCGCCGCCGGGCAGGGCGGTACATTTTTATACATGGATGGGGCCGCGCAGGCGGCAAGATCGAAAAAGGAAGTGGTGGGGAGCCGCAAGGCGTTTGACCCGAAGAGGTATTTTTAATGGCTAAGAAAGTCGAAAGCTATATCAAGCTGCAGATACCGGCCGGCCAGGCCAACCCGAGCCCGCCTGTGGGCCCGGCGCTCGGACAGCATGGCGTCAATATCATGGAATTCTGCAAGGCCTTCAATGCGCATACCCAGGGCATGGAGCAGGGTTTGCCGGTTGCCGGTCGTGATTACGGTTTACAGCGATCGCAGCTTCACGTTTATTACCAAGACGCCGCCGGCGGCTGTGTTGCTGAAGAAGGCAGCGGGCATCGCCAAGGGCAGCGGCACGCCCAACACCGAGAAGGTGGGCAAAGTGACCCGCGCCCAGCTCGAAGAAATTGCCAAGACCAAGGAGCCCGACCTGACGGCGGCGGATCTGGATGCGGCGGTTCGCACCATCGCGGGCAGTGCGCGCAGCATGGGCCTGGATGTGGAGGGCGTTTGACATGGCACGCATATACAAGCGCAAGAAAGTATTCCTGGAGAAAGTTAACGCCGGGGCAAGGCCTACGCGATAGACGAAGCGCTGAATCTCGCCAAAGAGCTGGCCACGGCCAAGTTTGCCGAGTCCATCGACGTCTCGGTGAATCTGGGCGTTGACCCTCGCAAGTCCGATCAGGTCGTGCGTGGTTCGACCGTGTTGCCGAACGGCACCGGCAAGACGGTGCGGGTGGCGGTGTTTGCCCAGGGCGAAAACGCCGAAAAGGCCAGCGAAGCCGGTGCCGATATCGTCGGCTTCGAAGATCTTGCCGCCGAGATCAAAAAAGGTGTGATGAATTTCGATGTCGTGATTGCAACGCCCGACGCCATGCGGGTGGTAGGTCAGCTGGGCCAGATACTGGGGCCGCGCGGGCTGATGCCGAACCCCAAAGTGGGTACCGTAACGGCCGATGTGGCGACGGCAGTGAAAAACGCCAAGGCCGGGCAGGTGCGTTATCGCACCGATAAGGCCGGCATTATCCACTGCCCGATCGGAAAGGCGAGTTTCGATATCGATTCACTGAAACAGAATCTGAGCGCATTGATTGCGGACCTGAATAAGGCCAAGCCGTCGTCGACGAAAGGTATTTACTTCAAGCGCGTCACGGTGTCGTCGACCATGGGTCCCGGCATAACCGTTGACCAGTCGACGCTCGATTAACTGACAGGAGATGCAGCGCGCGATATCCTGCCGGCGGCAAGGCCGCTGGCGAGGTGTTGCCGAAACGGATTTCTGATAGATGGAAGGACGGCGTGAGCCGTCCGACGTCAAAGACCGCAGGTGCTGCGTGGCAGGATTGTCGCAAGGCTTAATGGCTTCCGGCCTGCGCAGATGGTGTTACCCGATCCGGCAAGCCTGGTGACGGTCACTGTCACTGGTGGGTGATCCGAGGGAATTGATTGCCTGATAGATGACCGAAAACCAGGAGGTATTAGAAGTGGCACTAAGGCTCGAAGAAAAGAAAG
The DNA here is from genome assembly GCA_963759075.1 of uncultured Gammaproteobacteria bacterium. GTDB lineage: Bacteria > Pseudomonadota > Gammaproteobacteria > Steroidobacterales > JABDLF01 > JABDLF01. The sequence continues at coordinate 93,815 of CAVWXZ010000016.1, forward strand.
CTCTGGTTGCCGAGGTGAATTCGGTTGCTGCGACGGCCCTTTCGGCCGTGGCTGCGGAATACCGGGGTCTGACCGTTGAGCAGATGACCGACCTGCGTCAGAAAGCGCGGGAGGGCGGTGTTTATCTCAAAGTGGTCAAGAACACCCTGGCCAAGAGAGCGATCGAGGGCACTGATTTCGCCTGCATGCAGGATGCCCTGGAGGGACCGCTGTTGTTGGCGTTCTCCCGGGAAGATCCTGGTGCGGCGGCACGCCTCGTTAAGGACTTCGCCAAGGACAACGACAAACTGGTAGTCAAGCTGGTGTCGATCGGGGGCGAGCTGCTCCCGGCCAACGATATCGGCAAGCTGGCTGATCTTCCGACCTACGAGCAGGCGCTGGCCATGCTCATGGGCGTGATGCAGGCACCGATTACCAAGTTTGTCCGAACCCTTGCCGAACCGCACACGAAGCTTGTTCGCACTGTGGCTGCGATACGCGACCAGAAGCAGGCTGCCTGATTTTTAATTGATGTGAGCCCTGCAGGGCTCGGGTAACAGAAAGTTTATTCAGGAGCAAGAGAATGGCTGTTTCCAAAGAAGATATTCTAGAAACAATCTCGAACATGAGCGTTATGGACGTGGTTGATCTTATTTCCGCGATGGAAGAGAAGTTTGGCGTGTCGGCCGCAGCACCTGTGGCAGTGGCTGCCGGCGGCGCAGCGGGCGGCGCGCGCTGCTGCTGAAGAGCAGACTGAGTTCAACGTTGATGATGAGCAGCTTCGGCGCCAACAAGGTTTCCGTGATTAAGACGGTTCGCGCGATCACCGGTCTGGGGCTCAAAGAAGCCAAAGACATGGTTGAAGGCGTGCCGGCTACCATCAAGGAAGGCGTGGCGAAAGCCGAGGCAGAGACAGTCAAAAAGCAGCTTGAAGAAGCTGGCGCTACTGTCGAGGTTAAATAAGTTTGTCGCCTGCGGGTGACGACTGCCGGGTAGCCGGTGGCAGGCGGCGATTGCTGTCTGTGGCCGGCTGCCCGGATGTTTTTACAGCCACCCGTGAGGGTGGAGAGATTTTCGTTGCGCACGGTTTGCCAGTGCCCGCCACCGCAATTAACGACCTGAACCGAGGTTGACCCTGATGGCCTATTCCTTCACTGAGAAGAAACGTATCCGCAAAGATTTCGGCAAGCAGCCGAGCATGCTGGAAGTGCCCTATCTGCTGAGCATTCAGCTTGAGTCCTATCGCAAGTTTCTGCAGGAAGAGCAAGCGGCCGGACAATCGCGAAGACAACGGATTGCACGCGGCGTTTCAGACGGTATTTCCCATCACCAGTTACTCCGGGAATGCGGCACTTGAATATGTCAGCTACCGTCTCGGTACGCCTGTATTCGATGTCAAGGAATGCCAGCTTCGCGGTCATGACCTTCGCGGCGCCATTGCGCGTCAAGGTTCGCCTGGTCATTTATGACAAGGAAGTATCGGGCAAGAACAAGCCGGTCAAGGACATTCGCGAGCAGGAGGTTTACCTCGGCGAAATGCCGCTGATGACGGACAACGGTACGTTCGTTATCAATGGTACCGAGCGCGTCATCGTTTCTCAGCTGCATCGTTCACCGGGCGTGTTTTTCGATCACGACAAGGGCAAGACGCATTCGAGCGGTAAGCTGCTGTTTTCAGCGCGCGATCATTCCCTATCGTGGTTCGTGGCTGGACTTCGAATTTGACCCGAAGGATAGCGTTTTTGCGCGCATCGATCGTCGCCGCAAGCTGCCGGTGACTATTGTGCTGCGCGCGCTCGGCATGACCGACGAGGAAATGCTTGAGCTGTTCTTTGAGACCAACAAATTCAAGCTTACGACCAAGAAAGAGATTAAGCTGGTGCTCGTGCCCGAGCGGCTCAAGGGCGAGACGGCAATTTTTGATATCAAGGCGCGCGGCAAAATGGTTGTAGAAGAAGGTCGCCGAATCACGGCCCGTCACGTGAAGATGCTGACTGATGCCAGCGTGAAGCTGCTGCCGTGCCGGCTGACTATCTGCATCGGCAAGATCCTCGCCCACGACGTCGTCGATGTGGACTCGGGTGAGCTGCTTGCGAAGGCCAATGATGAGCTAACCGAAGAGCTGGTCGAGGAACTCTTGTGGAAGCGGGTATCAAGGAACTCAATACGCTGTATGTCAATGATCTCGATCGTGGGCCATACATCTCCAACACGCTGCGCATTGACCCAAGCAGCACCCCGCTGGAGGCCCTGGTAGAGATCTATCGGATGATGCGCCCCGGTGAGCCGCCTACCAAAGATGCTGCCGAGAATCTGTTCAATAACCTGTTTTTCAACGCCGAACGGTATGATCTTTCTGCGGTTGGTCGTATGAAGTTTAATCGCCGCGTCGGTCGCAGTGACTCGACCGGTGATGGGCGTACTGAGCAAGGACGATATTACCGACGTGTTGCGCACTCTGATCGATATCCGTAACGGAAACGGGGTCGTCGATGACATCGACCATCTCGGCAATCGTCGCATTCGTTCGGTCGGTGAAATGGCCGAAAACGCTTTCCGCATCGGCCTGGTGCGCGTGGAGCGTGCTGTTAAAGAGCGGCTGACGCTCGCCGAGTCCGAGGGCCTGATGCCTCAGGAGCTGATCAACGCGAAGCCGGTCGCAGCGGCGGTGAAGGAGTTCTTCGGATCAAGCCAGTTGTCGCAGTTCATGGACCAGAACAACCCGCTATCGGAGGTTACTCACAAACGGCGCGTATCTGCGCTCGGTCCGGGCGGTCTGACGCGCGAACGTGCCGGATTTGAAGTGCGCGACGTGCATCCGACGCACTATGGTCGTGTTTGCCCGATCGAGACGCCGGAAGGTCCGAATATCGGGCTCATCAACTCGCTGGCGGTCTACGCACGCACCAATGAGTACGGTTTTCTGGAGACGCCTTACCGCAAAGTTGTAAATGCGAAGGTGACCAAGAAGATCGAGTACCTGTCTGCCATCGAAGAAGGCCAGTACGTCATTGCTCAGGCCAACGCCAAGCTGAACGAGAAGGGCGTTTTTTCTGATGACCTGATTTCCTGCCGCAGCCAGAATGAGTTCACGCTGGCGTCGTCCGACCAGATTAATTACATGGACGTGTCACCGAAGCAGATCGTGTCGGTCGCTGCTGCTTTGATTCCGTTTCTTGAGCATGACGACGCGAACCGCGCTCTTATGGGATCCAACATGCAGCGTCAGGCGGTGCCAACGCTGCGCGCCGAGACGCCGCTGGTTGGCACCGGGATCGAGCGCACGGTAGCGACGGACTCAGGCGTCACCGTGGTGGCGCGCCGGGGCGGCGTCGTAGATCTTGTCGATGCGTCACGCATCGTGGTGCGGGTCGATGACGAAGAGACGACCTCCGATGAGTCCGGTGTCGATATCTACAATATGACCAAGTACACGCGTTCAAACCAGAACACCTGTATTAATCAGCGTCCGCTGTGCAAAGAAGGCGACGTTATTGCCCGTGGCGACGTGCTGGCGGATGGCCCGTCCACAGACCTGGGCGAACTGGCCCTTGGTCAGAATCTGCTGGTCGCGTTCATGCCCTGGAATGGCTACAACTTCGAGGATTCAATACTGATCTCCGAGCGCGTGGTAAATGAGGATCGCTTTACGACGATTCATATTGAAGAGCTGACGTGTGTGGCTCGCGATACCAAGCTGGGCTCTGAGGAAATTACTGCCGATATTCCTAACGTGGGCGACACCGCTTTGTCCAAGCTGGATGAAGCCGGAGTGGCCTTCATCGGTGCCGAGGTCAAGGCCGGCGACATTCTGGTCGGAAAAGTAACGCCGAAGGGCGAAACGCAGCTGACCCCGGAAGAAAAACTTCTGCGAGCGATTTTCGGTGAGAAGGCCTCGGACGTTAAAGATACGTCGCTGCGGGTACCGCCGGGCATGGATGGAACCGTCATCGACGTGCGCGTGTTCATACGTGACGGCGTCGAGAAAGATTCGCGCGCGTTGTCCATCGAGGAGTCGGAACTCAAGGCGGTACGCAAGGATCTCGACGATCAGCGACGCATTCTGGAGGATGATATTTTCGAGCGCGTTGAGCGGATGCTGCTGGGCAAGATCGCCGACGGCGGTCCGGACAAGCTAAAGGCGGGCAGCAAGGTCACCAAGGCCTACCTCGATGAGGTAGCGCGTGAAAAATGGTTCGCGATTCGCTTGCGCAATGACAGCGCAAACGAGGAGCTGGAGCGTGTAGCCAAGCGTCTCGAAAATCAGCGCAAAGAATTCGACAAGCGATACGAAGAGAAGAAGACCAAGATCACGGCCGGTGATGACCTGGCGCCCGGCGTCCTTAAGATGGTCAAGGTCTATCTTGCCGTCAAACGTCGCTTGCAGCCCGGCGACAAAATGGCTGGCCGGCACGGAAACAAGGGCGTGATTTCAACCATCGTGCCGATCGAGGACATGCCCTATCTCGAGGATGGTACGCCGGTAGATATCGTGTTGAACCCTCTGGGCGTGCCGTCGCGAATGAACGTGGGGCAGGTACTGGAAACTCATCTGGGGTGGGCTGCCAAAGGACTTGGCAAGAAAATCGGTGACCTGCTCGACGAGCAGGCAACCGGCGTCGCGATTAAGGATTTCCTTGAGAAGGTCTACAACGAGTCCGGAGGACAGCCCGCGTCGATTAAGGGGCTGAATAACGAGGAGCTTTTCGAGCTTGCCGGAAACCTGCGTAAAGGCGTGCCGATGGCGACGCCCGTGTTCGATGGCGCGTCGGAAGCCGAAATCACGCGCATGTTGGAACTCGCGGGCCTGCCGACCAGTGGGCAGACGACGCTGATCGATGGCCGCACAGGTGAAGCGTTTGATCGCCCGGTCACGGTTGGCTACATGTACATGCTCAAGCTCAATCACCTGGTGGATGACAAGATGCATGCGCGCTCGACGGGGCCATACAGCCTCGTGACACAGCAGCCGCTGGGCGGCAAGGCGCAGTTCGGTGGTCAGCGCTTTGGAGAGATGGAAGTCTGGGCGCTCGAGGCCTACGGCGCGGCCTACACTCTGCAGGAGATGTTGACGGTGAAATCCGATGACGTGCAGGGGCGTACCAAGATGTACAAGAACATCGTAGATGGCGTGCATGAAATGGAGGCCGGCATGCCGGAATCCTTCAACGTGTTGGTCAAGGAAGTGCGCTCTCTTGGCATCAACATGGAGCTGGAAGTGGACAAGGAAGACGCTTGATCCGGCTCCCGCAGGCGATGAATTTAATCAGCTCGAATTACGGGTAACAAGATGAAAGACCTTTTAAAGCTCTTTAAACAGCAGGCTCCGGTGGAAGATTTCGATGCGATTCGCATTGGTCTCGCGTCGCCGGACATGATCCGATCCTGGTCCTTTGGTGAGGTGAAGAAGCCGGAAACCATCAACTACCGGACCTTTAAGCCGGAACGAGATGGACTGTTCTGCGCCAAGATATTCGGGCCAGTCAAAGACTACGAGTGCCTGTGCGGCAAATATAAGCGCCTCAAGCATCGCGGTGTGGTGTGCGAAAAATGCGGCGTCGAGGTGACGCAATCCAAGGTTCGCCGGGAGCGAATGGGGCACGTAGAGCTGGCCAGTCCCGTTGCGCACATCTGGTTCCTCAAGTCACTGCCGTCGCGCATCGGCCTGATGCTGGATATGACCCTGCGCGAGATCGAGCGAATTCTCTATTTTGAAGCATTCGTTGTCATTGATCCGGGCATGACTGAGGGCCTGGAAAGACGTCAGTTGCTGACCGATGAAATGTATCTCGATGCAATTGAAGAGCACGGTGACGAGTTCGACGCGCGCATGGGCGCGGAAGCTGTTTACCAGATGCTGCGCACCATGGATCTGCAGGCTGAGATCGTGCAGATCCGCGAGGATATGGGCGCCACAAAGTCCGAGACTAAACTGAAGCGGCTGGCGAAGCGTCTCAAGCTGGTCGAGGGCTTTATCGAATCCGGCAATCGCCCTGAATGGATGGTCCTGACTGTGCTGCCCATCCTGCCGCCGGACCTGCGTCCGCTGGTGCCGCTGGACGGCGGTCGATTCGCTACTTCAGATCTCAACGATCTGTATCGTCGCGTCATCAATCGCAACAATCGGCTGCGTCGACTGCTGGAGCTGAATGCTCCGGATATTATCGTGCGCAACGAAAAGCGCATGCTGCAGGAATCCGTTGATGCGCTGCTGGACAACGGTCGTCGTGGCCGTGCGATCACGGGCACGAACAAACGCCCGCTGAAATCGCTGGCTGACATGATCAAGGGTAAACAGGGTCGCTTCCGTCAGAATCTGCTCGGCAAGCGTGTGGACTATTCCGGACGCTCGGTAATCGTGGTGGGCCCAACGCTCAAGCTGCACCAGTGTGGCCTGCCCAAGAAGATGGCGCTCGAATTATTCAAGCCGTTCATCTTCAGCAAGCTGCAGTTTCGCGGCGAAGCGGCGACCATCAAGGCTGCGAAGCGCCTGGTTGAACGGGAAGGCCCGGAAGTCTGGGATATCCTGGAAGAAGTCATCCGGGAACACCCGGTGTTGCTGAACCGTGCCCCGACTCTGCACAGGCTCGGTATCCAGGGCTTCGAGCCGGTCCTCATCGAGGGCAAGGCCATCCAACTGCACCCGCTCGTTTGCACGGCGTTCAACGCAGATTTCGATGGCGATCAGATGGCGGTGCACGTCCCGCTGTCTATTGAGGCCCAGCTTGAAGCACGCGCGCTGATGATGTCCTCGAACAATATTCTGTCGCCTGCTAACGGTGAGCCGATTATTGTTCCGTCGCAGGACGTGGTGCTTGGGCTTTACTACATGACCCGTGAGCGGGTAAACGCGCCGGGCGAAGGGATGATGTTTGCGAACGTCAAGGAAGCGCATCGTGCTTACGAGGCTGGAGCTGCTCATCTGCACGCCAACGTTAAAGTGCGAATCGATCAGGCCGTGCTCGGCGAAGATGGCGAAATGACGGAGTCGAGAAAGGTCATCAGTACTACGCTGGGTCGCGCGCTGCTTTCGGAAATTCTGCCCAAAGGCCTGCCTTTTGAGCTGGTCAATCGGGACATGACCAAGAAGTCTATTTCAGGCGTCATTAACGCCTGCTATCGACTGGTAGGGCTAAAGGAAACGGTCGTCTTTGCTGACCAGCTCATGTACATGGGCTTCAAGTATGCAACGCGCGCCGGATCTTCGATTGGCGTAAACGACATGGTGGTGCCGCCGGAGAAGGTCAGTATCCTCAGCGATGCCGAGGACGAGGTGAAGGAAATCCAGGATCAGTATTCATCGGGTCTGGTGACCAACGGCGAGCGGTACAACAAGGTGGTCGATATCTGGTCGCGCACCAACGACCTTGTGGCCAAGGCCATGATGACGCAGCTGGGCACCGAAGAAGTCATCGCTGCGGATGGCAGCAAGGTGCGCCAGGCGTCGTTCAATTCGATTTACATGATGGCCGACTCCGGTGCTCGTGGTTCGGCGGCGCAGATTCGTCAGCTGGCCGGCATGCGTGGCCTGATGGCCAAGCCGGACGGCTCGATCATCGAAACGCCGATTACCGCGAACTTCCGCGAGGGACTGACGGTCCTGCAGTACTTTATATCGACCCACGGTGCCCGCAAGGGTCTGGCGGATACGGCGCTCAAGACCGCCAACTCCGGTTACCTGACCCGCCGGCTTGTGGACGTCGCGCAGGACCTGGTTGTCACCGAGGTGGACTGCGGGACCGAGCTCGGGCTGGTTATGACGCCGATCGTCGAAGGTGGCGACATTGTCGAGCCCTTGCGCGAGCGGGTGCTTGGTCGCGTGGTTGCTGAAGACGTACTGCAACCAGGCACCAAGAAGGTGGCGCGTGTCGGCCGGCACCTTGCTGGACGAGAAGTGGGTCGAGGTTCTGGAGGATCTGAGCATCGACCAGCTTACCGTGCGTTCGCCGATTACCTGTGACACGCGCTACGGCGTCTGTGCTCAGTGCTACGGTCGCGACCTTTCGCGCGGTCAGCGGGTCAAGCATGGCGAGGCGGTCGGCGTAATCGCGGCACAGTCGATCGGTGAGCCGGGCACGCAGCTGACCATGCGTACCTTCCATATCGGTGGTGCTGCGTCGCGATCGGCCTCTGTTAACAGCGTCGAAATCAAGAGCCACGGTACGGCTCGGGTGCATAACCTGAAATACGTCAAGCACGCCAAGGGCCATCTGGTCGCGGTTTCGCGTTCCGGTGAGCTGGGCGTGATGGACGAGCATGGGCGTGAACGCGAGCTCTACAAGATTCCTTATGGTGCGGTGATCACCGTCAATGACGGTGACAAGGTCAAGCCCGGCCAGGTGGTGGCGAACTGGGATCCGCATACCCACCCGGTTGTCACGGAAGTGGCCGGTCAGATCAAGCTGGAGGACTTTGAGGAGGGCGTGACGGTGGTCCGCGAAATTGACGAGATCACCGGTATCGCCAGCCTCGTGGTGACGGATCCCAAGCAGCGGGGGCCGTCGGCCAAGGACATGCGTCCGATGGCCATGCTGGTGGACAGCAAGGGCAAGGCCGTATTACTTCGCCAATACGGAGATTCCGGCGGTTTATGCACTGCCAGCCGGTGCTTTGGTGACGCTGGAAGACGGGGCCAAAGTCGGCGTGGGCGACGTGCTCGCACGTATTCCTCAGGAATCGTCGAAGACCCGTGATATTACCGGTGGTCTGCCTCGCGTCGCTGACCTGTTCGAAGCACGCAAGCCCAAGGAATCGGCGATTCTCGCGGAGCACTCGGGCACCGTGAGTTACGGCAAGGAAACCAAGGGCAAGCGCCGCCTGGTTATCACCGATGAGAACGGCGACAGCCATGAAGAACTGATTCACAAGTACCGTCACCTGCTGGTGTTCGAGGGCGAGACTGTGCAGCGCGGTGAAGTGATTGCGGACGGTGAGCCCAATCCGCACGACATACTGCGCCTGCAGGGCGTGGAAAGACTGGCGGACTACCTGGTGCGCGAAATCCAGGACGTCTATCGACTGCAGGGCGTGAAAATCAACGACAAGCATATTGAGGTGATTATTCGCCAGATGCTGCGCAAGGTCGAAGTATCTAATCCGGGCGAAACAACCCTGCTGAGAGGCGAGCAGATTGAGTGGGTCAAGGTCGCTGGAGACCAACGAAAAGGCCGAGGCGGACAAGAAGCACGGCGCGAAGGTGACGCCGGTACTGCTGGGCATCACCAAGGCTTCCCTGGCGACCGAGTCGTTTATCTCTGCGGCCTCCTTCCAGGAAACCACCCGGGTGCTGACGGAGGCCGCGGTGCGCGGCTCGCGGGACGATCTGCGCGGCCTGAAGGAAAACGTGATCGTCGGGCGCCTGATTCCGGCCGGAACGGGTTCGGCCTACCACGAGGAGCGACGACGTTCCCGGGAGAAGCAGACCGTGGAGCAAATGCTGGCCGCTGAACTGGCGGAAAATGAAGCAGTGGCGGCTGCCGGAGCCTGAGCCTGATGAAGCGGAGACTTCAGAGGCGGCTGCGGAGTAGTCGTCAGGCGACTGGGGCGCCCCGGCTCGCCTTGACAGGTAGCCGGGGCACACCTAGAATTCGACGGCTTTGCGGGATAGGCTGCGAGATCGGCCTATCCCCTTTTATTCTTAGGCAACGGGTCGCCAGTGGTGGCCCGATGCTTGTTTTACGCAACGAATTTCCAGAATACAAGTTATGGCGACAACGAATCAGCTGGTCCGCAAGGGCCGCGCGACCAAGATAGAGAAGAGTACGGTGCCGGCGCTGCAGGGCAGTCCTCAGAAGCGTGGCGTCTGCACGCGTGTGTACACCACCACGCCCAAGAAGCCGAATTCGGCTATGCGCAAGGTGGCTCGCGTGAGGCTGACCAATGGCTTTGAGGTGACCAGCTACATCGGTGGGGAAGGCCACAATCTCCAGGAGCACTCGGTGGTTCTGATCAGGGGTGGCCGGGTCAAGGACCTGCCGGGCGTGCGCTATCACACGGTTCGCGGCACGCTTGATTGCGCCGGCGTGGGTGATCGTCGTCAGGGCCGGTCGAAGTACGGCGCCAAGCGGCCAAAGACCTGACAACCAGATTAACGAATAAAGAGACACTCTATGTCACGCAGAACTCAGGCGCCGAAGCGCACCATCCTTCCTGATCCGAAGTTCAACAGCCAGATGCTGGCCAAGTTCATGAACATGGTCATGAATGACGGCAAGAAGTCTGTGGCCGAGCGTATCGTGTATGGCGCTATCGACCGGATCTCGACACCAGCGGACGTTCGGAAGAGCAGGCGCTGGAAGTTCTGGAGCAGGCGCTGGAAAACGTCAAGCCTGCGGTCGAGGTGAAATCACGTCGCGTTGGTGGTGCAACCTACCAGGTGCCGGTGGAAGTTCGCCCCTCCCGCCGCCAGACCCTGGCGATGCGCTGGGTGATTGACGCCGCACGCAAGCGCAGCGAAAAGTCCATGGCGTTTCGCCTGGCGCATGAGTTGCTGGATGCTTCGGAGAATCGCGGCAGTGCTGTGAAGAAGCGTGAAGACACGCACCGTATGGCGGAAGCGAACAAGGCTTTCGCGCACTATCGCTGGTAAGCGACATTCGCGCCTGAAGGCAACAGAGAAAGGCAGAGAACAATCGTGGCACGCAAGACCCCAATTCAGCGCTACCGCAATATCGGCATCATGGCGCACATCGACGCGGGTAAAACCACGACGACCGAGCGCGTGCTGTTTTATACGGGCGTGTCGCACAAGATCGGTGAGGTGCATGATGGCGCAGCCGTCATGGACTGGATGGAGCAGGAGCAGGAGCGCGGTATCACGATTACCTCTGCGGCAACGACCTGCTTCTGGAAGGGTATGGACCAGCAGTTCGAAGAGCATCGTATCAACATCATCGATACGCCGGGACACGTCGATTTCACGATTGAAGTCGAGCGCTCGCTGCGCGTGCTGGACGGTGCTGTCGCGGTGTTCTGTGCGGTCGGTGGCGTTGAGCCGCAGTCCGAAACCGTCTGGCGCCAGGCCAACAAGTACATGGTTCCGCGCATGGCCTTCGTCAACAAGATGGACCGTGCCGGCGCGAATTTCCTGCGGGTTGTCAAGCAGATCAAAGAGCGCCTGGGTTCAGTTCCGGTGCCTATTCAGCTGCCGATTGGTGCCGAAGAGAACTTCAAGGGCGTCGTCGACCTGATCGGCATGCGCGCGATTTACTGGGATGAAGATAACCGCGGCACGACCTACGAGGCGAAAGAGATTCCCGCTGACATGAAGGAAGAATGTCAGCAGTGGCGCGAGCAGATGGTTGAGGCAGCCGCTGAGGCCAACGAAGAGCTGATGGACAAGTACCTCGAGAGCGGCGACCTGACGGAGGTGGACATCATCAAGGGGCTGCGTATTCGCACGCTGGCCGAGTGAAATCGTGCCCGGCTCTTTGTGGTTCCGCATTCAAGAACAAGGGCGTGCAGGCCATGCTCGATGCGGTTATTCACTTTATGCCGTCGCCTGTCGATGTGCCGCCGGTCAAGGGATATTGCACGACAAGGACGAGAGCGAGGGCTTCGCGAAACCCGGCCGATGACGAGCCTTTCTCTGCGCTGGCCTTCAAGATTGCCACCGACCCTATGTCGGTACGCTGACCTTTTTCAGAGTTTATTCCGGCGTGTTGAAATCCGGGGACACCGTGTTGAACTCGGTTACCCATAAAGCGCGAGCGGGTCGGGCGACAGCTGCAGATGCATTCCAATGATCGCAACGAGATCAAGGAAGTCCGTGCAGGCGATATCGCCGCTGCTGTGGGCCTCAAGCAGGTCACCACGGGCGATACTCTGTGCGACCTGAAAGAGCCGATCACGCTGGAGCGTATGGAGTTTCCGGAGCCGGTTATTTCGGTGGCCGTCGAGCCAAAGACCAAGGTGGACCAGGAAAAAATGGGTATGGCCCTTTCCAAGCTGGCGCAGGAAGACCCGTCGTTCCGGGTGCGTACGGACGAGGAGTCCGGCCAGACTATCATTTCCGGGATGGGCGAACTGCACCTGGACATTATCGTCGATCGTATGCGGCGCGAATTCAGCGTTGAGGCGAATGTGGGCAAGCCCCAGGTTGCCTATCGCGAGACGATCCGCGCCAGCGTGGAGCAGGAAGGCAAGTTCGTTCGCCAGTCCGGTGGCCGCGGCCAGTATGGCCACGTCTGGCTGAAGCTCGAGCCGATGCCTGCCGGCGACGGCTATGAGTTTGAGAATGCCATCGTAGGTGGCGCGGTGCCTAAAGAGTACATTGGCGCCGTTGATAAGGGCGTGCAGGAGCAGCTGCGAGAATGGCGTCATTGCGGGTTTCCCGGTGGTGGACGTCAAGGTTACCTTGTACGACGGTTCCTACCATGACGTCGATTCAAGCGAAATGGCCTTCAAAATTGCCGGTTCCATGGCGTTCAAAGAAGGCGCTACCAAGGCCAGGCCGGTGCTGCTGGAGCCGATTATGAAAGTCGAAGTGGTGACGCCTGAAGACTACATGGGTGACGTGATGGGCGACCTTAACCGCCGCCGTGGCATCGTGCAGGGCATGGAAGACGCGCCTGCCGGGAAGATTGTCCGCGCAGAAGTGCCGCTGGCTGAAATGTTTGGTTATGCGACGGACCTTCGCTCAATGAGCCAGGGCCGCGCCGTTTATTCCATGGAATTTGAGAAATATAACGAAGCACCGACGAATATAGCTGAAGCAGTCATGAAGCGGGCTTCCTGATCTGTCTACCAGGTATTTGCGTCGGGTAGCGACGGGATAGGCGACTGTGTTTTACCACCGAGCCGAATAAGAACAGTTGGAATTGAGGAAAGGGTCATGTCTAAAGCAAAGTTTGAAAGCCGGCGCCACGCAGCGGCTGACTTTGCAGATGACGCTGAGTAGCGACGGGATAGATGAGTTAATTCTTACCACCGAGCTGATTTGTGAAAGATTAGGAACTGAGGATACGACGATGTCCAAAGCGAAGTTTGAAAGAACAAAACCGCACGTAAACGTAGGCACGATTGGTCACGTTGACCATGGTAAGACGACGCTGACAGCGGCGCTGACCAAGTGCATGTCGGAGAAGCATGGTGGTGAGGTCAAGGCGTTTGACCAGATTGATAACGCCCCCGAGGAGCGCGAGCGCGGTATTACGATCGCGACGGCGCACGTGGAGTACGAGAGTGACAATCGTCACTACGCGCACGTGGACTGCCCGGGGCATGCTGACTACGTGAAGAACATGATCACGGGTGCGGCGCAGATGGACGGCGCGATCCTGGTGGTGAGCGCGGCGGACGGCCCGATGCCGCAGACACGCGAGCACATTTTGCTGGCGCGCCAGGTGGGTGTGCCGTTTCATCGTGGTGTACCTGAACAAGGCGGACATGGTTGACGACGCTGAGCTTTTGGAGCTGGTGGAGATGGAAGTACGTGAGCTTCTGGATACCTACGAGTTTCCGGGCGACGACACGCCGGTGATCACGGGTTCGGCGCTGAAGGCGCTGGAAGGCGATACGAGCGACATTGGCGTACCGGCGATTCAGAAGCTGGTGGACGCGCTGGACAGCTGGATACCGCAGCCGGAGCGAGCGATAGACGGTGCGTTCCTGATGCCGGTGGAAGACGTATTCTCGATTTCGGGTCGCGGCACGGTGGTGACCGGTCGTATTGAGCGCGGCATTGTGAAGGTGGGTGACGAGGTTGAGATCGTGGGCATCAAGGACACGACCAAGACCATCTGCACGGGCGTGGAGATGTTCCGCAAGCTGCTGGACCAGGGTCAGGCGGGTGACAACGTGGGCGTGTTGCTGCGTGGCACCAAGCGTGAAGACGTGGAGCGTGGCCAGGTGCTGGCCAAGCCCGGCAGCATTACGCCGCACACCAAGTTTGAGGCTGAGGTGTACATTCTGACCAAGGAAGAGGGTGGTCGTCATACGCCGTTTTTCAAGGGCTACCGGCCGCAGTTTTACTTCCGCACGACGGACGTGACCGGTGCGGTGGAGTTGCCGGAGGGTGTTGAGATGGTGATGCCTGGCGACAACATCAAGATGGTGGTGGAGCTGATTGCGCCGATTGCCATGGAAGACGGTCTGCGATTTGCGATCCGCGAGGGCGGTCGCACCGTGGGCGCCGGCGTGGTGGCCAAGGTCATTGCGTAATCTTCCTGATTTGGAGCAGATTGTCGCCTAACTTATTGTAATTTGAGAATATAATGTCCAATCAGAACATCAGGATCCGTCTCAAGGCATTCGATCACAGGCTGATCGATACGTCGGCGAAGGAAATTGTCGAAACGGCCAAGCGAACGGGCGCCCAGGTCAAGGGCCCGATTCCGCTGCCGACCAAGATGGAGCGGTTCACGATCCTGATCTCGCCGCACGTCAACAAGGACGCCCGGGATCAGTATGAGCTCCGAACCCACAAGCGCCTGATGGACATCGTCGACCCGACAGACAAGACCGTGGATGCCCTGATGAAGCTGGAATTACCGGCCGGCGTGGACGTGCAGATTAAGTTGAACTAGGCGAAATACCTGCTACAATAGCGGGCTCGCTGTCGGCCCGGTGCAGCTTTGCCTGCGCCGGGCTTTGAATTTCTAAAGCGTACAGAGTTTTCAGCGTCGACCAATCGCAGTCGGCGTGCTGATCGAGCGTCAGTCCAACGAGGCGGGTGCCGTATAAACGAGGAATTGAAAATGACTATCGGTCTGGTTGGCCGCAAGTGCGGTATGACTCGCGTGTTCACCGAGGACGGCACATCCGTGCCCGTTACAGTGGTGGAAGCGCTTCCGAATCGGGTTACCCGCGTCAAGACCCAGGACAGCGACGGCTACCGCGCGCTCCAGGTCACTACCGGTACCCGCAAGCCTTCGCGCGTCAGCAAGCCCGATGCCGGTCAGTTCGCCAGTGCCGGTATGGAAGTCAGGCGAGGGCCTGTGGGAATTCCGTCTTGACGGCGACAGAGGCGGCGACGTCGAGAAGGGCGCAGAGATCAAGGTCGACATGTTCGAGGTCGGCCAGAAGGTCGACGTGGTCGGCACGACCATCGGCAAGGGCTTTGCCGGCACGGTAAAACGGCACAACTTCCATATGCAGGATGCCACGCACGGCAATTCGTTGTCCCACCGTGCGCCAGGCTCAATTGGCCAGAACCAGACGCCGGGTCGCGTGTTCAAGGGCAAGAAGATGTCCGGGCATATGGGCAATGTCGCGTCGCACTGCGGAAAACCTGGAAGTGGTTCGCGTGGATACGGATCGCAATCTGATTTTGATCAAAGGCGCCGTTCCCGGCGCCAGCGGCGGGCGAGTCATTGTGAGCCCGGCAGTCAAGGCCCGAGGTTAATCAATGGCAATGAAACTACAGTTGCATAGCGTTGCAGGCGGCGGTTCGGTAGACGTTTCCGAGGCCGCTTTCGGCAAGGAGTTTAATGAGGCCCTGGTCCACCAGGTCGTTACCGCCTATCTGGCGAGACGGCGCAGTGGTACCAAGGCGCAGAAGACCAGCGTGCCAGGTGCGTGGCGGCGGCACCAAGCCGTGGCGCCAGAAAGGCACGGGTCGCGCGCGCGCCGGAACGATACGCAGCCCGATCTGGGTCGGCGGCGGTCGGACTTTCGCGGCGTCCCCGCGGAGTTTTGAGCAGAAGGTCAATCGCAAGATGTACCAGGGCGCAATGCGGGCCCTGTTGTCGGAGTTGGTGCGCCAGGAGCGCCTGCACGATAGTGAAGGAATTCGCGATCGATGCGCCGAAAACCAAGATGCTGGTCGAGCAGCTCAAGGAGGTCGGGCTCGACAACGTGCTGATCGTGGTCGAGGCGTTCGATGAGCATCTGTATCTGGCGTCGCGGAATCTGCCCAACGTGGATGTGCTTGCCGGTGACGGCAATTGATCCGGTCAGTCTCCTGCGTCGCGAGAATGTACTGATGACAGTCGGCGCGGTGCGTGTTCTTGAGGAGAAGCTGGGATGAACCAGGATTATCTGATGACCGTACTGCTTGGTCCGCATGTTTCTGAGAAAAGTACGACTGGCGGCCGACAAGCACAAGCAGGTTGTTTTCCAGGTTCGCGCCGATGCCACCAAGAAGGATATCACGCAAGGCCGTCGAGCTGATGTTCGAGGTCAAGGTGGAGTCGGTTCAGGTGTTGAATAGCCGGGGCAAGGTCAAGCGCACCCGACGACCAAGGGTCGCCGCAAGAATACCCGCAAAGCTTACGTGCGCCTTGCAGAAGGCCACGACATTGATTTTCTCGGAGCGGAATAACGGTCCGCGGATGATTACCGGACGCACTGAAGAGCGATAGACATGCCAGTTCAAAAGACAAAGCCAACGTCAGCCGGCCGCCGATTCGTCGTGCGGGTAGTTAATCCTGACCTGCACAAAGGCAAGCCGCATGGTCCGTTGCTGGCGCCCAAGAGCAAATCGGGCGGCCGTAACAATGCAGGGCGCATTACTAACAGACATCGTGGCGGCGGGCACAAGCAGCGCTATCGGGTAATCGATTTCAAGCGTGACAAGGACGGCGTGCCGGCCAAGGTGGAAAGGCTTGAGTACGACCCGAACCGCAGTGCGCATCTGGCACTGCTGCTGTACGCGGATGGCGAGCGCGCTACATCATCGCGCCGCACGGCGTCAAACCAGGTGATCCGCTGATGTCGGGCAGCGACGCCCCGATCAAGCCGGGCAATGCATTGCCGCTCCGGAATATTCCGGTGGGTAGCCAGGTGCATTGCATTGAGATGCAGCCGGGCAAGGGCGCGCAGCTAATGCGCAGCGCGGGCGCCACTGCTCAGCTCGCGGCCCGCGAGGGCGAGCACGCAACGTTGAAACTGCGCTCGGGCGAGATGCGGAAAGTACACATAGACTGCCGCGCAACTATCGGCGAAGTGGGTAATACCGAGCACAACCTGCGCAAGCTTGGGAAGGCTGGCGCCAAGCGCTGGCGCGGAGTTCGTCCGACGGTGCGTGGTGTGGCCATGAACCCCGTTGATCATCCGCACGGGGGTGGCGAGGGCCGGACTTCCGGTGGTCGTCATCCGGTGTCGCCGTGGGGCATGCCGACGAAGGGTTACAAAACCCGCAAGAACAAGCGTACGGACAGAATGATCCTCCGGCGTCGCAAGAGCAAGAAGTAAGAGGTAAATAACGTGCCACGTTCGGTAAGAAAAGGGCCATTCGTAGACCTGCACCTGCAGAAAAAGGTCAAGGTTGCGGCGGAAAGAAATGACCGGCGTCCGATCAAGACCTGGTCGCGTCGTTCAATGATCCTGCCCGACATGGTCGGGCTGACCATCGCCGTACATAACGGGCGTCAACATGTGCCAGTGCTGGTTTCCGAGGGCATGGTTGGACACAAGCTCGGTGAGTTTGCGGTGACCCGCACGTTCAAGGGCCATTCTGGCGACAAGAAGGCCAAGTAAGGAGCTTCGTCATGCAGGTTGCAGCAAAACTTCGGTATGCGCGGGTGTCTCCGCAAAAGGCGCGTCTGATCGCGGACATGATTCGTGGCAAGCAGGTTGGCGAGGCTTTGCGTACGCTGACATTTACGCCTAAGAAAAGCGCGAGAATCGTGAAAAAGTTACTTGAGTCGGCGATTGCCAATGCGGAGCACAATCACGGCGCCGATATCGACGAACTCAAGGTCTCTGCTGTATTCGTGGATCAGGCCCCGACTTTCAAGCGGTTCAGGGCCCGTGCCAAGGGTCGCGGCGATCGCATAATCAAACGTAACAGTCATATCACCGTCGAAGTCGGCGGCGAGCAATAGAAGAGTAAATATGGGCCAGAAAGTAAATCCGATTGGAATCCGGCTCGGGATTACCCGAGATTGGTCGTCCAGGTGGTTCGCAGGCTCCAGGGAATTCCCGGGGCTGGTGCTGGGCGATCACAACATCCGCAAGTTTCTGGAAAAGAGACTGGCGCAGGCCTCGGTGAGTCTGATCCAGATCGAGCGCCCGGCGAAGAAGCTCAATATAACGATACACACGGCACGGCCGGGTATTGTGATCGGGAAGAAGGGCGAGGATATCGAGAAGCTCCGTGTGGACATCTCGAAGATGAGCGGTCTGCCTTTGCACGACGTGCATATCAAGATCGAAGAGATTCGCAAGCCAGAGCTCGACGCCACCCTGGTTGCAGAAGGTATTGCCCAGCAGCTTGAGCGACGAGTGATGTTTCGGCGCGCGATGAAGCGTTCGGTGACCAATGCGATGCGCATCGGCGCACAGGGCATCAAGGTCAAGGTGAGCGGGCGACTGAACGGCGCGGAGATTGCCCGCAGCGAATGGTACCGGGAAGGCCGGGTTCCGTTGCACACGCTGCGCGCGAATATTGACTATGGTTTCACAGAAGCAAAGACGACCTACGGAATCATCGGCGTGAAGGTCTGGATCTTCAAGGGTGAGGTGATTGTCATGGGCGAAGCCGAGACCGCTGAGGCCGAGGCCCAGGCGGCGAAGACGGCAAAGTCGGCGCGGAAGAGGTAAGGGTTCATGTTGCAGCCAAAAAGGACCAAGTTCCGTAAGCAGATGAAGGGTCGCAACCGCGGGCTTGCAAGTCGCGGCAGCGATGTGAGTTTCGGCGAGTTCGGACTCAAGGCTGTTGGCCGGGGTCGCATTACCGCGCGCCAGATTGAAGCGGCGCGGCGAGCGATGACGCGCTATGTGAAGCGTGGCGGAAAAATCTGGATACGGATCTTTCCCGACAAGCCGATTACGACGAAGCCGCTTGAAGTGCGGCAGGGTAAGGGTAAGGGTAACGTGGAATACTGGGTTGCACAGATTCAGCCTGGCCGCGTGCTCTATGAAATGGAAGGCGTGAGCGAAGAGATTGCGCGCGAGGCCTTCAAACTGGCGGCTGCGAAGCTGCCCATACAGACGATTTTTGTGACACGGCAGGTCATGTGATGAAAGCGAGCGAACTGCGAGGCAAGTCCGGCGAGGAATTGAGCGAAGAGCTTACGAAGCTCCGGCGTGAGCAGTTTAACCTGCGCATGCAGAAGGCAACTGGCCAGCTAACTCGTTCGGACCAGTATCGGAAAGTGCGCAGAAATATTGCGCGGGTCAAGACCTTTTTGAACGAGCAGGCGCGTGCGGGTGAGAAGTCATGAGTGAGCAGAAGCAGAACACACGCACGGTAACCGGGCGGGTCGTCAGTAACAAAATGGATAAGTCCATAACGGTAGCCGTTGAGCGCCAGGTCAAGCACTCGGCCTACGGCAAGATCATCGGCCGGACCAGCAAGTTGCTGGCCCATGATGAGGACAATACGTGTAAGGAAGGGCGACCTGGTTTCGATTGCCGAGTGCCGGCCGCTGTCCAAGCGCAAGAACTGGAAGTTGGTTGATATCGTGGAGCGCGCGGAATAATCCGGCGCCGCCCACCGTTTCGAGACTATTGGAAGCACAGCAATGATTCAGATGCAGACAGTACTGACGGCAGCCGATAACAGCGGCGCACGGCGCTTGCAGTGCATCAAGGTGCTCGGCGGCTCCAAGCGCCGCTATGCCGGCGTGGGCGACATCATTAAGGTAAGCGTCAAGGATGCGATCCCACGCGGCAAGGTCAAGAAGGGTGAGGTTTACAACGCGGTCGTGGTACGCACCCGTAAGGGCGTGCGGCGACCGGACGGCTCGCTGATACGCTTCGACGGCAATGCTGCGGTGTTGCTGACAAGCAAGACTGGAGCCTATCGGTACGCGTATTTTCGGCCCGGTGACGCGTGAATTGCGGACCGGCAGTTTCATGAAGATTATTTCTCTGGCACCGGAAGTGCTTTAAGGGCTGGGACGAAAGATGGCAAAGATCAAGAAAGGTGATGAGGTCATAGTGATTGCTGGCAAAGACAAGGGCCGGCGCGGTGAGGTGTGTGCGCGTGACGGACGAGGGCAAAGTCGTGGTCACCAACATCAATATCGCCAAGAAACACCAGAAGCCGAATCCGAACATGAACATCCGGGCGGAATCATCGAGCGGGAGATGCCGCTCGATGCCTCAAACGTGATGCTTTACAACCCGATCACCAAGAAGGGTGACCGGGTAGGGTTCAAGAACCTTGAGGATGGCCGCAAGGTGCGAATTTTCAAGTCCAACAAAGAAGTTGTGGACGTTTAAGAGCGGAATATAGCAATGTCCAGATTGCAGGAATTTTATCGCGATACCGTGGTTGGCCAGCTCAAAGAGCAGTTCGGCTACAAGAGTGTCATGGCGGTGCCCAGGGTCAGCAAGATTACGCTGAACATGGGCGTCGGCGAGGCCGTGGGCGACAGAAAGGTATTGGATCATGCCATGAAAGACATGGCGACTGATCGCCGGTCAGAAACCGGTTATGACCCGGGCGCGCAAGTCGGTGGCAGCGTTCAAGATTCGCGACGGCTATCCGATCGGCTGCAAGGTCACTCTGCGTCGGGAGCGCATGTATGAGTTTCTGGATCGGCTGGTCAACGTCGCGATTCCGCGGGTACGGGATTTTCGCGGGCTGTCGGCCAAGGCGTTCGACGGCCGCGGCAACTACAGTATGGGCGTGCGAGAGCAGATCATCTTTCCCGGAGATCGACTACGACAATATCGATACCTTGCGCGGCATGGATATTACGATTACGACCACGGCCAAAGAATGATGAGGAAGGTCGGGCGCTGCTGGCAGCGTTCAACTTCCCGTTCCGAAAGTAAGAGGCAGCTGAAGATGGCAAAGAAATCCATGGTGGAGCGCGAGCTTAAGCGTGCGAAAGTGGTCGCGAGGTTCGCAGCCAAGAGGCGGGCGCTCAAGGATCAGATTATGGATCCGAATGCCAGTGATGAAGATCGCATGGCGGCCGTTGCCAAGCTGCAGGCGTTGCCGCGGAATGCGAGCCCGAGCCGGATGCGTAATCGCTGCAATATCTCAGGGCGACCGCATGGCTACTATCGCAAATTCGGGCTGGCGCGAAACAAGCTGCGCAAGGCGACCATGAAGGGGAAATCCCGGGTCTGCGCAAGGCCAGCTGGTAAGCGGTCAGGCGCTGCAATACAGGGTAAACAGATTATGAGTATGACTGATCCGATCGCCGACCTCCTGACCCGTATTCGTAACGGTCAGAAGGCCCAGAAGGTCGAAGTAACGATGCCGGGATCGCGCGTTAAAGAGGCCATTGTTAAGGTGCTTCGCGACGAGGGTTACATTGAGGATTTCGCCACTGAGAGCGATAACAACAAGAGCACACTGACTGTGCGTCTCAAGTACCACGAAGGTCGTGGTGCGATCGAGAGCCTGACAGCGCGTCAGCCGCCCCGGGTTGCGCACCTATAAGGGGCGGACGAGCTGCCGAGAGTGCTGGGCGGGCTGGGTGTGGCCATCGTCTCGACTTCGCGCGGTGTTATGAGTGACAAGGAAGCCCGGGCCAGCGGCCAGGGCGGCGAAGTCCTTTGCGTGGTCGCGTGAGCTGGAATCTGAATCATGACTAGAGTAGCGAAACAACCGGTAATACTGCCCAAGGGCGTTGAATACAGCCTGCAGGGGCGGACGGCGACCATCAAGGGCGCCAAGGGCAGCCTGTCGCTGGATCTGCATGAGGATGTAACGGTCAAGTCAGGACAACGGCGAGCTTGCCGTGGCGCTGAATAAGGGCGTCACAAACAAGGCCATCGGCGGCACGATTCGTTCGCTGCTCGCCAACATGGTGACCGGCGTGTCCGAGGGCTTCGAGCGCAAGCTGACCTTGGTTGGCGTGGGCTATCGGGCGCAGGCGCAGGGCAAGACGCTGAATCTGACGCTGGGTTTTTCGCACCCGGTCAATTACGCGGTGCCTGACGGCATTACGATTGAGACGCCGAGTCAGACAGAGATTCGTGGTCAAAGGCATCGATAAGCAAAAGGTCGGCCAGGTGGCTGCCGAGATCCGCGCCTACCGGCCGCCGGAGCCCTACAAAGGCAAGGGCGTCCGCTATGCCGATGAGCGCGTGGTGATGAAAGAAGCCAAGAAGAAGTAGGTGACTGACGGTATGCAGAAGAAAATGACACGTTTGCGCCGGGCCCGCCGGGCACGCGCCAAGATCGAGGAGCTGCGCGCACACAGGCTGAGCGTGCACCGCACTCCGACGGCATATCTATGCCCAGATCCTGGCGCCGGAAGGCGGCACGGTGCTGGTGGCGGCTTCGACCCTGGAAAAAGGAACTGCGTAAGTCGCTGATTAAGTCGAGTGGCAATGTCGCTGCAGCCGAGTGAAATCGGCAAGCGTATTGCCGAGAAAGCGAAAGCCGCCGGTATCAGCAAGGTCGCTTTCGATCGTTCTGGTTTTCGTTATCACGGCAGGGTTAAGGCCCTGGCCGATGCCGCCCGCGAGGGCGGGCTAGAGTTTTAAGGCACAGCCTCAGGATTATTTGCAATGGCTAGAAATGACAAAGCGGTCAACTCCGATGACATGCTGGAGAAGCTGGTTACGATTAACCGCGTGGCCAAGGTGGTCAAGGGTGGGCGCCAGTTTGGCTTCACAGCGTTGACGGTGGTCGGCGACGGCAACGGTCGCGTCGGGCTTGGCTACGGCAAGGCTCGTGAGGTGCCGCTGGCCATTCAAAAGGCGATGCAGAATGCGCGCAAGAGCTCTGCGCAAGATCAACCTGCGAGAAGATACGCTGCAATATGCGATCAGTGGCCGCCACGGCGCCAGTCGGGTGTTCATGGCGCCGGCCTCGGAAGGTACGGGCATCATCGCCGGAGGCGCGATGCGCGCGGTGTTTGAGTGCGCCGGGGTGCAGAACGTACTGGCGAAGAGTTATGGATCGCGCAATCCCATTAACGTGGTGCGCGCGACCATCAAGACTTTGACGAAAATGCATTCGCCGGAGTCCGTTGCTGCGCGCCGCGGTAAGAGCGTTGCAGAGATACTGGACTGAGTGGGATACAGGCTGAGTCATGGCAAAGAAAGACAAGCAAGTAAAGCTGACCCTGGTGCGCAGTACCGCGAAGCGGCTGCGCAGCGCACAAGGCGTGCGTAAGCGGTCTCGGCCTGCGCCGGATGCATCACTCGGTGGTGGTGACCGACACGCCGGAAAACCGCGGGCATGATTAACAAGGTCTCGTACCTGTTGAAGGTCGAGGATGTCTGAGATGCGTTTGAACACACTTAAACCCGCCAAGGGCAGCCGCCAGGTTGGGAAACGCGTCGGACGCGGCGAGGGTTCCGGTGTTGGCAAGACCTGTGGTCGCGGTCAGAAGGGCCAGAAGGCGCGCTCCGGTGGCTATCACAAGACCGGGTTCGAGGGTGGCCAGATGCCGCTGCAGCGGCGCCTGCCGAAGATCGGATTCCAGTCGCGGACAGCGGCGTTCAGCGACGAGATCACGGCTGCATGAGCTCGAGAGCCTCGGAGCAGACGTGGTCGACATGGAGGCGCTCGTTAAAGGCACGGCTGATTTCACCGCGTACGAAGAAGGTCAAGGTCATCGAGTCCGGCAAGCTTGTCGAAAGCGGTGACAGTTAAAGGCATCAAGGTAACCAAGGGCGCGCGCAAAGCGATTGAAGCGGCCGGCGGCAAGATCGAAGAGTAAGAAGTGGCAAAGGCATCGGCAAACAATCCGGCGTACCGCATTTGCGGAAGCCAGCAAGTTCACCGAACTCAGGAAGCGTCTGCTGTTCCTGGTGGGTGCGCTTATTGTTTACCGTATCGGTACGTTTATTCCGGTGCCTGGTCTCGATCCCGTGGCGGTGGCGCGGTTTTTCGACCAGCAGAGCGGCACCGTGCTGGACATGTTCAACATGTTTGCCGGCGGGGCGCTGGAGCGGGTCAGTATTTTTGCCCTGGGTGTGATGCCATATATTTCGGCCTCGATCATCATGCAGATGATGTCCGTAGTCGTGCCGAGCCTGGCGGCGATCAAGAAAGAGGGTGAGGCGGGACGGCGTCGCATTACGCAGTACACGCGTTATCGGCACGTTGGCCCTGGCCAGCTTCCAGTCGGTAGCCATGGCGGTTGGCCTGCAGAGCCAGGCCGGCGTGGTGATGAATCCGGGTCCGAATTTCGTGTTTACCGCGGCTCTTACGCTGATTACCGGAACGATGTTTCTGATGTGGCTCGGCGAACAGGTCACTGAACGCGGCATCGGTAACGGCATCTCGATGATTATTTTGTCCAGTATCGTGTCCGGTCTGCCTGCGGCCATCGGCGGCACGCTCGAACTGGTTCGCAACGGTGAAATGTCAGCGGCAATTGCTTTGATACTGTTCATGCTGGTGCTGGGCGTGACGGGTTTCGTGGTGTTCATGGAACGCGGGCAGCGGCGAATCACGGTGAACTATGCGAAGCGGCAGCAGGGTCGCAAGATGTATGCCGGCCAGACCAGCCATCTGCCGTTCAAGATCAACATGTCAGGTGTGATACCGCCGATTTTCGCCTCCAGCCTGATTCTCTTCCCGGCCACCATTGCCGGTTGGGTGGGCAATATGGAGGGCATGTCCTGGCTGCAGAGCGTATCGAGCACGCTTGTCACCCGGTGAGCCGATTTACGTGCTGATGTATGCGGGCTTGATCGTGTTTTTCTGTTTCTTCTACACGGCGCTGGTGTTCAATTCGCGGGAGACGGCCGACAATCTGAAGAAATCGGGCGCATTCATCCCGGGCATTCGTCCCGGCCGCCAGACAGCGGAGTATATCGATAGTGTGCTGACGCGTCTGACGTTCTGGGGCGCTATTTACGTGACCGCGGTTTGCCTGCTGCCCGAGTTCATGATTCTGAAGTGGCAGGTGCCTTTTTACTTCGGTGGCACCAGCCTGCTGATTATTGTCGTTGTGGTGATGGACTTTATGTCCCAGATGCAGGCGCACATGATGTCTCACCAGTACGATGGCCTGATGAAAAAGGCCAATATGAAGGGCTACGGCCGGGCCGGACAGGTCCGCTGAGCCGGCTGCATCGGGAGCAGAGATATGAAAGTCAGAGCATCAGTGAGGAAAATGTGTCGCAACTGCAAGATCGTGCGGCGCAAGGGTGTTGTCAGGGTGATTTGTACTGACGCGAGGCATAAGCAGCGGCAGGGCTGAGGTCCGCCGTAAATAGTTGAATCAGGGCGGTTTCGTGGATAGACTGGCGGGCTTTTCGCCAAGACACGGAACGCAGCAGGAGTTGGGATAAATGGCGCGTATTGCAGGAATTAATATTCCACAGCACAAGCACACTGTCGTGGCGCTGACCTCGATTTTCGGGGTTGGCCGCAGCCGGGCAGAGAAGATCTGTGAGGCGGCGAGCATTGATCAGTCGGCGAAGGTTAAGGATCTGACCGAGCCGGAAGTCGCGCGCCTGCGTACCGAGGTCGCGCGTTTCGCGGTTGAGGGCGATCTGCGGCGAGAAGTCTCGATGAATATCAAGCGCCTCATGGATCTTGGCACCTACCGCGGCATCCGTCATCGCCGTGGGCTGCCGGTTCGTGGTCAGCGTACCCAGACGAACGCGCGAACCCGAAAAGGGCCTCGCAGGGCTGTGCGCCGCTAGGCGACGGCAGGAAACGAGTCGGGGCAGCGGTTTGCACCCGGCAAGGACTCTGTTTGAGAGTCGAATTTAAGGCAGGTAACAGGTATGGCAGAGGCGAAAAAGGCGAGTAAGAAAGGCAAGATCCAGGTAATGGACGCGATTGCCCATATACAGGCGTCTTTCAACAACACGATTATCATGATCACCGACCGCCAGGGCAACGCGCTGACCTGGGCGACTTCGGGTGGTTGTGGTTTTCGCGGCTCGCGCAAGAGCACGCCCTTTGCAGCCCAGGTTGCGGCCGAAAAGGCCGGTAATGCGGCAGTGGAAGGGTATGGCGTGAGGAATCTTGAAGTTCGGGTCAAGGGCCCGGGCCCGGGTCGTGAATCTGCTGTACGAGCTTTAAACAACGTGGGTTTCAAGATCACTAACATCGAAGATGTGACGCCTATCCCACACAACGGTTGCCGCCCGCCAAAGCGGCGCCGCGTCTAGGAGCGACTGACAGATGGCAAGGTATCTCGGACCCACATGTAAACTCGCGCGTCGGGAGGGCACAGACCTCTTCCTGAAGAGTGGCGTACGCCCGCTCGAGTCGAAGTGCAAGATTGACACGCCCCCCGGCCAGCAGAGCGGTCAGACGAGGCGTGGACGCCTGTCTAACTACGGCCTGCAGCTGCGCGAGAAGCAGAAGCTCCGGCGGATGTATGGCGTGCTGGAGCGACAGTTCCGCAACTATTACAAGAAGGCTGCCCGGCAGCGCGGCGCGACCGGTGAAAACCTGTTACGCATGCTGGAGACGCGACTGGACAACGTCGTGTATCGCATGGGCTTTGCGGCAACCCGCGCCGAGGCGCGGCAGGTGGTGAGTCATAAGGCCATCGCTGTCAACGGCAGTCTGGTAAACATTCCGTCCTACCAGGTTCAGGCAGGTGATGTGGTTGCAGTGCGTGAAAAGGCCAGAAAGCAGGGCCGCATTCAGGCCGCTTTCGGCATCGCCAACCAGGTCGGGCTTCCCGAGTGGGTGGAAGTAGACGAGAAGCAGTTGACCGGCACGTTCAAGGCGGTTCCGGATCGCCAGGATTTCTTGCCCGACATCAACGAGAATCTCGTTGTCGAGTTGTATTCCAAGTAATTTTTGTTACGAGAGAGGGTTTCCTTCATGCAAGGATCCGTTACAGATTTTCTAAAGCCGCGGGTCGTCAAGGTCCAGACCATTACGGATCTGCACGCAAAGGTTGTCATAGAGCCTTTTGAGCGTGGATTCGGCCATACGCTGGGCAATGCTTTGCGGCGAATTCTGCTGTCGTCCATGCCGGGCGCTGCGATTGTCGAAGCGGAAATTGACGGCGTTCTTCACGAGTACACCAGTATTGAGGGTGTGCAGGAGGATGTGGTTGATATCTTGCTGAACCTGAAGATGGTGGCGATCACCATGCATGGGCGCGAGGAAGCGGAGCTGACCCTGAACAAGAAGGGTCCGGGACCGGTTAAGGCGGGCGACATTCAGAGTCAGCACGATATCGAGATCCAGAATCCGGATTTCGTCATCGCGAACCTCAACAAGAACGGTTCGCTGAATATGCACCTCAAGGTGCGCCGTGGTCGTGGTTTTCAGGCTGCAACTCAGAGGGTAACTTTCGAAGAGGAAAGTCGCCCGATCGGCACCTTGCAGCTGGATGCGTCTTTCAGCCCTGTGCAGCGCGTGAGTTACACGGTCGAGGCGGCGCGTGTTGAACAGCGCACTGACCTGGACAAGCTGATCATCGACATCGAGACCAACGGCACGATCGACCCTGAAGAGGCGATTCGCCGGGCCGGCAACATTCTCAAGGATCAGCTGACCGTGTTTGTAGACCTCTCGGGTCAGGACGACGCGGCTGGTGCATTTGCCGAGGCGCAGATTGATCCGATCCTGTTGCGGCCGGTAGACGAACTTGAGCTGACCGTGCGTTCCGCGAACTGCCTGAAGGCCGAGAGCATCAATTACATCGGTGATCTTGTTCAGCGTGCCGAAGTTGAGCTGCTGCGTACGCCTAACCTGGGCAAGAAGTCGCTGACCGAGATCAAGGAAGTGCTGGCCAGTCATGGCCTTGCCCTGGGCATGCGCATCGAGAACTGGCCGCCCGCAGGTCTGCGGCAGGAAGAAGAGGAACGGTCTACGTCGGTCGCCTGAGCGGGCCTGACGAGCTGAATGGGAATACATAGAAATGCGACATCGTAAGTCCGGACGCCAGCTTAATCGCAACAGCAGTCATCGTCATGCCATGTTCAGAAACATGGCCACGTCGCTGCTGTTGCATGAGACCATCAAAACCACGGTTCCGAAGGCCAAGGAGCTTCGCCGTGTCGTTGAGCCGCTGATTACGATGGCCAAGAACGACGACGTCGCACGCCGGCGACGGGCATTCGATCGTCTGCGCAACAAGGAAGTGGTCGGTAAGCTCTTTGTGACCCTGGGTCCGCGCTATAAAGATCGTCCCGGTGGTTACCTGCGTATCCTTAAGTGCGGGATGCGCCCGGGTGATGCGGCGCCGATGGCTATCGTCCAGCTGGTTGATCAGCCGGAGCCGGCCGAAGCCTGAGCTCTGCGCCAGGAGAGACTATGAAGAGCCGGGCAATGCCCGGCTTTTTTATGCGGTGCCTTATTCAGATTTTTGGAAACGGAGAAACGGAACTGGCTTTTGTATTGCTGTGGCCGGCAGCAACTTCGTGCTGTGCATGCCCGCCTGCCCCTTAGTCACCTTCCTGAAGTGGCCGGGTGTGTTGCGCTGCCGTTGGGTAAGCAGTGCATTGGCGCCGCGCGACAGAGAGAGGTACGGGCATTGACTAGGCGCGTCGGGTCTTTTTCTTGCGCGACGTCGCGGGCTTCCTGCCTAATACGGATTGCAGGAATTGCCCGGTATAGGAGCCTGGCGTTTCCGCGACTTGTTCCGGCGTGCCGCTGGCGATGAGTTCGCCGCCCCCGTCGCCGCCCTCGGGCCCCAGGTCGACGACCCAGTCCGCGGTCTTGATTACGTCCAGGTTGTGCTCGATCACCACGACTGTATTGCCATGGTCGCGAAGGCTGTGCAGCACATGCAGCAGCTGAGCGATGTCGTGAAAGTGCAGCCCCGTTGTGGGCTCATCAAGGATATAGAGCGTTCTTCCTGTATCGCGCTTGGACAGTTCTCTGGCCAGCTTGACGCGCTGAGCTTCACCGCCGGAAAGGGTAGTCGCATTCTGGCCCAGCTGAATATAGGTCAGGCCTACATCCAGTAAGGTCTTGAGCTTGCGCTTGAGCACCGGCACCGCCGAGAAAAAGGCGTAGGCGTCCTCGACGGTCATTCCCAGGACCTCGCTGATGTTCTTGCCTTTATAACGAACCTCCAGCGTTTCCCGGTTGTACCGCTTGCCTTTGCACAGGTCGCAGGAGACATAGATATCGGGCAGGAAGTGCATTTCCACCTTGATCACACCGTCGCCCTGGCAGGCTTCACAGCGGCCACCCTTAACGTTGAAGCTGAAGCGCCCAGCCTTATAGCCGCGAGAACGTGCTTCCTGGGTGCCGGCAAACAGGTCGCGAATCGTCGTGAACAGGCCGGTGTAGGTAGCCGGGTTGGAGCGAGGCGTCCGCCCGATCGGGCTTTGGTTGATGTCGATAACCTTGTCGATCTGCTCGAGGCCCTCGATCCGGTTACAGGGCGCGGCGCCGCTGGCGCTGACTGCCCGGTTCAGTGCGCGTGCCGCGTGCACATAAAGCGTGTCGTTAATCAGCGTTGACTTCCCGGAACCCGAAACGCCGGTTACGCAAGTCATGAGTCCCAGCGGGATTTCGACATCGATTTTCTTGAGGTTATTGCCGGCGGCGCCGACAATTTTCATTGCATGGTCAATTTCGGCGACCTTGCGCTGTTCAGGCACTTCAATTCGCCGCCGTCCGGAAAGATACTGGCCGGTGAGCGAGGCAGGATTTGCGAGCACTTCCCCGGGTGAGCCCTCGGCCACAACGTGCCCGCCATGCACGCCGGCCCCGGGACCCATGTCTACCACGTAGTCTGCCGTCATGATGGCTTCTTCATCATGTTCCACTACGATCACCGTATTGCCGATATCGCGCAGATGCGTCAACGTCGCAAGCAGCCGCTGATTGTCTCGCTGATGCAGCCCGATAGACGGTTCGTCCAGGATGTACATCACGCCTACCAGGCCGGAGCCAATCTGGCTGGCCAGACGAATACGCTGGGCTTCGCCGCCCGACAAGGTTTCTGCACTGCGGCTGAGGCTCAGGTAATCCAGCCCCACATCGGACAGGAAAGTAAGTCGGTCGTCGATCTCTTTGACAATCCTGCTTGCTACTTCGCCCCGCCAGCCGGGTAACTCCAGCGACTCAAAGAAGGTTCTCGCGTGACCCACCGACATGCCGGTGAGTTCAGGCAGGCTTCGTTCGGACACGAATACGTTTCGAGCGGCACGATTGAGGCGTTCGCCGCTGCATTCGGGGCAAGGCTGGGTGCTGAGATACTTGGCAAGCTCTTCACGCACAGTACTTGATTCTGTTTCCCTGTAGCGCCGCTGCATGTTGGGAATAATGCCCTCAAACGGGTGCTTGCGTTTCGTTGAGCCGCCGCGACCGTTGTAGTAACGAAATTCGACTGGCTCCTTGTCGCTTCCGTACAGAATCTTGTCGCGCACTTTTTCCGGCAGCTCCTGATAAGGTAGTTCGATATCGAATTTGAAGTGCCGGGCGAGGCATTTGATGAGCTGGAAGTAATAAGCGTTGCGGCGATCCCAGCCACGAATGGCGCCGCCAGCCAGGCTCAGCTGCGGGTGCACAACCACGCGTTCCGGATCGAAAAAGCTGTCTACCCCAAGCCCGTCACAGGCGCTGCAGGCTCCGGCCGGGTTGTTGAAGGAAAACAGGCGGGGCTCCAGCTCGGCAAGACTGTAACCGCAGATATTGCAGGCGAAGCGATCCGAGAAAAGGAGTTCCTGATGATCGGGCTCATCCATCCATGCGATGCTTGCGACCCCATCGGCAATTCGCAATGCGGTCTCAAATGACTCGGACAGGCGCAGGCCAATGTCCTCACGCACTTTAAAGCGGTCGACCACAGCCTCGATGGTGTGTTTGCGACGCAGATCCAGCTTGGGCGGGTCATCCAGCTCGTATATTTCGCCGTCGATCCTGGCGCGAATGAAACCCTGGGCGCGCAAGTCGTTTATGAGCTGTACATGCTCACCTTTGCGGTTCTGGATGACCGGCGCGAGCAGCAGGAGCCGGGTTCCTTCGGGCAGGGCCAGCACGTGGTCGACCATCTGGCTTACGGTCTGCGCTTCGAGATCGCTGTGATGATCAGGGCAGCGCGGAATGCCCGCGCGGGCATAAAGCAGACGCAGGTAGTCGTAAATTTCTGTAACCGTGCCGACAGTAGAGCGAGGGTTGTGAGACGTTGATTTTTGTTCGATGGAGATGGCCGGCGACAGACCCTCTATGTGGTCAACATCCGGCTTTTCCATCATGGAGAGGAACTGGCGAGCATACGCCGATAACGACTCCACGTAGCGTCGCTGGCCCTCCGCATAGATAGTGTCAAAAGCGAGCGACGACTTGCCTGAGCCGGACAGGCCCGTGATCACAATGAGCTTGTCACGCGGCAACCGCAGTTGCAGGTTTTGCAGATTATGCGTACGTGCGCCTTGTATCAGAATAGTCTGCATTTTCGGGCCGCTCAGCTGGGTCAACCTGCTAATATACGCCGCTTCACAACGGCGACGCAAAAGGACGGCATTTTGAGCAAGGGTAGTATCACCGGCGTGCCCATGCTTGGCACGGAAAGGCGCGCCGTGGCGGTGCTGGCCGGTGTGTTTTCGGTTCGCATGCTTGGGCTTTTCCTGCTGCTGCCCGTCATCGCGCTGTATGCCGATGGCTTCGAGGGCGCGACGCCACTGCTGGTAGGCCTCGCCGTGGGCGTATATGGCATTACGCAGGCGGTGTTGCAGATACCCTTTGGACTGATGTCTGACAAACTTGGCCGCAAGCCGGTTATCGTAGCTGGTTTGATGCTGTTCGCGGCAGGGAGCCTGCTGGCGGCCTCCAGCGATACGCTGACCGGGCTTGTTCTCGGCAGGGCGCTGCAGGGCGCTGGCGCAGTGTCTGCGGCCGTTACAGCGCTGCTCGCCGACCTCACCAGAATCGAAGTACGCACGCGGGCTATGGCGGTGCTGGGTGTGACCATTGGGGGTTCTTTTGTTCTGGCTCTGGCGCTTGGGCCGCTGCTGGCCGAATGGCTCGGGGTCACGGGGATTTTCCAGGTGACGGCCGGCCTGGCACTGGTGGCCGCGGCGGGCATCGCATTTGCGATTCCGACGCCGGCCAGGGCAACTCAGCCGGTGACCACAGCTCGAGCCCTTGCTGAAGCGCTGGGAAACCTCGGCTTGCTGCGCCTGAATCTCGGCATCTTCACCCTGCACATGGTGTTGACCGCCAGTTTTGTCGCCGTGCCCTTTGCACTCATCAGGGTGTCAGCGGGCACGCTGTCAAACCAGGGTGGCTTTTACCTCATCGCCCTGTTGCTATCGATTCTGCCTACTGTTGCCCTGGTGGTGATCAATGAGCGCTCGCGAGGTCCTGCCTTGCTGATGGGCCTCGCGATCTGGCTGGTGGTGGGAGCGGAGGTCCTGTTGTTTTTGTTTGGTGATGTCAGATGGGGGCTCCTGCTTGGACTTGCTGTTTTTTTTGCGGGCTTCAACTTTCTGGAGGCACGCCTGCCTGCCCGCATGACGGAACTGGCCAGTGCGGCGACGCGGGGCGCCGCCCTGGGCGTCTACGCCTCCTGCCAGTTCCTGGGCGCATTCGCGGGGGGTGTCCTGGGTGGCTGGATTCTGGGGCTGGGGGGAGAGGCGGGCGTCTTTGTATTTTGCGCGGCAGCCGCAGGCATCTGGTGGCTGGGGGCCGGTCTGCCGGGCTGGCCGCGCCCGAGTGCAGCCTGACGACGGGTCGGGAGCGGAAAATGATGAGATTTAGCTGCTGCGAGGCTATAATATCCGGCTCTTTTTACAGGTGCCAGGATGGCGCCTATCACTTGGAAAGGTAAGGAGTAACCATGGCACGTGGCATCAATAAGGTCATTCTGGTGGGTAATCTGGGCGCGGATCCGGAAACCCGTTATATGCCCAGCGGCAGCGCCGTCACCAATATCCGGGTAGCGACCTCGGAATCCTGGAAGGATAAGCAGACCGGTGACCAGCAGGAGCGGACCGAGTGGCACAGCGTAGCCATGTTTAACCGGCTGGCTGAAGTGGCCGCCGAGTACCTGCGCAAGGGTTCGCAGGTTTACATCGAGGGCAAGCTGCGGACCCGCAAGTGGCAGGACAAGCAGGGCAACGACCGCTATACCACTGAGATCGTGGCTAACGAGATGCAAATGCTCGGTGGCCGGTCCGGTGGAACATCTGACGATTCGGCGCCCAGGCGGCAGCCCGCGGCGGTGGCCGACGTGGCGGCGGACGATCTGGATGACGATATTCCATTCTGAACCTCTGCATTCTTTAATTCAGCAAACCGCATCGGTCGCAAGGCCCGATGCGGTTTTGTTATTTGCGCATCGCAAAGCCCGGGAGCTTGACTGTTTATGCATGATTTAATCGCGCCACACGGTGGCCAGCTGAACGAACTTTACCTGTCACAGGAACTGGCCAGCGAAGAAAGTCGACGGGCTATGGGCTTCGCATCCTGGGATATGACGCCGCGTCAGATCTGCGACATCGAGCTGATTCTTAACGGCGCATTTTCGCCCCTGGATGGCTTTCTGCGGCGCGCCGACTACGAGCGGGTGGTGGAAGAAATGCGCCTGGCCAGTGGCCTCCTGTGGCCATTGCCGATCAACCTGGAGGTCAGCGAAGCCTTCGCAGAAGGGCTGAACGAAGGCGACGAAATCGCGCTACGTGATCAGGAGGGCGTGCTGACCGCAACCATGCTCGTTGAGGACATATGGACCCCTGACAAGGCACGCGAGGCGCGCCTGGTGTATGGCAGCGAAGACCCGGTGCATCCCGCCGTGCACTACCTGAAAAACATAGCCGGCCCGGTCTATCTCGGCGGCAAAGTTAAGGGTGTTGAATCGCCGGTTCACTACGATTTTCGCCACCTGCGCGACACGCCTGCCGAATTGCGCTCGCGCTTTGCCAAGCTTGGATGGCGCAAGATCGTAGCATTCCAGACCCGCAACCCGATGCATCGCGCGCACCAGGAGCTCACCTTTCGGGCCGCACGTCAGGTCGAGGCCAACCTGCTGCTGCACCCCGTCGTCGGGATGACCAAACCGGGGGACGTGGATCATTACACGCGCGTGCGCTGTTACGAGCATCTGCTGCAGCGCTACCCCGAGCAAACCACCGCTTTGAGCCTGCTGCCGCTGGCCATGCGTATGGGTGGACCACGCGAAGCAGTCTGGCATGCAATTATTCGTAAGAATTTCGGCTGCAGTCATTTCATCGTAGGTCGCGACCATGCGGGCCCCGGGAACGACAGCAAGGGCAAGAATTTCTATGGGCCTTACGATGCCCAGGAGATGATGCAGCGATTCTCCGATGAGCTTGAAATCGAAATGGTGCCTTTCAAGATGATGGTCTATGTCCGGAATCGCGCACAATACGTGGCCGTTGACGAAGTTAAAGAAGGCGAGGAGGTGCTGAGCGTGTCGGGGTCCGAGCTCCGGCGCAGGTTGCAGGAAGGCCTGGAAATCCCAGACTGGTTTTCGTATCCGAATGTCATTCAGGAGCTGCGGCGTACGCATCCGCCGCGTCACAAGCAAGGCTTCACGCTGTTTTTTACCGGCCTCTCCGGCTCGGGGAAATCAACGATTGCAAATGCAGTCATGGTTAAGTTGCTGGAGATGGGGGGGCGGAAGGTGACGCTTGCTTGATGGCGATATCGTGCGCAAGAATCTGTCCAGCGAGCTGGGTTTTTCCAAGGAACATCGGGACCTGAATATTCTGCGTATCGGTTATGTGGCCGCGGAGATTACCAAGAACGGCGGGATCGCGATCTGCGCGCCGATCGCGCCGTACACTGCAACCCGCCGTCAGGTGCGCGACATGATCAACGAGGTGGGAGGTTTCGTAGAGATTCATGTCTCCACGTCACTGGAGGTGTGCGAGCAGCGTGACCGTAAGGGGCTCTACGCGAAAGCGCGGGCGGGAATCATCAAGGAATTCACGGGCATCAGCGATCCCTATGAGGAACCCGAGGACCCGGCTATGCGCATCGATACCCAGGACATCAGTCCGGATCACGCTGCGCATCGCGTCATCGTGAAGCTCGAAAGCCTCGGCTATATTCGCTGAATGTGCCTGTCAGGAATTGCTGAGATCATGTGTTGTTCGGGAGCCATTGCCTGCCTATGAGCCGCAAGCTCTACATCAAGACGTTCGGCTGCCAGATGAACGAGTACGATTCGGCCAGGATGGTGGACGTGCTCGTTGACGCACACCAGATGGAGCTGACCGACCAGCCCGAGCAGGCAGATGTGCTGCTTCTCAATACCTGCTCGGTGCGCGAAAAAGCGCAGGAGAAGGTGTTTTCCCAGCTCGGTCGCTGGCGACATTGGAAGAAGGACAGGCCGGAATTGCTGATCGGTGTGGGTGGCTGCGTTGCGAGCCAGGAGGGCGCAGCGATTACGGAACGCGCCCCTTTTGTCGACCTGGTTTTCGGGCCGCAGACGCTGCACCGCCTGCCGGAGATGATCGAGGAGGCGCGCAGGGAACGGCGGTCGGTGGTGGATGTCAGCTTTCCGGAGATCGAGAAGTTCGATCGCCTTCCGGAACCGCGGGCCGAGGGCGCGACCGCATTTGTGTCGATCATGGAGGGTTGCAGCAAGTACTGCACGTTCTGCGTCGTGCCGTATACACGCGGCGAGGAAATCAGCCGGCCCTTCGATGACGTGATCGCCGAGGTCGCATCGCTGGCGGGCGCAGGGCGTCAGTGAGATCACCTTGCTCGGGCAGAACGTCAATGCCTACCGCGGGTCGATGCATGACGGAGCCAGGGCGGACCTGGCGACGCTGATCGAATACGTTGCCGTTATAGACGGCGTAGAGCGGATTCGATTTACGACCTCGCACCCGGTCGAGTTTTCCGACAGCCTGATTCGCGCATATGCTGAGGTACCTAAGCTTGCCAGCTACCTGCATCTTCCCGTGCAGTCCGGATCCGATCGCATCCTGTCATTGATGAAGCGCGGGCACACGGTGCTGGAGTACAAGCAGAAAATCCGGCGCCTGAAAGAGGCGAGGCCCGATATCAGCCTGTCGTCAGATTTCATCATCGGTTTTCCGGGCGAGACCGAGGAAGACTTTCAGGCCACCATGAAGCTTATTGCTGAGGTTGGCTTCGACCAGTCATTCAGCTTCATCTACAGCCGCCGACCGGGAACGCCAGCCGCATCGTTCCCGGATGACGTGCCTGCAAAAGTAAAGAAGCAGCGGCTGGCGATACTGCAGCACCGGGTTAATCAGCAGGCAGCGGCAATCAGCGCGGCGATGGTAGGCGGTGTGCAGCGCGTTCTGGTGGAGCGTGAATCCCGAAAGGACGCCGCACAGACTGGCGGGACGCACGGAGAATAACCGCTGGGTAAATTTCGACGCGCCACGGGACGTGATCGGACGCTTCGTCGACGTGCAGATTACCGAGGCGCTGCCAAATTCTCTGCGCGGCCGGATGATCACCGATGCGCCCTGGTTGGTTGAGTCGCAAGGCCTGATCGATGTCCAGTCAACGCACTCACGTCGATCTCAGCCTCGCCCCGGATGACAATCGGCGTCTCGCCAGCCTGTGCGGACAGTTCGACCAGCATCTGAGACAGATCGAGCAGCGACTGGACGTCGAAATCAGCAATCGCGGCAGCAACTTTCAATCGAGGGTGAAGCGGATGCGGTAGCAATGGCGACAGCACTTCTGAAAAGACTCTATGCAGAGACGGAAAAACTGGAGATGAACCCGGAACGGTTGCACATGTTTATGCAGGAATCGGGGCTCGCAGACATTGCGCGCGAGAGGACGGGCGAGGCCGCGCCGGTTGTCAGGGTGCGCAGGGGCGTTATCCAGGCACGCGGGCCCAACCAGGAGCACTACCTCAACCAGATCGGCAAGTGTGATTTGTCTTTTGGCGATCGGCCCGGCCGGAACGGGCAAGACTTACCTCGCCGTTGCCAGCGCGGTTGCCGCCCTGGAGCAGGAATATGCGCGGCGCATCGTGCTGGTCAGGCCGGCGGTGGAAGCCGGCGAACGACTGGGTTTTCTGCCCGGCGATATGTCGCAAAAAGTCGATCCGTATCTGCGGCCTATTTATGACGCGCTGTATGAAATGCTGGGCTTTGAAAAAGTTGCGCGGCTTGTTGAGCGCAATGTCATCGAGGTGGCGCCGCTGGCATTCATGCGTGGGCGAACGCTGAACGAGGCATTTATCATTCTCGATGAAGCTCAGAATGCCACGGTCGAACAAATGAAGATGTTTCTGACCCGTATTGGTTTCGGGTCGCGCGCGGTCGTTACGGGCGATGTGACCCAGACGGATCTGCCGAGTCATCGCTTGTCCGGGCTACGCAATGCCATAGACATTTTGCAGGGCATCAAGGGCGTGGGTTTCACTTTTTTCGATGCCCGGGACGTCGTGCGGCACCCGCTGGTAAGGCGTATCGTCCAGGCATATGAAGCCAGTGACCGGGACGCCGGGCGAAATCCACCGGCAACGCCCGCTGCCGAAAATTGAAGCGGATTGTCGATATTCAGCATGCCACTGTCCAGGCGTGCGATATTCCAGCTGATGAATCACTGGACGCATGGATTTGCGCCGCGCTGGAAGGTCGCTGCGAAAGTGCGGAGGTCGGCGTCAGAATCGTGGATGAAGACGAAGCCCGGGCGCTTAACCTTCGCTTTCGGGGCCGGGACAGCGCGACCAACGTACTGAGTTTTCCGGTGACAGAGATGACGGGGGTCAGCCCAAGACCTCTCGGCGACCTGGTGATCTGTGCACCTGTCGTTGTGCGCGAGGCGGAGCGGCAGGATAAGCCGGCGGATGCGCATTGGGCGCATTTATGCGTGCATGGCACGCTGCATTTGCTTGGCTACGATCATGAAAAAGCAGCCCAGGCCAGAGAAATGGAAGCTCTGGAAGTGGCAATCCTGGCGCGCTTGGGTTATCAAGACCCTTACCGTGCCGACGCATGAGGGCAACAAAGGCACTATGACTGAAGACATACCGAGTACCAACGGCTCTGGGATAGGCGGATGGTTCAGGCGCATGTTCGGCGCCATGAGCGGCAAACCCCAGGGTCGCGAAGATCTCCTGGAACTTCTCAAGGATGCCCAGGAACGGGAAATGTTCGACAGCGACGCCCAGTCCATGCTGGAGGGCGTACTCGAAGTTTCCGAAACCCATGTGCGTGAGATCATGATCCCGCGCTCGCAAATGACGGTGCTCGAACGCGATGCCCCGCCGTCCCAGCTGCTGCCCACCATAATCGAATCCGGTCATTCGCGATTCCCGGTGATAGGCGAAGATCGTGACGAGGTTGTCGGCATTCTCCTGGCGAAAGACCTCCTGCGTTTTTATGCCGAGCATGAGGGTGAGCAATTTGATATCCGGGAATGCCTGCGCCCTGCCGTCTTCGTTCCCGAGAGCAAGCGGTTGAACGTGCTGCTGAAGGAATTCCGCTCCAATCGTAATCATATGGCGATAGTCGTGGATGAGTACGGAGGCGTTTCCGGCCTGGTAACCATCGAAGACGTGCTGGAGCAGATTGTGGGTGATATCGATGATGAGCACGATATCGAAGGGGACCTGGATATTCAGCAGGAAGACGACGACCATTATGTTGTTCGGGCATTGACCCGTATCGACGATTTCAACGATTATTTTGATGTTAAGCTGAGCGACGAAGATTACGACACGATTGGCGGACTGATCATGTCAGAACTCGGCAGGCTGCCTCGGCGCGGGGAACGGGTTCGACATGGCAATTTCGAGTTCAAAGTGCTGCGGGCGGATCGGCGTCGTGTTCACCTGGTCAGGGCCGCCAGGTTGGCAGATCAGGAAGCGCAAGCGTCCGACGGCGCCGGCTGAAGCTTCGCAACCGGTCGGCCGCCCGTGAAGGACCCAGCCCGATTCCAGGATCTCGCGGTGTGCCTGGCTCAGCGTTTTGCCGTTCAGCTGGCATTCCTGGCCGGCCTTGCTCTGCCTCTCGCTTTCGCGCCGTATTCCGTCGGACCAGTCGCTATCCTGAGCCTGGCCGCACTGCTGTTGCTCTGGGTGGGCGTTTCGCCTGCCAAAGCCGCGCGGCGCGGTTTTGCCTGGGGCGTCGGTGCCTATCTCGGCGGACTTTACTGGCTGTACATTTCACTGCACACGTTTGGCAAAACACCTTTGTGGCTGGCGATTCCGCTGATGCTTGGCGTCGTCGCGATCATGGCGCTGTACCCGGCTGCTGCCGGCTACCTTCTCGCCAGGTTCGCGCCAGGTCCTCGCCTCCTTTCGCTGCTCTTGTTCTTCCCGGCTGTCTGGGCGCTGCTGGAGTGGGTGCGCGGCTGGCTGGCCAGCGGCTTTCCCTGGCTTGCGCTCGGCTACAGTCAGATCGACTCGGCGCTTGCCGGCTTTGCACCGGTGGGCGGGGTCTACCTGGTGGGCGCTGCAGTGGCGCTTACAGCCGGCGCACTGGCGTGCCTGGTGGTGCGCGCGGGTCGCATGTGGCCGCTCGCTGTGATCATGACGCTATGGTTGACCGGGGCGGCACTGCCGGACCCAGACCTATACGGTTGCTAACGAGCGGCCGGTAACAGTAAGTCTCGTGCAAGGCGCGATTCCGCAGGACCGCAAATGGCTACCAGAGCAGTTTGCGCCAACCCTTGAACGCTACGGGCAGATGACGCGTCAGCATTGGCAAAGCGATCTGGTGATCTGGCCGGAAGCTGCCATTCCTGCACTGCTTGGATCGGTGGAGGACTACCTGGCTGCGCTGTGGCAGGCCGCAAGAACCAACGCTACGGGCTTGCTGATCGGCGTGCCGAGGAAAGACGCCGCCAGCGACAGGTATTTCAATTCGGTTGTTGCGTTGGGTGAGCAGCGCAGCCTGTATGACAAGCGCCACCTGGTACCCTTCGGCGAGTATTTTCCGGTGCCGGCGTTTATTCGCAACTGGATGCGACTGATGCAGCTTCCCTACACCGATTTCAGCGCGGGCGCAGCGGGGCAGCCACCCATAAGTATTGCGGGCGAGAAGCTTCGCAGTCACGATCTGCTATGAAGACGTCTTTGGCGCTGAGCAGCTGCAGGGACTGGCAACGGCGACGCTGCTGGTAAACGTCAGTAACGATGCCTGGTTCGGGGATTCGATCGCCCCACATCAGCACCTTGAGATTGCGCGAATGCGGGCGCTGGAGAGTGCCCGGCCGATGCTGCGTGCCACCAACACCGGCATTTCCGCATTCATCGGGCCGGATGGTCGCCTGCAGGCGGTTTCACGGCAGTTTCGGCCAGAAGTGCTGACCCGGCGAGGTATACGGGCGGCAGGGCAAGACGCCCTACATGCGGGTGTCCGACTGGCTGCTCGTGAGTCTCGCAAGCCTGGCTGTCCTGATCTCCATCGTCGCAGGACGTCGGCTCAGGCCAGAGCTTGTGTAGCTTTCGGGATAGCTGCGCTATCCTTAACGGTTTAGCAACCCGGTGCCAACGCCAACTGCCGTGCTTTCAGATATGCAAGACCAGTATCAGCCGCAAGACATCGAACTGAACGCCCAGCAGTACTGGGAAGAGCAGGAGTTTTTTCGCGTTACAGAAGAGCCTGGCCGCGAGAAGTTCTATTGTCTGTCCATGCTGCCCTATCCAAGCGGGGCGCTGCACATGGGGCATGTGCGGAACTACACTATCGGTGACGTCATTTCGCGCTATCAGCGCATGCTTGGCAAGAACGTGCTGCAGCCCATGGGCTGGGATGCGTTCGGGCTGCCAGCAGAGAATGCAGCGATCAAGAACAAGGTGCCGCCGGCGCGCTGGACCTACCAGAATATCGAGCACATGCGCCAGCAGTTCCGGCGGCTCGGCTTTGCCTACGACTGGTCTCGGGAATTTGCGACCTGTGCGCCCGACTATTATCGCTGGGAACAGCAGATGTTCGTGCGGCTTTATAAGAAAGGCCTGGTCTATCGTCGCAACGCGACCGTGAACTGGGATCCTGTTGATCAGACGGTGCTGGCCAATGAGCAGGTCATCGACGGTCGCGGCTGGCGTTCCGGCGCGGAAGTGCAGCGCAAGGAGATCCCCCAATGGTTTCTGAAAATTACGGATTACGCCCAGGAACTGCTGGACGGGCTTGATCAGCTGGACGGCTGGCCGGAGTCGGTCAAAATCATGCAGCGCAACTGGATTGGTCGTTCGGAAGGCGCGGAGTTTTCAATGACGGTCTGCGACGCGCAGGGCAGACCGCTCGCCTGCCGGATATGAAGTCGAAGTGTTTACCACGCGCCCCGATACCAGCTTTGGCATGACCTACGCGGTGCTTGCTCCGGAACACCCGCTGGTGGCGGAAATTACCGGCGCTGAACAGCGAGAGCAAGTGCAGGCTTTTGTCGAGCAGGCTGCCGGCGCGGAAGATATCGAACGAATGGCTGAGGGTGGCGCGCTGGAGAAGCGCGGCGTTTTTACCGGTGCCTACCTGTTAAACCCGTTCAACAAACTGGCGGTACCGCTGTACATTGCTGACTACGTGCTCATGACTTATGGCACCGGAGCCATCATGGCCGTTCCGGGCCAGGACCAGCGCGACTGGGACTTTGCCAGAGCGCATGGGCTGCCCATCGTCAGGACCGTGCAGCCTCCGGAGGATTTTCCGGATGAGCCCTATCTTGGCGAGGGCCCTGCGATCAACAGCGAGTGGCTGAATGGCCTGGAGGTTGCCGAGGCCAAGGAGAAGGCGATTCAGCTGGCTGGAGGCAGAGGGCATAGGGCGGCGCAAGGTCAATTACCGGCTGCGCGACTGGGGCGTTTCCCGCCAGCGCTACTGGGGTTGCCCGATTCCCATGATCTACTGCGAGGCATGCGGAGAAGTCCCGGTTCCCGAGCAGTCGCTGCCGGTGGTGTTGCCGGAAGACGTGCAGTTTATGGGGGTGCAGTCACCCATCAAGGCTGACCCGGAATGGCGCAAGACCGAGTGTCCCGAGTGTGGCGGACCCGCGGAGCGGGAAACCGATACCTTTGATACGTTCATGGAATCTTCCTGGTACTACGCGCGCTATTGCTCTCCCGGAGCTGATGACCAGATCGACGAGCGCGCCAAT
The DNA here is from genome assembly GCA_963759075.1 of uncultured Gammaproteobacteria bacterium. Taxonomy (GTDB): domain Bacteria; phylum Pseudomonadota; class Gammaproteobacteria; order Steroidobacterales; family JABDLF01; genus JABDLF01. Next base: position 135,540 of record CAVWXZ010000016.1, read on the forward strand.
TACTGGCTGCCGGTCGACCAGTACATAGGCGGTATCGAGCATGCCATCCTGCACCTGATGTACTTTCGTTTTTATCACAAGGTCATGCGTGACCTTGGAATGGTGCATTCCGACGAGCCGGCCACCCGCTTGCTTTGCCAGGGCATGGTTGTGGCGGAGACCTACTTCCGTGATGAAGATGATGGTTCCCGCACTTACTTCAATCCTGCAGAAGTGACTATCGAGCGGGACGCACAAGGCGCAATCACGGGCGCGCGACTGGCGACTGACCGACGGCCGGTAGAAGTTGGTCCGGTCGAGAAAATGTCAAAGTCCAAAAATAACGGCGTCGATCCGCAGTCCCTGATCGACCGTTACGGCGCGGACACCGTGCGCCTGTTTACGATGTTTGCCTCGCCGCCGGATCAGTCACTGGAGTGGTCGGACAGCGGGGTGGAGGGCGCATCACGTTTTCTGCGCAAGTTGTGGCGTAATGTTGCGGAGCATCTTGCGGTTGGCGAACCGCCGGCGCTTGATACCGGTGCACTGGGAAAACCGCAGAAGGCGCTGCGCAGGAAGGTTCACGAGAGTATCGCCAAGGTCAGCGATGATATCGGGCGCCGAAATACCTTCAATACGGCCATCGCAGCGGTTATGGAGTTGCAGAACGCGGTGGTCAGGCATGCTGGCGATGGTCCGCAGGATCTTGCGCTGGCGCGCGAAGCGTGGCGTTCTGTGGTGTTAATGCTGGCGCCTATCGTCCCCCATATCGCAGAGGCATTGTGGTCGGAGCTGGGTGGCCACGGGTCGGTAGTCAATGCCGCCTGGCCACAGCTCGATGAGACGGCGCTGGTTCGCAGCAGCATGGAGATTGTGTTGCAGGTAAATGGCAAATTGCGCAGCCGAATTCGGATCGATGTGGGCGCCGATCGCGAGCAGATCACGGCGCTGGCGCTGGCGGATGAGAACGTGAGGCGGTTTGTCGGCGACAAGCCAGTGCGAAAAGTCGTGGTTGTGCCTGAGCGACTCGTGAATATCGTGGTCTGATGCCAGTCGTCATTTACATTTCCAGGCTGCTGGTGGTGCTACTTCTGGTTTCGCTGACGGCCTGCGGTTTTCGACTACAGGGAACCAGCACGCTTCCTTCCGCGATGGCGGTGACCTGGATTCAATGGCCCGCCGATGTATCGCCGGCTCTGCAGCGGCAGCTTCCGCGCGCACTGCTTGGCACGGGTATTCGGCTGGCGACGACGCCGGAGGACGCCACTGCCGTACTTGAAATAGTGGAAGATCGGCTCGGGGAGCGCGTGTTATCCGTCTCTGCCACGAATATTCCTGAAGAGCTAGAGGTGTACCACTCGGTTACCTTCGAACTGCGGGCAGGCGAGGCCGTGCTGTTTCCGAGCGAGACCATCACGCTTACCCGTGACTACACGTTTGATGAGACGGCCGTCCTTGCAAAGTACCAGGAAGGCGAAATCATCGCGGCGGCCCTGGTCAGCGAGGTCGTTCAACAGATTCAACGCCGACTGGCCGTACTGAACCGGGCCACGCGTTGAGCGCAAATCTGCCGGTCATGAGAGTGCGCGACGCAGGCGCACGCGGCCTGAGGGAACTCCTCGGACGGTTTGGGCTCGGCCTCCGGCTGAGTGAACCGGGCTGCGAAATCCCGGGCTCTTACTGGGGCGCACCGGAGGCAGGATTGGTTGGCGACATGGTCCATGCGTCGGAAGAGACACCGGTTCACTCGGTGCTGCACGAAACCTGCCATTACCTCTGCATGACGCCTTCGCGTCGCCTTGCCCTGCACACCGATGCCGGTGGTGACTATGACGAAGAAAACTGCGTCTGCTTCATGCAGATAGTGCTGGCGAGCTCCGTATGCGGGTTTGGACAGACGCGAATGCTGACGGACATGGATACCTGGGGCTACACTTTTCGCCTGGGTTCCGCTGCAGCCTGGTTCAGCCGTGACGCAGAAGATGCCCGCGGCAGACTAAGGGTTTGGGGGCTGCTGGATGAGCGCGATCAGCCGACGTGGAGGGTGCGCGGCCTGGATACGGAGCGCGCGATTCGCTGTGCTTGATTTGACTGAGATAAGACTCGCCATGGGCGAAGGGCACTATGCGGACGCCGGGCAGCTGCTACGTGCTCGCCTGGCGGTTGAGCCGGAAAGTGCGCAGCTGCACGAAATGCTGGGCGAGTGCCTGCGTCGGACCGGCAGCCCGGATGCCGCGCTGGCGGCCTGCCAGCGGGCTACCGGGCTCGCCCCGGATCGTGCCAGCGCGTGGCTGGAGACCGGCCGTGCGCTGAACAACCTCGGCCGTCTGGTGGCCGCGCGGGATGCGCTGACCAGGGCGCGTGAGATAGCGCCGGACTCCGCCGAAGTCCAGCACGATCTGGCACACGTATGCCGCCGTCTTGGCGACTTCGCGGCCGCCCGCGAGGGATTCAGCATGGCCACCAGGCTGCGGCCGGATTGGGCCTCGGCATGGCATCGTCTTGGGTCGCTGGAACTCGCCGCCGAAGACTTTCCTGCGGCCGAGCGGAGCCTGCGCAAGGCAATCGAAATTGACCCCGCGAACGCAGGGTTCCTTACGGCGCTGGGCGTAGCCCTGCACCGGCTTGGCAGACTGGCAGAGGCCGCTGATTGCTATCGACTTGCCCTGCAGGAAGACGCTGGCCGTGCGGAAGCCTGGGCCAATCTTGGCATTACTCTGCAGGAGGAGGGCCAGTTGGAGGCAGCCATAGACACCTATCGCAGGGCGCTTGCGCTGCGGCCGGATGACTACCAGGCAGGCGTCCACCTGGGCGATGCCCTGCTGGCGGCACAACGTCCTCAGGAGGCCCTGCGAGCCAGCGCGGAGGTGCTGCAGCGTTTCCCCGGACACAGCGGCGCCCTGGCCACGCGCGCGGTCGCGCTGATGCGGGCGGGACAGACGGATGCCTATACCCAACTGATGGACTTTGACCGCCTGATCCTGGCCATCGACATCACGGTACCCGATGGCTTTGCAGACCTTGCTGACTTTAACGCGCAGCTGGTGAGTCACGTTCAGCGGCATGAGAGCCTGCGCTATCAACCGGATGGGCATGCGACACGCTTCGGTCATCACACGGGTAACCTGTTGCGCTATGAAAAAGGCCCGGTGGCGGCCCTGGAATCGGCGGTGAGCGAAGCGGCCCAGGTTTATCAGGACCGGCTGCCCGGGCTTGGTGCACATCCACTGGCGGCCTCCCGGCCGCTGGCCTGGCAATTGTCACTGTGGTCCGTGATCATGGAGAGTCAGGGTCATCAGCTGCCGCATATTCATCCTTCCGCGTGGCTCTCTGGCGTGTATTACGCGCGCGTGCCCCGGTCCATCGCGACCGACGACGGCAAACAAGCGGGCTTTATTGAGTTTGGCCAGCCACCTGCGGAACTGGCCGGAAGTGCGCAGTTCCCGGTGCGGCGCCTGCAGCCCAGGGAGGGCCGGATGTTGCTGTTTCCGGCCTATTTCTATCACCAGACGGTTCCCTTCGAAAGTGACGAATTGCGGGTCAGTCTGGCTTTCGACCTGGCACCGTCGTCACCTGAGGGTGCTAACATCGGCTGAGACTCTGCGTCTCATGCCCCTGCAGTAAGGACTGAACGATCATGCCGACCAAACAACTTAAGGCCATGTTGAGCCAGGTACATAGCGAGCTGGAGAATACCGAGGATCTCCCGGAGCAGGACGAACGTTCGCTGCGCGCTTTGCTGGACGAAATCGAAGGGCGCCTTGACGAACTCGAGGCAGGGTCCGCCGAAGGCGAAGAAGGTATCGGGGAACGCATAGACATTGCGCTGGGGGATTTTCAGGCGACGCACCCCACGCTCGCGTTCACTCTGCGCAGACTCGTGGATACCCTGCAGAAAATTGGTATCTGAGTGACGTCCGGCGGGCAGCAGGCCCGGAGCCGGAAAACGGTGCTCATTGTCGGCGCAGCCGGGGTGCTGGGCGCGATGGTTGCGCGCAGTCAGCTCGCGGCGGGCCACAAGGTCAGGGTGTTCGGTCGCAGCCATCCGAAACTGGCCGGTCTGGCCGAATTGGGCGCCGAGGTGTCTGTTGGTGACCTGTCGGATGCACAGGCAGTGGCAGGTGCCACCTGCGGAGTCGATCAGGTTTTTACCAGCGCACATGGTTTTACTGCACCTGGCAGGAACGGCAGCCGGCGGACCGACCTCGAGGGCAATCTGAATCTTCTTGAGGCTGCGCAAAGCAGCGGCACCGCCCACTTCGTATTCACCTCGGTGCGCATGAATGAAGCGATGATGGCCATCGACTTCATGGCGCACAAGAGGGCGACAGAGCTTGCCCTGCGTTCAAGCGGCCTGTCCTTTACCGTGCTAAGGCCAACGGCCTTCATGGACACCTGGGCGTGGGTTGTGGGCAGTGCACTGCTCGCCGGCCGGCCGGTGCCGGTTTACGGTGACGGCACCAATCCTATTAACTTTGTCGCCGCAGCCGACGTGGCCGCAGTAGCAGAAGTGGCACTTGCGCAGGGCGGGAATGTCTTGCAAGAAACAGCGATCGGTGGCCCTGAGAATCTCAGCCAGCTGCAGGTTATTGAGCTGTTTGAGCGCGCGCTCGGGCGTAAAGCCGTGAAACGCCATATGCCTGCGCACCTGCTGCGGGTGATGAGCCTGATCTGGAGGCCGTTCAGGCCCGCAGTGTCGCGGCAGTTCATGATGGGTTACTTCATGGCAAGTTCGCCCCAGACCTGGCGGGCGTCGGCCGCCGAGCCACCTTACCCGCCGCCCGTGACCCGCTTCGCGCAGTGGATCAGATTTGCACTGGCTGCCAGCCTGCGTCGGCCGCGAGGACCCGCAGGCCCCCGATCAGGCGGTACCTTGACGGTGGCCGCTGCCCCGGCGGGCAGGTATCATGGACCCATGCCAGTCCGCGCGAGTGATCAGTGAAGATCAGTAACGATCGAATTGCCGATCAGCTCGATCGTCAGTTTGCGGCCGCTTACCTGCTGTCCAGCGATGAGCCCTTGTTGCTCAGCGAGGCGGCAGATGCACTGCGCAAGAAGGCACGCGAACAGGGTTACGACACGCGCGAACTGATGTTCGCAGAACGGGGTTTCGACTGGCATGAGCTGTATGCCAGCGGCGCCAACCTGTCGCTGTTTTCTCAACGCCGCATCCTCGAGATCCGCATGCCGACGGGCAAGCCCGGCAAGCCTGGTTCGACAGCGTTGCAGGCCTATCTTGCCGATCCTCCCGAAGACACGCTGTTGCTGGTGCTGTCCGGCAAACTCGACAGAACAAATCGCTCAGCAGCATGGGTCAAGGCTTTCGAGAAGAAGGCGGTGGTATTCGAACTGGCGGAGGTGTCACGGGCCCAGCTGCCGCGCTGGATAAGCGCCCGCATGCAACGGGCTGAACTGACGTGCTCAGCAGACGCAGCAACCCTGCTGGCCGAGCGCGTTGAGGGCAACCTGCTTGCCGCCGCCCAGGAGATAGAAAAACTGCGGCTGGCCAACGGACCGGGCAAGGTGGATGCCGAAATGGTCTTGCGTTCGGTGGCCGATAGTCAGCGCTTTGATATATTCAAGCTGGCGGATGCGGCGCTGTCTGGCCAGGCTGCACGTTCACTGAAGATTATTGAAGGCCTGCGCGTCGAGGGCGTTGCCGTGCAGCTTGCACTGTGGGCGTTCAACAGCACGCTGCACCAGCTGGCCGGCGTCGCATGGTTGATCCGCGATGGTATGAGTCCCGGTGCCGCGATGTCAAAGGCACGCGTGTGGAGTTCTCGCAGTGCCCTGGTGAGCGCCGCGCTCGCCCGGCATGCCTTACCTGATCTGTACCGTATGCTCGAAGGGGTTGCCCGGATTGATCGCGCCAGCAAGGGACAGGGGCCGGGCGAGCCGTGGTCCATGCTCCGGGAACTTGCCTGCGAGATGTCCGGCAGAGGACTTTTCTCGGCACCTGCCGGTCTCAGGAAGGCAGGTTAAGCCATGAATCCCATAGGCGTCTTTGGCGGGACCTTTGATCCGATTCACTACGGGCACCTGCGGACTGCGTTCGAGCTTCTCAGGGCGCTGAACCTGTCGGAAGTGCGCTTTGTTCCCTGTGGTATTCCCCCGCACCGGGAGCTGCCTTTGGCCAATGCGGATACGCGGCTCGCAATGGTGAAGGCGGCAACCGATGGGCAGCCGGGCTTCAACGTTGATGACCGGGAGATGCGCCGCGACGGCCCGTCTTATTCAGTAGACACCCTGCTTTCGATGCGCTCGGAGTATCCGCATCGGTCCCTGTGTCTGATTATCGGCATGGACGCATTTCTCGGGTTGCCGCGCTGGCATCATTGGCGTGAAATCATGCAGCTGGCACATGTCGTGGTGGCGCATCGTCCCGGCTGGCAGTCTCCCGATATGGGGCCACTCGGAGAACTGCTGGTGGAAAGCGGGACTGCGAACGTACATGATCTGCATGAATACCGTGCAGGCCGTATCTACATTCATGCTGTAACGCAGCTGGAAATCGCTTCAACAGCTTTACGCGAGATTGTGAGCAGCGGCCGAGACCCACGTTACCTGATGCCCGAGAGTGTTCGAAAAATCATTATCGAGAGCGGTTGCTATAGCGGAGACAGGGGCCGGTCGACTGACCGTGATCCCGACGCCAGCGGCCGCCGGGGAGAACAGAAAACGAGATGACCGAAACCAAGCTGCACACCTGCATCATGCATGCACTGGAAGATGCCAAGGCGCGGGACATAAAAGAGCTGAACGTGAGCAGTCTCACCAGCGTGACCGAGCTGATGATTATTGCCAGCGGCACATCAAAACGACACGTCAAAGCAATTGCCGACAGGGTAGTCGAAGAAGCGAAGGAGGCGGGGCACAGACCGCTCGGCGTTGAGGGTCAGCAGGAAGGTGAATGGGTGCTGGTGGATATTGATGAAGTCGTGGTGCACGTGATGCTGCCTCGGGTCAGAGATTTCTATAATCTCGAAAAGCTTTGGGCTGTGAATGCCGATGCTGGTAAGGCCGCCGCGCATCGCCGCTGATCCGGGCGTGATATGCAATTCAAGCTGACTGCTGCCGGCACCAAAATGCCCGGCTGGGTGTATGAGGGCGTCGCGCATTATGCGGCAAGGATGCCCAGGGACAGGGGGCTCGAGGTCGTGGAGGTCCCGCTCGGCAAGCGCACGCGTGGCAGTAACTCTGGTCGGGCGGTGCTCGAAGAAGCGAGGCGCATGCTGGCGATTCCCAGGCCGGGTGATCAGGTCATTGCGCTCGAGGTGGGTGGCAAACAACTCAGTAGCGAAGGCCTGGCGACAGAGATGGACGGCTGGTTCGGACAAGGCGGCGATGTCATCCTGATGATCGGCGGCCCGGACGGCCTCGCCAGTGAATGCCGGCGACGGGCCAACATGGAGTGGTCTCTGTCGACGCTGACCTTGCCGCACGGGCTGGTGCGGGTTGTGGTAGCCGAACAGCTCTATCGCGCATATTCAATCCTCCAAAACCACCCCTATCATCGCGCCTGAGCACGGATTTCCGGGGTTTATGGCCCTGGGCCGGCAGCGCCTCCACCGTGCCTTGCGATTTTTCGCCGGAGCAGGGAAACTATTCTTTATGAATCAAGGCTTTATATATCTCGCGTCGGCCTCACCAAGAAGGCGGGAGTTGTTGGATCAGCTCGGCGTCAAATATCGGGTGATGCCAGCCGATCTGCCGGAAGTGCGGGAGCCCGGAGAGACGGTAGAGAGCTTTGTCCGGCGCATGGCGCTGGCCAAAGCATGCGCGGTTGCCGGGCGCACGAGGCAGGAACCGGCAGCTGTGCTTGGCGCTGACACGGTGGTCGTAGCCGACAAGCAGATGCTTGGCAAACCGTCGAACAGGGAAGAGGGGCTGGCGATGCTGGCACTGTTGTCGGGCAGGAAGCACGAGGTATTTTCCGGCGTTGCACTGGTCGCGGGCGAGAAGAGTAAAGCCGTCGTGGATGTAACGCAGGTTTGGTTTCGTGCGACAGATGAGCAGGAGCGTGCCGCCTACTGGGCAACCGGCGAACCCGCTGATAAGGCAGGCGCCTATGCAGTGCAGGGTCTGGGTGCCGTTTTTATTGAGCGAATCGAGGGCAGTTTCTCAGGCGTAATGGGGCTCCCTTTGTTTCTCACTGCAGCTTTGCTGCAAGAGTCTGGCTATGCGTTGCCGGGTATGGCAAAGGACGGCCAGCATGAGTGAAGAACTGCTGGTCAACGTGACGCCGTCGGAGGTGCGTGTTGCCGTTGTAGAGAACGGCGTATTGCAGGAAGTGTTTATCGAGCGCACCAGCCATAAAGGCATTGTCGGCAATATTTACAATGGCAGGGTGTCGCGAGTTTTGCCGGGCATGCAGGCGGCATTCGTCGACATCGGGCTGGACCGCACCGCCTTCCTGCATGTGTCGGATATCGCGCGGCCGGTAGTGGATGGTCAGAACGGGATCGAGGCGCCGAGCCCGGACAATATCCGGGACCTGGTAACTGAAGGCGGCGAGATCCTGGTTCAGGTGCTCAAAGATCCGCTAGGCACCAAGGGCGCACGCCTGACGACGTTCGTCACCATTCCCTCGCGATTCCTCGTGTACATGCCAAAAGGCAGAGGTACCGGGGTGTCGGCGCGTATTGAAGACAATGCGGAGCGCGAACGACTGCGCAACGCCATCGCGGAGCTGGCTGGTGATAATGAGGAAGGCGGCTACATCGTGCGCACAGCGGCAGAGGGCGCGACCCGCGATGCACTGCGCGCTGACATGCTGTTTCTGCACAAGCTCTGGGAGCTGGTCCGCAACCAGATCGGCCATACACCCGCAGGTTCGCTGGTTCATGAAGACCTTGCGCTGCCGTTGCGCGTACTCCGCGATCTGCTGGGCACCGAGATGGAACGGGTGCGGGTCGACGACCCCGGCACCTGTGAGCGCATGCGCCGATTTGTCCAGATATTCATGCCGGAACTGGTGGAACGCATTGAAGACTATACGGGCTCCAGGCCCATTTTCGATCTGTATGGTGTCGAAGACGAAATCTCGAAAGCGCTGGATCGCAAGGTGCAGCTCAAGTCCGGCGGCTACCTGATTTTCGACCAGACCGAGGCGATGACGACGGTCGACGTGAATACCGGTGGCTATGTCGGGCATCGCAACCTTGAAGAGACCATTTTCAAGACCAACCTCGAAGCGGCACAGGCGATCGCGCGCCAGCTCAGGCTGCGCAATCTCGGCGGCATCATTATTCTGGACTTTATTGACATGTCGGACGAGGAGCACCGCCTGCAGGTCATGCAGGCGCTGGAGCGCTATCTGGCAAAGGATCACGCCCGTGCGTCCATCTGCGAAGTCTCAACGCTGGGGCTTGTGGAAATGACGCGCAAAAGAACCCGGGAAAGCCTGGAACATGTGCTGTGTACCGCTTGTCCAACCTGTGAGGGCCGAGGATCGGTGAAGACGCCGGACACGGTCTGTTACGAGATCTTCCGTGACATTATTCGCCAGACCCGGCAGTTCGATTTCCAGGAGTTACTGGTGCTCGCTCACCCCGAGGTGATCGAACTCCTGCTGGATGAGGAATCGTCGAGCCTCGCTGAACTCGAAGGAGCGACCGGCAAGCCTATCCGGCTGCAGTCGGAAGCTCTGTACGCGCAGGATCACTACGACGTGGTTTTGCTGTGAGGACTCCTGTTTTGAATAGCCGCCGCGATATCGCCCAGGTCTGAAATGGCTCATCCTTTAAGAACACTCTGGCGCTGGCTGGCAGGGACCTTTGCGGCCCTGGTCATCCTGCTGGCAGTTGCGGTGGGACTTTTCCGGCTGCTGCTGCCGCAGGTGCCGGCCTACCATGCGCAGATAGAGAGCTGGGCAAGTAAGGCAGTCGGGTTGCCGGTCAAGCTGGGCAGCCTCGACGCGCGCTGGTCGTTTGGCGGCCCGGCGCTCACTTTCAGAAACGCGAAGCTGTTTGATCGGGAGGACAGCAATGTTCTCATAGAGGCGGATCGCGGCAGCGTTGCAATCAATCTTGCTGTACTGCTCGGTGAGGGCAGGATTCAGCCGGGCAAAGTCGTACTGACGGGCACGCGACTCAGCCTGGAGCGCAGCGAGTCAGGGATTCTGCATCTGACCGGGCAGGCGCCCCCGGAAGGTGGTGCAAGGCGGACCATGGCGCCTGTGCTGCAGGTCCTGCCGAGGGGCAACTTCGAAATTCGCGACGCTTCTCTCGTGTATCTGGACCAGAGTGCGGGCCAGGGACCCTGGCGGTTCAGCGATGTCGACCTGCTCATAGATTACGGACGCTCCCAGCTGCTGATAGACGGGCGTGCCCGCCTGCCGCTGGTCTTCGGGGAGGAGGTGGAGTTCAAGCTCAGCACCCGGGATTCCCTTCAGGACCCGCTGGCAATCCGCTGGCAGGCGTCCGTGCGTGGCACGCAGATCAATCTCGCCGGCATCGGCAATTTGCTGCCGGAGGGGCTGCCAGAGGTGCGTGCAGGGCGCCTTGACCTGGTCAGCAACCTGAGCATGGTCGGGCGAAATCTTGAGCAGCTCAGCGCCGACATCAGCGTACGCGATTTCGGTTTCGCCGCCCGCGATGGCGAACAGCGCGAGGAAGGCTGGTCCCGACTGAGCGGCCTGATCGAGTGGAGTCGTCAGACCAGCGGCTGGCAGGCGTCTGTCAGCAAGCTCAGGTGCGAGAGAGATGGGCACGTCTGGCCAATCTCCAAGCTGACGGTGGAACGCACGATCAGCAGCGATGAATCGGTGGAGATCGTTTACCTCAATGCGGGCTATCTCCGGTTGCAGGACCTGCAGCCCCTGCGCGACTGGCTGCCGCAAGGCGAAGCGCGGGAGGCTCTGGCAGCGCTTGCGCCGCAGGGCGAACTGCAGGAACTCGTCATCAACCGCAGCCTGCGTGATGGTGAAACGGTCAGCTACGCGGTGCGCAGCGAGTTCAGCGAGCTCGGACTACAGGCCTACAGGGCGGTGCCGGGCATTCGTAATTTGAGCGGCAAACTGCGCATGGATGATGCGGGCGGTTTTCTGGAGCTCGGTACGCGGGGCGCCACCATTGCGCTGGAGTCCTTTTACTCGGAGCCAGTCTCGGTGACCGCCATGCTGGGCAGCGTGGGCTGGAAAAAAACCGACGGGAGTTGGATTGTCAGCAGCGATGCGCTGCAAGTTGACACCCCTGCATTCAGTTCAAGTACGGATTTTACGCTGACAATTCCGGCGGGGGATGAGTCCTCCGTGCTGAAGCTCGCGACGAAAATGAGCGATCTGGACCTTGACGCTTCAAGGGCATTTTTGCCCGACAAGAAGATGCCGCCGATGGCCTACCGATGGCTGCAGGGCGCCCTCGTGTCCGGACGCGCGCCGGAAACAACCATTGCCTTTGAGGGCCCGGTCAAAGCTTACCCCTTCAAAAATAACGAAGGCTATTTCACGGCAAGAACGGTCATCGAGGACATGCGTTTTGCGTTTGCCCGGGACTGGCCGGCAATCGAGGGCGCGCGCTTCGAGACCGTGCTGGAAAACGCGAGTCTCAAGAGCAGAATCATTTCCGGGAGCATGTCAGGCAATGACGTTTCGGGCTCCACGGCAGAAATCGGCGACCTGGCAGAGAATATTCTGATAGTGCAGGGACAATCGCGCGGAACAGTTGCTGATCTGCTTGCATTCATGCGCGCGAGCCCGGTTGCAAAAGTACTTGGGCCGCGCATCAACGACGTGCGCGGTGCCGGTGGCGCCCAATCAGAAGTGGTCGTCAACCTGCCGCTCATGCGTATGCAGGACTTCAGGGTGAATGGCAATGTCTCTATTCAGGGAGACTGGCTTGGCATTGACGGCCTTGATCAGCGGTTCACGCAGCTGCAAGGCGAGATCAACTTCACTGAAAAAGCGGTGCGCGGCAACGATATCGCTGCGCGCCTGTTCGGACGCCCTGTCACGCTGGATCTTCGACCGGGGAGCGACGCGAGCGGGCGCGTCAACTCGACGCTGGTTGAGGCACGTGGCCGTCATTCCAGTGCGGACCTGACCGGTAACCTGCCGTTTCCGGTGCCGGTGGTTCTGAATGGTGAGACCAATTGGAATGCGACGGCCCGTTTTCCCATGGCGTCCGCCGAAGGTGAAACGTTCGGCATCACCGTGGAAACAGGCTTATCAGGGATGGCGGTTATTCTGCCAGAACCGCTCAGCAAGGCGGACAGCGAATCACGCAGGGTGAGCATGGATATACGGTTTCCGGCGGAAGGCCAGATAACCCTCGGTGCAAATTACGGCAGTATCTTCACCAGCATTACGCGTTTTCTCAGGGCACAAGGGGAATGGCATCACGATCGGACAGCCGTGCAGCTCGGCGGGCAGGTGCAGGGCTTGCCACCGACGGAGGGCATGATTGTGACCGGAGAGGCGGACCGGCTCGACGTGGACCGCTGGATCGATGTTGACTGGGGCGCGGAGGCGGTACCGGGAGAGATGTCGTTGTTGCGTTCCGTCAACGTACGGGTCAACAGTCTCAATGCGTACGACCAGCTTATCCCTGAGGCACGGGTCAGGCTGGATCGTAATGCACGCGAGTGGCTGGCGCAGATCAACAGCGATCGGGTTGAGGGCTCGATGCTCATCCCGGCTGATATCGCTGGCAATGAGCGAGTGTTCGTCGACATGTCCCGCCTGATCCTCATGCCGGCTGTCGATGGCGCTGCGGAGACGCCGACCTCCGACCCGCGGACCTTGCCGGCCATGCGCATTGTGGCTGCGGAGTTTGCTTACGACGATATGAGTTTCGGTTCGCTGGAGGCCGAGATCATGAAGTCCGAGTGACGGACTGGTCATGGATAGCGTCACGACGCGCGACCCCGGCTTTGTCGATCAGCGGAAACGGACGCTGGGAGATCACCGAGGGGTCGGCGAGGTTTCCGCGTTTGATTTCACTCTGACAGTCGACGGATGTTCGACGCACGCTGGCGCAGCTGGGTTTTGATCCGGTGATGAAGGCGGATGAGGCCGAGATCGTCGTTCAGTCGCGCTGGCCGGGCCCGCCGGACCGGCATTACCGGGAAAAGGTTTCCGGCAGCGTCAGCGTGCGCGTGGGCGACGGTCAGTTGCTGGAAGTTGAGCCAGGTGCCGGGCGCATGTTCGGCCTGATGTCGATCGCCGCTTTGCCGAGACGCCTCAGCCTGGATTTTCGCGATGTCTTTGATACCGGTTTTGGTTTCGATTCGATCAGCGGGGACTTTGAGCTCGATCGACGGCCAGGCATACACCGACAACCTCGTGCTTGACGGGCCGGCTGCAGATATAGGCATCGCAGGCCGTGCAGGTATCGCCGAGCGCGATTACGATCAGACTGCGGTCGTGCGCGCTAATCTGGGATCGGCGCTGCCGGTCGCCGGTGCGATTGCTGCGGGGCCTGCCGTGGGCGCGGCGCTACTGATTTTTTCGGAAATTCTGAAGGACCCGCTGAAGGACATGTCGAAAGTGTTTTACAGGGTGACCGGGTCCTGGGATGCGCCGGATATTTACCAGGTGGACCAGGCGGTTGCAGAGACGCCTTCGCCGGGTCCGCGCCGCCGGTCGCGGAAAATCCCAGCGGTGGATAAACCTGCAGGCAGAGTGACGGTCGCCGCGGTGCAAATGACCTCTGGCGGCGATGTTGCGGCAAATCTCTCCGCGGCGGCGACGCTTGATGCGGGAGGCGACGCGAGAGGCAGCGCGGCGTTGGTGGTGCTGCCGGAGAATTTCGCCTTCATGGGGCGGCAATGATGCCGAGCGCCGGCGATCGCGGAGGAGGCGGGCGATGGGCCGATACAGCGATGGCTGGCCGAGACGGCGCTGGCAGAGAGGGTATGGATCGTTGCGGGCACCGTGCCGATCCGGGCCGCGATGAGCAGCGTTTACTCGTCGTGCCTGGTATTTGATGCGCATGGGGAAACAGCGTGCCCGCTACGACAAGATTCACCTGTTCGATGTCGCGCATTCCTGGCCGGGCCGAACGCTACATGGAGTCCGAAAAGACACTTGCCGGTCAGCGAGACGGTGGTGTCTGATTCGCCGCTGGGATGGTCTCGGGCTTGCGGTTTGCTATGACCTGCGCTTCCCGGAGCAATTCCGGCGCATGCTGACCGATGGCATGCGCGCGATCGCCCTGCCGGCTGCTTTTACCGTTGCGACCGGCGCCGCTCACTGGAACCTGCTGGTCAGGGCGCGGGCGGTGGAAAATCTCTGCCCGGTGATTGCGGCGGCGCAGGGTGGGCGCCATGAGAGCGGGCGTAAGACCTGGGGTCATTCCATGATTGTGGATGCGTGGGGCACCGTGCTGGCCGAATGCGACGATCAGGCCGGGCATCGCGGTTGCCACGCTGGATAGTGCAACGACGTCGACAAGCTGCGGACCACTTTCCCGGCCGTCAGCCATCGTCGCCTGTGAACCTGGTATCGTTTCCGGATGCCGGGAAGTTTTCCGGTAAAATGTCGGGTTTGTCTTTAGTCCACAGGCATCGATGACAACTGTTATGACACACAACCCACTCGACATTGCGCGCAGCTGCACTCCTCGAACCGACCGGCCTGGACGACAACCAGATCCAGAAAACGCTGGGCAGCATAATGGGTCATGCGGTGGATAACGCCGATCTGTATTTTCAGCTGAGTCGCCACGAGTCGTGGTCGCTGGAAGACGGCATTGTCCGGGATGCGCAACACAGTATCGAGCAGGGCGTCGGCGTGCGCGCCATGAGCGGTGAGAAGACCGGCTTCGCGTATTCTGACGAACTGGTACTGCCGGCACTGACTCGAGCCGGGCGAAGCAGCGCGTGCGATTGCCCGGCAGGGTGGTACGGGCGCGCTGCAGGCCTGGAAGGCCGTCACCCGGTCACCGCCTCTACCTGCCCATGGACCCCCTGGAAACGCTGGATGACGCAGCCAAGGTGCAGATTGCTCCAGGAGGTTGATGCCAGCACCCGCGCTGTCGATCCGCGCGTCAAAGAGGTGATGGTCAGCCTGTCGGGCGTGCACGAAGTGATACTGGTGGCCGCCAGTGACGGTACCTTTAACGCCGATGTGCGACCCCTGGTGCGCATGAACGTATCGGTCATCGTTGAAGAGAACGGACGGCGTGAGCAAGGTTATGCGGGCGGCGGTGGTCGCCTCGGCTACGAACATTTCCTCGAAGACGGGCGCGGCCATGAGTACGGACGGGAGGCGGTTCGGCAGGCGCTGGTGCTGCTGGAAGGCGGTGGATGCGCCGGCCGGCACCATGGACGTAGTGCTCGGCCCGGGATGGCCGGGCGTGCTGCTGCATGAGGCCATCGGTCACGGACTTGAAGGGGACTTCAATCGCAAGGGCACCTCGGCATTTGCGGGGCGCATGGGTGAAAAGGTGGCGTCGGAGCTGTGTACCGTGGTGGACGACGGAACGCTGGAGACATCGCCGCGGATCACTGAATATGGACGATGAAGGTACGCCGACCCGCTGCACGACACTGATTGAAAACGGCGTGCTGGTTGGCTACATGCAGGACAAGATGAACGCCAGGCTGACGGGTGGAGAGTCGACTGGCAACGGTCGCCGGGAGTCATTCGCACATCTGCCGATGCCGCGCATGACCAATACCTACATGCTGGCGGGCCCCCACGCTGCTGACGAGATTATTGCCTCCGTCGAGCGAGGCTTGTATGCAGTGAATTTTGGCGGTGGGCAAGTCGACATCACTTCAGGGAAGTTCGTATTCTCGGCCTCCGAGGCCTACCTCATTGAAAACGGCAAAGTCACCCGTCCTGTGAAGGGCGCGACGCTGGTTGGTAACGGCCCTGATGTGCTGACGCGGGTGTCCATGGTGGGCAACGACCTCGCGCTGGATGCCGGAGTAGGCGTGTGTGGCAAGGAAGGCCAGAGCGTACCGGTGGGCGTCGGACAACCAACGTTGCGTGTGAACGGTATCACCGTCGGAGGCACCTCCTGAGCGGACGGCGCATGGGGCGCGGCATCGCCCCTGTCGGCGCTGCTGTGCGCTGCGCCGGCTCCGGATACCTGTGCCGTCCGGTCAGTCAGGGCCGCTCTTTTGTGGCCTGTGCGCGGAAATAATGGAACCCGAAGACAGCGCCTTTCTGGCGGCCTTTGAATCCTGCACGCTGGCGCCGGAGACGTGGACACACACGGCGCATATCAGGATGGCCTGGCTGTGTCTGGGGGCAGCCGATTTCGCGACGGCGCTGGAACGCATCCGCAACGGCATTCTCCGATACAACGCGGAAGTCCTGGACAAACTGCCGGAATACCATGAAACAGTGACCGTGGCGTTTGCGCGTATTATCGCTGCGCGAATGCGCCCCGGAGAAAGCTGGGAAGAATTTGCACGACATAACGAAGACCTGTTTGCACGCACGCCGCCTGCGTTATCGCCTTATTACTCCGCCGCATTGCTGATGTCGCAGCAGGCGCGTCGTTCGTTCGTGGAGCCGGACCTCAGGCCGTTGCCCGGTCACGAGTGAGCCGATCCGGTTCAGTGACGCCAGGTCGAAGTCGTCGCGCCGATGTTCTAGACTTGTTGAATATCAGTCGGTGCACTCCGGCTGGCTTGCGAGCCAACGGGCAGAGGTAAACATGGCTGATCTGAAGACCAGGAAGAACCGCGCCAGCGTCGAGAAATTCCTCGCGAGCGTTGACAATGAGACACGTCGCGAAGATGCGTTCAAAGTCCTCGAACTCATGGAGAAAATTACCGGCGAAGCCCCTGTCATGTGGGGCACAGCGATCGTCGGCTTCGGCAGCTACCACTACAAGTATGCGAGTGGGCGCGAGGGCGACTGGATGATGGTGGGATTCTCGCCGCGCAAGCAGAACCTGGCGATTTACATCATGCCGGGGTTTTCGGCATACGATGAACTCATGGAGAAGCTCGGCAAGCACAAAACCGGGAAGTCCTGTCTGTATATCAACAAGCTGGACGATGTTCATCTGCCCACTTTACGCAAACTGGTGCGCGAATCATTCCGGGCAATGAAGAAGAAATACAAAGCATGAAACGGGGGCGGGCAGAGCAGCGCCAGGCCGCGGTGAATTTCGCGCCCGGAGTCCCGATGACCACCCGCTCATGATTGGATCGGAAAGCGAAGGCTGACGGCCATGAACAAGATACCCAGCTGCGCAAATTGCAAGGTTGCTATGCGGCCCGGCTTTATCCCGAATCGTTCGCGGGACGGCTACGCAACGCAATTGAGCTGGCAGCCGGGTCCGCCGGAAGAACAGCGGGTGTTTGGAATAAAGACGGAAAATGTTAAATACGAGAAGAAGTCGGCCATCGCGATGGTCGCCTACCGCTGTCCTTCCTGCGGCCTGGTGCTGCAGTTTGCACGCTGAGAGGTGAGCGATTATGAACGCGTTGTTTTGGCCGATGTTTGTGCTTTTCCTGTGGACCTTCCTGGTGTCCCTGCGCAACCTGCAGGTGCGGGTATCGGCTGTTCGCGACCGCCAGGTCAGGGCAAGCTATTTTGAGACCATGCAGGGCGAGGCGCCCGAGCTGATCATCAAAACTGGCAATCATCTGCGCAACCTGATGGAGGTCCCGCCGCTCTTTTATATTGCCTCGTTGCTGGTGATGCTGCTAGGCAAAACCGATCCTGTTTTCGTGTGGCTGGCCTGGGCCTACGTAAGTTTCCGGGTCTTGCACAGTCTCGTGCACCTGACGTTCAACCAGGTTATGTCACGGCTGACGATGTTTGTGTTCAGCAATGTTGTGCTGCTGGCCATCTGGGTACGACTGGCATGGCTGCTGTAGTGCTCTGAACTCGCGCGCGCGGTGCGTGCCGCCGGCAATTGGGGGACTATGTGGACATTCACAATCTGACGGCCGTGATGGCCAGGCGCCCCGATATGGAGGAGGACAACGGCGAGGCCATATTCTGGGCGCTGGGTCCGTTCAATGATGGTCACGCGTGGCTTGGCAAGTACAAGGGTGAGTCCCCACGGACCTGCCATCCGGAAGGAGATGCGTTCCTGCATACCCTGGACGGTGAGGTCAGCATCAGGTTGCTGATTGACCAAGGGCAGACGACGCTGGTGTCGGGTCCCGGCAGCGTTTTTATTATTCCCGGTGGTACCTGGCATAAGTACCTGTGCAGTGACTGGGTGACGCAGTTTGGCGCCACGGTGGGCATGACCCTGCATTCGACTGCCGAAGACCCGCGCACCGAATGAAGCGCTCAGTCGGCACCATCCGGATTGGCATCCTGAGGCTTGTACGCTGCTGTGTAATGCATGCCAAAAAACATTGAAATCAAGGCGCGGGTGGCGGATCCGGAGGCGCTGGAAGCGAGCGTCAGAAAGCTTGCTACCGATGGCCCTTATCAGATGGCGCAGCACGACACGTTCTACGAAGTGCCCGTTGGTCGACTTAAGCTGCGGCGTTTCGATGATGGCAGCGCCGAGCTGATCTATTATCGGCGCCCCGACAGCAAATCGCCGTCGGCCTCCGAATACCTGCGCGTGGCTATCGACAACGAGGCATCTGTCGCGGAGCTTTTGTCTAATGCCCTGAGCGTAGTTGGCGACGTGAAAAAAACCCGCAGCTTGTATTGGGTCGGTCAGACCCGTGTCCACCTGGACGAGGTGGATGGTCTGGGGTCTTTCATGGAACTCGAAGTCACTTTATCCGATCTCGAATCAGAGCTCCGCGGTAAAGCAATCGCGTTGGCGCTCATGGAAGAGCTCGGAATCACCCGGGCAGACCTGGTTGACGGCGCCTATCTTGACCTGATCCTGGCCTGAAGGCGGGGTCCCGTGATTGCCAAATTTTGACAATTCGCCATACGGCTGATAAATCTCACTGGTCCTCAAATAATAATATCGACATGGAGGTTGATATGTTCAGACTCGCCCTTTCGGTGCGCGGGGCTTCTGCCGAAGCGCTGCAGGCCGTTTCTCACCGCCTTTTCCCCGGTGCTTTACCGGACTTCTTCACCGTCGCCTACGAAATCGAACGCTACATCGGCTCCAGCCCGGCCGCGCCTCGGGCACGGGGGGTGAGCTGGTCTTACTGGCGAGCCGACGCGAGCCTCTCTGCGCCCTGCCCGAGACCCGATGACATGCAGGTCTTCGCCTGGCGCGAGGGGAACGTCCGCTATCGGATCAAGCGCTCATACAAGCGCGTGGAAGGCCGCTGGGCCTGGATCGACAGCGTTGTCCGGGTGGGCTGCAGCGGGTCGCAGATCAGTCCTTGCGAGGATCCGGCTGCTCAAGCACCTTCGCACGCTGTTTCTGCCTGAATGCTTCGAGCGCGGCCAGCGTTTCCGGATACTTGTTGGCGAGGATGGCCGCGGCAAGCAGCGCGGCATTGATCGCGCCGGCCTTACCAATCGCCAGGGTGCCAACAGGAATTCCGGCGGGCATCTGCACCATGGACAACAGGGAGTCCAGGCCATCGAGCTTTGATTCCATGGGCATCGCCAGCACGGGCAGGGTGGTGTACGCGGCCGCAACGCCAGCCAGGTGAGCTGCGCCGCCGGCGGCCGCAAGGATGACCTCCAGGCCACGCGCCCGTGCGCTGGTGCAATACTCGCTGACCGCGTCCGGTGTCCGGTGAGCCGAGATGGCGCGGGTCTCGTGTGCAATGCCAAGTTCATCGAGAGTCAGTGACGCGTGTTGGACCACGCCCCAGTCAGACTTCGACCCCATAATCACGCCTACCAGTGGTTTCATAATGTCATTCTACCTGTCTTTGCCTAAGGAGTCAGCGCACGGGCGCCAGCCAGTTTTTGCAGATATTTGAATAGCAGGCGGGCGTGCCGTGGCGGTTTATCCGCATCACGTTCGCGCTGCGCCTCCCGGATCAACTGTCGGATGTGCTGACGGTCAATTGTCGGGAATTCCTCGAGCAATTCGCCGAGCAGGCTGTCGCCCTCGGCCAGCAGCCGGTCACGCCAGGCTTCTATGTGATGAAAGATCCGGGCCGCCTGCTGGTGTCGTTGTTCATCCTGCTCGATGGCGTCCCTGATCTGGCTGGCATCAATCTCGCGCATCAGCTTGCCAATGTACTGTCGCTGGCGATAGAGCGCACGTCTTCCAGTCATACCACGGGCCTGCTGAACAGCTTCGCGCAGGGTGTCGGGCATCGGAATGCCCTGGAAGCGCGCAGCGGGCATGCTGATGAGCTGCTCGCCCAGCTTTTGCAGCGCCAGGCTCTCCCTTTTGAGCTGGGATTTGCTGGGTTTTGTATCGTCGCCGGAATGCATTGCAGTCAGAGTGCTCCGTCCAGCGCCATCAGCAATCGATCAACTTCCTCGCGAGTGTTGTAGTGCACCAGCGAGACGCGCACAACCCCGTTTTGCTTTGCGAGCCCGAGGTAGTCAATAAGTCGCGGCGCATAGAAGTGCCCCCAGCGAATCGCTACCTTGTGCTTGTCGGTTGCCTGCGGAATCGTGGCTGAATCGCGGCCCGCGACTACGAATGAGACGGTCGGTGTGCGCCGCACGGAATCCGCGCACTGTTCGCCGAGGATGGTCACACCGGGCCTTGCCTTGAGAAAATCGAGCAGAGGTTCAACGATGCGTTCTTCGTGCCGGCTCATGGCGGCCGCAGCTGCCAGCAGCTTGTCCCTGGTGTTCGCGGCCGGTTGCGCACCGGATTTTTCGCCAAGCTCGGCGTAATACGCAGGAACCGCGCCGCTCGCATAGGTGAGTTCGTAGTTGGCGCCGCCGGGCTGCAGCTTATAAGGGATATCCCCAAGGCCAAAAAACAAATGATTAATATTGTCGAGCGCTTCGAAGAGGTCGCGCCTGATCGTCATCATGGCCTGATGCGGGCCGTACACCTTGTACAGGCTGAACACGTAGTAGTCGACGTCCCAGGCCTGTACATCGACGGCATGGTGCGGGGCGTGGGCAACACCATCGACGCACACCTGCGCCCCACGCTCGTGCACAAAACGCGTGATGTCTGCCACGGGTTCAATGCTGCCGAGCACGTTGGACGTATGGGTAAAACACACCAGGCGCGTCCGGGAATTCATGAGAGTTGCCAGGTCATCGAGTTCCAGGCGCAGGCTGTCGCGATTCAGCGCCCAGGTGCGCAGGACGATGCCGTGCTCTGCAAGTCGCAGCCAGGGGCTGATATTGGCCTCATGGTCGACATTGGTAACGACGATCTCGTCACCCTCCCGCAGGCCAGGAAGCATGGCGCGGGACAGCCGGGATATCAGCGCGCTCGTGGAAGGGCCCAGCACAACTTCTTTCGGATCCCTGGCATTGACAAACTCCGCCAGCGCAGCGGTAGCCTCGTCGAGACGCTGTTGCGCAAGGGCCGATACCGCGTAGCTTGCGCCAAGCTGAACGGGACACTCCCGCATATAACGGGCTGCCCGATCAATCACGCTGCCCAGGGGAAGTGAGCCACCTGCGTTGTCCATGAATACCCATTCCGAGGCCAGGGTCGGAAAACGCGCGCGCACAAAGTCGAGGTCCAGCGAAGCAGCTTCAGCTAATGCCATCGGTTTCAATTCCTTTTAGCCAGTTGCGTACCCGATCGGACTCGGCGAGTGCCAGCATAATAACGAGATCACCGTCCCGGGCCCACTCCATGGCGTGGCGGAGCGCCGCAATCTCATCCGGCTGGTGACCGATCTGCTCGTCGCGCGCTCCCGCCCGCAGCAGGGCCCGGCGCATGATCCCAAATACCTCTCCAGGCTCACGACCCCGATAATAGGCCGGGAGTTCAGAAATCACTACGCGCTCGAGGCCGGTGGCCCAGGCGTTGGTGGCCAGCGCTTCGATCGCCGAATCGGGCCGGTCGCCCGCCTGTCCGAAACACAGTATGCGGCGCTGCGCCGGAAGGGCACGCGCGAGCTCGAATACGGCCCGCATCGCCTGGACATTGTGGGCGAAATCCACCAGCACGCTGATGCCGTCAGCAGCGAACAGGTTGCAGCGGCCCGGATTCTCGTCGCGACGGGTTTCGCTCAGCCCCCGGCGGATGCCGTCGTCGCTGATGCCAAGGGCGTGCGCCAGGCCGATTGCACCAAGCGCGTTGGCGATGTTGTGGCGGGCTGCGCCGCGAAAAGTAATCGGTGCGTCGTCGACAGGCAGGAGCTCTGTCCAATGCCCGCGTTCGCCGCGCACAAACTTGTTGTGCCGGACGGTGCACACCGCGCCCCCAGCTGCGAAATGATCAGTCAGCGCAGGAGTGTCCGGGTCAGGGGCAAAAAAACACAGGCGTGTAGCGACGTTACCGGCGCGCGCCATGAGCAAGGGATCTTCGGCGTTCAGTACCAGTAATCCGTCGTCGGCCAGCGCGCGGGTCACGGTCCATTTTATTTCCAGCAATTCAACCAGGCTGCGCGAGCCGAAGTCGCCGAGGTGGTCTTCGGAAATGTTGGTAATGAGCGCGGCAGTGGCGCGTGCCAATCGCCAGCCCTCGCCTCAGCAGGCCGCCGCGGGCGGTTTCCAGCACCGCCAGGTCGACACGGGTGTCCCGGAGCACGGTGCGCGCGCCACCGGGTCCGGCGTAGTCACCCGTTTCGATGATCTGGCCGTCGACGGCGATCCAGTCGGTTGAACTCAGGCCCGGTCGCTTGCCGTCCGCACCGGCCATGTTCGCAACGAGGCGCGAGCAGGTAGTTTTGCCATTGGTGCCGGTTATGAGGCCGACGGGAATGCCGTGACGGGCGGACCAGTCAATCGCCTCCGGGTCAGGCAGGCCGCTCACCGGCCAGGATTGACAGCCAGACCCAAGCCCTGCTGACAGCATCTGATCATCACAGAATGCGACAACGTCATGGGCCGCGGCCGCCGCCAGCAAGCGCCGCAGCCGGGGGTTGCTTTCACTCGCCACGGTCTGCTTGAGTTCAGGCAACGCTGCCTGCAATGAACCAGCTATTCCGGTTTGCGCGGCCCAGGCGGCTTCCAGGACGTCGGTGGCGGCGTACAGGGCGTCCGCAGGCGCAGAGATAGCAAGACTGAAACCACCGCTGCACTTGCGGGCGGCAACGCCCTCGCGGTCCCAGTTGAGTTCGTCCAGCAAAGGGGCCAGACATTGTGCAAGTCCGGCGATAAGCGGGCCGGCCTCATCATCGTCGCAAGCAACATCGATAACAGCGCCCGGGTGGTCCCATATGACGTTGGGTCCGGTCAGTCGCCGACAGTCCAGAATTTTCATGGCTGCGGTCCGGCTAGTCCGATTCCTCACGCGCGATTCGCACGCCGCGCTCGTCGCGAATCAACTCAAGGTCGTCTGGCAGCTCGAAGCCGGGCAGCTCAATGACCGGCGCACGCGAATCTCGCGTGGCGCCCGAATCCATACCGAGTTCACCGGGCTTGAAGTAAATGATTTGCTTCCAGCAGCGCTTTATTTTGTCGCCGAATATCACCAGCAGGTCGCCAGGCCGGCCGAGTTCAAGGATGCGCTGAGTCGCCTCTTGTTCATCGGGTACGACATAGATCGCGTCTTCAGCGACGCCCGCCTCGAGCATTGCCGTACGCAACATCTGTGGTACTTCGTCTTCGCCACGACCACGCCGGTAATCGTCGCGTCGGCACACGTAAAGGTCAAAATGGCCGGCGGCCGTGCGTGCGATGTCGACGATATCTTCGTCGCGCCGATCGCCCGGTGCTGCCAGCAGCACGATGCGGCGACCGGCCACGTCCAGGCGGTCAACCACGTCGCAGATAGCCTTGACCGCCGCGGGATTATGCGCGTAATCAAGGATGACCTTAAACGGGTGTTCATCGAATACGTTCATGCGCCCCGGCGCCTGAAAGAAACTGCTGCCGAAAGTGCGCAGCGCCTGATTGATATGCTCCAGGCTGACACCCAGGCTGTAAGCCATAGCGCTGGCAAACATCGCGTTCTGAACGTTGTGCAGGGCTCGCCCTTCAAGCGTGGCCGGAATCAGGTGAGTCCACATAAGCGGGATATGGGCCATGTTGTCATAGATCGTAATCATGTGGCCGTTCATGCCCTGCTCCAGCACGACGGCACGTCCGCCGGACCGGATATGTTCTTTTACCAGCGAGTGGGCCGGGTTCATGGTGACGTAACAAACGTGCCTGGCGTCGGTGTAGTCGGCCATTTGCAGGCAGCGCGGATCATCGGCATTGAGCACAGCGGTATCCTGCGCCACCTCGACTGGTACACGTTTCAGTTCGGCGAGCTGGTCGAGGGTCTCGATGCCCTTCAGCCCGAGATGGTCTGAGGTGACGTTCAGGCAACACGCCACGTCGCATTCTGTGAAGCCCAGGCCGCTGCGCAGCAAGCCCCCACGCGCGGTTTCCAGAACAGCCGCGTCCACAGACGGATCGCGCAGGATCATGCGCGACGAAACGGGCCCGGTCATGTCGCCTTCCACCGTGAGTTGCCCATCGATATATACGCCGTCGGTGGTCGTTAGACCGACGACGTGCCCCTTCATTTTGAGAATGTGGGCGAGCATCCGGGCAGTGGTCGTCTTGCCGTTGGTGCCCGTGATTGCGGCAATGGGAATCCGGCTTGGTGAGCCTGGGGGGAACAGCATGTCGATAACAGGGCCGGCCACGTCTCGCGGCGTACCCTCGCTGGGCGCGACGTGCATGCGAAAGCCCGGGCCGGCGTTCACCTCGCAGATGCCGCCGCCGGTAATGCGGTAGGACTCGCTTATGTCACTGGTGAGAAAGTCGACGCCGCCCACGTCGAGGCCAATTGCCGATATGGCGCGGATGGCCATTTCCTTGTTGTCGGGATGAATGATGTCGGTTACGTCTATGGCAGTGCCGCCGGTGGAGAGGTTGGCCGTGGAGCGCAGGTAGACAAGCTCGCCGTCGGCAGGCACCGAGTTTCGATCGTAACCGAGCCTGGCAAGCAGGCGTTCGGCCTGGTGGTCAAACTCAAGGCGCGTCAGTACCTTTTCATGACCTATCCCGCGGCGGGGGTCCTTGTTCACTGCTTCCACCAGCTGTTCCACGGTGGACTGACCATCACCGGTTACGTGCCCCGGTACCCGCTTGGCAGCGGCGACCACTTTACCGCTCACAACCAGGATGCGGTGGTCCATACCCTCGATGTGACTCTCCACCACCACGGTGCGGCCATGCTCTTGCGCCTTGGCAAAAGCCACCTGGACCTGCCCTTTGTCAGTAAGATTGATAGAGACACCGCGACCATGGTTGCCGCGCAGCGGTTTCAGCACGACAGGAAAGCCGATGCGTTCGGCAGCGCGCGCCGCCTCTTCGGGCGTCGTGACCATCAGCTGGCGGGGCACCGGCAGGCCCAGGTCTCGCAGTATCGCGTTGGTTTCTTCCTTGTCTGAGGCAAGTTCCACCGCAATGTTGGACGACTGGCCAGTTACGGTCGCCTGGATTCGCTTCTGAAAGCGACCATAGCCAAGTTGCAAAAGGCTGTAGCGGTTCAGGCGAATCCATGGAATGCCTCGCTGTTCCGCAGCGCGCACCAGCGAGGTGGTACTTGGTCCCAGTTCGCGCTGCTGCGCATACTTGATGAACTGATCGCGCTCGGTTTCAAAGTCGAGGTTTTCGGTGCTTGTTGCCGCAGGCCTCAGGGCCTCCGGCAACAGCTGATGAATGAGTTCCAGTGCGATGCGGCTGGCTTCGTGGCCGACTTCCTCGTCGTGATATTCAAAGACCATGTTGTAGTGGCCTGGCTGACCGGGGATCGAGCGCGTGCGCCCGAACGTGACGTCGGAACCCGCGACGTTTTGCAGCTCGAGGGCCACATGCTCCATGACATGTCCGAGCCACGTTCCTTCGTCCTCACGCATGCGCCGGACGAACCCCCCCGGCTCGCTGTATGAGCAGGTGTGCTGACTGAGGCCGGGCAGGTGTTCGAGCAGGCCGTCAATAAAGCCGTTGCCCAGGCGCACCGTTGGCCAGTGTTCAAGCTCCCCGAGATCAAGTACGTGGCGTATGACGGGAAAACGCGCATACAGGTTCGGTCCGACATAAACGTTTGTTTCGAGGATATTCACTTGCTTGCTCCGCGCTGCACGTCGCCGTCTGCTGCCGTGGCTTTTCTGCCCGCAATTTCGAATCTGCCGCCCGCCACCAGGATGTGCAGCCGCACCCCGATCAGACTCACCGGTTGATTTCGGCGCGCCCTGTCCATGGAGGAGTACTCGATCTCTGAGGGGTCGACGATCGTGATGCCTCCGCTGCCGACAACCTCCAGGCCATCGCCGGGCCGGATGAATGCGGCGGTGTCTTCGTCGAGCCCGATGCCGACGGCAAACGGGTTGTATGCCAGCGCCGTAAGCAGCCGGCCGAGCCGGTCACGCTGACGAAAGTGCTGATCGATGATGAAGTTGTTGGTGAGGCCGAGTCCGGGCGCCAGGGTGACCATATTCGGGCTGGGTGTGCTGCCCTCCAGCCCACCCGCAATCATGTGCTCCGGCATGAACGCGGCGCCAGCCGAGGTTCCGGCAACGTGCATGCCTGCCGCGTTGCGGCGCCGAATCGCCTGGGCTACTTCGGTTCCACCCAGCGTGGTGGACAGGCGGAGCTGGTTGCCGCCGGTCATGAAGACGCCGTCCGAGCTATCGATAACCTCTATGTAGCTCGGGTCCTGACAATCGGCGCGCGTCTCAATCGGAAGAACGCGTGCGTGCTCGACGCCCAGGCGATGAAAGAGCTTTTCATAGCGCCCACCGGTGTCCGCTTTCTGAGAAGCAGTGGGAATGATGGCAACC
Source organism: uncultured Gammaproteobacteria bacterium (assembly GCA_963759075.1). Taxonomy (GTDB): domain Bacteria; phylum Pseudomonadota; class Gammaproteobacteria; order Steroidobacterales; family JABDLF01; genus JABDLF01. The sequence goes on from CAVWXZ010000016.1 coordinate 162,189, forward strand.
CGGGCGCTGGAACCACCGCACAGGTCCACGAATTTTTGCAGGATAGCCGGATTGTCGAATTTCTCTTCAGCCCCGCCGATGGGGACAATGTATCCGCGGTTTTTTTCGGGATGATCAGGTGACGGGCACATGCGGAATCACTCCATTGCCAGAGGCTTATTCAAATTGTCCGGACAGTTCGGCTCTGCCGTGGCGCAGATGCCAGCGACCCAGCGCCATGACATCGGTAATCCGCAAGCTGTCGTCCAGGCACACGAGATCGGCATCGCTGCCGATCGCCAGTACTCCTTTTCCTGCCAGCCGCAAAAGTCTGGCCGGGTTTGCGGTGATGGCTGGCAGCGCATCTTCGAGCCGCAGGCCGCTGGCAACGGCGCCTTGCAGCATGTCCAGCAAAGATCCCGAATGCCCGACGTCCATGCTCAGCATCTGGCCCTGGTCGTCGAAAACCGGCAGACAGCCGCCGCCGTCCGAGCTGACCGTTATATTCTGTGCAGGCGCGTCGCTGGTCAGATAGCGGACCAGCGCCTCGTGCGCTGACCAGGCATCTTCATCCTGTGCAACCGGAAACGCGGTCACATCAATCACACATCCCTGGCGTGCGAGCCCAAGGGCTTCATCAAACAGCGCGCGCTTCCTGTTAACGTGCGTGGGATTGAAAACGCGCGCCGGCAGTTCACTGAGGGTGAGTCCCTGGGTGACCAGTTCCAGCCCGCGCTCACCGTCACCCAGGTGCAGATGCAGTATCCCGGCCTTGCCGGTGATAAGCCCACCGACGTGTACTTCACTGGCGAGGCGCAGAAGTTCGTCCAGTGTGGGCTGGCTGGATCGGTGATCACTGATCGCCACCTCGCCCAGCCCGATCACGGGGTCAAGGTAAACAATGTCGTCGCGTACCCGCCCCGTGAGGGTTACCGGCGGAAGATGGTAGCCGCCCGTGTGACACCAGGCGGACAGACCCTGTTCCCTGAGGCCGAGTGCCTGAGCCACAAGGTCACGCGTGTGGCGCGTGCAGTCATCTGTGCCGAGCACGCCCACGACGCTGGTCACGCCTGCCCGTGTGTATTGGCTCAGGGCAGGTGCCGGTACCCGCGATGCGAATCCTGATTCGCCGCCGCCACCGGTGAGGTGCACGTGGCCATCGATAAAGCCCGGGACGACCCGCTGACCCTGGAGATCGGTCATCGGTGTGCCTGCCGGGACCCCGGGCTTTTGCGCGCCCATCCAGACGAGCTTGCCCCCCGCGATGAGGAGATGTTGCCTGCCCAGCGGCTCTGGCGCGAAAATATCGGCGTTGGTAAGCAGCTGCAGAGCAGTCATCGTGGGCCTGAATCAGCAAAAAAAGGGGCGCAAGTGTAGCATGCGGGGTGTTCGCCCAGAGTGACCGCGGGTAGAATGCCGCCTCCTTGCCACCCCCTGGAAACGCCTATGAATGACGCTGCGACGCAGGAGCTGAGCCCCGGCCGCGAGACGCTGGAATCCTTGCTTGGGCAGATTCTGGACGAGGCGCGGCGTGCCGGCGCCAGCCAGGCTGCCGCGGGCGTAAGCATTGACGAGGGCCTGTCAGTAACGGTGCGACTTGGCGAAGTGGAGACCATCGAGTACCAGCGCGATCGCGGACTGGGCGTGAGCGTATATTTCGGCAAGCGCAAGGGCTCGGCGAGCACGGCTGATCTGAGCTCAGCGGCGGTGCGCGAGACCGTGGCCAAAGCGTGCAGCATCGCAAAGTTTACCGCGGAAGATCCTTGCGCTGGCCTGGCCGACGCGAACCGGATGGCTGCGCAGCAGCCCGATCTGGACCTGTGTCACCCATGGGCACTTACCCCGGAAAAGGCGATCGAACTGGCACTGGAGTGCGAGGGGGCGGCCAGGGCGCTGGATCCGCGCATCGACAACTCCGAGGGGGCCTCAGTCGGCCGGCACCAGTCGCTGCGCGTCTATGGCAACAGTCATGGCTTCATTGGTGGTTATCCCTCAACCAGTCACAGCATCAGTTGCGCAGTGCTCGGCAGCGAGGACGGCAAGATGCAGCGCGACTACTGGTATACAGCAGCGCGCAGTACCGATGATCTGGATTCGCCGGCCGAGGTCGGGCGCATCGCCGCGCAGCGTACCTTGCGCCGGCTGGGGGCCAGCAAGCTGTCCACCCGCAAGGCGCCCGTCATATTTCCCGCAGAGCTTGCGCGCGGCCTGATCGGGCACCTGGTTTCAGCCATCAGTGGCAGCAGTCAGTACCGACGGTCCTCGTTCTTGCTGGACGCCAGCGGTGAGCGGCTGTTTCCCGACTTCGTGAGTCTCTCGGAGCGACCGCATCTGCCACGCGGTTTCGGCAGCCATCCGTTTGACCGCGAGGGTGTCGCCACGGTCGATCGCGAACTGGTGGATGCAGGGGTGCTGACCGGCTACGTGCTGTCCAGTTATTCTGCACGCCGCCTTGGGCTGGAGACGACCGGCAATGCGGGCGGCATCCACAACCTGCTGATGTCGCGCGGCGAGCGTGATCTGGACGGGCTCATTGCCGATATGGGAACGGGCTTTGTGGTCACGGAGTTGATGGGGCAGGGCGTCAATGCGGTGACCGGTGATTATTCAAGGGGCGCGGCCGGATTCTGGGTTCAGGACGGAAAAGTTGTACAGGCGGTGGAAGAAGTCACGATTGCGGGCAACCTGCGTGACATGTATCGCAATATTCAGGCAGTGGGCAGCGACACGGACGAACGCGGCACCATTCGCTGCGGGTCGTTGCTGCTCGCCGAGATGACCATCGCAGGCTCCTGATCCAATGGCGGCCGGATTGCGCGGTGCGATGCGTCGGCCGCCGGCATTTCTCCGTATAATCCGGGCCCATGCCTGAACTCTATTACGCGGCCGCCTGCCAGACGGATTTTCCAAGCCCCATGCATCGCCGGGAGATTGCGACGCGTACGCGACGCATGTGCGAGATGATCGAGCAGACCATCGTCGGTTACGAACCGTTTTTTGATGTTCGGCTGCTCGTATTTCCGGAATTCTCGCATGCAGTACCTGTTTACGACACGGCACGCGCGTTGCTCGACAAGCTCGCCGTCGAAGTGCCCAACGAGCACACCGATCAATACCAGCGGCTGGCGAAGAAATACGGCTGCTATATCCAGACCGGGACATTTCTGGAACGTGACGACGCCTTCCCGACATGGTGTTCAACACGACTGTGCTGATCGGCCCCGAGGGCGTGCTGCTGAAGTATCGCAAGGTGAACCCATGGTTGCCCTGGGAAGTGCATACGAGCCCCCACGACATTGCCGAATACCAGGAAGCGCTTTTTCCGGTGGCGGATACGGAACTCGGCAAGCTCGGCGTTGCAATCTGTTACGACTGGCTTTTTCCGGAGGTGCTGCGCCAGCTGACGTTCAATGGTGCAGAAGTGCTGATTCGCCTGTCGGCCTACATGGACCCGTGGGGCGCGACGCCGCCGATGGACTGGTGGACCTTGTTCAATCGCGCACGCGCAGCCGAGAACACGGCCTATGTAGTGGCCGCCAACCAGGGCGCGAGTCTTGAGCACTATCCGCCGTTCAGCTGGCCGGGCGGCAGCATGGTGGTGGATTTCGACGGTCGGATTCTGGCCCAGGCCGATCCCGGCCCCGGCGAAAAAGTGGTGGTGGCGCCAATTGACATTGCTCAGCTGCGGCACGAGCGTGAGCGCCGCGTTGGCCACGATATGCGCGCGCATTTGCGCAGCGAGGCCTATGACTACCTGGCCGTGCCCCGCCTGGCTCGGGCAGCCGAAGGGGATCACCCGCTCGAGACAGCGAGCCTGCGCCAGCGTATTTCGGATGCAAAGAAAAGGTGCGCGGAAGAAAAATGAGACTGATGACACAGGCAAGGCTGTCTCTGACCGGGACAATAAGCGGCATGCTGATGCTGCTACTGGGCGCGTGTACCGACAAGGCCGGCGGGCCTGTCCTGAATGCCTCCGATATCGAGGCCAACAATCGGGGCGTTGGGCTCATGGGTTACTTTGACTACGAAGGCGCGCGCGCAGACCTTTGAGGCTCTGGCGCAGAAACATCCCGATTGGGATGACGTGCAGGTCAACCTCGCCATCGCCACGCTCAACCGGCAGCAGGCGGGCGATGAAGCGACGGCACTCGCCATCGTGAGCAAGGTGCTGGCGAGAAACCCGGAGCACCTGAGAGCGCATTACGTTGCCGGCCTGCTGTCGCTTAATGCAGGTGAGTCGCAGGCGGCGCTGCAGCACTTTGAGAAAGTTGCCGGCGCCGATCCGCAGGATGCCTATGCTGCCTATTACGTGGCGCTGTGCAGGGCCCAGATCGGCGAGAGCGACGCCGCGCTCGAAAGTTACCAGCGAGCGATGTCGCTCGATCCCTACCTGCGCAGTGCCTATTACGGTGCCTTCCAGGCTCTGCAGCGACTCAAGAAAAGGGAAGAGGCGCGCGTGATGCTGGGACAGTTCCAGCGGCTGGCCGACAATCCGCAGGCGCGACTGGCCGAATTCAAATACACGCGCATGGGTACCGAGGCGCGGCGCAGGTCGTGGACCTGGCGCCGGCATCGCGACTGCCAGACCCGACGGTCGCCCTGTTTGCCGACTGCGCAACCCTGTCCGGGCTGCCTGCGCTGGACAGACGGTGCATGCGACAGGTATGACGATGGTTGACCTGAATGGCGACGGCGCGCTGGATCTGTTTTCTGCCACGCACGGCGCAAGGCAGCCTGCTGGCATTCGGCGACGCGCAAGCGGTGGATTTGCTGGCGCAGCCGGCGCATCCGCTGTCCGGCATCGAAGATGTTCACACCGCGCTGTGGGGTGACATCGACAACGACGGGCTGACCGATGTTTACCTGCTGCGCGATGGTCCCAACCAGCTGTGGCGACAGACGGGCCGCGGGCGAATGGCTGGACGTCACGCAGATCGGCGGCGCCGACAACGGTGAGCTGCGAAGTACTGACGGCCTGATGCTGGATGCCGATCATGACGGCGACCTCGATATCCTGGTCGTCAATGCCGACGGACCGATCGAACTCTTGAACAACAACCTGGACGGCAGCTTTCCGGCCGCTGGCCGCAAGCCAGGGGCTCGCCGACGGCGAATCGGGCGGCACGCAGTTGCTTGCCACCGACCTCGACAACGATCGGGATACGGACCTGGTGGTTGTTTATCCGGTCGCCGCCTAACAGGATTTACCTGAACGACCGATTGTGGGCCTATCGCGAGTCCACGGAGCCGGCCGGCTTTATTGACGCGTGCTTGCTGGCGGCGGTGGCCGGTGATCTGAATGCCGACGGGGAAGTCGAGCTCTATGCGATTGATGCGGCGCGGTGCCGTGCTGCGCTGGCGGCGCGATTCAACGCGGGACGTATGGCGACATGACCGAGCTGGCGCGGCCCGGCAGCGCCGGGCAGGACGGCCGCGCCAGCTGGCCCTCGCCGATCTCGACGGGGATGGCGCGCAGGAACTGTTGTTCAGCATTGCGGGTGGCTGGCAGGCCGCCTCGGTCGGCGATGACCGGCTGGTGCCGTTTGTTCAGTGTTCGACGGCGGTGCCCCGGGCACTGGCTGCTCGCCAACATCGTATCTGCCAGGCGGGCCGTCGGTTATCGGCGCCTATGGCGGACGCAGTCGCCCGTGATCTGGCGGCCTGGCCCCGGGCGTTTTCCATTCATGGGACTGAGCCTGACCGGCCTGGAGGAAGCCGCCGATTCCATGCGTTCGAACGCGTCGGGAATCGGGACGCGCGTAGATTTGCGGGTGGATTCGCGCTGGAGCGTGCATACTCGACCCTGCGCAGCCACAGCGGTCCGGGCCAGAGCCTGCAGCCGTTGTTCGTCGGTCTGGCGGGTTACGCGGTGCGCCGATTTCGTCGCGCTGACCTGGTCGGACGGCGTGTTTCAGACCGAGCTTGATGCTGCGCGACCGGTGAGGTGCACGCGCTCACCGAGACCCAGCGCCAATTGTCCAGCTGCCCGGTGCTGTTCGCCTGGGACGGTGAAGGTTACGCGTTCGTCAGCGATCTGCTGGGGTCGGCGGACTCGGCTTCAATACCGGCTTCGGCCAATATGCGGAGCCGCGGCCGTGGGAGTTCTTCCAGTTGCCCGCAGGGCGTACTGGCGGAGCGCGAGGGAGCAGCTGGAACTCAAGATTACCGAGCCGATGGAAGAGGTCGCGTACATCGATTCGGCGCGGCTGCGGGCCTATTCCCTGCCCGAGGGCTGGCAGATGGTGCTGGACGAACGCATGGGGCTTGCGCGAACCGCTGCCGAGCGGCCGCGCCGGTCTTCTATCGGGAAGAGTGGTTACCCGTCGCGGCGCGCAACGAGCGCGGCGAGGATGTGCTCGCGACGATCCTGGAAAAAGACGATCGCGCCGCGCCGGTCGGCGCACTGGATCGACGTTTCATCGGTCGGCTGGCGGGCGAGCATGTCCTGGAGTTCGCATTTGCGCAGGCGCTGGCGGACGGCAGGGGGCAGCCCTGGCTGGTTGTAGATGGCTGGGTGGAGTATCCCTATTCGCAGACCGGTTTCGCAGCCTGGCAGGCCGGCGCGACGTTTGATGCGCCGAGCCTCGAAGCCGGCAACGAGGCGGGCGAATGGACCCCGGTCGCAGCCGCGTTTGGTTATCCTGCGGGCATGCCCGGCGCATGACGCTACCCCTTGAGGGCCTGCCCGCAGACACGACCCGGCTGCGCCTGCGCACCAATCTGGAGGTCTACTGGGATCGGGTCGCGGTGGCTTTTGCGGAAGACGCGCCCGACGGGCTGGTAGTAGAAGACCTGCCGCTGCTTTCGGCAGCGCATGGACGCAGACGGGCTTTCCCCGGCGCACGAACGGCCCGCAGCGACGCCCGGATTACGACTACGCAGCAGCGCGCGCCCCTGTGGGATACCCGCCACCCGCGGGGCTACTACACCGCGTTTGGTGATGCGACAGAACTGGTCGAAGAGAGCCGATGATGCACTGGCCATCATCGGACCCGGTGAGGCGCTGACGCTGTCATTCCGCGGCACCGGCCGAAGCGGACGCCGCAGCTGGTGCTGGAGGCACGTGGCTGGGCCAAGGACATGGATCTTTACACGGCCGATGCGGGCACTGTCGGGCCCTTGCCGGAGCGGTGGCCGGGATCCTGGCCGGCGCCAGATCTGCACGAACGCTACAATACGCGCTTTGAAGCCGGGTTCTGACCGGCCGGACCTGACCACGGTACATGCTTGATCCAGTGAACGCGCCTGACAAATTCAGCCGGACGGGCGCCACACGCCGGCTTACGTGCCCGCCGTCGGGCCACGACTGCGCAGGCTGCTGTTTGTCGTCTTCGGGCTGTTTGCGCTGCTTGTCCATCAATGCGGTGTACCTCGGCGCGGTGACATTTTCGGAGTGGTACAGCGGCGCGACCTTCCAGGGCTATTTTTACCAGTTCATGTTTCTCGCGCATCTGGCCCTGGGGCTCGGCCTGATTCTGCCGCTGATTGTTTACGGCATCGATCCACATCAGGAATGCGCACGATCGCCCCAATCGCCGTGCGGTGCAAGGCGGGCTACGCGCTGTTTGCCACTGCGCTGGCACTGCTGGCCAGCGGCCTGGTGCTGACACGCGGCATTCCGGTGATCGAAATGCGCGATCCCGCGGGCCGCAGCGCGGCCTACTGGATGCACGTGATTGCACCCCTGGTCGTGGCCTGGCTGTTCGTGCTGCACCGACTGGCGGGCAAGCGCATCAACTGGAGGGCGGGCGCGGCGGTGGCAGCCTTCGCCGGCGCCTTCGCGCTGATTGCCGTGCTGTTGCAGATGCAGGATCCGCGGCAATGGAACGTGCAGGGGCCCGCGAGTGGTGAGACCTATTTCTTTCCTTCGCTCGCGCGCACGGCCACCGGAAATTTCATTCCTGCCGGGGCGTTGATGAACGATGCGTATTGCGAGGAATGCCACGCCGACACGCACGCAAAGCTGGTCGGTGAGTGCGCATCGCTTTGCGTCGTTCAACAATCCCGCCTATCTGTTTTCGGTGCGCAACACGCGCAAGGCGGCGCTGGAGCGCGACGGCAACGTGCAGGCGGCGCGTTTCTGCGCCGGCTGTCACGACCTGGTGCCGTTTTTCAGTGGTGCGTTCGACGATCCGGATTTCGATGATGTGAACCACCCGACGGCGGCCGCCGGCATCACCTGCACGGGCTGCCATGCGATTACCCACATCAACAGCCCGCGCGGCAACGCCGATTACACGATCGAGGAACCGCTGCATTATCCGTTTATCGACAGCGAGCAGCCGTTTCTTGCCTGGCTGAATCGATTCATGGTCAAGGCCAAGCCGGCCTTTCACAAGAAAACGTTCCTGAAGCCCCTGCACAAGAGCAGCGAATTTTGCGGCGACCTGTCACAAGGTGCACCTGCCGGAAGAACTCAATGGCTATCGCTGGCTGCGCGGGCAGAATCATTACGATTCGTTTCTTGCTGAGCGGTGTTTCCGGGCACGGCGTGACCAGCTTTTACTATCCGCCGAAGGCCGAGACGAACTGCAACGGCTGTCATATGCCGCCGCAGGCGTCCGACGGACTTCGGCGCCCGCGAACTCGATGAAAGCGGCACGCTTGCAGGTTCACGATCATCAGTTCGCGTCGGCGAACACTGCGATCCCGATACCTGATGGATATGGATGCGAGCGTCATCGAGGCCCATCGTCGACTTTACGTGGGCAGCGTGCGCGTGGATCTGTTTGCGCTCAGGGCGGGTGGGCTCATTGATGGTGAGATACTGGGTCCCATTGCGCCCGGCAGCTTCCCGCTGCTTGAGGCCGGCGAGACCTACCTGCTCGAAACCGTTGTTCGCACTCTCAAGCTCGGTCACCTGTTTACCCAGGGCACGGCGGATTCCAATGAGGTCTGGCTGGATCTTGGAGGTGCGTGCGAACGGCCGGCTGATCGGGCGCAGCGGCGCGCTGAGCGACGAGGACGGCGCAGTTGATCCCTGGTCACATTTCGTGAATGCATATGTGCTCGATCGTGATGGCAAGCGCATCGACCGGCGCAATGCCGAGGATATATTTCACGGCGCTTGTACAACCATCAGATTCCGCCCGGCGCGGCCGACGTCGTGCATTACCGGTTTACCGTGCCCGAGGACGCCCAGCGGAAATATCGATCACCGCCAGCCTCAGGTACAGGAAATTCGATACGACTTACATGCGCCATGTTCCAGGGTCGCGTCCTTCGCGGGCAACGACCTGCCGGTGATGACGATCGCTGAGGACTCGGTTGTCTTGCCGGTCGCGGCAGTCGCAGCGCCAGCGCGAACTGGCAGCGACTATTCCCGAGTGGCAGCGCTGGAACGACTACGGCATCGGTCTGTTGCGCAAGCCCGGGCGCGGACAGCTGCGCCAGGCTGAGGAAGCGTTCGAGCGGGTTGGCGAACTCGGCCGTCCTGACGGCCCCTTGAATCTGGCGCGGGTCTACCTGCGCGAAGGCAGGCTGGCTGATGCCATTGACGCGCTGGAGGCGGCTGCCCGGCACGAGCCGCCGGCACCGCCGTGGTCGGTCAGCTATTTTACCGGCCTCGTCAACATGCAGAACGGGTTCCTGGACGAAGCCATCGAAAACTTCCGAAGCGTGGCGGAGACGCGTTTCAACGACGCCCGGCAGCGGGGCTTTGACTTTTCCAAGGATTACGGCTGCTGAATCGAGCTCGCTCAGGCGCTGTTCGAGCGATCCAAGCTCGCGCGTGGCGACGCAGGGCGAGGCCGAACGCGACGACTTATCTTGGCGCAGGCGATCGAGTGGTTTGACCGAGCACTGGTCCATCGATCCGGAGAACGCGGAGGCGCATTACGGTCTGGCGCAGATCTACACCAGCATAGGGAGACGAGCTCAAGGCCGGAGTTGCATCGCGCGCTGCATGCGCGTTACAAGGTGGATGACAATGCCCGCGATCGCGCGGTGGCGGCGGCGAGGCGCCGTGATCCGGCCGCCGATCATGCGGCCGATCCGGTGGTGATCTATGACTTGCAGCGTCCGGGCGCTTTCGGGCTGGCGGTGGCACCGGCAGACGGGTCCGGGCCCATGATCAACAAGCGGCGCGAGCAGGCGACATGAGCTAGGATGATGGCGGAGGTACCGGAAGACGACCGCATCATCGGCGTTGCCTTCAGGTTCTCGATGATCGTGCTTCTGGTTTTGGCGGTACTCGGCGGGCTGCTCGCCTGGTGGCTTAATCGCAGCCCGGCGGCTGTAGCGGGTCGCGGAAACGACCGCTGCCGGGACCGGAGGTCGCCGACCAGGACTTCCGGCGGCAACCACCGGCCGTGCGCTTTACCGACGTCGACGCTTTCTGCGGGCATTGACTTTCGTGCCGGAAAACGGCGCCTACGGTGAGCGCATGCTGCCGGAGACGATGGGCAGCGGCGTTGCCGTGCTCGATTTCGACAACGATGGTCATCCAGGACCTGCTGTTCGTCAATGCCACGCACTGGCCGTGGCGTCGCCGCGCCGACGTCAGACCTACCCAGGCCCTGTATCGCAACCTGGGCGACGGCCGGTTTGAAGACGTGACCCGCACGGCAGGCCTCGACATCAGCTTTTATGGCGTTGGCGTCGCCGTCGGCGATTACGATGGCAGATGGCATACGTGGACGTATTTATCACCGCGGTGGGTGCAATCGCCTGTTTCGGAATACCGGCGCGGGGCATGTTCGAGGAACAGACGGCGTCAGCCGGCGTGGCGGGCGGCGCCGACACCTGGAGCAGCAGCGCCACGTTTTTCGACTACGACCGTGACGGCGATCTGGATCTGTTCGTCGCCAACTACGTGAAGTGGTCCCGTGAGATCGATCTGGAAGTGGATTACCAGACTGACCGGTGTTGGCCGCGCCTATGGCCCGCCGGGCAATTACGAGGGAACCCATAACTATCTTTATCGCAACGACGGTGGCGGGAGCTTTACCGACGTCTCGGCCGAGGCCGGTATCCAGGTCGACAATCCGGCGACCGGCCGGCCGGCGGGCAAGGGTCTCGCGGTCGTGCCGGCCGATCTCGATGGCGACGGCTGGATCGGACCTGGCTGTGGCTAACGATACGGTCGGGAATTTTCTTTTATCGCAATACGGGCTACGGGCAGCTTCGAGGAGATCGGCCCGTCCGCCGGTCTCGCCTTCGACAACCAGGGCAACGCGACCGGCGCCATGGGAATCGATGCCGCCTTGATCAACGAGGAAGGCGACCTGGCGGTGGCGATCGGCAATTTCGCTAACGAGATGACCTCGTTTCTATGTTGCGCGTGCCGGTTCAGCGGGCTGTTCACGGACGAGGCGATCGTGACGGGCATCGGGCCGGACAGCCGCCAGGCACTGAGTTTCGGGTCTGTTCTTCTTTGACTACGATCTCGACGGCCGGCTCGACATGCTCCAGACCAACGGCCATGTGGAAAATGAAATCAATACCGTACAGCCCAGTCAGCACTATGCGCAGGCCACGCAGTTGTTCTGGAACTGTGGCATGGACTGCGCGCGTGAATTCGTGAAGGTCCCGGATGCTGCCGCAGGTGACCTGTCGCGGCCGGTGGTCGGGCGCGCCGCCGCCTATCTCGATTACGACGGCGACGGAGACCTCGACGTGGTCATCACGCAGGTTGCGCGGCCGCCGCTGCTGTTGCGCAACGAGCAGGCGCTCGGTCATCACTGGCTGCGTTTGCAGCTCCAGGGCCGGCCCCCGAACACCGGCGCGCTCGGCGCCAGGGTGGAACTGATCGCCGATGGCAACGCGGCAGCAACGGGTGGTCAACCCGACCCGCAGCTACCTGTCTCAGGTCGAACTGCCGGTGACCTTTGGCCTGGGCGATGCCGACCACGTGGATACGCTGACAGTGACCTGGCCGGACGGGCAGTCGGAAACGCTCGAAGTTCCCGGCGTCGATCGACTGATTATCATCCGGCAACCCTGATCAGGCGATATCGGGCGCCTTTTTCAGCAGCAGCACCTCTGCCGGCGGTGCGTCGCGCAGCAGCGTGGCGATGCGCTCCCCGGCGTGTCCGTCTCCGTAGGGATTGACGACGCCTTCGTTCCGCAGGTGTGCCCGGAAGCGGGGGCCAGCGCCTGCCGTGGCCGCCTGCACGATGGCGGCGGCATTCGGCCGGCGCGTCGATGATGTTGCCCGCGCGCTCACGACCCTGCTGCCGGCGACCAACGTTGACCGTCGGCAGCGCCAGCGCGGGCGTTTCCATGATGCCGCTGCTGGAGTTGCCCAGCATGAGCCCCGCCTCGCGCAGTAGCGCCCAGAAACTCAGGTGCGGGAGGTTCACGAAGACGTGGGCATTGTCCCTGGAACGACAAAATTCCGTGGCACGGCGGATCAGCGCCTGCGATCCGGCGTCGGCGTTCGGAAAGCAAAAAATCATCTGTTGCGAAAGTGTCGCCAGCGCGTCATAGAATGCGTCAGCCTCGCTCAGCGTATCGCGTTCGATTGTCAGCGGGTGGAAAGCCACAACTATCGCGTCGCGACTCAGGGTGACGCGGAGTTCATCCTCGAGCGTTGCTTTGTCGGGCAGCTTGCTGAGGCGCAGATGGTCCAGTGACGGCGCGCCGGTGCGATGTATCCGCCACTGTTCTTCGCCCATCGCGAGCACGCGCCGGCTGGCACGCTCGGTCGGCGTGAAGTGCAGGTGTGCCAGCTTGGTGAGCGCGTTGCGCACCGCATCGTCGATGGCGCCTTCGCTGACCTCGCCGCCCTCGATGTGGGCGATCGGAATGCGCAGTGCCAGTGCTACGGCGGCCGGTGCGAGTAACTCGTAGCGGTCAGCGATCAGCAGCAGAATATCGGGGCGCAGCCGCGAGAGGACCGTTTCGAAGCCAAGCACCGCATTGCCAATGGTGCGGGCCATGTCGCTATCGGTATCACCGGGCTCGAGGCAGGGCACGGTCTCGTGTATGCGAAACCCTTCGCTGCGGATCTGCTCAACTGTGCGACCGTATCGCTCGGACAGATGGGCCCCGGTGACAATCAGGCGCAGGTCGATGTCGGCTGATGCCTGGAGGGCGCGCAGCGGCCAGTAAAGGTGTCCGTAGTCGGCGCGCGAGGTGCTGACGACCGCGATGCGTCGTGGCTTTATCATTGAGTGTGACGGTGCCGGCGCAGGTCAGTCGGTGGGTTGCTTGTCGGCATTGGGGCTCAGCAGTTCACGCAGCGTTTGGTCCCCCAGCGTCGTTTCGATGGATGCCTCCAGCCGTTCCATTAACTGAGCGACTTGCGGGGCGCTGATGTCAACGCCCTGCGGTTCCTCATGCGGCGCATGGCGTACGGCGGTGATGATGTCTTTGACCCTGATATTCTGCAGGTCGCGCCCGGGCATGAGAGCGTCGTCCTCAGTTTCAATAAGAAGGTTCGACTGCTGCAGCGAATTGATGACGTACCAGAGCGCATCACCGGGCAGGCCGATCCGAGCGCTCAGGTTGTTCGCTGTCCAGCGTCGCTGGCCCTTGCTGAAGTCTTCCCCAACCAGGTACATGACCAGCAGCGCCAGTTCTTCACGCAGCCGGTTGCTCAGGTAGACGCGGCTCTGCCCGGACCGGAGAAACTGCGGGTTCTGGTGATAGAAACTGGTTTGCGCGCCGAGCAGCAGAATCAGCCAGTTGAGGTAGAGCAGGATCATGAACAGCAGCAGCACAGCGAAGCCGGAGTAAATGGCGTCGTAGCGCGTGGTGGATGCGGCAAAGCCGGTAAACAGGAATATCGCGGTCGACCACAGTACCCCGGCGACGAAGGCGCCTACCAGGGCGGAACGCAAGTGCACCTTGGTGTTCGGAATGAACATATACACGAACGTAAAGGCGCTGATCACCAGCACGTAGGGAATCAGTTTCCCGGCCAGTACCAGCGAAGTCCCGAACGGCTCGACGGCCAGAAGTTTCTGCACCATGGTACTGCTGCTGATCGAGGCGATGATGCCAAGCGCCGTGAAAATGAGCACTGGCCCTATCAGGATGACTGAAATATAGGCACTCAGGCGCGTTGCGAAATTTGTTGATGGCCGCACGCGCCATATGTGATTGAAACCATCCTCGGTTTTTCGAACCAGGGAGATCACCATGTACAGGAGAAACGTGAGGCCGAGCGAACCCAGTACGTCGACGCGCACGTTATCAACAAAAGTAAGCAGGTTGCGGGTGAGTTCTGCGCCCTTTACGCCCAGCGGCTCCGCGAGTTTGTAGAGCAGCGGCTCTACATCGCGGTGAACGCCAAACCCCTTGAGCACGGAAAAGCTGAGCGCAATCAGGGGAACCAACGATAACAGCGTCGAGTAGACCAGGCTCATGGCCCGCAGGGTCAATTGGCCGTCAATAGCGTCGCGCAGCAAGGCAACCGCGTAGCGCAGCAGCCTCACCAGCCAGCGCAGCGGCAGAGGCAGGCTGTCGAGCCGCGTGTTCCAGATCAGCTGGTCAAAGCGCTTTTGAGCGTCTGCAAACATCGGGGCGAACCTTGGAAGGGGGCCTCAAGAGTTACACGGTTGCCCTTGCCCCGCAAGCGACGAAAATGGCCGGAAAACGCTGCAGTCGACTAATTTCGGGAGCCAGGCTTCGTCACAACATGGAATGCGGCCAGTCTGCCCGGAATGTCTGGGCTTACCGTCCTGGAAAATTACAGTAAGGCATTCTTCTGCCGTGTGTAGTCCGCGCCAGGCCGGGCGTCAGCACCGACAGTGCGTACGCGCCGCTCATGCAGAAACGACGCCCATGTCTGGCGCCTCGGGCGGCAGCAGCAATCAGCGGGTGAGCAGCCTGAGCGCTTCCTCGTATTTTTCGCTGGTCCTGGCGATGATATCGGCGGGCAGTTTCGGCCCCGGCGGGCGCTTGTCCCAGTCCACAGTTTCGAGGTAATCGCGCACAAATTGCTTGTCGAAGCTCGGCGGGCTGCTGCCAGGTCGGTAGGAAGACGCGGGCCAGAAGCGCGATGAATCAGGTGTCAGGGCTTCATCGATGAGCACCAGTGTCCCGTCTTCGTCGACGCCGAATTCAAACTTGGTATCAGCAATAATAATGCCGCGGTGGGCCGCAAATTCTGCCGCAAACCGGTACAGTGCGAGGGCCGCATCCCGCACCCGTGCAGCGAGATCGGCGCCGACCAGGTTGCAGGTGTCACGGTAGCTGATGTTTTCATCATGTTCGCCAACCGCCGCCTTGCTGGACGGCGTGTACAGTGGTTCGGGCAAGCGTGCAGCGAGTTCAAGATTCGCCGGCAGACCAATGCCACACACCTTGCCGGTGGCACGATAGTCTTTCCATCCTGAGCCAATCAGATATCCGCGCACGACCGCCTCTACAGGCAGTGCTTTCAGTCGCCGCACGATCATTGCGCGGCCCGCAACCTCTGCGCGCTCATTCTCATCAGCGAGGACCGTATCCAGCGTTCGGTTCGTCTGGTGATTGGGCACGATGCCAGATGTTTTCTCAAACCAGAAGTCTGAAATCGCCGTGAGGATGCGACCCTTTCCCGGAATCGGGTCGGGCAATACTACGTCAAACGCTGACAGACGATCGCTGGTCACGATCAGCAAGTGGTCTTTGTCGACGGCGTAGATGTCGCGAACCTTACCCTGGTGCAGGCGCTTCAGGCTCTTGATGCCAGATTCGAACAGAACTTCCGGTGTTGCGGGTGGCGAGACGATGTTCATAAGTTTCCTGGTTTCCTGATTCAAATGAGAGTTGGCTCGCTGCCCGGGCAGCAGCTGCCCGTTGACGATGCTGCTACTGCGGCTCAGTGCTCGGCAGGGCTCGAGTCCGGATCGATCGTACGTGGGAAATTAGCCGGATCACGGAGTAGTTCGCTGAATCGCAGGCTGGCATTTTCGTCCTTGTCTACCAGCAGGCGCTTAACGGCGTTGGCGCCCTCGCGCATGGTATCGTGTGCGAAATCATCTTCTACTTTGTCTACCATCAATACGAGTGAACGAATTTTCTGCTTGCTGTCTGGCTCGAGAAAGCCCATCGCCTGGGAAAGCGCGGATAGCTTCTGCTGGCGGTCCAGCGGGCGATCCGGGCGCATGTTGTCGCCGAGCCACAGCACCGCGCCGAAAACATAAAAAAGGTAATAGTTGTGCATGACGGGGTCATCAAAGACGTCAGGGTCTACCGGGCGCGCGCAGGCGACGCCAAACTGAAAGGCCTGCTCGGCAATCCTCGCTATGAGCGCAAGATCGTCTTGCTCTGTGGTCGGCTTGGCTGGCTGATTCGTCATATTCGGGTCATTCAAGATGCTTGCTCGGGGCATGGATTCTTGCAATGGTCACGTGCCCGCGTCAAGGCGGATTCAGGAGGCATGGCCTGATGGCTGGATGGACGGGCAAGATAACCGGCGCCCTGATCGGCTTTTTCTTCGGCAGGCTGCTCGGCGCGCTTGTGGGTCTGGTGCTTGGTCACCAGTTTGACCGCGGTTTCTCCCGCACCGGGGGTGAGCGCGTGTCGGCCTGGTTCGGCGGCGGCCAGCGCCTCAGGAACATGTTCTTCGAGACCACTTTCTCGGTGATGGGGCACATTGCCAAAGCGGATGGTCGGGTGTCGGAACTGGAGATCCAGGCGGCACGCAGTGTGATGTATCACATGCGGCTGTCGCCAGAGCAGGTGCAGCAGGCGATCAGCTTATTCAGCGACGGAAAGCGTGCGGATTTTCCGCTGCAAAAGACCCTCGAAGCGTTCCGGCAGCAGGTTGGATTCAGGCGTGAGCTTTTCACCGCCTTTGTGGAAATTCAGGTGCAGGCTGCCGCTGCTGACGGCGCAATTCCGGCCGCAGGGCGCCGACTGCTGTGGGAGATATGTCAGCAGCTCGGTGTGTCACGCGTTGAGCTGGCACAGATCGAGGCGCTGGTTTTTGCGCAAAAGCGCGGCTTTGCGGGCGCCCGCGACAGCAGTTCCGGCCTGCGCCAGGCCTACCAGGTGCTTGGGGTGGAAGAGGGCGCATCGGATAAAGAAGTAAAAACCGCATACCGGCGCCTGATGAACCAGCATCATCCGGACAAGCTGATTGCGCGCGGCCTGCCCGAGGAGATGATGCAGGATTCGCGCGAGAAAATTCGCGAGATTCGTGCCGCATACGATGCGATTAAGGCAGTGCGCCGACTCAAGTAAGCGGGCTGCATTGGCAGGCGCCTTGGGTTAAAGTCGTGCTGAATCTTGCTGCAGATACACCGGCCATGACGGATTTTAAAATTGCCCCCTCAATTCTCTCCGCCGACTTCGCCCGACTCGGGCAGGAGGTCGATGCGGTGCTCGACGCGGGCGCTGATTTTGTCCACTTTGATGTGATGGATAACCACTATGTGCCCAACCTCACGATCGGTCCGATGGTCTGTAAGGCGCTCAGGGATTACGGTGTCGTTGCGCCCATAGATGTGCATTTAATGGTGAAGCCCGTTGATGGCCTGATTTCGATGTTTGCCGAAGCAGGCGCCAGTTTCATCACCTTTCATCCGGAGGCCAGTGAGCACGTGGATCGGAGCCTGCAACTCATTCACGAGCTCGGCTGTCGGGCGGGCCTTGTATTCAATCCGGCGACGTCTCTCGGCTGGCTGGAGCATGTCATAGACAAGGTCGATATGGTGCTGATCATGTCGGTGAATCCGGGCTTTGGCGGGCAGGCGTTCATCCCGGAGGCGCTCAACAAAGTCCGGCGCGCGAGAGAGATCATCGATGACAGCGGCAGAGCCATCCGCCTGGAAATTGACGGTGGCGTCAAAACAAGCAACATCCGTGCGATTGCCCAGGCCGGGGCCGACACGTTTGTAGCAGGGTCGGCAATATTCGGGAGCGGCGATTACGCTGAGACGATTGCCACAATGCGTCGGGAGCTTGCGGCAGCAGCGAGCTAACTGCTTAGCGGCTGCATCTTGATGTTTTCGCCGGGGCGCACGTTGTAGACCACGATGGTCTTGCCACTGGCCTGCACCAGGCCTTGGTTTTCCAGTACCTTCAGGACGCGTCCGGCCATTTCCCGGGAGCATCCGACCAGTCGGCTGAGTTCCTGGCGACTGACCTTGATCTGCATGCCCTGGGGGTGGGTCATCGCATCCGGTTCATGACACAGGTCAATGAGTGCGTGCGCTACGCGTCCGGTGACGTCAACAAAGGCAAGGTCACTGAGCTTGCGGTTGGTGCGATCGAGACGGGTGGCGAGCTGCGTGGCGAGCTCGAAGATCAGCCCCGGGCTCTCATTGGCAATCTGTCGGAAACGCGGGTAGGTCATTTCTGCCAAGTTCGCATTCGGTGCGTGTCCGAACCCAGGCGCTGCGCGTAGGCTTTTCATAGAACAAGCCCATTTCGCCGAAGAACTCGCCCTTGTTGAGGTAGGCCAGCACCATTTCATTGCCGTCTTCATCCTCAATCATCACTTCGACCGACCCTTCGACAATGAAGTAGAGGATGTCGGGCAGGTCTCCCGCGTGAATGACGGTTGTTTTAGGCGACACGGTACGGATCCTGCAGTAGCTCAGGAATCGGTTTATCGCAGGGATATCTGTCAGTTCACGGGCGGACTGGCTCATAAAGCGTTGACCTCTGGTCGCCTCGAATATCGGGCACAGCAAAGAAGGTATCTTAGACAGGGCGCAAGCTCAAGGGTGATTGAGCTTGCGCTATTCGGAATATGCCGGCTTTTCAATGATATCAAGTGAATAAACCAGAAATTCACGGTGCGCACCGCCTCCGGAGCGCATCCGCAAAGGCTCAGAGGTGGTAGGCGCTGCCCGTCATGATCCGGGAGACCAGGCGCATCAGCCCCCGTGCGGGGCGCGGCAGCACTGCACCGCCCGCGTCGCTGGCGGTGTCCCGGTGGCGGGCCTCGTCATCGCGCATCTTCTCGACAATTGCGCGACTACGAACGTCATCCCCCGGCAAGTCTCCGAGGTGGCGCTCAAGGTGTTCGACAACCTGTTGTTCGGTTTCTGCGACAAACCCGAGGCTCCAGCGATCGCCCGCCAGTCCTGCCAGTGCGCCGATCGCAAAAGAACCGGAGTACCAGAGCGGGTTGAGCAGGCTGGGGCGACTACCCAGTTCTCGCAGGCGCTGCTCACACCATGCCAGGTGGTCCTGTTCTTCAAGAGCGGCGTCTGCCATGGTTTCGCGCACATTTTCCAGGCGTGCGGTCAGCGCCTGGCCCTGGTAGAGGGCCTGAGCCGCTACTTCTCCGGAATGATTGACACGCATCAACCCGGCGCGAATGCCGCGCGCTCACCGGGGCCCAGCGCCACCTCTGGCAGCGCATCAGCCGGGACATGCCCGCCGTGCCTGGGTGGAGCGGGAAAGACTGTTGCGCAGCATCTGGTCCGCTTCGGTCAGCATCTTGTCCAGTATTGAATATCGGCGATCGCTCATACGCGGATTATACGATGCCCGACCCGCCGTTGCCGCGCCGGCAGTGCCCTGGCGATCAGGCTGATCGGGTGCAGCACCTGCGTGCCGAGCTGCAGCGCGATCACAGGCTGCCTGGAGGTGCAGAGCGCAGCCGATATTCGTGAGTCAGAAGCAGATCGGGCGGGTCTGCTGCAAGCGCGGCCACTTGCGCTGCGGCGAGCGCGTCCGCAGACGACCGGCTGCGACAGCATATAGGTGCCCGCGGCACCGCAGCAGCCTTGCGGTGGATTGAGTGGCCTGCCAGCTCAGGTTTTCTATCCGGTCCAGGAGCGGGCCGAGCCGCTCGGTTGCCCTCGCAAGACGTTGCGCAAGGTGCAGGCGTCATGAACGACACATGAGACGGCTCCGGCAATGAAAGTGGTGGCAGCCGATCGGCATGTCTGGCAATCCACGCGATGATGTCATGCACGTTGACGGCGAAAACATCGGCGTCGTCTATCAGCGAGGCATATTCTGACAGCGTTGCCGTGCAGCCACTTGCGAGCCCGATCACAGGCAGCGAAGGATCGCTGAAAAGCAGCACTGTTCCTATGGCGAGGGCGATCGCCTGTTCTCTGGCACCGGCATGCAGATGGAGTGCCCCGCAGCAGGCTTGCATGGGTTTGCAGACGGACCTGAAATTCATCGCCGACAGTACGCGGATTGCATCCTCCAGGGTCACAGCGTCGATCAGCGGAGTCAGGCAGCCCGTGAAAATCTGGACCGCCTCGCCAGCCGGCGCGAGTGGCGCGAGGGGTATGCCCTGCCAAGGATGCAGATCCCTGGGAATGCGGGCCATCAGACGGCGCAGGCGAAAGGGGCCTGTGCGCGCAAGCAGCCCCAGTAGGCCGATACTTCTGGCCAGGCGCAGGCCAGCGATCACGAGCCCTGCGATCCGGGGTCGGGCGAGCACCCAGGCGCTCAGTCGGGCGCTGCGATCACGCACAGGGCCGCCGTTTGTAAGACTCTCACGTGCGGCATCCATTAGCTGACCGAAGGGTACTTCTGCGGGGCACACCCTCTCGCAATTTCTGCAGCTCAGGCAGCGATCCAGATGCCCGAGCGCCGCGTCGGATGCTGCCAGTTGTCCGTCGGCCAGCCCCTGCATCAGGGATATGCGCCCGCGCGGCGAGTCACCTTCGTTGCGTGACAGCGCGTAGGTCGGGCAGTGTGGCAGGCACAACCCGCACTTGACGCAGAGGTCCGCCAGTTCGGTAGGGAATCGGCCTGAAATTACCCGCTTCAATTGGCGCAACAATCCTTTACAAAGACGGCCTGAAAAAACCGCAGGCCAGCGTATAATAACAACTTCAAGTTTAATGGCCTGGCGCGACGACAGAGAATGGGTCGTTGTCGGGTTTTTTTGTGTCCGACAATTACGGGAGTCGACTGATGAAGAGGACGTTAGCTGTGCGTGTAGCATTTCTTATGGCAGCGGCATGCGGGACAGGCTTGACCATGGCTGCGGAGGATTCCGGGCCCTGGTCGGGGAAGGCGGGTCTGGGCTACCTGGCCACGTTCCGGTAATAGCGAGAACACCAGCCTGAACGCTTTGTTCCATTTGTCCTATGACCTTGATTCCTGGCATCACGGATTCACCGCCCAGGCAATCGGCGCCAATAGCAACAATGTTACGACCGCCGAACGCTACCAGGCTGGCGTCAAGAGCAAGTACGACTTTACGGAGCATGATTACGTTTTTGGCCTGGTGAACTGGGAGAAGGATCGCTTTGGCGGTTACGAGAGTCAGCTGTCAGAGGCCGTCGGCTATGGACGCAGGCTGCTGAACTCTGATACCCAGATTCTGAATCTTGAGATGGGCATTGGCGCCAAGCAGGCAGATCTGTCTGATGGCAGCAAGTTGAGCGGGATAATTGGCCGGGCGGGCATTGACTATCAGTGGAAGTTCAGCGAGTCGGCGGATTTCAGCCAGCTGCTGGCAGTGGAAAGCTGGTTCAGGCAATACCTATATCGAATCGATTTCAGCGGTTACCGCAAGACTGATGGACTCGCTGAGCCTGGCCGTGAGCTACACGATCAAGAACAACAGCGATGTGCCGGTGGGCAGTGACAAGACCGATACCTTTACCGCCATCAATCTCGAATACGGCTTCTGAGACACGCTTGCCGCCATGCGGTCCCGGGGGGCACACTGTGCCGCTCCGGGCATCGGCATGGCGGCAGGCGGTCCAACTTGAGTTATTACAAGAGACACCTGTTTTTTTGCACGAACAAACGCGAGGACGAGCGCAGGTCGTGCTGTGAGAATTGCGGGGCGTGCCGCGATGCGCCAGTATGCCAAAGACAAGAGGTGAAAGCGCTCGGGCTGGCGGGGCCCGGCGGAGTGCGCGTAAACAGTGCTGGCTGCCTGGATCGTTGCGAGGAAGGGCCCGGTGCGTTGTTATTTACCCGGAGGGCACCTGGTATACCTATGTGGACCAGGAAGATATCGATGAGCTGATCGAGGAGCATGTGGTCGGCGGGCCGGCCGGTTCCTCGCTTGCGGATATGATCGTCTGGCAAGTGGCTGATAAATAAAAAATATATAGAGCCGGATGGGACAGGTCGAGGCGGCCCGTTGCAAGCAGCGCCTGTAACATTGCAAACCCGCCATCCCTTGAGTAGAATGGCCGGCTTTTCGCACACACGCGCCAGAGTAGTTCGGAGCAAGCAATAATGAAGACGTTTTCAGCAAAGGCCGCTGAGGTCAAACGCGACTGGTTTGTGGTCGACGCGACCGGCAAGACCCTGGGGCGGCTGGCGACCGAACTGGCCCTTCGTCTGCGCGGCAAGCACAAGCCGGAATTTACGCCCCACGTCGATACCGGCGACTACATTGTCGTGGTCAACGCGGAGAAGATCCGGGTGACCGGCAACAAGCTCAAGGACAAGATGTACTACCGGCATACGGGCTACATCGGCAATCTGAAATCCACGAATCTGGAGAAGCTCCTCAAGGAGCATCCGGAGCGCGCCATGCGAAAATGCGGTCAAGGGCATGTTGCCGAAGAACTCTCTGGGTCGCGCAATGTTCAGGAAGCTTCGCGTTTACGCGGGGCCGAATCATGAGCCATGCGGCGCAGCAACCGCAGGCTCTCGAAATTAATGCCTGACAGCTCGGGCGATCCTCAGGAAAACAAAGATGGCAGAAACTATGTATTACGGAACCGGGCGGCGCAAGTCGTCAAAGGCCCGCGTTTATGTTCGCAATGGCAGCTGGCAACATCACGGTCAACGATCGTCCGCTGGACGAGTTCTTCGGCCGCAAGACTGCGAGGATGATCGTCAGGCAGGCCCTGCAGGTGGCGGACCTCGAGACGAAATTCGATGTCAAAGTTACGGTCACCGGTGGCGGCACGACCGGGCAGGCCGGCGCGATTCGCCATGGCCTGACCCGCGCCTTGATGGAGTATGACGAGGAACCTGCGCAGGCCCCTGCGCAAGGCAGGGTTCGTGACCCGAGATGCGCGTGAAGTCGAGCGCAAGAAAGTCGGACTTGCCAAGGCGCGTCGCGCCAAGCAGTTCTCCAAGCGCTGATTTACTGCCGGGACCGATGCCAACCATTAATTGGGGGATCGTCTAGCGGTAGGACTACGGACTCTGACTCCGTCAACCCAGGTTCGAATCCTGGTCCCCCAGCCACAAAATCAAAGAACCCGCCTTCAGGCGGGTTTTTGGTTTTGGGGGGACCGAGGATGAGAACCTGTTTGCCCAGCCTTTTGCATCTCGGTTGGGCCAGCGGCATCAGGAAGGTCGGACAAGAGGTCAGCTGCGTGTTCTTCGCCGCCTAACAATCACGCGCCCACCGTTGGTTGGGGACAGAGGCCAGCGGGCGTGATTCAATCACGCGCTAACCGGGGCGCGGGCTGTAGAGAGGTCGGACAGGAGGTCAGCTGCGGGTTCTTCGCTGCCTATCAATCACGCGCTAACCGTCGGTCGAGGAGGTGCGTGATTCAATCACGCGCTAACCGGGGCGTTGGCTGTAGAGAGGTCGGACAGGAGGTCAGCTGCGGGTTCTTCGCTGCCTATCAATCACGCGCCCACCGTCAGTAGGGGACGGGCGTCAGCTTGCGTGATTGGTTCGATCCGAGGCCCGCATAGCGGGCCGACAGACAGCGGAGCGCAGCGACGCTGCCCGAAGGGTGAGCGAGCAGCGCGAGCGAATCAATCCTGGTCCCCCAGCCACAAAATCAAAGAACCCGCCTTCAGGCGGGTTTTTGGTTTTGGGGGGACGAGGATGAGAACCTGTTTGCCCAGCCTTCTGCATCTCGGTTGGGCCAGCGGCATCAGGAAGGTCGGACAAGAGGTCAGCTGCGTGTTCTTCGCCGCCTAACAATCACGCGCCCACCGTTGGTTGGGGACAGAGGCCAGCGTGCGTGATTCAATCATGCGCTAACCGTCGGTAGGAGACGGAGGTCAGCGTGCGTGATTCAATCACGCGCTAACCGGGGCGTTGGCTGTAGAGAGGTCGGACAGGAGGTCAGCTGCGGGTTCTTCGCTGCCTATCAATCACGCGCCCACCGTTGGTTGGGGACAAAGGCCAGCGTGCGTGATTCAGCTTGCGTGATTCAGCGTTCGAATGCCGTCGTCACCGGCGATCAGCAGGACATCGGCCGGTCGGTGGGCAAACAGTCCAACCGTAACAACGCCCGGAATCATGTTTAATTGTTGCTCGAGCGCAACAGGATTAACGATATCGAGATTATGAACGTCGATGATTTCGTTTCCGTTGTCAGTGACAACCCCCTGGCGGTACTCCGGCTGGCCGCCCATGCCGGCAACGCATCTTGAAACATAGGAGCGCGCCATCGGGATGACCTCGATCGGCAGCGGAAAGCGGCCAAGGACGGAGACGAGTTTGCTGTCGTCCACGATGCACACGAATGTCCGGGACGCTGCCGCGATTACTTTCTCACGCGTCAGGGCGCCACCGCCGCCCTTGATCAGCCGCAGGTGTTCGTCTGCCTCATCGGCACCATCGACATACACAGACAGAGTGCCCGCCTGATTGAGATCGATGACCTCGACGCCAATGGACGTGAGGCGGGCTGTTGTGGCCTCGGAACTCGAAACCGCCGCCTCTATCTGCTGGCGCCGGCTTGCAAGCAAGTCAATGAAAAAGTTTACAGTGGAGCCGGTTCCGACTCCGATAACCCCGTCTTTGACAAACTTCGAGCGCCGCTTCGGCGGCCGAGCGTTTTTTCTGATCCTGGTCCATCTGGTATCCCCTGACAGTTTCGCAGGTGTAAATAATGGTGCAAGTGCACAAAAAAATGGGCCCCGGAAGGGCCCATTTTATAGCCCGGGCGGCTAGCCTCTATTGAGACGAACCGCCCGGCTTTATTGCCGATAAGCAGAAAAGCTACCTTTTCTTGCTTGCGACTTTCCTGCGGCTTGCTTTCCGCTTTGGCGCTTTCTTTCTGGAAGCCTTCTTCTTAGAAGCTTTCTTCTTAGAAGCCTTCTTCTTTACCTTGCGCTTGGCCTTTCTCTTGGCAGGCCGTTTCTTAGAAGCCTTCTTCTTTACTTTGCGCTTGGTCTTTCTCTTAGCAGCCTTTTTCTTCACCTTACGCTTGGCTTTTTTCTTTACCTTACGTTTGGCCTTCTTCTTGGCAGCCTTTTTCTTTACCTTGCGCTTGGTCTTTCTCTTGGCAGCCTTTTTCTTTACCTTGCGCTTGGCCTTCTTCTTGGCGGCCTTTTTCTTAACTTTGCGCTTGGTCTTTCTCTTGGCGGCCTTTTTCTTTACTTTACGCTTGGTCTTTCTCTTGGCAGCCTTTTTCTTAACTTTGCGCTTGGCCGTTTTCTTAGCGGCCTTCTTTTTCACCTTACGCTTGGTCTTTTTCTTGGCGACCTTGCGCTTGGCGGCGGGTTTACGTTTACGCACAACCTTTTTCTTGGAAGTGCTCTTCTTCTTGGATGACTTCTTCTTTGCAGCCATGTGGTTTCTCCGTGTCGGGGTAAGTCGAAATTAGTATATACAACAAAAGCTGAATTTCCAGCAAGTCAACAATTATAAAGAGTCGGTTGGGCCAGCATTACCAGCTCGCTCAATCGCCGCCGAGTGTGCGCCGGAGGCTTCGCTGTTCAGGGCGGCGAACAATGGTGAAAGAGCTGCCGTCGGAGCGACGATCCAGGCGGGATCGAATTCGGAGAGCTACAAATTGTCACTCGAGGCCAAGGATAAAATTCCAGTTGTCCTCGCTTACCGGAATTACCGAGAGGCGATTTCCCCTGCGGAGCAGCAGCAAGTCTGAAAGGCTGGAATCCGCATAGTTACGCAGTTCTTTTAAAGAAATTACTCGGCTCAACTTGCGTTCGAAGCGCACATCGACCATGAACCAACGTGGATTATCAGGGTCACTCTTGGGGTCGAAATGAGGGTGATCAGGATCGACCGCCGTGTGATCGGGGTATCCGGCCCTGACTACTTCGACAATTCCTGCAATACCAGTTTCAGGACAGTTGGAATGATAAAAAAAGACCCTGTCGCCTTTCTTTATATCGTCCCGGAGCATGTTCCGGGCCTGGTAGTTTCGCACTCCATCCCAGCAACTTTTTTTCCGATTTTGCGCAAAAAGATCATCGATGCTGAACTCGGAGGGTTCAGACTTGAAAAGCCAATATTGCAACTACGTCTCCTGTTCCTGATGTGAATCTGCCCCGCGTCGGCGTGCCATCAGCATAGCGTCATCGGTCGCTACACATGAAAGTGACACGTCCCACTCGGCCGGTTCAAGTCTTTCGACCTCCTGAAAGCGGTACGCAATTCCGCACAAGCGCGGTTTAATCCACTGCGAACGACGCTTCAGAAAACTGAAGCAGCGATCGTAGTAGCCCCCACCCATGCCCAGCCGATTGCCTGTTTTGTCGAACGCCACGAGGGGTACAAGCACCAGGTCCAGCCATCGTGATTCGAGAAACTCGCGGTGCTCGAGGCTCGGGTTCGTCAATGCCAAAACGGTTTCTGAGCAACGGCGTATCGGGGCGCAGGCGCGCGAACCGCATTTGCGGCTGACCGGCGGAGTCTACGACAGGAACGTAAACCTGTTTGCTTTGTTGCCAGGCACGCGTCGATGACAGGGTTGACGTCTGAGTTCTTCGCCGAGCGGCAAGGTAGGCGCCGATCTGTGTGGCGCTTCGATAGAAATGGGCGGCCATCAGTCGCCGGGACACGGCGTACGCCGCCTGGTCGCGGCTCAGCTGCGCTCAACTGCTGACTCTGCGCTGGCGCATTTCAGCCCTGATTTCGTCGCGTTCTGGTATCTGTCACTGGTTCGACTCAGAGAAAGTGGCGTCTCCCGCATGTGCCGTTTCGGACCATTGCTCTCGAACCAGAGCAACAGGTGGGGCAGGCCGCAGTGACCTAAGGCTCTCCGCACAAAGCGGATTTGCACAGTAGCACCAGCAGAACCAGGCCCCTGGGTGGTTAATTAGGGTCGAGGGATCCCGGCCCTTGGCGAACACCGCAGGAGACGCCAGAGACAGTCTAAACCATAAACCGGGTGAGTAGTGCGAGAACCACGTCTAGAATTCGAGTTGTTTTCCCTTGCCGACCGCCGCCTCGACGCGCTCGCGCATTTCCTTGATGCGCAGGCCGATCTCCTCGCCCGGTACCTTTTCCTCATTGCGCTCCGCAAGCAGTTCGTTGGCAATGTTCAGGGCTGCGATGACCGCAATCCGATCCAGGCCGACGACTTTGCCGGATTCCCGAACTTCCTTCATCCTGGCGTTCAGCAGTTCAGCCGAGTCCAGCAATGCCGTGCGCTCCTCAACCGGGCAGGCGATCTGGTACTCCTTATCAAGGATGCGGACGCTGACTCTGGCGACACTCATGACCCGTGCTCCATCGCCTTGAGTCTGGAGACCATGGCCTCCACACGGGCGCGCACCTGCTCGTTCTTCTGCAGCAGGCCGGCTCGTTCAGACATAAGGGTTTCCTGCTTATGACGCAGCGATCGGTTTTCTTCCTTCAGACGGTCACAGACAACGACCAACTCGTCAATACGCTTGTCGAGCCTGCCGAGTTCCGAGGTAAACAGGTCGTTGGAATCAGTCTTTTCTTTTTTTGCCATCGGCCAAATATAGTGCCGCGCGGCACCTATGGTCAATGAACGCGTGCTCCGGGAATGCCCTGACCCGTTGGCCGATGCTAGAATGGCGTCTTTGCCAGACATGCCCCGCCCGCCAGGCGCTCAAGCTTCCAGGCTGCACTTTGACAGACACGACTTACCAGATGCTGGACGAAATACTTCGCCGGGCCGGTGCCGAGAGTGATGCCGCCGAGTGTCACGGGGCGCTATCCGGTCTGGCCAGTTCTGAGCCGGAGGTGGGGCCTGACCCCTGGCTTGCGCAAGCCTTGATGGAGCTCGATCCGGATAACCTGCCTGTCTCGGAGTGCCGCGCTGCGTTGCGGCAGCTGTATCACAGCTGTCGTTCCGATCTTAATTCGGACTTGCTGCGGTTTGCGCCTATGCTGCCTGACGACAGCGAGAGTCTCAGCGTGCGCGCCTCGGCGCTGGGGCGGTGGTGCCAGGGCTACCTGTTTGGTCTGAGTCTCGGCGGATTGCCGGAACTATCCCTGTTGCCACCTGAAGTAACCGAGATCATCTCCGACTTTTCCGCGCTGACTCGCGCCGGAATTGATGAGCGCGAGGATGAAGAAGAATCCGAAATAGCCTATGCCGAGCTGGTGGAGTTCATTCGCGTAAGTGTCCAGCTGGTACGTGAGGAACTGGATTCACTGTCCGGAAACCAGGACCCGGCGCCCACTGTTCATTGAGATACCTGAGGTACGTGCATTGAATCAGAAAGAATTTGCGCGTCGCCGGCGCCAGCTTCTGCGCATGGTCGGGGAGGGCGGAATCGCGATTTTGCCGGCTGCGCCGCTCAAGAAGCGCAATCGTGATGTCGAGTACAAGTACCGCCAGGACAGCGATTTCTATTACCTCAGCGGGTTTGCCGAGCCGGATTCGGTTGCGGTGCTGATACCCGGGCGCAAGCACGGCGAATACATCGTATTCTGCCGCGAACGCGACCCCGAACGTGAAACCTGGGATGGCGCCAGGGCGGGCCCGGAAGGGGTGGTGGCAGAACATGGCGCGCAGGACTGCGTTTCCGATCGATGACATCGATGACATCCTGCCGGGCCTGCTCGAAACCTGCAACCGTGTGTTTTACACAATGGGCAGTCATCCGGATTTCGACCAGCGCCTGATCGAATGGGTAACTCGTCTGCGCGACAAGGGCGGGACCGAAACGCATTCGCCGCAGGAGTTTGTCGCGCTTGACCATGTGCTGCACGACATGCGCCTGTACAAGAGTCGCGCCGAAATCGCCGCCATGCGACGGGCCGCCAAGATTGCGGTTACGGCCCACATCCGCGCCATGCAGCGCTGCCAGCCCGGCAAATGGGAGTACGAAATCCAGGCTGAGATTCTCTACGAGTTTGCGCGCAAAGGGGCGGACATCTCCTATCAGCCCATCGTGGGTTCGGGCGCCAATGCCTGCACGCTGCACTACGTCGAAAATAACTGCCGGATGCAGGATGGTGATTTGTTGCTGCGTGGATGCCGGCTGTGAGTATGACTACTACGCCTCGGATATCACGCGCACTTATCCTGTGAACGGGCGATTCTCAGAGGCGCAGCGGGCGATCTACGAGATCGTGCTCGAGGCCAACGCAGGCCGCCATCGAAAAAGTGCGCCCCGGATAATCACTGGAATGAGCCGCACGATGCTGCGGTGCGCGTTATCACCGCCGGCCTTCGGCGGCTCGGCCTCCTGAAGGGCAGCTACACGCAAGCTGATCAAGGATGAGGCCTTCAAGAAGTTCTTCATGCACCGGACGGGTCACTGGCTGGGGATGGACGTGCACGATGTCGGTGACTACAAGGTGGACGATCAGTGGCGATTGCTGGAGCCCGGCATGGTCATGACCATCGAGCCAGGCATCTACATTCCCGCCGGTACGCGCAGGCGTGCCCCGCAAGTGGTGGAATATTGGCGTGCGCATCGAGGACGATGTGCTGGTTACCCGTGACGGCGCCGATGTCCTGACTGACGGCTTGCCGCGCGATCCGGATGAGATCGAACGGCTGGTGCGGGACAGCGTGAATCAGCAAGCCGACGAATTCGATATGGTTATTGTCGGTGGAGGCATGGTGGGCGCCAGTCTTGCACTGGCGCTTGCCAGCCTGGATCAGCGCATCGCTATTGTCGAAGCGCATCCGCCGGGCACGCCCGGTCAGCCTTCTTACGACGATCGTGCTACCGCACTGTCAAACGGCAGCCGCCGGGTATTTGAGATGTTGGGTGTGTGGCCCGGACTGGCCGCTCTGGCCACGCCCATACGGCAGATCCATGTATCGGATCGCGGGCACTTCGGGATGACCCGGATTGCTGCCGCCGATGAGGGCGTCGAGGCGCTTGGTTACCTGGTACGCAACCGCCATATCGGCCGTGCACTGATGCAAGCCGTTGCGCAGTGCCCCGGCATCTCACTCATCAGCCCGGCCAGGGTAACGGATATTGAATCCAGACCTGCAGGTGTGAGTGTCAAGATTGACACGCCGAACAGCGGCGCCGATACCGGCAGGCTCAGCTGCTCGTTGCTGATCGCCGCCGACGGCGCCGGGTCCTCTGTGCGCAAGCTGCTGGCTATTGATGCGACGAACAAGTCATACGAACAGGTTGCCGTAATCGCCAATATCAGCACCGAAAAGGAGCACGACAATATTGCCTACGAACGCTTTACCGAAGACGGGCCATTGGCCGTGCTGCCCATGTCTGCGGAGGATGCCCCAGGCAGTGCAGGCGGTCGCGCAACCATCGTCTGGACCATTGCCGCGGAGCATGCGGATGCGATCCTGGCTCTGGATGACCAGGCATTTGCGGCCGCCTTCCAGGAGCGTTTCGGGTTTCGCCTCGGCAGGATATTGCGGGCCGGCAAGCGCAACAGCTATCCCCTGGCACTGATCAGAAGCGAAGAGCAGGTTCGGGACCGCATCGTCATTGTCGGGAATGCCGCGCACAGTCTGCATCCCGTTGCGGGGCAGGGATTCAACCTCAGTCTGCGTGATACTGCCGCGCTTGCAGAAGTAATCGCCGATGCGCAGGCCGCGGGCGAAGATTTCGGTTCCCGGGACGTATTGCAACGGTACGCTGATTGGCGCAAGCGCGACCAGGAAGACGTGATTCGCTTTTCCGATGGCTTGATCGGGCTGTTTGGCAGCCGTCGACCGGTAGTCAGGCTCGGCCGTAACCTTGGCCTGATCGGCATGGAGTTGGTGCCCGGAGCCAAGCGGCTGATGGCGAGGCAGACGATGGGCGTAGCCGGTCGGCTTCCGCGCCTTGCAAGGGGCCTGCCGCTTAAATGAAAACAGATTTCGATATTGTCATCGCCGGCGCGGGCATGGTCGGCGCGACGCTGGCGGCTCTGCTGGCCCGCGACTCCAGCCCGCGTGAACTGTCGATCGCTTTGCTGGATTCCAGTTTGCCGCCGGAATTCGTTGCAGGCTCGCCAGTTGGCCTGCGCGTATCGGCGTTGTCGCGAGCCTCGCAGCGCATCCTCGGGGCAGCCGGTGCATGGCCTGCCATTGCGGGCGCGCGCGCCTGTCCCTATCGGGAAATGCGCGTGTGGGAAGCACGGTCGGATGACAGCGACGATTTTCGCCATGACGGTGTGCATTTTGACTGCGCTGAGCTCGGAGAAGCGGATCTCGGGCATATCGTTGAAAACGACGTCGTGCGATGGAGCCTGCATCGCGTGCTCGCGGCACATCCCGGCGTGAGCGTCATGATCCCCGACCGGATCAGCGGGTTCTCGCGCGACGACGGGACGATGCGCGTGAAACTGGAATCCGGCGAGGCGCTGAGCGCCCGCCTGCTGGTTGGCTGCGATGGACCGGCATCGCGCACCCGCGAACTGGCAGGCATCGAAACTGACAGCAAAGGTTATGGACAGCAGGGCGTGGTCGCAGTCGTGCAGACGGCCCTGCCGCACAGGGAAACCGCGTGGCAGCGCTTTTTGCCAGGTGGGCCTATTGCCTTGCTGCCGCTTGCGACCGGCGAATCATCCATCGTCTGGTCGTGCCCGGAGGAACAGGCACGGACACTTTGCGCTCTGGACGAGCCGGCTTTTTCGGCGGCCGTTGGCAAGGCTTCGAACCAGGTGCTTGGAGACGTCTCGGTGCGCAGCGCGCGCGCAGCATTTCCGTTGCGGAAACTGCATGCGCGGGACTACTGTGCTGCAGGGGTAGTCCTGGCAGGTGACGCCGCACACGTGGTTCACCCGCTGGCAGGGCAGGGCGCAAATCTTGGCTTGCTGGACGCGGCATGCCTGGCCGAGGTGCTTTGGGCCGCTCATGCCAATGGCGAGGGTCTGGGGGATCTGCGCGTGCTACGACGCTACGAGCGCTAGCGCAAAGGCGACAATCTGGCAATGCAGAGGGCGCTGGATGGTCTCAGCCAGCTGTTTCGTTCGGATGCCGCGCTGGCAGGCCAGGTCAGGCGCGGGAGCCTGCGCGTGGTGAATGCGGCGCCGCCGCTGAAAAACCGCTTTGTGCGTCAGGCGCTCGGCCTTGCCGGCGAGTTGCCGCGCATAGCTGTCAGTGAGATGCCTGGCCTTGGTTGAGGTGCTGCGCGAGATTCAGGCGCACACAGATTCTGAGCACGGACTGCCGGGCGAGCTCGCACCGCGTCTTTTTTTCACACAGCAAGCAATGCGTCAATCTTCATGGCGCAGATGAAGTCGTTTTCCGACAGGCCATTGATTGCGTGAGTGGTGTAGCGAACGAGACAATGGTTGTAGCCGACCTCGAGGTCCGGATGGTGCCCCTGTGCGTTGGCAATCCAGGCCACCGCGTTCACGAATGACATCGTCTTGTAATAACCCTTGAATCTGAAGTCTTTGCGAATTTCCTTGCCGTCTTCGGAGACTTCCCAGTCGGGTGCCAGGTTCTTTTTTCTCAGTCGCTCCGCCTCGCTGCGCTCCAGCGGCTGAATTCCACCCTCGCAGGGTACGCAGTTCTTACCAGCCAGATCGGACATCGGCTATCTCCGCTTGCAATATAAAGGCCCGCCTGTTCAGGCGGACTTGAGTTCTTCTTTGGGTGGAAAAGTCGGCGCATGCATGCCCAGGCGCCGTGCTTCCCTGATCAGCGCCATCAGATCCATCTGCGCAAGATTGAACAGATCGTCGAAGCTGTCAATGACGAAATAGACGGACTGATAGATATCGATTCTGTATGGCGTGCGCAGTGCTTCGATCGGGTCAAACGGTTTGCGCTCGGGGACGGTCGCTCTCCAGCGCATACGGCGTTTCGCCCAGCGATGACACGATGCCGGCACCGTAAGCGCGCAGTCCTTCCTGGGTATTGATCAGACCAAACTCCACGGTGAACCAGTACAGCTTGGCCAGCATCACCCGATCTTCCTTGTTCGCGGCAAGCCCGGCCTTGCCGTAGGCATGTGTGAATGCGGCGAAGCGTGGATCGGTCAGCGGCGGAGTGTGTCCGAAAATCTCGTGAAAGATGTCCGGTTCCTGCAGGTAGTCGAGTTCCTCACGCGAGCGGATGAAAGAGGCTGCCGGAAATTTCTTGTCGGCAAGCAGCGCGAAAAACTTGTCGAAATTAATCAAGGCCGGCACGGGTGCGACTTCCCAGCCAGTGTGCGCCTTCAGTACGGCTGACACGTCTTTGCACTGTGGCACATGGTCAACAGGAAGTTTGAGCAATTCCAGTGCCTGAAGGTAGGGCTTGCAGGCGCGCGACTGAATGGCCGTTTGCTGACGGGTGATCAGTTCCTGCCAGATCGCGTTTTCATCGTCGGTGTAATGAATGTGCCCGTTCTGGTCCGGCACTTTGGCGGTGTACTTGCTGGTCTTGGCCATATAGCAAAGCTCCTTTCCGGCATCGGGCCTGGAGCCAGGCTCGATGATCACATGCAACCGCTCTATTATAGGCTGGAGCGGCTGGAATATCTTTGCAATTTCTTCTATATTAGATCGGTATTAGGCAATAAATAGAGAAATTTGGTGGAAATTAGCAATAATCTTCCAATATTAGTATGAAACTTGATAAAATAGACCTTTCTATTCTGTCGGCGCTCCAGCAGGATTCCAGGATTTCGAATCAGAAGCTGGCCAGCCACGTCGGACTGTCTCCTTCCCCCTGCTGGCGCCGCGTAAAGCGGCTGGAAGAGGGTGGCCTGATTGCCCGCTATGTGACGCTGCTGGATGCCGAGGCAGCCGGGCTGCCCGTGCATGCCTACCTGCACGTGTCGCTGGACAATCATCATCCCGATACCGTGGCGGCCTTCGACAGCATGGTGCAGGCGCGGCCGGAAGTCCTGGAGTGTTACGCCATGAGCGGTGAGTACGACTACTTGCTGCGCGTTGTGGCCAGCAGCATGTCGGACTACGAACGGTTCATGACCCGCCATCTGCTGCGCGAGGCCGAAGTGCAGACGGCCAATACCAGCTTCGTGCTCAAACGAATCAAGTACACGACGGCGCTTCCGCTACCCGATGCGGGCAGCAGGGCAAACGCTCAGCGCGAGGTGTAGGTGCGCTCTACGTATTCTTCTACCAGTTGCCTGAAACTGTTCGGCGATGCCCTCACCTTTGAGTGTGACGTCTTTCTTGCCGTCAACATAGACCGGTGCGACAGGGCGTTCGCCGGTGCCGGGCAGACTGATGCCGATGTTGGCATGCTTGGACTCGCCGGGCCCGTTGACCACGCAGCCCATGACCGCCACGGTCATTTCCTCCACGCCCATGGTAATCACGTCTCCAGGCCGGCATGCGTTCCCGCAGGTGGCTGCTGAATCTGCTGGGCAAGTTCCTGGAAGTAGCTGCTGGTGGTGCGTCCACAGCCCGGGCAGGCGATGACCATGGGCGTGAAGGCGCGCAGGCCCATGCTCTGGAGGATCTCCTGGGCGACGATCACTTCCCTTGTGCGATCTCCCCCGGGTTCCGGCGTCAGCGATATCCGGATGGTGTCGCCGATGCCTTCCTGCAGAAGGACGGCCAGCGCGGCGGTGGAGGCCACGATTCCCTTGCTGCCCATGCCCGCTTCCGTGAGCCCCAGGTGCAGCGGATAGTCGCTCTGCCGCGGCGAGCAGCCGGTAGACCGCAATCAGGTCCTGCACGCCGCTCATCTTGCAAGACAGAATAATCATGTTTTCCGCGCAGGCCCAGCTCTTCTGCGCGGCGGGCGCTGTCGATAGCTGACTGCACCATTGCTTCGTAAACAACTTCACGTGCGTCCCTGGGCTTTGCGAGCGCCCGCGTTTTCGTCCATCAGCCGCGTCAGGAGGTCCTGATCGAGGCTGCCCCAGTTGACGCCTATGCGCACCGGCTTGTCGTATTCGCAGGCAACTTCGATCATGTCGGCGAACTGGGGGTCGCGCTTGCTGCCACGCCCGACATTGCCGGGGTTAATCCGGTACTTGGCCAGCGCGCTCGCGCAGTCTGGAAAGTCGCGCAGCAGCTTGTGACCGTTGAAATGAAAATCGCCCACCAGCGGCGCGCTGACGCCCCACTCGTCCAGCTGCTGCCGAATCTCTGGCGACCTTGCCCGCGGCTTCGGCATTGTTGACCGTAATGCGCACGAGTTCGGAGCCAGCCCGCGCGAGATCCCGGACCTGCTCGGCGGTTGCCTTGGCATCCGCGGTGTCGGTATTGGTCATCGACTGCACGACGATGGGTGCAGTCCCGCCGACCGTCACGCCCGCTACGTCAACGGCTACGGTGTGCTGGCGGCGTGCCGGGTGTTCTTGCTTGCTCATCTGGGGTTCGCCATGGGGTGCTGCGCTGCCGCGAAGCGCGGCACCTGGCGGCTATTCTGGCGGCCGGGCACTGGGCTGGCAAGTGCGGTGCGCCGGGCAATCTGGCGCTTGCTGCATGTAGTGCCGGGTGACGCAATGGGCTATCATTCATGCGTTCAATCGAATCGTATCGCGAGAGAGTGCCCCTGACAGATGTGCAGGGGCCGCCGAAGGCGCAACCCGCCCGGAAACGCTCAGGCAAACGGATCGCGATCACGGATTGGCTCTGGAGAGTGGCCGGCAGAATCCGGCCCACCGAAGGGGAAAGGCGCAGATCTGTCAGCGCCCTATCTCTCAGGTAAACGGACAGAGGGGCGGCAGGCCGTGCAGGCTTGCCGTCTTTTTTTGTTTCAGTGGGTGTGGAACCGTTGCAGCGGCTCCGGGCCCACACTGGAGAGAGCAGCATTCATGGGCAACAAAACGCCTCTTATTCGACGCACACCTTGCTATGGGTGGCCGCATCGTCGATTTCGGCGGCTGGGACATGCCCGTGCACTATGGCTCGCAGGTCAACGAACATCACGCCGTGCGCAACAGCGCGGGCATGTTCGATGTTTCGCACATGACGGTTGTGGATCTGCACGGTCGAGCGTGCGCGCGAATTCCTGCAGTACCTGCTTGCCAACGACGTCGGCAAGCTGAAGGTCAGGGGCAAGGCGCTGTACAGCTGCATGCTCAACGAGCACGGCGGCACCATCGACGACCTGATCGTTTATTACCTGGACGACGACTTTTACCGGATGGTCGTCAATGCCGCGACCCGGGACAAGGATCTCGCCTGGATCCGCCAGCATGCGAGCAACTTTGACGTCGAGTCAGCGAGCGCGACGAGCTTGCCATGATCGCCGTGCAGGGCCCGCAGGCGCGCGAGCTGTGCAGCGGCGGTGCTGCCGGCGGACGTCCGGGAACGGCCCTGGCACTGAAGCCCTTTACGGGCGCCCAGCTCGGCGATTATTTTGTGGCGCAGAACCGGTTACACCGGGGAAGACGGCTGGGAGATTATGCTGCCGGCAGGCATGGCTGCCAGCGTTCTGGGATGCGCTCGCCGAGGCAGGCGTCGCTGCCGTGCGGCCTTGGCGCGCGCGATACGCTGCGCCTGGAAGCCGGCATGAACCTATATGGCACGGACATGGATGAATCCACGACTCCGCTGGAGTCCGGGCTCGGCTGGACGGTCGCCTGGCAGGATGGCGACGGCGCGGAGCGCGAATTCACCGGCGCCGACGCGCTGCGAAAGCAGAAAGCTGCCGGCGTCGAGCGGAAGTTCGTGGGCCTGGTTCTTGAAGATCGCGGCGTGATTCGCGGTCACCAGCGGGTCGTTGACTGACGGCGCAGGCGAGGGAGAGGTGACAAGCGGCACGTACTCGCCGACACTGGAGCGCTCGATCGGGCTGGCGCGGATCCCGGCGGCCAGCGGGGAGGTCTGCAAGGTCGAGATCCGCGGCCGCGCGCTGGCCGCGCGTGTGGTAAAGCCGCCGTTTGTCAGAAATGGCAAGGCCTGCATCGAGCTTGAAGATGCGGACTGGACGCGAACAAATCAGTCATTCTGACGGGGAGATAAAAATGAGCGAAGTACCCACAGACCTCCGCTATACCAGGGACCACGAATGGCTGCGTCTGATGGAGGATGGCACGGTACTGGTCGGCGTCACCGATCATGCGCAGGATGCGCTCGGTGATCTTGTGTTCGTTGAAGTGCCGGAACTCGGCGGCAAGCTGGCGGCGGGCGATGCGTGCGCGGTCGTGGAGTCGGTCAAAGCGGCGTCCGACGTATACTTGCCCGGTGGCCGCCGAGGTTGTCGAAGTCAACGAGGCCTCGCGGACAGCCCGGAGTTGCTGAACGGCGATCCCTACGGCGAGGGCTGGCTGATGCGGATCCAGCCGGACGATAGCGACGAAATTGACAGCCTCATGTCCCCTGAGGAATACGAGCAGTTACTCGAAGAAGAGGGCCACTGACGGTGCCGGGCCCGGAGCAGCCAAACGGAAGAATCTGAATGCCATTTATTCCACACACCCAGAGCGAGATCAGCGAGATGCTCGATGCTGATCGGCGTCTGCTGACATCGAGCAGCTGTTCGACGAGATCCCGGCCGGGCTGCGCACGCGCAGACTCGACGGACTGCCGAAAGCCATGACCGAACAGGAGATCACGGCACTGATGCGCAAGCGAGCCGCGCGCGACGGCGAACTCACCAACTTCATCGGCGCAGGCGCTTACGAGCACCATATCCCGGCAGCCGTCTGGGAAATCACCACGCGTGGTGAGTTCTACAGCGCCTACACGCCGTATCAGGCGGAGGCCAGCCAGGGCACGCTGCAGCTGATCTACGAATACCAGTCGATGATGACGGCTCTGACCGGTATGGATGTCTCGAACGCGTCACTGTACGACGGCGCGTCAGCGCTGGCTGAAGCCTGCCTGATGGCGGTGCGGGCGAACCGCAAGTCCAGCAGCCGACGCATCCTGGTAGCCGGCGCCGTCAACCCGGTTTATTCCAAGGTGACGAAGGCGATCACCGGTGGCCAGGCTCTTCGCCTTGAGCGGCTTCCGTACAGCGAGGAGCTCGGTCGGACCGACCCGGAGCGCTGGCAGGAGTTCGCCGGCGAAGACATCACGGCGGTGGTGATTCCGCAGCCGAATTTCTTCGGTCAGCTGGAAGATGTCGACGAGCTGTGTGACTGGGCACACGCTAATGGCGCGTTGGTGATTGCGGTGGTCAATCCGCATGGCCCTGGCCATTCTGAAGCCCCCGGGCAACTGGGGCGAAGCAGGCGCCGATATCGTCTGTGGCGAGGGCCAGCCGCTTGGCGTGCCGCTCTCTTCCGGCGGGCCTTACTTCGGCTTCATGTGTTGCCGCCAGGCGCATGTCCGGCAGATGCCGGGCCGCGTGGTTGGGCGCACCGTCGACCTGGAAGGTCGACCCGGTTTCACGCTGACGCTGCAGGCACGTGAGCAGCATATCCGGCGTTCCAAGGCGACTTCGAATATCTGCACGAACCAGGGCTTGCTCGTGACAGCCGCAACGATATACATGGCATTGCTGGGGGCTGAAGGGCTGGAGCGGGTCGCGGCGGCAAGTCATGCGAACACCGGGCTGCTGGTCGAACGGTTGAGCGAACACAACGGCGTATCGCGCGTTTTCAGCGGGCCGTTTTTCCACGAAGCGGTGCTCAGACTCGAGCGCCCGGTTGCCGGCGTGCTGCAGGCACTGGCGAATGCCGGCATCTGCGGAGGCTATGCGCTGGAGCAGGACTTTCCGGAGCTCGGAAACGCGCTGCTGGTATGCGCAACGGAGGCGCGTTCCCGCGAAGACATTGAGCGCTACGGCCAGGAACTGGGCCGCATACTCACCGGGGCACAGGCTGCCTGACCATTTTATTTTTGAATCTGGAGTATCGAGAACATGGCAACAATCACCCTGCAAGGCAATGAAATTCATACGTCAGGAGACCTGCCCAACGTGGGCGCCCACGCGCCTGAGTGCACGTTGACCGATGCAGAACTGAATGATGTTCCGTTGAGTCAAATGGCATGGTCGCAAAAAAGCTGATGAACATATTTCCCGAGCATCGATACGGGATCTGCGCCATGTCCACGCGCAAGTTCAACGAGCATGCGCGGGAACATGAGGAGACCGTCATGCTGATGATTTCTGCGGATCTGCCGTTTGCGCAGAAGCGGTTTTGTGGCGATGAGGGTCTCGACAATGTGATCACGCTTTCGACGCATGCGCTCGCCCGACTTCGCCAAGGACTATGGGGTCCTGATTACGGATGGGCCGCTCACGGGACTGACCGCCAGGGCAGTACTGGTTCTGGATGAGAATGACACCGTGGTGTATTCGGAGCTGGTGCCGGAAATTGGCCAGGAACCCGACTACGAAGCGGCGCTCAGGGCGCTGGTCGGCTGAGCGTCCTTGCCGGAGACCCAGGGGTAGTCTGATGTTGATTTTTGAACATTCACGCAAGGGACGCCGGGCCACGGCGCAGGCGCCGGCCGAGCGGGCACCATCTCGATATCCCGGAAAAGTATCTGCGCGCGCAGGCCGGCCGCCTTGCCGGAAGTCTCCGAACTGCAGGCGGTGCGACACTACACGCGCCTGTCGCAGAAGAACTTTTCGATCGACACGCATTTCTATCCGCTGGGCTCGTGCACGATGAAATACAACCCGCGGGCCTGCAACACGCTGGCGATGCTGCCGGAGTTTCTGACGCGCCATCCCTTGTCACCCGAGTCGCACGGGCAGGGGTTTCTCGCGTGCATGTTCGAACTGCAGGAGATGCTCAAGGAGGTCACGGGCATGCAGGGCGTGTCGCTGACGCCGATGGCCGGCGCCCAGGGCGAGCTGGCCGGCGTGGCCATGATTCGCGCCTATCATGCTGCGCGCGGCGACCAGGCGCGCGATGAAATCCTGGTGCCGGATGCGGCGCACGGCACCAATCCGGCGACGGCCATCATGTGCGGGTGCAAGGTCGTGGAGATTCCCACCGACAGGCACGGTGACGTCGATCTCGAGGCGCTGCGCGCAGCGGTGGGCCCGAAAACCGCCGGTATCATGCTGACCAACCCGTCGACGCTCGGCGTTTTCGAGCGGCGGATCGAAGAGATCGCGAAGATCGTGCACGCGGCGGGCGGCCTGCTCTATTACGATGGCGCCAACCTCAATGCGATTCTGGGCAAGGTCCGGCCGGGCGACATGGGTTTCGACGTTATTCACATGAACCTGCACAAGACCTTTTCCACGCCGCATGGTGGCGGTGGTCCGGGTTCGGGCGCGGTCGGCGTCGGCAAGCGCCTGCTGCCGTTTATGCCGATTCCCGTGGTGGGTCGCGAGGGCGAAGGCGAGGCGGCCCGCTATTTCTGGCTGACCGAAAAGGACTTTCCGCAGAGCATTGGCCGGCTGTCGGCGTTTATGGGCAATGCCGGCGTCCTGCTGCGCGCTTACATTTATGCGCGGATGCTGGGGCGTGCCGGGATGGAGCGGGTGGCAGAGTTCGCGACGCTCAACGCCAATTATCTGATGACGCGGATGCGCGAGGCCGGGTTCGACCTGGCGTTTCCGGATCGCCGGGCGAGCCATGAGTTCATTGTGACCCTGCGCAGGCAGGAGAAGGAACTCGGCGTCAATGTCATGGACTTCGCCAAGGCGCTTCTCGACGAAGGGTTTCACGCACCGACCACCTATTTTCCGCTGCTGGTTCCGGAGTGCCTCCTGATCGAGCCGACGGAAACAGAGACCCGCGATG
This sequence comes from uncultured Gammaproteobacteria bacterium, assembly GCA_963759075.1. Classification (GTDB taxonomy): domain Bacteria; phylum Pseudomonadota; class Gammaproteobacteria; order Steroidobacterales; family JABDLF01; genus JABDLF01. The sequence continues at coordinate 202,617 of CAVWXZ010000016.1, forward strand.
ACATCGACCGCTTTGTCGATGCCATGAAGAAGATTCATGAGGAAGCGCGCAATAATCGTGACAAGGTAAAAGGGGCGCCCTATACCACGCCGGTCAGGCGTCTCGACGATGTGCGTGCAGCACGCCACCTTGACCTGGCCTGGAAACCCGAGGGCGAAGCGGCCTGATGCGCGATGATCAGGCATTCACTGAACCAGGAACCGCGGGGTCGGGTTCGACAATGAAATGGCAACGGGGACCGATATGTCTGCTTTGATTTGCGGCTCAATCGCTTACGACACGATCATGGTCTTTCCAGGGCGCTTCAAGGACCATATTCTTCCCGACAAAATTCACCTGCTGAACGTCTCGTTCCTGGTGCCGGACCTCGGCGCGAATTTGGCGGCTGTGCCGGTAATATCGCCTACAACATGCGCATGCTGGGGGCCGAGGGCTACCCGATGGGATGCGTGGGCCGGGACTTCGAGCCCTATCAGCAGTGGCTGGACGAGTGGGACGTAAGTTGCCGCTATGTCAGTGTCCTGCATGACGAATATACGGCGCAGGCCTATATCACGACGGACATGGACGACAACCAGATCACGGCTTTTCATCCGGGCGCCATGAATCGCTCACATCTTCAGCCGATACCGGAAGATGCGGGCATCAGTATCGGCGTGATCGCCCCGGACGGGCGCGCCGGCATGATGACCCATGCACGGCAGTTCGTTGAGGCAGGCATTCCCTTCGTTTTCGATCCCGGTCAGGGTCTGCCACTTTTTAATGGCGACGAACTCCTGCAGTTTGTTGAACAGGCGACCTGGGTTGCCGTCAATGACTATGAGTGCCAGCTCCTTCAGGAGCGGACAGGGCTTTCGCCGACACAGATCGCAGAACGGGTAGAGGCGCTTGTGGTTACGCTGCGGAGCGGAGGGTGCTCATGTGTATACGCAGAACGGGCGCCTCGAAATTCCGCGCGGTCAAGGCGAGCGAACTGGTCGATCCCACCGGCTGCGGCGATGCATTTCGGGCAGGCATGCTCTACGGACTGTTGAACGACATGGACTGGGAAAGCACGGGCCGTATCGCATCGCTTATGGGCAGCATCAAGATCGAAACCCCGGGCACGCAGAACCACATCCTGGACGCGCGGACGTTCAACGAGCGATTTGAAAGTGAATTCGGTTTCGCAGTAAATATTCCTGGTCGCTGAGCGCGGCCTGTCAGGCAGAAACTCTATGAAAAAATTTATTCTTGCCCTGCTGGGCACGTTTGTCGTGCAGGCAGCATTTGCTGCTGAAAACAACGGGAACTGGGCGCAGACTCTGGAGCGAATTTCCTCGGGCGTTGTGTCAATTCGGGTTGACGGTACCCGTGCCTTCGATACGGAGTGGAATCAGACCACCCAGGCAACCGGGTTTCGTGGTGGATGCCGAGCGCGGTCTGTTGCTGACCAATCGCCACGTTGTGATGCCCGGGCCGGTGGTGGCAGAAGCGGTGTTTCTCAATCGCGAAGAAGTGGATCTCAAACCGGTTTATCGCGATCCGGTTCATGATTTCGGATTTTTCCGTTTCGATCCGGCCGATCTGAAGTTCATCAAGCTCGTTGAGCTGCCGCTGGCGCCGGAGGGCGCACAGGTGGGCCGCGAGATCCGGGTGGTGGGTAACGATGCCGGCGAGCAATTGTCGATTCTCGCCGGCACGCTGGCGCGTCTCGATCGCCAGGCACCGGAGTACGGGCGCGGCAAGTACTACGGATTTCAATACGTTTTATTATCAGGCGGCGTCCAGTACCTCCGGGCGGTTCATCGGGATCACCGGTGCTCGATGTCAATGGTCGCGTCGTCGCGCTCAATGCGGGTGGCACTTCGGGTGCTGCGACCAGTTTTTATCTGCCGCTGGATCGTGTGACAGCGCGCGCTCGAGCTTGTTGCAGGCAGGCCAGCCGGTTACACGCGGTACCTTGCAGACAGTTTTCGTGCACACGCCATTCGACGAGTTGCGGCGCCTTGGCCTGCAGCCGGCAAACTGAGGCGGACGTGCGGACGGCGTTTCCGAAACAGACCGGCATGCTTGCGGTTGCGGAAGTGGTTCCGGGCGGCCCGGGCGCGAGCGAGCTGCAGTCGGGCGATATTCTCGTGCGCGTCAACGGCAATCTGGTCAGCGAGTTCGTGCCGCTGGAATCCGTGCTCGATGACAGCGTCGGCGAGACCGTCGTGCTGGATATTCAGCGTGGCGGTCGCGAGCGTACTATCGAACTGGAGGTGCGAGGACCTGCACGCGATCACGCCGGACGAATTCGTCGAGATCGGCGATACCGTCATGCATCGCCTGTCTTACCAGCAGGCCCGGCATTTTAACGTGCCGCCGCGAGGGCATATTTGTCGCCAACGCGGGCTATGTGCTGAGCAACGTCGCGATTCCGCGCGGCGCGGTGATCACCGAGATTGGCAAACGACCCGACACCGGCTGCTGTCTGATCTTGAGGCCGCGTTGCGGAGCTTGCGCATGGCGACCGAGTGCCCGTTCGCTTTTTCACCGTGGACGATCCGAAGACCAAGCAACTGCGTGTCATGCGCATGGATCGCCGCTGGTTCCCGGTGCGCGACTGCAAGCGCGATGATCAGAACGGCTACTGGCCATGCCGAGATCTCGGCACCGACAAACGACCGACGCCGCCCGAAGGGTGGCAGCACACGCTTCGTCAGTAATGGCGACGCCCGGACCCGGCAGCCTTGCGCCGTCGCTGGTGATGGTGAATTTCGATATGCCGTTCCCGGTGTCCGGCGTGTCGGATCAGCATTACCACGGCACCGGCCTGGTTATTGATGCGGCCCGCGGGCTGGTGGTTGTCGATCGCAACACGGTGCCGGTGGCGCTGGGCGACGTGAGCTTTACCTTCGCAGGGTCGCTGGAAGTTCCGGGCAAGGTCGAGTTTATTCATCCGCTGCATAACCTCGCTGTCGTGTCCTACGACCCGGCACTGATTGGCGACACGCCGGTGCGTACGGCGGAGTTCGACACCCGGCCGGTGCGCGCCGGTGAGCAGCTCTGGGTCGTGGGGCTTAAGGGCGATCACAAGCTGCTTTCACAGGCCAGTGAAGTCGCCTCGGTCGACCCCCTGCTGTTGCCGCTGTCGCGCTCATTCCGGTTTCGCGATTCCAACATCGAGACCATCAGTCTCGTCAATCCTCCAGGCAGTATTGACGGCGTTCTGGCGGATAAGCGCGGCAAGGTGGTAGCGATGTGGTCGAGCTTTGCATACCAGAGCGGGCGAGAGGTCGGCCAGGTGGTGCGTGGCATTCCGGCGGATATCGTGCGTGAATTGCGTGACGTCGTGACCGGCGACGGCGTATTGCGCTCGCTGGAGGCGGAGCTGCATCTGCTGCCACTGGCCAGTGCGCGAAAGCTGGGCATTCCCGAGAGCTGGGGCCGCCGGCTGGAAACGACGCAAGCTGATGAGCGACAGGTTCTGCAGATCAGCAGGGTTGTGGCCGGAAGCCCGGCGGCAAGCACGCTGCAGTCCGGTGACCTGGTGTTGGCCGTCGATGGCAAAATCGTCAAGTCTTTCAGACAGTTCGAGCGTGCCATGCAGACCGACAGGCTGATGCTCACGCTGTGGCGCGACGGCGAGATGATCGAAGCAGAGGTCGCAACCGTGCCGCTGGGCGGCGAGGGAATCGATCGGCTGGTGTTCTGGGCGGGCGCGCTGCTGCAGCCGCCGCATCGCGCGATGGCCGCGCAGCGTGGTGTGACGCCGGAGGGCGTCTATGTCGCCTACTTTCGCCTACGGTTCTCCGGCGACCCGCTACGGGCTTTGGGCAGGAAGGCGTATCGTGGAAGTCGATGGTGTGCCGACTCTTGATCTCGATGCTTTCATAGCGGCAGTTAAGGGTCGCGGGCACCGCGAGTCACTGCGGCTCAAGACGGTCACCTGGAACAATGTCGTCGAGGTCATTACGCTCAAGCTCGATACCTATTATTTCCCCGCCTACCAACTGACCCGGGCCGAAGATGGCTGGCATCGCAGTGAGCTCGGGGCAGCTCGGCCATGAAGAATCAGCAGCCCTTCGCCGCGCTCTACGCCAGCCATTTGGAGATGGTAAGGGCACGAACAGACAAAGCGCTTGCGGCGACCGGTTTTGATCACCTGGTCATCTTTTCGGGCAGCGAACGGCTGCGACTGTTTGATGATGCGCCGTACCCGTTTACGGCCAATCCGCAGTTCAAGGCTTGGTTGCCGCTGACCGCGCACCCGGACTGTTTCCTCGTGTATACGCCGGGCAGCACGCCGCGGCTGGCCTATTACCAGCCAGACGATTACTGGTATGCGCCGCCCGAGGCGCCGACGGGATACTGGCCGGCACATTTCGACGTGCATATCTTCAAGGAAGCCAGTCGCGGTCTGGGCGTGTTGCCGGAAGCTGGCAGGATCGCTGTCCTCGGAGAGTTCGCGAACCCGGCGTTGCAACCCGCTCACGGTGAGCTGAATCCTGCCGGACTCCTCACGCATCTTGATTTTGCCAGGGCCTGGAAGTCGGACTACGAGATCGAGTGCATGCGCAGGGCCAGCGCAGCGGCTACGCGTGCTCACCGTGCCGCAGAGCAGGCGTTCAGAGCAGGCCATTCCGAATACGAGATCCACCTTGCATATTGCGCAGCGGCCGGGCACACGGAAAACGAGCTCCCCTATTCCAGCATCGTCGCCCTGAACGAGCATGGCGCTGTGCTGCACTACCAGAACTGGCAGCGCACGCGCCCGTTGCCGGGACAGCTGCACAGCTTCCTGATCGACGCAGGCGCCAGCTTATAATGGCTACGCGGCGGACATCACCCGCACCTATTCAGCAGTCGGATGCGGGGTTTCAGGCCTTGATTGATGCGATGGATGTGGCCCAGCTCCGCCTGTGCGCCATGTTGCGTCCGGGCGTCGATTACCGTGACGTGCACCTGCAGGCCCATCGCGAGGTGGCCGCCATGCTGAGTGAGAGTGGTCTTGTTCGAAGCTCGACGGCAGACAGCGTCTTTGAGCAGGGTATCACCCGGACTTTCTTTCCGCATGGGGTCGGGCATTACATCGGCTTGCAGGTCCATGACGTCGGCGGTTTTCTGGGCGGACACGGATGGCAGCCAGTTGCCGAAACCCGAAGGCCATCCCGTATCTGAGCCTGACCCGCAAACTGGCTGCCGGACAGGTCATGACTATCGAGCCGGGCCTGTATTTTATCGATTCCCTGCTCGGCGAACTTAAGGCGTCGCCGACATCGGGTGCCGTAGACTGGTCGATGGTCGATGCGTTTCGCAAATTCGGCGGGATCAGGATTGAGGATGATGTCGCCATCACCGACCACGGTCACGAGAACCTGACTCGCGACAAGTTCAGCGTCTGCAGTAGTACTGAACCCTGCGCCTGATCCTGGCGTTTGCGCGCTGTGCGTCTGTTATCCCGTCAACGGTCCCAGCTGGCGTCGACGCTTCGTAGCCAAAGGCGCTGATCCACGGCGCAAGTTTTTCCAGGTAGGGGCTCAGCTGCTCGCGATAGCGCAGCCAGCGAAAGCGAGCATGCGTATACAGCGGCTGGCTCACCTGGTGGTAGCTCGGGGTGTTGATCCTGGACGCGGCGCGCGTGCTCGTGAAAGGCCACGACGGATCGTCCCACGGCAGCCCGAGGAATTGCAGCAAGTGGTCATCTGCCCGCGAAATCCTCAATCGAGGTCTTCATAACGGATCGAATGCACGGTGAGCGGCAGGCGCGCCCGTACAGGTCCCAGAGGGCCATAGCGGCGGCATAGAACTTGACGGCTGGTCTCGAGGCTGAAAAAGTTGGCCATCGCGTCGTTGTGCTGAAAGTTCTGCATGAAGCAGCTGAGACAGACATCGGCAGGATGGCGCACGGCGAGGATGAACTGTGCATTGGGAAAAATCCGGAATATCAACCCTGCGTTGACGAGATTCAGTGGCAGCTTGTCAATTACAGGCGCCGACCCGGCTGCCGGGCGAGCTGGCTGTCAACGAGCGCGTAGTAGCGCTTGCGCAAGGCCTCGATCCGGCCTCGTCAAGGGTCGCCAGAACTGCGGGAAAAGGCCCCCGCATAGTGAGTTCATGTTGCAGCACCGCGATCAGGCCGCGTTCCTCGATCACCTGGGTGTCGGGGTGGCTGTCGAGTACCTGGTCCAGCAATGTGGTGCCCGAGCGCGGAAAACCGACGAGGAAAACCGGGCACTTATCGGCTGGCGGCCCGGCGTTCTTCGCCCAGCCGGCTACGAGTTCCGGCGTGAAGGCGGAACGCAGATGTGCCACTTTTTGTGCATAGGGATTGGGCCCCGGCCTGCGCATCTGCCAGGACCGCGCGGATAGCATGTTCGCGTCGGAGAAGGCCGCCATGGCTGCTGCGGGTTGGTCCAGCCTGTCGAGCAGCGTACCTCTTTCGAATTGGCGAGGCGCGGCCACATCGTCGGGGCTTGCGCTGTGCAAGCTCAGACCATCGAGAAGACTCAGCGCCTCGGTCGACTTTCCTGTACGTCGCAGGCAACGCGCAGCTGACCAGGCTCAGTCGCGGGTCGCCTGGCCAGCGCTCGAGTCCGTCGGGCGAGGCGTGTTGCGGCATCCTCGACGCGGTTCATCTGTTCGTAGTTTCGGCCAGCTTGCCGACTGTATCCGGGGTCTCGGGTGCGAGGGCAACGGCGTGCTCCAGTTCGGCCAAAGCGGCATCGAATTCACCGAGATTCATGAGGCTGGGTGCCGAGATTCAGTCGTGCTTCGACATGTCCGGGGGCCTGATCCAGGATGCGCTGATAAAACCGCAGCGCTTCCGGGTCTTCCCCGGCGTACGCAAGCGCGTCGGCCAGGCGCAGCGCAAGTTCGGGACGCTCCGGGCCTGTGGCAGGGACTCGGCGCAACAGTGAGATTGCGGATTCGTGGTCGCCTGTCGCAGGTGAGATCGGCGAGGGCTTCTGTCAGACCCGCGTCGTCCGGGTGCCGGGCGAGGGCTGCACTAAGCATCGCCAGGGCCTGCCTTGGGTTTCTCCGCGCTCGATAGCTCAACACTGCGGTCAGGCAAATGGCCTCGGTGCGGGAAGGTTCATCCTTAAGAACCCTCGCGCAGAGTCGGGTTGCCTCTGCCCGCCGTCCCGACCGGTAATATTCGAGCGGCCCTGGCGAGGCGCCTTGCGTTGATTGTGGAGCGCTGTTCGGACATCTGCTACTGCTCCTGTCAGTTCAGTGCCAGGAGGCTCGCGTTCAACACGCCCGCGAAGCTGACCCAGGCCAGGTAGGGCAACATCAGCGCAGCCAGCCAGTCGACTGGTCCTGAAAAAGCGCAGCGTCGTCAGCGCGATCAGGATCCACAGCAGGATCAGGTCGGCGAGCGCCAGGTCCATGCGGTGCAGGCCGAAAAAAAGCGCGGACCAGAGTCCGTTGGCGGCCAGTTGCGCGACGAACAGGCTTAGCGCGATGCGGTGCTCGTGCCAGCTGCCGTCGCACCAGACGCGCCAGGCGGCCACGGCCATCATGAGGTAGAGCAGGCTCCACACCGGCGCGAACAGCCAGGCGGGCGGGTTGAAGGGCGGCTTGACCAGGCCCTGGTACCAGTCGCCGGGTGGGAAGGCCGCACCTACCGCAGCCACGGCGAAACACATCACGATGAAAACCAGCAGGCCGGCCAGTGCGCGCCTGGGCGAGTCAAAACGCATATTCAGCCGGCCTCTTCTTCGACATTCGGGGCGAGCGCGCTGGTGAGTTCATCCAGACTCGTGATGGCCGCTGAGCAATGGCTGCCGACGCATCGATAGGCCACCGTCGTAGCGCGTGCTGCACGCTGTGCAAGGGCGCCTGGCAGATCCCTGGCGTCCGCTGGAATGGCAAGCACCATGCGAGTAGGCGCGTACTCGGATCTGGGCCGCAAGGCGCCATGCATGGATCGCCTGAGCGTCGCCCCGAATGACGATGACTTCGATGGTTGCGAGAAACTCCTCCAGTGCGTTCAGGAAAGTGCAATGGGCGGAAGGCAGTTGCTCCAGGGCCGGGCCAGCCGAGGCGAGTGCGCGTTCCGCCGCCAGCATGTAGCGGCCGTCCCCCAGGAGATGCCCGAGGCGATTAAGGAACTGTGTGGCGACCGCGTTCCCGGAGGGCGTTGCGTCGTCCGACATCGGCTTCGGTCGATGAAGGAGTTTTTCATGGTCGTCCGCGGTAAAGAAGAAGCCGCCGGCTTCCCGGTCTTCGAAGTGCTCCAGCAGGACCTCGGCAATCTGGACCGCAAACTCCAGGTCAGCGGCGCGCCAGCGCGCCTCGAGCAGGCGCAGGAGACCCATGCCGAGGAACGCATAGTCATCGAGATAGGCGGTGTGTCTTGCGCGTCCCTTACGCCAGGTCGCCAGCAGGCGCCCGGAGTGCCAGCAATGCGCGCGCAGAAAATCTACGGCGCGGGTCGCCGCGTCGGCGAGCCGCGGTTCCTGCAGCGCGACCGCGGCCGCACGCGAGACCGGCGATGGCAAGACCGTTCCAGGACGTCGAGGATCTTGTCGTCGAGGCTCGGCCTCACGCGCGGGCCCGCTCATCCAGTAGCTTGGCCTGCGCCGACACCAGCAGAGTCGTCAAGCTCGGGTACGCGTCTTGCCGAGCGGTCGCAATCGTAGCCGGGTCGGCGAACACATGCAGGTGCCAACGGCCTTCGAAATTGGGCGCACGATCGAGACCGAATCGCATCGTAAAGGCGGCGAGTACTCGTCTTGTTCTAGCAGCTCTTCAAGCTCAGCTTTGTCCCAGACGTAGTATTTGCCTTCGTGGCCTTCGGAGTCTGCATCGAGGCTGGAGTAGAAGCCGCCTGCAGGCGCCTGCATTTCGAGCAACATCCAGCCGCCGTATGCTCGGCCGTGTCCCGAAACAGCGGCTCGCCGGTTGCCTGCGCTGCCCATGCATAGACCGGCAGCAGAGCGGCATTGTCATAGAGCATTTTTTCGAAATGCGGAATCATCCAGTAGTCGTCCACGGAGTAGCGGCAAAAGCCACCTGCCAGCTGATCGTTGATGCCGCCCTCGGCCATGCGCTGCAACGTCAGGCTAGCCATAAACAGCGCCTGCACGTCCGGGTTTGTCACCGTCGGCACTCGCACGCCAGTGACGCAACAGACGTTCGATTCCCGGTGCATTGGGAAAGCGGGGCGCTTTGCCGAAGCCACCCCATTGCGGCGTCAAAGGCTTGCTCCAGCTGCTGCACGCGCACCGTCGAAGACGCCGCGTCTGGCAGGCGGTGCTTTCGCTGGCGCCGAAGTGCTTGCTCGATGCGGCGAATACATCACGAATAGCATCCGCCTGATCGCTGATTTCCTGCTTGTGCTCCCGGTAATAGCGCAGCCACCCGTTCGAGCAGCGATCGGAAGCCGGGAAGTCCGTGGCGTGCCTCCGGCGGAAAATAGGTGCCGCCGAAAAACGGCGTGTGATCGCCCGGCGTCAGAAACATGGTCAATGGCCAGCCGCCCGGGCGTTGGACCAGCATCTGGTGGGCCAGCTGGTAGATACGGTCGAGGTCGGGGCGTTCTTCGCGGTCCACCTTGATGTTGACAAATAGCCGGTTCATGACTCGGCAGTCGCGTGATCCTCGAATGATTCGTGGGCCATGACATGGCACCAATGGCACGCCGAGTAGCCGATCGAGAGCAGGATGGGCTTGTCTTCGTCGCGAGCCCTGGCCAGCGCTTCGTCGCCCCATGCGATACCACTGCACCGGGTTGTCGGCGTGCTGCAGGAGATAAGGGCTGGTTTCGGCTGCGAGATTGTTCTTGCTGTCTGCCATGGCTTTTCGCGGCCTGGAACGGGCTGACAACTATAACGGATTGCCGGCTGGCGGTGCGGCGGCGAGCCGGAAAATCCGGCCGGAATGGGCCGGCGTCGCGCGCATTGAGCGGCATCTGCGCATGCTAAACTAGCGCGCCATGCTTGACCTATCCACACATCGATCCGGTGGCCATTGCACTGGGACCTTAAAGATCCGCTGGTACGGGCTGAGTATCTCGCGGGTTTTGTCGGCGTCCTGGATACTTTTGCGTCGCAGGGCCAAGCAGCGGCGGTGGGCTTTCGACGCAAAGCACGTCGAGGACATCATTTTTTATGGTGTGCTCGGCGTGATCGTCGGCGGCCGGCTCGGGTCGATGCTGTTTTACAATTTTGATGACCTGCTCGCTGATCCGCGCAATCTGTATCGGATCTGGGAGGGCGGCATGTCGTTCCATGGCGGCCTGCTGGGTGTGCTCGTGGCGATGTGGCTGTTCGCGCGCAAGCATGGTTTTGGTTTCTGGCAGGTCGTGGATTTTGTCGCGCCGGTCGTGCCCCTGGGACTGGGCTCCGGGCGTATCGGCAATTTCATTAACGGCGAACTGTGGGGCAAGGTGAGCGACGTGCCGTGGGCGTTTGTCGTCAACGGCCAGGCGCGTCATGCCACACAGCTTTATGAGGCGTTTCTCGAGGGGCTGGTCATGTTCATTGTGCTGTGGACTGTTTTCTTCGCGGCCGCGACCCGCGATGGCGGTTTCGGGCCTGTTCGCTGTGCTGTACGGCGTGTTCCGATTTGCGGTGGAGTTTCTACGCCTGCCCGACGCCCATATCGGCTATCTTGCCTTCGGCTGGCTGACCATGGGCCAGCTGCTGTCACTGCCGCTGTTGCTGGTGGGTCATCGCTGCTTCTTTACCTGGCCTACTCGAAAAAGGATCCGAATGAAGCAGTATCTTGATCTGATGCAAGCATGTGCGCGATGCGGGTGTGCGCAAAGAAGATCGCACGGGAACCGGCACCCTGAGTGTGTTCGGTCATCAGATGCGCTTTGATCTGGCGGCAGGATTCCCACTCGTGACAACCAAGAAGCTGCATGTCACATCCATCATTCACGAACTGCTGTGGTTTCTTCAGGGCGAGACTAATACTGCTTACCTGAAACAAAACGGTGTGACGATCTGGGATGAATGGGCCGATGCCAACGGCGAACTCGGCCCGATTTATGGTTACCAGTGGCGTTTCTGGCCAGCGGCGGACGGCCGCCATATCGATCAGATAAAGCGGGTCATGGAACAGCTGCGAAAAAACCCCGATTCGCGTCGCATTATTGTCAGTGCCTGGAACGTCGCTGACCTCGACAAGATGGCTCTGCAGCCTTGCCACGCGATGTTCCAGCTATGGGTGGCGGATGGCAAATTGTCATGCCAGATGTATCAGCGCAGTGCCGATATTTTTCTGGGCGTGCCGTTTAACATTGCGTCCTATGCACTGCTGACGCATATGTTCGCTCAGCAGGCCGGCTTTGAGCCCGGTGAGTTGATATGGACGGGCGGCGATTGCCATCTTTACCTGAATCATCTGGAGCAGGCGGAACTGCAGCTCGCGCGGGAGCCGCATCCATTGCCGAACGCTGAACAATCAAGCGCAAGCCATCATCGATTTTCAATTACAAGTTCGAAGACTTCGAAATCAGCGGGTACGAGAGCCATCCCGCATATCAAGGCGCGGTGTCGGTCTGAGCGAAGCGACCGTGCGCGTCTGCATTGTGGCGGCCATGGCCCGCAATCGCGTGATCGGCAGGGACGGTGGGCTCCCGTGGCATCTGCCGGCCGACCTCAAGGCGTTCAAGGCCGCGACGCTGGGCAAGCCCGTAGTCATGGGCCGGCGCACGTGGACACTCAATCGGCAAAGCCCTGCCCGGACGGCTCAATATCGTGGTCAGCCGCAATCCCGACTTCGGTGCGCCAGGCGCAACGGTTTGCGGGAGCCTTGATGACGCCATTGAGACCGCCAGGGTGAGTGGTGCAGAACAGGTGATGATCATCGGTGGCGCGACCCTGTACGAGCAGGCGCTGCCTTTTGCTCAGGAAATGCTGCTGACGTGGTGGACGCCGACATCGAGGGTGATACCTTTTTCCCCGATTACGCGCATTCCGAGTGGCGCGAGATCGAGCGTGAACATCTCCCGGCGGACGCGCAAAACGCCTACCCGATGGACTTTATTCGGCTGGTGGCAGAGGGCAGCGAAACTTAGCCAACAAGCTGCGACTTATCAATGGGCGTCAGCGTCTCTTTCACCATGCGCTCTGCCAGTGCCATGTCTACGTCGTCCAGCGTGTTGGCGTCGCGGGTCAGCGATTCGAGAAGTTTTGGCCTGCAGTGCACCGCGGGCGCGCGCCTGTGCATAGGGAATGCGTCGGAACATCACCATGGAATAGCGCGGCACAAAGTACGCTGGTAACCGGGCCTCCAGTTCCCAGGCCAGCGCCTTGCGCAGGTGAAATTTCGGGTCCCGCACCGTGTCGCGCATCTCTACGTAATTCTCCAGCGCCATTTCGGCAATTGCATCCGCATCGGGTTTGCGGGCTGCACTGAAGCGCTGAAACACCTCGCCCCAGTCGCCGGTCTCCTGCTCCAGCAGCGTGTCCAGCACCGCGCAGTCTTCGAACGCGCAGTTCATGCCCTGACCGTGAAAGGGCACGATGGCGTGGGCGGCGTCGCCGATGAGCAAGCGCGTTGGCGCCGGCATGCCACGGCTGACAGCGAACGGTGCCGAGGACGCCCATGGGGTTTCTGCTGAACGCGTCCTTCGAGATCCGGAATCAGCGCCAGAGTGTCCGGGAACTCACGCACGAAAAATTCTTTGACCCTGTCGGGCGCATCCAGTGCTTCGAATCCTGACGGCCCCTTTTCTGCGCCATGAACAGTGTAACCGTGAAAGCTGGCGTCCGGGTTGGGCAGGGCGATCAGCATGAACCCTCCGCGCGGCCAGATGTGCAGCGCGTGCGGATCGATGGCGTAGCCGCCGTCTGCGGCGGGCGGGATCGTCAGTTCCTTGTAGCGGTGACTGAGGAGCTCTTCGCTGACTGCGATGCCGGTCTGCTCACGAGCGCCGCGACGAACGATCGAGCCGGCACCGTCGGCAGCGATCAGAGGGTGCGCCGTTACCGTAGATTCGGCCTGGCCGCTCGCGCGCGGCCAGGGTGAGCCGGCCGGTGCCGGACGTCGAGCTCGCCGTGATGGCTGCTCAAAGAAAGATCTCGACGCGCCCGGATTGCTCTGCGGCATCCAGCAGCACGGCGTTCAGGCCGGCGCGCGAAACGGAATAACACGACTTCGTCAGGGTTGCGGCTGTAAGGCTGCAGCGTCAGTGCGCCGTCCCGGTCATGCAGCATGCGCCCGCGCATGGGCACGAGCAGGTTCTCGATCTCGCGAAAAGACGCCGGCCTTTCGCAGGGCATGAATACCGCGTTCGGCCAGCGCCAGGTTGATCGAGCGGCCCGCCGGCGCCGCGACGCGACGCAGGTCCGGGTTGCGTTCGTAGACCTGCACGCGAAGGCCACGCCGGGCGAGCAGCAGCGCCATGCAGCGCGCCGCCCAGGCCGGCGCCTGCAATCACTGGCCGGAAGTGTTCCGGATGACACGCTCATGCTGGCCACCAGGCCGTTTCAAGATGCGTACGAAATGAAATACGTCCTGGAAGCTGTTGTACAGCGGGACGGGGGCGGCACGATGACATCCGGTTCGCGCCAGTCCACGATGACCCCCTGTTCAGGCAAGGTCTCCACACAGCCTGTGTCCTCGCGCGGCGCCTGATCGCGCAGGCGCAGGGAAAGCTGACAGCCACGCCGGGACGGCATCCTCTGGCGTGATGATTTCAATCGTCTTCGTCGAGTTCGGTGCGCACCAGGAATTCAAGGTATCCGGTCAGCCTGCGCGATTTGGTGACCAGTTCGGTCATCCGCGCGCGCCTGAAAATATCCAGCGACGCGACCAGCGGCGCAAGCGCCAGTATGGGTGGATTACTCAGTTGCCAGCCCTGCGCGCCGGGTATCGGATGGAATTCGGGTCCCATCTCGAAACGCGTTGCCTGGTCGTGCCCCCACCAGCCTGCAAAGCGCTTGCAGCGACGGGTCGCGACCGTGCCGCTCGTGAACGAAACAGCCGGCCACGGCACCGGGTCCGGCGTTCAGGTACTTGTAACTGCACCAGACCGCGAAATCGACATCCCAGTCGTGCAATTGCAGCGGCGTGTTGCCGGCGGCGTGAGCGAGGTCGAAGCCGACTGCACAGCCCTTGCGGTGGGCGAGGTCGGTGATGGCAGCCATGTCGAACAGCTGGCCGCTGTAATACTGCACCCCCGGCAGCATCACCAGCGCGATGGCGTCGCCGTGCTCCTCGATCGCGGCCGCAATATCTTCTTCGCGGAGCGTGTGCTCGTTCTCGCGCGGCGCGATTTCAATCAGCGAACTGGCGGGATCCAGGCCGTGAAACTGCAGCTGCGACACGACCGCGTAACGGTCGGACGGGAAGGCGTGGCTTTTCGATGACGATCTTGTGTCGCTTCGCGTCAGGCGAAAAGAAACTGACCATCATCAGGTGCAGGTTGACCGTCAGGGAATTCATGGCCACTACTTCGCCCGACCGCGCGCCAACCAGGCTTGCGAGATGAGTGCCCAGGTTCTCGTGATAAGACATCCACGGACGGCGCGCATTCCAATGGCCCTCGACCGCCAGCTGTTGCCAGTCTTCCAGCTCTTCCTGGACCAGGGTCGCGGCGCGCCTTGGGTTGCAGGCCCAGCGAGTTGCCGCACAGGTAGATCGACGTGTTCCGCGCCGGGCGGCGCAGCCGGAAAATTGAATTCGTCGCGAAACCGGGCAAGCGGGTCGTTGCGGTCCTGGGCGAGCGCAAAGTCTATGCCGGGTGCGTAAGTCAAAGGGCCTCCCGGGCATACAGGATCGGGCGACTGGGCGCTGCGTCGCTCATGAAGGCCGGCACCTGCAGGTTGAGCAGGTACAGACCGTCTTCCAGTGCATCGCGTCCACATAGATCATTTCGGTAATGGTCGCGTGCCGGCGCTCGCTGTCGGGCGCCTTGCGGCCGGCTTGTTCCATGCCCCAGAATAAGCGATGCCCGGCGAGGCGACCCTGGTCCTCGTAGCGGTCCACCGAGGGCGTGTCCACCAGCAGGTGCCGCACACCGCGCGCGACGAGCATCTGCATCGCCTCAAGCGAAAAGTAGGGGTGATCCTGCGAGGCGTGTATGACCCTGTGTTTCTTCGCTGACCGGGTTGGGCAGTGTCCGAACGATCAGCGCGGCATACTCGCCGGCCGGACAGGGCCGACCATGCGTCCCAGGGACTCGGCGGTAATCAGGCGATCGTGCCGCCTTCGGGCGCCGGATCGGCAGTCTCCTTGCAGTGTCTCGCGGGTATCGGGAACGACGCTGACAAGCGCGGCCGTCAGAGGCTCGCTGCGGCGACTTCGGCGAGGGTAATGCGTTCGTCGGTGATGTGTCCGATGCATTCGGTGTGCGTGCCGTTGCAATGGGGCGTCAGAGTCAGCACCTCGGCGTTGCAGCTGCCGCCGCTGCGGGTGTCGCCGAGAAATTCGCCCGCCTGCATGGGCGACGGCGCTGGCCGGTGCCGCCCTGAAATGATTGGGCTGCTGCGCCATGAAAATCCATCGCGATAGACAGGTCATGGCCGGCGGCAAGATCAGCAGCGATAGGATTTTGCCGGCAAAACTGATCGTGGCTGCGGTCACTGGAAATGCGCCCGATCCAGTTCAGCCATTCAAGGGCGGTGCCCGGCAAGCAGGCGATCGCGAACCGCGGCGTCGAGTTCCATGTCCTTCGATCAGCGATCCGGGCACCTGTTCGCCCAGCGGAAACGGATAGTCACTGCCCAGTGCAATGCAGTCCGCGCCCATCAGCTCGATCATGATAGCGCAGCACATGCGGCTCGTGGACCAGCGAATCGACGATGAAAGCGACCGAGATAGTCGCGCGGGTTCGTTGGTGTTGTCGACGGCCACCAGGTCGGGGCGGACTTTGAAGCCATGTTCGATGCGGCCAATCGTCGCCGGAAACGCGCCGCCGCCATGGGCAAAGGCGATTCGCAGGCGCGGCAAGCGCTCGAACACGCCGCCGAAGATCATCGAGCAGATCGACAACGCGGTTTCGGCAGGCATGCCGACCAGCCATGGCAGCCAGTACTTGCCCATGCGTTCGCGCCCGAGCATTTCCCAGGGGTGAACGAAGACCGCGGCGCCCGAGTTCCCGGGCCGCCTCGAACACCGGGAACAGGCTGGGGTGATCCAGGTTCAGTCCGTTGACATGCGTGCCGATCTGCACGCCGGCCAGCCCCAGTTCCCGGACGCAGCGCTCCAGCTCCCGGACGGCCAGCTCCGGGTCCTGCATCGGCAGCGTACCGAGGCCGACGAAGCGCTTCGGATGCTGCGCGACCAGTCCCGCAATGTGGTCGTTGAGAAACATCGACAGATTGTGCGTGTCGGCGCGGCTTCGCCCAGTAGCTGAACATCACCGGCACCGTGGACAAGCACCTGCACGTCGACGTCGTGCGCGTCGCAGTCGCTGATGCGCACCTGTGGGTCCCAGCAGTTGTCACAGATTTCCCTGAACTGCTCGCCGTCACGCATCATGCGCGCACAGCCGGGACCGCTGTGTTCGAGCTGAATCCAGCCGCCATACCCATAGCGGCTGGCCAGGTCCGGCCAGTCCCTCGGCAGGACATGGGTGTGGATATCAATCTTCACGAGTCTGCCCGCCGCTGGCCGGGTGCCGGCATGACCTGGCCGCAGTTGTCGCAGCGTCTGAGCTGTTCGTCAGAGTAAAAACGCTCGAACACCGGCGCCAGCTGGGTTTCGATATTCTCGAGATGGAAATACTCTTCGTAGAGTTTGTGATCGCAGTATTCGCAGAACCACAGAAAGCCATCTTGCTCTGCCGGCGGTGCGCGGACGTTCCACGACGAGACCCACCGTGTCGGCAAATCGTTGCGGCGAGTGAGGCATACGCGGAGGCAGCAAAAAGACCTCGCCTTCGCGAATCGGTATGTCCACGCGGCGCCCATCCTGAATGGTCTTCAGCAGCATATCGCCTTCGAGCTGGTAGAAAAATTCTTCACCCGGATCGTCATGATAGTCCTTGCGCGAGTTTGGCCCGCCCACGACCATCACTACGAACTCGGAGTCGTCAAAAACCTGCTTGTTGCAGACCGGCGGCCGCAGATGCGTCACGGTGGTCTTCGATCCATTGCCTGAAGTTAAATGGCTTCAGTTCGCGCATTTTGGTCTCCTGTTAAACCCGGGGCGCATGCCAGCCTATGCGACAGTGGCGATACACTTCAGCTCGATAGCGATGGGCGTGGGCAGCCGATTGACTTCCACCGTGGTCCGGCAAGGACCGATTCGCCGTGAAATATTCGCTCCACAAGCGATTGTAAGCTGCGAAATCACGCCCGATGTCTGTCAGGAACACCGTTACGTCCACCAGCTGATCCCAGTCGGAACCCGCCGCCTCGAGTACGGCGCGAACGTTGGCAAATACCGCCCGGCACTGCGCCTCTATGTCGTACTCCACAATGCGCCCGTCATCAGCCAGCACCAGACCCGGCACCTCGTTGTTGCCCGGACTGCGCGGCCCGATGCCCGACAGGAACAGGAGATCGCCGACCCGTCGGGCGTGTGGGTAGTTGCCGACGGGTGCCGGCGCCTTCAAGGTTTCGATCGATTGCGATTTGCTTTTCATATTGCAGGCTCAGTGGTCAATGCTGATGCAGACGTTCTTGGCCTCCGTAAAGAAGCGCAGGGCCTCGAAGCCGCCTTCGCGGCCAACGCCGGAGTGCTTGAAGCCGCCCATTGGTGTGCGCAGGTCGCGCAGCATCCAGCAGTTAACCCAGACCAGGCCCGAATGCAGGCGCGCAGAAACCCGGTGGCAGCGGGAAACGTCCCGGCTCCACACGGAAGCCGCCAGTCCGTACTCGGTGCCATTTGCTATCTCCAGGGCCTCTTCTTCGGTGTCGAAGGGCAGCAAGGTAACTACGGGTCCGAATATTTCTTCCTGATTGGTCCGGCACCCGGGCCCGAGTCCCTCGATCACGGTGGGCTGAATGAACCAGCCGCCCGCACAGCGACCACTCAGCCGCAGCTGCTCGCCGCCGCAGAGGATCTTTCCGCCCTCGCTAATGGCCAGCTCAATGGCTGCCAGCACCTTTTCGCAGTGTTGCCGGGAGACCACTGAACCCTGGTCTGTGCCTGCTTCCAGAGGGTCGCCGACTTTCAGTGCGCTCGCGCCGGCCACGAAAGCATCGCGAAACGCCGGATAGATTTTGCGCTCGACCAGAATGCGCGAGCCGCACAGACAGATCTGACCCTGGTTGGCGAATGCAGCCTGCAACGCGCCGGCCACGGCTTTATCGAAATCGCAGTCCGCAAACACGAGGGTCGGATTTTTACCGCCCAGTTCCAGAGAGAGCTTCTTGAACATGGGCCCGGCCCGCGCCGCAATATCGGCGCCAGTCTGCGTGCCGCCCGTAAATGAAATTGCGCTGACGCCCGGATGTTCCACAATGTAACGACCGATATGTGAACCGCGACCGTGCAGGACGTTAAGAACGCCCTTTGGCAGGCCAGCCCGATTAAGCAGGCGTGAAAACAGGTAGGCGCTCATCGGCGTCACTTCGGAGGGTTTGGCAATGACGCAGTTGCCTGCTGCCAGCGCCGGAGCGATTTTCCATGTGAACAGGTAGAGCGGCAGATTCCAGGGCGAAATGCAGCCTACGACGCCCAGTGGGGCACGCAGCGTGTAGTTGATGGCGTCTTCGCCCATGGCGTGGGATTCGCTGAAAAACTGCGTGGCAGCCGCTGCATAAAAGCGCAGGTTGGCGGCAACTCTCGGGATGTCGAGGCTCCGGGCCAGTGCCAGCGGCTTCCCGGTGTCCTCGCACTCTGCCGCGGCGAGTTCTTCGCTTTCTGCTTCCACCAGGTCGGCGAGGCGCAGCAGAATTCGCGCCCGCTCGTCGGCCGGCATGGCGATCCAGGCTGGTTGGGCGGCCGCTGCTGCGCGCATGGCGTACGCCAGGTCCTGACGCCCGGAATCCGGAAGCTGTGCAAAGACTTCGCCCGTTGCAGGGTTCACGTCATCCAGCATCTTGCCATTCGCGGGATCACTGGGTTTGCCGTCAATGTAGTTGTAGATGATTTCCATGCGCGGGCGCCTTATAAGCTGCGTGTTCTGCCGCCGTCCACCGGCAGATTGATGCCATTGATGTAGGCCGCCGCCGGTGAGGCCAGGAAAGCGATCGCGCAGGCAGTTTCAGCAGGCTCGGCAAAACGGCCCACGGGAACGGTCCGGCGCGCAGCCTCTTCGACGCTCTCGACGCTCAGCCCGGACTGCTCGGCGCGCGCCGCGAATATCGGGGCCAGCCGGCTGGTCCTGGTGTAACCGGGCAGCACGTTGTTGACGGTAATGCCCGCCGGTCCCAGCTCTGTTGCAAGCGTCTTGGCCCAGCTGGCCATGGCACCGCGGATCGTATTGGAGACCCCCAGACCAGGTATAGGCTCCTTCACGGAGGTGGAGATGATATTTATGATTCGCCCGAAGCGGGCAGCCCGCATTCCCGGGACCACGGCCTGGGTGATGATCTGACTGGCGAGCACATGTTGAGCGAAGGCGCGCGTGTAGGCGTCGACGTCAGATTCGCTGGCCGGGCCAGGCGGGGGGCCGCCGCTGTTGTTGACCAGGATGTGATGTGTCGGGCCGGCGACCAGGTGCTCAGTCAGCGCGCCTGCGAGACTTTCGGTGTCCGCCAGGTCAGCCGTAAGGATCGCGTGTTGCTGGCCTTCAGAAACCGCCAGTGCCGCAAGGGCAGCTGTCAGCCGTTCGGCGGATCTTGCCAGCAATGTGACCGATGCGCCCTGTTCTGCAAGCGCCAGCGCCGCCGCGTGGCCGATGCCCTGGCTCGCGCCGCATACCAGCGCCCGCCTGCCGTCCAGCCTGATCTTTTCGCTAAAGCTCATTCATTTCCTCGCATTCTTTTCAGCATCCGGCGTGCCGGCTTTGGCGCGGACGCCTGTCGGGGCCTGGTGGCCGGGACAGTCCACTGCCAGCACCGACAGTTCACCATCCAGGCGCGCTGCGGCCAGCTGTCCGCCCCATACGCAGCCCCTGTCCAACGCGAGCAGCCGTGGTTCGAACAAAGGTGGCAGGGTTGACCAATGCCCGAACACGATCTTCATATCTGCGCTGGCGCGGCCCGGTACGCGGAACCATGGCAGCAGGTGTTCAGGCGCCGTGCCCGGCGCTCCCTTCGGTTTAAATGCCAGTCTGCCGTCTGGCTCACAGTATCGCAGCCGGGTCAGGCAGTTGGTAGTGAAGCGCAAGCGTTCGATGTCCGACAGCGTCTGAGACCAGATATCCGGTTGATCGTCGAACAGCACAGCGAGCAGGTTCGCGTAGTCGTCACGCTGCAGCCTGGCCTCGAGTTCCCGCGCGCAGCGCTTTGCAGTTTCCAGGTTCCATTGTGGCGGCAGCCCGGCATGCACCATGGTCCATCCAAGACTTTCATCGTGGTGGAGCAAGGGCCTGTGCCGCAGCCAGTCGAGCAGTGCCGCGGCATCAGGGGCAGCCAGCAGTCCTTCCAGCGTGTCGCGGCGACTGCTGCGACGAGCACCACAGCCGACCGCCAACAGATGTAAATCATGATTGCCGAGTACGCAGCGTGCGCTGTCGCCGAGTTCACGAACGAAGCGCAACACTGACAGCGAATCCGGGCCGCGGTTGACGAGATCACCCGTCAGCCACAGCTCATCCTGTGCCGGATCAAAGCCGGTCTTGTCCAGCAAAGACCTGAATTCAGCAAAGCACCCCTGGATATCGCCGATCGCGTAAACCGCCATCGGCCGACTCAGTTTATCTGACCGGGTACTGCGAGTGTGAAGGGCGGGATGGGGGCGTCAAAGCGATCGCCGTTGTCGGCCAGCATGCGGTAACTCCCTTGCATGCTGCCCACCGGTGTGTCGATGACCGCGCCGCTTGAATATCGGAACCCCTGGCCCGGCGACAGGTAGGGCTGCTCGCCAACGACACCGTCGCCGCGCACTTCCCTGACTTTGCCGTTGCCATCTGTGATGCGCCAGTGCCGAGCCAGAAGCCTGGCCGGAATGCTGCCATCGTTTCTGATCGTGATGGTATAGGCGAAAACGTAGCGATTCTGATCAGGATCGGACTGCTCCCGGTCAAAAGTAGTTTGCACCTTTACCTGGAACTGATGTCGTGTGGATCCGCTCATTACATTGATGCCTTTCGACCGCAGCGGCCGTCAGTCTTTGATCCTGACTGCAAGCACGTCACAGGGCGCCGCATGCAGGACTGTGTCCTCGGCCATGTTCACAAGTACGCTCAGTCCGTGTCGCTCATGGCTGCCCAGAACAATAAGATCGACCGCATTATCACGCGCGTAATTGACGATTTCTGCCTTGATGCTGCCGATGACGACCTGGTGCCGGACGAGATCAACGCCGAGGTCCTCCACCAGGTTGTCAAGTCGCTTCTGCGCGGACTTGACGAGCTCATCTTCCATGTTAATTGCAGGCAGAAGCGTCTCACCCATGGGTTCAACCGGCAGGTATTCAACAACATGCATGACACTCATGCGGGCCGAATGCCGCGCCGCCATGTCGCGCGCGCGCAGCCCTACGTCCCGGCTGCCATCACTCAGGTCGACCGCAAGCAATATGTGTTTATATTCTTTCACGTCTTCTCCGCAGCTTGGTACCGATTCGCGTGCGCTCAGTATAACAAAGCCGGGCTCAGGCTTGTTCGACGATTGCATTGGCAAGACGCACGAAATCGGCGGCGGCCAGTCGTTCAGGCCGCTCACCCGGGTCCACACCTGCTGATTCGAAGTCTGTCGCTGTCAGCATCGTCTGCAGACTGCGGCGCAGGGTTTTCCGTCGCATGGAAAAAGCGAGACGCACAAGGTTGCTCAGGATCACGGTATCTTTCGTTGCCCGCCAGTGCCGGTCGTCCGGTACCAGGCGAACAAATGATGAGGACACCTGCGGTGGCGGCCTGAAGGCGCCGGGGCCGATCTCGAACAGTGGTTCAACACGGCAGCGCAGCGCCAGCATTACGGTGAGCCGGCCGTATTGTTTGGTTCCGGGGCTCGCGGCCATGCGCGCAACTACTTCTTTTTGCAGCATGAAATGCATGTCGCTTATGCAATGCAGCTGGTCAAGGAGGTGAAAAAGAAGGGGCGTGGAAATATTGTAGGGGAGATTGCCAACGACCCGGATCGAAACACCCGGACAGAGTTCGCAAAAGTCGGTCCGCAGTGCATCGCCGACAATAATACGAAGGCCACTTTCCGGGCCCGCAAGCCGGCCGAGCTCGGCCGCGGCATCGCGATCGATTTCCACTGCTCGCAGCGTCGGGCAGCGCGCCAGAAGTGGCAGCGTGATTGCACCGAGGCCGGGCCCGATCTCGACCAGCGTCTCTCCGGCCTGCGGCCCGATTGCGTCGATGATCTTTGCGATAATCGCGGGGTCATGCAGAAAATGCTGACCAAAGCGCTTGCGCGGCTGGTGTGCCATCACCTCAGATCGAGCGCCTGCGGCGAATGAGATCGATTGCCAGCCAGGTGGCTGCAACAATGCTGCCGGCATCCGCCCGGCCGCTGCCGGCCAGCTCCAGCGCCGTGCCGTGGTCCACGGACGTTCGGATGATGGGCAAGCCGAGTGTCACGTTGACAGCCTTGCCGAAACCCGCGTACTTCAGCACGGGCAGGCCCTGGTCGTGATACATGCACAGTATGCCGTCGGCGTCGCCCGAACCCTGGGGTGTAAACGCAGTGTCGGCCGGCAGGGGTCCGATCACGGCCAGGCCCTCCTGACGCATTTCGTCGAGCAGCGGCCCTATGATGTCAATTTCTTCATGACCGAGATGGCCCCCCTCACCGGCATGCGGGTTCAGGCCGCAGACCGCGATCACGGGCTTCTCGATGCCGAACATATCCTGCAACCCCGAGTGCAGGATATGAATCACCCGGCGCAGTCGCTCCGGCGTGATGTTCCTGCTGACCTCCGTGAGCGGCAGGTGTGTGGTTACCAGCGCAACGCGCAGTTGCCCGGCAACCAGCAACATCACGGGATGCACGTTGCCGCACATCCCCGCAAGAAATTCGGTGTGGCCGGAAAATGGTATGCCAGCCTCGTTGATAACACCTTTGTGCACCGGCCCGGTTACGAGCGCATCGAATCGCCCGTCAAGGCAACCGCGAGCCGCGAGTTGCAGGCAGTCGAGCACGTAGCGGGCATTGTCCGGGTTCAGGCGCCCACGCGTGACGGTGGCCGCAACCGGCAGCGGAATGACGGGCAACAGACCAGGCTTGTGTTCGGGAATGTCTGCGTCGGGCGCCAGCCTTGTTACGTCGACCGATACGCCGATCTGGCGTGCCCGTTCCTCCAGCAGGGTCGGGTCGGCCACTACTGCGAGGCATACGTCCCAGTTGCGCCGTGCTAGCTCGATGCACAGGTCAGGACCGATGCCAGCGGGCTCCCCGGCGCTGATTACCAGGCGCGGTAACACTACAGTCCGAGTTGATGTCTGGGTGATGCCGGGCGGTTTTTCAGAGTCTTATGTCCACGTAGGCTTCATCGCGCAGGCGGCGGGCAAAGATCTGCATTTCTTCGTCAGCCTTGCGGGCGCGAATTGCCATGAACGCCTGGTTTCTGCGCGTATCTTCAGAAGTATCGCGGCTTCTCCGATCGATCAGCTGCACCAGGTGCCAGCCAAACTGCGTGCGAAATGGTTCGCTGAACTGACCGGGCTCAAGGCGGGCAAGGACGGCGTTGAATTCGGGCACAAATGTATTAGGTCCGTTCCAGCCAAGGTCGCCGCCGCGCGGCGCCGATCCGGGGTCGTCAGATTCGCGGCGCGCGATATCCGCGAAGTCTTCTCCGCCGAGGATCTGGTCCCGGATTGCTGCCAGCTTCATTTGCACTGCGTCGTCGTCCGTCAGTTCATCGGGCATGATCAGGATGTGGCGCGAATTGGTTTGCTCTTCGTAAACAGGATTTTCTGTTCGCTCGTCATTCAGTTGGATGATGTGGAAGCCGCTCCCGCCGCGCATGGGGGGCGACACGTCTCCGACTTCCATCTTCTTCACCTGATCAGTAAACAGGGTCGGCAGTTCGTTACCCTTGCGCCAGCCCAAAGCGCCGCCGCTCAGCGCCTGCTGGTCATTGGAATAGGCTACTGCGAGGCGCCCGAAATCTTCGCCGCCCTTGATTCGCTCGACCAAATCCGCTGCGCGTTTTCTGGCCGCTTCTATCGTAGCTTCGTCGGCATCTGCGGGGGTTGCGATCAGGATATGTGAGAGGTTGTAGTCCTGGTTCATGGACTGGCCGCTGGCTTCCAGCATTTGCTCCACTTCCAGCGGCGTAATTTCGATGCGGCTGATTATTTCACGCTGGCGCAGCTGATTGAGCGCCAGCTCATCGCGGAGTTCTTCGCGAAACAAGAAGTAATCGATGCCTTCCGAGGCGAGCGCGCGCGGCATGTCGCTGAGCGTCGTGCCGTTGCGCGCTGCGATTTGTTCCAGCGTCCCGTTCAGCTGGGCGTCCGAAATGGCGATGCCTGCACGCTCGGCCAGCTGCAGCTGCAGGTTTTTCAGGATAAGGCTCTCGAGAACCTGCTCCTGCAGAATCTCGCGCGAAGGCGCTTCGGTGCCGCTGGCCTGCAGCTGACTCACTACGGTAGCTATCTGGGCGTCCAGCTCACTTTGCAGCACGACGCCTTCATCCGCGACGGCGACGATTCGGTCGAGCAGGACGCTGTCCTGATCGTCGGCCCCGTGGGCCAGGAGTGGAAGGAGGCCAATCAGAGAGATCGCAAATATCTTACGCATGGAAGTGCTCTGCATAGGGGTTCAGGTTGTTCCGATCACGGGCGCTCGGTATAGCCTAGGATACCATGTTCGAGGAAGCTGTCGGTCCGTCTTCCGACACTGGAAAGGCCCTTGAGTTCAAGCTGAAACAAGAGCGTTGTATCGCTCTCGCCGGTGCGGGTTGTAATGTAGCGACGGGACGCGATGCTCAGGCCCCAGCAGCAGCGTTCATATTCCAGCCCCAGCAGCCGGTCCAGCGTCTGGCTGTCCCGCATGGAGTAGTTCCAGCGGCCTACAAAGCGCCAGTTCTGGCCCAGCGGCCAGGCCAGAGCGACGTCGGACTGCTCCAGCAGGCCGCGCCGGAACCGATATCCGAAATTGAGAATACGCCGTTCGCCGGGTTCGTAGGTCAGTCGCGCGGCTGATTTGGTCGCGTTGCCCTCGGACGGATCCCACTGCAGCGCGAGATCAGCACGCCAGCGCTCGGACATGCCGAGTGCAATTTCGGCGATGATGTCGGACGAGTTCGAGGTTTCTGCTGCTTCGCCCGGCAGGGTCACCCGGCGATCAGAGAAATAGGTCGTCTGTCCCAGCGTTGCGCTCAGATACTGACGACCGCTGTCAGAACTCAGGTAGCGCGTGGTCAGTCCGACGCTGATCTGGTTTGCGTCCCCCAGCCGGTCCGCGCCAATGAAGCGGTTTTCCCTGAACAGCCGCACAAGGTTGAAGTCGGCAAGATCAGTATCGAATACCGGCAGGCTGGCCTGGTTTCGATAAGGGACGTAGGTGTAATAAATGCGCGGCTCCAGAGTCTGCAGGACATTCTTGCCAAGCAGGCTTTCGCGTTCGAATACCAGCCCCGCATCCAGGCTCAGAATCGGCGCCGACCGCGAGGGTTGGTCATCCAGCGCGGGGTCAATGTTCTGGAGGTCATAGCGGGTGAAGCGATAGGCGGCGCGCGGTTTGAAATGATAGCCGTTGCCGGTTTTCTCCCAGCTGATGCCGGGCTCCAGATCAAGGCGTACACCGGTGGTGCCCGTGCTGCGGTCAAAATTCACGAGTTCGCCGGCGAAACTGAATCCGAGGCCACTGTTCGGGCGCCGCCAGTCTCCGTCCAGAACGAGTTGCGGCAAGCGCCGATAGGGAAGCTGGTCAGGTCCGATGGTGTCGACGATCGTCTGCAGGTATTGCCAGCGATTGAGAAATCGCCAGTCGCGCGCCCGGTAGCTGAAGTCGATTCGTCGCTGCAGATGGGTGATGCTCGCCTCGCTGGACGAGTTGCCAAGGTCTTCAAAATACTTGTTGTCACTGATGTCATTGAGGTCGGCATCTATGGACCAGCGGCGACCCCACTGGCTCTTGTTCTGGAAACTGACGAGGCTGCGGTCGGTCCCTGTTTCGGAGTCATTGCCGAGATACTCAACGTACAGCTGCCCGCGTGATCCAGGTTTCAGGTAGCGCAACTCGGTGCTCAGCTGCAAGCCCCTGTCCAGCAGCAGCCTGGGCGTCAGCGTCGCATCGTAGTTTGGCGCAATATTCCAGTAGTAGGGCAGCCTGATAGCGGTGCCGCTGCGATTGGCGTGGCCGAAGTCCGGCGTCAGGAACCCGCTCTTGCGCTTGTCGCTGATGGGAAATGAGAGGTAGGGGGCATAGATGAGCGGAATCCCCTTGAATTCAACCCGCACGTTGCGCCCGCTGCCCGAGCCCTTCTCATTGTCGAGAACGAGCTTCGGCGCAATCAGTTCCCAGGCCGGCTTTTTCCCGTCACAGGTCGTATAGCGAACGCCGTTCATGACGATGCGGCTCTGGTCCTCAATGGCTATCCGGTCGGCGGAACCACGCCCGCCGCGTTCAGGTAGCCGGAAACTGGTCAGCGATATCGCGCCGCTCTCGGAATCGCCTTCGAAGCGCGCGCGCTGCCCGGACACCTCAAGTCCGGGCTGGCTGAAGCGGACATTGCCGACCGCGTTGAGATTGTCAGTGCGTGGGTCGTAGCGTGCCTCGTCCGTTTCCAGCAGGATAAGGGAGCGCCTTATCTGAACATTGCCGGAGATGACGGACACGTCATCACGGGCAACTTCGGCACGGTCCGCGGTGATAATAATGGTCCCTTCCGGGACATCGGCCGCGACAGCTTCGGTGCTTGCCCGGGATGGCGCGGTCGGGCAGCTGCCAGCCTGCTGCGCAAGCGCCGGGCTGCACAGCGTCGAGAGGACCACAAATATCAGAAGGATTGCAAAAGAAGGCTGCACTGCTGCCATTTAGTTCCTGGCGTGGAGACGGATACAATGGCACAGATGGTCAGGCCCTTCAAACGCTTATCTGCAACGACGCCAGGGCTGCTGGCAGCGGTTTTTTTGCCCGGAGACGGCGCCAATGGATGAACGCCTCGCAGGACTGGATGCCTGGCTGCAAAGCCGGCTTGCAGGCACCCCCTTTCAGCTGGAACCCGCCTCGGCAGATGCGAGTTTCCGGCGCTACTTTCGGGTCACTACCCGTGAGCACAGCATGATCGCCATGGACGCGCCTCCGGACAAGGAAGACAGCGCGCCGTTCGTCCGGGTTGCACGGCTGCTCGCGCAAAGCGGCGTCAATGTGCCCCAATTGATCGAGTTCGACCTGGAAAGGGGTTTTTTGCTGCTGACCGATCTCGGCAGTCAGCTTTACCTTGGGGCGTTGCAGAGCTATCCGGATACCGAGCCGCTATACAAAGACGCGCTCAGGTGCCTGATCAGCATTCAGGCCGGCGCCGGGAGCAGTGATTTGCCGACTTTCGATCGGCGCTTTCTGGCGACAGAAATGGCCTTGTTCAGGGACTGGCTGCTGGGGCGTCACCTCGAAATCCAACTTGCTGGGCCAGACGCCGACCGCCTGCAGGCAAGCTTTGAATATCTGACAGAGAGTGCGCTGGCGCAACCCGCCTTATTCGTGCACCGCGACTTCCATTCCCGCAACCTGATGGTTTGCCCCGACAATAATCCGGGTGTGCTCGATTTTCAGGATGCCATGCGTGGGCCGGTCACGTACGATCTGGTGTCCCTTCTGAAAGACTGCTATCTCAAGCTGCCGCAGTCCAGGGTGTCGGAATACCTGGCGTTTTACCGCGAGCATGCCGCTGCGGCCGGCATCCCAACCGGGCCGGACGCCACCACATTCCAGACCTGGTTCGATCTCATGGGTGTGCAGCGTCATCTTAAGGCCAGCGGGATATTCGCGCGGCTTTGGCACCGTGACGGCAAGCGTGGTTACCTTGCTGATATTCCCAGAACGCTTTCCTACATCTGTGACTGTGCTGACTCCTATCCACAGCTCGCATTCCTGTCCGAGCTCATCAAACAGCGTGTCCTGCCGTCGCTGCAGGCCGAGACAACACAGTGAAAGCGATGATACTGGCGGCGGGCCGGGGTGAAAGGCTGCGGCCGTTGACCGACACATTGCCCAAGCCCTTGTTGCAGGTGGGCGGCAAACCACTTATCGCCTGGCTACTCGAGCGACTGGCGCAGGCCGGCTATGTAGAGGTGGTTATCAATACCGCCTGGCTGGGGTCGCTGATCGAAGAGCGGCTGGGCGATGGATCTGCATTCGGGCTGCGCCTCCGCTACTCGCACGAGGGCGCACGGGCACTTGAGACCGGGGGCGGAATCTTGCATGCACTGCCCATGCTGGGTGAGGCGCCTTTTCTGGTTGTAAACGGGGATGTGTTCTGTGATCGTCCGCTGCGGCTGCCGAACCTTGCGCCGCGCTGCCTGGCACATCTGGTTATGGTGCCGAACCCGGCACATCATCCGCGCGGCGATTTCGGTTTGGCAGACGGGCGAGTCGTTTTGGACGGTGACCGCTATACCTTCAGCGGAATCGGTCTCTATCACCCACAGCTGTTCGACGGCATAAGCGAACGCATCTTCCCATTGGCTCCGCTGCTGAACAACGCGATAGCCCGTGGTCTGGTCAGTGGCGAACTCTGGTCGGGCGACTGGCATGACGTGGGTGCGCCTGACCGCTACGCTGCGCTCGCCACCAGATTCCGTTAGGCAAAAAAAAACAGCCACGCCCGCAAGGGCGTGGCTGTCACAGCTGGTCAGCTGTTTTCGCGTGGTCTGATCAGAGCTTCAGACCCAGAGCGCGAACCACCTCGAGGGTGATGTACTTGTCGCCGGAAGGCAGGCCCTTCTGCTTGGCGTAGCACTGGGTTGCCTGCAGCGTGCAGGGGCCCATGACGCCGTCTACTTTGCACTCGTTGCGGTTGGGTCCGCAACGGCAGCAGCCGGTCTCGTTAAGTGCTGTCTGCAGGGCACTGACATTCTGCGCGGTCATGTTGACCTCGCACAGCACCGGGCGCCATTCGGTACGCTCGTCGGTGACCTTGTTGCGACGCGTGACGGTGGTGTACTCGGCGGGTACCGGAATCCGACGCTCGCTGGCAGGCTGGGTCTGCTTCGTGACCTTGACCGTGCCGTACTTGGCAGGAATGGGCACTTCACGAGTGCTGGCAGGACGCACCTGACGGGTCACCTTCACGTTCCGGTATTCAGCCGGGATGGTGATTTCGCGCGTGGTGGCGGGCCGCTTCAGGACGGTCTTCTCGACCGTCTTGTACTCGGCAGGCTGCTTCGACAACGCGGGTGCTGGCTGGCGTTACCAGCATCTGCTTTTCGATGGTCTTGTAGCTGGCAGGAATCTCCACCAGGCACATGACTTCGCCGGTGTCTTCCACGCGGGTCTCGATGACCTTCAGGTCACCGAAACGCTCGACGGTGGCTGCTGCGCCGCCATAGCTGACGCCCTTGCCGGAACCGATGCCGGTGCCGCGCTTCCACTCGGTGCGCGCAGGCTGGTCGAGCACACGCTCGGTAACGGTGTTGTAAACCGCCGGGACTTCCACGGTCCTGGTGGTGGCCGGCCGGATCAGGACCTGCTCGGTCGCATGGTCTCGTACACGGCGGGAATGACTTCCAGCTTGCTGGTGGCAGGCTTGATCATCACGCGCTCTTCGACGGTCTCGTACTCGGCAGGAATGACTTCCAGCCTGGTTGACGCTTCTTTAACCAAGACCGTCTCTTCGACCGTGTCGTAGCGTGCCGGAATAATCTCGATGCGTCTCGGATGCTTCGCGCTTCAGTACCTGCTCGCTCGTCGTTTCGTACTTGGCAGGAATGATCACGCGTGCATAGCACTCACCCGGCTTCGGGTCGGGCGGCAGCAGGTCCGTGCTCTGCGGCTGCGCTCATGCGCGGCGCCGAGGCGGAACCAGTGCTTGCGCGATCCTGCGCCAGCTGCATTTTCGCAGCTTTAAGCTGCGCAGCCTCACGCGTCAGGCTGGCTTCCTTGCGAGCCAGTTCGGCTTTTTGCATTTCAATGGCACTGCTGGCCGCCGATGGTGCCGCCTTACTCGTAGCCTGCGCTCGCGCAGCCTCCGAGTACCAGCGTCGCCAGGGCAACGAGTGCCGTCAGTTTCAGTTTAGTCATTGGGTTTATAACCTCCCGGTTTAAAATATGCCTGCAACGGCCCGCCCCCTGCGGGTGTTGCCTCTTTCGATTTCCTGCTCGCATGCGTCCTTGTGTGCCTGACCGCGCTCTTGCCAATACAGGCGAGCGCGCCGTCCTGTGCAGGTGCCGGCATCTTATAGGCGGGGGAATCGGTTGGTTCATGCTGCAACAACTGTTAACACGAGGTTTAACAGTCGTTGACAATTATAGACGTACTACCGGGTTCTGACAAGGAGCTTATCAGCCGAGATGTTCGATAAGCCTGGGTTTGAGTGCGGCGGCCACGGCACGGCAAGCTTCGCCGGCCCTCCAAGCTCGGCCAGGGATGTCACTTCCAGGTCACTGAAGCCGCACGGGTTAATGCGTGTAAATGGCTCGAGATCCATGGCGACATTGAAGGCCAGGCCGTGGTAGCTGCAGCCCCTGCGGATGCGCAGCCCGAGGCTCGCGATCTTGCGGCCTTCCACGTACACGCCGGGCGCGTCGCGCCGGCTGGCTCCGGCTATACCTGAATTCGGCCAGCGTGTCGATCACGGCCTGTTCGAGCCCGCTGACCAGCGCGCGCACGCCCATCCCGCGGCGGCGCAGGTCAATGAGCGGATAGGCCACGCAGCTGGCCGGGTCCATGGTAGGTGACCTGCCCGCCGCGGTCGATCCTGATTACGGGTATGTCACCGGGCGCAAGGATATGTTCCATGCCGCCGTTCAGGCCGACGGTGAACACCGGGCGGGTGCTCCAGCAGCCAGATCTCGTCGTCGGTTTCGGCGCCGCGCTCGTCCGTAAAGGCCTGCATCCGCGCCCAGGTCGGGCGCGTATTCGCAACGGCCCGAGCTCACGCAGAATGACTTGCGCCGGGGCTGATTCAAAGTGCCATCAGACACTTCTTTGCGGGCCGTCAGTTCGCTGTAAATTTCATCGAGCTGCGCGCGGCTCCGGGCGGTTATGGTGAAGGTGAGGGCAACGAATTTCGCGTTGCTGCTTGGCTCGCCGTGTCACCTGCTCGTCGGCGAGCTTTCCGGTATGGCGTTCGACAATCTCCCTGGCCGTGCGCCACGAAGTCCGCGTCTTCACGCACGAAGATCTTGATCGGAAATTCACAGGGGAATTGCAGACCCAGTGGCTGTTCGTTCATGATCCGCGCATCTCACTCTATTCGAACCACAGCAGCACGGTGTCCGAGACGCGCCGGAGGATGCCGCCTTCCGCGACCGCCGCAAGGGCATGCAGCGGTTTCTCCGCGAGCAGCTTGTCGTCCAGGCTCACCGAGACCTTGCCAACAACTTCCTGCGAGGCAACGGGCGCGATGAGCTGACTGCGCATGTCCATGACGGCCTTCAGGTCCCCGTATCGACCGCGGGGAATCGTGACGTAAAGATCTGTCTGACAGGCCCACCGTCAGTATTTCCGAATCACCTTTCCACACCCGGCTTTGCTCAAGCGCCTGATTGGCCTCGTACAGGCGGTGGGTCTCGAAAAAGCGGAAACCGTAGTTCATCAGCGCCTGGCTGGAATCGGCACGCGCCTTTTCGCTGGGCGTGCCCATGACCACGGTGATCAGGCGCATATCGCCGCGTTTTGCCGAGGCCACCAGGCAGTAGCCGGCGGCATCGGTGTACCCGGTCTTCAGGCCATCAACCGAAGCGTCGCGCCACAGCAGCGTGTTGCGATTGTGCTGGGTGATGCTCGTTGAAAGTGAATTCCCGTTGCGCATACCAGCGATAGTATTCCGGGAAACTGGCTGATCAGGGCCCGCGCGAGCAGCGCCATGTCCGTGGCCGTCGAGTAGTGTTCGACGGCGGGCAGGCCCGTACTGTTTTCAAAGTGACTGTCGGTCATGCCCAGCTGCCCGGCGTAGTGATTCATCAGATCGGCAAAACTTTCTTCGGTGCCGGCGACATGTTCGGCGAGCGCAACGCTGGCGTCGTTGCCGGATTGCACGATCATGCCGAGCAGCAGGTCTTCGACGCTGACCTGCTTGCCCACTTCGATGAACATGCGTGAGCCCGGTGTGCGCCAGGCTTTCTCGCTGACGGTGACGAGGTCGTCCAGCCGCAGCTTGCCCTCTTTGAGTTCGCTGAAGGTGACGAAAGCCGTCATCAGCTTGGTCAGGCTGGCGGGTTCAAGACGTTCGTCCGCATTACTTTGCGCAAGCACTTCACCGCTGAAGTGCTCCATCATGATATAGCCGCGCGCATTCAGGCTGGGCGGGGCCGGCACGGGCGCCGTTGCCGCAACGGCGGCAGTCTGAACAATTGTCAGCGCGAGGGCGCTGAGCACGCCGAAGATGCTCGTCATTCTCATAAATTTCAGCCAAAAATTAGGTTTGATTCGAGGCTCACCGGTCATTGCAACCGGAAACCCGCATATTAACCGCTTGTCGCGCGCGGCGACAGGTGCTCATTCGTAGGCGAGGTGAGCGTCATCGAAGCCTGCCGATTCCAGTCGGGCCACCGTGGCATCGAACTGCGGCACGTCCTGGAGCGGGCCGATCCTCACGCGATAGACGATGCGTTCGCCTACCGGATCCGCACTGATGCGCACGGAGTCAAAGCCGTCGGCCTGCAGCCTGTCGCTCAGCTGCGCCGCATTGAGCGGGTCGGCGAAAGCACCGAGCTGCACAAATATCTGGCCTGATTGCGATACCTCGCGTTTTGCTTCCACCACCAATGGTTCGGGTGCGATGCTCACGCGTGTCTTTTCAGGCTCCGCGGGCGGCGGGGGCGTACTCACCGTGATCACTGGCTCAGAAGAGCCCACCTCAAGCGCTTCCACTTCGACCAGGCCGGTGCCGTTTTTCAGGATGCCGAGACGGGCGGCAGCGGCGTAAGAGAGATCGATGATGCGATTGTGGACAAATGGGCCGCGATCATTGACCTTGACCACAACCGTTGCCCCGTTCTTCAGGTTTGTAACCCGTACATAGGTCGGGAGCGGCAGCGACTTGTGGGCCGCTGTCATCAGGTACATGTCGTAGGGTTCGCCGCTGGATGTGCGTCGCCCGTGGAACTTCTCACCGTACCAGGACGCGACGCCGCGCTCGGAGTAGCCGTTGGCGCTGTCAAGCACGTGATAACGTTTGCCGAAAACTTCATAGTGCCGCGGATTGCCGTAGCGACTGCGCGGTTCGTCTCGGGGCACCGCATCCGGTACTCCGCTCACGTCGGGTGGGCGGCGCGGCGCGCGGTCATGCGTGGGCAGCGGCGTGCAGGCGGCCACTGCAAAAACAGCGAGGCCGACCGTGACGGCGAACCTGTTAATTGGCAACCAGCTGTTCATCCATTCGCGCTGCAACGATATCACTCAGATCGCGGACCGCCATTGCATACATCAGGCTGCGGTTGTAGCGAGTGATCACGTAAAAGTTCTTGAATCCCACCCAGTATTCCTTGCCCTTGTCGCCGTTCAGCATGAACAACATCGCGGATTGCGCGTTGTCGAGGCTGGTGCGCACGTCCACGCCATGACTCTTCAGTTCCATGATTGTGTAGGGATTTCCGCACGTTCGCTGATCAGCCTGCGCCCCGTGCGACCGGGCCTGCGCACCTTGCTGGCGATCGGCTCGCCCGTTCGCCAGCCATGGCGTACGAAATAGTTGGCGACGCTCGCGAAGATGTCGTCCCAGTCGTCCCACAGGTCACGACGACCGTCACCGCTGCCGTCTACGGCGTATTCACGGAAACTGCTCGAAATGAACTGTGGTGAGCCCATGGCGCCGGCATAGGAGCCAAGCGGTTCCAGCGGGTCGAGGCCTTCCTCGCGGGCCAGCAGCAGGAAATGCGCCAGCTCGCTTCGGAAAAAGCGCTGCGCGGCGGATAGTCGAATGCCAGCGTCGCCAGCGCGTCGATCACCCGGTATTTGCCCTTGATGCGCCCGTAATAGGTTTCGACACCGATTATTGCCACGATGATTCGCTCCGGTACGCCCGTTTCGGCAGGACTTTTGCCAGGGCTGTGCGGTTGGCCTGCCAGAATTTGACGCCGGCGTCGATGCGTTTTTCATTGATGAAAATCTTGCGGTACTCGTGCCATTCCAGCGTTTTCTCGGCAGGCCGGGTGATGGCATCGACGATAGACTGCTGATAGCGCGCCGCGCCAAGCAACGCATCCACGTTGCTCGATCCATGGCGTGTTCGGCCACCATCTCCGTAACAAAGTCGGCGACCTCCGCGCGGGGGTCGTAAGCGTTGGCCGTGCTGCCCGCCACAGGCAGGATGGCGGCGGCGATGAGTACCAGGATTCTAGGCCTGTATGAGCATGAGTTACCTCGACAAGAGTTTGCGGTGGGTGTGCACGGACATCAGGATACCGAAACCGGCCATCAGGGTCACAATCGCGGTGCCGCCGTAGCTGATCAGCGGCAGCGGCACGCCGACCACCGGCAGCAGGCCCGTGACCATGCCGGCGTTTACAAACACATAGACGAAAAAAGTCAGGCTGATGCTGCCGGCCAGCAGGCGCGAATAGGTATCCTGACCCTGCGAAGCGATAAACATTCCCCTGGCGACGATAAAAAGGTACAGCGCTCAGAAGCCCCAGCAGACCCAGCAGTCCGAATTCCTCGCCCATGACCGCAAAGATGAAGTCCGTGTCAGGCTCCGGCAGGAACTCGAGCTGCGACTGGCTGCCGTTCAGCCAGCCCTTGCCGAACATGCCGCCCGAGCCGATGGCAATCTTGGACTGGATGATGTGATAGCCGGCGCCAAGCGGGTCGCGCTCGGGGTTCAGAAATGTCAGCACGCGCTGCCGCTGGTAGTCGTGCATGAAGTACCACAGCGCCGGCGTCGCGAGCGCGGCCAGGGCAGCGAAGGACACGATCAGGCGCAGCTGCAGCCCGGCCAGCAGCACGACGAACAGGCCGGCCGCAGCGATCAGCAGGGCGGTGCCGAGATCGGGCTGCGCCGCGATCAGCACGGTCGGGACGACGATGATCGCAAGCACGGTGAGGAACTGACCCGTGGTAGGCGGCAGCGCCCGGTGATGCAGGTACCAGGCAGCCATCATCGGCACCGCGAGCTTCATGATTTCGGAGGGCTGAAAGCGCACCACGCCCAGATCAAGCCAGCGCTGGCGCCCTGGCCAATGTCGCCGGTGACCAGCACTGCCAGCAGCAGCAATGTCCCGCCCGCATAGACCCAGGGTGACCACAGCCGCAGCAGCCCGGGCGACAGTTGCGCAACCACGAACAACGCCATCAGCGCGACGCCGATACGAATGCCCTGGCGAATCACCAGGTCCATTTCCTGGCCGCCCGCGCTGTACAGGACAATCAGTCCAAAGCCGCATACCGCAAGCAGCGCGCTCAAAAGCACCACGTCAATATGCAGTCCGCGCAATAGGCGGCCGAGAAAGCCCAGATGCCGGGACTGGCGATAGTCCGATGCGTCATCGAAGATCACGGCTGCGTTTCCACCAGATATGCATCCAGCACCTTGCGCGCCACCGGTGCCGCCGTGCCGCTGCCGCTGCCGCCGTTTTCCACGATCACCGCAATGGCGATGCGTGGCTCATCTACCGGCGCGAAGGCGATGAACAGGGCATGGTCGCGCAGCCGTGCGTCCAGCGCCTTCGGCTTCGTATTCTTCTTCCTGGGCGATCGCGAAAACCTGCGCCGTTCCGGTCTTGCCGGCCATCCGGTAGGCGCGGGGTCCGATGGCCCGCGCCGTGCCGCGCTCTCCGTGCACGACCTCTTCCATCGCAGCGAGAATCAGGTTCCAGTATGCGGCTTCATTGCTGCCACCCTGACCGAGGAACTTCGGCGCCATAACCAGTCGCTCGGCCCGTCACCGGATCGAGCGTCGCATGTACCAGTTGCGGCTGCAGACGCTGTCCGCGTGCGGCAAGAGTTGCAGTGATATGGGCGAGCTGCAGCGGCGTCGTCAGCATGAAGCCCTGGCCGATGCCGGTGATGACCGTTTCGCCCGGAAACCAGGCCTGGTCTGCCGGTTTGGAAAATGCTTTGCGTTTCCATTCGCGTGACGGCAGCAGGCCGGATTTCTCCCCGAGGATGTCGATACCGGTCACTTCGCCCAGACCAAACGTCGCAAGGTAGTCGTGGATGCGTTCGATCCCGAGTTCCAGCGCCATTTCGTAAAAAAACACGTCGCAGGATTCGGTAATGGCCTCGAACAGGTCCATGCTGCCATGTCCTTCGCGCTTCCAGTCACGATACTTGTGATCGCGGCCTGGCAGCTGGAAATAGCCCGGGCAGAATGTGCGTTGCGGGGCCGTTACGGCGCGATAATGCAGGCCGGCCAGGCCAAGCAGCGGTTTGATCGTAGAGCCCGGCGGGTAGTGGCCCCTCAGCGCGCGGTTGAACAGCGGCTTGTCGGGATCGTCGCTCAACGCCGCGTAGTCGTCCTGACTAAGACCCGCGCCAAACAGATCCGGGTCGAAGCCGGGCGTGCTGACAAAAGTCAGCACGCCGCCGTCGCGAGGGTCGATAGCGACAACGGCCCCGCGCCTGCCCTCCAGGGCCTCGAAGGCGACTTTCTGCAGTCGGGAATCAAGGCTCAGATGCAGGTCCTGTCCCGGTACCGGCGGATTATTCTCGATGACCTGAAGCGCGCGTCCCTGGGCGTTGACGAGTACCTGGCGATAGCCGACGCTGCCGTGCAGAAGTGCCTCGTAGGCACGTTCGACGCCGACCTTGCCGACGTGCGAGGTGCCGGCATAGGCGGCGCCATCCAGCCGCTCCAGGTCCGCGTCGCTGATGCTGCCCACGTAGCCAACCGCATGCACTGCGTTCTCTGCCAGCGGGTAATGGCGCGCCAGCCGCGCACGGATATCGACGCCGGGAAAATGCTGGCGCTTGACCGCAAATCTTGCCACTTCTTCTTCGCTGAGGCGAAAGCGCAGTGGCACGGATTCAAATCGCCTTGTCCGCCCGAGTCGCTCGTTGATGCGCGGCAGATCGGCGGCGCTGACGAGGTCCATTTCGACGAGGCGCCGCAGCGTATCCTCAATATCGGTGACCTGTTCCCGGGTGATTTCCAGCTGGTAGGCGGGCCGGTTTTCCGCGAGGACAATCCCGTTGCGATCGAAGATCAGCCCGCGTATCGGCGGAACAGGCTCGATCCGGATCCGATTACCACGGGACAGGTCGCTGTAGTGCTCGTAGTTAAGCACCTGCAAAACAAA
This sequence comes from uncultured Gammaproteobacteria bacterium, assembly GCA_963759075.1. Lineage (GTDB taxonomy): Bacteria > Pseudomonadota > Gammaproteobacteria > Steroidobacterales > JABDLF01 > JABDLF01. The sequence continues at coordinate 239,894 of CAVWXZ010000016.1, forward strand.
TAGCCGGCTCACCAGCACCAGCATGAGTATGCCGGCCACTATGCCCGCAGCCAGCGTCCGGAAAAAGAAAATGCGCTGCTCGCGCCAGTGATCTTTGATTCTTTCGCGACGCATGAATTGCATAGTACGTCTAGCCCGCAGACCGCTGGCGCCGGAACATGCCAAGCACGTGGGCGAGGGGTGGCCAGAGGAGTGTTCCGGTCACAATTGGCAGCCAGCGACCCGCCTGGATCTCGCCGGAGCCGGTGAGGCCGTCAACCCAGAACAGAACAAACTGATTGAGCGTAAGGAGCATGAACACAGTCATCGCCTGCTGCCAGATCGGGAAGACGCGGATGCGCAGATGGAACTTGAGTACCACGAAAGAGACCAGCGCCAGGCCCAGGGCATGCTGGCCCAGGAGTGCGCCCTGCAGCGTGTCCAGCGCGATGCCCGTCAGCCAGGCCCTGCCAACGCCAAATTTCCTCGGCAGGGCCAGGCACCAGTAAATGACCAGCAAAGCCACCCAGTCCGGTCGGCCGCTGCTAGCCCAGTCCGGCAGCGGTACGATGGCCAGCGCCAGTGCGAAAAGCACGCTCAGGAAAATCCGCAGCCCCTCGCCGTCTCCGGCACGTTTGTAAAAGCCGCTCACTGCAAGTTCTCTTCGGTCGCCGGGTCGCGGTCTTTATCGCTCACCCGGCCACACCAGCAGCACCTCGCGGATGCTGCCGAGGGCTGCGGTGGGCTCGGCATGGACCCGGGCGAAGGGCTCGCCAAGGTCCCGGCCCACGCTCTTCACTACCGCGACGGGATAGCCTTTCGGAAACGCGCCGCCCAGTCCCGAGGATACGAGGAGGTCACCCTGCTCGATGTCGGCGTTGTTGGGCAGGAAAGGCAGGCTGAGGCTCGCTGATATCGCCGGTGCCTACCGCAATCGTGCGCAGGCCGTTGCGATTTATCTCGACCGGCAAGGCATGGCTCGCATCGCTGATCAGCAGCGCCTCAGAACTCAGAGGATCCGTGCGCGTGATCTGCCCGACGATACCCTTCGCATCCAGCAGAGCCTGGCCGGTAAATACGTCGTCGCGCGCGCCTTTGTTAAGAATGATTTTTTGCCGGAACGGATCGAGGTCAACGGCCATGATCTCTGCAACCAGCACGCGGTCGGCCACCCGTGCGGAGGATTCCATCAGCGAACGCAGGCGCGCGTTTTCTGCTTCCAGAGCGGCGAGTCTCTGCAGGCGTGCGTTGTTTTCAAGCTGCTGCAGTCTCAGCTCTTCGTTATCGTCGATGAGCTGCGCGCGTTCCGCCAGATTGCGACCTATCCAGTCGCCGACGGAGAACGGCAGGTCAACGAGCGCACGTACCGGATAGACCGCCACCGACAGCACCTGTCTGAAGCGATTGAGATGATCCTGGCGATGGTCGAGGACCATCAGCGCAATGGAAAGAAAAGCGAGCAGGAATAGGCGTGTGCCCAGTGTCGGGCCGCGCTGAAAAAGAGGCTTAGACCGCGAGTTTAAAAGCGCAGTCAAATTCGCCTGCCATCAAGAAAATGAGCCATATGCGGTCCGTCCGGGAGGGCGACCGGCGTTGTCGTGGCGGGGTCAGTCGAGCCCGAAAAGTTCGGGACCATGCTCGTCCATCAGTTCGAGCACGCGTCCACCGCCGCGCGCCACGCAGGTCAGCGGATCATCGGCCACCACCACGGGCAGGCCGGTCTCTTCCATAAGCAGTTTGTCCAGGTCACGCAGCATTGCGCCACCGCCCGGTGAGCACGATACCGCGTTCGGCGACGTCGGCACCCAGTTCGGGCGGCGTCTGTTCCAGCGCCGCCTTGACCGCGCCGACTATGCCCTGCAAAGGCTCCTGCAAGGCTTCGAGAATTTCGTTGCTGTTCAGCGTGAAGCTGCGCGGCACACCTTCCGACAGGTTTCTGCCCTTGACGGAAATTTCGCGCACCTGTTGCCCGGGAAATGCCGAGCCGATTTCATGCTTGATGCGCTCGGCAGTTGCCTCGCCGATCAGGATGCCGTAATTGCGACGCACGTAGTTGGTAATGGCTTCGTCGAAGCGGTCGCCGCCAACGCGCACGGAGGCGGCATAAACAATGCCGTTGAGTGAGATGACCGCAACCTCTGAGGTGCCGCCGCCGATATCCAGCACCATGGATCCGCGCGCTTCGTGCACCGGCATGCCGGCGCCGATCGCCGCCGCCATCGGCTCCTCGATCAGATACACCTTGCGTGCGCCGGCGCCTTCGGCCGATTCGCGGATCGCCCGTCGCTCGACCTGGGTCGATCCGTAGGGGACGCAGACCAGCACCCGCGGGCTCGGCCGAAAATAGCGGCTGCCGTGGGCTCGCTTGATAAAATACTGCAGCATCTTCTCGGTGACGGTGAAATCGGCAATCACGCCGTCTTTCAGGGGCCGGATGGCCGTGATGTTGCCCGGCGTCCTGCCCAGCATGTTCTTGGCCGCGACGCCGACGGCCTGGATGGTCTTGCCACCGCGCCCGTGCTCTTCGCGGATGGCAACCACCGACGGCTCGTTCAGCACGATGCCCCTGCCGCGCACGTAGATCAGGGTATTGGCGGTACCCAGATCGATCGAAAGATCGTTGGAGAAGTACCCCCGGATGTTCTTTAACATGGTTGGCTGAGTGCCCCTGAGATGGTGGTGTTACGGCTGGCCAAAATTAGCCCGCTACTGTAGCAACGGGTGAGACAATGGGCAAGCCGCAGTGTATGATATCTGGCCTTTTTTCAGGGTCTGCAAACGCCCGGAGAATCGCCATGGCACTGACGCAGGAAGAGCTCGAAAACATCGCGCACCTGGCGCGCTTGCGCTTTGCCGAGGAAGAAATTCCGGCCTTCGCGGATAACCTGTCACGCATTCTCGATTTCGTAAGGCAACTCGATGCCGCGGCCACCGACGATGTCACGCCGATGGCGCATCCGCTGGACCAGGCGCAGCGGCTGCGCGCCTGACGTGGTTACCGAAACCGATCAGCGCGAGCTCTTTCAGGCCAATGCCCGCTGCGGTCGAGGCCGGGCTGTATCTCGTGCCAAAGGTCCTGGAATGATATATTTCAATAACTTAGCGTATCGATCTGGTGCCCAGATGGCCATGCATGAATCTGACGCTGGCCGCACTGTCGGACGGGCTCGCCGCGGGTGAGTTTTCCAGCGAGGAACTGACCCGGCATTATCTCGAGCGCGTGGGGCGCTTCGACGAGCGCCTCAACAGCTTTATCACCGTGACGCACGGACCTGGCCATGGACCAGGCCGCGCGCGGCTGACACATCTGCGGGCCGGGGGCGCAGGCGGGCCCGCTCGACGGGCATCCCGCTCGCGCACAAGGACATTTTCTGCACCCAGGGTGTCCGCACGAGTTGCGGCTCACGCATGCTCGATAACTTTGTTTCGCCTTATGACGCCACCGTGGTCCAGCAAGCTGACTGAGGCCGGCATGGTCATGCTCGGCAAGACCAACATGGACGAATTCGCCATGGGTTCGTCCAACGAAACGAGCTTATTACGGGCCGGTCACGCAATCCATGGGATCTGTCCAGGGTGCCCGGCGGCTCGTCGGGCGGCTCGGCGGCCGCGGTGGCTGCGCGCCTGGCGCCGGCCGCGACCGGCACCGATACCGGCGGCTCGATTCGCCAGCCGGCGGCGCTTACGGGCATCACCGGCATCAAGCCCACCTATGGGCGGGTGTCCCGCTACGGCATGATCGCCTTCGCCTCGAGCCTGGACCAGGCCGGCGTCCTGACGGCAACGGCCGAGGACTCGGCCATGCTCCTGGCGGCGATGGCCGGATTCGATGAGCGTGATTCGACCTGCATCGACAGCCCGGTGCCGGATTATCGCGCGCTGCTCGGGCAGCTCGCTGGCCGGCCTGCGGCTCGGGTTGCCGGCCGAGTTCCTGGACGAGGGCCTCGACCCCGCAGGTGCGCGCATGCCTGGAGGAGGCCATCACGGGTTTTCGAGTCTCTGGGCGCGACTATGGTCGCGGTCAGCATGCCGAACCTGGCGTTGTCGGTACCAACTTATTACGTGGTCGCACCCGGCCGAGTGTTCGTCCAATCTGTCGCGCTTCGATGGCGTGCGCTTCGGTCATCGTTGCGAGTCACCGGCCGATCTGGAAGATCTCTACAAGCGCTCGCGCGGCGAAGGCTTCGGTGACGGAGGTGAAGCGCCGCATCATGACCGGCACCTACGTGCTGTCGGCTGGCTACTACGATGCGTACTACCTGAAGGCCCAGAAAGTCCGGCAGCTGATCAGCGCCGATTTCAAGAACGCCTTTGAAAAGGTGGATGCAATCATCGGGCCGACCACGCCGACGCCGGCCTTCGAGCATCGGCGCCAAGACCGACGATCCGATCACCATGTACCTGAACGACATCTATACCATCGGCGCCAATCTTGCCGGTCTGCCGGCCATGTCGCTGCCTGCAGGGTTTGTGTCGGATCTGCCGGTGGGACTGCAGCTGGTGGGTAATTATTTCGACGAGGCGACGATGCTCAATGTCGCACACATGTATCAGCAGGAAACCGACTGGCATACGCGGGCGCCCGGCGGAATTTGCCTGAGGCGGAGCGAAAGACGAAAGCATGAAATGGGAAACTGTTATCGGCCTGGAAGTTCATGCGCAGCTGAGAACGCGCAGCAAGATTTTTTCCGGCGCATCTACCGCGTATGGCGCGGCGCCAAACAGCCAGGCCTGTGCTGTGGATCTCGGCTATCCGGGTGTGCTGCCGGTGCTGAACGGCGAGGCCGTGCGCATGGCGGTCATGTTCGGTCTTGCGACCGGATCGCAGATTGCCAGGCGCTCCGTATTTGCGCGCAAGAATTATTTCTATCCGGACCTGCCAAAGGGCTACCAGATCAGCCAGTTCGAGCTGCCCATCGTTCACGGCGGCACGGATCGAAATCCGGCTCGAGGACGGCGGAGAGCAAGGTTATCGGCCTGACGCGTGCGCATCTCGAAGAAGATGCGGGCAAGTCGTTGCATGAGGATTTTCACGGCCTGACCGGCATCGACCTCAATCGGGCCGGTACGCCGCTGCTGGAAATCGTTTCGGAGCCCGATATGCGCTCGGCGGCGGAGGCCATCGCCTACCTCAAGAAGATCCACACGCTGGTCCGCTACCTCGAGATCTGTGATGGCAACATGCAGGAAGGGTCGTTCCGCTGCGATGCCAACGTTTCGGTGCGCCCGCAAGGGCAGAGCGAATTCGGCACGCGCACCGAGATCAAGAACCTGAACTCGTTTCAGGTTTATCGAGAAAGCCATCAATTTCGAAGTCGAGCGCCAGATCGAGCTGCTCGAGGGTGGCGGCAAAGTGACTCAGGAAACCCGCCTCTATGATTCGGACAAGGATCTGACCCGGCCGATGCGCAGCAAGGAAGAGGCGAACGACTATCGCTATTTTCCCGATCCCGATCTGCTGCCGGTTGTGCTGGACGATGCCTTTATCGAGGCCGCACGTCTGCAGCTGCCGGAATTGCCGGATGCCCGACGCAAGCGGTTCGTCGAGCAGTTCGGTTTGTCCGACTATGACGCCGAGGTGCTGACGGCGAGCCGCGAAATGGCAGACTATTTCGAGCAGGTTAACGAAACGCTGGGCGATGCCAAGCTGGCGGCCAACTGGGTGATGGGTGAGCTGTCCGGTGCGCTTAACCGGGACGCGCTGGACGTCACGCAGCAGCAAGGTCAGTGCAGCACAGCTTGCCGGGCTGCTTGCGCGCGTCAAGGATGAGACGATTTCGGGCAAGATCGCCAAGGAAGTCTTCGAGGCGATGTGGCAGGGCGAGGGCGATGCGGACACGGTGATTGAAAAGCGCGGGCTGCAAACAGATCACGGACAGCGGCGCGATTGAAGCAATCGTCGCCGAGGTCATCGCCGCGAATCCGGCTCAGCTGGAGCAGTACCGCGCCGGCAAGGAGAAGTTGCTCGGCTTCTTCGTCGGACAGGTCATGAAGCAAACCGGCGGCAAAGCCAACCCGGGCGAGGTCAATCGAATACTGAAGGCGATGCTCAAGGGCTGAACGCCGATGGCCGATCGGGATTCCATTCACAGGTTCCTGTTCGAGGACTTTCCGGTTCGCGGAGAAATCGTGCATCTGGATGCCACCTGGCAGGCTGTGCTCGAGCGTTTCGATTACCCGCCGCATATTCGCAACGATCCTGGGCGAACTCATGGCGGCGACCGTGCTGCTGGCCTCAACACTGAAGTTTAGCGGCACGCTCACCGTGCAGTTGCACGGCAAGGGCCCGCTGCATCTGCTGGTCGTGCAGTGCACGAGCCGCATGACACTGCGCGGACTGGCGCGCTGGAAGGACGAGGTGCCTGGATGCGCGCTTGCCGGAGATGACGGGCGCCGGGCGCCTTGCCATTACCGTGGAATCACCGGGCGAGGGTCGTCGTTACCAGGGCATCGTGCCGCTCGAAGGCGAGACAGTTGCGGAATGCCTGCAGAACTATTTTCGCGATTCAGTGCAGCTTGCCGACGCGCCTGTGGACGGCCGCCGGAAGAACAGGGTGCAGGCGGACTGCTGTTGCAAAAGCTTCCGACCGATCAGCGCACTTCTAACGTCGAGAGCGATGACTGGAATCGCGTGCAGATTCTGGCAGACACCATTACCCCCGACGAGTTGCTGAATCTTGCGGATGAAGAGATTCTGCACCGGCTTGTTTCACGAAGACGATATCCGCCTGTTCGAATCCGCGCCAGTGTCGTTTCGCTGCGGCTGCTCGCGCGAACGGGTCGAGGCGATGCTGAGATCACTCGGCGAGGCGGAGATCGAGTCGATTCTCAATGAGCGTGGCGAGGTGGAAGTGCGCTGCGAGTTTTGCAACAAGGCAGAAGCATTTGATCGGGTCGATGCTGAACATCTGTTCAAAGCAGTCGTTCAGCCACCGCCATCGGGCAGCGTGCATTAAGCAGATCGCGGCTGTCAGTCGCTGCGCTTCACCGAAATGATCTTTACGGGCTCCATCGGCACGTCGTCATGCATGCCTTTGCGGCCAGTGGCAACGCCGGCAATCTTGTCGACAACGTCCATGCCGTCGCTGACTTCGGCGAAGACGGCGTAGCCGAAATCCCGGTCTCCGTGGTCCAGAAAAGTGTTGTCTTTGAGGTTAATAAAGAATTGCGACGTTGCGCTGTCGACCACGTTGGTACGCGCCATGGCAAGCGTGCCTCGTTTGTTCGAAAGGCCGTTCCTGGCCTCGTTCTTTATCGCTTCGCCGGTCTTCTTCTGGGCCATGTCTGCTGTGAAGCCGCCGCCCTGCACCATGAAGTTGGGAATGACGCGGTGAAAGATCGTCTCGTCGAAAAATTCACTGTCCACATAGGCCAGAAAATTTGCCACCGACACCGGCGCCTGCTCTTCGAACAGGTTCAAGGTTATCGACCCCATCGATGTTTCAATCACCACCATCAAATTGCTCCCTTTGCTTCTGACTGCTTGTTTGATTTGCCGGCCGAACGTCGGCGTTGCGGATTGTAGCGCAGTGCGGCTCGTCTGACGCTCCCAGGCATGGGGTTTTGGAGGAAATTGGCGAAATTTGGCGAATTTGGGCGAAATTGGGGACACCCACCGACTTCCGGGCCGAAATCGGAGGAAATCGGGCGAAATTGGGGAGAATTCGGGACACCCACTGAGTTCCTGGGCTCCTGCCATATTCGCCGCGATCGGGGCAGGGGACCTGGAAGTGTGTCGGAATGGCGGCAATCTCTTAATGTAAAATAATGATTTACAATATATAAATATATCTTTATATTTGCTTTCAGAATGCGTTCTTGAGGCGTCTATGCAGCAGCTACTCGTGCAGTTGAAAGCGGTTGCCGAAACCACCCGGCTCAGGTTGCTGGCGATCTGCGCGCGCGCTGAACTCTCGGTATCGGAGATCACGGAGATCCTTGGGCAGAGCCAGCCACGCGTGTCACGGCACCTAAAGTTGCTATGCGACGCAGGGCTGCTCGACCGCTACCGGGAACAGCATTGGGTGCTGTACCGCGTTGCGGCCAGGGGCGAGGGTGCGCGAGCGGCACGACAGCTACTGGCTATGCTCCCGGAGAACTGCCCTGAACTTGCAGATGACCGCGAGCGAATCCGGGCAGTGCTGAGTGATCGGGACCAGCTGGTGACCCGGATCATTGCCACCGGGCCCAAGCAGCTGGAGGCAGTCGCCGAGATCGGGGCCCACGGTGAGGCCGTGGACCGGGCGATACTCGACATCCTGGGCGAGTTTGAGCCTGGCGATCTGCTCGACATCGGCACGGGCAGCGGCCGCATGCTTGCGCTGCTGGCCGACAAGGCAAGCCATGCCGTCGGCATCGATATTTCAAGGGACATGCTGTTGGTCGCACGCAGCAATCTCCGCGCGGCCGGTGTGAAGGATGTTTCGGTGCGCCAGGGCGACATGTATCGCCTGCGTTACGCGCCGCAAAGCTTTGATACCGTCACCATGGACCTGGTGCTGAGCCATGCGGAGCAGCCCGGGCGCGTGGTCGCGGAAGCGACCCGGGTACTGAAGCCCGGCGGAGTCTTGCTGGTCGTCGATTTCTTTGATGAGGACGCGGGCCTGGCGAGCGGGCAACCCGATGCATGGTTGCAGGATGCGGGATTTGAAACACTGGCGCGTTCCGCGATTCGCGTTGGCAAACATGAACTTGGCCTGTGGCTGGCGCGAGCCGGGGCGGGACACAACATAGAGGCAGCCTGAGAAAGCAATGAGCAATAATGCAAAAGCAGCACCGGCACGTGTGGCGCAGAGCGACATCGCAGTGTCGTTCGAGTTTTTTCCACCGGCCAACGAAAAAATGGAGGCGACGCTATGGGAGTCGGTACGTCGTCTGGAGCCGCTGGGCCCGCGATTCGTGTCCGTCACCTACGGCGCTGACGGTTCGACCCGTGATCGCACGCATCGCGTGGTGAACCGTATCCTTGAAGAGACCAAGCTGGTGCCGGCCGCGCACCTGACTTGCGTGGGGGCAACCCGCGAGCAGATTCGCGAGATTGCCGAAGAATACTGGCGGGAAGGCGTGCGGCATATCGTCGCCCTGCGCGGTGATCCACCCAAGGGCAGCGATCGCTACGAGCCGACTCCTGGCGGTTATGCGTATGCGGTAGACCTGGTAAGCGGGCTGCGCGAGGTGGGAGATTTCGAGATCTCCGTTGCGGCCTACCCGGAAGTGCATCCGGAAGCGCCCAATGCGGATTTCGACCTTGAGAACCTGAAACGCAAGGTGGATGCTGGCGCAACGCGGGCCATCACTCAGTTCTTTTTCCGCACCGAGCGCTTTCTGCGCTTCCGCGACCAATGCGCTGCAAGAGGCATCAACGTTCCGATTGTCGCCGGGATACTGCCGATCACGCGATTTCCGCAGATGCTCAGGTTTGCAAAAATGTGCGGTACCAGCGTGCCGGAATGGCTGGCGGAGCGCTTCGAAGGACTGGATGATGATGCCGAAACCCGGCGCATGATCGCAGCCAGCGTCGCAATCGAACAGGTCCAGGCATTGCAGCGTGAAGGCGTCAGTGACTTCCACTTCTACACGCTCAATCGCAGCGAACTGGCCTACGCCATTTGCCATACGCTGGGCGTGCGGCCAGCCTCCACGGCTGCGGCCTGAGGGGGGTCGATATGGTCGCAGCGCGCGTGTTTTCTGATCCGGATGGCCGCAGCCAGCGCAGCCGTCAGCTGCGCCAGTTGCTGGACGAGCGCATTGCGGTGCTGGACGGTGCGATGGGCACCATGATTCAGCAGCATCGGCTGGAAGAAGAGGATTTCCGCGGCGAACGTTTTGCGGATTGGGGGCAGTCGCTCAAAGGCAACAATGACCTGCTGACTCTGACGCGCCCCGATGTCATTCGCGATATTCACCATGCCTACCTGAGTGCCGGCGCCGACATCATCGAGACCAATACTTTCAACTCCAATGCGCCCTCGATGTCGGATTACGGGTTGCAGGACCTGGTCTACGAACTCAACTATTCGGCCGCGGCCCTTGCGCGCGCGGCGGCGGATGATGTGGCGGCGCGCACGCGACGGCCGAGATTCGTTGCGGGTGTGCTGGGGCCGACCAGCCGCACGGCCTCACTGTCACCCGACGTAAACGACCCGGGCTATCGCAACACTGATTTTGAGCAGCTGAGCAAAACCTATTCCGAGGCCGCCCGCGCGCTCATGGACGGTGGCGCGGATATCCTCATGGTGGAGACGATATTCGATACCCTGAACGCGCGCGCCGCTCTGTACGCCATTGACCAGGTCTTTGAAGAGGCGGGCGAGCGACTGCCCATTATGATTTCCGGCACGATTACCGATGCATCCGGGCGCACCCTGTCTGGCCAGACTACCGAGGCATTCTGGAATTCGGTGCGCCACGCCAAGCCGCTGGTAGTGGGGCTTAATTGCGCGCTCGGGGCCAAGCAGCTGCGGCCCTTCGCCCTGGAACTCTCCAGGGTGGCTGATACCTTTGTCAGCGTGCACCCGAATGCCGGGTTGCCGAATGCGTTTGGCGAATATGATGAGACGCCGCAGGAAATGACGGCCATCATCCGCGAGTTCGCCGAAAGCGGCATGGTGAACATGGTCGGTGGCTGCTGCGGCACCACGCCCGAACATGTTTCCGAACTCGCCGCAGCGGTGTCCGGTATCCGCCGCCGGGCCATCCCGAAGCGACCGCGCGAGTGCCGTTTGTCGGGACTGGAAGCCTGCAACATCGGGTCGGACAGCCTGTTCGTTAACGTTGGCGAGCGCACTAACGTGACAGGCTCAGCCGTCTTCAGGCGCCTGATCGAAGCAGATGACTATGCCGGCGCTGTGGAAGTGGCGCGTCAGCAGGTCGAGAACGGCGCTCAGATCATCGACGTGAATATGGACGAGGGCATGCTGGATTCCGAGGCGGCCATGACGCGCTTCCTGAATCTGATGGCCGCGGAGCCAGATATCGCCCGGGTACCGGTGATGATCGATTCGTCCAAATGGACGGTGCTGCAGGCTGGCCTGAAATGCGTGCAGGGTAAGCCGGTGGTGAACTCGATCAGCCTCAAGGAAGGCGAAGATTCGTTTCGCGAACAGGCGCGGGAGATCCTGCGCTATGGCGCCGCGGTGATCGTGATGGCCTTCGACGAACAGGGGCAGGCGGACACCCTGGCGCGGAAAATCGGCATCTGTGAACGCAGCTACCGGATACTCACCGAAGAACTCGGCTTCTGGCCCGAGGACATCATCTTTGACCCCAATATTTTTGCGGTTGCGACGGGTATCGAAGAGCACAACAACTACGGCAAGGATTTCATTGACGCGACGCGCGAGATCAAAAAGCGCTGCCCGCATGCAATGATCAGCGGTGGCGTCAGCAACGTCTCGTTTTCGTTCCGGGGCAACAACCGGGTGCGCGAGGCGATGCACTCAGTTTTCCTGTATCACGCGATTCGTGCGGGCATGGACATGGGCATCGTTAATGCGGGCCAGCTGTCGATTTACGAAGACATTCCCATAGCGCTGCGCGACGCGGTAGAGGATGTGATTCTGAACCGTCGCCCCGATTCGACAGAGCGGCTGCTGCAGGCCGCCGACAAGTTCCGTGGCGACGGCATGGGTACGGTGCGCAAGGAAGACCTCGCGTGGCGAGAGTTGCTTGTCGCCGAGCGCCTGTCCCATGCGCTGGTGAAAGGCATTGACGAGTATATCGTCGCCGATACCGAGGAAGCCCGGCAGCAGTACCCGCATCCCATCGAGGTTATCGAAGGCCCGCTCATGGACGGCATGGGAGTGGTCGGCGAGCTGTTCGGGGACGGCAAGATGTTCCTGCCGCAGGTTGTCAAGTCTGCGCGGGTGATGAAGAAAGCGGTTGCGCACCTCATCCCGTTTATCGACGCTGAGAAGAAAGTAGGCGCCCGTCCGCGCGGCAAAGTGGTGATGGCCACCGTCAAGGGTGACGTACATGACATCGGCAAGAATATCGTAGGCGTGGTGCTCCAGTGCAACAACTTCGAGGTGATCGATCTCGGCGTCATGGTGCCGGCTGAAAAGATTCTTGAAACCGCGCGTGAGACGCAGGCCGATTACATTGGGTTGTCTGGGCTCATCACCCCGTCGCTGGACGAAATGGTTTACGTTGCTACCGAAATGCAGCGCCTTGGCATGAAACTGCCGCTGCTGATTGGTGGGGCGACGACCTCACCGGCGCACACCGCGGTAAAGATCGAGCCGGCCTACGATGGCCCGGTCGTCTATGTAAAAGACGCATCGCGGGCTGTGGGGGTGGTGCAGGCGCTGGACGGTGATAACACGCGCGAAGAGTTCGTAGCCAGGACCCGGGCTGAAAATGAGCGCAAGCGCGAACAGCACAACCGGCCGAAGCGGCGTGCACCGACGATGAGCCTGGTCGAGGCGCGCGGCAATCGCTACCCGGGAGACTGGGATGATTACACCCCGCCGGCGCCGTCCCGGCCCGGGCTGCATGTGCTCAATGACTATGGCATCGCCGAACTGGTTGAGCGCATTGACTGGATGCCTTTTTTTAACGCCTGGGAATTCTCTGGCAAGTTTCCGGATATCCTGGAAGACCCGGTCAAGGGCGAGGCGGCAACCAGGCTGTACGAGGACGCCCGCCATATGCTCGACAAGATCGTGGGCGAAGGCTGGCTGGGCGCGGCAGCGGTCTTCGGCGTTTTCCCGGCCCAGCGCACGGCCGATGAAGACGTCACCGTGTATGCGGATGAGACGCGCGGCAAGGCGCTGGCCGAATTTCACTTTCTACGTGAGCAGAAGGCGCGTCGGGCCGACCAGCACAGCCTGTCGCTGGCGGATTTCGTCGCACCGCCGGGGGTCAACGATTATCTCGGTGCGTTTGCGGTGACAGCGGGGCGGGGGATTGACGAGCGGGTGGCGGCTTTCGAAGCGCAGCACGACGACTACAGTGCCATCATACTGAAGGCGCTTGCCGACCGTCTTGCCGAAGCCTTTGCCGAGCATTTACACGAGCGCATTCGCAAGGAATTCTGGGGCTACTCTGGTCGAGGAAAACCTCGACAACACGGCCATCATTCGCGAGACTTATCGCGGGATCCGGCCCGCGCCGGGCTATCCCGCCTGTCCGGATCACACGGAAAAAGGCATTCTCTGGCGTCTGCTCGATGTTGAAAAGAATATCGGCATCAGCCTGACCGAGTCCTTTGCCATGCTGCCGACGGCGGCGGTGAGCGGTTTTTACTTTGCGCATCCCGAGAGCCGCTACCTGACGGTGGGATTGATCGGCCGCGACCAGGTGGAGGACTATGCGCAGCGCAAAGGCATGAGCGTCGCCGACGCCGAGCGCTGGCTGGCGCCCAATCTCGGTTACACACCAGGACGATAAATGCGTTGTCTGCGCGGCTGGCCTGCTGTCAGGGCGCAGCCATCTGGCCGATGGTGACCCGCGCGAGCCCGGCCAGGTCCGGCAGGGTTTCAACCTGGACAAGGCCCGCGTCAAACAGCATCCGGGTGACCGCCGCGGCCTGCTCGCAGCCGTGTTCGAGCAGCAGCCAGCCCGTTTCGTTGAGGTGTGCCGGCGCAGCCGCCGCGATTTCGGCCAGGTCGTTCAGTCCCTTGGCGCCCGCCGCCAGTGCCATGCGTGGCTCAAAGCGTATCTCGCCATTCTCGAACCCGGGATCATCGTCGTTGACGTAGGGCGGATTGGAGACGATCAGGTCAAAACGCTGACCGGAAACGGCCTCAAACCATCCGTTTCGTCCCACCGTACTGACCAGACGAAGGTTGCTTGCCTGGTGGCGGCGCGCATTGGCCTCGGCGATCGCGCTCGCCGCCTCCGACACATTCAGTTGCGACAATGCGTATGTCGGGCCGCTCGTGTGCGAGAGCAATGGCAATGGCGCCGCTGCCTGTGCCCAGCTCGAGCACGCTGCCGTGCGCCGGGCAACGCGCCAGTGCTTCTGCAACCAGCAGCTCGGTTTCGGGGCGCGGAATCAGGGTGGCCGGGCTGACCCGGAAAGCGAGTGACCAGAATTCTCTTTCGCCCACCAGATAGGCAAGCGGCTCTCCGCGTGAACGCCGCGAGACCTTTTCTGCGAACAGCCGGCGCGTCGCGTCTGAGACCTGCTTCTCGGGCCAGGCGTGCAGGTGGCTGCGCGGGGCTGCCAGGCAGTGGGCCAGCAATACCTCGGCGTCGAGCCTCGCGCCGCCACCGGGCAAGGCCTCTGTCGCCTCTTCGAGCAGATTTCTGATGCTGACATTCAATCCGGTATGCCTTCGATGGGGTTGGCCGGGATGATGGCGTAGAATACGCGCCGGCCGGGGACAGTTTCACCTTTCACGTACCGGCACCGCTCTCCGGAGGCCTCATGACCGTCTATCGTAACGTGCTGGAAATGGTGGGCAATACCCCGCTCATCGAGATCAGGAATATCGATACCGGCCCCTGCCAGCTGTTTCTGAAGCTCGAGCTGATGAATCCTGGCGGCTCCATCAAGGATCGCATCGGCATTTCCATGATCGAGGAAGCGGAAAGGCGCGGCGATATCAGTCCGGGCGATACCCTGGTCGAGGCCACGGCCGGCAACACCGGCATCGGTCTGGCGCTGGTAGCGGCGCAAAAGGGCTATCGTCTGGTGCTGGTGATTCCGGACAAGATGAGTCAGGAAAAGATCTTCAATCTGCGCGCGATGGGCGCCGAAATCGTGCTGACGCGCTCGGATGTGGCGCGGGGTCATCCCCAGTACTACCAGGATCTCGCGAAGAGCATCGCCGAGGAGTCCGGCGGCTATTACATCAACCAGTTCGGCAATCCGGACAATCCCAAGGCCCACGAGGACACCACGGCGCCGGAGATCTGGGAAGAAATGGATAAGAAGCTCGACGCCGTCGTGGTCGGCGTCGGCAGCAGCGGCACGATCAGCGGCATGTCGAAGTACTTTCGCGAACATGCTCCGAACGTGGAGATAATTCTGGCCGACCCGCAAGGCTCGGTGCTGGCCGACTACATCGAGACCGGCAAGCTTGGTGAAAGCGGCAGCTGGCTGGTCGAGGGCATCGGCGAGGACTTTATTCCGGATATTTGCGACCTGTCGCTGGTGAAGCACGCCTACACCGTGACCGATGCCGAGTCCTTCGCCGCGGCGCGCGAGCTGCTGCAGAAAGAGGGCATACTCGCCGGCTCGTCCTCCGGCACGCTGCTGACGGCGGCGCTGAAATACTGCCGCGCACAGACAGAGCCGAAGCGGGTGGTCAGTTTTGCCTGCGACACCGGCAACAAGTACCTGTCGAAGCTCTACAACGATTTCTGGATGGAAGATCACGGCTTTATAGGCCGCGAAAGTCACGGCGACCTGCGCGATCTGGTCGGTCGGCCACATGAGAGTCGCGCGACGATTACCGTCAGCCCGACGGATATTCTTACAACGGCGCACAATCGGCTGCGCAACGCCGGCTTTTCGCAGCTGCCGGTGATGGAAGATGACAAGCTGGTCGGCGTGCTGACGGAGGAAGACATCATGCGTTTTGCCTTCGGGCAGCCGGAGCGCCTGATGAGCCCGGTGGCGGATGCGATGCAGGTGGCATTCACAGCCGTGGACAAGAGCATGTCGGTGCCAAACCTCGTCACGCTTGCTCGAGACGCATCCCTATGCGGCCGTGATGGATGACAAGCAGTTCCTCGGCCTGGTGACCCGGGCTGATGTTCTGAATTATCTGCGCAAACAGATGCCGGACGCGACAACGAGGAGACAAAGCGCATGAGCTCGAAGCCGCAAACAGGGCTTCGCCACGCGCACGATTCACGCCGGCCAGTCGCCGGATCCCAGCACCGGCGCGGTGATGCCGCCGATCTATGCCACCTCGACCTATGTGCAGAAGAGCCCGGGCGTACACCAGGGCTACGAGTATTCGCGTTCACAGAACCCGACGCGCATGGCCTACGAGCGCTGCATTGCCGATCTTGAAAGCGGCGTGCGCGGCTTCGCTTTTGCCTCGGGCATGGCCGCGACCGGCACGATCCTGGAATTGCTGGATTCCGGCGATCACATCGTGGCGTCGGACGATCTGTATGGCGGCACATTTCGGCTGTTCGACAAGGTGCGCATGCGTTCCGCGGGGCTGCGGTTTTCCTTTGTCGACATGACCGACCTGGCCGCGCTCGAGGCGGCCATCGAGCCGGCGACGCGCATGCTGTGGCTGGAAACGCCGACCAATCCGATGATGAAGCTCATTGATCTCGAAGCGGTCGCCGCGGTTGCAAACAAGCACAAGCTGCTGGCAGTTGCCGACAACACGTTTGCGACGCCGTGCCTGCAGCGACCGCTGGAAAAGGGCTTCGACATGGTGATGCACTCTGCGACCAAGTACCTGAACGGGCATTCCGACATGATCGGCGGCGCGGTGGTGGTGAAAGACGAGGAACTCGGCGAGAAGCTCTGGTTTCTGCAGAACTCGGTGGGCGCAATCCAGGGGCCGTTCGACAGCTTTCTGGCGCTGCGCGGACTCAAGACGCTGGCCCTGCGCATGCAACGTCACTGCGAGAATGCTCAGCACATTGCCGAGTGGCTGGAGACGCACGACAAAGTAGCCAGGGTCATTTACCCGGGCCTTGAGCAGCCATCCGCAGCATGCGCTGGCGAAAAGACAGATGGCCGCTGCGGGCGGCATGATCAGCGTGGTGGTCAAGGGCGGATTGCCCGCCGCGCGACGCATGCTGGAACGCTGCGAGCTGTTTGCGCTGGCGGAGAGCCTCGGTGGCGTCGAGAGCCTGGTCAATCACCCGGCGATCATGACTCACGCGTCGGTGCCGCCGGAAATCCGTGCGCGACTCGGAATGGGCGATGACCTGGTGCGCCTGTCCGTGGGCATTGAAGATGTGGACGATCTGGTCGCTGACCTCGAACAGGCGCTGGGCTGAGATTCAGCAGCGTCTCAGCAGCCAGGGGGGTACCTCAATGCCCTTCTCCCTGAGGAAGTCCGGGTTGTAAAGGCGGCGCTGATAACGCATCCCCGAGTCACATAGGATCGTGACGATGGTGTGGCCCGGACCGAGTTCACGAGCCAGATTAATGGCACCCATGACATTGACGCCCGACGAGCCACCCACGCAGAGGCCCTCTTCGCGCAACAGCCTGAGTGCCTGGGGGATGGAATCGGCGTCGGGAATTTTGAATGCGATGTCCACGGGCGCTGCGGCCATGTTGGCTGTGATGCGCCCGTTGCCGATGCCCTCGGTTATCGAGCTGCCCTCTACCTTCAGTTCGCCGTGCCGGTAGTAATTGTAAAGGCCTGATCCGGTCGGGTCCGCAAGCGCGATGGTGACGTCCGGGTTGCGTGCCTTGAGGGCCGTGCCGACGCCGGCGATTGTCCCACCCGTGCCTGCTGCACACACGAATCCGTGCACTTCGCCGTCCAGCTGTGCAAAGATCTCGGCGCCCGTGGTCAGTTCGTGAAAGTCGCGGTTGGCCGTGTTGTCGAACTGGTTGGCCCAGATCACGCCGGCCTCATCGTCCGCCCCCAGTTCCCGGGCGAGGCGCTGCGAAACATGCACATAGTTGCCCGGATCCTTGTAGGGGACGGCCGGCACCAGGCGCACCTCTGCGCCAAAGGCGCACAGCGTGTCGATCTTTTCCTTGCTCTGGGTGTCGGGCATGACGATCACGGTCCGGTAGCCCAGCGCATTGCCAACCACCGTCAGGCCGATACCGGTGTTCCCGGCTGTGCCTTCTACAATGCACCCGCCTGGCCGGATCTGGCCGCGCCTTTCCGCGTCGCGAACGATCCCGAGCGCCGCGCGATCCTTGACCGAGCCGCCGGGGTTCATAAACTCGGCCTTGCCGTAAATATTGCAGCCGGTCAGCCTGGAGGCCTCTCGCAGCCGGATCAACGGCGTGCTGCCAATTGCGTCGAGCGTGTCATTACAGATTTTCATAAAGAGGCCGTGTGTATCAGCTGGCGAGCGCCGCAAGCAGGTCGGCCTGGTGCTCGCTCATGAGCGGCAATATCACCAGATCCAGATCGCCGGCCAGTACTTCATCCAGCTTGTACAGCGTCAGATTGATGCGATGGTCGGTGACCCGGCCCTGCGGAAAATTGTAGGTTCGAATGCGCTCCGAACGGTCCCCGGAGCCGACCAGCAGTCGGCGCGTCTGCGCCTGTTCTGCGAGCTGTTTGTCCTGTTCATCGGTCAGCAGGCGTGCGCGCAGCAGCGACATGGCCCGGGCGCGATTCTTGTGCTGGGAGCGTTCGTCCTGGCACTCCACAACAATGCCGGTGAGGCAGGTGCGTAATGCGCACTGCTGAGTCGGTCTTGTTGACATGCTGGCCACCTGCGCCCGAGGCGCGATAGGTATCGATACGCAGATCGGCGCTGTTGATTTCGATTTCATCCACCTCATCCATTTCGGGCAGCACCGCCACGGTGCAGGCCGACGTGTGAATGCGGCCCTGGGATTCGGTAACCGGCACCCGCTGCACGCGGTGAGCGCCGGATTCGAATTTCAACTTCGAATATGCGCCGCGGCCAGTTATGAGGCTGATGATTTCCTTGAAGCCGCCGTGCTCGCCTTCACTGCGCGACAGCACCTCTACCTGCCAGCCTGTGCTTTCCGCATAGCGGCTGTACATCCGGAACAGGTCGCCGGCGAACAGCGCGGCTTCATCGCCGCCGGTGCCTGCCCGGATTTCAAGAAAAATGTTGTTCTCATCGCGTGGATCACGGGGCATCAGCTGGGCTTGCAGCGAGGTCTCCAGCCGGACCTGCTCTTCATCGAGGACGGCGAGCTCCTGTTGTGCAAGCGCGCGCATTTCTTCGTCGGCTTCGTTGCTCAGAATCTCGGTGGCGGCCCGATCCGATTCCAGTTGCGCAAATGCCGCGTAGTCGCGGACCAGCGGTTCCAGTCGCGCGTATTCTTTCGACAGTTCCCGAAAGCGGTCCTGTTCCCCGATGACTTCGGGATCGGACAGGAGTTTGCCCACTTCTTCGAAGCGCTCGGCAAGGTCATCAAGTTTGTGTCGAATGGATGCTTTCAAGGCTGGATACCGGTGTGGTCAACCCGGCATTATAGCGCGAGGAGACTCAGACCTCGTCGATACCGAACAGCTCCCGGGACATCTGCATGAGCAGCTTGTCGCCTTCCTCACCGGCACGTCGCAGGCGCGCGCTGGGTACATGCATCAGTTTCTTGGTCAGGCTCCGCGCGAGGATCTCCAGCACCTTGGCCGGGTCTTCGCCCGCACTGAGCTGGCGCCGCGCGGCGGTGAGGGCTTCTTCCCGCAGTGCCTCGGCTTCCTCCCGCAGCTGACGAATTAATGGCACTGCATCGAGCGTCTTCAGAACAAGTTCAAATCGCGCGGTTTCAGCCACCACGATTTCGCGTGCCTGCAAGGCCGCCTGGTGACGCGACTGCAGGTTTTCCCTGATCACGTTCTGCAGGTCGTCTACGGTGTACAGGAAAACGTCGTCGAGTTCCGCAACGTCGGCGGCTACGTCGCGGGGCACCGCAATGTCGACGATGAACATGGGGCGTCGCTTTCGTTTGTGACGCGCTTCGGCGACCATTTCGCGCGTCAGTATGGGCACAGGGCTCGCGGTAGACGTGAATATGATGTCGGCGTCTGCGAGGTGGACCGGGATTTCATCGAGACTGATCGCATAAGCGTTGTACTCGGCCGCCAGACTGCGCGCACGCCCCATGCTGCGATTCGCGATGATCATTCTCCCGAGGCCCTTGGCGTGCAGGTGGCGGGTCGCAAGTTCGATGGTGTCGCCTGCGCCAACCAGCAGGGCCGTGCGCTTTTCGAAGCCGGAGAAAATCTGTTCGCAAAGACGCACCGCAGCGAAGGCCACCGATACGGCGCTGGCGCCGATATCGGTGTCTGTGCGCACCTGCTTGGCCACCGAGAACGCTCGCTGATAAAGGCGATTGAGCAAAGCGCCGGTAGTATGGATTTCGGTAGCGGTCCGATAGGCTTGCTTGGACTGGCCGAGTATCTGCGGTTCCCCGAGGACCATGGAATCCAGTCCGCACGCGACCTGGAAGACGTGCTGCACCGCCTCCTGGCTAACCAGCTGATACAGGCAGTCACTGGCCTGTGGATCCACGCCACGACTGTCGATCAGCCAGTCCCTGGCATGGCGCGCACCTTCTTCGGAGGCGGAAAGCACGAGTTCGGTGCGGTTACAGGTAGAAAGTATGACAGCCTCATCCACGCCGTCGAGCTGGCGTAATTCCTTCAGGGCTCCCGGCAGTGTCGTCACGTCAAACGCCAGTTGCTCGCGCAGAGCAACTGGTGCGGTTCGGTGGTTGATGCCGAGAACGATCAGGGACATGGGCACATGAAGTGACAAGGGGGCCGCCAATCTTCCGAGAATTGCCGGAACATGACAAGCGAGAGTGCGGCATGGGCGACAGGGCGGTCGGGCCTGCCGATACGGTATAGTCGCGCCATGATGCGGAGGATTACGCGATACCTGGGTCTGCTCGCGATCATTTCGGTCGCGGCAGGCTGCGCAAACAGGGCAACACGGCCGGATATCCCGCCACCGGGCTTTCAGAGTGGGGAGGCCGAGGCGGCGTGGCACGCATTTATTGGCGAGCTGGCCTTCCAGCGCGATCAGCCCGAGACAGCCGCGCTCGAGTATCTGCGGGCGGCTCAGCTGTCGGAGGATGCCGGCGTCGCGGAACGTGCGGCCCGTATTGCCTACCTGGGTGAAGCGTGGGCAGTCGCCGAGACTGCGGCCCGACTGTGGTCCGAACGCGCGCCGCAGAGCGCCGACGCCCAGCGCATGCTGACCAGCCTCGCCGTGCGCAACGGCCGCCCAGGGGACGCCCTCCCGCATCTGGAGTTCCTTCTTGCCGACGGTCCGGACGATCGCCAGAACGCCTGGTTGATCCTGATGCTGCTGCTCAGTGAGGAAAGTGATCAACAAGCTGCCCTGCAGGCGTTCACCCTGCTGGTGGGCGCCCATGAAGATGAGGCCGAGGCGCACTATGCGCTGGCGGCCCTCGCACTTGAGGCTGGCGACACGGCTGCGGCCCTGGCTGCCGCCAGTCGCGGCACGGACCTTGCGCCGGACTGGTCGCGGGCCGGCCTGATGTTGGCCCGGGTGCTGGTTGCGGATGGACAGCAGGAGGCGGGTATCAGCACCGCGCGGGCTGTGGTCGAGCGGGACCGGGATGCCGATGTGCGGCTGGAATTCGCAGGGTTGCTCGCGGATTCGGGGCTGATCGACGAGGCGCGTTCGGAACTCCTCGAAATCCTTGCCGAGCATCCGGATATGCCCGATGCGCTGCTCGCAGCGGGTTTGCTCGAGATGCGTGCTGAGCAGCCAGAAGCCGCGCGCATGCATTTTACTAACCTGCTGGGTACGGGTCGGCGCAACCTGGACGCACTTTACTACCTGGCGATGGTCGCGGAGCGGGTGGGCGAATCGACCAATGCACTGCAGCTTTATCTGCGCATTCGCACCGGGCGGTATTTCCCCGCCGCCCAGGTGCAGGTCGGGCGCCTGTTGTTTCAGCTCGGGCAGCAAGAGGCGGCGCATCGAGCACTTGCGCAATTTTGCGCGCCGCTTCCCGCGTTACGCGGAAAGCGCCGTGCTGGCAGAGGCCGAGCTGCTGGTGGAACTCGGAGAGGAAGAGGAAGCACTGCTGCTGTTTGATGAGGAGCTGGAAAAAGACCCGCAGGCGCGCGGGATAAGATATGCACGGGCGCTGCTTTACGAGCGTACTGACAGGGTCGATGACGCGCTCGCTGATCTTTTCGAACTGGTCGATACGGATCCCGAAGACGCCAATGCGCTCAATGCGCTTGGCTATACCCTGGCCGACAGGACGGATCGTTACGCCGAAGCCCTGACCTATATCTCCGCTGCGCTGGAGAAGCTGCCCGATCAGGCGCCAGTGCTCGACAGCATGGGCTGGGTGAACTACCGGCTGGGGAATCTGCAGGAGGCGCTGGACTACCTCGAGCGCGCGTGGTCGATACTGAAGGATGCTGAGGTCGGCGCCCACTATGGCGAAGTCCTGTGGATGACCGGCGAGCGAGAGCGTGCAATTGAAATCTGGAATTCAGCGCGCGGACGGTCCGGGGATGAACGCAAGCTGGACGAAACCATGCGCCGATTTCTTGGCGAGGACTAGCCGATGGGCCGGATTTTTGCCTGTATCGTTTTGTTGGCCGGCGCAGGCCTGCTTGCGGCCTGTGCGACGATGCCGCCTTCGATCACCGAGAGCGACAACTCGCAGTTCAGACAGCGCCAGGCGAGCTTACATAATCTCGATCAGTGGCAGGTAACGGGGCGTATAGCATTCAAGATTGACGATGAGGGTGGGACTGGCGCAATGACCTGGGCGCAGACAGGGACCCGACATGAAGTTCAGCTTTCGCGGCCCATTGGGCGCGGGTGCTTTTAATCTGGACGGCAGCCCGCCTGACCTCCTTCTGCAGACCGGAAGCGGCGAGGTTCAGCGGCTGGTGGACCCGGAAGCCGAGCTGCGTGAACGGTTCGGCTGGAGCGCCCCGTTCGCGAGCCTGCGCCACTGGATGATTGGCTTGCCCGACCCGGCCAGTGACGCGGCTACCGCTGTCGACGAGGCGGGCTTGCTGCGCAGTCTTGACCAGGCCGGCTGGTCCGTCAGCTACGATCGCTACGACTGACGTCCCGCCTATGATGCCGCGCAAGCTGACGCTGCTGCGCGAAGACGTGCGCAATCGGGTGATCATCGATCGCTGGTATTTTGCGCATGCGACGGGCTGAATGTCGGTGGACGCCGCAGGAAACCGATTGGCGCAAGACCTGGCCGGCGCCGGCCAAGCTGAACCTGTTTCTGCACATCATCGGCCAGCGCGCAGATGGCTATCATCTGCTGCAGACCGCATTTCAGTTCATTGATATCTGCGATGAGCTGAGCTTCGCGCCGCGCGACGATCGGCGGGTTACTCGCAGCGCAGGGCCTGGCGGGCCTGCCTGACAGACCAGGACCTGGTGGTCAAGCGCCGCCATGCTGCTGCGTGCGGCGACCGGGATCGCGCATGGCGTGGACATCACGCGTGCGCAAGCAGATTCCGGTCGGCGGCGGGCTGGGCGGTGGCAGTTCGGATGCGGCAACCACGCTGCTGGTGCTGAATCGCCTGTGGGGATTGAACCTGTCGCAGGAATTCGCTGCAGGCGCTGGGCCTGCAGCTGGGCGCCGATGTGCCCGTGTTCGTGGGTGGGCGCGCGGCCTGGGCCGAGGGCGTCGGGCGACCGCCTGATGCCAATGGACTTCCCGGAGCGGTATTATCTGGTACTCGACCCGGCCTGTCCGGTGTCCACGACGGATGTGTTTCGGGACCCGCAATTGACACGAAATTCCCCGCCAGTGACAATACCCGGCTTTCTGTCCGCAGGGGGCAGCAACGACTGCGAGTCGGTGGTGAGGCGCCGCCACCCTGAGGTCGCGAAAGCGCTTGATTGGTTGGCGAGTTTTGGCGAAGCGCGCCTGACCGGTACCGGAGGCTGCATGTTTCTGGCCTGCGAGAGCGAGCTTGAGGCCAGCGGAGAATCGCGCGCAGGTGCCGCGACCCGTGGACAGGGTTTGTGGCAAAGGGCCTGAATCGCTCGCCGCTTGCTCGAGCTGATCGAGCGACCTTACTGAGCGCAACAATTGGGGTGTAGCCAAGTGGTAAGGCAGCGGGTTTTGATCCCGTCATGCGCAGGTTCGAATCCTGCCACCCCAGCCAGTTTTCGTGGCCGGGACGACGAGGTCCGGTGGCGGTAGCGGTAGTTTGTTATGCTGCGGATAGCAGGAGAGGCGGCGTGGCTGACGGCCACGATGGTGGTGTTCGCCGGTAACTCGAACCTGCGGCTTGTCGCGCAGCATCGCCCGCAACCTGCGCATGCCGCTGGGACGCATCCAGGTCGGTCGCTTCAGCGACGGCGAGGTCATGGTCGAGATCATGGAGAACATTCGCGGCGCGGATGTGTTCCTGGTGCAGTCGACCTGCCCGCCGACCAACGACAACCTGATGGAGTTGCTGGTCATGGCGGATGCCTGCCGGCGCGCTTCCGCGGCGCGCATCACGGCGGTGATCCCGTATTTCGGCTATGCGCGCCAGGATCGCCGGCCGCGCAGCTCGCGCGTGCCGATCAGCGCCAAGCTGGTGGCCAACATGATGTGCAGTCTCGGGTATCGACCGGGTGCTGACGGTCGATCTGCACGCTGACCAGATCCAGGGCTTTTTCGATATCCCGGTGGACAATGTTTACGCCTCGCCGGTGTTGCTGGGCGATGCGTGGAAGAAGAAGTATCCGAACCTCGTGGTGGTGTCGCCCGATGTCGGCGGTGTGGTGCGGGCCCGGGCGCTGGCCAAGCGCCTCGATGACGCGGAACTGGCGATCATCGACAAACGCCGGCCGCAGGCCAACGAGAGCAAGGTAATGAACATTATCGGTGAGGTCGAGGGCAAGACCTGCGTCATGATCGACGACCTGATCGATACGGCCGGCACGCTGTGTCAGGCGGTCAAGGCTCTGAAAGACGAGGGCGCGACGAAGGTGGTGGCCTACGTCACGCATCCGGTGCTTTCGGGCCCGGCGATTTCGCGCCTGAATGAGTCAGTGCTCGACGAGCTGGTGGTGACCGACACCATTCCGCTCAGCGCGGAGGCGCAAGGCCTGCAAGAGTATTCGCCAGCTCAGCGTGGCGGAAATGCTGGCCGAGACGATGCGCCGGATTGCCGATGATGAATCGGTGAGCTCGCTTTACCTCGAGTAAGGACAGAGTTTGATAGGTGGACGCGAACCTGGTCGCGGGTTGGCGTTATTTTTTTGAAAACGGAGAAAGACAATGGCAGTTAAGTTTGAATTAACCGGAGAACTGCGCGATGACCAGGGGAAAGGTGCGAGCCGCCGCCTGCGTCGCGAGGGAAAAGTTCCCGCAATCCTGTATGGCGGTGGCAAGCCGCCGCGTCAGCTGGCGATTCATCACCAGACGCTCTTGCATCAGCTCGAGCATGACGCGTTCTTTACGCACATCCTCAAGATAAAGTGGGCAAGGTCGAGCAGGAAGCGATTCTCAAGGACATCCAGCGTCACCCGTCGAAGCGCCAGATCATGCACCTGGACCTGCAGCGCGTGGTGGCGGGCCAGGAAATTCGCATGACCGTGCCGTTCCATCTGGTGGGCGAAGAGATCGCTCCGGGCGTCAAGCAGCAGGGCGGTGATATCAGCCAGGTCATGGCCGATGTGGACATCGTGTGTATGCCGAAGGACTTGCCTGAATATATCGAGATCGATGTATCCGGCCATGGAAATTGGTGATTCCATCAACCTGTCGCAGATCAAGGCGCCGGAAGGCGTGCGCTTCGAGGCGCTTGGCCCAGGGCGATGAGTTCGATCAGCCAGTGGTGTCTTGTCACCATATCCGCGTCACGGTCGAGGAAGAGCCCGAGGAAGAGGTTGAAGAATCCGCCGAGGTCCCGACTGTTTCCGACGAGGAAGCGGACAAGGACGACTCCAAGCCCGAGGACTGAGAGATTCGAGGCTAATAAAAAGGGCCGCCCGAGTGCGGCCCTTTTTTGCATCAACTTATGAGCTGATTCGTCCATCAAGCTGATTGTCGGGCTCGGTAATCCGGGCAGCGAACACCGTGAGGACCGGCATAATGCCGGCTACTGGTTCGTGGATGCATTGGCTCGAAAAGTCGACGGGACAGTTTCGACCGGAACGCAAGTTCAGCGGAGAAGTTGCGCGCATTGAGCTGAAACGTCATGACCTGCGCCTGCTGAAGCCGGATACCTTCATGAATCGCAGCGGTACTGCCGTGCAGGCGCTGTCGTCGTTTCTGAAGATCGCGCCCGAGGAAATACTGGTCGCTCACGATGAACTCGACCTGCCCGCGGGCACTGTGCGCCTGAAGCGCGGCGGTGGGGCAGGCGGGCACAATGGGCTGAAGGACACGATCAATCACATCGGGCCGGAATTCGCCCGGTTGCGCATCGGTATCGGTCATCCCGGTGAGGCCAGCAAAGTCACGTCTTACGTGCTGCGCAGGCCGCCGCAGGAAGAGCACGAATTGATCGACCAGGCTATCAAGGATGCGGTGGCCGCCATGGGTTTGTTGTTGGGTCAGGGGTTTGAGCGAGCTATGCACAAGCTGCACAGCCGCGGCAAAAAGCCCAGGGAGTATCGCAAGCCGGCAGATAAAACCAGGCCCGGCGCCGAAGAAGCCGGCTCGTCTTCGAGCAAAGATAGCGGCGACCAAGCTGATAACAAGACCAATACCTAGCAACTGCGCAGCGCAAATCCGGAGTAGCAGAACATATGGCCATCAAGTGCGGCATCGTTGGTTTGCCCAACGTTGGCAAGTCAACGCTGTTTAATGCCCTGACCCGGGCGGAAATTGCCGCGGAAAACTACCCGTTCTGCACGATCGAGCCCAACACCGGCGTCGTCGCCGTGCCCGACCCGCGGCTCGACGCTGATCGCGGCGATTGCCAAGCCGCACAAGATCATCCCGACCACCGTGGAGTTCGTGGATATTGCGGGACTCGTCAAGGGCGCGGCAAAGGGCGAGGGTCTGGGCAACCAGTTTCTCGCCAATATTCGCGAGACCGATGCGATCGCGCATGTGGTGCGCTGTTTCCATGACGATGACGTCGTGCATGTCGCCGGCGAGGTCGATCCGGTGTCCGATATCGAGGTGATCAACACCGAGCTGGCGCTGGCCGATCTGGCGACGGTGCAGCGGCATTACGACAAGGCCGTGCGCACCGCCAAGACCGGCGACAAGGATGCCATCAAATATCGTGACCTGCTGGGCCGGGTGGTGGCGCATCTCGATGAGGCGAAGCCGGTGCGCAGCCTGGATCTGTCCGTCGAGGAGCGAAGGAGCATCCGCGACCTGCATCTGCTGACGGTCAAACCCACCATGTACATCGCCAACGTCGATGAGGACGGGTTCAGCGAACAATCCGCTGCTCACGCACGTGGAAGAACTGGCAACCGCGGAGGGCGCGCTGGTGGTGCCGGTGTGTGCGGCCATCGAGGCCGAGATCGCGCAGCTCGAGGACGAAGACAAGGCCGAGTTTCTGGCCGAGCTGGGGCAACAGGAGCCGGGCCTGAATCGCGTGATTCGCGCCGGCTACCAGCTGCTTGGGCTGCTGACCTACTTCACCGCCGGCGAGAAGGAAGTGCGCGCCTGGACGGTGCGGACGGGCGCCACGGCGCCGCAGGCAGCGGGCGTGATCCACACCGATTTCGAGAAGGGCTTTATCCGTGCCGAGACCATCTCCTACGATGATTACCTCAGCTGCAACGGCGAGCAGGGCGCGAAGGAAGCGGGCAAGATGCGCCTGGAGGGCAAGGAATACATCGTCAGGGAAGGCGACGTCATGCATTTCCGCTTTAACGTGTGAAGCGGGCCGCGCCTTGACAGGCGGCCGGCCGGCCCGGACAATTCCGCCCCCTGCCACGGATGTGGCAACGATCAAAATGGCTATGTAGCTCAGCTGGTTAGAGCGCGGCACTCATAATGCTGAGGTCGGTGGTTCGAGTCCACCCATAGCCACCAAAACAGCGACGGGGCCAGCAATGGTCGCCCCTCTCGGTTTTGTGACGGTGGGGGACTCCCACCGGAACACCTCGGTGGTTTATTTGACCGCAACGCACACGCGGCGCAGCCAGAGGCATCTTTCTTCGTAAGGTCGTCGAGCGCCGCGGGTTCTCGCCACCCATAGCCACCAAAACACGATTCGGGGTCAGTAGCCTTGGCTCTGACCCCAATCGGGATTACTGACTGGGGTGGACGCCCACCGGAACACCTCGGTGGTTTATTTGACCGCAACGCACACGCGGCGCAGCCAGAGGCATCTTTCTTCGTAAGGTCGTCGAGCGCCGCGGGTTCTCGCCACCCATAGCCACCAAAACACGATTCGGGGTCAGTAGCCTTGGCTCTGACCCCAATCGGGATTACTGACTGGGGTGGACGCCCACCGGAACACGTCACTGGTTTGTCTTCCTTCAACGCACACTCGGCGCGGCATAAACTGTCATTCTCGCGCAGCCTGCCCCGCACTTGATCCGGGGGCCGGAATCCAGTGAATTGTTGAGGCCAATGCCCGCTCTAATCGGGGTCAGTAGCCTTGGCTCTGACCCCGATTAGGGCGCTAAAGCGCGTCACCGAGAGCCTTGGCTCTGATCCCCACCAAGATTTGCAAGCACCCTCTTACAGAGCAGCCCGCATATGGCGCTTGGCGCAAAGCCCTTTCTTTTGAACCAGGGAGTATTTCCGCTGACGACTCAAAGCGGCCGTTGGGTATGTGGTTTTGATGTGGCCTCTAGTTGCATCAACGGTTACCTGAGGACAACGAGCGGCCCCAAACGGCACTTTCACGCCGGCTTCACGGCCATCGACCTAAAATAAGTAATGTACAAACAGGAGGATTTTATGAGTAGCTCGATCAGGCAAGCGCTGGAAAGGGACGACGTCAACCTCGCGCTGTTGGAGGTGCTGGCGGAGAATAGTTTCGATTCCATTCTTGTCACTGATGCCACCAAGACTGGAAAGATTATCTATGCTAACAAGGCGTTCAAAAAACTCACGGGTTACAGTCAGGATGAAGTGATTGGCAAAACGCCAAGGATATTGCAGGGAACGGGTACCGACAAGAAGGTCATAAAAGAACTCAGCGCGGCGCTGTCGTCAGGACGAAAATTTGAGGGCAAGGCCATCAACTTCAAAAAAGGTGGCACGCCATTCATCATGCATTGGCGCGTTTTGCCAGTGAAAGCAGGCCGAAAGATCAGAGCTTGGGTAGCGATTCAGCGCGAAACGTCTGGTTTATAGCGGCACCGGCTTCACAGGTTGACCGGACAATTGGGTTCGGTCTTCTACTTGACAAATGTGCCAGAGATCGCCTGGCAAAATCTCCGTTCGGCAAATGCCCGATTTTGGCCGGTAAGCGACCCTCCGGTGCTGTGAGTCGCTCGAGGCTTGACGTCTACGACCGACCCTATGTCGGCACTACTGTCATTGCCGAGCAGCCTGCCCAGGTCTTGGTTCGGGGGGCTGGAATCCAGCCTTGCAATCGCGCAGCGCACTCCTGATTATTGCGGGCTGCGCCCTTTCTGATCACTGGGTCCCCGCCTCCGCGGGGACGACAGTATTTGGAGTCTTCCGCGGGGACGACAGTATTTGGATTCTTCCGCGGGGACGACAGTATTTGGATTCTTCCGCGGGGACGACAGTATTTGGATTCTTCCGCGGGGACGACAGTATTTGGAGTCTTCCGCGGGGACGACAGTATTTGGATTCTTCCGCGGGGACGACAGTATTTGGATTCTTCCGCGGGGACGACAGTATTTGGATTCTTCCGCGGGGACGACAGTATTTGGATTCTTCCGCGGGGACGACAGTCTTTGGATCCCCCCGCGGGAAGGACAGTATTTGGATTCTTCCGCGGGGACGACAGTATTTGGATTCTTCCGCGGGGACGACAGTGTTTGGATTCTTCCGCGGGGACGACAGTCTTTGGATCCCCCCGCGGGGACGACGGTATTTGAACAATCAGGCAGGATCGACGCGGCAGAAAAAAGACGCCAATCTAACGCCCTTGAAGATTTCTGACTTTGCAGCCCTACGTTTACCGCTTCTGGCCGAAAGAAAACATGATCAGCACGGTGGGCTTCAGCCATCGTGCTCACATCCGCGGGATGCGTTCGTTTAACGCGGGGCTCGCGTCGCGCTGCCCGGGAGAGGTGCTTCGATGGTTGCGCTTGATTCGATATTCCACTTGCCGCAACCGTGGTGACAGCGCATGCCATCGGTTGAATCAGAGGTGCTCTTATTCGTTTGTACAGCGAAAAAGAAATTCCTGCATGCCGTTGCTCAGGAGCATGGCTCGATCAATCCAGAATTCGGGCAGAGAATGGCTGAGCTCTTCGGGACTGTAACGCGGTGCCGGTCGCTCGTCTGAGTGCGTGGCAATGTCCAGAAGATTATTATTCTCGTCGGGAATATAGTTCCCCGGCTCAACCGGCATGTGCGACTGTGAGTATACGATGAGGGCGTGTACCAGGGTACCAGGCCGCGCGCGTGCTGTGATGCAGGACATTACTGCACGCAGGGCCGGGCGCTCGAGGTAATTCAGCAGGTCCCAGCAAAGCACTACGTCCGTAGCCTCAGCGCTGCCTGCTGGCAACAGTGCCTCGGCTGCTTCCTGCAAATGTTCCGGATCCGCTATCGCGTTCAGCGTCGTCAGTTTGTCTGCCACGTTGGCAATGTCCAGCCGGCAACCGTACCGGCCGAACAGCTCAATCGTTTGCGTTCGTGCAGCACCAAGATCCAGCACAACCCAACGCTCGCGCGTTGCAAGTGTCTCTATGAGGGAACGAAACAGCGGCGCGTTAAACTTCTCTGATTGCGTTGCCTTAACTCGTTCGATCGAGTGAGCGCCCCAACCCATTATTGTGCCAACATCGAATTCATTCTCCGCAGATCAGCTCAATGACTGGGCTTTGGTACTGCCTTTATGAGGAGCCACTCCCGGTTTTTCGCGATGCGCCTCGCCATTTGATTGTGCGGCATTCTTGGTGGACGTGTTCATAGTTACCGATGCGCCAGCTTTAATCCCAAGCGCTTTTTCGATTGCGGCGGGATCCATTTCTATCGAACCCTTAAATTTGGCGCCGTCTTCCAGGCTTACTCTCGGTGCAGTGATGTTGCCGTTGACCGTGGCGTTCTTACGAATATTGACTCGCTCCGAGCCGTAAATATCGCCCTCCATCAGGCCATCTACAGTCACTGACTTCGCATAGACGTTGGCACTGATCTTGCCTTCACTGCCGATCGTGAGGGTGTTGTTCTTCAGTTGCACCGTGCCGGTAACGTCGCCTTCGATGCGCAGATCTTCCTCGCCGCAAAGATCACCGTTAATTCGAATTGAGCGGCCGATTACCGCAATGTCGGTTCGCCCGCCCGCCTGCGTGGCAGGTGCTGATCCCGGCTTCCAGCCTTGCGTATCCCGATCGCTGTCCTGTCCTGAGTCAGCGCTCCTGTCCGCACCGGTTTGGTCTTTCTTGCTACGCTCAAACATATAAATTCACCTGATAATGAAACCGAAGCCCGAGTTGGACCACAGTCAGGCCAACTTCGCGGGCCATGTTGATCGAGGCTCCTGTTTATCACGGTAAGCGTCATGCTAACAAGTGCTGGTTTCGGTGCCGAATCAGATTTTGAGCACCGAATTCCGGCTGGAATGACCGCGGTAGGGGGGCTGACCCTGCGGGAACGCTTCAGGCCCGAGCGTCGGATCAGAAATTGGTTTTTAACTAATTGATATATATAGAAAAAGGTTCGAATTGCCGATGACTGAGCCAGCGCCGGCGCGGTGGCATCAATGGGCTTCCTGCATTCTCAAGGCGACGGGGCGGTTCCCGTATGGATTTCAGTTAGGCGAGCCTTCGAAAGGTTCGAGAACAGCGCTTGCACGATTGCTGATAATCAGAGCCACAGGCGCCGGAATAGACGCGATCTGGTCGTAATTCTCGCGTGCAGCGAGGGCCTCCGGCACCCTACCTGTTTCACCAACGCCGGTCGAATTGCTGCCAGAGCGGAATTCCACATGTAATACCTCACGGGCGGGCAGTAGCGCGCGAGCACAATGCTGGTATCGTTGCGACGCTCGAAACCCATTTTCTTGGCCTTTGCTGACTCAGGGCAGGTATGACTCGCATGGACCAGCCAAAAGAAGATCAACCGGGCCTGCCGACTCGCTTTTTCGGTGTCTTTCGCTACAGCAGGCGTGCCGTTGAACTGGTATGGAGCACCAGTCGACCCCTGACCTTCGCGCTTGCCGGATTAACCGTCGCCGCCGGGATCCTGCCGGCCGGCGTCGCCTATGTGGGCCAGCTGATCGTCGACGGCGTGGTGACTGCGATTGCGGCCGATGTTCCAGACGTGCGCCAGGTGATCAATTTCGTCGTACTTGAAGCGCTGATTGTTGCGCTGCTGGCCGCCAGTCAGCGAGGAATCTCCGCCAGCGAGTCCCTCCTTCGCGCGCAGCTGGGGCATCGGGTCAATGTCATGATTCTTGAGAAAGCGCTGACCCTGCCGCTGACCAGTTTCGAGGACTCTGAATTTTACGACAAGCTGACGCGCGCTCGCCGCGAGGCGTCCAGCCGACCTTTGAGCCTGGTAAAGCGCACTTTTGGTCTTGCCCAAAATGGCATCTCGCTGACCAGCTACGCGGTGCTGCTATTCGGTTTTTCGCCGTGGGCAGTATTGATCCTGATTTTTGCTGGCCTGCCTTCGTTCTTTGCCGAGGCAAAGTTTTCCGGCGATGCCTTTCGCCTGTTTCGCTGGCGCTCTCCCGAGAGTCGCATGCAGATTTATCTGGAGACGCTCATAGCACGCGAAGACAGTGTCAAGGAGGTCAAGCTCTTTCACCTCGGACCGCGCTTCCTGGATCGCTACCGCGATATCTTTAATAAGCTTTTCAAGGAAGACCGGCGCCTGACGCTCAGGCGTGACAGCTGGGGCTTCGTACTGGGTCTCGTATCCACCGCCGCCTTCTACGGCGCCTATGTCTGGATCGTACTGGCGACCATTGCTAAGGAAATCACTCTCGGTGCGATGACCATGTATCTGATGTTGTTTCGCCAGGGCCAGACTGCGGTGGCCGCGAGCCTGTCTTCGATCAGTGGCATGTATGAAGACAACCTCTATCTCTCCAATCTTTACGAATACCTTGCTCATCCATTGCCGCCTGAAAGAGGCGCGGCGAGCTTTGGTCCGGATCCATCGCGCGGCCTCGAATTTGAGAATGTCTCGTTTCAATACCCCGGCAGCAATGAGCTGGCCCTTAAGAATATCAACCTGACGATATTGCCCGGTGAGAGCCTGGCGCTGGTCGGTGAAAACGGCTCGGGCAAGACGACCTTGATCAAGCTCCTGACGCGGCTCTATTCGCCAAGCGCCGGACGGATAATGCTGGATGGGCTGGATCTGGAGGAATGGGGTCAGAGCGCGCTGCATCGTCGGGTCGGCGTTATCTTTCAGGACTTCGGCCGCTACCAGTTTTCGGTGGGTGAGAATATCGGCGCCGGCGACGTGCACCATATAGAAGACGAGGCACGCTGGCAGCAGGCCGCGACCACCGGCATGGCGGCGCCGTTCATCGAATCAATGCCCGAGGGTTATCAGACGCAGTTGGGGCGCTGGTTCAAGGGGGGGCGGGAGCTTTCAGGCGGTCAATGGCAGAAGATCGCATTGTCGCGCGCCTTCATGCGCTCCGAAGCCGATATCCTGATCCTCGATGAACCCACGGCGGCGATGGACGCCGCCTCGGAAGCCGCAATCTTCGAACACTTCCGCAAGGCCAGCCGCGACAAGATCACTATTTTGATCTCGCATCGATTCTCCACAGTGCGCGCGGCCGATCACATCGTCGTGATACAGCACGGCGAGATCATAGAGCAAGGCAGCCATGAGACCTTGCTGGCCGAAAATGGCCACTACGCCCACCTGTTTAGCCTGCAGGCAAAGGGCTATCAGTAACACCAGGCAGGGCGGCACTGTGGCGTACTGCCGTGCGGTCATGAGGTTGATGCCGAAGGTGGCGGAAGTCCCCGATTTGGATTATGTTCGGCGCAGGGGAGCTGATATGAAGAAACCAGTAAAATTCCTGGCGGCGGTCATTTGTCTGGCGTGTATCGGGACGGCCAGCGCCGGGCTGTTTGGTCCAAAAAACTATGACGAGTGCATCCTGAAGGGCATGCAGGGTGTGGTCAGTGATGTCGCCGCACGCGCCATCCAGGACGCTTGCAGAAATAAATTCCCCGAATCCCGTCCTGAGTCCCGCCCGGAACCCGTCAGGGAAGTCGCGCTGCCCAACGCACTGGCCGGCGAGCAGCTGGAAAAACTGCAGGTCAAGATGTGCAGGCTCTCCGAGAATAATGCCGCCATCTCATGTCAGATCTATAACGGAAATGCGGACGTAACGGTTACTGAGATTATGGTGGCGATCACCACTGAAGATCGTGCCGGTGAAACGCGGTCAAGCACCTATGTCGGCGTGCCGTCGGAGAGCGCCTCGGCGCGCTCTGGCCGACAGAAAAACATTCGTCCGGGTAAGAACGGATTCCTGGCACTGGATGTTGTAGTCCCGGAGAAAACCAATTGGTACCTGACCATCGCAGGTGCCAAAGGTCAGTGAATACCGGCAGGTAACCGGCTTGCGCTTGCTCGGCAATCTGCCTTGCTGTCCCAGCGTGCTAATCTATACTTAGGTTTGGCCGCGTAAAGAAGGCCGCCGAGATCTTGCGCGACTTGATGAGAATAAAAAACAACCGGTCACAGTCTGTCATCTCGTGTACGTTCGCAGCGATCACCTCAACAGGCGAAGCGCGAATGTATCCGGGCGAAGATCGGCTGCCAAGCCGATAGCGGGGAACAAGTGATGCGATTTAATGACATTTTCAGAAATGCGCAGACGATCCTGTTGATCCTCGCGATAATATTTGGTGTCTGGTATTACATTAAGCAAGAATTTTATCCTGAAGTGGCGGCCGCAGATCCACGCGCAGTGGTTTCTCACGAGATTTTCTCGGCATGTCTGGACACAGAACATCGCTGGATTCGGGCGATGGTCGAGGTCCGCAATGTTGGCCTTGATCCGATCGAGCTGTCTGCGGGCCGGCATTTCTACGCGCAACTTGTACCAGTAGACGACGAGCTGGGCGAAGCCCTTCATTCCAGCGGAGCAACGGGAAGCGGTCTTGCCGTAATTGACTGGGGGCGATACGTGGAGCCGCGTGAAATCAAAAGCGAGAGCAGTGCGAGTTCGACGCGCCGGACGGCCGGCGTGTCTGTCAAATCAAATGAATCTCACAGGCAGTACCTGGATTTCGCTATTGCGCCTGCTGCCAGAGTTTTCGAAATTACCAGTGCATTTACGGATGCCTCAGGTGAGGGCGCCGCCGGGAACTGGTCGGGTGAGGCAAAGACCATTTACGAAATCAAGGCAGATCCGACATGCACAGAGTAGTTGTTTTGCGGGACTCGCCCTGGACCTTTAAAAGAGTCAGCGCCCACGTGACGAATTCGCATTGGCGAGCGGTGCTTGCCGCAAAAGCCCCCGTTGCCGGTCCGCGAGCTGTTTCGTCGCTTCTTTGAAATGACAGGAACGCCATCAACAACACTGCTGCTGATTTTGCTGGCGGTGGTGGTGCCTGTTGCAGTTGACGCGCAGACTTCTGCCCGGTTTTCGGTGGAGCCCAGTGAAGCCCAGGTCAGGTCGGGTTCTGGCCTCGTGGGGGAGGAGTTCACGTTCACCGCTTTTGTTGCGCAAGCCAACTGCTACCGGCTTGATTTCGGCGATGGTGATTCTGAAACGGTGAGCGGTGGCGAAAGCGGTGCTGTATTTGGCCATCGTTATGAAACGCCAAACCGCTTCACCGCCCGGATGCGCGCATGGCGCACCAGCGATTGCAGCGCAGCGATAAGCAGTCAACCGCCGCTCAAAGAGCTCCCGTTGCGGATCAGGGTCAACCCACTTCCGGTTGCAGCCACCGTGCAGGCAGCTCCGCCGCCGATCCGGATACAACTCCCGCCACGCGAAATTGTAGTGCAGGCGCCTCGGCCGGAAATTTCGGAGCAGTGGCCTCGAGTGCGCCCGGCGGCTCCGGTCAGCCTGCCAGCCCCGGATGCCGAGGCGAGCATACTGCCATGGCTGCTACTGGTGGCGGCTATTGCGTTGCTCCGACCTGGTGACGGCGGCGTGACCGTCACCGACCCTGTTACCTATGAGCTGACCCGGGACAAAGGCCGGGGCAAAGTAACCGGCGTGACGAGTCCGAATGACGCGATTGCACTGCGGAATTCCTGGCGGCACGCGGCTGAGTTTTCGATCTCGGGCGAGGCGAAATTGATGAGCGAGAAAGGCCAGCCGATCCGGGAAGGCGGCAAACCATTGGAGCGGACATGACAATGACACTTGCACAGGCGCTGACCGCCGGTGATAGCGAAGCGCTCAATCTTGATGACGCAGCGATGAAGCCGGGCTTTGACAAAGCAACTCAGGAACTGGAGAAAGGACCGAAAAGGCCCGAAGGTCCGGCGTTGAATACCGCAGCGATGAAGGGCGCACTGAAAAAGAACCTGTTGAAGGCGCTGGACATCGCGCTTGACGATATCCTCGGTCAGGCCTGGAGCGGCTGGAGTGAATTGCGCAAGTTCGCGGACCCGCAACTTACGCCGCCTGAAGATATCAACGTGGTTACCGTGAGCAAGCATACGATCGAATCAAACCTGGAGCCCTCAGTAGACGTCGTCGTGCATGATATTAAAATGCACAGCTTCGATTTCAATGTTTCGGTGCAGCTGGAGGTGCAGGGAGTTAACCTGGAAGTGCAGGGTGGGGCGATCACTGCGATCCGGGTCGGCCATTTGCAGCTGGGTGGTTCGATCACGCTTGGTGATCGCTCACTTCTTGAAAAAGATCTGGCCGAGGTGACTATTCCCGGCGCTATGCGTCTTGAGAAGCCAATCCCTATACTGCGCGATACCGCGTCATGAAGAGTTCGTAGTGCGCAACACTATGTCGTTTCCCGAAACGATCCGGGCGCACTAGAAATTCAGACCCAGCTCGCGAATCACGTCCATGGTGACGTAGTTCTGGCCCCAGGCCAGACCATTTGCGATGGCAAAGCGGCGCGCGACGTCCAGCGTACACGGACCCATGATGCCGTCCACTTTGCAGGTTCTCCCCATTGCTTTTGCGTTGAGGGCGGCCTGCATGGCGCTGACATTGCCGCGGGTCATGTTGACCTTGCACAGCACCGGGCGCCATTCGATCCGGGCATCACTGACTTTCTCTTTGACGGACCTTGTCGTGACTTCTTCGGGTATGGGTATGCGTCGCTCACGGGCGGGTTCCACTAGTTTCCTGACCTTGACCTTGCCGTAGGTGGCAGGAATGGTGACCTCTCGGGTGCTGGAAGGCGTTTTAACTATCGTTTTTTCCACCGTCCCGTACACCGCGGGAATGGTCTCCTCCCGGGTGGAGGCGGGTTGTCTGACAATTGTCCTTGTCATCGACCTGGATTTTCGCGGTACCTCGACCACCCTGGTCGTCGCAGGCGTGACAATGACCTGCTTTGTTTCAATCTTGTAAGTGGCGGGATACTCAACCAGGCACATCACGCCGGTATCCTTAACACGCGTTTCCAGGACCTTGAAGTCGCCATAGCGCTGGACCATCTGAGCCGCGCCCGTGGATACTTCGCCGCTTCCCGTGTCTACTTCGGTAACATATTTCCATTCGCGACGAGCTGGCTCATCCAGCACCTGCTCTGTCACCGTCTCGTAGACTGCCGGAACCTCAATAATCCTGGTGGAAGCGGGTTCAATTTCAACTTCTTCGGTAATCGTTTCGTAGACTGCCGGAACGGCGACGAGCTTCGTGGTCGCCTCCTTGATCATTACGCGCTCTTTGATGGTTTCGTAAACGGCCGGGACTACCTCTATGCGGGTTGACGCTTCCCTGACGACGACGTCTTCCTCAACCATTTCAAAGCGTGCGGGCATAATCTCTATGCGCTCAGACCGGGGACGCTGCACGACTTCCTCTACTGAAAACCTGAACTTCGCAGGTACGATCACCTGCGCGTAGCACTCACCCGGTGTCGCATCCGGGGGGATGATACTGCCGCCACCCGCTTGCATACTGCTGTTCGCGCCGGCTGGTGCGGCCGCCCGGGCCTCGAGCTGCATCTGCCTCTGCGCAAGTGCCGCTTCTCTGCGCGCAAGCTCCGCCTTTTGTTGCGCGAGCTCTGCCATCTGCGCATCAATCGTCGAGCCTGTGGCGGTCGCTGAGCGAGCTCCGCTTGCCGGGGGTGTGCCAGCGCAGCCTCCGAGGGCAATTGTTGCCAGGGCAACAAGTGTCGTAACCTTGAGCGTGTTGTCCACCGAACGTATCCCCATCATCGTTGTTCTCCCCTGCGGCGCCTCTTGTTGCGACAGAGACTGCAGCACGCAATCTTATGCAGCTGAGTTTAGCATGCGTTAACTGCATTGTTTGAGTCGGCTGGCTGCCAGCCATACACAGTGTGAAGACAGTGCTGCGCGGCATCCAGTCCTTGTGGCTTGCGCAACAACCGAACCTCATACGAGCCCGGGCGTGGTCTGCTGTATACTTCGCCAAACTTATAACCGCAAGCATATTCAGGGGTCAGAGTTGTCCCAGCGCGACCACAGAACAGCGACAATCCTGGCGTTGGCTCCGAGTGGCAATCAGCAGCCCGGTCCGGACGGTGAGGGGCGCGCGGACCACGCGTCGGAGTTGAAGCGAACAATCTTCTTGCGCCTGATTGCCGAGCATGGAGGGAGTTGTTTCGCCCTGCCTGGTCTCGACACCATTGCGGAGTTTTCGAACGCAGTGGAGGCCATCCGCTGTGCGGTAGAAATTCAGCAAGCCATGCTGGTTGAGAATAAACGCTTGCCGCTGGAAGAGCGCCTGTTGCTGCGCATCGGCTTGCATATCGGCGATGTCAGGGAAGAAGACGGCAGGTTTCAAGGCGAAGGTGTTGATACGGCCGTAGGGCTTGAGGAGTTCGCGGTGCCGGGGGGCATCTGTCTGTCCGGCGCGGTATTTGAGCAGGTTAAGCACCGGGCGCGTGTGGCCATCGAGTTTGCCGGCGAAAAGCAGGTCAAGAACATTCTCGATCCGATTTCCATTTACCAGGTTGTAGAGCCCGGTGTGGAGAAAGGCTACCTCTCCCTGTGGGCTGAACTGAAACGCAGGAATGTCTTCAGGGTCGGTGTGGCGTACACCGTGGTGGCATGGCTCATGATCCAGGTCGCGGACGTGATTCTGCCGACTTTCAATTCCCCGCCCCTGGTTATGCGGGTACTTATTGCCGCCCTGATGCTTGGCTTGCCAGTTGCCGCGGTCCTGGCCTGGGTCTATGAGCTGACGCCAGCAGGACTTAAACGCAGCGACGATGTGCTGCGCCAGACCAGCATCCGCTGGCTGACAGGCAGGCGCCTTAACCGTGCCATCATCAGCCTGCTGGTCATTGCCGTCGTGTTCCTGGTCTACGACAACTATGTGTCCAGAGGAATCGCCAGCCTGAGCGAAGCGGAGCCGGTTTCCATAGCCGTACTGGCGTTCGAGAACCAAAGCAGCGCGGCAGAAGATGAGTTTTTTGCCGACGGCCTGGCCGACGAACTCCTGAGCGCACTCAGCAGAATTCATGAGCTCAAAGTCGCCTCACGCTCTGCTTCGTTTTTCTTCCGCGGTAAAGATGTTGATATAGGCACGATAGCTTCCACACTCAACGTGACCAACATTCTGACCGGCAGCGTGCGCCGCGAAGGAGACCGCATCCGCATTACGGCGGCACTGGACGACACAAAGTCTGACAACCTGTTGTGGAGTGAGACCTATGACCGACAGCTTGACGCCATTCTCGATATCCAAAGCAATATTGCACAGTCGGTAACCACCGCGATTGTGCCGGTATTGTCGCCCGAGTCTCGGGTCCGAATTGAAACGCCCCCCACCGTGAGCCCAGAGGCTTATCAATACTATCTTCGGGGCCGCGACTATCTTCGGCAACCGGCTGAGTACGCGACGCTCTCCAGCGCAAGGGAATTATTTGATCGGGCGATCAGCCTCGATCGACGCTTCGCAGAAGCCTACGCGGGGCTATGCGACGCACAGTTGGGATCCTACGAGTTCGCCAGGGAGTCAGAGTCGTTCATCAAGGCTGAAGCGGCCTGTCACCGCGCGCTGACGCTGGACGCAAGCCTCTGGGAGGTGCATGTCGCCTTGGGCAATCTCTATCGCACAAGCGGCCAATACGACAGTGCCATCCCGGAGCTGCAAAAAGCGCTCGACCAGCAGCCAAACTCGGTGGATGCGCATCTCGCGCTGGCGCAGACTTATGCCGAGCAGAATCGCCTGCAGCTGGCTGAGGCAGCGTTCCTGACAGCTGAAAAAGTCGAACCTGGATATTGGGGTGTTCACAGAGCATTCGGCAATTTTCTTTATGACCAGTCTCGTTACAAGGAAGCGATAAGCAGATATAAAAAGCTGATCGAATTGGCGCCGGACAGTGGCATCGGTTATGACAATCTGGGCAATACTTACCTGGCGATGGGCGACCTGGCGCGTGCAGAAGAAGTGCTCAACGCTTCACCCTTGCCGTCTCGCTGGACGTTCTCGAACAGGGGGCTGGTGTATTACTACAGCGGCGAATTTGCCAAGTCGGCCGCAGACCAGCAGCGCTCTATCGACCTGGCGGGCGAGGTCCACTGGACCTGGGGGTTTTTGGGGGACGCCTATCGCTTCGTGGCAGGCAAGGAGCAGAGCGCCAGAGACGCTTATGAAAAGGCGATTGCGTTTGCGGAACAAGAGCTGCAGATCAATCCGACCGACTGGGGCGCGTGTGGCCGGCTTGGCTTGTACTATGCCCACACCGGGCGCAGCGATGCGGCGCGTGCCCAGCTCAAGCGACTGCTGGAGCTCACCGCCGACGCGACGGCGTATTACTACGCGTCGCTCCTGGAATTACAGCTGGGTGATCCGGACGCGGCGAACGACTACCTGCAACAAGCCGTTGCAAAGGGGTGGTCACAGGCGCTGCTCGCGAGAGATCCGGATCTTGCTGCACTGCGTGGTCGAGCCGCTTATGAAGCGTTGCAGCGAGAGCCTCAGGGGTAGGCGCAGTCTCGCGCTAGCAGCCGACCGCCTATTGGAGTAGTGTAATTG
Organism: uncultured Gammaproteobacteria bacterium; assembly: GCA_963759075.1. Lineage (GTDB taxonomy): Bacteria > Pseudomonadota > Gammaproteobacteria > Steroidobacterales > JABDLF01 > JABDLF01. Next base: position 280,633 of record CAVWXZ010000016.1, read on the forward strand.
GGGCTGGAAAATCTCAGCAAGCCAGGGGGAAGGATGATGGCAGATAAAAAGAAATCAGGTAGCAAAGGCGCGCCAGAAGGCACCCGCGGCGGACCGGGGCCCACGCGCGGTGGTCCAGGGCCTACTCGTGGCGGACCGGGACCTACGCGCGGCGGTCCAGGGCCTACTCGCGGCGGACCGGGACCCACGCGTGGTGGTCCAGGCACTAAACGCGATACCTGAACCGTCCGGGTTCAGCCCGGCGTATTCTCACGCTGGCGCCGACGAAATGACGCCAACAAGGCTGCACTGCCCTTCGGGGTATGTGCGGGCTTGGGGGCGGCACTCAAAACATTATCATCAAGGCCGCTGCCGTCGCAGTGGTGCTGGTCACCCGTAAGTGGGAGAGCAAGTAATGGCCAAGGGCATTTCTTTACATATCGGCGTCAATAAGGTGGACCCCGACGGATACCCGCTGAATCCAACCTATTCGAGTCCGGCCTACGCGGTTGTGTCAAAAGACTACCGGCCAGTGCGATTCGACGATGGCTTTAATGTTGGTTGGGAGGGGCCACTGGCCTCCTGCGAATTCGACGCAGAAGATATGCTGCGACTGGCAAGGAGCCAGAGCTTCAGCGCTTCAATTCTGAAGACAAAGAAAGCCACCACGGGCAACGTGAAGAACAAAATCAGGAGCGCCGCAAAAAAACTCAAAGCGGGCGATATTTTTCTCCTGACCTATGCAGGCCACGGGGCCCAGGTTGACGATCTCAACAAAGATGAAATAGACAAGCTGGACGAGACGTGGTGCCTGTATGACCGCATGTTCCTGGATGATGAGCTGCAGGCGCTGTATGCGGAATTCGCCAGGGGCGTGAGGGTGGTTGTCGTGGCCGATTCCTGTCACAGCGGGTCGGCGACCCGAGTCGGTACGTCGGATGATGAAAAAAAGCGCGAAGGCCTCGGGATACGTGCCATGCCGCTCAGAGCAGCGAAGGCCATTTACGAGGGCAACAAGGAAAAATACGACCGGATTCAGGCCGGGCTCGGTAAGCGGCGCAAGCCGAAAGCCAGCCGGATCCTGATCTCTGCCTGCCAGGATCATCAGCTCGCCGGCGGCGGCGACAGAAATGGCCAGTTCACAGCCGCGCTCAAGGAGGCCTGGGGGGGCGGCAAGTTCTCGGGCAATTATCGCGATCTGGCCAGGAAGGTAAAGGCAGCGCTGAAATGTCATTACGAAGCCGAGGTGAAGCGTGCGGCGGGGGAATGGACGGCCAATGAGCAGGATCCGAATTTCGTGACCGTTGAAGGGTCTTCAAAAAAAGCCCTGGCAGAGTTTGTTAAGCAAAGACCGTTTTCGATCTAGCTGCGCTCGACGTTCTGTACTCGGGTGAGCAGAAACACGAGATAATTCCTGGCATGGACATACTTTTCGTCTCGGCAAACTCCGCCAACGAATATATAGACATAGAACGAGAACACAGAACGTTGCAAAAGCTGGTTGAAACCGGCGGTCACTCCTTGCGCGTCCTGCCGGCAGCGGAATTGGCGGACTTGTGCGACGCGCTCAGCGCGAATAAACAGAACAACACCTGCGATATTCTGCACTTCAGCGGTCATGCGACCGAGGACAAGGGCCTGCATTTGCGGGGCGTGGGTCGCCGCAAGGACTTTCTGAGTGGCAGGAAGCTGAAAAACATTCTGAAAGGATCCGGGATCAGGCTCGTGGTGCTAAACGCCTGTCACAGTGAAGCGCTGGCGGTTTCCCTGAGCAAAGTAGTGCCGGCGGTTATCGGTACCACCCGTGTCATCCCCGATCTTGCCGCGCGCAGCTTCACGCAGCACTTCTACACGGCCCTCAAAGCAAACGCGAGCGTAAGTGATGCGATCGAAGCCGCTTTGAGCAAGCAAAAACCGAGCAGTAGCCCGGCGTATATGTGCGCGGGTGAGGATCTCCAGGTGACTTTTTTCTGAGTCAGCTTTGTTGCGACACTATCCAGGTCTGGCGCACTGAACCAAAACCAGAGGGGCGGTTCGGCAGCCATGGTTTTCATCGGAATTGTGCTCCGATCTATCGATCGGCCGTCGCAGAGGCTTGCAGGGTGTTCCAGATTATCCAGGCGGACATCAGCACGGGCAATAATGAGAAAGTTCCAAAGGCATTCGCGCCGGTCATAAAAATCATTATCGCGGATGCCAAAAAGGCGGCGGCCGAGACTATCGCGCCAGGTAGTCTGCTCCGCGGTATGCTGAGCAGAGCGGCGCCCGCCAGTTGCAGGATCCCGAAAACGAAGAGTGCTGATTCGCCAAGCCCAACCGCCTGAAAAAACTCAAGCTCCTGTGGCGACTTCAGAAGTTTAGCAATCCCAGCAGATGCGCCGAGCAAGATTACGAGCGCGAGAATGACCATCTTTAATTTGCTAATCGTAATTTCTCTCTGGAATGGTAGAAACAGAGGCTGGCCTGGCTCACGCGGGCTCTGAAAAAAGAAGAGTGCTGTTTAGTGTGACCTCGAGTTTCAGAATGCGCCCACTGCGCTGAAAAATCTCTGACGCCTGATCGGCGGGCAATGACAATGTAGACAAGGTTTCACTTTTGCCGCTGTCCCACGTCACGGTCAACGCGGGCTTTGCAGAATCATCCAGACGATACACAACCGGCAGTTGGCACCAGCTGAAAGCCAGGCCGGACGCGGGTACTTCAAGCTCCTGCCATTGGTCGTCTACGTCCACGAAGCGAAAAGTTTTCGCTTTCGCCGTGAACTCCCGGGCGCGCAACAGCATGGGTTGAAACTGTACGGCGCCGCCACTGATCCGCACGCCCAGTTCTCCGAAGCGGGTCAGGATCTCTTCCTTCACCTGGCCGGTCATGCCGGGCTGCTGCGCGCCCAGGTGTTTCGGCGTATGCGAATACGGATCCGTTGGGAACGCGCCGTACTCGGCCGGGCTCTTATTGAACCCGATGCCTTTGCGCACCCGATAATAAAGTTGTCCGAGGCGCTGGCGGGTCGCCTGATCGGCACCCTGATCCTGCGCGCTGAAGAAACACTCCTGCACGGCCACCAGCAGCTTCGAGACCATGTGCCAATAGATGCTGCCGAGGCCCTCGAAGGCAAACATGCCGCCGGAGCGGCCCGTAAAGGCCTTGTGATTGAAGACTTGCTCATAGAGTTTCCGCAGCGGCTGCCGCGCCGTCTCCGTCGCATCAGCGTAGTCCGCCGCCAGCGCGTCGAGCCGTGCATCAAGGGCGCCGACATTGCTTAGCGCGGAATTGAATCGGTAGCAGCCGTCGGTGTCGCGTTCCACCAGTCGGTGATCGCCTTTTTCAAGCATCTGGGTGAGCAGCGCTATGGCTTCGACCTGTTCGCCGGGCAAGCGGTTCTTTTCCAGGAAACCGGGCAAATGGCGGTCCGGGTAAAGCAGGAAAGAATGTTGGTCCGCGCGGTACAGATCGCTCTCGAAAAGGCCTTCGATCACCTCTACTGCCTGCTCGGGCGTAACGCCTCCAGAGCTGAGCGCCGCAACCTGGCCTTCCAGCATGGCATAGAGAGTATCGATCGATGCTGAGTTCGGGGCCAGTTCCAGCAGGTTGTAGGCGTGGTAGAGACCGTCGTCGCGCCGGTTCCCCCGGATGCTGTGATCCGCCGCTGCGAGGGCGTCCTCGCAGAGCGACTTGATCTTGCCGAGGTCCTCGGAAACGATCCCGGAGAATGACTCCTGCTGATACAGGCGCTCGCGGTAACGGCTTGCGGATTCGCCCAGCGTGACGAGCGTCGCATAGCGCACCTCGCCGCCTACAGGACCCTCACCAAGCTGTCCCCGCAGTTTGCGTAGAGCGTCCGCAGTTTCCGCGAGCCACACGCTGACCTCGGCAGAAAGGCTCACCTGGCCGGACTCTGAAGCGAGCAGCTCTTGCATAAACTTAAGGTAACGACGCAGGTAATAGAGCGTGACCATCGACAGGCCCTGTCCGACCAGGGCATTGTTGGCATCATTCCATTCCGGCCGCTGGGTATTCAACCAGATGCCTCCGTCTGCCACGAGGTTGCTCAGCTTACACAGCAGCGGCACCAGGAGCTTTTCCAGCAAGCGTGACCTGGTAGACCTGGCCATCGGCGCCGGGCAGCAGTTTGCCGTCTGCGCCCATGTCGCGCCACGCGCTGTTCGATCCTCTCTGCCTGCTCATGATCGTAGGTGACCGTGCTCTTGGCGTTTTCGAGCAGAGACGCAAACGGCTTGATCCTGTAGGGCACATTGGCGTAACAGAAAATCGGCTCGTGCAGCATTTCGCTGAGACGGGCCGGGGTGAAAGTGGCAGGAGAGCTCCAGCAGTTTTTGCAGATAAATAATCTGGTGATCGCCCCAGTAGCCGATGTAGCTCCAGGGATCGTCCGGCTCTTCAACTTCCCAGTCGATGCCCTCCTTGGTTATGCGGTACGGGTTGTAGCCGTCCACGGTCGAGGCATTGACGAACTTGGCAATCACGTCTTCGATAAATTCCGGGTAGCTCAGCAAAAGTGCTTCCCAGTTCTGGAAGATATCGCGCCAGTTGCCCTGGTAGGAGAGCAGGGGCTTGCCATGTTCGTCTTTGAGCCTGATGGCAAAGTCGTTCCACGGCCGGCTGGGGTCGCCATGTCGGCGGCCAAAGGTGAGTGGCAGGTATTCGCGGGTCAGCCGCAGCAGCTGCGGATCACCTTCTTGTTCCACGCTCGCAAGCAGTTGTTTGTAATCGAGCTCTTTCGGTAAGGCGTCGAGCAAAGCCTTGTGCCGCCCGTACACGTCGCGGTTAAACATCTTTATTGTGGCGCGGAAATCCTGTGCATCAATATGGTACTGATTGTCGAAGATGCCGCCGCGCATCACGTTGAACAGCACGTTCGCGTAGTGGTGTACCGAGACATTTTCCTCACCGCTTAACTGGAAGCCATCGCTGGCGGCCATGATGCGCGCCAGCCCATCGCTGCCCTGCGCGACAGATTCTGCAACGGCCTCGCTCAGCGCGTCCGGATTGCGCAATTCCTGCAGCAGGCTGACACACTGGCTCTGGCTCTGCTCTGTGTTTGCTACCAGGGACCAGCGTTGCTCGGCGCCCGCCTTCAGCGTCAGCGCTGCGTTGACGAGGTAGGCGCCTCGCAGCCCGCGCTTCCGGGTTTCCTGCACCGGCTGCTCGCCGCGGTGAAATTCATCCAGCTGTTCGGAGCAGAGCAGCACCCGGTGATTTTCCAGCCCGAGGCAGAAGGCGGTGGTGGCTCTGAGCGACTCGCAGGGCTCAGCCCGGTCAGTGATTGCCGAGAACAGGGTAAAAAATGCGAGGCCTGTCTCTTCGTCGAGCTCGCTGAACTTATAAGCATCAACAAGATAGCTCGTCGTCGTTTGTACGGCTCGCGGGGTGCCCGCCGGCAGAATATTTTGCAGCCCGTCGACAATCTCGACGTGACAGTCTTTGTCGCCCGTATTGATCAGTTCGCATCGACGGACAAACCCGTACGCATCGCTGTTCGCCAGCGATAGCGAAAGGTCAAATTCAGGTTGTGATTGATTTCTTCAAATACGAGCTTGTTGCCCAGCACATTCTTGTACAGGTTGCGGCTCAGGGCATAGCGGTCGTCGTGTTCCCGGTTGAAGGGTTCCCAATGCTGCCAGTTCCCGCTATGCCGGACCCGAAGCAGAGTCTTGCTACCGGTGTGCGGGTTGCTCTCGAGGATTTTGTCGACGTTGACATAGGGAAATAAGGCTGTGTCGGGCGAGACACGGCCCGCCGAGAGGCCACCGCTGGAGGAGATGAACATCCAGTGGTCACTGTCTGATACCACGCTTATGAAAAACGCCGGCATACGGTCAACGTTGTGTATGGCGTAGAAGCGCTCGCCGTTCAGCGTAACAAAATTTCCACTTACGTCCGTGACTTGCTGGTCAGATGTTGTCATACCGTTCCATCTTGATTTTGGCCGATAGCTTCGTGGCTGGTGTTGCCAGTCGGAGCATGTTGTCCGGTAGCGAGCTGCGCATCAATCCGTGCAGTGGCGTTTTGATAAGGGCTCGCAGTCTTATCAGTGCTGCCTAGCCGGCGAAAAGGTCTTTCATCACGAGCTTCGGCTTGCGATCAACGGTGAATAGTCCCCAGTGCTTCTCTGGTTCCAGGGCTTCAGGTGAGCCTTTCCACGGCTCATCGAAGGCCTCGAAAACAAAGGTAAGAATCCTCGGCTTCGCGTGGTCCAGTCGACCAGCTCATGGTAGTAGATCGCCTGCAATTCCTGGGAAGCGTTGTGAGGCTCGATCCCCCGGCCATTCGAGGCCGTGGTCCAGCCGGCCTCGGTGATGATCACGGGCTTGTCCTGGGTAGTGGTCTGCCACGCTGTAGTAGTTCTGCTTGGTGTACTCCAGCGCTTCCTGAACGGCTCGGTACTCCCATGCCGGGTAGCTGTGCAGTGAAATGAAATCCAGCTCCGCCGCAAGGGGCTCCAGTTTATGCGTCCACGGGACGTAGTTTTCGCAAAAAGTGACGGGATGTCCGATGGCACCCTTGATTCGCTGCACGTAGGCGATCAGTTTTTCCACCGGAACAAGATGGTCCGTCCACTCGACAGTGGCCTCATTACCCACCGACACGGCCAACGGTGATGTCCGGGTAGCGCTTCGCCAGTGCGATGAGTCGATCGATCTCGTCGCTGTTTGCCAGGCGGTTCGCGTGCAGCGTCTCCTCGCTGAAATGCGCGCCCCAGGGGCAGCCGGGATTGCTTTCTTCGGCACGCATGTCTGCGCCGAGCATGACCTTGAAATCCAGGCCTTCCTTTTTCGATGGCCTCCAGCACCAGTTCCGCGTGCCGGCTGCAGTCGTAGAGTCTCAGAAATTGCCAATGACCACTCAAGATACGCAGGTCTTCGCAGACCTGCTGCATAGGATGGAAAGACGCCGTCGATCGGCGACTGGCCATCCCGATAACCGGAATAGCAAATTGCGTTGCCGAATTCCAGATTCAGTTTCTTGGTCAGTCACAGGCTTCTTTTCTGTCAGAGTTATGCGGCGCACGGAATCGTGCGGCCGTCTCAGCCATATTTCAGCTTGCCGTCTTTGTCCCAAAGTCCCCAGTAGGCGCCCACGTCGCCTTCGTCGTGGACTTTCCAGGCTTCATCGAAAGACGAGAAGTAGAAGATCTCAATGCCTTCTTCTTCTGCCCACTGGTAGGTATTCAGGAAATACCTGATCGCATTGATTTCAGAGGGCACCGCAGCGCCGACTGGCGTACCGATGTTCGGCCAGCCCGTCTCGCTGATGATGACTTTCTTGCCCTGGGCCGCATGCACCGCACGGCGATACATCTCTTTCATATAGAGCAGTGAGTAGTCTGCGTGACAGCCTTCCCAGAACGGGTAGCAGTTTGCGAGTATCACGTCACAGGCTGCGGTTACCCGCGGGTGGTCAACGAATTTGAAATACGCGTCGACATAACCGACCTGAACGCCGGGAACGGCCTGCTTGAAGCGCGACAGATAGTCGATCAGCGCGTCCTCGGACAGGTCCCCACGCAGCAGCACCTCGTTGCCAATCGCCACGATATCTGCATGCCCGGCCCTGGCGATCTCGATGGCGTTGTTCAGTTCCTTTTCGTTCTTCTCCAGGTCGCCTTCCAGCCAGACACCGACCATGGTCTTGAGGCCATTCTCGTGAGCGACCTTGGGTGACGCCTGGTTGCCATCTGTGCAGGAGAAGGAACGAATCCAGTGGACGTAGTTCTGGATGATGCTCATGCGCTCGCGTATCTGTGCCTCAGGAATCTCGGTGCCCGGCCCCTGGCCCTCGACATACGGACCAAATGAGATGCCGTGGATCTTGCGCTCGAGCATCCGGCGGAAAAGGGCCCGCAAGTCGTCGTCCGACATGCCGGAGAAATCGATGCCGGCCAGCGCCATCTGTTGAGTGTCGCTATACATGGTCTGTTTTCCTGATCCCCTGCTGGGTTGCGGTGCCGGCTTGTCTGGTTTTGCTGCCGTCTTTTTCACAGGCGGTTGCCGAGGCGTTGCTTCGTCCGCGAGGCGCCGGGGCTCTGCGGCCGGTTGTACAGCTGCGACCGTCGGTTCTTTCGGCGTGCCGCGTCGCTTCTCCAGCTGCAGCCTCACTTCATGGGCACGTTCCTCGGTCAGCGAGAAGGAATAAATTGCCCAGATCGCAATGGCGGATGCCAGCGCTGGAATAAACGCATCGAAGGCTCGCATCATAGTGATGGTGCTGGCGGCCTGGTTGCCGCCAAGCGCTTCATCGAAACCCGTGGCATTCAGCAGGAAGCCGCCGGCGGCAAGGGCTGCGGCCATGCCGAGCTTCACCACCCACCAGAAAATTGACCCGTACATGCCCTTCACGTCGCTCATAAGTCTGCAGCTCATCGAGGTCAACGACATCGGCGATCATGGACGGCATGAGCGTAAACAGGCCACCAAGCCCGAAGGCCATCAGGGGCGCGGGCAGCAGCAGCAGCCACGGAATCTCCGGGTTGTAGCACCACCACTTGAGTGCGTAGCCAACCATCGAAACACCGGTGGCGACGAAGAAGGCGCGCCGTTTGCCAATCTTGGTGCCAAGCCAGGTAACAAACATGATGACAACGAATGTCGATACGGCACCCAGCGTGCCCGAGTAGCCCGCGTACTCCGCGCCTCTGACAGTATCCCCGCCAAATACATAAAAAATGATCACGTAGAACTGGAATGAGGCAATCAGCATGAAGCCGTTGAATACCAGAAATGTTGCGGCGCACAGTTTCAGGAAGGGCTTGAACTTGAGGGTTGTTGCGAAGCCGCTGAAAAACCCGGCGATGCTGCGCATCATGGCCGCCCAGGCGCCTTCGGGTAACAATCCCTCCTCAGCAACTTCGGCCTCGGCGATGGCCTTAAAGCGCTCGCGCAGGAAAATGGCGGGCAAAACGCCGACCACTACTGTGACCACGCCAATAATGATTGCGAGGCCGGCCGCGCCGTCTACCATATCGTCAAAATAGGTCTTGCTCTGCATGAACAGCAGGAACCACGGAGCGACCACGTAGGCGAGTTGTCCGATGAAGTTCTGCACGCCCATCAGGCGCGTGCGTTCGTGATAATCGGGGGTCAGCTCGTAACCCAGCGCGACCCACGGTGTTGCGAAAATGGTGTATGCAAGATAAAAAATCAGCGAGCCGACCAGGAAATACCAGAAGTAAAACGCCTCGCTTTTGTCGGCGGGCAGTTGCCAAAGCAGGGCGAAAATAACGCCCGCGGCGATTGCGCCCACAAAAATATATGGTCGACGACGCCCCCAGCGTGATCGGGTGTTGTCCGAGATGTAGCCCATCAACGGGTCGGTGAGCGCATCGGTAAGTCGGGGCAGCGCGCCGAGCAGGCCGACAAGGGCAGGGTTCATGCCCAGGCCGAGATTGAGAACGATTACCATTCCGCCAATAGCGGCGGCGAGCAGATTGTTTATGAATGCGCCGAGGCCGTAGATCAGCTTCTGGATAAACGGGATTCGATCTTCGGGAGCCGTTACATAGTGGGCCGCTTTATTCATTATTTATTCCAGATTATGGTCTTGGCTGGATGCTGGGCTCTTCGGCCCTCTCAAGCATCGTCCACGAAATTGACAGCGCTGTCAATTTTTGCTACTAGTACGCTTCTAATAACAACATACGCAGATCGCGGGTCAACAAAAAAGAGAACCAAAGGTGCTCACTCTGAAGTGGCTCCAGGTCCTTTGTTGCGGCTCCGGAAGGTGTTCTGCCCCTCATTCGCACTGTTTACGAAGAGATAATAGTCATGCACTCAAAACTGTCCTGCGCCTTTATCGACTTTTGTCCATCGTTGTTTCCTCCATGATGTTGGTGGGTTGTCTGGGCGAAGGCAGCGGGCAGCAACGCATTCTCGCAACACCGCCAACACCGCTGACCGGTGTGCTGGTGGACGCGCCGGTATCCGGTGCTGACTACGCGACGTCGGGCGATCTTGCCGGTCTTACCAATGACACAGGGCGAGTTTGACTATTTTTCCGGCGACATTGTCACGTTCTCGGTCGGCGGCATCGTGCTGGGCACCGCGCCAGGTGCACCGTTCATTACGGTCGTCGAACTCACCAACAGCGTCGACCCGACGGCCCGCGCGCCGCGACTAATATGCTGGTCTTCCTGCAGAGCATTGACTCGGACGGCGACCCCACCAACGGCATCACCATCAGCGCTGCCACGCGCACGGCAGCGGCAGGCCTGACGCTTGATTTCACGGCCGCGAATTTCAGCACCCAGGTGGCAACAGTCGTTGCCGCCATCGCGCCGGGCAATGCCGTGGTGAGCGAATCAGATGCGCTCTTGAACTTTTACCAGGTCTACGTGGAATTTGGTGGCACCGACACGTTCAGCTGGCTGTTTCCCGGCTTCCCGCCCGGTGGGTGGTGGCGTCTCGTACGAGTTGGTGTTTGCGGATGAGTTCAACGAAGGCAGCGCACCGTCGCCTGCAAACTGGAACATAGAGACTGGTTACGGCGATAACGGCTGGGGCAATAACGAATGGCAGCTCTACACCGATTCGCCGGACAATCTGCGGGTCGAAGACGGCAACCTGGTGATCTCCGCGCATGTGCGCGACGCCGCCCTGTGGCGTGCGCGACGGCACGGTTACGTCCGCCAGGATCAATACGCAGGACAAGTTCGAGTTCAGCTACGGCAAAATCGTCGCGCGCATCAAACCGCCCGTCGGAGACGGCTGCATGGCCGGCGTTCTGGGCCCTGGGCGCCAATTTCCCCGATCATCGGCTGGCCGAGGTCGGGCGAAATCGACTTTATGGAAATGCACAATGCGTTTTCCGATAGCCGGACCACGCATTCCACGATGCACTGGTGCGATGAAGCTATTGCTCCGCCTTGCCTGCAGCCTGTGTCCCTGCAGAGAATGGTTGGGTATTTTTTACTCAGAACCGGACCTTTCCCCAGTCACTCGGTGACGAATTCCATATCTGGGAAGCGGACTGGACGCCAGACAGCATCACGGTCTCGATGGACGGCGTTCAGTATTTCGAGAGAGCCATCGATCCGGCCACCATGGAGGAGTTCCGCAGAGACTTCTTCCTGATCCTTAACGTGGCGATGGGCGGCACGCTGGGCAGCGACGATCAGCCGCCCAATGGCAGCGAGATGTTCCCGCAGACCATGCTCGTCGACTACGTCAGGGTTTACCAGCAGGTCGTCGGCGGACGACGGGCGATGTCCTGGTCGATTTCGAAGACGCCCCGGATTCTTATGACTTCGGTATGGATGCCGGTTTCGGTGGCGGTGCCACGGTGGTCATTGCCAACCCGGACCAGAATGCGCTCAATCCCACAGCGCAGGTTGCGCAGAATGCAGAAGTTTCCCGCCGAGGTTTTCGGCGGCAGCACGCTGAGCCTCGGCAGCAATCTCAACTTCTCCCAGGGCACGGTCTTTAAGATGAAGGTCTGGGCGTCGCGCCCCGTGGAGGTTCTTTTCAAGCTCGAGGACGCGATCACAGGCGAGCCGGCCGACGGCAAGGAGAGCTTTGTCGACCACAGCGGCAGCAGCATGTGGGAGGAACTCTGCTTCGAATTCGACGGCCTGGGCGGCTTCACGTCCAACTCCATCACCTTCATCTTTGACCTGGGCGTGCTCGGTGATGCGACGAACAATCCAGATTTCTGGACCTTCTACTTCGACGAAATCGAGCAGGTGGAAAGCTGTGAGGGCGGTGAGCCACCGCCGCCGCCGCTGATCAGTTCGTTCAGCAATGGCAGCTTCGAAACGGGCGACTTGTCCGATTGGACCAGCGACGGGAACAACACGGTGGGCGCACCGGGTGTCGGGGCCTATGCGGGTACTCTGGCTGCCCAGCTCACAACGACGGGTGGTGCCGGCGTTGCGCAAGTCAACCAGACGTTCTGCTGCGAATCCGGGCGACGAAGTGAATTTCTCTGCCTGGATGCTGACCGAGGCGGCGTTGCCTGCGGGTGACACCTTTGGTCTCGCCAAGATTGTCTTCAAAGACGCCGCTGGCAATGACCTGGTGCCGGCGTCGGCAAGCATCGGTGTGCTTAATACGGCAAATCCGGGCATTGATTCGGCGCCGTTTCTTAACGACTGCCAGTCCGGTCAACACGTGGGTGTTTACCGAGGCGCAGGGCGTGGCCCCTGCGGGCACCACCCAGGTGGTAGTCCTGCTGTTGAATGTCGACTTTGCCGGCGGCGAGAACCCGATGTGGTTCGACTTTGCCGAGGCTTCACTGGTTACCGATGAGCCACCGCCGCCACCACCTGAGGGTCTTGCGCTGAGCAATGGTGGGTTCGAGACGGGTGATTTAACCGACTGGACCGGCGGCGGCACGGTGGGTGCACCAGGTGTCGGTGCGCGCACGGGTGCGTTCGCTGCGCAGTTGACCACCGCTGGTGGGAACGGCGTTGGCGAGATCCGCCAGACGTACGATGCGGCGCCGGGTGACGAGGTGAACTTCTCTGCCTGGATGCTGACCGAGAGCGGCGCTGCCGACGGGCGCCACCTTTGGTCTGGCCAAGATCGTCTTCCAGGACGCGGGCGGTAATGACCTGGTGCCTGCATCGGCCAGCATCGGTGTGCTGAACACGGACAACCCGGGTATCGACTCGGCGCCGACGCTCAACGATACAAGTACGGTCAACACGTGGGTGTTCACCGAAGCGCAGGGCGTGGCGCCTGCGGGTACCACCCAGGTGGCGTTCCTGCTGTTGAACGTTGACTTCGCCGGTGGCGAGAACCCGATGTGGTTCGATGATGCCGCGGCCTCGCTGGTCGAGGGCGAGCCACCGCCGCCACCGACCTGAGGGTCTTGCGCTGAGCAATGGTGGGTTCGAGTCGGGTGATTTAACCGACTGGACCGGCGGCGGCACGGTGGGTGCACCAGGTGTTGGTGCGCGCACGGGTGCTTTCGCTGCGCAGCTGACCACCTCTGGTGGGAACGGCGTTGGCGAGATCCGCCAGACGTACGATGCGGCAGCCGGGTGACGAGGTGAACTTCTCTGCCTGGATGCTGACCGAGACGGCGCTGCCGACGGGTGCCACCTTTGGTCTGGCCAAGATCGTCTTCCAGGACGCGGGTGGCAATGACCTGGTGCCGGCATCGGCAAGCATCGGTGTGCTGAATACGGACAACCCGGGCATTGACTCGGCGCCGACGCTGAACGATACAAGTGCGGTCAACACGTGGGTGTTCACCGAAGCGCAGGGCGTGGCGCCTGCGGGTACCACCCAGGTGGCGTTCCTGCTGTTGAACGTTGACTTCGCCGGTGGCGAGAACCCGATGTGGTTCGACGATGCCGAGGCCTCGCTGGTCACGGGACGGTGGCGGTGTGAACCGCGTGCGCGCCATGTACCATCGACTTTGAATCATCGGGTGTAGGCGGGGACTTTGGCTGGAGTGTGTTCGAGAATGCGGACAATCCTCCGCTGGAGATCGTGGCTAATCCTGATATGACGGGGAACACGTCTGCGACGGTTGCGAAGTTCACTGCACGAGTGGACGGAGAATTTTTCGCTGGGGCGCAGACTTTCCACCCTGGTGCAGGTAATGACCCTGGCGTTGCGGACATCGGCCCGTTCACGTTTGATAGCACTAACAGCGTTGTCAAAGTTTGGGTATGGAAGCCGGTTATTAGTGAAGTGCGGATGCAGTTTGTCAATACGACCGACGGTGCGCAGGAGCCATTGAGCGTTTCCAATACGAAGATCAATGAATGGGAGCAGCTTACCTTCGATTTCACTTCCTTCATTGGTACCACTGGCTTTGTGGACACCGACCGTCTCGTGATATTCCCGGACTGGAACACCGCGGGCAGAACCTCTGAGAACATTATCTACTTTGATGAAATCACGTTCGGTGCTTTTGAAGAGCCACCGCCGCCACCGCCGCCGATGGAGTTAGCCATCAGCAATGGTGGATTTGAGACCGGTGATTTAACCGACTGGACGGGTGGCGGCACGGTGGGTGCACCTGGTGTGGGTGCAAATACCGGCGATTTTGCTGTTGAGCTGTCGGGTGGCGGCGTTGGCGAGATCCGCCAGACCTACGATGCGGCAGAGGGTGACGAGATCAACTTCTCTGTTTATATGCTGACCGAGGGTGCGCTGCCGACGGGCGCTACGTTTGGTCTGGCCAAGATCGTGTTCCAGGATGCTGCGGGCAATGATCTGGATCCGGCTTCAGCCAGTATTGGCACGCTGATTACCGGTGACAATCCGGGTGTTGAATCGACGCCGTTCCTGAACGACGCAAGTACTCCCAACACGTGGGTATTCAGCGAGGCGCAGGGTGTGGCACCCGCGGGCACGGCGCAGGTGGCATTGCTGCTGTTGAACATCGACTTTGCTGGCGGTGTCAACAACATGTGGTTTGACGATGCCGCGGCCTCACTGGTTGGGGATGAGCCACCGCCACCGCCGCCGATGGAGTTAGCCATCAGCAATGGTGGATTTGAGACCGGTGATTTAACCGACTGGACGGGTGGCGGCACGGTGGGTGCACCTGGTGTGGGTGCAAATACCGGCGATTTTGCTGTTGAGCTGCCGGGTGGCGGCGTTGGCGAGATCCGCCAGACCTACGATGCGGCAGAGGGTGACGAGATTAACTTCTCTGTTTATATGCTGACCGAGGGTGCGCTGCCGACGGGCGCTACGTTTGGTCTGGCCAAGATCGTGTTCCAGGATGCTGCGGGCAATGATCTGGATCCGGCTTCAGCCAGTATTGGCACGCTGATTACCGGTGACAATCCGGGTGTTGAATCGACGCCGTTCCTGAACGACGCAAGTACTCCCAACACGTGGGTATTCAGCGAGGCACAGGGTGTGGCACCCGCGGGCACGGCGCAGGTGGCATTGCTGCTGTTGAACATCGACTTTGCTGGCGGCGTCAACAACATGTGGTTTGACGATGCCGCGGCCTCACTGGTTGGGGATGAGCCGCCGCCACCGCCGCCGATGGAGTTAGCCATCAGTAACGGTGGATTTGAGACCGGTGATTTAACCGACTGGACGGGTGGCGGCACGGTGGGTGCACCTGGTGTGGGTGCAAATACCGGCGATTTTGCTGTTGAGCTGCCGGGTGGCGGCGTTGGCGAGATCCGCCAGACCTACGATGCGGCAGAGGGTGACGAGATCAACTTCTCTGTTTATATGCTGACCGAGGGTGCGCTGCCGACGGGCGCTACGTTTGGTCTGGCCAAGATCGTGTTCCAGGATGCTGCGGGCAATGATCTGGATCCGGCTTCAGCCAGTATTGGCACGCTGATTACCGGTGACAATCCGGGTGTTGAATCGACGCCGTTCCTGAACGACGCAAGTACTCCCAACACGTGGGTATTCAGCGAGGCACAGGGTGTGGCACCCGCGGGCACGGCGCAGGTGGCATTGCTGCTGTTGAACATCGACTTTGCTGGCGGCGTCAACAACATGTGGTTTGACGATGCCGCGGCCTCACTGGTTGGGGATGAGCCGCCGCCACCGCCGCCGATGGAGTTAGCCATCAGTAACGGTGGATTTGAGACCGGTGATTTAACCGACTGGACGGGTGGCGGCACGGTGGGTGCACCTGGTGTGGGTGCAAATACCGGCGATTTTGCTGTTGAGCTGCCGGGTGGCGGCGTTGGCGAGATCCGCCAGACGTTTGATGCGATTCCCGGTGACGAGGTGAACTTGTCTGTGTGGATGCTGACCGAGGGTGCGCTGCCGACGGGCGCTACGTTTGGTCTGGCCAAGATCGTGTTCCAGGATGCTGCGGGCAATGATCTGGATCCGGCTTCAGCCAGTATTGGCACGCTGATTACCGGTGACAATCCGGGTGTTGAATCGACGCCGTTCCTGAACGACGCAAGTACTCCCAACACGTGGGTATTCAGCGAGGCACAGGGTGTGGCACCCGCGGGTACTGCCAAGGTGGTATTCCTGCTGTTGAACATCGACTTTGCTGGCGGCGTCAACAACATGTGGTTTGACGATGCCGCGGCTTCACTAGTCACTGCCGGTGAGCCGCCGCCACCGCCGCCGATGGCGCTGGCGATTGGCAACGGTGGATTTGAGACCGGTGATTTAACCGACTGGACCGGCGGCGGCACGGTGGGGGCACCAGGTTTTGGTGCGCGCACGGGTGCGTTCGCTGCGCAGTTGACCACCTCTGGTGGAAACGGCGTTGGCGAAATCCGCCAGACGTTTGATGCGGCGCCGGGTGACGAGATTAATTTCTCTGCCTGGATGCTAACCGAGAATGCGCTGCCGACGGGCGCAACCTTTGGTTTGGCCAAGATCATCTTCCAGGACGCGGGCGGTAATGACCTGGTGCCTGAGTCAGCGAGCATCGGCGTGCTGAATACGGACAACCCGGGCATCGACTCGGCGCCGACGCTGAACGATACAAGTACACCCAATACGTGGGTGTTCACCGAGGCCCAGGGCGTGGCGCCTGCGGGTACCACCCAGGTGGCGTTCCTGCTATTGAACGTTGACTTCGCCGGGGGCGAGAACCCGATGTGGTTCGATGATGCCGCGGCCTCACTCGTAGACGCCTGTGGCGGCGGCGAAGGGGGCGAACTGACCACGAACGGCGATTTTGAGGGTAGCCCTGGGACGCTCGACTGCTGGGATATATTCCCCGGCGGTGGAACCATTACGGCCGAGAGCACGGAGAACAATACCGTCGGTGACTTTGAAGGTGGCGTGGGTTCGGTGATTGACAATCCGGATGCGACGGGTATCAACACCAGTGCCAAGGTCGGGCAGATGCAGAAGTTTGCCGGTGCGGTGTTTGGTGGCACTACGCTGACTCTGGATGCTGCTGAGACGTTGGCCGCAGGCGATTCCTACACGATGAAGGTGCGCGCGTCACGTGCTGTGCCGGTGCTGTTCAAGCTGGAAGGCGGGGCAGTTGGTGAAGTGGAGGTCAACCACAGCGGCAGTGGTACCTGGGAAGAGCTGTGTTTTGATTTCACTGGGATCGCTGGCAATGTCAGCGGGATCACGCTGATCTTTGACATCGGTACGGCGGGTGCTGCGGGAACTGATCCGGATAACTGGACCTTCCAGTTTGACGACATCCAGCAGGTTACCAGCTGCCCAACTGGCGGCGGTGGATGGTGGTAGCACGGTTACCACTTTGGTATCTGACTTTGAAGATGCCGGTGGTCCGTATGTGTTCAGTGACTTTGAAGGCGGTGTGGTTACGGTGGAGGACAATCCGGATGCGACTGGGATCAACACCAGCGCCCGGGTTGCGCAAATGCTCAAGTTTGCCGGTGCTGTATTCGGTGGCTCCACGCTGACACTGGGGACGCCGGTGGATATTCCGGTGGGCAGTTCCTATCACGATGAAGGTGTGCGTCCTCACGGGCAGTGCCGGTGCTGTTCAAGGGAGCATGGTCTGCACATGCGGTCGCCGGGCCGGGCAACAACCCGGTGCTCAAGCAGTCCTTCCTTGCAGCCGGCACGGTTAATGCCCGGCGATACTATCACTATTTCGTTTGATATGAAGGGGTCGGCAGTAGCAGGTGGAATCGTGTTTCCGGAACTCATAGACGAGAGATCGGATATGGGCGCTACGGGTCAGTTGCTGGATACGATTGTTGCGCCGACGCCCGGCTGGACGTCGTATTTTTACAGTCCAATGGCCGGACCAGACGTTGCCGGAGGGATCACGTTCCAGATCGCCGTGGTCTGTGGTGGCGATCCGGCCTGTTCAAACGACGTTTACATCGATAACGTTTCCGTCATGATCAGCGGCGGGGGTGGGTGATGACGACGCGATTGTTGAGCATTCCCCGGGAAACCAGTTCTAAAAAAAGAGTAGTTGCTATGTCAGATTCAAGCTTCTCAAGGTCGATGAAAAAAGTCTGCAGCATCCTGGCCGTCGCGTTGGCCTTGTATATGCCACTTATGGGCCAGGCCCTGGCGGCAGACAAGGTCACGACCTACAAGGATGAAAACGGCTGGAAATTGCTGGTCAACGGCAAAGACCACTACATCAAGGGTGTTGTGTGGGGTTACACGCCAAGAGGCGAGAACTACACCTACAACCTGTGGGGTGAGTCCGATGATTTCATCAGGAAGGTGCTCGACTATGACTTCGGGCTGATGAAGGCGGCGCGGCGTCAATACCGTCCGCAGTTTCGCCATGATTCCTCCGGAGTGGGTGACCTACATCTACAAGGAGCACGGCATCATGACGGTGATCAATCCGCTCATGGGCCGGTACGGCTACACGGTGGGCGGCAAATGGATTCCGTTTACCGATTATTCCGACGAGCTCACCCGCGCGACACTGAAGAAAGACATGCTGGAGCTGATCGAGCGATACAAGAATGTCGACGGCGTGCTGATGTTCGCGTTCGGTAACGAAAGCAACTACGGACTCTCCTGGTCCAGCTTCGAAATCGAAAACCTGCCGGAGGGCGAGCAGAACACGGCCAAGGCAAGGTACCTGTACAGCCTGTTCAACGAGGTCATGGCTGCCGGCAAGCGCATCGCTCCGAATCATCCGTTCTCCATCGTCAACGGCGACATCCAGTATATCGACCTGATCGCCGAGCTTTGCAAAGACATGGACGTACTGGGCGTCAATGCCTACCGGGGCAAGAGCTTCACGAGCCTGTGGAAGGAAGTCGACGAGAAGCTCGATCTGCCGGTCGTGTTCTACGAATTCGGCAGCGATGCCTTCAATGCCAGGGAATTCAAAGAAGACCAGGTGGCACAGGCGGAAGTCCTGAAAGACCAGTGGCAGGAGATGTACAACAAGGCCTATGGCAATGGCGAGGAAGGCAACTCGATCGGTGGGTTTGTCTTTGAGTGGCGCGATGAGTGGTGGAAATACCTGCAGGTCGAGAACCTCGAGCAGCAGGACAATAACGCCTCGTGGTCGAACCAGGCCTATCTCTTTGACTGGGCCGAAGGCAAGAACAACATGAACGAGGAGTGGTTTGGCATTACTGCCCTCGGTACCCCCAACTCGGATGGCGTGTACACCGCCCGGCCCAGAATGGCCTACGACGTGCTGTAAGAGATCTGGCACATGGATCCTTACAAGTTCAAGAAGGATGCCCTCAACCAGGCCTTCAATAATCTGAACATGGACTACTATGCGCTCAAGGGCGAGGTCCGCCAGCTCAGAAGCGAGACAGATGAGAAGAGCCAGATCCTGAGTTTCACCGGCGGCAGCCTGCACGGTGAGATGCTCCTGAAGGGACGGGAGCAGGACATCACAGAGAGGGGCGAAAACGGCGTCGAGTTCTCGGACGGCCAGATGGTGTTCCTGGATTTCGGTTTCAGGCCCACCGATAAGATCGAAGGCCAGTTTACGCTGAATGTGCTCGGCAACGTGGCCGACACGGAGCCGCTGGAGTTTCGTTACGGCCGTCGTGGCCTACCTACCACAGTGGTCGCCGTAGTGGACAATCCCTTTAGCGACGTCGAGGGCGCAAAGTTGTTTGTCACCGATACGCAGAGAGATCGCGAGCGTGTTGAGATCTATGACTTCGAAGCGACCTACACGGGCGAAAATTTTGATTTCAATGCCTTCTATCATGTGCCTCGCTACCACTGGGGCTACGAGGGCGATTTCTATGGCCTGGTTCACGAGGCAACCGATCTCGCGGGCATGGATATCTGGAATGCCAAGGCGCCTGAAGGGGCTGAGTTCGTCGGTAAAGGGAAGTACGATGGGCTCAAGGTGCTATTCGGGCCGCAGGTTTACTGGGGCGCGAACCCGAAGATCATAATCAAATACAGTTCTCAGTTTAAAGACATTGACTACACGTTCATGCATTCGGAAGACGTGGCCAGGCGCGGCGAGGCGGCGGGCCTGAGTGATGCGACCGAACGACAGTCTCGTCAGACGACGCTGTATGCAAAGACCAAGCTGACCGACACAGTCACGCTTGAGCTCGGTGGCATCATGGCGGCCACTGAGAAGGTTGACGACCCATATGATCGGGTGGTCGGCGGCACCATTATTGAGGATCAGATTGACTTCGAAGATACGCTGGGCTTCCGGGCCAAGCTCGGGTTCGAGATATTCGATTCCCTGGCCTACGTTGCCACGAATTATGCCGGTCTGGTCGCAGATGGCGGCAACCTGCTCAGAGAGTTCGGCACGCAGCTTCCGTATTCGGGGTTGGGCAACAAGAGCGAAGTCGAAGCCGGTATCATGATGAACTTCGGCAACATTATGGTCTTCCCGCGGGTGCTGTATCGTGACGAGCTAGTCAACGCGAATCCCGTCCTTCAGCCTTCGATCACCGGCGGGGTGCTGAATCCGGGCACCGGTCCGCGCAACCGTGACGAGGATCCCTTCGCGGTGCTGGATAACAGGGAAGCGCGTTCCGCAGAAATCATGCTGACCTATGATCCAACGGGGGCCACACCTTTTTACGACTGGGATAACGACAAGCGTGAGGATGCCGGTTTCGCCTTTAATATCGGGGCCAACTACACCGAGTATCCGACGCCAACGGATGCCAACCTGTATTTCTTCAATTTCGGCAGGACCAATCTCCCGTTTGCTAATGGCCTGCCCGCCGAGGACGTCTGGAGGGTCTCGAGCCGCATGGTCTTCAATCCGGATCGTGACTTCAAATTCATCACGAGACTCATTGCCGGTTTCGAGCAGTCGACGGGGGACCCCACCGGCGGCACGCGCAAGTTCTACGAGGCGCATGGCAAGGCCATTTTTGGCAAGAAGCACATTCTCGAAGGCTACGTAAAGAAAGACGCGTGGGGACCCTACGACTTCTACAGGCAGTTCAACGTAACCTTCCCGCTGCAAGTCAAGCTCGACTATTCGATATTGCTTGATGAAAAACGTGATGAATTGCGATCAAGCAAAGTCGGCATACGTGCCCTGTACCGAGACTGGGATGAAAGCGAAGATGGGGACGGGTATGAGGGTGGCCTCAATGACTATATCTGGCAGACGGTCTTTTATTTCACGTACAGGTTTTGATTGAACGAGCGTGCATCGCCGAGGAATTCGAGGAATTAATATTATGAGAAGCCTTTATATTGAAACAGGGTTATGCAATGGTTCTGAAGATGCGGCTTGTGCTGATGTTTGGTCTTATTGCGACTGGCGACTTCCGGCTGTGGACCCGAAAGCACCGACGGAGTTGTTACCAATGCGATTGTGCTGCCTACCGATACGGTTCTAAACCTGAGCTGTGAAAACGTGGGAATCAATACCGAAACCTGCGTTTTGACAGATCCGGAGAATCCTTTCAGGTTTGTGACCATCGTCGAACCTGACGCAAATACGCCTGATGACGTGGTGACCAAGTATGACCTGGAAGACACTATCCCGACCGGGGCGCCAGGGGCAAAAGCGCGGTTTTACCTCTGGGCAACGGCGCTTGCGCGCCGGCCAACAGGGGAAAACCAGTGGTATACGGCACGCGCCTTGCACAGGCTCTACACCTATAACGGCGATGAGTTGATCAGGCAGCAGGCGTTGAAGGCCTATCGTTCAAACCTGGATAACTTCTTTGGCTCGCTTGTTTACTTCGATGAATTTGGGTTTCAATTTTCCTGCCACCTTGAATGAGCAGGTGGCATGCGACATTTACAGGCCACCGCCAGGCTTCAGCGAGATTGCGTTGGATGAAAATGGTCTCCCGTCGCCGGATCTGGGTAAGCAGGCAGCTGTTCGGTAGCTGGGGCTACACATTCAAACCGGGGCCCGATGCTAACGATCCGTGTGCTGGCAGCGTACTCGTTGCAGGTGTCTTCTAAGACAGAAAAGCGGTAAACCAGATTCGCATCTGCCAGCATTGTTGGCTGATTGTCGCGCTGTTCATTTGGGGTTCGACGTCGGCATCCGAAGCGATTCCGGTCGAACTTAGCAAAACCGGTTCGTCCTGGCAGTTACTGCGCAACGGCGAACCGTATTTCATCCGCGGTGCCGGCGGCGAGGCCTCTATGGAGCTGCTTGCCGATGCCGGCGCGAACTCGGTTCGCACCTGGGGCGCCGATGATATTGGTGAGCGCCTCGACGCCGCGCATGCCCTCGGCCTGTCGGTCACGGTAGGCATCTGGCTCGGCCACGAGCGTCATGGCTTCGACTACAGCGACAAGGTCCAGGTGCAGGCGCAGCTGGAGCGCGCCCGCCAGACGGTGCTGCGCTATAAGGACCATCCCGCGGTGCTGCTGTGGGGTATTGGCAACGAGATGGAAGGCTACGAGTCGGGCGACAATCCTGCGATCTGGACCGCCGTCAATGACATTGCCGCCATGGTCAAGCAACTTGACCCTGCCCATCCGACCATGACCGTGACCGCAGAAATTGGCGGCGGGCGCATCGCCAGCATCAATGAGCTGTGCCCGGCTATCGATATTCACGGCATCAATTCCTACGGCGGTGCGCCTTCTCTGCCAGAGCGTTACCGTGCCGGCGGCGGCACCAAGCCCTATGTGCTCACCGAGTTCGGGCCGCCCGGCTCCTGGGAGGTGCCCAAGAACGCCTGGGGCGCGCCATACGAACCGACCAGCACGGAGAAAGCGGACGCTTACCGCAAGGCTTACGAAAGCGCGGTTAACGGCGCGCAGGGGCTCGCGCTGGGCTCCTACGTGTTCACCTGGGGCTTCAAGATGGAGGCCACCGCGACCTGGTTTGGCATGTTCCTGTCCGATGGCGCGCGCCTCGGGGCGGTGGACACCATGACCGAACTTTGGTCAGGCAAGCCACCTGAGAATCTGGCGCCAACGGATAGAGCCTTTACGCATCGAGGGTGAGGCCCAGGCGGAGCCGGGTGACAAGCTGCGTGTGAGCGCCAGCATGGCCGATCCGGAAGGCGGCGCGCTCAGAGTGCGCTGGGCGCTGCGCCCGGAGTCCGGTGACTACATGACGGGCGGGGATTTTCGGCCGATGCTGCCGGACATCGAGGGCGCCATCCTTGAGGAGAGTGCCGAGGGCGCTCGCCTGCGGATGCCCGAATATCCCGGGCCATACCGCTTGTTTGTTTACGTGTATGACGAGGCGGGCAATGCTGCCACTGCAAATATACCGCTGCTCGTCAAAGGAGAGGTCAGGACCCGGTTCCCGTTCGTGGTCTATGAGGACGGTTTCGAAGGCATGCCCTGGGCGCCGTCCGGCTGGATCGGAATGATCGAGTCGCTGACCCTGGACGGCGAGTACGCGGACAACCCGCATTCGGGCAAGGCGTGCATCAGGATGCGCTACACGGGCGAGTTCGGCTGGGTCGGTGTCGCCTGGCAGAACCCGCCCAACAACTGGGGTGACCAGGAGGGTGGTTTCGATCTCACCGGTGCCAAACAGCTGGAGCTATGGGCGCGCGGTGAATACGGTGGTGAGCGCATCAACATCGGAGTGGGCATTATCGGGGAGGATAAGCCACATCCGGATTCAGCCAGGAAAACAGTCGAGGGCATCGTCCTGACCCGGGACTGGAAGCGTTACAGCGTTCCGCTGAAGAAGGCGGACCTGTCGAGCATCAAGACCGGTTTCGTGGTGACTCTTACCGGGCGGAGCTCGGCCGTAACCGTCTACCTCGACAGCATCCGGTTTGTTCGCTGAGAGCATCGTTTTTCATGCCTGACAAAAGTCCTACTTCATTGATCGATCAGCAGTCCCTTGAAAAGCGGGTGCAGGACCTGCTCGAACAGATGACCCTGGCGGAGAAGATCGGTCAGATGAACCAGGTCAATTCGGACGGCCCATCGGTCTGTTGATCATCTGCGGCATGCCATCCAGGCCGGACACATCGGCTCCGTACTCAACGAGGTCGATGTCGGCATTGTCAATGAGCTGCAGCGCATCGCCGTGGAAGAAAGTCGCCTTGGCATTCCGCTGCTGGTCGGCCGCGATGTCATTCATGGTTTCAAGACGGTGATGCCCATTCCGCTCGGGCAGGCCGCCACCTGGAATCCCGAGATCGCGCGTGAAGGCGCCCGCATAGCGGCGCTCGAGGCGGCGCGCTCCGGTATCAACTGGACCTTTGCGCCGATGATCGATGTCACCCGGGATCCGCGCTGGGGCCGCATCGCCGAGGGGTTCGGAGAGGATGCGCACCTGGCCAGCGAGCTTGCTGTCGCGATGGTGAAAGGATTCCAGGGCGATGACCTCACGCGCGACCGGCTCGATTGCCGCCTGCGCGAAGCACTTTGCCGGCTATGGCGCAGTCGAAAGCGGTCGCGACTACGCCACCACCAACGTCTCGGAATACGAACTGCGCAATTATTATCTGCGGCCGTTCAAGGCGGCCGTCGACGCCGGCGTGTGCACGCTGATGGCCTCGTTCAGCGACCTGAACGGTGTGCCGGCGACGGGTAACGAATTCCTGATGCGCCAGGTGCTGCGTGATGAATGGGGATTCGACGGTTTCGTGGTCAGTGACTGGGATTCTGTTCGCCAGCTCTCGATTCATGGTCTGACCGAGAACGACAGAGAATCGGCACTGGCCGCGGCGACCGCCGGTGTCGACATGGAAATGGTCGGTCAGGCGTATATCCATCACTTGCCAGGGTTGATCGAGGAGGGTCGTATCGATGAAGCGATGATCGATGCGATGGTCGCGAATATCCTGCGAGTCAAGTTCCGACTGGGCTTGTTTGAAAAGCCTTACACGGATTCCTTCATCGTTGCCCGAAGTCGCGAGCACGCACTGCTCTGGAAACGGCCAGAAAGGCAGCGCTGCAGAGTGTGGTGCTGCTGAAAAACGATCATCACACGCTGCCCTTGTCGAGCGGATAAAACTGACGTCGGTGGCTGTTATCGGGCCACTGGCCGACGCGCCCTATGAGCAGCTGGGCACGTGGATTTTCGACGGTGACCCACAGCTCAGCGTCACACCGCTGCAGGCGATCCAGGGCTTGCTCGGCGATAAAGTCAGCGTTCGCTATGTGCGCGCGATGGACAATTCGCGAAGCCGGGCGATCGCGGCATTTCTTCGAGGCGGAGGAGGTTGCACGCGGTGCGGACGTCGCGGTGCTGTTTCTCGGAGAGGAGTCGATCCTGTCCGGTGAGGCCCATTCACGTGCCAACATCGATTTGCCCGGAGACCAGGCCGAGCTGGTGCGTCGCGTCCGCGAGGCCGGCAAACCGGTGGTCGCCGTGATCATGGCGGGCAGACCGTTGACGCTGACCAACATTGTTGACGAGGTTGATGCGATTCTGTTTGCGTGGCATCCGGGAACCATGGGCGGCCCGGCCATTGCAGATCTGTTGTTCGGTATTGAGTCACCCTCGGGAAAATTGCCGGTGACTTTTCCGCGCATGGTTGGCCAGATTCCGATCTATTACAACCAGAAGAACACGGGTAAGCCGCCCTCCGCCGAGACGATTGTGCACATCGACGACATCGACGAGCGCGCGCCGCAGACATCGCTGGGCATGACGGCGTTTCATCTCGATGCCGGCTACAAACCGTTGTTCGCTTTCGGCCATGGTCTGTCATATGCCAGATTTGATTACCAGAACATCAGCACCGATGCGGCGGAGATACAGCTCGGAGACACGCTGCGCGTCAGCGTTGAACTGACTAACAAGGGCGATATGGCCGCAGATGAGGTGGTGCAGCTCTATGTCCGGGACCTCGTCGGCAGCGTGACGCGGCCAGTCAAGGAGCTGAAGGGCTTCAGACGTGTACGGCTCGAACCGGGTCAAAGCGAGACGGTTGAGTTTACATTGCATACCGATGATCTGGCTTTCTACGGCCGCGACATGAAACTTATAACTGAACCCGGCTTGTTCCACGTCTGGATCGGTGGCAGTTCGGAAACTGAGCTGCGGACTGAATTTCGAATCGTCGAAACATGACCCCCAGGCTGGAGCAGGCATGAACTCAGGCACCCGCTTTACGGTAAAGGTCGCGCTGATCGTGGCGCTCGGCGGCTTCCTGATGGGGTTCGATGCGTCGGTGATTTCCGGGGTCGTGCGGCTTCATCGAGACGGATTTCAGCCTGAGCAAGATTGAACTCGGCTGGTCGGTTGCGTCGCTCACGCTGACCGCGACGCTGGCGATGATGGTGGCAGGCCCGCTGAGTGATCGCCTGGGTCGACGTCCCGTGCTGAAGATCGCTGCCGTGCTGTTTGCCATCTCGGCAGTGGCCTCTGCGCTCGCACCGAATTTCCTGTGGCTCGTGCTGGCGCGCATGCTGGGTGGATTCGGCGTCGGCGCGGCGCTGATCATCGCGCCGATGTATATCGCAGAGATCGCACCACCTGCGCTGCGTGGCCGCATGGTCTCCTTCAATCAGCTGAACATCGTGATTGGTATTTCAGCGGCGTTTTTCAGCAATTTTCTGATTCTGAAGCTTGGGCAGTCGGACCTGGTCTGGGCAGAATCGCTGCGCTTCGGCGACTGGCCCTGGCGCTGGATGCTCGGTATCGAGGCGCTGCCCGCGGTGCTGTATTTCTTTGCGCTGTTCCTGGTGCCTGAGAGCCCACGCTGGCTCGCGATGCACGGCAGGGAACAGGAAGCGCTGGCGGTGCTCGAAAAAGTCAGCGGCCGCGAGCAGGCGCGCGCCGATCTCACGGCGGTCAGAGCAGAGTCTGTCTGCAGAAAAGACCGAGCAGCGGGTTCGAGTCCGGCAGCTGTTCAAGCCGTCCATGAAGCTCGTCATGACCATCGGTATTTCGGTTGCCATCCTGCAGCAGCTGACGGGCATCAATTCGGTGTTCTTCTACGCGCCGATGATCTTCGAACAGTCGGGCGTCGGCACGGATGCGTCGTTCATGCAGGCGGTGCTGGTCGGCATCGTCAACCTCGTGTTCACGATTGTTGCGATGACACTGATCGACAAGCTGGGCCGACGCCCGCTGCTGGGGGCGGGTCTGGCCGGCATCGCGGTGTGCATGCTGACACTGGCCTACGGTTTCGGGTCCGCCACGTACACGCTGAGCCAGGAGCTCGATCGACGCCTTGCCGGCCGAGGTGGACAGCGCACTTGCTTGCTGCCGCTTGCGGACATTAGCGTACGACAGCGACACGCAGTTCAGGGCGGCCGTGTCTGCTGCCATTGGCGCCGAGCCATATCAGCAAAACGAATCCCAGCTGGTCAATGCGGCGATCAAGATGAATCCGACTGCTGATCCTGTTCGGGATTCTGGGTTTTGTCGCGAGCTTCGCGATTTCGATTGGCCCGGTGATGTGGGTGCTGTTCTCCGAGCTGTTTCCAAACCAGCTGCGTGGGCTGGCCATCTCGTTTGTCGGCCTGATCAACTCGGCGGTGAGCTTCGGCGTGCAGCTGGTTTTTCCATGGGAACTGGAGAACCTGGGCAATGCCACACGTTCCTGATCTACGGTCTGGTCGCGGTTGTGGGCCTCGTATTTGTGATGCGAGTGCTGCCCGAGACCAAGGGGCGCTCGCTTGAGGAACTCGAAGAAGATGCTGATCAGGCGCTGAGTGCTTGCGGTGCAGCGCGCATGCTTATTGCTGCGCTGACATTGAAGCAGGCTTGCGAAGTAGGCCTGGTCGTCTATATTTGGCTAAAGTGCCTGGCCGGGTTCTCCAGAGCGGGTTCAGAACATTATTTCGTGCCCGACCAAGTCAACGGCCTTGCGATTCACGCGTTAAACTCGGCATGTCCTTAAGTGCAGCGCGTGGGGTGTCGATCATTGAATAACAGGCTTGCCGCATCTGTCGCTGCCAATCGCTTTGGTCTGGGCGCCCGGCCCGGTGATCTGTCGCGCATCCAGGCTGACCCGCGCGCGTGGCTGCTGGCGCAGCTGACGACCGGCTATTCGCCGCCGCCGGAAGTTGCCAGTCTCCCATCGAGTAAGCGAGTACTGCAGAGCGTCTATGAATATCAGCAGGATCGCCGTGGCCTTGACCAGCGCGCAAAAGGGGATCCCGATTTTGATCTGGCAATAGCGCGCAAGGAACTTGGGTCCCTGCGCAAGCTGACTGCTCCGTATTACGTGCAGCAGGTGGCGGCACGTTGTCGAACGGCCGTCACCACCGAGGATGCGTTCAGGGAGCGCCTGGTGCATTTCTGGAGCAACCACTTCGCAGTGTCTGCCGACAAGCGGCTGGTGGTGGGCCTCGCCGGTGCTTTGGAGAATGAAGCCGTGCGGCCTAATCTTGGCGGGCGCTTCGTCGATCTGCTGCTGGCGGTCGAAAAACATCCGGCCATGATCGGCTATCTGGACAACCAGGCCTCCACGGGTCCTGACTCGCAGCTGGCACGCAGGCGCCGGGGCAAAGGTCGCAAGCTGAATATCAATGAAAACCTTGCGCGCGAGATTCTGGAGCTGCATACCCTCGGGGTTGATGGCGGCTACACCCAGCAGGATGTCACCAGCTTCGCCCATGTCCTCAGCGGTTGGTCGATCAGCCGCGGCGGGCGCGCCGGCGGCGAAGCGGGTACCTTTCATTTTGTAGAGCAGCTGCACCAACCCGGCAGCAAGTCGCTGCTGGGCAAGACCTACAAGGATGATGGGCTTGGTCAGGGCGAAGCGGTGTTGCGTGATCTGGCGGGCCATAATTCGACGGCAAATTTCATAGCGACCAAGCTTGCGCGACACTTCATTGCCGATGACCCACCTGCCAGTGCCGTCAAACGCATCGCAGCGGCATTTCGCAAAAGCGATGGTGACCTGCCAACCGTGCACGCAGCCCTGGTGAATTGCCCGGAGGCGTGGGCCCAGGCGTTCGCAAAATTCAAAACGCCGCAAGATTTTGTTTTTTCCAGCTTTCGCGCGCTTGCCTATGAGCCGAAGCGGCCCCGCCAGTTTCTGGCCCCCTTCGAAATGCTGGGTCAGCGCCCGTATACGCCCGGCTCGCCGGCCGGCTGGCCCGATACCTCGGCAAGTTGGGATGGTGGAGATGCGCTCTTAAAGCGTATCGAATGGGCGGTCGCCGTGGCGGACAAGGTGGAAGGCCGCCGACGGCCACTCGAGGTGGCTGAAATAGCGCTCGATGCAGCACTGGGTGATCACACGCGCACAGCCATCGGGCGGGCGGAGAGCCCCGCGCAGGGGCTTGCGCTGCTATTGGTCAGTCCCGAGTTTCAAAGGAGATAGACATGTTCACTCGTCGGCAGTTTTTGCAGACGTCGGGAGCCATGCTCCTGAGCAGTTCCTTGCCGGGACTGAGCCTGGCTCGAACCGCCCGGGACGAGCGCCTCATCGTCATAATTTTGCGCGGCGCCATGGACGGCCTGGCTGCCGTCGTGCCTTACGGTGACAGCCACTATCGTTCAGTGCGCGGGGCGCTCGCGCTGGACACGCCGGGTGGCGAAGGCGCGCCGCGCAAACTCGACGGCATGTTCGCGCTGCACCCGGCGCTCGCAAGCTGCCACGAGATGTTCGCGGCGGGTGAACTGGCCGTGGTTCACGCGGTGGCTACTCCTTATCGTGAGCGATCGCATTTCGACGGCCAGGCGGTGCTGGAAAACGGAGCGGAAAGTGCGCTTGGAGAGTCTTCGGGTTGGCTGAATCGAACCGCAGCAGTACTTGCACCGAACGAGACTGAAGAGAGTCTGGCGATCAGCCTGGGCCAGAACCTGCCGCTGATCTTACGCGGTGATGCGCAGGTAGGATCATGGGCGCCGTCGCGACTACCGGACGCCAACGAAGAGACGCTGCAACGCATAGCCGACCTGTATGCCGATGATCCGCTGCTCTCGATGCGGCTTGCGCAGGCGTTGAACACCGATGCAAAGGCAGCATCGGCTATGTCCGATTCTTCCATGAGCAGGCAGTCGATGCGTGGCACCGGTTATTTCTTTAGCCTGGCAGAGGCCGCTGGCAAGCTTCTCGCAGGTCCTGATGGACCCCGCATTGCGGTGTTGGAGGCCGGCGGCTGGGACACCCATGCCAACCAGGGCACGCAAACCGGCCTTCTGGCCAATCGCCTGGCGATGCTCGATAAAGGCCTGACCAGCATCAGGCACGAGCTCGGGAAATCATGGTCGAAAACCGTTGTGCTGGTGGCCACCGAGTTCGGACGCACCGCAGCGGTTAACGGCACGCGCGGCACGGACCACGGTACAGCGTCCTGCGCACTGCTTGCCGGTGGTGCTGTGCGCGGTGGTCAAGTCATGGCGGACTGGCCGGGCCTGGGGCCGCGGGATCTGTACCAAGAAAGAGATCTGCGACCCACCGCGGATTTGCGAAGTTTGCAAGCTGGTCTGTTGTTGGAACACATGGGTGTCAGTGATCGTGATCTCAACACCCGGGTTTTTCCTGGCAGGAGGGGAGGCCTGATGCAGGGTCTGGTGAGAGACAGGCAGTCAGCCTGATACTTCATTGTGTTTTTAAATGGCCAGCCGAAACGGTCGACCGAAAAACGGATGCTCCGGAAACTCATGAAAGGAATTAACTACAAACTCATCACACAAGGCGCCCCGGTTCGAATTTTTCTGGACGGGAGTGAGTATTGGATTGTCGAGCTGCCGACGATGCGGTTTGGGCTCGGCCATTTCAAACCCGGTTGGGTATGGTCGCAACATGCGGGCGCTCAGACAGGGAACGATTCCAAGGATCACATTGGCTACATTCAATCAGGCGCCATGGGTGTTGCAGGCGCCGATGGCAGTCAGGTTGAACTACGGGCAGGCGACGTGTTTGCCGTCGGAGCCGGCCACGATGCCTGGGTTATCGGAGATGAACTGTGCATCGCCCTTGATGTGACAGTAAAACAGGCCACAAGCTGACTCAGCCTGATTTGCCCGCTGTTAGCTACCTGCTTGAAACAGCCACTGCCCCTTTTTCGCCGACCCCTTTCACCCACAAGTAGCAATCTGCGGTATATCCAGCCATTCTTGGTACCTTGATTCGGACTACCTGGTGAGATACGCAGGGCGAAACATGTCGTTATTTCAAGAGCTGAAGCGCCGCAACGTCTTTCGCGTAGCCATCGCTTACCTGGCTGGCGGATGGCTGTTAATCCAGATTGTCGAGACTATCTTCCCTGCCTTCGGATTAGGCAGCTTCGCGGTTCGTATGACCGTCATAGCCCTCGCCGTTGGTCTTATTCCAACCTTAATTATCGCCTGGGCCTTCGAGCTGACCCCTGAGGGGCTGAAAAAAGAGAGTGACGTCGACCGAAGTCAGTCGTACGCACCGCAGACAGGGAAAAAGCTCGACCGAATCATCATGTCTGTCCTGGCGCTGGCGCTGGGTTACTTTGCGTTTGACAAGTTTGTACTTGATCCTGCCAGGGATGAGGCAATTGCTCAGACGGCAGCTAAAGCCGGGGCGGAACGGGCCCTGCAAAAGATCCGGGATGCAGTGCCTTCCGAAAACTCTATTGCAGTGTTGCCGTTCGTGAACATGAGCGATGACGCCAGTAACGAGTATTTCTCAGACGGCTTGTCTGAAGAACTCCTCAACTTGCTGGCGAAAATGCCGGAGCTCAGAGTGGCGGCAAGAACATCTTCGTTTTCCTACAAGGGTAAAGACACAAGGATTTCGCAAATCGGTGCAGAACTTGGCGTTGCCCATGTGCTCGAAGGCAGCGTACGCAAGTCCGGCAACCAAATACGCATCACCGCACAGATAGTCAAAACACGTGATGGCTTCCGCGTGTGGTCGCAAACTTATGACCGGACCCTGCATGACATCTTTGTGACGCAAGACGAAATTGCAGCAGCAGTCGTTCGAGGGCTCAAGGTGACCCTCCTGGGTGAGTTGCCGAGGCAGCGACTCACCGACCCGGAGGTTTACAGGCTGTACTTGCAAGGTACTTATTTCAGTAGGCTTGGCGGCAAGGTAAACGCGCAAAGGGCTTTGCAAACGCTGCAGCAGGCGCTGGCCATTGACCCTGAGTACGCACCTGCCTGGGCGAGTTTGACATTTCCCTATGAAACGCTGGTCCGATACGGGGAGCTGCCGCGCGATGAGGGGGTCGCGCTGGCGATGCAAGCCCTGGAAAAGGCAATTGAAATTGATGACCAGCTGGTAGCCGCCTGGGCTGGTATAGCCTGGCTAAAAAAAACCTATTTCTGGGATTGGCAGGGCGCAAGGGCTGCGCTCGATAAAGCGCTGGAACTGGAACCAAATAACGCCTCGGCCATTGGCGCTGCGGGTTCTATTGCCTCCACTTTCGGGGAACTCGACAAGGCCATCGAATTATTTGAACGCAACGTCGAGTCGGATCCATTGAGTTGGAGCAGCCTGAATGCGCTCGGAGATCGCTTCCGTGCGGTTGGACGTCTAGAAGAGGCTAGGACGATATTCGAGAGAGTGGTGGCTTTAAATCCTGAGTATCGCGGAGCGCGCTTCAGTGTTGCCAGTATGTACCTGTTCGAGGGCCGACCTGAGGAGGCGCTGGCCAATCTGACCGGGCTTCCGGACGGCGTCAGATACCGGCAAATCAAGGCCGCTGCATTGTTCGACATGGGTGAAACCAGGAAAGCGCAGATGGCGCTTGACGATTTTCTCCAATCACCATCGCCGCCCGAACCGGCGACTGTTGCTATGTTGTATGCCTGGCGCGGCGAAAACAGCGAGGCTTTTAAATGGCTGGAGCTGGCGTTGGAGCAACGCGATCCGGTCTTTGCCAATATCCTCGGGAATCCTGTTCTGGCCAGACTGAAGGACGATCCCCGTTACCCGATTCTGCTGGAGAAGATAGGGCTGCGCGAGGCCTGGGAAGCCATGCCGCCCGAATATGGCGGCCCTTCAAAATTGTGATGTGCCTGCGTTTCGATGAACCATCGACACGCAGATGTTCAGCCCCACCAAGAGGTCTTGCTTTCGATGCGGAAAAAAGGGATCAGGTCTGTTCTTGAAATGCGACACAACTGCGGCGAATTCTGTGTCTCGATTAAGCCAGGAAACCCGGAGGGGAAAAATAGATCTGACCCCTTTTCCTAGGGAACAGCGCCTTTCCTTAGAAAACGCCGCTTCGGCGGGGTTTCTTGTATGTTATGTACACTTGTGGCCGCTGGCCGTCTGCCAGAATCTCTGTTATTCGGCCGGCTGAATGTACCTTTGGCTCTGGAGACAGGCTTCACATACTCTATCCTCGTCAGGATGTGCCAAAATACATCCCCAGCGACAACAGCTGTACCCCTCAAAACAATCGGAGACCATCCCGTGAGCGATGACAACAAAAACGAAAATAGCGAAGCGTCTGCAAATGAGACTGCAGAGAACGAAACTGCTCGTGAACAGAGCGCGCCGGACTCTGCGCCCAGCGGCCCGAAATTCAAGAAAGGGCCTGACCCACTCGCCGGTGTCAAGAAAAGCGCTTCCGATGCGATGGCAAGCATGGAAGGAAAACAAGTGTCTATGAAACTCTACGTCGGTACGATCATTGGCGTCGTAGTATTGATGTTGCTGGCGCGATGCGGCGGTTAGCATATACGAGCATAAACGTTACTGTCCGTCGGCTACCCCATCTGCAACATCCTCCTCTCTGGTGTCAGATTCCAGGTGTTGCGCCGACCAATTGAATCCGCTACTTCCGTGAACGCATCCGTTGCTCTCGTGTCAACTCGTTTGGGTGCCTCGCCTTGCGGAAGCCATCCAGCTGGTGCGCTATCGCAAGCAACGGGTGACGCAACAGCATCCGTGGGCCCGCGAAGCGCATGATTTTTGTTGCCTGAGCCTTGCGATCGGGCTTGTAGCAGTGAATCGGGCAGTTGCTGCAGGTTGGCTTTTCCTCCCCATACGGGCATTTTTCCAGCCGCAGCTCGGCATATTCGAGAAATTCCCGGCACGCCGTACACAACGGTTCGCTGACATCGTCATGATGGGCGGAGCAATAAATGCCAACCATCTTTGCCATGGTTAGCTGTTCACGGGCAAGGCGATTTTTCCCAAGGCGCATTTGCTTCCCAATCAATGAGTTTCGGCCGTTGCATTCGATGCTCTGACTATTCGACATTGTCCGACGCCTGCCTGTCTATACGTAAAGATACGATTGGCCGGTCTCGACCCCGTGAGCCAGGTCGCGGCATTGCGGAATCCCCGTATTGCCGGGTACCCCTGATTATGCAAGGATTCAGGCTGACCTCTCCCCCGAGGAGGGGTTTTTTCGTCTTTAGGAAAGAGGTGGGCATGGGGAACAAGAACAAGCAAACGAACAGGATATCGGGTTCGGAAGACCAGGATGCGGTGCCAGAGGGGTCATCGCTCAGGAGCGTGCCGCTCATGCCCGAGCCAGACGGCACGCCGAAAGGCGAGAAGCAACTTCAGGAATCGGAGGCAAATCCGTCGCATTTGTATAGTGAAATCAGGCATAGCAAGGAGCAGATCAGGGACCTTTTTCGCAATGGCACGTATCCTTACAAGACGAAAATAAAGAAAGGCGCCTACGAAAAGCAAAAAGAAAAGCTTCAGGTGGAACTCCTCAAAGTTCAAAGTTGGGTAAAACAGTCTGGTCAGCGAATTATTGTATTGTTCGAGGGCAGGGACGCGGCGGGCAAGGGCGGCACGATCAAGCGCTTCATGGAGCACCTGAATCCGCGCGCCGCGCGAACCGTTGCACTCGAAAAGCCTACCGAGCAAGAGCTCGGCCAGTGGTACTTCCAGCGTTATATTCAACACCTGCCCAGCGCCGGTGAAATGGTGTTTTTTGACAGGTCCTGGTACAACCGTGCCGGTGTGGAGCGGGTCATGGGGTTTTGCAGCTCGCTTGATTACCTGGAATTCATGCGGCAGGTGCCAGACCTGGAGCGCATGCTGACCCGCTCTGGCATTCGCTTGTTCAAATACTGGTTTTCCGTCACCAAAGATGAACAGGAACGCAGGTTCCTGTCCCGCCAGGGCGATCCGCTTAAGCACTGGAAGCTGAGCCCGATCGATGCGGAGTCGCGCGGCAAGTGGGTGGAGTACACGCAGGCCAAGGAATCTATGTTCTTCTATACGGACACCGCGGATGCCCCGTGGACTGTAGTCAAGTCAGATGATAAGAAGCGTGCGAGGCTCAATTGCATGCAGCACTTCCTCGCAAGCCTGGATTACCCGGACAAAGATGAGCACGTCGTGCACGGACCCGATCCCCTGATCGTTGGCACGCCGTCACAGGTGATTGAAAAAGACAGACACCTCTGGGGGTAGCGGCAAGCAGCCATTCGTCTGGCCCGATCGGCTGACTTTGTCAGTACCCGAAGCAGCCGACTGTCGCCGCGTATTTCTGCGGCAATCCGAAGCAAGTGATTTATCAAAGCACCGTGCCGCAGCGGGGCGTCTTTGAGATGAATGTCGAAATCAGCCTGAAGCGGAAGTGAATTTTTACCTCGATCCGGCTTCTGGTACGGGTTCTCTAAAGAGCCTGACCATGGCCGTCCCGGTAATGGCTCCCAGTACCACGCCGCCCGCTATCAATCCCCCGAGGAACGAAAGTGGCACGACACCGAAAGGCTGCGCGCCAGTGGCGATCATGAACTGAAAGCCTGCGACCATGACACCCGCCGCCACCGCCATGCCCAACCCCCAGCCCGCGATGCTTGCCAGCACCCACCGGCCCGCGAGGCGGACCTGTCGCCGCAAGACACGCCACTGCAATACGCCTGCCAATGCGCCACCGGCGCCGGCGACCAGGGTCCATGACAAGAGCGATGCAATGCTCCCGATACCCTCCAGATCCTCGGAGAATCCAAAGGCCAACACGGCGGCACCATAGCCGACACCCCCGGCAACCGCCAGGCCTGTCGCGCTCGCGGTGATCCACCGGCCGGATACGGGAATACGTTTCCTAAGAACCAACCACTGCATCAGACCAACGCCGGATCCGAGAAAGGCGCCAAGGACGAAATACCCAAGCACACCTTGACGCGCACCTGTCCCGATGACGGGCTCGAGGCTGCTGGCCAGGACAAACCCCGCCAGAAAGCCCACCAACCAGCCAACCGTGCTGGCCGCCACCCACCGGCGCCAAAACGCCCTTTCATCCTGGCTCTGCGATGCTTGCATGTTTCCTCTTCCGAAAAAATTCTTAGAATCCATGAGTAGCAGCCTGTCGATTCGCTGTTGCCGCGCTATTTTTCAGGGATCGTGCCGTGAATGAGCGCTTCGCCGACAGGATCAAGGCTGCCGTCCAGGTCTTCCTTCGTGCCTCGCTCACTGTAAAAGGCATCAATAGCTCGCCTTTCGCGCATAGGATGCACGTACAGCACTCCCTTGATTGCCATACGCAACGGAATCGCGGAGTTGGTAGGAGCCTTGTCCAGGAACAGAGCCTGGTACTCGACCGCCCACTGGCCGTGCAATTCGGTCATCGAGCTATCGTAGGACAGCAGCTCAAATCGCGCGGAAGTCTCCTGAATCTTGAAATCAACGAATGCCTTGAATGCTTCCTGCGAGTGAAACTCCTGCGACAGACCGCGAAGCATAATGCTTGCATTAAATGAGTGAGTCGCAGAAAGTGGGGCAAAGGAAAAGACTGCCATATCTGCTCGATCAATACGCTGCAAGCGCCAGCGATGATCATTGGGTCGCCGAACGGAAAATCCATTGAACCGCAACACCGGATCCAATGCGGAGACCGGGATTGCGGTTCCTTCGTCAAGGTCCGTGGCCCAGCGCGGCTGGTCCGCGGGCGGGCGACCCATCTTTCTCCAAGTCTCCCAGTTCGGATCTTCCGACACGCTAAAATCCAACTCGGTGTTCAGGGCCTGCTCACCAGCCTCCTGACTCAGGTTTTTCAGCTTCCCGACGTCGGCGACGTAAAAAAAGGCACTCAGCTTGTTTGCTCCCCCTCGATTTGCGAATTGAAAGCCATCGCGTTTAGTCACGAGCAAGTCGTCGAGACGGCGCGCCCATGCGAGAATCGCTTTGAGCTCTTGTTCGTCTCTTGGCATCCCGTCTGCACGATGACGGTAGCGCCAATCAAAGACTGCCAGCCTGGCAGCGTCTGATGGCTCGATGCCTGCAGGGGGATCCATCCGTACTGCGACAGCAATCTGAAAGTGCCCCTCCTTTGCCTGCAGATTACGCCATCTGCTGGCATCAGCCGTCGGCGATTGCGACGCCTCGCCAGGCAGATTGACTCGTCCGCCGTACAGCTCAAAATCATCGATGTACCAGGTGATCTTGCCGACAGAACTCGAATTGCCAAACGCCCAGCCGTGCACTTGTGAAAGATTCAGCCCGTCCTGGGGGGCGTTGTTCCCAATTTCTTTGCGAACCATTTTTGAAAACGGAACGATAATTTGTTTCCAACCGGAAAAGTCATCCGTGAATTGATAGGTGTAACGCTCTGCATCGTCGGTCGTTGAATAGCGTTTGCGGTTGTCGAGCACATCAACGAACAGCGACGTGCCAGTGTTGTTACCGTGTAGCCAGAATCTGACGCCGAGAGAAGCCTTCCAGTCATGCGATGTCCACTTGTCGACGGCCTCGTTTTCGAATGCGTGGATAAAGCCCGCCCATCCCGTCACGTTCAGGTCCAGGCGCAGCACGGCGTTGCCGCTTTTCTCACCCGCAAGCGGCGGATGAGAAGTCGTCGTCGTGATGTTCGCGGTGCTGGTTGCATCGGCAAACGTGTGGAAACCCATCGGGAGCCCGGCATGATCGGTGCCCGACGGCAGCCCTGATTCGAAATCGTCCACGATGCTCGTGCTGACGTTCGTGGAACCAGGTTTCGCTGCCTCGCGTTCCTGGACGACCTGTGCCTGCAGCGCCATTAAGGCAAGCCTTGTGCTCTCGATCGCAAGCCGCTCTCGGCCTTTGGCGCCAGTTTCGGTGGTGCGCAGCCTGGCATCATTGAACGCCTGGTGGTGAGAATTCAGCAGGAACGAAAACGCGTTTTTCCCATCCGGTTCAAGCACGAAGCAGTGGACGCCAAAAACTTCCATGGATACGGATTTGCCTGGCACGGGCGGAATGAGAATCTCTACCACCAGGGCGTAGTCACCCTGGATTTTGAGCTCGCCGAGGCGCCCGCCGATGATCGCCATGCTCGATTGGAACATTTGCCACTGGGACGCGCGTTGCAGTGGCCCTGTGTCGAACCGGGTTGCGGCAAGACTGCCCGTCCCGAGGTCGTTCAGCGCCAGAAACTCAACGGTCCATTGCGAGGAAGTGGCGGAGTAGGCGGTCTCATCGGTGGTTTTGATGATGGTCGGGAAGACGGCGATCTGTGCGGAAGACACGCGCTCAACGAAAGCCGCTGACAGCCCCGATTCTGGCCGGAATCCAGGGTCGGCCAGCAGTTGTTGAGGCTCATGTGCGTGTGCGGCGAGCAGCAAACACCCGCCGAGAAATAGGGTAGCTATGGCTAACTTTCTGAAAATGTTCATGTTCTGGCCTCCTTTCCGCTGTTGCCGCGCGGGCGGAGCGACGGAGCTTTATATAAGCCCTGCTTATTCCATAGCATGCTGGTCACTAACGACCATGAGGGGTTTCCACCGGCGCCTTCCTAGGGATGCAGTCGCGGCTGTACGATTTCAGCCGATTTGACGACCGACAATGCGCGAGTGCTGACTACTTCAGCTTGTTGCCGGACTTCTTAAGGCGTTTCTTCTCTTCTTTCTCGCGCTTGAGCCGCTCTTTTTCAAGTCTCGCGGCGCGCAGTTCCGGAGCATGTTCTTCCAGCACAGGGCGCAGTACATACTCAAAGGCAAAGTAACCCCCAACGAGCAGGCTGATTCCTCAGGCGTCGAACTGGTCCACAAGAACAACGGGCCAAATAAGTGCCTGAACAAGATTGATAAACGACTGATAGCCAATCCGGAGTACAAATTCGAGCGCCTCGTGGGCGACGAAATCAATGATGCTGTCGCTGTCCCACAGGCCACTCACAAAAAAACGGACTTCGAAGATCAGAAAGGCGATCGCTACGCCCAGGCCGCAGAAGCCGCCACCCCGGGGCCAGCCAGAGTTCGATGAACCAGCCGCGAAGCATCCCGAAAATGGATTGAGGCTCGTCACGAATCTGCCGCGCGGTCTGGATTTTTCGTGCCAGGTAGCCTGCCTTCTTCGGTGAGGGTTTGGTACTCATTGTCGCTCTACCTGCGCTGCCGGTCTGCAAGAGGTGCGCCCGTTTCCGGCCGGAGCGGCACTTTCAAGGCGTGCTCAGCCGGGAATATACCAACCAGTGGCTTGCGCCCGCCCCGCGATGCAATGGCTGAATTTAACGGTATTGAGATGTCTCGCAAAATTCTACACCAGGCTTTGAGATACCGGGTTGTGGCTTCGCCGCGAGCATCGCCTGGTCCCGGGCCTCGCACAACGCCGTAGCGCTTATCTCGACAACGGCTAAATCGCGGAGTTGTCAGGTTAATCGCGCTTACCGCGCCGGCCGAGCAACCCGGTTTATGCTTATGTAAATTTGCCCCGTCTGTAATCGCGGCTGTGCATTAAAAAATTCGCAAAAAGGTATAGGTTTCGGCATTAAGCGCTGGTATTGTCTGTGTGCCCGTCAGGGGGCTTTTTCTCGTTTGTTGGGGTGATCGTGTCAGAAGTAACCGGTGCAGAGATTTTCGTTCGCAGTCTGGCTGACGAAGGGCGTGGAATTCGTTTTCGGCTATCCGGGTGGCGCGACCCTGCACATCTACGATGCCCTGTACAAGCAGGACAGGGTCAAACATATCCTGATCCGCCATGAGCAGGGCGCGACCCATGCCGCCGACGGCTATGCGCGGGCCACGGGCAAGCCGGGGGTTGTGCTGGTGACCTCCGGTCCGGGGGCCACCAATGCGGTGACGGGCATTGCCACGGCCTATATGGATTCCATCCCGATGGTGGTGTTCACCGGCCAGGTGCCCACCAGCCTGATCGGCGATGATGCGTTCCAGGAAGTGGATTCGGTGGGCATCAGCCGCCCCTGCGTGAAGCACAATTTTCTGGTCAAGGACGTTAAAGATCTTGCGATCACGATCAAGAAGGCCTTTCACATCGCCAGCACCGGTCGCCCGGGGCCGGTGGTGGTGGATATCCCGAAGGACATCACCGCCCACATGGCCGAGTATGCCTATCCCGAAACCGTCCACATCCGTTCCTATCAGCCCAGGTTGAAGGGCACACCGGGCCAGATACGCAGGGCGGCCAAACTGCTGCTGTCAGCCAAGCGCCCGATGATTTACACCGGCGGGGGCGTGATCCTGGGAGATGCCTCGGCGGAACTCACCGAGCTCGTGCGGCTGCTCGGACTATCCCTGCACCAACACGCTGATGGGCCTGGGCGGCTATCCCAGTACCGATCCCCTGTTCGTCGGCATGCTGGGTATGCATGGCACCTACGAGGCAAACATGGCGATGCATGACTGCGACGTGCTGCTGGCGGTCGGCGCGCGCTTCGATGATCGCGTGACCGGCGACGTCAAGAAGTTCTGTCCGCATGCGCGCATCGTGCATATCGATATCGATCCTTCATCCATCGGCAAGAACGTGCCGGTGGACGTCCCGATCGTGGGCAGCGTGCCCAACGTGCTGCGGGAGCTGATCAAGCAGATCAAGGCGAGCAACAAGGAAGTCGACAAGGCCGCGCTGGACGCATGGTGGGCCCAGATCAACGAATGGCGCGGCGCTGCAACTGCCTGGGCTACGACAGCGACAGCGAGCTGATCAAGCCGCAGTACGTGATCGAGAAGCTGTATGAACTGACCGGTGGCGATGCCTTCGTGACCTCCGACGTCGGTCAGCACCAGATGTGGGCGGCGCAGTTCTACAAGTTCGACAAGCCGCGGCGCTGGATCAACTCCGGGGGGCTCGGCACCATGGGCTTCGGCCTGCCGGCGGCGATGGGCGTGCAGCTGGCGTATCCGGATGAGCAGGTGGCCTGCGTCACCGGCGAGGCCAGCATCCAGATGTGCATCCAGGAGCTGTCCACCTGCAAGCAGTACGATCTGCCGATCAAGATCGTCAACCTGAACAACCGCTACATGGGCATGGTGCGCCAGTGGCAGGAGTTCTTCTACGACCGGCGTTATTCACATTCCTATATGGACGCGTTGCCGGATTTCGTGAAGCTCGCGGAAAGCTACGGTCACGTCGGCATGTGCATCGAGCAAGCCCGGCGATGTGGAAGGCGCGCTGCAGGGAAGGGCTCGCGCTGAAAGATCGTCTGGTATTCATGGACTTCATCACCGATCAGACCGAAAACGTCTATCCCGATGATTGCGGCGGGCAAGGCGCATAACGAGATGGAGCTGGGGCCCTGCGCCAATCCGCCGGTGGATCCGAATCGGGAACTGGCTTAAGACATGCGGCACATTATTTCCATACTGATGGAAAACGAGTCGGGCGCCTTGTCGCGAGTGGCCGGCCTGTTCTCCGCGCGCGGTTACAATATCGAGTCGCTGACGGTGGCGCCGACCGACGACGTGACGCTGTCGCGCATGACGCTGGTGACGCAGCGGCTCGGATGAGATCATCGAGCAGATCACCAAGCAGCTCAACAAGCTGATCGATGTGGTCAAGCTGGTGGATCTGACCGACGGGCCGCATATCGAGCGCGAGATGCTGCTGATCAAGGTTCGGCGGCCGGTGCGAGGCGTGATGAGATCAAGCGCCAGGTCGAAATCTTGCAGGGCCGCATTATTGATGTGACCGATGACTGTTTATACGATTGAGCTGACCGGTGAGAGTCACAAGCTGGATGCCTTCATCAAGGCGGTGAAGGGCGACGGCATCCTGGAAGTGGTGCGTTCCGGTGTTTCCGGTATCGGGCGCGGCGACAGGAGCCTTACCCTGACGTAAGCCAAACCAGGTTAATCAAGAACAGTTCACGATATGTCTCGAACAGAGGACTGACATGAGAGTTTTTTACGACAAAGACGCCGACATCTCCATCATCAGAAGCAAGAAGGTGGCCATTATTGGCTACGGCTCGCAGGGGCATGCCCATGCCAACAACCTCAAGGACAGCGGCGTGGATGTCATCGTGGGTTTGCGCAAGGATTCGGCGTCCTGGAAGAAGGCCGAGCAGGCCGGGCTCAAGGTCATGACCGTTGCCGAGGCCGCGGGCAACGCTGACGTGATCATGATTGTTGCACCGGACGAGCATCAGGCCGCCATCTATAAAGAAGCATATTGAGCCGAATCTGAAAAAGGGCGCTGCGCTGGCCTTTGCCCATGGCTTCAATATCCACTTCGGCTTCATCGAGCCGCCCGCCGATATGGATGTATTCATGGTCGCACCCAAGGGGCCGGGCCATCTGGTGCGCTCCACCTTTGTAGAAGGCGGCGGCGTGCCCTGCCTGATCGCGGTACACCAGGATGCCTCCGGGCAGGCCCGTGACATCGCGCTGTCCTATGCCTCGGCCAACGGCGGCGGCCGTTCCGGTGTCATCGAGACCAGCTTCAAGGACGAGACCGAAACCGATCTGTTCGGCGAGCAGGCGGTGCTGTGTGGCGGCCTGACTTCGCTGGTGCAGGCCGGTTTCGAGACGCTTACTGAGGCCGGTTATGCCCCGGAGATGGCCTATTTCGAATGTCTGCACGAGATGAAACTGATCGTTGATCTCATGTACGAGGGCGGCATCAGCAACATGCGTTACTCGATCTCCAACACCGCCGAGTACGGCGATCTCACCCGCGGCCCGCGCATCGTCAACGAGCAGACCAAGGCCGAGATGAAAAAGATTCTCAGCGAAATCCAGTCCGGCCAGTTCGCACGCGAATGGATGGACGAGAACGCGACCGGCGGGAAGCACTTTGCCGAGATGCGCGCCAAGGGCGCCGCGCATCCGATCGAAGACGTCGGCGCGCGCCTGCGCGACATGATGCCGTGGATCAAGGCGAACAAGAAGGTGGATAAGGCAAAGAACTAGACCTGCGTCCACATTCGTGTTCGACAGAGTTCAGAGTGCTTGCTTTGGCGCAAGCGGGAGGGGGCGATGACTTCTGCTAACAGAGGTGTGACGAGGCTTATTTTGCTGGCGTCAGTCCTGGCGTTGCTAACAGCCTGCTCGACCATCAGCGAGCAATCCGTCCCAGCTGCAGCTGTCGCAAAGATGGAGACGCTGGTCAGCGCCGAATGGCTCAGCCAGCACCTGAATGATCCCGACCTGGTCGTGCTCGATTGCACCGTCCTGGTAGTGCCAGGCAAGGACGGGAGCATGCAGATCGTCAATGGCCGGGCCAACTACGATGCGGGCCACATACCGTCTGCAGGGTTTGCTGATCTCATGGGCGATCTGTCGGCCCGCGATAGCGAGCTGACCTTCGTCATGCCGACGCCCGAACAATTTGTTGCCGCGATGAGCGCGCTGGGCGTTGGTGACGACTCCAGGGTGGTGCTGTACGACGCGACTAACTCGGCCTGGGCTGCGCGGGTTTGGTGGATGCTGCGCTGGGTCGGCTTCGACCAGGCGGCATTGCTTGACGGCGGGCAAAAGGCCTGGACCGAGGAGGGTCGAGCGCTCTCGACCGAACCCTCCGCTCGGTCCGCAAAGACACTCACGCTCAGGCTGCGACCAGAGCTGATTGCCGATCAGAGTGAGGTGCTCGCTGTCATTGATAACGGCAATGCCCAGCTCGTTGACGCCTTGCCGGAGGCCCACTACCGGGGTGACTTTGCCATGTATGCGAGACCCGGCCATATTTCCGGGGCCACCAACGTCCCGTCATCCTCACTGCTGGATGAATCGGGCCGCTTTCGATCGTATGACGAACTGGACATGATGATCGGGCATGACCGCAATGCCCGCACCATCACTTATTGTGGCGGCGGGATTGCTGCCTCTGCCGATGCTTTCGTACTGCACCGGCTCGGCTTCAAAAACGTAGCCGTTTACGCCGGATCACTTCAGGAATGGGTGGTCGACCCCAATAATCCGATGCAGACGGGAGCCGGACGGACTTCAATAAACGAATAGTCTTTGTCTTGCAGCTGCGTGATTAACATCCCCGGGATGTATTGGTGTTCTCGCGATCAGCCGGTGGAGGCCGCCGACCGGCTATTTTTTTGGTGTTCCCGGGCCAATGAAGAACCATACAATCAATCCAACAAGTGGAAACAGCGCCACAATCAAGACCCAGACAATTTTCCTGGTAGTGTCGGCGGAACTACCTGCTATTTGCACAGCGGCATAGACAAGTAGCGCGAGATGAATCAGCGGCCAGAATCCTAAGGTATCCATTTCAATCTCCTGATTTTTAATTTTCCGGTTAGTATGCGTCTCCGCAATTGTCATCGTCGGCGCCTTACATGCCGATCTGCAACATTGGGATCATGACCGGCCGCTTTCGGTCAATCACATTCCTTCAGGAGTCTAGCAGCCCAGGGCCCGGTTTGGTTCGTCAGCAGACGTCAGGCGGGGCCGAGGGCCATCACTACCCACAGGCGCTTCACGGCCAGAAGCGGTCAACTGAAGCCTGCAAAGTCAGAGATCTTCAACGGCGTTAGTTTGGCGTCTTTCTTCTGCCGCGTCGACCCTGCCTGATTTTTCAAATACTGTCGTCCCCGTGGGGGATCCAAATACTGTCGTCCCCGCGGAGCCTGCCCCGGACTCGATCCGGGGGCGGGGACCCAGTTATCTGAAAGGGCGCAGCCCACAACAATCAGGAGTGCGCTATGCGATTGTAAGACTGGATTCCCGCTTGCGCGGGAATGACAGTAAGGAGCGGGAATGATAGTGGGAACGGAATGACGGTAACAGCTGCGCCGGGTCGTCAGCCGACCTCTTCCCAGGCCCAAGGGCTATCTGGGCCTACAGACATTTTACGACCAGGAGCGGACATGACGTGACAGCAAAAAGGGGGTCGAAAAAGGGGTCAGATTTATTTTCTGTCTGACATACCAAAAA
Source organism: uncultured Gammaproteobacteria bacterium (assembly GCA_963759075.1). GTDB lineage: Bacteria > Pseudomonadota > Gammaproteobacteria > Steroidobacterales > JABDLF01 > JABDLF01. The sequence goes on from CAVWXZ010000016.1 coordinate 325,237, forward strand.
ATAAATCTGACCCCTTTTTCCGTGAAGAGCGGGTACTGAACGTGTACTGCGAAGTCCGCTGCCCCAAAAAAATAAATCTGACCCCTTTTTCTCAAAAAATAGATCTGACCCCTTTTTCTACAAAAAAATAAATCTGACCCCTTTTTCTGAGAAGTCGGTTGCCCGGTGAAGAGCGGGTACTGAACGTGCACTGCGAAGTCGGCCGCCCGGTGAACAACGGACGCTGAGCCGGCGATTCTATTGGATTTGAGCGTGGTCTCAGACTATTTCCGCCGGAACTGTCGATTAGTTCCATGATTCTGGCTCGACTATATGCAATCGTGCGTTATGTGAAGTGCGGTCGCTGAAGGGTGCCGACGCGGGACACTGCGCAGGAAATTATTAGCCTCGATCGCAGCCCGCAAACGGGGGGTGCGACCCGGACGCTTCAGGAAAACGCACGTTTTGCCTGTGGCGCTTCCGGCCGACGCATCTAAGCTGGCGGTCGGGCTCGAAGTCGCATCGGCTTCAATCGGTGGCCTACATAGTGGTTTTTTTTGAATGAGAGTTTTAGCTAGTGATGCAACCTGAGTCTGTACTGTTGAAAGGCTGTTCCGGAGAAAGGTCAGCTCAAACTGAGGCCGGACCCCAGGAGCGGCAATTCGTGCCGGCTTCTCAGAAGCCTGCCGGGTTTCGGCAACGCCTTCCAGTGCGGCTGACACGAAGTGTCTTTGACGATCTCTCAATATGGATGGTAGGCGTCGGGGTGATGATTGGCGCAGTGTTTCCACCAATGTTGGTTAGCCTTGGTGTCCCAGGGGAGATTGTCCTTACGCCGTTCTTTTTTGGCGTCTGTCTGCTCGCGGGGATATTGGTCGGCGGCGTCAATATTCGTTTGATGCGCGTAGTAGTCATGCCGAGACTACGTGCACTCGTCGACGGCATGCGCCTGATTGAATCAGTTGTCGAACGGGCAACCTATACGGGTGACTGGACGGATTGCGATCCGGAGAGTTGTCAACTGACGGTCGACAGTGACGACGTTATCGGCGAATCGGCCGCTGCGTTCAATCACCTGATTCGTGTTCTCCAACACAGCCATGAAGTTGAAGAGAGAGTTGGTGAATTCAGCAAGACAATGACCAGCCAGCTGGAGCTCAGTCCTTTATGCAATGGGGCGCTCAGCGGCTTCATTGCAGCGACGAAAGCTACTGCCGGAGCTATCGTAGCCGATGTCGGCGGGGAACTCTCCATCCTGGCCAGTTTCGGAATTGTTGAAGCAGAGAGGTTGTGCGAGAACGACCACGTGCGGCTGGCGCTGCAAACTAAGGAGCCAGTTTATATCGAGTTGCCCGAGGGGTTGGCTGTGAATGCCGGGTTGGTTGAATTTCAGCCGCGGGAGGTCGCCTTCATGCCGCTGATCGTCCAGTCAACGGCGACCGGCGTTGTGGTATTGGCCGGATCCACTGCATTCGAAAGAGATTCGCGCTCGCTGTCAAAGATTTTTGCCAGGACGTTCGTGATGGCGCTCTCCAATGCCATGACGCACGGCAATCTGCAGCGGATCGCGGCGCTTGATCCGCTAACGGACTGTTACAACAGGCGCTTTGGGCTGACGCGATTGCGCGAGGAGTATACGCGGGCGACGCGAAGCGAGTTGCCTCTGGGCCTTGTCATGTTCGATATTGATCATTTCAAGATGGTTAATGATACGCACGGTCATCTCATTGGTGATCGGGTTCTCGCGAGTGTTGCCAAGGTAGCCAAGCGAGTTCTGCGTGAGGGGGACATACTGGTTCGCTATGGCGGGGAAGAATTCCTCTGCATATTGCCCGGCGCGTCGGTTGAGGGTGTTGCGGCCGTCTGTGAGCGAATGCGTAAAGCGGTTGAATCGCTGGCGGTACAGGATCGCGATCTGGCGATTACCTGTACGATCAGCCTGGGTTACGGGAGTTTTCCCACGACACCTGCTGACGACGAAACCGCGTTGATAAAGGCGGCTGACGAGGCCCTTTATCGAGCCAAGAACGAGGGCCGCAATCGCTCAGTCGAAGCCCGTTAGCACAGCGGGAGCAAAGGGCCGCGGTTTTTCCAGGTCTTGCCTTATTGCCTGGCTCCTCCGGGAGCGTTTTGCCTGCCTTTCACGATGTCGGTAGCGAGCGCCATCATCGTCGTCAGATCAGCCAGGTTGGCGGGCACGACAAATGTGTTGCCTGTTTTCGCAAGCTTGCCAAACTCGTTTATGTACTGTTCCGCAATACGCAGCTGCATGGCTTCAGGCCCACCTTGATCAATGACTGCATTGGCAACTTTGCGTAAGCCTTCAGCCGTTGCTGTCGCAACCGCAAGGATTGCCTCGGCTTCGCCCTGAGCCTCATTAATCTGCTGCATCTTTACGGCCTCTGACTCCTTGATGACCCGCTGCTTTTCACCCTCTGCCTCGTTTATCTTTGCGTCTCGCACGCCCTCTGACGTCAGGATCACAGCGCGTTTTTCACGTTCGGCACGCATTTGCTTTTCCATTGCGCTCAGGACATCTTTCGGTGGATTGATGTTCTTGATCTCGTAGCGAAGCACCTTTACGCCCCAGGGATCACTCGCTTTGTCGAGCTCGGCAACAACATTCTGGTTGATAGTGCCGCGCTCTTCAAAAGTGCGATCCAGATCAATTTTGCCGATTTCACTACGCAACGTCGTCTGTGCCAGCTGCGAGATCGCGAACATATAGTTCCCTATTCCGTACGAGGCGCGCGACGGGTCCAGCACCTGCATATACAACACGCCGTCAACGCCGACCTGGACGTTATCTCTTGTGATACAGATTTGCTCATCGATATCCGCGGCCTGCTCCTTGAGTGTGTGCTTATAAGCGATGCGCTCAAGAAACGGGATGAGAATATGGAATCCGGCATTTAGCGTCTTACTGTATTTGCCGAGGCGTTCAATGACATACCCGTTTTGCTGCGGGACAACAACCGCTGTCTTTATCAGAATGATGATCGCGACAAACGCGACCGCTAGAGCGACAATCAGCTGTTCCATAATTACTGCCTTTCCTGTTTCCTATTGTCCTTTGATGCGCAAGGTCAAGCCGTCGACCTCTACTATCGTTGCGCGTGCGCCGGCCGGAATCGGCAACTCGCCGACATTTCGCACAGTCCATTTTGTGCCACGATATTCCAATCGGGTTTCCGCGCCGGGCTCGAGTTGCCCGGGCACATCGACCGAATTACCAGTCAAGGTCTCATGAAAACCGACGGCACCGCCGCGAATCTTCTGGTACAAACTCTTGCGGAATGTAAAAAAGGAGATTAACGACAGCGCCGCGAAAGCCATCCATTGTCCCCATACTGGCATGGCAATGCCGAACAGGTCCGCCATTCCAACGAGTGCCGCAGAGATACCAAGAAATACCAGGTAGAACTGTGCGTCGATTGCGAAAAGTTCTGCGCCTAACATCAAGGCACCAAGGATCATCCAGCCCCACCAAGTCATCGTGCCACCTCGTTATTCGCGGACGTCCACTATATCGCGAATTCGGTAACTATCAACTCCGGAGACAGCCAGTATTGTCGCGCGTGACGGCATGCAAAAGATTGCTGAGAGGAAACAGGGAGCTCTATGACGCAATGCATTGATTTTCATATAGCTCGGCGCAGAATCATTTTGGCCCGCATAGTATGCCGGCCGCTGACAGTAGTGAAAAGCCAGCCGGAAACCGGCACCACGGGAAACCCCAGGGCTGCTAGCCACACGTAGCCGATGTCCGCATTCGGAATCCCCAGGTCGGGAAAGGCCAGTTCTGCGGCGTGAAGAATACCCTGATTCTGACAATGTAACGCGCAGCTACCCGAAAGCCCCGGCGTCGCCTGAGTTCTTTGATCAAAGAACCGATTCTGCCCACGGGGTATCCAGGCCCCCGAAGGGCTGGCAGTTCATAAGTTCAGTCGCGAAAGCGACTCTCTCCCGTCACTGGTGGCGAGGATGCCGGGAGTCCGCCCAGGATCTCGACGCCGTCGTAACCCGCTTGCTATCAGCGCGTCTACAGACGTTCAATCACTGTAGTAATGCCCTGTCCCAAACCGATACACATTGTGGCAACGCCTAACGTGCCGTTGTTCTGCCGCATTACATTCAGCAAGGTACCGGTGATGCGGGTCCCTGAGCAGCCGAACGGATGCCCCAGCGCAATGGCACCGCCATTAAGGTTGACCTTTTCGTCCAGGACATCCAGCAGTCCGAGGTCCTTCAACACTGGCAGTGCTTGTGCGGCAAAGGCCTCGTTCAGTTCCACGTGATCAATGTCGGACATGCTCAACCCGGCACGCTTCAGCGCTTTGTGCGTCGCGGGCACCGGCCCATAGCCCATGATGGACGGGTCGACGCCGGCGACTGCCATCGCGCGAATCCGTGCCAACGGTTTCACACCCAGTGCCTGCGCACGTTCGGCCGCCATAACGATCATGCAGGATGCGCCGTCGGTTATTTGCGAGGAACTGCCCGCTGTAACCGTGCCGTTCTTGGGATCAAAAACCGGTTTAAGTTGCGCAAGCCCCTCGACCGTCGTATCCGGACGAATGGTCTCGTCTTGTTCCACCAACACTTTGAAGCCGTTGGCGTCATGGCCTTCAATCGGGATGATTTCCCCGGTGAATCTTCCTTGCACGGTTGCCTCGTGGGCGAGTCGGTGAGACCGCGCAGAGAACTCGTCCTGTGCTTCGCGGGTGATGCCGTGCATCCTGCCCAGCAACTCCGCGGTCAAGCCCATGGAGCCCGCCGCTTTGGCCACGTGTTTCGACAGGGCAGGGTTTATGTCGAGGCCGTGCATCATGTCGATGTGACCCAGATGCTCAACACCACCAACTACGAACATGTCGCCGTTGCCGGTCATGATGGCCTGTGCTGCGGTGTGCAATGCCGACATGGACGAGCCGCACAGGCGATTGACCGTCTGGGCGGGCACCTCGTGTGGCAGGACTGACATGACCGCGATCATGCGTGCAACGTTCATGCCCTGTTCGAGGGTCTGCATGACGCAGCCCCACAGCACGTCATCCACTTCTGCAGGGTCAAGTTTGGGGTTGCGCTCGAACAGGCCGTTTATCAACGCCGCTGACATGTCGTCCGCGCGAGTGTGACGGAAACAACCGTTTTTGGAACGACCCATCGGTGTACGTGCAAAATCTACGATTACCGCATCTCTCGGATTCAGGCTCATCTATTTTCTCCCGCTCGCTGCTGTTCCGAAAAAGGTCTTGCCACTGGCGGCCATTGCACGCAGTTTTTCGGTAGGTTGGTACATGGCTGTCTGCGGCCCCGCTGTCGCCGCAAGCTCGTCGGCCCTGGCCACAAACTTGTCGATGCCAAAGTCGTCGATGTAGTGCAGCGCACCGCCCCGGAATGGCGGAAAACCGATACCGTAAATCAGGGACAGGTCAACGTCAGTGGCAGACGCCGCGATATCGTCTTCGAGACAACGCACAGCTTCCAGGCACATGGGAATCATCATCGAGTCAACGATTGCCTCATCGCTCATCGTCTCATTACCGTCTATAACCGGCGCGAGAAGTGCCGCAACATCTGCATCGACCAGCTTCTTCGGGCGGCCCTTTTTATCGGTCTCGTACGTGTAGTAACCGCGGCCATTCTTCTGGCCAAAACGGTTATTCTCGAACATCACTTCCTGGCAGGTCTTGAAGTCAAACTTCATGCGTTCGGGGAAACCTTCCGCCATGACTTCGCCAGCGTGCACGCCCGTGTCGATACCCACGACGTCACACAGGTAAGCGGGCCCCATCGGCCAGCCAAAGCGTTCCATCACCCGGTCGATCATCGTGAAATCGATGCCGCGCTTTACCAGGCCGACGAAAGCACCGATGTAAGGCGTCAGGATGCGGTTCACAAGGAACCCCGGACAATCGTTGACGACGATCGGTTTCTTGCCCATGGCCAATGCGTAGGCCACTGTCCTGGCCACCGCTGTCTCGCCCGTCTTTTTCCCGCGAATCACTTCGACCAGCGGCATCTTGTGCACCGGATTGAAAAAGTGCATGCCGCAGAAGTTTTCCGGGCGCTTCAGGGGTTCAGCCAGATGTGTGATCGAAATGGTCGACGTATTGGACGCAAGAATCGCGTCATCACGAATTTGCGCCTCGGTCTCCACCAGGACTGCGTGTTTGACCTTCGGGTTCTCCACGACGGCCTCGATCACAATATCGACATTGTCGAAACCGTCGTAGCTCAGGGCTGGCTGGATCTTGTTAAGGACGCCTGCCATCTCGGCAGCAGAGATCCATCCACGTTCAACCTGTTTGGACAGTAACTTGCTGGCTTCCGCCAAACCAAGGTCGATGCCGGCCTGCGCGATGTCCTTCATGATGATTGGCGTGCCTTTCAGCGCGGACTGGTAAGCGATGCCGCCACCCATGATCCCTGCGCCGAGCACCGCAGCCCGTTCCACTTTGCCGGCCTTTTTCGCAAGCGCCTTGCCGCTTTTCGCAAGTACCTGGTCACTGAGAAACAGACCAATCAGGTTCTTCGCTGCCAGAGTGCCGGCCATTTTGGCGATACCCCTGGCTTCTTCTTGCAGGGCATCGTCCCGACCCATCCCCGCCGCTTTTTGCATGACCTTGATGGCCGTTACCGGCGCTGGATAGTGTGGTCCGGCCTTACTGGCAACAAACGCCTTTGAGGTTTCGAATACCATCGCGGCCTCGATCTGATTCAGCTTTAGCGGTTCCAGCTTTTCCTGCCGCTTTGCCTGGTAGTCGAGTTTGCCGTCGATGCACTGTTGCAGAAGAGACACGGCAGCCTCGCGCAGTAACTCGGGCGCGATGACCGCATCGACAGCGCCGTAGCGCAGTGCTTGTTCCGCCTTCTGTTCCTTGCCCGAAGCAATCCATTCGATTGCGTTGTCGGCGCCAATCAGGCGTGGCAAGCGCGTGGTGCCGCCATAGCCTGGAATGATGCCCAGCTTGGTTTCCGGTAATCCGACCTGCGCCGCTTCCGACATGACCCGGTAGTCGCAGACAAGCGCCATCTCAAATCCTCCACCCAGGGCGATACCGTTAATGGCGGCCACTGTGGGCATCGGCAAATCTTCAAAGGTGTTGAAGATGTCGAAATTAATACTGAGAATCTTGTCTGCTATCTCGTCTTCGCTGCCGCCGAATTGCACGCCGAACTCTGTGATATCCGCGCCCACGATGAAAACAGGCTTACCACTGGTGACTATTACACCTTTTAGCGATGAATCGGCTGCAATGGCCGCAATTGCCTCTTTCAACTCGTTGAGGGTCAGCGCATTGAACTTGTTGACAGAATTATCCTGCAGGTCGAAGCAGAGTTCCGCGATTCCATCGTCAGTTGCCTGGACGGTTATCGCCTTTCCCGAGTAAATCATGTCTTTCCTCTCTTGTTCAGAATTGCTGGATGGCTAGAATATGAATTGGTTCTCGTCCATCGCCATGAGTGTGCCAGGACCCGCCGACATCGTTTCCAGCAGCGACGTGGTGCGCGGCAGTATCTTGGCGAAATAGAATTCCGCGGTCTGGATCTTCGCGCGGTAGAACGCCTCTTCCGTCGTACCTTGCTCGAGCCGCCTGTAAGCGGCATTCGCGCTGGCGGCCCAGGCAACGCCCAGCAAAACGTAGCCGGAGAACATAATGTAGTCCACCGAGGCGGCGCCCACGGCATCGCGGTTGCGCATGGCGGCCCAGCCGATCTTCCGGGTCAGTGACTTCCACCGCTTGGTGAGCCGGACCAGCGTCTTCAGGTAGGGCCTGAGTTCCTTGCGACTACGAGATCGTTTGCAGAAGTCCAGGATGAAGCCGGTTATGGGGATCAGTGCCTTGCCACGCGTGCCCAGCACCTTTCTGCCCAGGAGATCCAGTGCCTGGATGCCCGTCGTGCCCTCATAGAGCATGCTGATCCTGGCGTCCCGCACATTCTGTTCCACGCCCCACTCATTGACATAGCCGTGCCCGCCAAGACACTGCAGGCCAAGGTTGGCACTTTCAAACCCGGTCTCCGTCAGGAAGGCCTTGATGATGGGCGTCAGGAAACTGAGGACATGGTCGGCGAGTTCCCGTGCTTCCGGGTCTTCGGACTTGGTCAGGATATCGCCCTGGGTGCTGGCGAAATAGAGCAGTGCGCGGCCACCTTCGGCGAACGCTTTTTGCGTCAGCAACATGCGACGCACGTCAGGGTGCACGATGATTGGATCCGCGGGACCCTCGGGATTCTTGGTGCCCGTTAAGGAACGCATCTGCAGGCGGTCCCGCGCATAGGCGAGGGAGTTCTGGAAGGCGAGTTCTGAATGCGCGAGCCCCTGTAAACCGGTGCCGATTCGGGCGAAGTTCATGAAAGTGAACATATAGTTCAGGCCCTTGTTTGCCTTCCCGACCAGGTACCCGGTTGCGCCATCGAAGTTTAACAGGCATGTCGAGTTGCCGTGAATGCCCATCTTGTGCTCGAGGGCTCCGCAGCTCACCTTGTTGCGCTCGCCGATCGAGCCGTCTTGATTGGCAATAAACTTGGGCACGATGAACAGCGAAATGCCCTTCGTACCAGGCGGTGAGTCGGGTATGCGCGCCAGTACGATGTGCACGATGTTTTCAGCGAGGTCGTGTTCGCCTGACGAAACGAATAGTTTCGATCCGGTAATGCGATAGGTGCCGTCCGCAGCTTGCTCGGCTTTGCACTTCAAGAGGCCAAGGTCCGTGCCGCAATGCGCCTCGGTCAGGCACATGGTGCCGGTCCAGCGACCACTGACCAGGGGCTCCATGAACATCGCCTTCTGCTCCTCGGAGCCGTGCTTGTCTATGGTCTCCATTGCGCCATGGGAGAGTCCGGGATACATGGACCAGGACCAGTTCGCCGTTCCGTTCATCTCGCGAACGGTTAGTCCGATCGACATGGGCAGACCCTGGCCGCCATATCGGGAGGGTTGGTCCAGCGACGGCCAGCCGCCGTCGACGTATTGCTGGTAGGCCTCCTTGAATCCGGGCGGGGTCCTGACCTCGCCGTTTTCCAGCATTTCGCACCCGGCCTCGTCGCCGACGACGTTTAGTGGGGCGATTACCTCCTCGGAGAACTTGCTGGCCTCGCCAAGAATTGCGTCGATCAACTCCTGGTTGACCTCATCGCAGGCCGGCAAGGATCGGTAGTGCTTCTCGAAGTTCAGCAGGTCCTGCATTACAAACTGCATGTCGCGCAGTGGGGCTTTGTAGGTCGTCATACTGGCTCTCCAGATTTCAGCGCACAACTGTACGCACAACTGTACCATTCTTTTGCTAGGATGCATACTCAGGTTCACAAGTGGACCGATCCCGTAACAAGGGGGCGAATTGTTGAAGGTCTCCAGAAAGAAGCAGAAAGCAGAAACCCGGCAGAAACTCATGGATGCGACGGCCGCCGAACTCGCTTCGGGCCGGAGTTTCGATACGCTCAGCCTCAGGGAGGTCGCCAAACTGGCTGGCATCGCTCCGACGTCTTTCTATCGTCACTTTCACGACATGGGGGGCCTCGGGACTTGCGCTTATCGAGGAACAGGGCGAGACACTTCTGACCCTGATGCATCATGTTCGGGAACAGGCCTCTGGCGGACATTCGTTGATCCGCACGTCGGTCGAGACGCTTTTTGATTACATTTTTGCCAATCAGGGCATGTCGCGAATGATCCTTCTGGAGAGCATGTCCCGGCACTCGGTTTTTCATGAAGCGGCCGAAAAGTTGTTTGCAACGATGTCCACGGACCTGGCTGAGTTCCTGGTCTGGGACGCAAAACAAAGAAGCGTACCGATGGGGCATCCGCAACTTGCCGCTAATTCCATGGTCGCCATCTTGTTCACGACCGGGATCGCGCTGCTCAAAACGCCGGTCGAGGACCGCGGTCGGCACATCGAGGCCGCCATTGTCCAGCTACGAATGATCATGCGCGGGGCCGAAGCAATGGGGCAGAAAACCTGAAATGCTGTATCACAACCGAGCCGCTTGCTGGCTACCCTGAGCGGCTCGCTCCTCGATCGCGCTAAATCCGCAGAAAGAAATGAGTCAACTGGCTACGAACCCCGAAGCCCACAAAGATTAGGTCATATAAAATCAACATGTTATGGCCGGTCTCAACCAGTCAGGAACGCCCAGCGTAGCGGTACCTGGCATCCATCCATGTCAGCTTCACCCTCCAAAGGCCGGTCTTGAGCTTGTTTGGCGGTGAATGTGTTGCGTCGACTGATTGAAACCGCAACCCAAAGCGGAATTTAGACAGATTCTGAATGCTGCGTCGCAGCGATTTCCGCTAACGACCCTGAGCTGCCGTTGGGGGCTCGCTTTTAAAGTAAAAAAGGTCGGTACCAAGCACTTTCTGGGGCGACAGGTAAGATATTGCGATGTTGCGGGTCATCATGAAAAGAATGCTGCTGACGTTCGGCATCGGTGTCGGGCTGAGCGCGCTTGCGTTTCTGCTCGGGATCCTCTGGCCACTTGACGTTCCTATGCCGAATCAACGCCTCAATCGGGTCCTGATCAGAGACGTTGCGGTGGTCGATATCGAGGCAGGAGCCGTGCTGAACGATCGCCAGATCCTGATCGGGGGCAGCAGGATCCTGGCAGTGGGCGAGGATCTCGATGACAGAGGGGCACAGGTCCTGTCGATGGCTGGCCGCTTCGCCATCCCCGGCTTGTTCGACATGCATGTGCACAGTATAAAAATGTCGCCCACATTGACCCATCCGCTGTTCGTGGCTGCCGGCGTGACCGCTGTTCGCGACATGGGCGGATGCATCGGTATAGAAGATGCGTGGGTGGCCTGCGCCGAAGATAAGCGTTCATGGAATGCCGCTGTTGAGAACGCTCGGATGGTAGGGCCGCGATTCGATCAGGTTACGAGTCTCGCGATCAACGGTGGCGCCGAGATACCGGGTGGCCTCGATCGTGCCTTGGGTGCGGCGACGCCGGCGAGCGCGCGCATGCGCGCTGAATATGACGCTGCACGGGGCATCGATTTCCTCAAGCCTTACACGATGATTCCCCGCGATGGATATTTTGCGCTGGCTCGGGCAGCAGCCGAGAACAATCTGTACCTTGCCGGACACTTGCCGCTGGCTGTAAGCGGCCTGGAGGCGATCCGGGCGGGCCAGCGCAGTATCGAGCACGCGTTCCTGTTCATCTGGGACTGTTACCCGGGCATGGCCGAGCAGCGCGCGGCCGGCAACGCCCGAGCCGTCTACACAACCGAATTGCGTCAGCGAATGATCGCCGAACATGACGCCCAGCTGTGTTCCCGGCTTCACGACAGCATGGTAGCGGCCGACACCGCGTTCGTTCCCACGCACACGACCCGCAAACTGGACGCTTTTGCGATGGATCAACAATACAGGGCTGACCCCCGACTCAGATACATTCCCGCTCCGCTGCGTGCGCTGTGGCTCGAGGATGCCAACGGCATGGCGGCCCGCGCCGGCGAAGACGGAACTGACAGCTACCGCGAGTTCTACGCGTTCGGCATCCGGCAGACCGGCGCCGCACATCGCGCCGGCGTCACGATCCTGGCGGGAACCGACGCGCCTGACAGTTTCGCGTTTCCCGGATCCGGACTCCATGATGAACTTGAGCACCTCGTCGAGGCCGGGTTATCGCCCCTCGATGCGCTTCGGTCTGCGACGACGGAGCCAGCGAGATTCCTAGGGCTAAATGGGGTGGCTGGTGTCATCAAGGCTGGTGCGCGCGCTGACATCGTGTTCCTGAACAGCGATCCGCTGGCCGATGTCGGCGCCGTGCGAGAGATCGACACGGTCGTATTAGCCGGTGTCGTCTACAACCGCTCGGACCTGGACGGTTTACTAGACGGTATTGAAGACGCGGCCGGGAGCTGGACGATGTGGCCAAAATTTGCCTGGCAGATGATCAAGAGCCCGATCATGAGGCGGCAATTCGGTGATTAGAGGGTTCACGGTGCCGCCGCGAACGTCGCCGGTGACCGGGACTGCAGTCAGAGCGCCAGGCTCGATCCAACAGGCGACATTCGACCCAGAGCAGACCTTTTGACTTTATCGGTCAATCTGCTCGCTTGGATATCTGCGCTGAGCGAGAAGTGCTGTCATACTGCTTATTTAAATCTTCAATCGCGCCGAGTTTTTGGCGCGAAGTCTTTTTATAGGTGGCCATCTTGAACAATCGAATAACTTTTTTTGTCAACCGTATGCGCGAGCGCCTGTGGGTGCGACCGCTTGCCTTTTGTGTTTTATCCCTTGGCGGAGTCTTCTTGGCAAAGGTGCCCGACCTTTACAATTTGGAATCCAGCCTTCCGGTGATTGATCCGGAGTCTATAGAGGCCCTGCTGACCGTTGTTGCTGCGAGTATGTTGGTTATCGCGACCTTTGCGGTTGGTTCGATGGTATCAGCATATGCATCGGCTGCTGGAAATGCGACACCGCGCTCGTTTCCCTTGGTCCTTGCCGACGATGTTTCTCAAAATGCGCTCTCGGTGTTTGTTGGCGCATTTATATATAGTCTGATTGCGCTCGTCGCCCTAAAAAACGATTACTACGAGAAGGCAGGGCATTTCGCACTTTTCGTTTTGACTCTCTTTGTGTTTGCCTGGGTCATTCTTACTTTCGTCAAGTGGGTCGACACAATTGCCAGGCTGGGCCGGCTAGGAACTACGATCGATAAAGTTGAGGCGGCAACGGCAGGAGCCCTTCAAGGCCGTCGACGTAATCGCAACCTCGGTGGGGTGCCGATTTCCGAGTCACCAAACACGGGCTCTCCGATTCCGGCGACTGAGGTAGGCTATCTTCAGCACATTGATGTCGCGGCACTCCAGGAATGTGCGGAAAAGTGGTCACTTCGCATTACCGTGGCGGCGCTACCCGGATCATTCGTCACGCTCGATAAACCGCTTGGCTCGTATGTATCTGAGAACAAGAGCGTTAATTCGGACGTCGACATATCCGTGCTGGGAAGCGCGTTTCAACTCGGCGAAAGCAGAGTTTATGAGGATGACCCTCGTTTCGGATTGATTGCGTTGTCAGAAATTGCGAGCCGTGCACTTTCTCCAGCGGTCAACGACCCAGGCACGGCAATCGACGTAATTGGCAGATTTCTTCGGCTCTTCACTGAGTGGGGACAACATTTGGAGAATGCTGACGACGAGGACGAGCCACAATTCGACCGGGTCGAGATTGCAGAAATAAGTGTTGATGACATGTTTGATGACGCATTTGCGCCGATCGCCCGAGATGGCGCAGGCACAGTTGAGGTTCAGATTCGATTACAAAAGGCACTTGCCTCGCTCGCGTCATTAGGAAACGATGAAATCGAAACGGCAGCAGTGCGCCACTCAAGGCTGGCACTGAAACGCGCCAAGCATGCGCTGACTCTTACAGAGGACTTCGAAATTCTGGCGAAAGCGGCACAATGGTCAGATTAGTCGAGCAAACTCAACTAGGATCACTTGGCATTTGTACAGCGACATTATGACCGCTCTTGGCCGGCAAGCGACCTTTCGCATCTGAGAATCTCTCATTCCCAGGTATACTTCTGTGTATGACTCATATCGGACGTTTGCTTTTTCATATTCCTTCTCACCACAACTTGGTACAACTGTGAACCTTATGAATCGGAGTTTCTTCATAGGCGCTGCTTGGTTGCTTGTATTTTCCACATCGTTTGCGGCGGAGATTGACACCGCAGCGTCCTTATGCGGTGATTTCGAAGCAAAGGGATTGATTGAAGGAAAGCCGCTGATTCGCGTCGAGCCAGTCGTGCGCTCAGAGCTTCGTGAAGACGACATAGACAGCTGTGTCGTTTTGACTTACGGTCTGAAGGAGAAGCGAGGAACAGATGGCGCTGCTCTTTTGGTGTACAAGCCAAAAGCGGTAGCGCAGAGTGACGACGTCACGAAAAGAGAAAAGAAGGCTGCGGAGCGCGTAATGTCGAAATGGCTATTTCTTGCCAAGACGCACGAGACCTCGAAAGAACCTGTCTATTACTCGGTCATAGTCTATTGACTTGGATTGGCGGGTCATTATTCCAATGATTGGTTGTGGCCTTCTCTACCTATCCGCAGAAATTGATATTATCGGCTGGTACTGACCCTTAAAGGTCGGTCGAAGATGTTGGTCCAGTAACGGTCTCTTGCGCGTCTACAAATACAAACGAGAAACTCTGGAAGGTTCGTTTAGCCTGGCGAACACCGAGTTACGCGTTGGCAAGATATCGGACACGAAGGGCAACCAGTTCAAAGGCATCAGTCTTTATGGCGGATTGCATGGTCCGCTCGTTGGGGCTGATCGAGCGGTAGTCCTTGATGACCGTCACGCCAGAAAGCTCTTGAATTTCCTTGATCACATTCAGGGAAAGGAGATTCCAGAGCAATTCTCAGTATCAGTGAATTGCTTCGAGACACTCAACTGGCACGTATCAAAGTTTTTGCCTGATTGGCATGACGGAGGTGGTCTAAGCGGACGCGTGAGCATCAGTTCCATGCTCGGCGCTCGCATTGTACCGACTGTCATAACAACTGAAGCTGCTCAAAGGCTGAGCGTTTGTATTTCCGACTTCTACGGGATCGACCGGTGAACGTGCCAGCCTTGATGGCCGCTCTTGGCCGGTAAGCGACGCTGGAAGCTGCAAACCCGCTTAATCCTGAGCTGACGACTGCTACAGACCCGAAGCAAATGTCAGGCAGATTCTGATGCTGGGTCGCAGCGTACGGCTACTGTCGAACCGAAACAGGCGTTCGGGATATAATTGACTAAAATGAATCCTGGGCCTGCTGGGGACCCCAAGTGGACTCCCAGTATTTGGAGCAACGTCGATGATATTTAGATTGATAAGCGGCGCAGTCGGCCTGACCATCTTAGTTGGCACAATACTGCTGGCTAGAGACTTGCTGACACCGGCACATGATGCGAGCATTTTTCTAGCTGGCTACATGGGGGTTGGCTGCATCATGCTCGGTGTATATTTCCTGTTCTACGCGATGACTGGCGAGTGGCGACCGAACCTAACTAATCGAAACAAGACGCGCTAGGATCCGCTTCTGTCCGTGAAGCCCCGGTGGGTGCCGATAGCACCTGCCCTGGGCAATGGCCTGTTGCCGACCCAGACCAGCCGTTTGCATTTGGCAAGTCCAAGCATAAAACACACAGACATTCCTGCCTTCGGAGGGCAATCCAGGCAGGCTGTCCCGATAGTGGTCGGTCGCAGAAGTGGGTCGACAATCTTGCCTCAGCAGGAGTCCGACCATCTCGTTCGTAGAAGTAACTGAAGAAAATAGACCTAATAGAAACCGTACGTTAGTTGGTCCGCCCTCACCTCATATGTCGTTACGTCGCGCGGAAACCCGCCAAATCACGCCTGAACGCTACGCTTTGGCTACACCACCGTCCGAATGCGAGCGTCCGCTTTCGGCCAATTGCGGAACTTAGCCCCAAAGAAAAACCCCGCCGAAGCGGGGCGTCCTTATGGGGTGCCGTCGCCGATGGCTTCAGCCCACTTCAGTCCAAAGGGATCCCGCGAGCCGTGCATTCTTCCCTTATCGAGTTGTGGCATATCGCGAGCTCCGCTTCGTCAATTTCCATAGATCGGGCTATTTCCGGGGCGGATCGGGTAGCCTTTCATAACGACAAATGAGGAATTCGGGTCGGAGCTCGCCGGAGAGTCACGCGACGGCTCCCGTCCGCGGTAAAGGGATTTCCTATCTGGACTTGTCATGACGACCCTCGTTTTCTTATGCACAATGAATCGTCGTTTAACGATAACGCGTCTAACTCTTCTTCGGTCCAACACGGGCACGAAACTTCCGGTGGCGGTTCAATGCAGACCCTGTCCAGGCAGGTCGCATCTGCGTTACCCGTTAGAATGACACAGTCGTAATTGTCGGCATCCGGATCATCAGCGATTCCGTCGCAATTGTTGTCATCGATATCGTCTGCACAGACTGCCGCTGTCGCAAGCCAGTCACCATGGGCAAGATGGCTGTTGACTGCGTTACTTCTGGCACCCACTTCTATGAGTTTTGTGTTCTCTGGGTTACCAGGTGGCGCGTGACAAACTGCAATTTTGCCGGGTTTCGCGGCGTTGGCTGCCGGAATAAGCAGAATCGCCATCCCCAGCACAGCCAGGAATGCCTTGATTGTATGATTTCGCATCGTTTTCTCCCATGAATATTTGTCGTTCTTAGTTTCGTCCGATCAGTAGCCCGGCTTTACGAGCAAGAACTGGGGAAGCCCGAAGGCTACTATTTACTTGGGTCGAGTTTTGAGCTTGAACATCACGACGGCCCCAGAAAAAAGCCCGCCTGACGGCGGGCAATAAACTGACTCATCTCCGACTATCAGAAGCGTTGTGCCATCATCAGGAATACTCGCAGCGATTGTGCCAGCAGTGTCATCACTCGAATGATCATCGTCACTCAGATAACGATAGCGGACGGTAAAATCGCCCAGGAGGTTTTTTGTGTCAAGACTGACAGAACCCGAGTTGTTATCTCCCCTTTTCTTGGAGGCAACCACGACGCCGTCAGGGTCCACAAGCTCTATCTTGTCCTTTTTGGACAGGAGCGCGTCACCGTTTGTGGCAAAACTCACTTCAATGTCTTCGCCGGCAACAACGACAACTTGTCCGCTGCCCGCATCATTCAGAACAGTCAGCTCCACCACCGGCGCAGCCAGTGCAGGAGCACCCAAGGTGAAAAGTAACAGTGCCGGAATGGTCGCCATTCGTAAACGTTTCATGAATTCGCCCCCAATCAAAATGTAATTCACATGGGGCTTCCGGAAGGAACCCCATTATTAAATACTTTCTTTTCCGACAGGAACAAATCCGAAGATCAAGCTCTATCGATAAAAAAGGCGCTCGTCCGCCTCTGTGTGCGGGTCGGGCTACTATCGACCTGAGAAGATCAAAGGTCCTTGATGAGATTCAGGACCGAGAAGGAACCCCAGCTAGCGCAGTCAAAGCTACCGCTCGGGGTCGACCAATTGCCTTATTGGCGACACTACAGGAGACCTGAATTGATAGCTTGCCGCTTTGCAGCACTTCACTGCATTATGTGAAACCGATCCGAAGACTGGCGGTATCGCCATCGGTTTCCACCCCTTGCGCAACGTCTGAATCGGGTCGGCAGCCGAAGTCTTCCCAAGGCCAGTGGCTATCTGCGCCCACGGGCGGTTCACGGCCAGGAACGGACATTAGCCGCCAAAGAAAAACCCCGCACAAGGCGGGGCATTTCGTTTCTTATCTTTATTCTCTCAGGCTTTCTTTTTACGTCTTGCGAATCCCATGCCCACGAGGCCAAGACCGAGTAAGGCTAAGGTGTCGGGTTCGGGAACAGAAGAAGCCGGGGGGTCGAAAGAAAAGTTCGTCGTCGCATTTGCATCCGAAGTTCGGAAATCGGGGAATGGCCCGATCCGAATTACACGCGTGCTGCTGGACGTCACACCTGGTGGCCCTTGAATGGGATGTCCCAAACCGGTGCCCAGTTGGCCGTCGTACCCGAAATTGCCTTCCAGGCGAATTTGGATATTGCCGTCATCCCCCGCCGCCAATTGCCAGCCAACATCAAGAAACCAACTATCCTGACCTGGGGCAAGATCCGTTGCTACAATCAATATCGGTGTAAAGGCCCCCGGCAAGCTGCTCGTGAAACTCACGAAATTGAACTCGTCAGAATTGGTAGTGAAATCAAACAGGTTTGTCTCAGAATCATCATATACGAAAGATCCGTCAAACATGCTGCCAACTGTGATGCCATTCGCCGCAAACACACCATCCGAATCTACAACGACTTCGTCGATTGTCAGATCAAAATAGACGGTAATCGGTGCCGCGCTTGCTAATATTGGCCCCAAGGCCAGTATCGATACGGCAAACTTCAAAATCAGGTTCTTCATTTTTTTTGACCTCAAGGCACTCTATCCCCATGCACCCCATAAGATAAGCAAAATTCATGCCGACCTTGCCTTTTTCATAACAATCAACGGGATGCGGCTATTGGAAAATGCTGCGCCAAGGGATATGTAAGGTATTCCGACAGAATCATGCCGGTGTCCGCTTTGGGTCGGCAACAGACGCCTCAGAAAACTAGGCCCGGGTCTGGCCGGTGCCTTCCACCAGGTATTTGTAACTGGTGAGCTGCTCCGTACCCACGGGGCCGCGCGCATGAATGCGGCCTGTAGCAATGCCGATTTCTGCGCCCATGCCGAATTCTCCCCCGTCCGCGAATTGGGTCGAGGCGTTGTGCAAAATGATGGCGCTGTCCAGTTCGCTCTGGAAGCGGGCCACGGCATCTTCGTCCGTGGCGATGATGGACTCCGTGTGCCCAGAGCCGTGCGCGTCAATGTGTGCGATGGCGGCCCCGACGTCTCTTACGGTTTTCACGGCCAGGATGGCGTCCAGATACTCGGTGTCCCAATCACCTGACTGCGCCGGTTTCACTCGCTCATCGCGACCGCAGATCTCCGCATCACCCCGGAGTTCGCAGCCGGCCTCGATCAGCGCGTCAGCGATGCCATCCCAGTGTGTGTCCAGGCACTCTTTGTCGATCAGCAGGGTCTCTGCGGCGCCGCAGATGCCGGTTCTTCGCATCTTGGCGTTCAGCACCACGTCCCTTGCCATAGCTGGATCGGCGGAATGGTGCACGTAGACGTGACACAGGCCCTCCAGGTGGCCGATGACGGGGACCCGCGCGTCGGCCTGCACGCGGGCGATGAGGCTTTTGCCGCCACGCGGGATGATGACATCGACAAACTCGCGCATGTCCGATAAGAGAATTCCGACTGCATCGCGGCTGGTGGTTGGCACCAGCTGGATGGCTGCTTCGGGAAGTCCGGCTTCCGCGAGGCCCGCTACCATGCAAGCGTGGATAGCGGCGCTGGAGTGGTAGCTCTCCGAGCCGCCTCTCAGAATCACGGCATTGCCGGATTTCAGGCACAGCGCGCTGGCATCTGCGGTCACGTTAGGCCGGCTCTCGTAAATCATGCCGATGACGCCAAGCGGTACTCGCACTCTCTTGATCACCAGGCCATTGGGTCTCGTCCACTCGGCCATCACGTGGCCAATCGGATCGGGCAGGTCGCGAATGGTGCCAATGCTGTCCGCGATGGCGCGCACTCGCGTCTCGTCCAGCGCCAGCCGGTCCAGCATCGCCACCGACAATCCATTGTCATGCGCCGCTTCCATATCCTGCTCATTGGCAGCGAGGATGACTGCGCGATCATCGATGATTGCCTTTGCAGCGGCTGCCAGTGCCCGGTCTTTCTGCTCAGAAGACGCGCGTGAAAGTTCGCGAGCCCCCGCCCGGGCCCCCTCGCCAAGCGCCCGCATCATGCTGGCGATGTCTTTTTGTGTTTTTTTTGGTTTGACGCTCATGCTCAGTGCTTGATCAGGACCAGGTTGTCGCGGTGGATGACTTCGTCCCGGTCACGATACCCCAGTATCTGTTCGGTTTCCTCACTGCGACGGCCCATGATCTTT
Source organism: uncultured Gammaproteobacteria bacterium (assembly GCA_963759075.1). GTDB lineage: Bacteria > Pseudomonadota > Gammaproteobacteria > Steroidobacterales > JABDLF01 > JABDLF01. The sequence continues at coordinate 344,695 of CAVWXZ010000016.1, forward strand.
CGTACGTCGTCACTGGAACAGGCCACCAGTCCGCGGGCGAGATCATGGCCCTCACGATTCTTGATGACGACTGCATCGCCGCGCTCGAACTGCCCCTCGACGTCGACGATACCCACGGGTAGCAGGCTCCGGCCGTGCAGCAGAGAGTCTTCCGCGCCGGCGTCGACGAGCACCGCGCCCCGCGGCACCAGCGTGCCGGCGATCCATCGCTTGCGTGCCGCCCTCGGCGTGGTCGACGGCAGAAACCATGTGCAGGCCGCGCCGTCTTCGATGGCAGCCAGCGGCCGGTCACGGTGACCGTTGGCGATCACCGTTGCACAGCCAGCGGGCATGCAGATCTTTGCGGCGGCGAGCTTGGTGATCATGCCGCCGGTGCCGAAGTCGGTGCTGCTCGTTCGGGCGTGCGCCTCGATCTCGCTGCCTAGCGTTTTGACCAGCGGGATCAACTTCGCATCAGGGTTGCTTGTAGGATCATCGTCGTAAAGACCGTCAACATCCGACAGCAGGACCAGGCAGTCAGCACTGCACATGGTGGCCACCCTTGCGGCCAGCCTGTCGTTGTCGCCATAGCGGATTTCGTCCGTGGCCACTGAGTCGTTTTCGTTGATGACAGGCACGACGCCGCAATCAAGCAGCGTCTCCAGCGTGCTGCGTGCATTCAGGTAGCGTCGCCTGTCTTCGGTATCGCTGAGCGTCAGCAGGATCTGCGCCGCCTTGAGTTGATGCCTGCCGAGGAGTTCCTGGTAGGCATGCGCAAGCAGGATCTGTCCGGATGCCGCCGCGGCCTGCTGCTGATCAAGACGGGATTGCTCATATTTGAAACCAAGGTACTCCCGTCCCAGGGCGATCGCACCGGACGAAACAATGATCACTTGCTGATCACGCCTGATCAGGTCGGCGATTTCCCGGGTGAGGGCTTCGAGCCACGGCCGGTTGAGCCGTCCCGTGTCCACATCGATCAGCAAAGACGAGCCGACCTTGACAACAACACGCCTCGCTTGCCTGAGCAGCGCAGTCTGTGCGGTTGTCGTGGTCTTCTCGCTCATCTGGGTTCTGGCAGCAGGAAGTGCACGGCTGCCTAACTCCCCGACTTCGAAGCGCCGAGCGCCTGGCGCAGGTCTGCGATGATGTCATCGACATGTTCGAGGCCCACGGAGACCCGGATTAAACCCGGCGTGATGTCCGCGGCAAGGCGGTCGGCTTCACTGAGCTTTGCATGGGTGGTGGACGCAGGATGGGTCACAATCGTGCGCGAGTCACCGAGGTTCGCCGTCAACGAGCAGAGCCTGATCTGGTCAAGAAAGCTGCTGCCGCGCCGGACGCCCCCTTTGATAACGAAAGACACCACGCCCCCCCCCGCACGCATTTGCTTCAGCGCGACCTTGTGCTGTGGATGCGAGGGCAGGAAGGGGTACTTCACCGACTCCACTTCCGCGTGTTTCTCAAGAAACCCGGCAACCTTGAGCGCATTGTCGCAGTGCCTGTCCATGCGCACTGCCAGTGTCTCCAGGCTCTTCGATAGCACCCACGCATTGAACGGCGACATGGCGGGCCCGGCGCTGCGCGAAAACGCGAAGACCTCGTCCATAAGATCTGCTCGCCCCACCGTCGCACCGCCCAGCACGCGGCCCTGACCGTCGATAAACTTGGTGGCGGAGTGAATGACGAGGTCCGCACCGTAGTCGATGGGCCGTTGCAGGTAGGGTGTCGCGAAGCAGTTATCAACCACCAGCAGCACCTTGTGCCGGCGTGCAAATTCACCCAGCCACTCCAGGTCGATCAGGTCCACGCCAGGGTTGGACGGTGTTTCTACATAGATAAGCCGCGTGTTCTCCGTGATCAACCCTTCCCAGGCATGCGGATCATTGATTGGTGCGAAGGTCGTGGAAATATTCCACTTCGGGAAGAACTTCGTCAGCAGCGTGTGGGTGGAGCCAAAGATGGACTGGCAGCTCAGGATGTTGTCCCCGCTTTTTAGCAAAGCAGCGAAGGTCGAAAAAACGGCGGCCATGCCGGTTGCGAAAGCGTGTCCGGCTTCGGCGCCTTCCATTTGGCAGAGCTTGTCTGTGAATTCGCGGCAGTTTGGATTGGTGAAGCGGCTATAGATATTGCGCTCTGTTTCGTCGGCAAAAGCGGCGCGCATTTCCTCCGCATTGTCGAACACAAAACTTGAAGTCAGGAACAGAGGAACGGCATGTTCCTTTTGTGCGCTGGTTGCAATCTGTGTGCGTACGGCATCGGTTTCAAAATGGAGTTTGGGTTTGCTGTCTTTCATCATTTTTTGGTGCCGCAGGCGTGGGGCCGCTTGTCAGACCGGCTCGCCGTTAATATTCACGCTGTAAGTTATTTCGGCCGTCTTCTCCAGGATCTTGGTCACCGAGCAGTATTTCTGCATGGAGAGATCCGCCGCGCGCAGGACCTTGGCCGGATTAAGCTGTCCCTCCAGAATGAAAGTCACCTCAATGGTCTCGAAAAGAGCAGGCTCCACATCTTTCTGCCGCTTGCCATCGACAGTGATCTTCAGGCTCTCAAACGGCTGCTTTTGTTTGCGCAGGATATTGACGATATCGATACCGCTGCAGCCGCCCAGTCCCATCAGCAGCAGTTGCATCGGGCGGACACCCTGGTCGCTACCGCCCACGGTGGTTGCGGCATCGAGGTGCACAACATGCCCCTCGGGGCTCGTGGCCGAGAAATGGTAGGCCTGGTCAAGCTGTTCAAGCTCGATTCTGATTGCGCCGCTGCTGCGAGCGGAGGGTTTAGCCAGGCGTCGCGCAACGCCTGCCCCGGTCTTGGTACTCATCCCTGTTGTTTTCCTCTGATCAGGTGTGAAGGATTCGACGAAACACCGCGCCAAGGATATCAACTTCCTTGAGGAATGAGTCGTGTCCATACAGGGAATCGAATTCCTGGTAATTAACCGGCCCGGAGACCCGCGCCGCCAGCTCTGCCATCAGCGCCGGGGGCGCGACGTAGTCACTGCGGGCACACAAGAGTTCAGCGGGGACCGCGATGCGTTCCGGAGCAAGCTGCTGGAGATCGATGGATTCCGAAAGCCGCAGAACCGCTTCGGGGTGAAACTGTTTCGCGAACTTGTCGCCTTGCGCAAACAGGTAGCTTTCCACAGGGAACGCCAGCCTGTCGCCCTGGATCTCAGGCAGGCTGCTGAAGCGCTGCTCGAACTCTTCGGCGCTGCGATAGGTGACCATGCCGATGGCGCGCGCCAGCCGCAGACCATCGGCCGGTGAGCCCAGGCGGATCGCGGTGCGAATGGCCTCACGCTGAACGCTCCGCAGCGCCGTGGCGATGGCCGGTGCCTTGTGCGCGGCGCCCACGACGACGAGTTGCCCGAGGCGCTGTGGAAACGAGCGCGGCGAACTGCAATGCAACCATGCCGCCATACGAGGCGCCGATAAACGCATGCAGCGCGGGTATGCCAAGCTCGTCGAGCAAGGCAGCCACGAGATTGGCCTGGTCCGCCGGTGAGACGGAGGGGAACGGCGCGACTGTTGTTGCGTGGCCCCTCCGTGTCACCGTTGCCGCCGAGGAAGTCCATGCTGAGTATGCGGTAGCGCTGCGTGTCGAGCGGCTTGCCGGTGCCAGCGAAGTCTTCCCACCAGCCAGGATCCGGGAATTCAGCGCTCGAGGTGACATGACAGGTCGCCGAAATACCGCCCAGCACCATCAGCACCGGCGCGTCGGCGGGGCCCACGATCTCGTAAGCAATGCATGGCGCATCGATGCTGCCACCGAACTCAAAATCAAATCTGCCAGGATGGCGCGCGATGCCACGTGTAAACGATTCAACGGCGGGACTGGTAGTCGCCGCGCTCCGGGCGTGCGATAACGGTCATTTGATTGCTACAGCCCGCGGCAGGCGAGCGGCGCTTACGGTTTTGTGGTTCATTGTTTGCTTACTCCAACAGGCCCTGTTCCGCCCGGACCGGGCTTGTCATCGAAAGCCTGCTGGAGAAAACGGAGGGAGGGGTTGCTGCGACCTTCAGCCATTGTGTGGCCTGTTTCGCAGCAACTCATCTCTCGGTCAGTGATCGCAACACGCGATCAGTTTCCGCTGGACTTGGCACCGTTTCGAAGTGGTTAGCTTCGCTGGTTGCCCCGGCATCAAAGGGCCAATCCCTCCGCCGGTCTCGATGAGTGCAGGTCCAATTTAGACGGATATTGCAGGAAGTGTCAACGCCCGAGGCCAATGCGAGCCGCGTCCGCATAGCAACAGAATTGTGCCGATGAGTGCCCCGTTTACGCCTGTCAGGCTGGCAGCGCGGACAACCCGTTCAGTCAGTTACGGCGCCCATGGATGCCGAACTGACCAGCTTCGCGTACTTGGCAAGCACACCCCTGGTTGCACTCTGAGCTGGGGGAATCCAGTTTGCCATGCGTTTTTCAAGCTCAGCGTCGCTGATGTCCAGGGATACTGTCCGGGCCGACCGCATCGATGGTGATCGCGTCGCCGTCCTCGATGAGGGCGATCGGTCCGCCGACGGCGGCTTCGGGTGAGACGTGGCCGACCACGAAGCCGTGGCTGCCGCCGGAGAAGCGGCCGTCGGTGATCAGCGCCACGGTGTCGCCGAGCCCCTTGCCCATGATCGCCGAGGTCGGGCTCAGCATCTCGCGCATGCCGGGGCCGCCGCTCGGGCCTTCGTAGCGAATCACGATCACGTCACCGGCGACCACGGTCGCCATCGAGGATCGCCTCCAGCGCCTGCTCCTCGCCGTGAAAGACGCGCGCGCGCCCGGTGAAGCGCTCGCCCTCCTTGCCGGTGATCTTCGCGACCGCGCCCTCGGGGGCGAGGTTGCCGTAGAGGATCACCAGGTGGCTGTCCTTCTTGATCGGCTTGTCCAGCGGCCGGACGATGTCCTGGTCCGCCGGGTAGGGCGCGACGTCGGCCAGGTTCTCCGCCAGCGTCTTGCCGGTCACCGTCAGGCAGTCGCCGTGCAGCAAGCCCGCGTCGAGCAGCGTCTTCATCAGCGGTGCGATGCCGCCGATTTCGATCAGCTCGGACATCAGATAGCGGCCGCTCGGTTTCAGGTCCGCCAGCACCGGCACGCGTGCGCCGATACGGGTGAAGTCGTCGAGCCCCAGCTTGACGTCCGGCGGCGCTGGCCATGGCGATCAGGTGCAGCACCGCGTTGGTCGAGCCACCCAGCGCGATGACCACCGTGATGGCGTTTTCGAATGCGTCCCGCGTCATGATATCCGAGGGCCTGATGCCCTGTTCGAGCAGATTCGCACACCGCGGCGCCGGCCCGGCGGCAGTCGTCCTTCTTGTCCGCGGAGACCGCGTCCTGCGCGGAGCTGTTGGGCAGGCTCATGCCCAGCGCCTCGATGGCGCTGGCCATCGTGTTGGCGGTGTACATGCCGCCGCAGGAGCCGGGTCCCGGAATGGCGGTCTTCTCCACCTCCAGCAGTTGCTGATCGCTCACTGCGCCGCTGGCGTGGCCGCCCACCGCCTCGAATACCGAGACGATGTCGCGCCGTTTCGGTCCGGGCCGGATCGTGCCGCCGTAGACGAAGACGGCCGGGCCGGTTGAGCCGCGCCATCGCCATGACGCCGCCCGGCATGTTCTTGTCGCAGCCGCCGACGACAACCAGGCCGTCGAAGCCCTCGGCGCCCGCCACCGTTTCGATGGAGTCGGCGATGACTTCGCGCGAAACCAGCGAGTAGCGCATGCCGGGGGTGCCCATCGAGATGCCGTCGGAGACGGTGATGGTGTTGAAGATCACACTTTTGCCGCCCGCCGCATCGACGCCTGCCGCAGCCTCATCGGCCAGCTTGTCGATGTGCATGTTGCAGGGCGTGACCATGCTCCAGGTCGAGGCGATGCCGACCTGCGGCTTGCTGAAATCGTCGTCGGTGAAGCCCACGGCCCGCAGCATGGCGCGGCTCGGCGCCTGCTCCGCACCGTCCACGACCTGGCGGGAATATCGGCGCTTATCGTTGTCTTTTTTCACCACATAACCTTTTGTTGTTTATGATATTAATAAGCTACTTCTAAGCAGCGAGCGTAAGTCATTGTCCACTCGTTTGTGCGGGCACCGCCAGGCCCCCTGTGCCCGCCGTCGATCTCTTGCGCAGGCAAGCATGCATGTTGAGAAAGACCTTGCAAAGGCCGCTGACGGTTTCAGGCTGCGCTCGCCAGCCGGGGCGGCCGGATCCGTGTGGCGACACCTTCAGACAATCTTACATAATGAGCGCGTCGCACCAACGTGGTGCACGTTGTTAAAAAGTGACAAAAATAAGCAGTTGACAGTCAAAAGGCCTTTTCGGTATCCCTAGTTCTCAGGACGAGTTTTGAGCAACAGATGAAATACTTACGGCAGCATACCACCGATTTCGCAACCGCAAGGCCCCCGGCCTGCGCGCCGTAGTTGCTGTGAAGCGCCCCGAACTGCTCGGTTCGCTGGTCCTGCTAAACCTGATTATTGTCATTCTGCTTATTAGCGGCATGCGGGGAATTCTGGCTTAGCAAAACCAAACAAGCACAACAGAAACCCCGCTCCCACACCGGCAGCGGGGTTTTTTTTTACGAGGACTCTATGGAATGAACGCGGCGCAGTTAATGAACCAGGCTCAAGGGCAGGCAGCGGCAGCAACCGCTGCATGCCGTGACTCCGCTGACCGTTGGGGCAGTGGCTGGCCACTTGTCCCGTCCGGGAAATCTAATTCAACCATGATCGAGGAGATCAGAACGTGAATCACACGCTGAGAATAAGCATCAGGCACATCGAAGGCGCCATCATTCGAATTATTGGCCTGATCGAACGTCGCGGATTTTCAATCAAGTCGGTGAATACCACACCGTCGGCGTGCGGTCAGGAGTTGGCAATGCTTGTCGAGGTCGAATCAGAGCGTTCGGCCCAGGTCCTGGCGCGGCACGTGGAGAAGCTATTCGATGTGCATGCCGTATCCCTTCAAGATTTGTATTGAGCAAGAGCTTTTGCTCAGAGAGAGAGTGACATGTTAGAAGCAGTTAAGACCAATGAATTTCACGCTGGAGACCCTGTCTGGCGGGTCTTGCCGGTAGGTATGGAAGACGTACTGGCGGCGCGCGAAGTAATTTCGCAGCACCTGGCACCCACGCCGCTGGTCTCCAACCCGGTACTTGTCGGAAATGCTGGGCTGCGAGGCCCACGTGAAACTGGAGAATTCCCAGGCAATCGGATCTTTCAAGATTCGCGGTGGACTGGCGTTGCTGGCGAAGATGTCGGAACAGGATCGCAAGGCCGGCCTGGTGACCGCCACGCGTGGCAATCACGGCCAGTCCCTCGCCCAGGCGGCTCGTCTGCACGGCGTGCCGTGCACGGTTTTCGTGCCGGAGGGCAACAACCCGGACAAGAATGCCGCGATGGAGGCGCTCGGCGCGCGCCTGGTGGTTAGTGGCCATGACTTCGATGCGGCCTGGGACGCAGCGGAGCGTTTCGCAGGCGAGACGGGGGCAACCTGCGTGCATCCGGCGAAGGAAGCCGTCGCTGATTGCCGGGGTGGCCACGGCGGCGATGGAGATGCTCGAACAGGCGCAGGCGCCGCTCGACGCGATTTTCGTTCCGGTGGGCGGTGGCAGCATCGCCGCAGGCACGGCACTGGTCGTCAAGGCCTGAGCCCGAGTACCCAGGTCATCGGCGTCCAGGCCGAGAATGCGCCGGCATTTCACCATGCCTGGCACACGGGCGAAGATCGCCCGTTCGTGACCACCGAAAGTCTCGCTGACGGCCTTGCAGTGCGCGTACCGGTGGACTTCACGCTGTCCATCTTGCGACCCCTGGTCGATGACATGCTGCTGGTGAGCGAAGACGAGATCTGCGATGCCATCCGCACTTATGCATCGACGATTCACCAGATGGCCGAGGGTGCCGGGGCCGCGCCGCTGGCCGGCGCCATGCAGATTCGTGATCGCTTCGCCGGCAAGCATGTCGGCCTGATGCTGACCGGCGGCAATATTTCGCCGGCAACACTGGCGAGAGTGATCGCCGGTGAGGCACCGGCATTTGTGCCACAGGCTATGCCGATGTATCCCATCGACAGCCTCGAATACGGCTATCGCTAGTTGACGGGCGACACGTGCCTGAATCATGGATACATAGTCGGGCTTCGCCCAGGGGACTTACAAGTAATGACTGACCGACTGATCGTATTTGACACGACGCTGCGCGATGGCGAACAGGCCCCCGGATGCAGCATGAATCTGCAGCAGAAGCATCGGGTGGCGCTGGCGCTGGCAGAGCTGGGCGTCGACATTATCGAGGCCGGTTTTCCCGCCGCCTCGCCGGGTGATTTCGAGTCCGTGCAGATGATCGCCCGGGAGATCGAGGGGCCGATGATCTGCGCACTGGCCCGTTGTACCCCGGGCGACATCGAGAAGGCCAGCAAGGCGCTGGCTGACGCGCAACGCAGGCGTCTGCACGTATTCCTTGCCACGAGCGCCATACACCGGGAGCACAAGCTGCAGTTGGATCGCGACGAGGTGCTGCGGCAGGCCGTTAAGGGTGTGCAGCTGGCGCGTGAGTACTTTGACGATGTCGAGTTTTCTCCGGAAGACGCGGCGCGCACGGAGCCCGAGTATCTGGCCGAGGTGGTCGAGGCAGTCATTGCCGCGGGCGCCACGACGGTTAATATTCCGGACACGGTGGGGTACACGGTCCCGGAAGAATTCGCGCGCCTGTTCCGCTACTTGCGGGCCGAGGTGCCCAATATTTCGCAGGCGGTGCTCAGCGTCCATTGCCATGATGATCTTGGCATGGCGGTCGCCAACTCGCTGTCAGCGGTCCAGGCTGGCGCCCGGCAGGTGGAGTGCACGATCAACGGGATCGGCGAACGGGCCGGCAATTGTGCGCTCGAAGAGGTCGTGATGGCCGTTAAGACGCGCGCGGATCTGTTCGAGCGTGGAAACGGGAATCGATACGCACCGTCTGTATCCCACCAGCCGCCTGGTTTCGAATATCACGGGCATCGCGGTTCCGCGCAACAAGGCCATCGTTGGCGACAACGCCTTTGCGCACGAGGCGGGCATACATCAGCACGGCATGCTCAAGCATGCCTCGACCTACGAAATCATGCGACCGGAAGACGTGGGCCTGAGTCGCACTCAGCTCGTGCTCGGCAAGCACAGTGGCCGTCATGCTTTGCGAGAACGCATTGCGCAGCTGGGCTTCATGCTCGACGAGCAGGAACTGGAACGGGCGTTCGAGGAGTTCAAGCATGCTTGCCGACAAAAAGAAAGAAATTTTCGATGCCGACATAGAGGCGATTGTCTTGCAGGCGGAGGAAGGCTCTGAGGGACCGTGGCGAATCGAAGAGCTCACCGTCAGTTCCGGCACGAAGAGCATGGCCACTGCGGCGATCAGGGTGGTGGGTACGGACGGCCAGGTGCGCAATGAGGCGGCCGTTGGCATCGGACCCATTGATGCGGCCGTCAAGGCCATCCATCTGCGCCATCAGCGTGCACGTTGATTTGCTGGACATGCAGATTCACAGCCTGACCGTGGGAGAAGATGCGCAGGGTGAGGTCTCGGTCACGGTGTCCTATCAGAATGAGCGATATCGTGGCTGGGGTATCGGCACTGATGTGGTCCAGGCAACGGCGCACGCGGTGCTGCAAACAGTCAACCAGGTGGTCAGCCGGGAATTACGCGCGAATCGCCAGGAAGGACAAGAGGACAAGGAGCTGGCGGCGGCCAGCTGAAAGATTATTTCAGGTTCAAGGCGGAGCAGGAAAATGGCCATCGCGGAGTTCAAAGTACATCTGGCACAACGGCAGGCTGGTGCCGTGGGAGCAGGCGACCGTGCACGTTTTGTCGCATGCACTGCACTATGGTTCATCTGTCTTTGAAGGCATACGCGTATACGCGACACCGCTTGGCAGCCGCGTATTTCGCCTCACCGACCACATCAAGCGGTTGTTTTATTCAGCCAGGATCTATCGGATGCAGATTCCCTTCAGCGAAAGCGAGATCACTGAGGCGTGCAAGTACGTAGTCAAGCAAAACGGTCTCGATGACGGCGCTTACCTGCGGCCGATCGCGTTTCGTGGTTATGGCAGCCTCGGTGTTGCGCCGAAGGAAGACGTGCCGATAGAGGTGTCTGTCGCGGCTGTTGAATGGGGCGCCTACCTCGGCGCAGAGGCGCTCGAAAAGGGCGTGGATGTCTGCGTGTCTTCGTGGCAGCGCATGGCGCCCAATACCGTGCCCATGGGTGCCAAGGCGGGCTGGCAACTATCTGTCCGGACAGCTGGTCGAGCATGGAGGCCAAGCGCCTTGGGTTCGCGGAGGGCATCGCCCTGGGCGTCGATGGCATGGTCAGCGAGGGCGCCGGCGAAAACCTGTTCCTGGTGAAGGACGGCATTGTCTACACGCCGCCGCGGCCGCCTCGATTCTCTCGGGCATTACCCGGGACACGATCATTCACCTGGCGCGGGACCTTGGCATCGAAGTGCGCGAACAGGCTTTGCCGCGGGAAATGCTCTACATGTGCGATGAGCTGTTTTTTACGGGCACCGCTGCGGAGGTCACGCCGATTCGCTCTGTGGACGGGCTCGAGGTCGGCAGCGGCGCTCGCGGGCCCGTGACCGAATCGATTGCAGGCCGCCTTCTTCGGGCTGTTTTCAGGCGAGACCGAGGATCCCCACGGTTGGCTGGAGCCCCTGGATACCGGCTACTCGAAACCGGTCGCCGTCTGACGTCGGCGCTGGCATGACAAACGCCGGCAGCGGCAAAGACCCTGTTCGAAAAAGTCTGGGAACGACACCTGGTCGTGCCCGAGACCGCGAAGTGCCCGCAGTGCTTTATATCGATCTGCACCTGGTCCACGAAGTCACCTCGCCGCAGGCGTTCGCGGTACTGCAGAGAAAAGCAGCTCAAGGTGCGTCGCCCGGATCTCACCCTTGCAACCACCGATCACTCGATTCCTACCTTGAGGCCCGCTGCGTCGGGACAAGCTGCGTGTGCCCAGCGCGGCCGACCGCCAGGTCAGCATGCTGCCAGAAAAACTGCGCTGAGTTTGGCCTGCAACTGTTCGATGTCGGCAGCGGAGCACCAGGGCATCGTGCACGTCATCGGCCCGGAACTCGGCGCCACGCAGCCGGGCAAGACCATCGTCTGTGGCGACAGCCATACCAGCACCCACGGCGCATTCGGCGCGCTGGCCTTCGGCATCGGCACGACCGAGGTCGGGCACGTGCTGGCCACCCAGTGCCTGTTGCAGAGAAAACCTCGCACACTTTCGATTACCGTCACGGGTAAGCTTGCCGCACGGCGTTTCGGCAAAGGACCTGATCCTGGCAATCATCGGCAAGCTCGGCGTGGGTGGCGCGACGGGCCATGTGATCGAGTACCGGGGTGAGGCGATCAGCGCACTGTCGATGGAGCAGCGCATGACCGTCTGCAACATGTCTATCGAGGCGGGTGCGCGCGCCGGAATGATTGCGCCCGACGACAAGACATTCGAATACCTTGCGGGACGACCCATGAGCCCGCAGGGCGAGGACTGGGAGCGCGCGGTCACGCGTTGGCGGGGACTCGTGACCGATGACGAAGCGCGAATTCGATCAGGCACTCAGCATCGATGCCGCACGCTCTGGCCCCCATGATCACCTTCGGCACCAACCCCGGCATGGTGATGCCCGATCGACGGCGCCGGTGCCCGCAGCTGAATGGCGATCCGGCATTGCGCAAGGCGCTCGACTACATGCAGTTGACGCCGGGCGAGCCGCCTGCTCGCCAAGAAAGTGGACGTCGTGTTCATCGGCAGCTGCACGAATGGCGCGCCTGAGCGACTTGCGCGAGGCCGCGGACGTACTGCAGGGCCGACGGGTGGCCGACGGCGTGCGCATGCTGGCGGTGCCGGGCTCGCAGGCCGTAAAGAAGGCGGCCGAGGCGGAGGGATTGCACAAGGTGTTCCTGCAAGCGGGTGCGGAGTGGCGCGAGCCGGGGTGCTCGATGTGCATCGCCATGAACGGCGACCTGGTTGCCGAGGGCCAGTACGCAGTCAGCACCAGCAATCGCAATTTCGAGGGCCGACAGGGACCGGGATCGCGAACCTTCCTCGCCAGCCCGGCCACTGCGGCGGCGGCGGCCGTGGCGGGCGAAGTGGCTGATCCCAGACGTCTGCCTGTCACCGGTGGTTAAGATGAAGCCCATTACCAGAATTATCTCGGGAACGGTGGTGCTTGCCCGGACGGATATCGATACGGACCAGATTATTCCCGCACGCTTCCTGACAACGACGTCCAGTGACGGCCTCGGCAAGCACGTATTTGCTGACTGGCGCTTCGACCGTGACGGGGCCCCCAGGCCGGATTTCGTACTCAACGAGCCGGAGTCGCGCGCGTGCGAGGTGCTGGTCGCCGGACATAATTTCGGCTGCGGTTCCTCGCGGGAACACGCGCCCTGGGCGCTGCTCGACTTCGGTTTTCGCGCTGTCATCAGCACCGGCATCGCCGATATTTTTCGCAGCAATGCGCTCAAGAATGGTTTGCTGCCGGTCGTTGTGGAACAAGATGTCCACGCCTGGTTGCTGGCGCATCCCGGCGCGGAGGTAGAAATCGATCTGGAGAAAACCAGTTGACGCTTGCCGACGGGACCGTAGTGAAGTTCGCGGTGGAGGCCTTTGCGCGGACCTGCCTGCTGCAGGGCGTCGATGCGCTCGGCTTTTTGCGCGGCAAAGGCGCTGAAATCAGCGCATTTGAGCAGGCGCATCAATGAAGGCACATATTACGGTTCTGCCGGGCGATGGCATCGGGCCTGAGGTTACCGACGCAGCCGTTGACGTCATGCTGTTCGTCGCCGAGTTGTTTGAACACGAGATTACCATTGATGAGGGCCTGGTCGGCGGCGCGGCCATCGATGCCTGCGGCGATCCGTTGCCGGCAGCGACGCTGAAACTGTTTGAGAACACAGATGCAGTGTTTCTCGGCGCGGTGGGCGGACCGAAGTGGTCGAATCCGGATGCAACGATACGCCCCGAAGACGGTTTGCTGGCGATGCGCAAGACGCTCGGCGTGTTCGCCAATCTGCGCCCGGTAGTACCTGACCCGAATCTCTTCCGGTTTTCTCCGCTCAAGGAAGAAAAACTGCGCGGTGTCGATCTGTTGGTGATCCGTGAACTCACCGGTGGCATCTACTTTGGTGAGAAGAAACGCAGCAAGGATTCCGCGAGCGATTTGTGTGTCTACACGGTCAGTGAGATCGAGCGCGTTGTGCGGGTTGCCGCAAAACTCGCCAGAAAGCGCCGCGGTCGGGTCACCTCGGTCGACAAAGCCAATGTGCTGGAAACCTCCCGCCTGTGGCGGTCAACGGTGGAACGGCTCTTCAGGGACGAGTTCAGTGACCTCGAACTGGAGCATCTGCTGGTCGATGCCGCCGCCATGCACTTGCTCAATCGCCCTCGCGACTTCGATGTCATCGTTACCGAGAACATGTTCGGCGATATCCTGACGGACGAGGCATCGATGCTCGCCGGTTCCATGGGCCTGCTGCCCTCTGCCTCGCTCGGGGACACCGGGCCCGGCTTGTATGAACCCATTCACGGGTCAGCGCCGGACATAGCCGGTCGTGGTATCGCAAACCCTTATGGCGCGATTCTGAGTGTCGCGCTGCTGCTGCGTCATTCGCTGGGCATGGAGGAAGAGGCCGGGGCAATTGAGGCCGCCGTCAGGGCCACAATCGCAGAGGGCGTGCTCACCGCTGACCTATGCAAGAGCGACGGCCAGCCAGCCTCGACTCGGCAGGTTGCCCAGGTTGTCTGTGCGCGCCTGCAGGCTTTGGCTGCCCGCCCGACCGGCGCCTGAACTGCTGTTATAAGAGGACGCCCTGGCAGGCAGGCCTCGCCTGCACCCGCTTCCTGCGAATCCCTGTTCCCTATAGAATCATTCGCCCGCTGCGGTTTGGCCCGTTCTGGTGTTTCCGAAGGCGCGTTAATTTGGAGCGTTCGGCGCGACCAGTTTTCCTGTGTCGGGAGGTCTAACGGTTAGACGTGCGGGCTGCGTGGATTCCGGGCTGCGCGAATGAAGATGCCTTTCACCTTTTAATTGGCTAAAAATCAATAAGATGTACGAGTTCATTTTGCACGCCGCGGGCCTGATCGGCGCGGCCTGGCACGGCCTTGGGTCAGGCTATGCGAGAGTCCGTATGATGGGCGCCATAGTGCGGCTGGAGGGCGTTTTTCCAGCGCTTGCTACCGTTATGCTGCTCGGTGTTGCCATCGGCCCGGTCTGGGCGCTGGATATCGCTATTCCTGACGAAACGCCTCCAAGCGCAGGTCAAACAGGACCCGTGCAGACAGGTGAGCCGGCAGCCTCGCCCAGAATCGGCGAAATCAGGATCGGCAGCCGCAACGTTTTCGATCCGGACAACCCCAAAGACAACAAGAGCATTTTCAGGTTTGCAAATTTCCTGCACGTAAAAACCCGTGAGGACGTGATCCGCGATCAGCTGCTTTTTCAGCCGGGCGACGAATACGATCCCCAGAAACTGGAAGAATCGGAGCGCATCCTCCGCAACAAGCCGTACATTTACGACAGCACCATTACGGCTACCGAGAATGCGGACGGGAGCATGGACGTCGAGATCGAAACGCAGGACGTGTGGACGCTGAACCCGTCTTTTTCATTCGGGCGTCGCGGCGGGAAGAACACCTCGAGCGTTGGTATTAGCGAGCTCAATTTGCTTGGCACCGGGATCGAGGTGGAGGCGTCCAGATACACTGGCATAGACCGCGACTCGACCAGGCTGAGTTTCTATGATGCCAACCTTGGTTCCAGCTGGGTGCGGCTTGGCGCCCAGTATTCGAACAACAGCGACGGATATAGCCGGTCCATAGTGCTGGACCGGCCATTTTATTCTCTTGATTCGCGCTGGTCTGCCGGGGTTGAGCTGCTTGATGAGGAAAGGGTGGACTCACTCTACGATCGCGGTGAGATCGCGAATGAATTCAACCATGGATTATCCGAATTTCGCGCCTATGGCGGCCGATCATCGGGCCTGAACGACGGTTGGGTCCAACGCTGGAAAGTCGGTGCCGTTTTTCGCGATGACAATTTTTCGCCCGTGGCGGGGAGTCCGATGTCGTCCGTGGTGCCGGAGGATCGTCGTTTCGCGTACCCATTCGTAGCTTACGAACTGGTTGAGGACGAGTTCTACAAAACCCGCAATCACGATCAGATCGGTCGCACGGAAGACTTCTATCTGGGTACTCGTTTTAGTACGGAGCTGGGCTGGGCGCCTACTGCCTTTGGATCCGATCGCAACGCGCTGATGTTTGCCGGCGCAGCGCGCCATGGCTGGCGACCATCGAAAACCACAACCTGGCTGCTGTCAGCTGGGCTGGGTGGCAGGCTGGAAGGCGGCAGCGCTGAAAACACCACGCTGAGCGCCGGCTTGCGATACTACCGGAAGCAGTCGGAAAAGCGTCTGTTGTTTGCATCACTGAGCGCGGACACGACCTGGAACCCCGATGTTGACAACCCGCTCATGGTCGGCGGCGATCTCGGCTTGCGCGGTTACCCTCTGCGCTACCAGAGCGGCAGCAAGCGTGCGGTACTCAGCATTGAGCAACGGTATTTCACGGACTGGTATCCGTTCCGGCTTTTCCATGTGGGTGGTGCAGTGTTCTTCGACGCGGGCAGAACCTGGGGCACAAGCGGCTTTGGCGATTCGGATCTGGGGCTGCTGAAAGATGTCGGGCTCGGATTGCGTTTCGCGGGCAGCCGCTCGGGTCAGGGCAGGGTCATACATGTGGACCTCGCCTTTCCGCTGGACGGCGATCCATCAATCAAGAGCACGCAGTTTATCGTGGAAACGAAGACCAGTTTTTAGAGAAAGGGTGCTCGGGCAAGCAGGCCCATAGCCTGGTACTGAACTTGGATCAGCAAAACACCTTCGGATACAGATTTTTGTTTTTCAGAGAGTGATATGTCAGCAATCAGTTTTGAACTCTGGGGCAGGTCAGGCCACATGCTGAAGTCAGCGCCGGTTTTTCAAAAGCCATTTGTCTCTCTGTGGACCAGCTGGCTGCTGGTGCTGGGCCTGAACCTGCTGCTGCGCTTGTGGCTGATGGGCAGCGCGTGGAACGAAGCAGATATTACGCTGCTGAGCGCGCTGCAGATTATCGGAGTCGGCGCGCTTTATGACCTCGCGTTCCTGGCCTATTTTTCGATTCCCATGTTCCTGTGGCTGGGGCTCGCGCCCAGGTCCTGGCTTTCGAGCAGGTGGCAAACCTACCTGGGCTATGGCTTTTTTACGGTACTGTTTTTCGTAGTGGGCTGTGGCATTGCCGCCGAACTGTTGTTCTGGGATGAGTTTGGTGTGCGCTTCAATTTCATCGCCGTGGATTACCTCGTTTACAGGCGGGAGGTGACCGACAATATCCTGGAGTCCTATCCCGTTCCCGCCCTGCTGACGCTGGTCATGCTGGCGAGTGCCGCGCTTGTGTGGGCTCAGCGCAGGAATCTGGTGATGACTTTGCGAACGGATGCCGTTGTGTTGCGGCGCGCGCCGGTTGCAATCGGACTGCTTGTGCTGCCCGTGCTTGTGTTTTTCGCGGTTGACCAGAGTGAGCGTGAGATTTCGGTAAATCGCTATCAGGTTGAATTGGCGGCCAATGGCCCGTACCAGTTTTTCGCGGCATTTCGTAACAACGACATGAATTTCCTGCAGCTGTATTCGACAATTGACGAACAGCAGGCATCCGACCAGCTGAAGGCATTCGTGCGTGGGCCTTTTGACTCACAGTTATCAAACGCGCTTTTCGACATCAGGAGAAAGGTGGATAACCCGGGTGTGCCAACGCGGCAGAATGTGGTGCTGATCACCGTCGAAAGTCTGAGTGGCGATTTCCTCGGCGCATTCGGCAACGATCAAGGACTGACCCCAAATCTGGATGCGCTGGCCGCGCAAAGCCTGTTTTTTACTGACTTCTATGCGACCGGCACGCGCACGACCCGGGGTCTCGAGGCCGTGACGCTGTCGTACCCACCGACGCCTGGTCGCTCCATCGTCAAGCGCCCGGGCAAGGAGAAGAATCTCTGGTCGCTGGGCAATGTGCTAAAGAGCGAGGGCTACGACGTACAGTTTTTTTATGGAGGACGCGCGTACTTCGACAACATGAACGAGTTTTTCTCTGGCAACGGCTACCGGGTCATTGATCAGTCGAGCGTCGACGCAGATCAGCTCGGGTTTGTGAATGCCTGGGGAATGTCGGACGAAGACCTTTATGCGCAGGTGCTCAAATCTGCCGATCAGGCGGCAATGAATCAGGCGCCCTTCTTTTTTCATGTCATGACTACGTCGAATCATCGACCCTTTACTTACCCGGAGGGGCGCATCGACATACCGTCGGGCACAGGTCGCGCCGGCGCAGTCAAATATACGGATTGGGCTATTGGTGATTTTCTTGCGCGGGCGAGCAGGGAGTCCTGGTTTAGTTCCACCTTGTTCGTAATACTGGCAGATCACTGTGCCAGCAGTGCCGGTAAGGTGGACCTGCCGGTGAATCGCTATCACATACCCATGTGGATCTATTCGCCCGCCAGTGTTGCACCGCGCCGGATCACGACGACGGCCAGCCAGATCGACGTGGCGCCCACAGTGCTGGGCCTGTTGCAGGCTGACTACGAGTCGATGGCGTTTGGTCGGGACGTGCTGCAGGATGACCTGGGTGACGGGCGGGCCCTGATCGCGAACTACCAGGAACTGGGTCTTTTTGATCATGACCAGATGGCTATCATCAAGCCGGTCAGGAAGGCGTTGATTCGTGACGACGCGTCCGCAGCAGAGTCCGACTCACAGGAGGTAGATGCTTCGTTGCCAGCCATGGCGGAAACGATCGCGATTTACCAGGGCGCCGACTACGTCTTCAGGAACAAGCTGAACCGCTGGACGTCGGCGTCGGGCGGTTCAATCGGGGTGGCCAGCTACAGCGAAGGCCGGTAGCGCCCGTGGCCGTGCGCGATGGTGGGCAGGGCCAGTTCTATCGGCAGCATCTGCTCTATCCTCTGATTGCGTGGCTGGCCGCTATTGTCCTGATCCAGTGGCTGCATCTTGACCTCGTTATCGCCGATTGGCTCTATGCGCTCGAAGGGAGCGAATGGGCGCTGCGAGACCACTGGCTCGCGCAGGGCGTGCTGCACAGCGGCGCACAGGACCTCGTGCGCGTTGTTGGGCTCTTGCTGATAGTGATAATCGTTTTGAGTGCGTGGGTTGAGCCCCTGATGCGTCGGCGTCGTGCGCTGCTGTATCTTTTCGCTGCAACGCTTACTGCAACCATAATCATCGCGCTGTTCAAGAAGTACTCTGGCGTGCCCTGCACGTGGAACCTCACTCGCTACGGGGGCACTGAGGCTTATGTGTCCATCTGGAACTGGAGTGAACTCGACCGCTCGGTCGCCGGTTGCTTTCCGTCCGGACACGCGGCTGTTGGTTTTTCGTGGATCGCCGGCTACTTCCTTTGTCTGCAATACGCGCCGCGCTGGCGCTGGGTGGCGCTTACAGCTGTGCTGCTGCTGGGCCTGATATTCGGCTTCGCGCAGCAACTCCGTGGCGCCCATTTTTTGTCGCATGACCTCTGGAGCCTGGCGATCTGCTGGACCACGAGCGCGCTCTGGTACGTGAAATTCTATGGCGATCAACGATGGCACACGGCAAGCTCACCCTGAACGAACTGCCGAAAGTAGCGTTTCCAAAGTAGCGTCTGGCCGCTGGTAATTGATGTCATCAGGCGTCACCGTCATAATTCCGGCGCCCGCACACATGCGGCGACGGGCCCGACCTGGTCTCTCTCAGATCAACACAGCCGATTTGGCATCAGGCATGAAACTGGCCGGACAGAATTAATGACAAGACGAAGCAGGCGATCCGATTTTTCCTGGCTGAGGCCCATGGCGAGATTTATGCTCGTCGTGCTGATCCTGCTGGCTGTCTCCCGCCTGCTGCTGGTGGCGTGGCAATGGGAGCGCTTTGAGCAGGGCGGCGACGTACTTTGGGTCATGCTCCAGGGCGTCCGCTTCGACCTCATTTCTCTGGGCTACCTGCTGGTGTTGCCATTGGCAGTCACGCCATTCTTCCTGCTGTTCGGCGCCACCGCTCGCCTGTGGAGCCGCGGGCTCGGGCTGTACCTGCTGCTGGTGCTTAGCCTGTTTGTGTTCATGGAAGTGGCAACGCCTGAGTTCATAAAAGAGTATGACCTGCGTCCCAATTACCTTTTCCCGGAGTTCGTCCGCTATCCGCGCGAGGTCTTCTCGATGCTGCTGGCGGCGTACAAGCTACCGCTGCTCATCACGTCAATCCTGGTGCCGCTGCTTATCTGGGCGGGATACCGGTTTTATGCGCGCGACTATTTCCTTGTCGGTACTGCAAGGATGCGACCTGTAGGCGCAATTATTACGTCGCTGGTGATACTGGTAATCGGCTTCGGGGCGATTCGATCCAGTACCGGTCACCGCCCGGCGAATGCCAGCACCGTGGTCTTCACCGACGATGCACTGTTGAATACTTTGCCGCTCAATTCCCTTTACTCTGTAATTTCTGCAATTCGCGAAACCAGCTATGAGGCAGCAGAGTTTCCTTATGGTGACTTTGACAGAGATCATGTGGTCAGCCACATGCGAAAGCTGATGTACCTGCCCGACGATGTATTTACAAATCCAGAGATTCCAACGCTGCACCGGCAGGCTGCAACTGTTCGTCGCGTAAGACCGAAAAACCTCGTGATCGTGTTGGAAGAGAGCCTTGGCTCCGAGTTCGTTGGCAGCCTGGGCGGGCTGCCGCTTACGCCATACCTTGATGCATTGGCAGAGGACGGTATCTGGTTTGAGCGACTCTATGCTACAGGCACGCGCTCCGTGCGCGGGATCGAGGCCATCATCACGGGCTTCCTGCCCAGCAGCTCCCTGAGCGTCGTTAAGCTGCCGCGCTCGCAAAGCGGCTTCTTCACGCTGGCCGAACTGTTGGCGAGACAGGGTTACGACACCTCTTTCATATACGGTGGCAGCGCCGATTTCGATAACATGCGGCGTTTCTTTTCGAACAATGGATTCAACACCATCATCGATGAGGCAGATTACGAGAACCCCGTGTTTACCGGAAGTTGGGGCGTGAGCGATGAAGATCTTTTTGCCATGGCCCATGAGTACTTCACGGCAAGGTCGGAGGGGGGCGAGCCATTTTTCAGCCTGGTGTTTTCCTCGACCAACCACAGCCCGTTTGAGTATCCGGATGGCCGAATTGAGCAATACGATGCCGAAAAATTTACGGTAAACAACGCGGTCAAATACGCCGACTATGCGATGGGACAGTTCATCGCCACAGCGCGGCAGTCTGCCTATTGGGCCGATACTCTATTTCTGGTTATTTCTGATCATAATTCGCGCGTGTATGGCCAGGAGCTCGTGCCGATCGAGCGGTTTCACATACCGGGTGTCATCCTCGGCGAGGACATCGAGCCGGCGCGGATTGGCCGCATCGCCAGCCAGGTGGATATGATCCCGACCCTGCTGTCTTTGCTGGGCGTCGACTCGGTGCACCCGGCCGTCGGATATGACCTGACGCGTGCGGACGTTGAACAACTGCCCGAGCGCGCTGTCATGCAGTTCGGCGGTAACCAGGCCTACATGAAGGGCAGTGATGTCGTAATTTTTCAGAAGGATCTGCCACCGAGGACCTTCATCTATGAGAATGGCCAGTTGCTGGACGCTCCGGAGGACAGGCAGCTTCTGGATGAGGCAAACACCATCTCCGCCTGGCCCTATATCAGCTACCGGGAAGGCACCTACAGGCTGGGCCGATGAGGCCTGCAAGCTTGCGCCGCTGTTGCATCCGGGTCCGCCAGCTTTCGGAGAGTCGTCGTTAATAATATTCCTGGTCAGCCCGAGAACAAGCGCGGAAGGCGCTGGCGAAAGCTGTTCATCGCGGCGGGCATCGTTGTGTTCGGCTATTTGCTGCTGCTTGCTCTGGTTGACCGGCAGTTGGCCCAGCGAACTTATGCGGGTGTTTACAAAAGTTGCTTCAAGGTCTGGGCGACTCGCGGGCTGGTGGTCGGGCGGCGCCCGGATGACTCCACCGCAGGCAATTCCATCGCCAGTGTGGGCCGGGCTTTTGCCGCCGGCGCGGAAGGCATTGAGGTGGATGTTTATTTCGACGTTGAGCTTGGCAAGTTCGTTGTATCCCACGATCGACCCTATAACAGGCAGGACGATGGTACGCTGCTGTATCTTCAGCAGCTCCTGCAAGCGACGGGAGAGGGCAGGTATTTCTGGCTGGACCTCAAGAAGCTCGGCAAGCTGACCCGCGAGCAGGCCGATCAGGCCGCCGCGCGGCTGGCAGCCATTGCCGGTCAGGATGGCCTGTTGTCACGCATCTATGTGGAAGGCGAAGACCCCATCAACCTGTCGGCTTTTCGCCGGGCGGGCATCAGGACAATCTTCGATACGCAGCCGCTGCCGGAGAAATACCCTTTCACGCGCTTCGTGCTCAGCGTTTACCGGCTTGCGTACTATTTCGGCGACTTCACCGTCATGGCCATGAACGCGGGTGACGCGGACGCGCCGATTTACGGGCGCGTCGCAAGGCATGCCCTGCGACATGTGCCGGTGTTTATCTATCATGTGCCTGATCAGCCGGAATCCCTTGATCCGCTCCTCGGCAACGACAACGTTCGGGTCATCATCCTGCGCGATCACTCGACCAACAAGTATTCGCTTAATGCCTGTGGGAAGCCAGGCTAGCTGCCCGCATGTCCTGGCGTTCTTGCTGACTCACGCCGGCAACTCCTCTCCGGAACAACCGACAGCGACAGGGATATCTCTGAGCTTTGGCAAGCTGTTTCCGCCACGACTGCTTGTGTATGCATGTCGATGCCAGGACATTTGAAGAAATCACAGGCCGAAAAAACGGAGAGGGCTACCGTGTCCACCTGTTGGGGTAGAGTGGAGCGGCACTCTTCGATATCCAGGGGGGAGATTTGTATGTCCACCAAAGTCGCAGTTGTTCAAAAGCCACCCATCTTGCTGGACCGGCAAAAGACGATTCTGAGCGTGATCAGCTCCATCGGCGAGGCGGCTGCAGAAGGCGCAGGTCTCATAGTGTTTCCAGAGGCATACATTCCGGGTTATCCAACCTGGATCTGGCGGCTTCGACCCGGTGTCGATATGGCTCTGACGGCGGAAATTCACGCGCGCCTGCGCAATAACGCCGTTGACCTGGCTGGAGGAGACTTGCAGCCAGTACAGGATGCGGCGGCCAGGCACGGTGTCACAGTCGTCATTGGCTTGCACGAGCTTGACAGTCGCTTCAGTGGGACGACGCTGCTTAACACGGTAGTTGTGATCGGTCCCGACGGAGCGATGCTCAATCGACATCGAAAATTGCTGCCGACCAACCCCGAGCGCATGGTGTGGGGCATGGGCGATGCGACGGGCCTCAGGGTGGTTGATACACCGGCGGGTCGCATAGGTACCCTGATCTGCTGGGAGAGCTATATGCCCCTGGCGCGTTATGCGCTGTATGCGCAAAACCTGGACATCTTCATATCACCCACCTGGGATGCCAGCGATAACTGGCTGGCGACGATGCGCCATATCTCGGTGGAGGCGGGCTGTTGGGTGATCAGCACGGCCACCGCACTGCAGGGCAGCGACGTGCCCGAAGACTTTCCCGAACGCGACCGCCTGTTCGACCCGGAGGAATGGATTAACGACGGGAACGCCGTAGTCTTGAAGCCCATGGGGAAGGTTGTGGCAGGGCCGTTGAAGCGCGAAAAAAGCGTTCTCTACGCGGAAGTGGACAAGGAAGAGGCGCGCCGTGCGCGGCGGTCGCTGGACGTATGCGGGCACTACGCCCGCGCGGATATCTTCTCGTTTTCGGTTGACCGCCGGCCTATCGAACCCGTGAGATTTTCCGACTGAGGAACAATACGCGGTTCCTGAACTACGCTCGAGCGCCGGACGGGGCGAGCATGGAGGGGCGAACTGACCGACAGTCAGGCCTGCATGCTTTGACCCACACTGATGAGGCTGCCATCGGCAAAAAAAGTGGGGATCTTTGCATCCAATCCGGCGCCCGCGGGCATCTATGTGGTGAATAGCGAGAAAACGCGCTAATTAACCATCAGGAGAGAGAATATGGAAGGCTTATGGGTTCCCATCGTACTGTTCGTAACGGTAACCATTGTGTTATCCGTCTGGCTTTACTTCAGGCACCACACGCGGGCCGAATTGCAGCGCACCGTGCAGATGGCCATCGAAAAGGGCCAGGAATTGTCGCCCGAGTTACTGGATCGCTTGGGTCAGCCCAGAATATCCGGTGACGTCGATCTGCGTCGCGGTGTGATCTTCCTCAGCATAGGCGTGGCGTTTGCGATATTCGCATTCGTAATCAATGAGGAAGATGCTTTCCGGCCCCTGCTCGGCATCGCGGCCTTTCCCTCATTGCTGGGGGTCGCATACCTGGCCTTGTGGGGCTTTGCCGACAAAAAGGGCGTGTAAGCATCAGTTCGCGTTGGGGCACCTATGGTGGAGGCTGACGAACTCTTAATCTCCAGGGCGATTGCTGACAATGACACGCGGGCTTTCGGAGAGCTTGTGCAACGCTATCAGTCCAGGGTGCGCGGATGGCTGCGCCATCTTGCCAGGGACGAGGCACTTGCGGACGACCTTGCACAGGATGCGTTTATCAGGGCCTGGCAGAAGCTCTCGACCTTCAAGGGAGCGGGAAGTTTCGAAGCCTGGCTGTTGGGGATCGCACGCAATGAGTTCCTGCAAAGCTGCAGAAAATCTGGCAGGGAAGCCCGCCACCTAGACCGCCTGGCAGCGGAGACGAAGACAGAGGCAGATCTGGGCGCTACACCGGGACTCCAGGGCGAAAGTGCCGACGCGGACAGGTTCCTGGAAATACTCAGCCAGGATGAACGCGAGGTGATGATCCTTGTGTTCGCCATTGGCCTCAGCCACAGTGAGGCCAGCGATGTTTCGGGCCTGCCGCTGGGAACAGTGAAGTCGCATATACGCCGGGGTGTGTCAAAAATCAGGGAGAAATTCGGACTTGAGGAGTTAAGAGATGACTGATGGCATCAGTGAAAGCGAGGCCTTTGCATTGCAGGCTATGTTTAGTCGCGCAATCCCGCCGGTGCCCGATCAGGGCTTTTCGCAAACTACCGTACACCTGATACGCCGTAAAATCTGGCGCCGCCGCCTGATATTGCTGCCCGCGGTGGCTTTTGGCATCGTCATGGCACTGCCGGCTCTCTCGCAGCTGCTGCTCATGCTCAGCAACGAGCTACTTGCGCTGATCACAAGCGCGGAAAATTCGGAATCGATCGGGCAGTTGCAGCTGCTCTTGTCGATGCTGCCCTTGCGTGACGCGGCGCAGGCAGTTAATGGTGAGATCACGCGCTTGAGTGGTGATATTGGAAACGTTTCCTGGTACCAGCAGAATGCGGCGTTCATTCTCGCTGGCCTTGCTGCGGTAATCAGTCTCGCCGCAACCCGGGTGTTGGGGCGCTAAGGTTGCGGTGTCTGGACGTGAGCCGAGGACAACTTTATATGCGACTCGCATGTTCTGCTGTGCTGACCACGCTGGTTGCCGCCTGTGTGAACAGCCCCGCTTACAGTACGCGTGGCTTACAGGAGATTGATGCCGCCGTTGCACAACTGATGATTACAGAGGACGTCAAGGGCCTGGCGCTGGCAATTATCGACGACGGGCAGGTCGTGCACACGATGGCCTTCGGCAGTCGCAACGTTGAGCGCGGGCTGCCATTGCAGCTTGACACAATTATGTACGGCGCGTCTCTGACCAAAACGGCGTTTTCGTTCATGGTCCTGCAGCTTGTAGACGAGGGAAAGTTTGATCTGGATAAGCCGCTGGTGGGCTATCTTCCCCAGCCCCTCTCGGCCTACGAAGACTACGGGGATCTTGCCGGCGATGCGCGGCAGGAATTGCTCACGGCCCGGCATGTTCTGACGCATTCCACCGGTTTCGCCAATTTTCGCTGGCTGGAGGACGACCAGAAGCTGCGTTTTCACTTTGCGCCCGGCACCCGGTATGCCTATTCGGGCGAGGGCTATTACCTGCTGCAATTCGTGCTGAAAGAAGGCCTTGGGCTGGATGTCAAAGCCGAGATGCAGCGCCGCGTGTTTGACAGGTTTGCGATGCTGAATACGAGCATGCAATGGCGAGCGGATTTTGCGAATAATCTGGCCGATGGCTACCGGCTGGATGGCTCGTATGAACCACATGACGAGCGCAGTAACGTAAGCGCGGCTGGTTCCATGGACACGAGCATAGCGGATCAGGCGCGGATGTGGGCCGGCATCGTGCGCGGCGACGGATTATCGCAAGGTGCCCGCACTGAACTGGTCCATTCGCAACTTGCAATTCAGTCCGCACATCAGTTTCCGACTTTGTCCGATGACACGGATCCCAGGGCGAGAGAAATCGGGTTGTCGGCAGGTCTCGGTCTCGTGACCTTCGGGCAGGATGATGAAAAAATGTGGTTCAAAGGCGGCCACAACCCATGGACTGGCAATATGGTGGTTTGCCAGGAAGCAATACGACGTTGCGTTGTACTGCTCGCAAACAGCGTCCGGGCAGAGTTGATCTATCCTGATATTGTTGCTTTGGTCCTGGGCGAAACGGAGATGCCCTGGTGGTGGGAATACAACCCGGGCTGAGTGTCATCGCCGATTGCAGAGCAATACCCGAAAAAGGTCCAGAGCTGTTTTTCTGATTCGATCAAGAAAAGGAATTCAGGGCTGGTGCCTCGTTCCTGGCAAGCAGGTCTGACTTATTTTTCGTACAACTTGGTCGTAACAACGTTGAAAGACTGATTTTGGCCGGAAGCAGAAATTGAGAATAAAGTTACCGCGGTAACGTCAGATGTCTGGTATTGGCCGGAAGAGCCCTTGGCCGTCGATAAGAACTGATCCCGTTCAGACGTTGGCTCCCGACTCGGAGCGGACGGTCATCCTGATGGCCATTCTCGTGTTTCACTTACAGGAAGCAAGTGGAGTCCAACCCAAGAATCAGTTGCAAAGGTAGTACTAGGGACGGCGTTCAGTCGGCAACGGGCGGGTCAGGATGAAGATGGCCGCCGCACTCAAGACGATTATCTGACAAGCCACGATCCACAATGGCGCATCGAGCAGCCACGTGATCATCGGTGTCGCGAAGATGACAATCATCGCCGTGCGCTTCACTTTGCGGTCTATGCTGCCGTCGCGGTGCCAGTTGCCAATCAAGGGCCCAAAAGTACTGTGATTTCGCAACCACATATTCAGCCGCTCTGAGGATCGGGCGAATGCGAAAGCGGCAACCAACAGGAATGGCGTTGTCGGCAACAGAGGCAGTACCACGCCAACGGTACCTGCAGCGACTGCGGCCAGGCCCACCAATAACCAAATGAATCGAGTATTTACGCTCACTCTGGGAGTTCATCACACAGCGACTGGCCGCGGCAAGTCAGGCAGCAGGCTCTTCCGCGGCGTTGGTTTCAGCTTGCCCCGCTGTCGAACTCATCTGGTGTCGCGGCAAAGAGTTACCTGCGAAACGACCGGGGCCATCATCAGAAGTGCAATTAAGAAGAGAGATCGAGTTGCATTCTCCGAAAGAAGCTCTATTTCAGTCTAATGCCTCGACTCGAGTGGGATCAACGACGTAGGACGCTGAAACTCAAAGACAGTGACCAGTTCTGACTCAGATTTGCCACTCGCGAATGGCTGCATCTGGCCGTGAACTGCCTGTATGCCCAGACGGCCCCCGGCCGCGGGAAGGCTTCTGCTTCCGACCCAATTCGGACGGTTTTCAGCCACCTGACGTGCTGAATCAGGCAGATTGTGTCGGCCTCCTTTACAGTTTGGTTGCTGCGGCAAATGGGCAACATTCTAAGTTATTGGTTTTTTTAACGTATCTCAAAGTCGGTATGATTCTTGCAATCCGCGTTAGCCAAAGTCATTTTATTTTCTGGAGAAATGCGTGAAACAGCTAAAACTGATAATTGCAGCACTCTTTCTGATTTCGTCCTTTGCTACTGGGCCAGCCATGGCTACTATTATCAGCGCCTCGGACACTGGCCTGAGTGCGCCGGGCCAGACAATCGGCTTCGAAGAGTTTGCATTAAGTAACGGCTCAGTCGTCACTGACCAGTTCGCTTCGCTGGGGGTCACATTTACTCCCAGCGTCAGCTACTTCAACTCAGTTTCACCGAGGCCGAACTTTTCTGGGCCGGCTGTGATCGATTTCTTTGGCGCCGACATCTCAATCCAGTTCAGCCAGGCTGTTACCGAGGTCGCAGCGGCGATGACTGCAAATTTCGGCAGCATGTCGCTCACGGCGCTTCTGGATAGTGTGATTGTTGAGACGTTCAGTTACACCTTCCCAAACAATACTGTAAGTTCAAATTTAAACAATTTCTTCGGATTCACTGATATTTTATTTGATGAAGTGCAACTAACACCTGCTGGTAACACCAGCGTAGCAATGGACAATCTTTCGTTTACTTTCGCAGCCGTTGCTGTGCCAGAACCCGGCACCCTCGCTCTGTTAGGGCTCGGTCTTGCTGGAATGGGATTGGCCCGACGCAAAAAGAAAGTCTGACAAAACAACAACTACAATAGTCAGAACAGAGCCCCGCCGAGTGCGGGGTTTTTTGAGTCTGTAGAAAGGTACGCTTGTGGCCGTAAACTGCCTGTAGATGCAGATAGCCCCTGGCCCTGGGTCGAGGTCGGCTAGCGACCCGAAGCGCACGTTGCTGTCATTCCCGTGCAAGCGGGAATCCAGTCTTACAATCGCGCGCAGCGCACTCCTGATGATTGTGGAATGCGCCCCTTCAGATAACTGGGTCCCCGCCCCCGGATCGAGTCCGGGGCAGGCTCCGCGGGGACGACAGTTTTAGGATGCCTCCGCGGGGACGACGAGGCAGAAGAAAGACGCCTGACTAACACCGCTGAAGATCGCTGGCTTTACAACCTTCAGATGACCGCCAATGGCCGAGGCTGTGTCAAAACTAATCCGACCGAAAATTCGACTCAATAACCACACCTGAGAGTTCGATGGTTGGTGCTGATTCTCGGGAAAATGACAAATCAGGGCGCACCCGTCCGAATCTTTCTTTCGCTTCAGGAGTTTTCACACAGCCTCGGCCGTGAGCAGACCGCTCGCAAGTTTAAGGTCATCAAAAAGTCTATAATCAGATGGCGGACCAGGCCATGAATTGGCCGCAGTGTTTCCTTTGTTTTTTCAATTCGGGAGTAAGTGATGGCAAGCGGCTGGGCACATGACGGGGCAGTGCAGGAACAGATCGATGCGAGCGTCGATGAAGCTGTACAGCGTGCGCGCGGGAAATTGCCTTCCGGTGAGAGCCTTGCTCGTTGCGAAGACTGCGATGCTGAGATTCCCGATGCGCGCCGCAAAGCCATCCCCGGTGTCAGACGGTGCGTTACCTGTCAGGCAGCGCTGGATGGGGAAGAATCCGTACACAGCGGCTATAACCGGCGCGGCAGCAAAGACAGCCAGTTGCGTTGAGCCGCAGCGG
Organism: uncultured Gammaproteobacteria bacterium; assembly: GCA_963759075.1. GTDB lineage: Bacteria > Pseudomonadota > Gammaproteobacteria > Steroidobacterales > JABDLF01 > JABDLF01. Next base: position 373,227 of record CAVWXZ010000016.1, read on the forward strand.
AACTCCGGTCGAATGAACTGAGCGCCAATGAGAATAATCGAGGACGATCTGTCCGGATCCCTGGTTATTGAACTACTGAACGAACACCTCGCGGGCATGGTGCGCCATTCCCCGCCCGAAAGCATTCACGCCCTGGATCTGGCCGGGCTCCGATCAGACGCCATCACCGTTTATACAGCCTGGGAAGGCGCTGAGCTTCTCGGCTTCGGCGCGCTAAAGCAGCTGGATGGGGAACACGGCGAAATCAAGTCCATGCGTACCGCGCATGTGCACCGTGGCAAAGGCGTCGCGACAGCGATACTACGGCATCTCATTGAGGAGGCGCGGGCGCGATCCTATTTACGCCTGAGCCTTGAAACCGGCTCGGGGCCGGCATTTGAACCGGCGCTTTCGCTGTACAGGAAATTCGGCTTCGACTATTGCGGGCCGTTTGCAGATTATCGGGAGGACCCGTTCAGTCGTTTTATGCGCCTGAAGCTTTAGCGCCCACTCTTGCGGGCCACCGATCCTGCGCTCAGGCTGCGACCGTCGCGGCGTATTTAAGATCGAGGTAACTCAGAATCCCCTTGGCCGCCTCCCGGCCCTCAAAGACTGCGGTGACCACGAGATCGGCGCCGCGCACCATGTCGCCGCCTGCGAAGATTTTAGGATTTCTGGTCTGGAAAGGCAGGCGTCCATCCCGGTTCACCTCCACGCGGCCGTTGTCCAGGCAGGCAATCTCGTGATCCTGGAACCAGGGCTCCGGGCTCGGTCGGAAGCCAAAGGCGATCAGCACCGCATCCGCTTCGATGATCTCTTCGGTGTCAGGAATAATTTCCGTCACTGGTCTTCCACGTGCATCGGGCGGACCCAGGCGGGTGTGCATGAGCTTGACCGCCTCCACCTGATCGGCGCCTATGATCTCGACCGGTTGGCGATCGAACAGGAACCGGACGCCCTCATCGCAGCTGGCCTGGTAGTCGCGGCGCGAGCCGGGCAGGCTCGCCTCGTCCCGGCGGTACGTGCAGATCACACTGCTGGCTGACTGACGAATGGCGGTGCGGTTGCAATCCATAGCAGTATCGCCGCCGCCGAGCACGACCACGCGCTTGCCGGCCATATCTACGAAACCCCGTGGATCAGCGGGCAGGCCGAGTTCCCTGCGTATATTGCTGATCAGATAAGGCAACGCCTTGTGCACGCCGATCAGGGATTCGCCGCGGAAGCCACCGCGCACCGCCGTATACGCGCCCATGCCAAGGAACACCGCATCGTAGTCGTCCAGCAGGGTCTGAAACGGTATATCTTCGCCGATCTCTGTATTCAGTATGAATTCGACGCCCATGCCTGCCAGCAATTCGTGACGGCGCTCGACCACGTCTTTCTCCAGCTTGAACGGCGGAATACCGAAGGTCAGCAGCCCGCCGATCATCGGGTGGCGGTCAAACACCACGGGCTTAACGCCATTCCTGGCCAGGATGTCAGCCGCGCCGAGGCCCGCCGGTCCGGCACCGACGATCGCCACGCGTTTGCCGGTGTCTTGCACCTGCGAGAGGTCGGGCTTCCAGCCCAGCCGCACTGCCTCGTCGGTGATATAGCGTTCAATGGCGCCGATGGAAACCGCGCCGAGTCCGTCATTCAGCGTACAGGCGCCTTCGCACAGACGGTCCTGTGGACAGATGCGGCCGCAGATTTCGGGCAGGGAATTGGTCTGGTGTGACAGCTCCGCTGCTTTGAGGATGTTGCCTTCTTCAATCAGCCGCAGCCACTGCGGAATAAAATTGTGGACCGGGCATTTCCATTCGCAGAACGGGATGCCGCAGGCGATGCAGCGTCCGGCTTGTTCGGCGGTCTGCTCAGCGGTGTAAGGAGTGTAGATTTCCTTGAATTCCCTGATGCGCACTTCGACCGGCTTCTTGTCCGGGTCGCGGCGCGGAATCTCGAGAAATTGAAGTGGATCTCTGGCCATGTCAGGCAGCTCCGCGCAGGGATTCGATGAGGCTGTCGATTTCGGCCGCCTTCGGCTTGACCAGCCAGAACATATTCCGATAGCTGCGGAAATCTTCCAGTATCTGTGCGCCCCAGGCACTGCCGGTTTTTGCCACATGAAGGCGTATCAGGGAACTCAGGTGTCGCAAGTTGGCCTCCATGCTCTCGGGGGCCATGCGATGCACGTCGATCAGTTCATGATTGTAGCGATCAAAAAATGCCCGCTGATCGTCGAGCACATAGGCAAAGCCGCCGGTCATACCGGCGCCGAAATTGAGGCCGGTGCGTCCCAGCACGACGACCACGCCGCCGGTCATGTACTCGCAGCAGTGATCGCCGGCGCCTTCGACAACGGCGATGGCACCGGAATTGCGCACCGCAAAGCGCTCGCCGGCGCGACCTGCAGCATACAGCTCGCCGCCGGTCGCGCCATACAGGCAGGTGTTGCCCATGATCACGGTCTCGTGCGGCGTGAAGATAACCTCGTCGGACGGCCGCAGCACAATCTCGCCGCCGGCCATGCCCTTGCCAACATAGTCGTTGGCATCGCCGGTCAGATAAATATTCAGCCCGGCTGCGTTCCACGCGCCAAGGGACTGCCCGGCCGAGCCGCGCAGTCGCAGGTCGATAGGTGCGTCGTTCATGCCGTAGTTGCCATGTCGGCGTGCGATTTCGCCTGAAATTCTCGCGCCGATAGAGCGATCGGAATTACGCACCGGATAGGCAAACTTACCGCCGCTCTTGTCGAGAATCGCGGGCAGCATGTCCTTGAGCATTTGCTCAGCCAGCAGGCCTTTGTCGAACGGTGCATTACGTGGTTCCAGGCAGCGGCGCGGCACGCGAGCGTCGAGCCCGGCGTCATCCAGCAAGGGTTTGAGGTCGAGGCCTGCCTGCCTGCGGGTCTGTGCCGGCAGCAGCGTCAGGTATTCAACCGCGCCGACCAGGTCCTCCATCTTGCGGACACCGAGTTCGGCCATGAGTTCGCGAACTTCTTCCGCGACGAATCGAAAGTAACGCATCACCATTTCCGGCAGGCCGATAAAGTGATGCTTGCGCAGCACCTTGTTCTGCGTGGCAACACCGGTCGCGCAGTTATTCAGATGACAGATGCGCAGATACTTGCAGCCCAGTGCGACCAGCGGCGCGGTGCCGAAGCCGAAACTCTCGGCGCCGAGCAGCGCGGCCTTGATCACGTCGAGCCCGGTTTTGAGTCCGCCGTCGGCCTGCAGCTGCACTTTGTGGCGCAGGTCGTTCGCGCGCAGGACCTGGTGCGCTTCGGCCAGCCCGATTTCCCACGGGCTGCCGGCGTACTTGACCGACGTCAGCGGGCTGGCACCGGTGCCGCCGTCGTGGCCCGATATCGTAATCAGGTCCGCATAGGCCTTGGTGACGCCAGCCGCGATCGTGCCAACGCCGGGTTCGGCACACGAGCTTGACCGACACCAGTGCCGTCGGGATTGACCTGCTTCGAGGTCAAAAATAAGCTGCGCGAGATCCTCGATCGAATAGATATCGTGATGGGGCGGCGGCGAGATAAGTCCGACGCCCGGGCTCGGCGAAGCGCAGTCGTGCAATTTGCTCGTCGACCTTGTGGCCCGGTAGCTGGCCGCCCTCGCCGGGCTTCGCGCCCTGGGCCATCTTGATCTGTATCACTTCGGCATTGACGAGGTAGTCCGGCGTCACGCCAAAACGACCGGACGCGACCTGCTTGATCTTGGACGTGCGTTCGGTGCCGTGACGCGCCGGGTCTTCGCCGCCTTCGCCGGAATTCGAGCGCGCGCCCAGCCGGTTCATCGCGATCGCCAGCGCCTCGTGCGCTTCGGGCGACAGCGCGCCCAGTGACATGCCGGCACAATCGAAGCGCCGCAGGATCGCCTCGACAGGTTCGACTTCATCCAGCGGGATCGGTCGAGTGCCATGCGCAGGCCGAGCAGGTCGCGCAGCGCCGAAGCAGGGCGCTCGTTCACGATATCCCGGAAACGCTGGTATTCACTGCGGTCGTCGGTTCTGACGGCGGCCTGCAGCGAGCCAATGACCTCCGCGTTGTACATGTGATATTCGCCACCATCCACGTACTTCAGCAGACCACCCTGGCTGGTCGACACCCTGCGGATCCCAGGCACGCGCTGCGAGTTCGCGCCGGTCCAGTTCGAGATCTGCGAAACCGGCGCCCTGGATTCGACTGACGGTACCCGGAAAGCACTTGTCCACGACCTCGTCTGCAGCCCGACAATCTCAAACAGGCAGGCACCGCGGTAGCTGGCAATCGTCGAGATACCCATCTTGGACATGATCTTCAGCAGGCCCTTGCGGATGCCGCGCCGATAGCTGCGGCCAAGTTGCCGTCGCGAATAGTCGGGATTGATTTCGCCGGTGCGCAGCATGTCGGACAGGCACTGATAGGCCATGTACGGGTACACGGCGGTGGCGCCGTAGCCAATCAGGCAGGCAACATGATGCGCGTCGCGCGCCGTGCCGGTTTCCACGATGATGTTGCAGTCGCAGCGCACGCCTGCCTTGATCAGGTGGTGGTGCACCGCGCTGGTGGCGAGCAAAGCATGCACCGGGCAGCGTATCGGCCTCAAGGTGGCGGTCGCTCAGCAGCAGGATGACCGCGCCATCGCGCACGGCGTCCTCGGCTTGCGGCAAATTTCGTCAATGGCGTCGGCAAGCGAAACCGGCGTCGGGCGATTCAGGTCGATCACCGCGTGCGTTGAAGCCTGTGGTCATCATGCAGGATCTGGCGCAGCTTGCTCTGGGACAGCACCGGCGAGTTCAGCACGATCTGCTGCGCATGTTCGGCTGCCGGCTGGAAGACATTGAACTCCTTACCGATTTCCGTCTGCAGCGACATTACGATTTTTTCGCGCAGCGGATCGATCGGCGGGTTCGTCACCTGGGCGAACTGCTGGCGGAAATAGTCATATAGCGAGCGCACGTGCGAGGACAGCACCGCTATGGGCGTGTCGTCACCCATGGAGCCAATTGCCTCTGCTTCGGCCTCGGCGAGCACGCGAATGACCTCGCTGCGCTCTTCGAACGAGACGTCGAACATTTTCTGGTAGACGTCCAGCATGCGCGGATCGAATGGCGTCGCGGTGATGCGCCGGTCGATCAGTTCGGAGTCGAGATAGCGCACGCCTTGTTTGAGCCATTTCTTGTACGGCGCCCGGGCCTTCAGCATGTCGTTGATGGCTTCGTTATCCAGCAGGCGTTTTTCCTCGCAGATCCAGCGCCAGCATTTCGCCGGGTCCGAGCTGGCCTTTGGACACGATGTCGCTGTCCGCACAGTTGTAGATACCGGTTTCGGACGCGATGATCAGCAGGCGGTCGCGGGTGACCATGTAGCGCGCCGGTCGCAAGCCGTTGCGGTCCAGCATGCAGGCCAGCGTAGCTGCCGTCGGTCAGCACGATACCGGCCGGGCCGTCCCAGGGCTCGAGGTGAGCCGCGAAGAATTCGTAGAACGCACGCACCTCCGGATCCATGGAGTCTACCGTCTGCCAGGCCGGCGGAATCAGCAGGCGCATCGCCTGCAGGACATCCATGCCGCCCGCACAGCAGGACTTCAAGCATGTTGTCCAGCGACGACGAATCAGAACCCGTCAACGAGACGATCGGCTCAAGTTCGACGAGTTCCGGCAGCAGCTCTGACTTGAAGGTATTGTGGCGCGCCAACGGCCCAGTTGCGGTTGCCCTGAATGGTATTGATTTCGCCGTTGTGCGCCAGCAACCGAAACGGCTGCGCGAGCCGCCACTGCGGCAGCGTATTGGTGGAAAAGCGCTGGTGAAAAATACATACCGAAGAGGACATCGCCGGGATTCAGCAGGTCCGGATAAAACGTCTCCAGGAAATCCGGCATGACCATCCCTTTGTAGGACAGGGTTTGCGCCGACAGGCTTGCGACATAAAAATCCGAGTCTTCGTCATCCAGCCGCTGTTCCGCATCTCCTGCGGGCAACAAACAGCTTTCGATCGAACGCATCGGCATCCAGCTGGTCTGGCGCATTCACAAAGACCTGCTCGATGCGTGGCAGCAGTTCGCAGCGCCCGCTTGCCGCAGGCCTCCGGGTTGATCGGCACTTCCCGCCAGCCCGCCGTTTCCAGCCCCACCCGGTCGAGTTCCTCTTCGAGCGTGAGACGCTGCAGGTCTGCACGGCGCTGGTCCTGATCCAGGAAGACCGAACCGGCGGCAAAATTGGCGCCGAGTTCGATCTGGCTGTCAGCCGCGGCTGAGCGCAGGAATGCCCTGGGCATTTTCAGAAGCAAGCCGCAGCCATCGCCTGACTTGCCGTCCGCGTCGACGGCACCGCGGTGAGTAAGTCGGCGCAGCGCGGTCATCGCGGCGATCACGATCTGCCTTGAGGGCAGTATCGTCAATGCTGGCGATCAGCCCGAAGCCGCAGCTGTCGTGCTCAAAGCGCGGGGAATAGAGCCCCTGTGACTGGCCTGCGGCCATGCAAATGCCTCCGACCGGTGCTTATGAGAAGCCCGGTTAATCCAGTGAAATACGCTAAGTCGAGTGGCTTGAGACCGTGTCGCGGCCTTTTCGCTTTGTTGCCTTGCAACTTACCCATGCGTCGCCAGTCTGGCAAGTCAAATTGCCAGCGCAGCGCCCGATCCATTGCCGGTCCTGCTGTACTTGCCCGCTGGCAGACACCCTGCCTGCCTCGAGCGAGCCCTTCACGGGCCTGCGCATTCCCTCGCAGGCGCTCTTGCCTGCAAGCAACGTCTCAACGCGGACGATCATGCGTCGCCACACATTATACTAGCACCGGCAATAATGTGTGCACTATTTTGGTGCAATTCTAGATTTTTCTGGACAAATACCCCATTGCTTTGGATAGTTTGTCGGCGGGATTTGACGGATATATGCACTAATTTAGTGCAAATTAATGAATTGATTCGAGGTGAAAGCAGCTGGGCATGGTTCGGGCAGCGGGTTTAGGCGAGCGGACTATGCACCAATCTTGGTGCACCACTGATAATCAAGCCGCAGTGGCCGTAGCCGAGGCCCGTCACGGAAAACCAGCCAACTCGAGAACTGATCCTCGCCGCGGCAGCCTGCACTGTTGCGGAGGGTCTTTTTGAAACGCTGCAGGGCAATGGAGAATTGGACATGCTGAGTAGAACATGTGACACGCGGATTCCTGGGCCTGTCTGGGCTGACGCTTTTATCCATGTCTTCGGCCGCACAAGCCGAACTTTCGGCCAACGCCGGCTGGGTCAGCGAATATATTTTTCGCGGGCGTGCCGCAGAAAATGTCATCCGCTTCGGCAGGTCTCGACTTCGAAGAAGGCGGTTTCTACCTCGGCACATGGGGCGCTGATGTCGGTGACGGCCTCGAAATTGATGGCTACCTCGGATACACCGTTCGAAGTTGAGGAATTCAGCTTCGGTATCGGTGGCACCGGCTATTTCTACACCGGCGATTTCGACGACACCTACCAGGAAATCAACCTGAGCTTTGGTTTCGAAATGCTGTCGGTGGACGTTGCGATCGGCAAGTACGACAACTTTGCCGGGCCTACCCTTGATTACACCTTTGCGTCTGCAACTCTCGAAAACGAAGGTTTTCACGGAACCGTCGGCAACTTCAGCCAGGATTTCAAAGGCACCTATGTCGACGTCGGGTACGGCTTCAGCGTCGCCGATGAAATAGACGTGAGCGTGTCCTGGATCTACAGCGACAAGGATCTGGCATTCAACGGCGGGGCAGGATGACAACACTCTGGTATTTGGTATTTCCAAGTCTTTTCACTTTCGGAGTAATTGCGCGAGGACTTAGCACCGTTGTTCTGTTTAGGAGATGGCCGCGCCTTAAGGCGAGGAACGATTGATGGAAACGAGTATTCAAATCAGCTACGCGCTGGATACGTTTTACTTTCTGGTGAGTGGGGCACTGGTGATGTGGATGGCGGCAGGATTCACGATGCTGGAGGCGGGACTTGTCCGGGCCAAGAACACCGCCGAGATACTGACCAAGAACGTCGGTCTGTATTCCATCGCCTGCATCATGTACATGGTGTGCGGCTACGGCATCATGTACGGCGACGCGATCAACAGCTTCCTTCCGGGCATCAGCTTTCTGAGCGCGGTCGACAACACGGTGGAGGAAGTGCTGGCGAGCAATGGCGACACCTATTATTCGAGTCTGTCGGACTTCTTTTTCCAGGTGGTATTTGTGGCGACCGCCATGTCCATCGTGTCCGGTGCCGTCGCCGAGCGAATGAAACTCTGGTCGTTCCTGCTGTTTGCGGTGGTCCTGACCGGTTTTATCTATCCGGTACAGGGCTACTGGAAGTGGGGCGGCGGTTTTCTTGATGCGGCTGGATTTCAGGACTTTGCCGGCTCGGGCGTTGTGCATCTGACCGGTGCGGCGGCCGCACTTGCCGGCGTCATCCTGCTTGGGCCGCGCAAAGGCAAGTACGGCCCAGACGGCCAGGTCAATGCGATACCGGGCTGTAATCTGCCGCTGGCCACGCTCGGCACGTTTGTTCTCTGGCTCGGCTGGTTCGGCTTCAATGGCGGGTCTGAGCTGAAGGTCTCGAATATTGAAGAAGCCAACGCGGTTGCACGGATGTTTGTAAATACCAACATGGCCGCTTGCGGCGGGCTGGTCGCGGCGCTGCTGGTGGCGCGCAGCCTGTTTGGAAAGGCCGATCTCACGATGGCGCTCAATGGCGCGCTCGCCGGTTTGGTGGCCATTACGGCCGAGCCGCTGGGGCCGACACCTGGCTGGGCAACCCTGATCGGCGCAGTCGGCGGCGCGTTGGTTGTGTTCGCAATTCTGCTGATGGACAAGCTCAAAATTGACGATCCGGTTGGCGCAATTTCGGTGCACGGCGTTGTCGGCGTCTGGGGCTTGCTTGCCGTGCCGTTTAACAACGATGTGGGTTGGGGACCGCAAATGCTCGGCATCGTCAGTATTTTCGGCTGGGTCTTTTTGACCAGCCTGCTTTTGTGGTGGCTCATCAAGATGCTGGTCGGAATCCGTGTCTCGGAGGAAGAAGAATACAACGGCGTGGATCTTTCAGAGTGTGGCCTGGAGGCCTATCCGGAGTTCGGGTGCGGCGGACTAGCCTGGATTCGCAGCAGTCAGTTTCGGCCTGGTTGGGTGCGCGTTCCGGCAGGGAATCCGGGTTCGCACCGCCGCGATCAGCAGGTATCGAGCTTTATTTTGGGAGTAGAGACTTATGAAAATGGTGACCGCCATAATCAAGCCGTTCAAGCTGGACGATGTTCGCACGGCGCTTGCTCAGATCGGTGTGCAGGGTATTACCGTTACAGAGGTCAAGGGCTTCGGTCGTCAAAAGGGCCATACCGAGCTTTACCGGGGTGCTGAATACGTCGTGGATTTTCTGCCGAAAATGAGGATTGACCTGGCCGATCGACGACAGCCTGGTCGAGCAGGTTGTCGAGACCATCATCGCCGAGGCCCGCACCGGCAAGATCGGTGACGGCAAGATATTCATTACCGACCTTGAGCAGGCGATCCGGATTCGCACGGGCGAGACCAATTCCGAAGCCGTATGAGCGCGGGCAGCACCGGTTGCAGGGGTTCCGCCGCGGCTTGCATGTGCAATCGCATCGTGATATTTCTAGGCGCAATTGCAGCACTAAATCCTGAGTTGTTCAGGGAAGTATATGAGCATTATGACCAGCACTGATCCGCCGACGTCGTCGACAAAAATGCCAGGCGGCGGCTGGGTCGTAGCTTCCTGACACAAACGCAGCAGATGATAAAACCCAGCCACCGGCTGGGTTTTTCTTTAGACGGCAAAGGAATCCTGACTCCAGATGAGCATAAGACATTTTCTGACCACCGCGGACTGGACGCGTGAGGAGCTCGAGGCCTTGCTCGACAGGCCCGTGGCGTTCAAGGAATGGCAAGCAGTCCCGGGCAATGGCCGGCAAGAGCATCGCACTGCTGTTTTTCAACCCTTCCTTGCGGACGCGCACTTCGTTTGAACTGGGTGCCTGGCAGCTGGGTGGCAAAGCGATCGTGCTGAGTCCGGGCAAGGATGCCTGGCCGCTGGAGTTTGAACTGGGCAGCGTCATGGACGGGGACGCCGAGGAACATGTCAAGGAAGCGGCGCAGGTGCTGTCGCGCTACTGCGATCTGATTGCGATCCGGGCGTTTCCAGAATTCAAGGACTGGAACGTCGACCGGCAGGACCGGGTGATCCATGCCTTTGCACGAATATTCGACGGTGCCCGTCATCAACATGGAGACGATTACGCACCCGTGCCAGGAGCTGGCGCTGATGCAGAATATTCGAGCAGCATCTCGGCAAGCCGGATGGCCGGAAGTTTCTGCTGACCTGGACCTGGCATCCGAAGCCACTGAATACTGCGGTGGCCAATTCGGCGTTGCTGATTGCCAGCAAGTTCGGGATGGATGTGACGCTGTTGTGCCCGAGCGAAGCGTATCTGCCGGATCAGCGCTATCTCGGATCTGGC
>CAVWXZ010000017.1:0-25757 GCA_963759075.1 uncultured Gammaproteobacteria bacterium
GCGCCTCGATCGTCGCGGCCAGCAACGTCAACACGGGAGTGGTTGGCAGCTACACCGTCACCTATGACGTGACCGACTCGTCCGGCAACGCGGCCATGCAGGAAGTGCGCATCGTTAATGTCGTCGACAGCACGCTGCCCACCATCACGCTGACCGGCGCCAACCCACAAGTAATCCAGGCACCAACGGTTTACACGGAACTGGGCGCCACGGCCAGCGACAGCTTTGACGGCAATCTCACGGGCTCACTGGTGATCGACGCCAGCGCCGTGGACACGTCCACACCGGGTTCTTACACAGTCACCTATGATGTTGCAGATGCGGCCGGCAACGCCGCGCCCACCGTCACGCGCACAGTCGATCGTACAGGACACCACGTCGCCGGTCATCACGCTTGCCGGGGCCAATCCACAGACGCTGGAGGCTAACACCGCCTATACCGAACTGGGCGCAACCGCCGCAGACACCCTTGACGGAGACCTCACCGCCAGCATCGTCATCAACACCACCGCGGTAGATCCCAGCACACCGGGCAGCTACCTCGTCACTTATGACGTGAGCGATGCCGCTGGTAATGCGGCGACCCAGGTCACGCGCACGGTCAACGTCGTGGATACCACGCCACCGGTCATCACGCTCAGTGGGGCCAACCCGCAAACCCTTGAAGCGCCGAGTGCCTACGTCGAACCGGGGGCCACTGCATCCGACAGTCTCGATGGCAATATCACTGCGTCAATTGTCATTGACGCAACTGCCGTGAATGCATCGGTCCCCGGCAGCTACCTCGTGACCTACGACGTGAGCGACGCGGCGGGTAACCCTGCAGTCCAACTCACGCGCACCGTAATCGTGCAGGACACTACAATCCCGGTGATCACCCTCGCCGGTGCTGATCCGTTGCCGCATGAGGCTGCCACGCCATTTGTCGATCCGGGCGCCACGGCCGAGCGACTCGCTGGACGGTGATCTCACCGCCAGCATCGGCTACGGCGGCTCCGTGAATGTAAACGTGCCTGGCAGCTATGTGCTGACCTACGACGTCAGCGACGCCGCGGGCAATGCCGCCATCCAGGTGACGCGCACCGTCAACGTGAGTTGATACCAGCAAGCCGGTAATCACATTGATCGGCGCCGACCCGATCGCCCACGAGGCGGCTACGCCATTTGTCGACCCAGGTGCCACCGCCAGCGACACGCTGGATGGCGACCTCACAGGCAGCATCAGCTACGGCGGATCGGTTGATGTGAACGTGCCCGGGCAGTTACGTACTTACCTATGACGTCAGCGATGCCGCCGGCAATGGCGCTACCCAGGTCACCCGCACTGTTAACGTCGAGGACACGACGACCCCGACACTCACATTGGTCGCTGCTGATCCGTTGACCCATGAAGCGGCCACGCCCTTTACCGATCCTGGTGCCACGGCCAGCGATAGCGTGGACGGAGACATTACAGGCAGCATCGTCTTCGGTGGTTCGGTGGACGTGAATGTGCCGGGCAGCTATGTGCTCACTTACGATGTCAGCGATGCCGCCGGCAACGCCGCGCCGCAAGTCACGCGCACTGTTAACGTACAGGACACTACTGCACCGGTGATCGCGCTGCTTGGGGCTGACCCCATAACTCACGAGGCGGCCACGCCTTTTGTGGATCCAGGCGCCACTGCAAGCGACTCGCTCGAGGGCGATCTGAGTGCGAGCATCGTCGCCGGGGGCTCCGTGGACGTGAACGTGCCCGGTAGCTACGTGCTCACCTATGACGTCAGCGATGGCGCCGGCAACGCCGCGCTGCAAGTTACCCGCACTGTTAACGTACAGGACACTACTTCACCGGTAATCACGCTGCTTGGGGCTGACCCCATAACTCACGAGGCGGCTACGCCCTTTACCGAACCGGGTGCCACGGCCAGCGACTCCCTGGATGGCGATCTAGCCGTCAGCATCGTTGCGGGGGGTTCCGTCGATGTGAACGTGCCGGGCACTTACGTGCTGACCTACGATGTCAGCGATGGCGCAGGCAATGCCGCCACCCAGGTGACGCGTACCGTCAACGTCGTGGATACCACTCCGCCGGTGATCACACTCAGCGGTACCGACCCGTTAAACGTGGTACAGAGCTCTGTGTATACAGATCCCGGCGCGACGGCCAACGACAGTCTGGATGGCGATGTATCCGCAAGCCTTGTGATTGACGACTCAGCTGTTGATACCACAACGCTCGGCACTTACATCGTTAACTTTACGGCCAGCGACGACACTGCCAATGTCGGTACGAATACGCGCACGGTGAATGTGCTTCCTGACACAGGATTTATGCTCAGCACCAATCCTGCGGATGGTGCGACTGTTGTTCCGTTGGATGCCAGCATTGAGGTCGTATTCAACCAGGCGATGAATGCCGCCACCATAACTGACACGTACCTGGTGCTCTCCGAATCCAGCAACGGATCGCCAGCCATTTCAACCGTAGTGAGTTGGAATGCTGGCACCCTGACGGCGACCATAGACCCGGTTGCTGAACTTGATTACAACAAGCTTTATTACGTCATCATTGAAAACACTATTGAGAATGCCGCCCTTGAGAAGCAGGGCTTCAAGGTCAAGGTGTCCTTTTCAACGGATCCAAATTCTCCGGATACGGACGGCGATGGTCTTACCGACGCCGAAGAAGCCGAGCTTGCAGTTCAGGATCCGGCCAGGTATAGCTGCCTTGATCCGGTCAATCCGGATTCCGACGGTGATCTCTTGAGTGATGGCGTGGAATTTCGCGGTGGCAGTCTTCCGTGCGTAAATGATCCGAGCCAGTTGGTGACCTATGTAGATGATGACGGTGCCTCACCCGAGTGGCCGTCAGCGGTACCATTGCCAGCAGCGCCTGCGCCGGGCAATGCTGACAAACCTCACATCGTACTGATCGCCGAGGGCGTTTATCCAACCAACATCAATCTCTCCGGCGGCTGCGATTACATTACCTACGTCGGATCGCTCGATCCCACGGATCCGGGACAGACACCGGTCAAGCTTGCCGATGGTTCGCCGGCTACCATTATCGATATGAATGGTTTGCCTCTGGGCAGCGAAGCTTCGGCATGTACAGACATCAAGTTCAATGATATCCACTTTACTAATGGTATCGGCGTTTCCGCTGGCGGCGGCACGGGCGGCGGGGGTATTCGGGTTTCTGGCGGTACGAAGGCCACCTTTGACGGGGTGTGGTTAAGTAACGGCGTGGTCACCAATCAGGGGGGCGGACTTGGCGTGTCAAATGCCGGGACGGTCGCCACAGTTCGCGATAGCGTGTTCAGAAACAACCGGGTCACCAGTGGTAAAGGCGGCGGCGGCATCTGGGTAGGGGCTAACGCAACGCTGGATATGTCGAATACGCGCCTGATCAATAACCACGCCGCTTCAGACGGCGGCGGTGGCCTGTACGTCGATCCCGCATCGACAAGTACGGTGACTAAGTCGGTCATCTCCGGGAACGCAGTGACCGGCGCTTTCGGCAACGGCGGCGGCGTCTACATGCTCGGTGGCGCAACGCTGGACATTTCGGACACTATCATTTCCGGGAATCACTCCGACAACAATGGCGGCGGCATGTATTTTGACACCGCCAACGTGGGGTCCACCTTTCTTAATCTCCTGTTAGCGAATAATTACGCGTCCGGGCAGGGCGGCGCAGTGGGTATCGATAATTCCACAGTGGATCTCAGAAATTTGACTGCCGTCTATAACCAATCTGGCCTGGCAGGGGGTGCCGTTACCTCTGACGGGGCCGGCAACGTCCAGGATTCGATTTTCTGGCGCAATCGTCAAAGCGATAACACGCTGGTCGCCCCGCCCGCGGCGGGAGATACGTTCAATGTGGTTGCGCCAGCGTGGTCGTCTTTTAACGTTATGGCGTCGCCAGACGCCAACGTTGGAAACAACGATGTTGATATTTCGGTGTCTACGCCCGGATTCGAAAACGGTTTCTATCTCACGCAGGTACTGAACCCTGCGGTATCACCGGCCTTCGACTCCGGCAGCGGCGCCGTACCTGGTCTGGCCGGGCTCAATCTCAATCAGAAAACCACCGATAAGAATGGTGCAGTGGACAGCGGCACCCTCGATCGCGGATACCACTATGACTCTCAGTCGACAGGAGTTTCGGACAGTGCGGCACTGATCGAGCCGGCCGCACCAGCGAGCCTGCCTGTGGGTGCATCAGCCCCGGTGGCCGTCGTAGTGGAGCCAATGAATGGTTCTGCATCGATGGGCGCCGGTCAGGAAGTCGTGTTCACCCTGGTTTCCGCCCCGGCGGGCCTGGTGATAGTGCCGGTCGCCGATTTGCAGCCCAACGGGGCTAGCAGCGTGGTTGCCACCGATATCGGCGCTGGGCAGTACCAGCTGATGGTAGATACCAGCGCAGCCGCTGCGGGAACTCTGAATCTGGATGTGGCGGTGAACGGTGTTTCAATCGGCACAATTCCGGTCCCGGTCGGCCCTTAAAAATACCCCGGTAGCCCGGCCGGGAGAGAACGTCCTCGCGCGATGGCGATGCCGACGACCGTATTGCTCAATTCACCGCGCTTGCTTCAGATCGGCACGTTGCGAAACTCCGGATCCTGCTGCCCGTGTTCCCACATCTCCTCGAACTGGTTCAGGTAGTGGCGCGCCGTGCCCGGCACTTTTTCCACCAGCGCATCGTTGCTGTCGGGTGAAGGGTGATAAATCAGCGCGCGGTCGTCGGCGATGATGAAGGTGACGGTCCTGTTGCGGTACTGCGGCGTCAGGGCGCGCATCGCCATGTGGCTGCTCAGCTGCCGCACCATGGCCAGCAACTGGCTGGCATTCCTGCTGGCCGCGGCGGTGCTTGCCACCAGTATCCTGACCTGCGCATGCGGACCCGACACGGCAAGCTTGCGAATGGCCTCGAGGAACTCCGGGTCTGTAAACAATTCGCCACCGAGCGCCATTGAGAAAACCGCCAGTTCCCGCTGGGCCATGCGCGCCACGTCGAGCGCCGCTGCCACGGTCGCCTCGCGACCGCTGACGAGGTTGCGGTCCAGCACCGTCGTGCTGTCCCCTGAATAGCCTGTGGGTTTGTCTTCCAAGTCATAACTCCAAAGTCATATGCCGATGCGGGATGTTGGCCTCATCGAACTCGGGCCCCTCGGCAACAAATCCGGCCCGGCCGTAAAAGGCCAGCGCATGGGTCTGCGCGTTCAGATGCGCGCTCGACAGGCCCCTGATCCTTGCACGTTCCACCAGGAAATCAAGAATCGCCATCCCGATGCCGTGGCCCCGGTAAGCCTTGAGTACGGCCATGCGCCCGATTTTGCCCACGTCACCTTTGCAGTACAAACGCCCGGTGGCGACGATATCCCCGCGCTCGGTTTCGACCACGGCATGCTCGCAGACCTGGTCCAGGCCATCCCACTCAAGATCGGGGTCGACGGCCTGTTCAACCACGAACACCTGTTCCCGGACCCGGCGGATAGGTTCCCGATCTGCGTCCCAGTCCGCGCTGCGTACGCTGTACTTCATAAGTCGCTGTCCAGAACAAGCTGCCCTGCATTATAGAGCTTCGCCAGCAGGGTCTTCACGCCCGGCGCCCGCAGAAGTGGCTTGAGTACATCCGGCGGAAAGCTGCGGCGTTTACAAAGCAAGCTCGCAACCGGCACGCCGGCCGGCTCGAGCGTGAGTGACGCGCCGCTCGCGAATAGCCAGTGGCGGTGCTCAAGCGATGCCCGGGCGAACAGCGCCATGCCATGCCGATGCAGCCATTCTCCGGCAGAGATTCGTGCCGCCAGCGTTTCAGCATTCAGCGGTGCCTCAGCGGGCTCCGGCCGGAGCCAGGGTTTTGGCCTGGTGAGATACCTCCCCAGGCGCGCCAGCAGTGCCGCATCGTCCAGTTTCAACAACGCGCCCAGCAAAACACGGAAGCGGGCGAGGGCGGCCAGGCTGATCAGGCCGTCCTGCACCTCGTCAACATTTAAGTCGGCGTCGCTGTAGCGCGCGTCCTCGGCGACCCCCGCGGCGATATCCGGCGCCAACTCACTGAGGAGATCCGCCAGTGACGGGGCGCGGAAACCCACCGACCAGGTGGTACAGAGGTCCTGTGCGATGCCATCGTGCGGCACGCCGGGCGGCAGGTACAGGACGTCGCCCGGACCGAGTGTCATATCTGCCGTCGGGGCGAAATTCCCGATCTGGCGCAGCGGGGTGTCACCACGTTCCGGGTAGGGCCCTGGCTCACCGATCAGCCAGCGCCGGTGTCCCGTGACCTGGCAAAGAAACACATCGTACTGGTCGATGTGCGGACCGACACCGCCACCGGGCGCGGCCGCGCTGATCATCAGATCATCGAGACGCCAGCCCGGCAGAAAATCA
Organism: uncultured Gammaproteobacteria bacterium; assembly: GCA_963759075.1. GTDB lineage: Bacteria > Pseudomonadota > Gammaproteobacteria > Steroidobacterales > JABDLF01 > JABDLF01. Next base: position 6,376 of record CAVWXZ010000017.1, read on the forward strand.
AAGAGGTCGAGAAAATCGCCCAGGGCCGGCAGGTGTTTGTCCACGTCCTGAACCAGAAGGGTCCAGTCCCTGGCCGGCAGGTCAGTGAAATCCGATTCAGAAAACGGGGGCTCGCGCAGTTGAATCAGGCCTTCCGGGTCGCGCGTGACCAGGCGTGCCTCGACGTCCGGCTCCAGCGCAAGTCCCGCCAGTTCGTCAGCGCTGAGTCCCAACCCGGGATCGGGCAGCGCCCCGCGCATCAGCAGAGGCTTCTTTTGCCAGAACTCGCGGATAAAAGCGGCCGGATCCAGACCGTCTCCGAAACCTAAAGTGCTCACCGGCGTCAGACGTCTTTCGCCAGCCTCGCGGCCTCGCCGATATACCCCGCCGGCGTCAGGGACAGCAGGGCGTCGCGGGCAGTCTCCGGCAGGTCCTGCTTCCTGATAAACGCCGCCAGCGTCTCCCGCGTTATCGCCTGGCCGCGCGTCAGGCTTTTAAGTTTTTCATAAGGTCGTTCGATGCCATGCTTGCGCATGACGGTCTGCACGGCTTCCGCCAAAACCTCCCAGTTTTCATCGAGGTCTCTTGCCAGCCGGGCACTGTCTACATCCAGCTTGCGCACGCCTTTGCAGAACGATTGGCAGGCGATCAGCGTGTGACTCAGCGCCACGCCGGGATTCCTCAGTACCGTGGAATCCGTGAGGTCGCGCTGCCAGCGCGAGATCGGCAGCTTGTCGCTGAAATGCCTGAGCAATGCGTTGGCAAGCCCGAGATTGCCTTCCGCGTTTTCGAAATCAATGGGATTGATCTTGTGCGGCATCGTAGAAGAGCCCACTTCTCCCGACACAGGCCGCTGTCGAAAATATCCAATCGAGATATAGCCCCAGAAGTCCCGGCAGGCGTCCAGCAGCACGTTATTGCAGCGAGCCAGCGCATCAAAATACTCCGCCATCCAGTCATGCGGTTCTATCTGCGTCGTGTGCGTGCTCATTTGCAGGCCCAGCCCCTCGACGAACCGGCGGCTCAGTGCCGGCCAGTCGAGATCGGGGTAGGCGATCTTGTGCGCATTGAAGTTGCCTACCGCGCCGTTCATTTTTCCAAGAACTTCTACACGCCCGAAGATGGCACATTGCCGCGACAACCGTGCAGCAAAATTTGCCATTTCTTTGCCAAGCGTGGTGGGCGATGCGGGCTGGCCATGGGTCCTTGACAGCATCGGCAAATCGGCGTGCTCGTAGGCGAGCCGGGTGAGTTCGGCCGCCACGTCGTGCAGGGCCGGCAGGATCACCTCATCCCGGGCGCCTTTCAGAATCAGCGCGTGGGCCAGGTTGTTAATATCTTCCGAGGTGCATGCGAAGTGCAAGAACTCCTTCGCAGCGTTCAGTTCCGGATGGTCCTCAAATGCTTCCTTGAGAAAATACTCGACCGCCTTGACGTCGTGATTGGTGAGCGATTCAATTTCCTTGATCCGTTCGGCGTGGCTCAGCTCGAAGCGTTCCGGGATTTCGGCCAGCCGCGCCCGCGCAGAGTCGGAAAACGCAGGCACTTCCGCAACGCCGGTCTCAACGGACAGCTGCTCCAGCCAGCGTATTTCCACCAGCACCCGGTAGCGCATCAGGCCAAATTCACTGACATAGTCGCGCAGGGGATTCGCACGCGACGCATAGCGGCCATCGACAGGCGACACGGCGGTAAGGGGATGTAGGGTCATGCGTACACGCGAGTTGGAAATGCTAGAATTCGCAATGATACAACACCGGACCAGGGTCACGCGGCTGACCTTGCAAGGGGGTGGCCGAATCTGCCTTCCCTGTGCGGGGCATTTCGCGTTCAAACTTTCATAAAGGGGTCGCCATGTCAGCCGAGAAGTTTCGTATTGAACACGACAGCATGGGCGAGCTGCGGGTTCCCGCCGACGCACTGTGGGGCGCCCAGACCCAGCGGGCCGTGAATAATTTTCCCATCAGCGGCCTGCGCCTGCCGCGCGCCTTCATCCGCGCGCTGGGCCTGATCAAGGCCGCCGCAGCGAAGACCAACGCGCGGCTCGGCCTGCTGGACAACGACATTGCTGCCGCCATCATCCAGGCCGCGGAGCAGGTTGCCGACGGCCACCACGACGACCATTTCCCGATCGACGTCTTCCAGACCGGATCGGGCACCAGCAGCAACATGAATGCCAACGAGGTGATCGCCCATCTGGCCAGCGAAATTCTGGGTCGCCCGGTGCACCCCAACGACCACGTCAATATGTGCCAGAGCAGTAACGACGTGATCCCGACTGCCATCCATGTCAGCGCTGCGCTCGTGATTCACGACCAGTTGCTGCCGGCGCTTGATCATCTGGAAAAAGCGCTGCGGGCGCAGGGCCAGTGCGCTCAGCGACGTCGTCAAGACCGGGCGCACGCACCTGATGGACGCCATGCCGGTGCGCATGGATCAGGAAATCGGCGGCTGGGCCAGCCAGATGAAGAACGGTCGCGCCCGCATCGAGGCGAGCCTGCCGCGGCTGCACGCGCTGGCCCAGGGCGGCACGGCGGTCGGCACCGGCATCAATGCGCATCCGGAGTTCGGCGCAGGGCGTGGCCAAGGCGCTAGTCGAGAAAACCGGCATCGCTTTCGCGCCAATGACGATTATTTCGAGAGCCTGAGCAGCCAGGACACTGCCGTGGAAATGTCCGGTCAGCTCAAGGTCATCGCGGTCAGCCTGATGAAGATCTCCAACGATCTGCGCTGGATGAACAGCGGTCCGCTGGCCGGCCTCGGCGAAATCGCGCTGCCGGCGCTGCAGCCGGGCAGCAGCATCATGCCCGGCAAGGTCAACCCGGTCATTCCCGAAGCGGTCACCATGGTGGCGGCCCAGGTCATCGGCAACGACGCGACCATCACCGTGGCCGGCCAGTCCGGCAACTTTCAGCTCAACGTGATGCTGCCGGTCATCGCCTACAACCTGCTCCAGAGCGGCAGAATTCTCGCAAATGCGTCGCGCGTGCTGGCTGACACGGCCATTGCCGGCTTCACGGTCAACGAGCAGCGCCTGAAAGAGGCACTGGACAGCAATCCGATCCTGGTGACGGCGCTCAACCCGGTCATCGGCTATGAACTCGGTGCGAGCGACCGCCAAGAAGGCCTACGCCGAGGGGCGGCCGATCAAGGAGGTTGCGCCGCGAAACGACCGATCTTTCTGACGCGGATCTGGACCGGCTGCTGGATCCCGCTGAGCTGACCAAAGGCGGGATCAAACGCTGAGGCGCGGGACGACGAGTGGCGATTCGCCCTTGCTACAGCGTATCGCTGACGCGTTGGCGGGTAGCGCGCCGAGCCGCGTGGAATCGGCGCTGCACAACCTGGCCTTGCCGGGTGACCTGCCGGGCACGCTGAGGGCACGCCTCGGGCCAGACAGTTGCGGCCGGCGGCGGTATTGGTGCCCTTGCTTGACTACCCGGGCGAGACCCGGGTGCTGCTCACGCGCAGAACCGAGGCGCTGCGGCAGCATGCCGGGCAGATCAGCTTTCCCGGCGGCGCGCTCGAAGCGGTCGATGCCGGGCCCGTGGAGGCAGCACTGCGCGAGACCCGTGAAGAGACGGGCATGGATACCGATGATGTCGCCATCATGGGGTTCCTTGATACCTATCTGACCATTACCGGCTTCGCGGTCACGCCGGTGGTGGCGAGGGTGCCGCCCGGTAAGGCACTGCGACCCGACCCGGGCGAGGTGGCAGAGCTGTTTGAGGTGCCGCTGGCATTTCTGATGAACCCGGCTAACCACCAGCGCCACGTCGGCCAACGAGGAGATCTGCGCGTCACCTATTATTCGATTCCCTACGAGGGCTGGAACATCTGGGGAGCAACCGCAGGCATGCTGAGAAATATGGTCTCAAAACTTAAGTAATTATAATTAGTTATGAAAGAAATAGATAAATTACTGGAGGTTATGGCCAGCCTGCGTAACCCGGAAACGGGCTGCCCCTGGGACGTGGCCCAGAGCTTCGCAACGATCGCGCCCTACACGATCGAAGAGGCCTATGAAGTCGCCGATGCGATTCGCAAACAGGACTACCCGGCCCTCTGTGATGAGTTGGGCGACCTGCTGCTGCAGGTGGTGTTTCATGCGCGCATGGCCGAAGAGGCGGAGCTGTTCGACTTCGGCGACGTTGTGGCCGCAATCAACGCCAAGCTGCTGCGCCGTCACCCGCATGTGTTCGGTCAGCAGGAGGAACGGTCCAGCGCCGATGAACAGCAGCTGGCCTGGGAAAGGGACAAGGCCCGCGAGCGCGAGGGCCAGGGGCTGCTGGAGGACATTCCGCTTGCCATGCCGGCCATCAAGCGTGCCCAAAAGCTCCAGAAGCGGGCGGCGGCGGTGGGTTTTGACTGGCCGGAGGTCGCAGGCGCACAGGCCAAAGTAGCGGAGGAGCTTAGTGAACTCGAAGCGGAACTTGCCGCCGGCCCAGCCGGATCCGATCGTCAGTTCAGCGAACTCGGTGATCTCCTGTTTGCGCTGACCAACCTTGGTCGCAAGCTGGGTTTCGACACCGAGGCGGCGCTCAGAGGTGCAAACGCTAAATTCGAGCGTCGCTTTGCCCACATCGAAAAGGCGCTGCGGGCGAGCGGGGACAGCCTGGAGTCCGCGAGCCTGGCCCAGATGGATGCGCTCTGGGATGAGGCGAAAGGCCACCCCTAGGCGGCCGGGGCCGGCGCATCCCGAATTCGCACGCCGGGGTGCCGGCAATATCGCCTGAGTATTCAGCAACCGTTCAGTGAGACGTGGCTAGGATCTGCGTGTAGAGCGGGATGTTGTATTCCGCCTTGGCGCCCACAGGGCAGCATCGAGGAGAGCAGGTATGAAAAGCACATTCAGCAGAGCGAGCATCATCGCGTTTGGCGCCCTGGCGCTTGGCGCCTCCCTGCCAGCGGCGGCTGAAGTCCGCGGCGGCGACGGCTACCAGTATGACTATGCGCGGGTGCTCCAGGTTGAGCCCATTGTGCGCTACGTGACGGTAGAAACACCGGTACGTGAATGCTACCAGGTGACGCGGACTGCCAGATACCGGAACCCGGGCGGCGGTAACGTGGCGGGGGCTGCCATTGCCGGCGGCATCATCGGTGGGATCATCGGCAACCAGTTCGGAAGTGGCAGTGGGCGAGACGCGGCAACCGCCGTGGGCGTCCTGCTCGGCAGTTCCATCGGTGCGGACAGCGCACGGAACAGCGCCCGCAGCGGTTCGAGGCGCGTTGTACAGCCGGCCCGGCAGTGCAACATCAGCTACGAAACTCACCAGGAAGAGCGCGTCGACGGCTACTTCGTTACCTACCTCTTCCGCGGCGTGGAATACCGTACCCGCATGCGTCACTCGCCGGGCGAGCGCATCAAGGTACGGGTCCTGGTCGAGCCGGTGAGCCGCGGCTGATTGGCGAGCCAGGGATTGGTAGGAAGCGAATGCCGGATGCACTACCATGGCTGCCGGAGTACCCGATCAGTGAAACTGAAAACCGCCCTTGTCATTTGCTTCCTCCTCGGTCAGCCCGGCCTGGCTGCCTGGTCGTGGGCGGCCCCGGGGAACCTGCCCTCGGCGCCGGCCGGAGGGGGCGTCGTGGCGCCAGTCGGACCGCAGTTCACAGCCTACGCACGTGAGGGGATCAGTCTCGACGAAGCGGTGGCTCGCGTAAGACGCCAGACGGGCGGTCGCATCATCAAGGCCACGGCGCGCAGCAACAACGGGCAAACGGTCTACCACATCCGTGTCCTCACAGCGGATGGACGGGTTTTTACGGTACGCGTTGATGCCGCCAGCGGCCGGAATCTCTGAGCGGAACTGATGCGAATTCTTATCGTTGAAGACGAAACAGAACTGCGTGAGGCGCTGGTCAGACGCTTTCGCAGCGAGGGCTTTGTCGTTGACGCAGCCGGCGACGGGGAGGAAGGCCTCTACCTTGGTGAGGAGTTTCCGATTGACCTCGCTGTCATTGATCTGGGCCTGCCCAAGCTGTCCGGCATGGACCTGATCAGCACGCTGCGGGAGCGCGGCCGCAAATTTCCCGATTCTGATCCTGACCGCACGCGATCGCTGGCAGGACAAAGTAGAGGGCCTGCAGGCCGGTGCGGACGACTACGTCACCAAGCCTTTTCACATGGAAGAAATCCTGGCCCGCGGCCAATGCGCTGCTGCGGCGCTCGGCCGGCTGGTCGCAGGCCGTTCTGCAGTGCGAGCCGGTGCAGCTCGACACGCGCAGCCAGGCAGTCACCGTCGCGGGGCGCAGCGTCGATCTGACCTCGTTCGAGTACAAGGTGCTGGAATACCTGATGCTGCATGCCGGCGAGGTGATTTCCAAGACCGAGTTGACCGAAGCGCTGTACGAACAGGATTTCGATCGGGACAGCAACACGATCGAGGTATTCGTCGGCCGCCTGCGCAAGAAACTGGATCCGGACGGCAGCCTGAAGCCCATCGAAACGCTGCGGGGCCGCGGCTACCGCCTGGCCCTGGAGCGCAGCGCCGCCTGATGCGGTCTCTCACCGCACGCCTGCTGCTGGCAGTCAGCCTGCTGCTGCTGATGTTTTTCGGCGCCACCGTCTACGTGCTGGATCTGAGTTTCCGCAGCGCCGCAGAGGAGGCCGTTCGCGAACGGCTCGACGTGCATACGATCGCACTGCTGTCCGCAGCCGAGCCTGATGGCAGCGGTCGCCTGAACTTTCCGGATCCCATTCCCGAATCGCATTTCGAGAACCCGGGCTCCGGTCTTTACGGCAGCATCTTCGGCAGGGACGGGCCGGTTGATCTGGCGCTCGCCTTCGCTGGTTGGCACTGACATCGATTTTCCTGACAGCGTAGCCAGGGGCGAGCGCAGCTTTCAGCGCCTGCAGGCCTCCGACGGCACGCGGGTGTTTGCGCTCAGCACCGGCATCGACTGGGAACTCAATGGCAACGGTGATCTGCGGCCTGGTGGTGAACGTCGCGGAATCACAAAGCGCGTTTGCTGCGCAGGTCCGGCGTTTCCGACGGCAGTTGCTGGGCTGGTTTGCCGGCCTCATGGCCTTGATGCTGGCCGCGCAGGCTTTGTTGCTCGGGTGGGTGCTGAGCCCCCTGCGCCGCGCCGAAAGCGAGGTGCGCGCCATCGAGCACGGCGAACGCAGCGCACTGGGCGAAGATTACCCGCGCGAACTGGCGGGGCTGACCCGGCATACCAACATTCTGCTCGATACCGAACGTGCGCGGGTCACGCGTTACCGGGACACGCTCGGTAACCTGGCCCACAGCGTCAAAACGCCGCTAGCCGTAATCCGCAATGCCGCAGAAGGCCTGCGCGAACAGCAGGACAAAGGCCAGCTGATTGATGAGCAGGTGACCCGCATTCAGAAGATTCTCGACTATCAGCTTAAGCGGGCGGCGGCCTCGGGCGGCAGCCTGTCCATCCGCGCGGTCAACGTCGCCGATACCGTCAACGACATCATCGAGACCCTGCAGAAAGTACATCGCAAGCCGTCGCTGAAGGTCGAACGGCAGGTCGATGCAGGACTGAATTTTCTCGGTGATCGCGGTGATCTGCTCGAGATACTGGGCAACCTCCTGGATAACGCCTACAAATGGGCGCACTCAACGATCCGCGTTTCAGCGCATGCCAGTAACGAGAAAATCGGGCACGGTGACGCCATGACGCTGACCATTGAAGACGACGGACCAGGCATACCCGATGCCCAGCGTGATTTCGTACTGGGCCGCGGTTCACGCGGCGACGAGCAGACAGAAGGGCACGGAATCGGGCTCGCGGTGGTTCGCGAAACGGTTGCATTGCAAGGCGGTTCGGTGTCCATCGGGCGATCTGAGCTGGGCGGCGCGCGCATAGGCCTGGCCCTGCCCGCACGCTAGCGGGACGCCGTACACCCGCAGCCACGCCCGCGGCCGGAGGGCTGGCATAATCCTCGCTTGCCAATTCCAGTGCTCAACCTATGGCCGGTCCGTCGATAAACTCAGATTACCTGCAAACGTTGCATGCTGCCGTCGGCCAATGCCTGTTGAAGCACCAGCCGCGACTGCGCCGTCAGCTCGCGGCCCTGCGCAAATACCGAATGGATGCGCCGCGTGCGGAGTCGCTCGCCGCGAGCCTGCAGCGGGATATTCGTGCCTCACAGGACATACTCGCGCAGCGCGCAGCGCAGTCGGCGCCCATCATGTTTCCGGACGCACTGCCGATCTGCCGTGCGCGTGAGGAGATCTGCGCGGCCCTGACCAAGCACCCGGTGCTGATTGTTTGCGGCGAAACCGGTTCCGGCAAGACGACCCAGCTGCCAAAAATCTGCCTGGAGATGGGCCGCGGCCTGCTCGGGCAGATCGGGCATACCCAGCCGCGCCGGATCGCGGCGCGGTCCGTGGCAAGACGAATTGCCGCGGAGCTCGAATCCGAGATCGGTGGCGTTGTCGGCTATCAGACTCGCTTCGATAAATCGGTGACCGATGCGAGCCGCATCAAGCTGATGACCGACGGGATCCTGCTCAGCGAACTGCGCCACGACCGGCAGCTCAGGCAGTACGATACGCTGATCATCGATGAGGCCCATGAGCGCAGCCTCAATATCGATTTCCTGCTGGGCTACCTGCGCACACTGATCGAGCGGCGTAAGGACCTCAAGCTCATCATCACCTCGGCAACGATCGATACCGACAAATTTTCGCGGCACTTCGCGGGCGCACCGGTCCTGGAAATCTCGGGCCGCACGTTTCCCGTGGACATCGAGTATCTGCCACAGGGTGCCGATGAAGAGCGCGACACCTCGGAGCTCGTCGCTGACGCCGTGGCGGTGCTGCTCGCCAGGCAGGACCGGCGCGGACGCGGGGATATCCTGGTGTTCCTGCCCGGGGAAAGGCACATCAGTGAATGCCGCGACCTGCTGCGCAGACAGTTCAGGGAGCAGCTCGAAATTCTGCCGCTCTTTGGCCGTCTGAGCGCCGGCGACCAGGATCGTGTTTTTCGTTCAGGCGGCAGGACCCGCTGTGTGCTGGCCACGAATATTGCAGAAACATCCCTGACGGTGCCGGGAATACGTTACGTCATAGATACGGGACTCGCGCGCGTCAGCCGCTACAGCGTCCGCAGCAAAGTGCAGCAACTGCCGGTCGAGAAAATCTCGCAAGCCAGCGCGAATCAGCGGGCAGGGCGCTGCGGTCGGCTGGAAAACGGGCTGGCGCTGCGGCTGTATTCGGAAGAGGACTTCGGGTCACGGCCGCCACACACGGAACCGGAAATCCAGCGCACCAACCTTGCCAGGGTCATCCTGGAGATGGCCACCCTGCGCCTTGGCGACATAGAAGCGTTCCCTTTTGTCGACCAGCCCGACGCTCGCTACGTGCGCGATGGATACCGATTGCTGCAGGAACTGCAGGCCGTCGACGACGCCGGCAAGGTGCTGCCACCGGGTCGCGAGATGGCGCGCCTGCCGGTGGACCCGCGTATCGCACGCATGCTGCTGGCGGCGCGGCAAAACGGCTGCATGAGCGACATGCTGGTGGTCGCGGCCGGGCTCACCACGCCCGATCCGCGGCAGCGGCCGGTGGATAAGCGCGAGGCGGCTGACTTGCAGCATGCGAAGTTCGCGGACCCGCACTCTGACTTCGTCGGGCTGCTGAATCTCTGGCAGGGATGGAAGGCGGAGCAACAAGCCGGCTCGGGCGGGGCGCTGCGGCGCTGGTGCAAGCAGCATTTCCTGTCCTACACGCGCATGCGCGAATGGCAGGACCTTGTGCATCAGCTGCACGGGCTGTCAACCGATACCCGCAGCGCAGCCGCTGACGGCGACCGCTACGCGAGCCTGCACCGGTCGCTGCTCACCGGGCTGCTGGGACACATCGGCCTGCGCAATGAGCAGGGCGCCTACCAGGGCACGCGCGGACGTGTCTTCCATGTTTTTCCGGGATCCGGGACCCGCAAGTCTGCCCTGCGCTGGATCGTCGCTGCGCAGCTCATGGAGACCTCACGCCTGTTTGCCCATATCGTGGCCAGAGTGCAGCCGGAATGGATAGAAGAGGCGGCCGGCCACCTGGTGAAACGCAGCCACGATGTGCCCGTCTGGCAGCCCCGGCGTGGCCGTGTTGTAGCCAGGGAAACGGTGACCCTCTATGGCCTGGTGCTGGCCACAGGCCGCCAGGTGAACTACGCGTCGATCGACCCCGACGCAGCCCGCCAGGTCTTCATACGCGAGGCCCTGGTCGGTCAACGTCTGAATTTCCCGGTTGGGTTTCTGGCGGACAACCTGCAGCTGATGCAAGATATCGAAGCGCTGGAACATCGTTCGAGACGGCACGACATTCTCGCAGATGAGGACGTACAGTGTGCGTTCTACGCTGAGCGGCTGGCGCACGAGATACGCGACGCGGCCAGTCTGAAAAAATGGTTACGCACCGCTACGCCTGACGCACTGAATTCCATGCGCATGTCGAAGGAACTGCTTATGCAGCATTCGGCGAGCGACGTCACGATTGAGCGGTTCCCGGATACGCTGGAGGTTGCGGGCAACGCTATCCAACTTGAATACCATTTTGAGCGGGGCAGTGCGTGCGACGGGGTGACGGCGGTCATTCCCCTGAAGCTTCTGAATCCCCTGCCGGTGGCCGTATTCGATTACCTGGTACCCGGGCTACTCCCGGAGAAGGTGGAGTGCTTGCTGCGCGGTTTGCCGAAAAAACTGCGCAGGCAGTTCGTCCCTGTACCGCGCTTCGCGCAAGCCGCGCTGGAGGATCTGGACGACAAGCACAGCGTGCTCGAAGTCTGGCTGGCCAATAAGTTACACCGGATGTGTGGTTCGCCGGTGACACCCGCCGACCTTTCAGCAGCAGGCTTGCCCGACCACCTTCGGATGCGCTTCAGGCTCATCGATGAAGGCGGAGAGGTGATCGCCGAGGGGCGTGACCTGACCGTGCTCAAAGAGCAGTTCGGGAAACTTGCCAGGCAGGCGGCAAGCCAGGGCCTGACCTCGGAGCTCGGACGCGGGGGCATCCGGCGTTGGGATTTTGGCGATCTGCCCGAGCACGTGGAGTCCGACCGGGACGGCGAGCGCCTCACGCTTTTTCCCGCGCTGGAGGCCACGCCGGACTGCGTGAACCTGGTGTTTCACGATGATGCACAGGCCGCTGCAAGGCTCACCGTCGGAGGCATCGTCCGGCTGGCTCAACTGGCCTTGCCACAGCAGTTCGACCTGATCAGAAAAGACCTACGTGCGCAGAGCAAGGCGCTGCTCGGCTGGCGCCGATTCGGCACAGAGGCGCAGCTTGCCGCGCAGATCTTTGAGCATCTTGCGCGAAACCACCTGCAGGAAGGCAAACGCTCGCCGCCCCGTAGCCAGTCGGCATTCAGTGCCTGGCTCGATACTTTCAGGTCAGCGCTTGCGGACGAGGCGGCAACCCTCATCACGCTGCTCGCTCAGGTCCTGGCGCTCGACAACGTGGTGCGACTGGGCATGACTCGCCTGGACTCCGGAGACTGTGAGGCCGTGGTCGCTGACGTCAATGACCAGCTGAACGGACTCATGTATGCGACTTTTATCGGTGAAACCGAGGGATACTGGCTCGCGCGCTACCCGGTCTACCTGGAAGCACTCAGCGTTCGACTGGACAGGCTGCCGGCGCAACTGGCACAAGACGGCGTAAGTATGACTGAGCTCGCACAATGCAAGCAGCGCCTGGCAAGCATTGCCAGCGAACGCCCGGAGTGGCTCGGGCACTCGGACGTCCGTGAATACAGGTGGCTGATCGAGGAGTTTCGGGTCTCGCTGTTCGCGCAAAAGCTCGGCACCGTACGCAAAGTTTCAGCAGTAAGATTGCAGCGCTTCTGGGAGAACAAGATCGCCGCACAGCTGGTTCAGGCTGGCGGCCTGCCACCGGATTGAGTAGAGTCATTGAGTGATGAAATCCCGCGCTCTCAGGCAACAGGCTGCAAGATTGTGAAAACCGGCATCGTGGTTGATGCGGTTTGCGATCTGCCGCGGGCTTTTCTCGACGCGCATGGCATCGAGGTACTGCCGATTAAGCTGCAATTCGGGGACAGGGAGTTTGAAGATCAGCGTGATCCCGAGGCGACCAAGGCACTTTACCGCGAATACCTGGGGCAAAAAAAAACCGAGTTCCAGACTCGCGCCCCGGACCCGGAAAGCCTCAGCGAATTGTTTCTTGAACGGCTGGTTCTCAGCTACAGCAAGGTCATCATCGTCACCTGCGCCGGATCCCGCAGCCGCCTGTACGAAAATGCTACGCAGGCGTCCTACGCACTCCTGAAATCGCAGCGTCACCGGCGACAGGCGGCGGGTTTGCCCGGCGGCTTCGCATTGCGCGTCGCGGACAGCAAGAGCCTTTACGCAGGTGAGGCAATCGTGGCTCACGAAGCCGTGCGGCTCTGCGCAGCACAGCCTGACAAACTGGAAGCCACCCGTACTGCACTGGAAGCGCTCGGCGAGAAAGTCGTGACTTACCTGGTACCGCAGGATCCATATTACCTGCGCTACCGAGCGCGCAAGAAAGGCGAACGCAGCGTTGGCCCTGTTGGCTACCAGGTGGCGCGCCTGTTCGACCACAAGCCCGTGATCAGAACGCGGGCAGGCGTGAGCAAGGTGGTGGCCAGGCCGCAGGGCTTTGACGCCGCGCTGGCCTATCTCTTCGACCAGGCGCGCGACGCAATCAGCCTGCGCCTGGTGAAGCCGCTGGTCGCTATGAGCTATGCCGGGGAGCCCACGGACATCAGTCAGCTGACCGGCCTACAAGTCCTTTGCGGCGTTCGCCGAAGGGCAGGGCGTCGAGACTCATGCTCTCGGTGATGAGCGCCACGTCCGGCGTCAACGTGGGGCCCGGCGCGTTTTCGCTGGCCTTCGCGAGCAGCGCCTGAACCCGTCCACGCCGGGCACCGCCTACTTCAGTTTCTTTAGCAGCGGCCCGATGAGATCCATGGGCAACGGGAACACGATCGTGGAACTCTTGTCGCCGGCGACTTCTGTCAGCGTCTGCATGTAACGCAACTGCATGCGAGGTTGGTTCGATTGCCAGCTTGGCCGCGGCCTCTGCGAGACGTTCGGATGCCTGCAGCTCGCCTTCGGCATGAATGACTTTGGCACGACGCGTGCGTTCCGCCTCTGCCTGCGCGGCAATCGCGCGGATCATGTTTTCATTGAGATCAATGTGCTTGATTTCCACGTTGGCAATCTTGATACCCCAGGCGTCGGTGTGGGGATCGAGAATCTGCTGAATATCCGCATTGAGCTTGTCGCGTTCCGACAGCATTTCGTCCAGTTCGTGCTTGCCCAGCACCGAACGCAGCGTGGTCTGTGCCAGCTGGCTGGTCGCCTCGTAGGGGTTCGCCACTTCGATGATGGCTTTCTTGGGATCCACGATGCGGAAATAGATCACCGCATTGACCTTGACCGATACGTTATCCCTGGAAATGACATCCTGGGTTGGCACATCGAGCACGATTACGCGCAGATCCACTTTGACCATCTTCTGCAGTACGGGAATGATCAGTATCAGACCCGGGCCCTTGACCTTGTAAAAGCGGCCCAGCAGAAACACGACGGCGCGTTCGTATTCCCGCATGATCCGGAAGGCGTTAAAAATAACGCCCAGGACAAACACGATTGCGACGCAGTGCAAATATATTCAAGCGTCTCAAACATCAGGAATTCTCCTTTTGCACGGCCGGTTCAACCGTGAGTGACGAGACCTTCAACCGCGAGGACTCTGACTTTGTCCCCTGCACGCACTGGCGCGCTGGTCCGGCGCGCCATGATTCTCCATGAATAAATACCATGCCGGTGTCTGCAAAATCCTCGCGCGCCTCGGCGAGTGCGCCCAATCATGCGCCTCGACGCCGGTCTGAACGGGTCGACGGTAACCCTTTCATGGCGAAAAAAATGATGCTGATCACCAGCAGGCTGCTGAACAGGGCCAGGCCGCCAATCAGCGGCCGCGACACGGCAAAGCCCGGCGCGTCGGTGTCGATCAGGATGATGGACCCGATGACAAACGCCAGCACGCCACCGATCCCGAGCGCACCGAAACTCGGCGACGAAGGCCTCCGCAGCCATCAGCACAATGCCGAGCAGCATGAGCGCGAGCCCCGCATAATTCACGGGCAAGACCTGGAACGCATAGAGCGCGAGCAGCAGGCAAATCGCCCCGACGACGCCAGGCACCACGGCGCCCGGGTTGTAGCCTTCGAAGATCAGTCCGTAGATGCCGATGAGCATAAGCAGGTAGGCAACCGTGGGATTGGTGATGACGGCAAGCAGCTTCGTGCGCCAGTCAGGGTCAATGCGCTGCAAAACCAGTGTGCCGCTGTCGATGATTCTTTCGCCGTCAGCCATGCGCACGGTTCGCCCGTCAATCTTCGTGAGCAGTTCGCCGGTGTCGCTGGCGATCAGGTCGATCACGCCGAGCTCGAGGGCCTGTTCTGCGGTCAGGTTCGCCGCTTCACGCACGGCTTGCTCTGCCCACTCCGCGTTGCGACCATGCATCTCTGCCAGGCCGCGAATATATGACACGGCATCGTTAATAGTTTTGCGCTCCATTGCCGTGGACGATTGCTGTGCCTGGTCAGCGGCGGACGCTTTATCGCCATCGCCTTCGGGCTGCGGGGCCTTCGGCGCCGCGCCGCCAATGGGCACGGGTGTGGCCGACCCAAGATTGGTGGCCGGCGACATCGCCGCCACGTGGCTCGCATAGAGGATATAGGTGCCGGCGCTGGCGGCCCGCGCACCGCGCGGAGAAACGTAGGTTGCAACCGGTACCGGCGAGGCAAGAATGGCCTGGATGATTTCGCGCATCGCAGAATCCAGACCACCAGGGGTGTCCAGCGCCAGGACCACCAGCGCATCGCCGCGCGCAGCTGCCGTCTCAATGCCCTGGCGAATGTAGTGACTGGTTGCAGGCCCGATGGCGTCCTGTACTTCAAGCAAAGTTGCGCCATTGCTCGCCTGGCTTTCTGCGGGCTCCGCCTCACTCGCCAGGGTCACGCCGCCCACCATCAACAGCGAGAGCAAGGCCAGAAAAACCGTGGCTTTTTTCAGGGTTTGCATTGCACCTGATCTTACCACCGCTCTGCCGGGAGAGACATTGGCCGAACAGCTCGTGCATCGAATAGCTATACTGCCGGGCAGGCACTGCGCAAATGGCCGATGGGGCCGCCGCCAGCTTTGTAGGGCAAGGCGTTGAAAGCACTGATGTGCTTGCAGGGCCGCCGACGGATGATCGCGGGCGGCGCTTTTGCAATCACGGTCGGAAACGGCGCCCCGCCAGCGCCCGGACCACGAGATTCTGCGCGGCAAGAGCATCCTGTGCGGCGCGGCCTGACCCGCACAAACTGGCGACTGATTTTTAAGGACTGCAAATTTCATGCACGGACCCGAACCCATACGCATCATCACGACTGGTGGCACCATCGATAAGGTCTATTTCGATGCCAAGAGTGAGTTCGAAGTGGGCGAACCCCTCATCGGCGCAATTCTCCATGAGGCACAGGTCGGGTTCGAGTTTGAGGTCCTGCCGCTGATGCGCAAAGACAGCCTGGAAATCACCGCGGCAGACCGGGCCCTGATCAGAGACGCGGCAAGCGCAGCGCCTGAATCCCGGATCATCATCACGCATGGTACGGACTACCATGGTCGAGACCGGGCAGTCGCTCACGAGACGTTACCGGCAAAACGATCGTTCTGGTGGGCGCGCTCAATCCGGCGCGCTTCCGATCTACCGATGCGGTCTTCAATATCGGCCTGGCGGTGGCCGCGGTGCAGGCCATGGACCGGCCGGCGTCTATGTCACGATGAACGGGCGCATTTTCGCCGCCGATAAGGTGCGCAAGAATCGGGCCGCCAACCGCTTCGAAGACATCGAGCTGACAGCCCGTTCCTGGCGAGCCGGCACTACATGTCGGGTACCAGATTCGATATCGCCGCTGAGTGTGTTGGCGCGAACCCGCGCCTTGCTCTTGTCCGTGAGTCACAAGATCAGCTCCGAGCCAGGCGCATACTTGCTCTTGCGCATGGCCTTGCTGCCGAAATGCCGGAAATGTCACCGCTGTGGCTGGTCAGTTCATATTCCGCCGCGTAGCTTTCCGGGAAGGCGAGCCTCCACATCACCGCTGACCGATTCCGAACTGCACGCGGGCGTTTTTCGCCAAGCCCGAGCTGTGCCTCGATTTCACCCGACACCGTTTTCAGGTCCAGTTCGCGTGATGTCTGTTCCGCTGATCTCAAGGTCGCCGCTGACCGCTTCGGCCTGGATCTCTCCGGCGAGGGCAGCGGCCGTCACGTCGCCGCTCACCGAGTAGAGCGTGAATTCGCGGCCCTTACCCTTGCCAGTTGCCGTGATGTCGCCGCTGACTGAGCGAAGCTCGGCTTCTTCGCCCTCGACGCTGGTCCTGATGTCACCGCTGACGGTACGCATGCGCTGATCGCCGCGAATGTCGGTGACCGTCGACGTCAGCACTGACCGCTGTGACTCTCAGGTTGGTGGCGTAGGGCACCCGAATCTCCAGGCGACTGCCGCTTTTCCGATAATCATTTTTCCGATAGTCCGGGTTGTCACGCTCTTTCTGTTCAACTTCGACCAGCACGCCGTCGGCATCGCTCTCAAAAATCAGCCGCTCGGCCTCATCGCCAAGCTCTGCGCTGACCTCGATTTCGTTCTTGCGCCAGCCGCTGATCCTGATGGAGCCGGAGACATTCACCGCTCGTAGAACCAATCCATCTCTCATCGCGCTCGTCTTGCTATTTTCTCCGCTGCCAGGGCGGGCTGAGCCAGCAGCACAACCAGGCATCCAAGTATCAGACGTTTCATAAATCTATCCTCCGGGCATCATTGGCGGGTATTTTCGTGAGTTCTGTCATCACCTGCAGTTCCTGCTCGTAGGTGCTGAGCATCAGGTCCTGCAGGTCGGGATTGGCGGGGTCGTTACTTAAGGCCATGCTGATCTCGCGCATGCTGCTGCGAATCGCTGCGAGATTTGTCCGCACCAGCTCCTGCATCTCCGGCGAGAGGCTGGCAATGTGCCCTTCGAGCTGGCTCTCCAGCCGCCCGCGCTGCGCAAGAAAACCAGCTTCGAGGTCGTAGGCAGGCATGGCCTGACCGGCCGACGCCGGCAGTCCCTGCGTGTCCGGGCGCGTCAGCGCATAGGTCAAAGCCGAAGCCGCGACCATGAGGCTGGCCGCCACGAATACCGGGCTCTGCCACCAATGCAATGCAGCACCCGACGCCTGCGCCGGCATCTGGATTCGTGCGGCAATCTCCGGCCACAGGTCACGGCCCGGCTGGAGTTCTGTTGGCAATGCCCTGCGTGGCCCTCTCGAGTGCGCCGAAATCACCTGCCAGTTGGTCTTTGTTCATCGTCATGCGAGCCTCACCATTAATAATCGCCTCGCCCGTGCAGCTGGGCCTTACAGGTTCCGGGGGCCAGCCCGAGAAACTCGGCTGCTTCCTGTGCTGGTAACCATGAATGCCACACAGCACGAACACGTTCCTTGCCCCTTCAGGAAGCCGCAGGATGGCCGCCTCGATGTCCAGCATTTCACCCGCGCCTGCCGGCGGGCCGTCGGGCTCACCGGTTCGCTGGCCACCGCTTCGAGGTAGCGTGATTCGCGGCCCGCGCGACGCTGCATGCTGAGCACTTCATTCACGGCGATCCGGTGCAGCCAGGTGGTCAGGGAGCTGTCGCCCCTGAAGCCATCGAGCTTGCGCCAGGCCTTCACGAAGGTCTCCTGAGCGCAGTCCTCGGCCTGCCCGGGTCGCCGGTCATTCTCAGGCACAGCGCATACGATCCGACCGGCGCAGATGCCGGTAAATCGCCTCGAAAGCACGCGGTCACCTTGCCTTGCTCTTGCAAGCAATTGCGACAGATCGGGCGACTCCTGCGCGGTCTTTCCACGGATTTTGCGACGGCCATTTGCAAGCTTCTGTCCCTGCATGTTCGTGCTTATCTTAGTGGGTTGGACGGCTCGGACGAGCGCGGGGTTTGAATCCCGGGCAAAAAAAAGCGCGTGGCAAGGCACGCGCTCAAATGTATCGCGATGTGACTTGGCCGTATCAGCTTCGCCGAGATCGAACTTGATGCCCTGGGCCAGCGGCAGTTCACTGCCCCAGTTGATCGTGTTGGTCTGCCGCCGCATGTAGGCCTTCCAGCTGTCGGAGCCCGCTTCGCGACCGCCGCCGGTTTCCTTTTCGCCGCCAAAGGCGCCGCCGATCTCGGCGCCCTGAGGTGCCGATGTTCACGTTGGCGATGCCGCAGTCGCTGCCGGCCGCCGAGAGAAAGCGCTCGGCATGCTGCAGATTGTCCGTAAAGATCGCCGACGACAGGCCTTGCACGACGCCGTTGTGCAGTTCGATCGCCTCATCCAGCGTTTTGAAAGGAATGATGTACAGGATCGGCGCAAAGGTTTCCGATTGCACGATTTCCCATTCTTTCTGCGCGACAATCAGGGTGGGCTCGACAAAATTGCCGGGGCCGTCCACAGCCTTGCCGCCGCACAAGAATTTTCCCGCCTTGTTTGTTTGCCGCCTCGACGCTCGCCAGGAAGCGTTCCACCGAAGATTCGTCAATCAGCGGGCCCATCAGCGTGTTGCTGTCCAGCGGATCGCCGATCCGAACCTGCCCGTAGGCGCTCACCAGCCGCCCGCGGCAGCGTAGTCCATGTGCTTCTCATGCACGAACAGGCGCCGTGTTGAGGTGCAGCGCTGGCCGGCGGTGCCCACCGCACCGAACACAATCGCCGGCACCGCCAGGTCCAGGTTGGCAAACTCGTCGACGATGATCGCATTGTTGCCGCCCAGTTCCAGCAGGCTGCGGCCACTGCGCTCCGCAACCTGCTGGCCGACCTTGTGCCCGACGGCACAGGAACCTGTGAACGAAACCAGGTCGATGCGCCTGTCGCGCACGAAGGTCTCGGCGAGCCTGTTGTCTTCACCGTCGATGAACAGCTGAAAAATACCGGGAAACCCCCCTTGCTCCAGCGCCCGGTTGCAGATGTGCTGGACGGCGATCGCGCACAGCGGCGTCTTGGGCGAGGGCTTCCAGATACTGACATTGCCGCACACGGCGGCAATAAATGCGTTCCAGGCCCAAACGGCCACCGGAAAATTAAATGCGCTGATGATCCCGACCACGCCGAACGGGTGCCATTGTTCGTACATGCGATGCTGGGGCCGTTCCGAGTGCATGGTCTTGCCGTAGAGCATGCGTGCCTGGCCCACGGCGAAGTCGCCGATGTCGATCATCTCCTGCACTTCGCCGTCGCCCTCGGCCTTGATCTTGCCCATCTCCAGCGATACCAGGCTGCCGAGCGGATCCTTGTACTTGCGCAACGCTTCGGTGACCAGCCGCACGGCTTCACCGCGACGCGGGGCGGGCACCATTCGCCATTCCTGGAACACCTCGCGTGCACC
>CAVWXZ010000018.1:0-114157 GCA_963759075.1 uncultured Gammaproteobacteria bacterium
AGTCATCTTCGGGCTGGGGATCGGACAAGGCCACGTAATATGAAAAATTTTCGAAGTTTTTTTCCAACTCCTTAAATTCCTCGTCGTAAAACATTTCGCTTTTGGAACGGGCGCCATACCAGAACGTTATCTTACGATCGGTTTTTTCCGTCAACAGGTTGTGAAAGATGTTACTAGTTGCATGGCATTCGTCTCAGACGCTCCATCGATCGCACCAACATCATTCACAAATGCTCCTACTGATGCACCCGTCACTCAGGGCACTGCAGCGCCGGTGAGTGTGAATGCAACGACCTCATCAGCTGCTACCCAGCACAGCGCCTTCTTTTTCATCGGAACCGACCATTTTGGCAGCGCCAACACAAGCTACGAGCAATGCTTCAAGTGTTGCGCCATCGATTGAAATTGTTGCCCTGACCGGAGCCCCGAATGCAGCACCTGTTTCAGTACCTGTCGCGCCTCCTATCACGGGGCCAGTTGCACCTCCAATCACCATGCCTGCTACATCTCCGGCAACTGTTCCAGTTGAATCTCCAATTACCATGCCAGCAACAACTCCAGTAACTGTTCCAGTCGGATCTCCGATCACCGTTCCTGTAGGAAGTCCAGCGCCTTCGATCATTGATCCTGTCCCTGTGGGAAGTCCAACTGACGCCGCATCGAGTATGGAAACGGGAGGACCTGTCTACCCACCAACACATGTGACATCGGCTCCTGTTGGTGGACCTACAGCAAGTAGCCCAATTTGTGACAACTGCCGCAGCAAAAATAGCAAAGGAATGGGAGGCAAGGAAAAAGTGGTAAGGGCAAAGGAAAAAGGAGGCTCGGCTAGCTACGACGAAGACGATGATGGCAAGCGGGTGGTGATTCGCAGCCCCGACATCGAGTTGAATATTTCCTTTGAATTCAGTGATGAGGTCGCCGCCCTTACCACCCGCAGCCATACAGGCGCGGACTGCGTGATTGAAGGCAGCCTCATCACGCTCATGCGCCTGGCGGGCAGCGACCCGCAGGCTGCTTTTCGCGACGGCTCGGCAAACATCCAGGGCGACGCGCTGGTGGGCAAGAGTTTTCAGCAGTTTTTGAAGTTCGCACGACCCGACTGGGAAGAAGAGCTTTCGCGAGTCGTGGGCGACGTCACAGCGCACCAGCTTGCGCGTGGCATCCAGCAGTTCTTCGGCTGGGGCGAGCGCTCCTCGAAGGCCATGGCACAGAACGCCGCCGAGTTCCTGCAGGAAGAAAGTCGTGACCTGCCAAGCTCAGCCGAGGCCGGTCATTTCATGGCTGACGTGGATGCGCTGCGCGAGCAGGCCGATCGGCTGGACGCACGATTGCGCAAACTCGAAGACGGCGGCACGCGGTGATTCGCCGGCGCAACCTGTTCCGGCTGCTGCACATTCACAAGGTGCTGATCCACCATGGGCTGGACGAGATCATCGAAGCCACCCACCTGTTCCGACCGCTGACGATCCTCGGTTATCTCAACCCGGTTAACTGGGGCAACAAACGCAAGGCAGGACCGCGCGGCGAACGTATCCGCGATGCGCTGATCGAGCTCGGCCCGATCTTCGTCAAGTTCGGCCAGGCGATCTCCACGCGCCGCGACATGCTGCCGCTGGACATCGCCGACGAGCTGGCCAAGCTGCAGGATCGCGTGCCGCCGTTTTCTGGCAAGGCCGCGCGGGCCTTCGCCGAGAAAGCCTACGGCATGCCCATGGAAGAGGTGTTCGCGAGTTTCGAAGAGACGCCGCTGGCCGCCGCCTCCATCGCACAGGTCCACTCGCGCGACGCTGAAAAGCGGCGAGGAAGTCGTCATCAAGCTGCTGCGACCGGGCATGCGCGAGGTGATCAGTCGCGACATCGACCTGCTCTATGATCTCGCGCGGCTTGCGGAGCGTTACTGGCCGGAGGCGCGACGCATCAGGCCGGTGGAGGTGGTGGCCGAGTACGAGAAGACCATCATGGACGAGCTCGATCTCATGCGCGAGGCCGGCAACGCCGCACAGCTCAAGCGCAACTTCGCGGGCTCGAAGCTCTTGTATGTGCCGGAGAGTCTACTGGGACCTGTGCCGGCCGCAGGTGCTGGTGATGGAGCGCATCCACGGCATCATCATCAGCGACATCGAAGCCCTGCGCGCTGCGGGCACCAACATGCAGGTGCTGGCCGAGAACGGCGTGCAGATATTTTTTACGCAGGTCTTCCGCCACAACTTCTTTCATGCCGACATGCATCCGGGCAACATCTTCGTCGACGTCACTAACCCCGACAAACCGCTTTACGTTGCGGTCGATTTCGGCATCGTCGGTACGCTCGCCCCCAGGGACCAGCATTACCTGGCGGAGAATTTCCTGGCGTTCTTCAAGCGCGACTACCACCGCATTGCCAAGCTTGCACATCGATTCCGGCTGGGTGCCGGCGGACACGCGCATCGATGAACTCGAGACGGCCATACGCACCGTCAGCGAGCCGATTTTCAACAAGCCCCTGAAGGACATTTCCTTCGGCCAGTTCCTGGTGCGCCTGTTCGACACGGCGCGGCGCTTCAACATGGAAGTGCAGCCCCAGCTCGTGCTGCTGCAAAAGACCCTGCTGAACATCGAAGGCCTTGGCAGGCAGCTCTACCCGGAGCTGGATCTGTGGAAGACCGCGCACCCGATTCTTGAGGAATGGATGAAGGAGCGGATCAGCGGCCGCGCCGCCATCAAGCGCATTCGCGATCAGCTGCCCGAGCTCGGTGAATCGCTTCAAGGATTTCCACAGCTGGCCCAGTCGCTGTTGCAGCAAGCCAGCGAAGGCAAGCTCACCTTCCGCACAGACGTGCCCGAAATCAGGACGCTGCGACGAGAACAAAAGGATCAAGCCCGCCGCAATTACTGGGCGACTGCGGCCGTGGGCGCTCTTATCGCTTCCGCGCTGATGATCGGCCTGGAGGCGACGCCGGAGTGGCCGGCCTGGTTGCTCGGTATCGCGTCACTTAGCACGCTTTACCTGAACCGACCGCAGGACTAGTCGCCGGCGACCTCCGTCACCGGGTGGTGTGCGGCGAGCAGAGTCAAAATAGATCTGACCCCTTTTCGAAAATAGATCTGACCCCTTTTCGGACGGCTCTTCGAAGATCCGCTATCTATGCTGGTCAATGAGAATCTGATTACCGTCGGGGTCAGCCAGCATCAGGCTCCCCGGGCCTGATGTTGAATTATCAGCTTCGCTGATCAGCTCAACCCCCTGGGCCTTCAGCGCGCGCTGCAGCTCGCGGACGTCGGTGAATGAGGCAGTGTTTTTGCCACCTTGATCCCAGCCAGGGTTGAAGGTGAGAATATTCTTCTCGAACATGCCCTCGAACAGACCAATGACGTGGCGGCCATTCTTCATGATCAGCCAGTTCTGCTTCGGATCCCCACCAAAAGGCTCGAACCCAAGTTTCTCGTAAAAGCTGCTTGATGCCGCCAGATCCTTGACGGCAAGACTTACCGAAAACGCTCCCAGATCCATGACCCACCCCCGGGTTTTGCTGAACAATCACAAAGCTTAGCAGCTCAGAGCCATTACGCCCGATTCACGGAGTACTCTTCGCCAGCAGCATCGCCACAAGCAACCACCACTACAAAAATTGAAAATGGAGTCAGCAGCCTTGGCTCTGACGCCGATTATAAACACGCCCCAAACTGCACCAAAGTCACCGCATCGGTAAAAGGGGTCAATAGCCTTGGCTCGGACCCCGATTACGTGCCACCTCAAACCGAACCAAAGTCGCCGACTTAAAAAAAAGGGGTCAGCAGCCTTGGCTCTGACCCCGATTATGGACACGCCCCAAACTGCACCATAGTCACCGACTTGAAAAAGGGGTCAGCGGCCTTGGCTCTGACCCCGATTACGTGCCACCTCAAACCGAACCAAAGTCGCCGACTTAAAAAAAAGGGGTCAGCAGCCTTGGCTCTGACCCCGATTATGGACACGCCCCAAACTGCACCATAGTCACCGACTTGAAAAAGGGGTCAGCGGCCTTGGCTCTGACCCCGATTGTTGGCCGCTTTCGGCCAGAAAGCCGGCCTTAGCCCCAAAGAAAAACCCCGGACTGAGCCGGGGCTTTCAATTGGTCCTCGGTTCTTTCTTGTAAAGCGCTGAGCCGAGGGGAAGAGCGCTGATTCTACCGCTTTCTGCGTCTGCTAAAACCCATGCCTGAGAGACCCAGCCCCAGCAGGGCTAAAGTGCCGGGCTCGGTCACGGCCGCGTCTCTGTTTGAGGTCAGATACAAATAGGCATCTTTCTGGATGTTGTAGTCGGCAAGTGTCAAAGCACCGTCGAGCTCGAGCGAATCAAAAAGCAGAACCTGGTGGCTAATGACGATGCTCGGTTCCGCCAGGTTGATAATCATCTTGACTAGATCGATTGTGCTGTTTGATTCGACTTCGATCTGTAGCGGAAACTCTTCGAGGTTCCAGTCTGGCTCCAGGGTTTCAAGGCCGGGCACAACGTCGACGAAAATCGGCATCGCGAAAGAACTTGCCGAACAAAACAGCAGCACGCCAAGCGCCAACGCTGATTTAATTACGGGGGCAGGCTTCATCCTGCTTCCTCTCTTTGTTTTTCTACCAGGCTGGGACAGTAAAACAGAGTTGGCAGCCCTGGGCTTTCGGATTTAACTTAAGCAATCCATTATGGCTGCAAGAGCGACAGCTACTGCCCGCGCGCGCATTGCATAGTCGGCGGATCTCAGGGCCAATTTGAGTGGTTTTCAGAGCCCCAGTGTCGCTTGCCGGCCATCTGAAGCCTGAAAAGCCAGAGATCTTCAGGGGCTTTAGTCAGGCGTCTTTCTTGTGCCCCGTGACCCCCGCGGAGGGATCCAACTACAGTCGTCCCCGCGGAGGGGTCCAAATACCGTCGTCCCCGCGCAGGGGTCCAAATACCGTCGTCCCCGCGGAGGGGTCCAAATACCGTCGTCCCCGCGGAGGGGTCCAAATACCGTCGTCCCCGCGGAGGGGTTCAAATACCGTCGTCCCCGCGCAGGGGTTCAAATACCGTCGTCCCCGCGGAGGGGTCCAAATACCGTCGTCCCCGCGGAGGGATCCAACTCCATCGTGCCGCGGCGGGGTCCAAATACCGTCGTCCCCGCGGAGGGGTCCAAATACCGTCGTCCCCGCGCAGGGGTCCAAATACCGTCGTCCCCGCGGAGGGGTCCAAATACCGTCGTCCCCGCGGCAGGGGTCCAAATACCGTCGTCCCCGCGGAGGGGTCCAAATACCGTCGTCCCCGCGCAGGGGTTCAAATACCGTCGTCCCCGCGGAGGGGTCCAAATACCGTCGTCCCCGCGGAGGGGTCCAAATACCGTCGTCCCCGCGGAGGGGTCCAAATACCGTCGTCCCCGCGGAGGGGTCCAAATACCGTCGTCCCCGCGGAGGGGTCCAAATACCGTCGTCCCCGCGGAGGGGTCCAAATACCGTCGTCCCCGCGGAGGGGTCCAAATACCGTCGTCCCCGCGGCAGGGGTCCAAATACCGTCGTCCCCGCGGAGGGGTTCAAATACCGTCGTCCCCGCGCAGGCGGGGACCCAGCGATCAGAAAGGGCGCAGCCCACAATAGTCAGAAGAGCGCTGCGCGATTGTAAGACTGGATTCCCGCCCCCGGATCGAGCCCGGGGCAGGCTCCGCGGGAACGACAGAAAGTGCGAGAATGACAGTGGGTAGGGGAGTGCCAGTAGCGGGCGGAAGTGTCAGTAGCAAGCGGAAGTGTCAGTAGCAAGCGGGAGTGCCAGTAGCGGGCGGAAGTTTCAGTAGCAAGCGGGAGTGCCAGTAGCGGGCGGGAGTGTCAGTAGCGGGCGGGAGAGACAGCGGGGGCGGGAATAACGGTAACGGCTGCTCTGACTCGTTAGCGGAAATGGCCGCAACGCAGAGTCCGGCATTTGTCTGGATTCCGATCAGGATCGTCAACAGACATAAAGGCAGCCGTAAGGGTTTCCAGTTCCCCGAGATCGCTGACCGGCCGAAGATCGATGTGAGCCGAAAGCAGGCCTTTTTCGTTCCGAATCCTTGGCAGCTCTGGCTCAAAGACACTGCCGCCGCCTTCAACTAGCCTTCAAGCTCCGCCCAGCGCGCGTAGGCCTGCTGCAACTGTGACTCCAGGTCCGCGAGTTGCTGCATCGCCGCTGCCACGGTGTCCGGCGGCTGCTGGTAAAAACCTGGATCGGCAATTTTGGCATTGAGGGCCGCCAGCGCCTGTTCAGACTTCTCGATCTGCGCGGGCAGTGCATCCAGCTCACGCTGCGCTTTGTAGCTTAGCTTGCGCCGGGCGGCAGGCTTCTTCGCGCCCGCTGAGTCTTGTGGTTTTTCCTCTGCAGTTCCGCCTGTTTTGTTATTGGCTTTGGACTGCACTCCGGCCACCTGAGCAGCCAGGGTTACTGCGAGTTGTTCCGTATGAATCTGGAGCCAGTCACTGTAGCCGCCCACGTTTTCTTCCACATGGCCGTCGTGGCTCAGCGCCAGCGTGCTGGTGACCGTGCGATCCAGGAAGCTCCGGTCGTGGCTGACGAGCAACAGTGTACCGTCGTAGTCGCTGAGCAGTTCTTCCAGAAGCTCCAGGGTTTCCACATCCAGATCATTGGTGGGCTCGTCCAGCACCAGGAGGTTGGCAGGTTTCGCGAAAAGTTTTGCCAGCAACAGTCGATTCCGCTCACCACCGGACAGCGTATTCACCGGCGAACCGGCACGCGCGGGTGAGAAAAGAAAATCGGCCAGATAGCTGATCACGTGACGATCCTTGCCGCGGATGTCGAGCTTATCTGCGCCATCGGCAAGGTTGTCACGCACCGAACGTTCCGGATCGAGCTGCATCCGTTCCTGGTCAAAGTAGGCGATGTCGAGCTGCGTGCCGTGGCGGATCGTGCCTGCGCCTGGTTCGAGGCTACCTAGCAGCAAACCCAACAAGGTACTCTTGCCGCTGCCGTTACGGCCGATGATGCCGATACGATCACCGCGCAGCATCGTGGTGGAAAAATCCCGGATGACGGTTTCGTCACCGTAAGCAAAGCTGACATGATCGGCCTCAGCCACCAGCTTGCCCGAGCGCTTCCCGCTGGACACCTGCATTTTTACCTTGCCCTGTCGGCCAAGGCGCCGGGCGCGTTCCAGCCGCATGGCTTCAAGCCGTCGTACGCGCCCTTCATTGCGGGTGCGCCGCGCCTTGATGCCCTGGCGAATCCAGACTTCTTCCTGTGCCAGGTTCTTATCAAACAGCTGATTGCTGGTGGCTTCGGCCTCGAGCAGCGCGTTCTTGCGAACCAGGTATTCGGCGTAGCTGCCTGGAAAGGAACGCAGCACCCCACGATCAAGCTCGATGATGCGCGTCGCCAGCCGATCGATGAACATGCGGTCGTGCGTGATGAACAGCACACTGCCGGCATAGCCAAGCAAGGCCTCTTCCAGCGCGGTGATGGCTTCGATGTCCATGTGGTTGGTCGGCTCGTCCAGCAGCAGCAGATCGGGCTCGCTGACCAGCGCCTGCCCGAGCATGGCCCGGCGCCGGATGCCACCGCTGCATTCAGACATCAGCGCATCGGGGGGCAATTGCAGGCGACTGAGCACCGCGTCGATACGCTCGGAACCCGCCCAGGCACCGGCATCTTCGATTTGTGCTTGCAGGCGCCCGAAGGCCGCGAGCGCCGCTTTGCCGCCGTCGGCCAAAGCGAGACTGGCACTGTGATAATCGGCAAGCAGCTTGCTGTGGTCGCCCAGGCCGGCAGCCACCACTTCGAACAGCGTGGCCGACTCGGCGTCGGGCACCTCCTGAGCAAGCATTGAAACCTTCAGGCCGTCCATCTTCCAGAGCCGCCCGCTCTCCAGCGCCTGCTGCCCGGCTATCACTCTCAGCAACGTCGACTTGCCAGCCCCGTTGCGGCCTATCAGGCAAACTCGTTCGCGCGCGTCAACAATGAGATCAGCGCCATGCAGCAGGGGCACATGGTTGAATTCCAGATTCGCATCTTGCAGTTGAATAAGGGGCATAAAAATCAGGGTCGTCTGCCGAACAAAGAGCGGCAGCAAAACCCACACACTTCAGGCAAAGGCCGCGTATGGGCATCATGCCCTGCTCCGGGCTGGCGATGATACAGGATGACCGGGGGTTGCGACGCACCAAACTGATTCATTTCGAAGCTCTGACAGTTGCACACCGCCCGCTTTTTGCCTACCGGCCTGCCGCTTCTGAAAAAAACCTTGTTGAGATTTATACTGACGGTCACATATCCGGAGCTTTGCCATGCAATTAACACGCGCTTTTACCATCTTCCTCGTCATCAGCGTGCTGGGTGCCTGTACCCCGCTTGCGAATCAGCCGCAAACTGCCACTGCGAGCGCTGCGTTGCCCTATCCGGAGGCCGCGCGCGGCGAACGAACTGACGACTACTTCGGGGAGACGGTTGCCGACCCTTATCGGTGGATGGAAGATCTCGACAGTAAAGAGGTCGCCGAGTTCGTCGCGGCAGAGAATGCAATTTCGATGCCCTACCTGGCCGCCATCCCGGCGCGCGACCGCGTTGCGAAGCG
The DNA here is from genome assembly GCA_963759075.1 of uncultured Gammaproteobacteria bacterium. Taxonomy (GTDB): domain Bacteria; phylum Pseudomonadota; class Gammaproteobacteria; order Steroidobacterales; family JABDLF01; genus JABDLF01. The sequence continues at coordinate 8,538 of CAVWXZ010000018.1, forward strand.
CATCGACGCGCTTTGGAGTTACGAGCGCTATCGCTTGCCCGTCTCGGAGGGCGGCCGCTATTTCTATCGTCGCAACGATGGCACCCAGGATCAGGATGTCCTTTACGTAAGTGATGATTTGTCCATGGAAGCCCGCGTACTGATCGATCCGAATACTTTTTCCCAGGACGCGACGATCGCGTTGTCTTCACTCTCGGTCAGCCCGAACGGAGCTTTGATCGCTTACTCCACCTCCGACGGTGGTTCTGACTGGAAAACCTGGCATGTTCGCAATGTCGGCACGGGAGAGGATACGGCCGATGTGATCAGGGGCACCAAATTTACCGGCGTGTCCTGGCACCGCGATTCCAGCGGTTTCTACTACAGCCGCTATCCGTGGGTTGCGAACGGCGCCGATGGTGAAGCGGATGATGGCCAGCAGGTAAAGATCTACCACCACCGCGTCGGGGATCCGCAGTCCGCGGACAAAATGATCTATGCGATCACCGATCACGACACGCGCAGTCCGTCGGTACAGCTAACCGAGGATGGGCGTTACCTCATCATCTCGGCATTCGATGGTTACCAGACCAACGGTCTGTACTACCGCGACATGCGCGACCCAGGAGCGAAGGTCGTACGCTTATTTGATGACTGGGACGGGCTTTACTATTACCTCGGCAATAACGGCAGCCGTTTTTACCTGTACACCACACAAGGGCGCTCCCAACGCAAGGGTCGTAAGCATCGATGTGGCCAATCCACAAGGTGGTCTCGTCGAGATCGTCCCGGAACAAGCCGAGGCGCTGGAAGCAGCCAGTTACATCGGCGGCTATGTTGTGACCTCATACATCAAAGATGCTTACTCGAACGTCCGCGTGTTCGGGCTTGACGGCAAGCATGTCAGGGATGTGGAGTTGCCGGGCATCGGCAGCGCGTACGGCTTCAGCGACAATGCCGATAGCACCGAGACATTCTTCAGCTTCGAGAGCTATACCGTACCGTCTTCCATTTATCGATATGACGTGGCCTCCGGCCAGCGTGAACTGTTTCGTGCTGCGAAGGTGGATGCCGACCTGAGCGCTTTTGAAGTCAGCCAGGTCTTCTACGCCTCGGCTGACGGCACCAAGGTGCCGATGTTCATCATCCACAAGCGCGGCATCGAACTGAATGGCGACAACCCGACCTTGCTCTACGGCTACGGCGGCTTCAACAGCTCGCAGACCCCGGGCTTCTCCGTGTCGCGTACCGTGTGGATGGAGATGGGCGGCGTGATGGCCATCGCCAACCTGCGCGGTGGCGGCGAATACGGCGAGGCGTGGCACCTGGCCGGCACCAAGCTGCAGAAGCAGAACGTATTCGATGACTTTATCGCCGCGGCCGAGTACCTGATCGACTCGGGCTACACGTCGCCGAAACGGCTGGCCATTCAGGGCGGATCGAACGGCGGCCTGCTGGTCGCGGCGGTCACGCTGCAGCGGCCGGAGCTCTTCGCTGCCACCTTGCCTGCCGTGGGCGTGCTGGACATGCTCCGCTACCACACGGCGAGCGCCAACGCGCGACAGTGGTCGTCAGACTATGGTCTGTCCGAAGTGGAGGAGGAATACCGCGCGCTGCGTGCGTATTCGCCGCTGCACAACGTAGTAAAGGGCACCTGTTACCCGCCTACGTTGATCACCACCGCGGATCACGACGACCGCGTCGTGCCATGGCATAGCTTTAAATGGGCCGCGGAAATGCAGCGCGCCCAGGGCTGCAACAACCCCATCCTGCTGCGGGTCGAGACCCGGGCCGGCCATGGCGCGGGCAAACCCCGCTGGATGATCATCGACGATCTGGCGGATAAGTGGGCGTTTCTGGCAAAGCACCTCGGGATGCAGTGAGACACCGCGCCTGCACATAGCAAGCCCGTGGATTCAGCAAAAAAGGGGTCAGATCTATTTTGCACCGGCCCCGCCAGACGCGCCTGCGACTGGTCTCATTAAGCGGTGGGTTCTTCATTCATCACATACGCGCCCCGCAATGTAGACACATGCTCGTTCCAAACCCTGTCAAACCGCGCATTGTCCACCGCGGGTCGCTTGATCATGCGTCGCAGGAGAAGCCGTTGCACGAGGGTGGTCACTGATTTGCCGTGGAGTTGGAGGGCATAGAGCCCGAAATCACGCACCATGACCTCGAAAATCTGATCCAGCAGGTCGTCATCCACAGCGTAAATCCTGGCGTTTTCGATTATCAGCTGGCCGTAGACCACCAGCGTAAACAGCTCGCCCAGGTTGAGCAAAAAATCAACGTCTTTGGCCTGCTCCCGGGAAGGCCGCGCCAGCACCAGCAAGGCCTTCAACCAGCGAATTTGCCGCTTAAAAATTCTGGCGTTCGGCAAATCGATGCTGGCATAGGTCTCCCGATAGTCGTGGAACCGGATCTTTCCCAGTCCCTTTGTGGGCCCCTGGTTGAACAGAAACTCGTCACTGTCGGCCGCGTCACGCCTGCCGACAACCGGGAATTTCCCGGGCTTGAAAAAGTAGTTACCCATGAACTTGATCACCAGGGCCATGTTCACGTGCACCGTACCTTCCAACTTCGGCAGCGCGCGAATATCGCGCGCCGCCATCTCGAAATACATGTCCTTTTCGAAACCCTTGGCCGCGATGACATCCCAAAGATGATCGATGACCTTTTCTCCCTGGGTGGTGACCTTCATCTTAACCATCGGGTTATACAACAGATAGCGCCTGTCCTCCGGCGAGGCTGCCCGCATATAGTCCGCAGCACGCAGCGCGAACAGCTTCATCGATACCAGGCGCGCGTAGCCATCGACGAACAGCTGGCGGATATGCGGGAAATCTGTCACCTGGCTGTCAAACAGGCGACGGTTGCTTGCGTGATCAATCGCCTCATAGAACGCATGCGTACAAATTCCTATGGAGGCCCAGCCAAGGTTGAACTTGCAGAAATTGATCGTGTTAAGCGACGCATCCCAGGCCTCTCTGCCTCGCGAGAGTATCTGGTCATCGGTAATCGGGTAGTCGTGCAGCGCAAACTCGGCGACATAGTTCTGGGAGTTGCAAACGTTTTTTACGCACTCGTATTTATCATGTGCGGGATCGACGACAAAAAATACGTAATCGTCGGTACCTTCAATCTTGCCAAAGACAGACGCCAGCCCGGCTTTGTTGCCGTTGCCGATGTAATACTTTCTGCCGCGGGCAAGATAGCTGCCGTCATCCTGCGGCAAAAGCTTCATTTCCGAAGCGTAAATATCGGCGCCGTGCTCCTGCTCGGAAAGCCCGAAGGCAAAAATATGACCTTCCCTCAAAAGCTGCGCTGCCTTCTTCTTAACCGCTTCGTTACCCGATATCCATATGGGCCCGAGGCCGAGCATGCTGACCTGCCAGGTATACCAGTACGCGAGGCCATAAAAGCCGAGAATCTCGTTGAATTCGCAGTTTCGCCAGCTGTCCCAACGCACATTCTGTGCACCATTCGCATAGGCCGGCGGTGTCATCAACGTGGCGAAGATCTGCTCGCGCCTGGCGAAGTCCAGGAAATCCTCGTACCACACACGCTCATGGTCATCCTCCTTGATGCGCCGTCGACCCTTTTTTTCGAAGAACTCGATGGTCTTGCGCATGATCTGCGCCGAGGTTTCGTCGTGATACAGCCGAGTATGCTTGTGAGGATTGAGTAACATAAGGCCCTCATACGGTGGCGCCGCTTGGGCGAGGCGATGTTTTCGAAAACATCCCGTTTAGCGTGCCATGAGCGGACCGTAAAGGCCATTGGCATCGCCCGGAGTATGCGCGACGCGCGTACGCCGGTTGTGGCCTCCCCCACCGGCACGCCGAACAGCCGGCAGTTCTCCCGGCTTGCAGTCGTACAGGTGACGTGTGCGGCACGGTACAATCGCGCCATGCTGCATTTCGATGACCTGAGCCTGCGCCGCGGCGTCAAGCTGCTTTTTGAGCACGCGAGCTTCCAGATCCACCCGGGTCAGAAGACCGGCGTGACCGGCGCCAATGGCTCCGGCAAGTCGAGCCTGTTTGCCCTGGTGCTCGGCGAACTGCACGCCGACACCGGTTCGTTCAGCCGGCCCGACGACTGGGTCATCGCCCACGTCGCGCAGGAGGCGCCACATGGCAAGCGCAGCGCGCTCGATTTCACGCTGGATGGCGACTCGGAATTGCGCGAGCTCGAGGCGCAGTTGGCGCAGGCCGAAGCCGCTCACGATGGTGAATTGCAGGCGCATCTGCTCGCGCAGTACGAGGCCATCGACGGTTACTCGGCGCATAGCCGCGCCGGGCAGCTGCTGCACGGTCTGGGTTTCAGTAATGATGACCTGGGCCGCACGCTCGACGAGTTTTCCGGCGGCTGGCGCGTGCGTCTGAATCTGGCACGCGCGCTCATGTGCCGTTCGGATCTGCTGCTGCTGGACGAACCCACCAACCACCTGGACCTCGATGCCGTGCTGTGGCTCGAGCAGTGGCTGAACGATTACCCGGGCACGCTCCTGCTGGTCTCGCATGACCGCGACTTTCTGGACGGTGTGTGTACGCGCATTCTCAATATCGAGCAGGAGAAAGCGGATCTTTATACCGGCAACTACAGCGCGTTCGAGCGCATGCGCGCCGAGCGCCTGGCCGGGCAGCAGGCCGCCTACAAAAAGCAGCAGCGCGAGATCGCGCACATGCGCTCCTATGTGGATCGCTTCCGGGCCAAGGCCACCAAGGCCCGCCAGGCACAGAGCCGGCTCAAAGGCGCTGGAGCGCATGGAACAGATCGCACCCGCGCATGTGGACTCGCCGTTCCATTTCGCGATGCGCAAGACGCGAAGACCTGCCCGCACCTTTGCTGAAGCTGCATGATGCGGACTGCGGCTATAACAAGAAGCCCATCATCAGCGGCGTCAACCTGTCGCTCTCGCCCGGCGACCGCGTGGGGCTGCTGGGCCCCAACGGCGCCGGCAAGTCGACGCTGATCAAGCTGCTGGCCGGGCGAACTTCCGCTGCTGGGCGGCGAGCGCATCACCGCAAGAACGCTCGCGATCGGTTACTTCGCCCAGCACCAGGTGGAGCAGCTCGATCCGCAGAGCACACCGCTCGAGCACCTGGCGTGACCTGGATCCGCAGGCGCGCGAGCAGGACCTGCGCAAGTACCTGGGCGGCTTCGGCTTCCTGCAAGGACCAGGCGCTGAGCAAGGTCGCGCCCTTCTCCGGCGGTGAGAAATCGCGTCTCGCCCTGGCGCTGCTGGTCTACAGGAAACCCAACCTGCTGCTGCTGGACGAGCCCACCAACCACCTGGACCTCGAGATGCGCCAGGCGCTGGCCAATGCGCTGCAGGATTTCCCGGGTGCCATGGTTATCGTCTCGCATGACCGCCACCTGCTGCGCCTCACGGTCGACAAGCTTCTGCTGGTAGATGGCGGCAAGGTGGAGGAATTCGACGGGGCGCTGGAAGATTACCCGCGCTGGATGAACGAGCGCGAACGCAAGGCGCGCACGCCTGGCCAAAGTCAGGAAGGGCTCCACGAGTGCCACGCAGAAAAAAGAGAAGAAGCGCCGGGAGGCCGAGCATCGGCAACAGCGTGGCGCCCCTTGCGCAAAAAGCTACGCGCAGGCCGAGGCCGACATCGAGCGCTTTCGGCAAGCGCAAAGCGTGAGCTGGAGCAGGCACTCGAGTGCGACCCGATATTTATGCCGACGAACAACAAGGCACGGCTCGCCGAACTGCTGGCAACAGCAGGCGGACAACCAGGCCCGCCTGGCGCGCAGCGAAGAAGCCTGGCTGCACGCCAGCGAGTCGCTGGAGGCGCTGCGGAAAGAGCGACCCGATTAGTAGCTCAAAGCCCCCGGCGCTGTCAGCTCCCTGTCACAGCTGGAGCCACGAGCAAGATATTGTTTGCGGCGGCGTCAGCCTGATCAGCCGCCCGCCTTCTTTGTCTTCAAGTATCCACAGCGCGCCGTCCGGGCCCTGCTCAACTTCGCGGATGCGCTTGCCCATATCGAAGCGCTCTGCCTCTCGCGCCTGCTCGCCATCGAATTCGATGCGGATGAGCGCCTGCGATGACAGGCCGCCAAAAAAGGCGTTGCCTCGCCACTGCGGAAATTTGTCTCCCGAGTAAAAAACGAAGCCTGCCGGCGAGATCACCGGGGTCCACCAGATGACGGGCGCGGCAAACTCCGGGCGCGTGTCGTGGTCGGGAATATCTCGCCCATCGTAGTGATCACCGTTGGAAACGATGGGATACCCGTAGTTCGCACCGCGCCTGACGATATTGAGTTCGTCACCGCCCCTCGGGCCCATCTCGTGGTTCCACAATTGCCCGTTGGAATCGAATGCAAACCCCAGGGGATTGCGGTGGCCCAGGCTCCAGATCTGTGCGGCCACGCCACCCTGATCTGCAAAGGGATTGTCCGCGGGCACCGAACCGTCGTCGTTCAGGCGCAGGATTTTGCCGAGATTCTGCTTCATGTCCTGAGCGGGCGTGAATTTCTGGCGATCGCCTGACGAGATAAACAGGTGGCCGTCAGGCGCAAAGGCGAGCCGGTGGCCGTAGTGGCCCCGCCCCGTCACCTTGGGATCCTGGCGCCAGATAACCTGGAGGTCCTTCAGCGAACCGCCGTCCTGGTCGAGTTCAAGCCTGGCGCGCGCCACCGCGGCACCGCGCGTATTGCCGTCACCCGACTCCACGTAGCTGATATAGATAAGCTGATTGTTGGCAAAATCCGGATGCAGGATGACATCACCAAACCCACCCTGGCCGCCGAAATCCACATCGGGCATCCCATTCAATGGAGCAGACTTTTCCCCGGACTGCGTCACTACAAGCAAGACGCCGGGCTTCTCAGTCACCAGTAGTCTTCCGTCGGGCAGGAATGTCATGGCCCAGGGCTCGTCAAAACTGGCAATGGTCTCTTTTACAAAAGCCGGACCGGAAGTCGCACTGGCCACACTCTGACCCGATGCCTGTGTCGCGGCGCCCATCTTGCCCCCGCCATTTTGATCCGAGGCACACCCCGCGGCCAGCAGCGCCGCCATTAACAAGATTATCGATCGCATTGCGTTCTCCATTTCATTTACGAGCCGCGGCACATGGTGGCCGCCTCAGGCGGCGGATTTTATCGCATTTGATCTGCGGCTGCTTTTGAGCCCACGCAGAGACGAAGTTGGTTTACCGGCGCCCGGGCCGGCCGCCTGCGCCGACCCTGGTGACTATGCAGCAAGTGTTCCCGCAGGTCCGTGTAAGGTAACCTTCCCCTGTTCGTAAGCATAGCCGCACAGGGATTCTTGTTCGCAACAAATGGGCATCTATAAAAAAAGCGCCTTGTTGTCTTTGCTGCGGCTGCGGCTGGAAGAGGATCGGTCCCACGACTGGCAGGCACTGCAGGGACGCGAGCGCAGCTGGTACCTCGGGCAGGCGAACCGGAAAAGATGGGCGTTGGTACCCGCCTGGCTGGCAAAATTTTCTACGGCGAGTATCGGTCCGCTCGGCGGCATTGTGCTCATTCTGAACCTGGTGGGGCTGATTGCCGGCTTCTCCCTGGTGGCCGGCCTGCTGGAGTTCCAGACCTTCGGACGTATCAACCTGCTCTGGTTTATGGTGCTCGCAGTCGGGGCCCCGTTTGTGTTCTGGTTGTTTGGTCTGCTTGTGGCTGCCAGCGGCGGCAACTTCCCGCTATTGTCGCTGGTCGAACATCGCATGCCGCAGTGGATGAACAATCCGACACTTACTAGCTCTGCTGCGCCAGACTGCGGTGGTGCTCAGTCAGCAGGTGTCCCTGTTCTTCGCGTTTGGCATGCTGCTGGCCTTGCTGCTTTACCTGCTGGTTACCGATCTCGCATTCGGCTGGTCGTCTACGCTGGATATTTCTCCGGGTCGCTGCACGCGCTCAGCACAGCACTGACGTGGCCCTGGCACGCGCTGTGGCCCGATGCCGTGCCGTCTCTCTCACTGGTCGAACAGACGCGGTATTTTCGCAGCGCACCGGGCACGGCCGCAGCCCCTGCCGCACTCGGTCAGTGGTGGCGCTTTCTGCTGATGTGCCTGCTTGTTTATGTGCTGCTGCCCCGCGTGCTGAGTTACGCCTGGCATCGCCTGAGGCTCTCCCGCATGCAGGCTCGCCTGTTCGAGAATGATGCATTGGTCGCCGGCTGGTGGCAGCGCATGTCCAATGAGTCTCTCAGTCAGGATGCCGCAGCGTGTAAATCAACGTGTGGCCTGCCAGGAAGCAACGCCGGAAGTCGGTCGCTTGCCGGTGTCCCGGCACGTGGTGCTGTGGGGTCTGTGGCCCGAGCAGTCCTGGGCCGCAGTCAAGGAGGTGCTGAACGCGAAGATCCCGGATTTCCAGCTCTACAAGCTGCAGGATGAGCAGCTCATGGAAACCACGATCAACGGCATCAACCGTGAACCGAGAGAAACGGTGTTGATCGTGTGCAAGGGCTGGGAGCCGCCGACCGGGGAGTTGACCGATTTCTGCCGGCGCATCTCCGGTGGCCCGTCGGCTCGCTTTATCTGGCCGGTACCTTTGCCGGGCATGAACACGCAGCGCATTGCATCAGCTCAACCGTTCGTGGCGAGCGTTTGTGCCACAGCTTCCCGACGGATTTAACCTGTTTCTCGGCGGCACCGATGTCTGAGCACCTGCTTTTCGCTGTCGTCGGACACCCCAACAAGGGCAAGTCCTCGGTGGTGGCCGCGCTGACCCAGAACGACGAGGTACCCATCTCGCCAGTCTCGGGCACCACGCGGGTAGCCCAGCGCTTCAAGCTGCGCCTCGACAAGAAGGTGCTATTTGAGCTCGTGGACACGCCGGGATTTCAGCGCCCACATCCCTGCCTGGAGTGGCTGAATCGGGATCCCGTCACGGCAGACCAGCGGCCCGCGCGCGTTGCCGCGTTCGTGGCTGAGCATGCCGGAACCGGTCAGTTCAGCGACGAGGTCGAGTTGTTGCGCCCCATCGTCGAAGGTGCGGGCATCATTTACGTGGTGGACGGTTCGCTGCCTTACAGCCCGGAATACGAGAGCGAAATGGAAATCCTGCGCTGGACGGGTCGCCCCCGGCTCGCGCTCATCAACCCCATTGGCGGCCACGCATATGTGAAGGAGTGGGAACAGGCGCTCGGCCAGTATTTTAGCCTGGTGCGCGTGTTCGATCCGATGCATGCGAGCTTTGAACAGCATCTCGAGCTGCTGCGCACCTTCGGTCAACTGACGCCGGAGCACAGCGGCGAATTCGAGCAGGCTATCCGTGAGCTTGATAAATATCGCAAGGAAAAACTAAACCAGGCCGCGCGCGTCATTGTGGAGACGCTTTACCGATTGCTGAGCTGGCAGGTCAGTCGACCGGCGATGGTCGACGACAATGAACTGCTTGCGCGCCTGTTGCCGGATGAGATCGAGCGCTTCAATGCGCAGTTGAACAAGATCGAACACGAGGGTCGCAGGGAGCTTGAGGCGCTGTTCGGCCATCTGCACCTCAACGCCGCCATGCAGCGCCTGGAACTCGCGCATGGGGAACTGATGGATCGCGAGCAGTGGTCGCTGTGGGGCCTGAACCGCCGACAGCTCGTAGTAGCGAGCGCCGGAGCGGGTGCCGCCATCGGCTTCGTGGCCGATGTCGGGCTCGGTGGTCACAGCCTGATGGCCGGCACGCTGGGCGGCGGGCTGGTGGGCGGCATTTCCGGGTGGCTGGGCACCAGCGCACTCGAAGACAAGCTGCCCGTATTGCTGCAGGTCTCCGCCCGCAAGAAAGTGCTCGGGCCGGTGAAAGATCCCAACTTTGCTTTTGTCATCCTGGCCAGAGCGCTCGCTCATGCACGGGCAATGTTGACGCACAGTCATGCGAACAGGGACGAGCTTGTCATTCGTGAAAATGGCGACAACCCAATGCAGTCGCTGGATTCAAAAACCCAGATCCGGCTCCTCAAGCACAGTCGCCAGCTACGCAAGCAAGGCCTGCACGGCGACGCCGCGGCCGATCTCGAGGGCTGGGTCCTCGAACAGCTCGCCCCCTAAATCGGGGCCACATAGATCGGGGTCAGACTGCTATCTCCCGATCGCATAGTTCGGGGTCAGACTGCTATTTCCGGGTCTAGCGCAATTTCGGCTACTTTGCCTACCAAGTATCTTGCGACCATCGATGAAAAGGAGTTCATCATGCCTCGACAGCCGCGTTATTTCTTGCCTGGCTTTCCCCAACACGTAATTCAAAGGGGAAACAATCGACAGCCAACTTTTCGGTCAAACGAAGACTTCGCTATTTTACAAGCGCCACTTGATCGAATGCGCACGAGACCACCATTGCAAAATTCACGCGTACGTATTGATGACGAATCACGTTCATCTTGTCGTTACACCGGAAACCGCAACAGGCATTTCGAAGTTGATGCAGGCACTCGGCCGTCGGTATGTATACTATTTCAACAAGACCTATGGCCGGACCGGGACACTCTGGGAAGGGCGATATAAAGCCTGCCTTGTAGACACAGACGGCTATCTGATTAGTTGCTGCCGCTACGTGGAACTTAATCCGGTTCGGGCCGGAATGGTGACCAACCCTTCCAATTACTCACATTCCAGTTATCGCCATAACGCAGGATTAGGGACCGACACTCTCATCACACCGCATGAGGTATATCTGGCGCTCGGCTGCAAACTCAAAGAAAAGACAGGCGGCATATCGAAAACTATTTGAACACGAGCTGAAAGGCACGGTAGTTGACAAGGTCAGGGCCGCAACAAACAGCTGTCTTGTTCTGGGCAACGACGAGTTCTGTGACTTTATGACGTAAATCCTTGGTCGACCGGTTCGCAAGAAGCGGCCCGGCCCACCGCCGGCGTCGAGGCGCTCGGTCGAGCGTCCGTAAATTAGCAGTCTGGGGCCTATTAGCATAGTCGTAACGCAATTAGGAGTCTGACCCCGAACTAACAATCGTACGCGGAGTCTGACCCCGAACTAACTCCGAGCATTCTTGGACTGGCGCAATTAGCAGTCTGACCCCGAACTAATTAGCAGTCTGACCCCGATTTAGAGGGCGCCGGCGATGAGGCGGATGACCAGCACGAGCACCAGGATGCCGGTCAGGATGCCGCCCACCAGGATGATGCCGATGCCGCCGCCGAGTCCGCCCAGCAGCAGCTTGCTGCGCCGCCGGGTGTCGGCTGGTTTTTCCAGCCAGGCATTGACCAGAGTCATGTTGCGGGCATTGGCCTTGAACGTCGCGTCGAACACATCCCCCAGCAGTGGCACCATGCCCACCAGCAGTTCGACGACAATGTTGAGGCCCATGCGTGACAGCACGCTGATGGGCGCCTTCATTCTTATGGCGGAAAAGAAAATATAGCCCGACAGAATGGCACCGGTGGCATCGCCGATGCCGGGTATCAGGCCGAGAATCGCGTCCAGGCCGATACGGTATCCGATGATGGGTATGCGAATGGAGTTATCCAGCAGCCATGCCAACTTATCCATGCGGCGGCGCAGGGTCTCCATCTCCGGATTGATGGTGTTCTCCGTCATGCGCCTTTTTTCAACGCTGCAAGAAACGCCGCGGGATCTTCGCCGCGATCCAGTGCCTTGATAAGCGCCGTGCCCACCACCACGCCGTCGGCATGCCCGGCAAGCGCGGTAACCTGTTTGGCGGTGCTGATACCGAAACCGGCACACACAGGGATTCTTGCGAGGGCGCGCACCCGGTCGAGGTAGTCGTTCAACGCAGTCTGCGACTGCATGCCCGATCCCGTGATGCCTGTCACCGTCACGGCATAGACGAAACCACTGCTTGCTTCGCACAACTCCCGCAACCGGTCTGGTGGGGTCACGGGCGTGACCAGCTGCACCAGCGCGAGCCCCTCGCGTTCAAAAGCGCTGCGCAGCTCCGCACTTTCCTCCAGTGGCAGGTCGGGCACGATGAATCCCGCCACGCCTGCGCGTTTCGCCTCGTCCGCCAACGCGCTCACGCCGAACGCGAGCAGCGGATTCAGGTAGCTCATGAGCAGCACAGGCGTATCAAGCCCGGGGCATACGTCGGCCAAACTCGCCAGGATCCAGCGCAGGCTGACGCCGTTCTCCAGCGCCTTGCGACTGGCGTTCTGAATAGTCAGGCCGTCCGCCATCGGATCGGTGAATGGCACGCCGACCTCGATCACATCCGCTTCGCGTGCGATGGCACGCAGGCGATCCGCGAATCCTTCCATGTCAGGGTAACCGGCCGTCAGAAACGCGACCAATGCCGGTCGTCCGTTCACGCCCGCCGCCCTGATCGCGTTTTCTATATCCCGGGCGCTGCTCACGCGCTTTTCTCCGACAGCGACATCAACGTACCGAGATCCTTGTCGCCGCGACCCGAAAGACTCACCACCACGCGCTTACCCGGGTGCTCGGCGAGCCAATCCTTTGCGCCGGCCAGGGCATGGGCGGTCTCCAGCGCAGGAATAATGCCCTCGTACTCACAACACTCATCCAGCGCAGCTAAGGCCTCGGCATCGCTGGCGGAACGATAGGTGACACGCCCGATGTCTTTGAGCAAAGCATGCTGTGGCCCGACACCCGGGTAATCCAGGCCCGCTGACACGGAATGTGTTTCCTGCACCTGGCCATCCGCATCATGCAACAGAAGAGAGTAGCTACCGTGCAGCACGCCGGGCGTACCGCCAGACAAAGTAGCGGAGTGTTCGCCGAGCGCGCTGCCCGTGCCACCCGCCTCGATGCCAATGAGCGCCGTATCCCGATCGGCGAGCAAAGGATGAAACAGGCCAATTGCGTTGGAACCGCCCCCCACGCAGGCGATGGCCGCATCGGCCAGGCCTCCGGCCTGTGCCAGCAGCTGTTCACGCGACTCACGGCCGATCACCGACTGCAGCTCACGCACCAGGTAGGGATATGGATGTGGGCCGACGGCGGAACCCAGCAGGTAGTAGGTCCCATCCGGATCGCTCACCCAGTCGCGCAGGGCCTCGTCGATGGCCGCGCGCAGGGTGCGATCACCACTGGTCACCGACACGACCTTCGCGCCCAGCCGATGCATGCGATCAACATTCGGAGCCTGCCGTGCGATGTCAATCTCGCCCATGTAGACGACGCACGGCAGGCCCAGGCGCGCGCAGGCCGCAGCCGAGGCCACGCCATGCTGGCCGGCACCGGTCTCCGCCACCACGCGTTGCACTCCAAGCCGCTGCGCGAGCAGTGCCTGGCCGATGGCGTTGTTGATCTTGTGTGCGCCAGTGTGCGCGAGATCCTCGCGCTTGAACCACAATTCGCCGCCCCATTTCTTGCCGAGCCGCCGCGCATGTGTGAGCGCCGTGGGCCTGCCCACCCAGTCGCGTAGCTCCGCGCTGAGCTCTGCCTGGAATTCTGCCTCGTGCAGGTAGCTTCTTCACGCCTGCGTTGAGCCGTGCCAAGTGCGCCCACCAGCGTCTCGGGCACGTAGGCCCCGCCGTAGGGACCGAAGCGACCCTTGTCATCGGGCAGTGCGCCCTGGATCAGCTGCTGCAGGAGGGCCTCGGCTTCATCGCTGCCCGCCTTCACGGCGGTAAACTGGCTCACGTCACGCTCTCCTTGTTCAGCTTCGCTTCCGCGATGCGCACTGCTTTGACAAAGGCCGCAATCAAAGCGGGATCCTTCTTGCCGGGTGACGCCTCAACGCCGCTGCTGACATCGACACCCCAGGGCTGCACCGTGGCAATGGCGTCCGCAACGTTTTCGGGACCAAGCCCCCCGGCAAGCAACATGCGACCCCGGCAGACGAACTCCGCCGCCAAATTCCAGTCCACGGTTTCGCCCTGGCCGCTCGCCGCACCCTCATAAACAAAGTCGGGCGTGAAACTGTGCGAATCTGGTGCCTCGTCGGGAACAAACAAGACAGGTTTCGCCTGGCCCTCGCGATACACAGGTATGAGTCGGGGGCCCCGTCGGACCTCAAGTTCCTTGAAATCTTCGGCGTCGCTTTGCAGGCAGTCCGGTTCGAACACCTCGAGTATTTCTTTCAGCCCTGCCAGCGACGGATGATGCATCACTGCCACACGGGCTATGCCGGCAGGCGCTGCGGCCGCAAGTTCGCGCGCCCGCGCAGGAGTGACCTCGCGCGGAGATGTCGCAAACACAAAACCGAGTGCATCCGCACCGGCCTCCACCGCCGCCGCCAAAGCCCGTTCGTCTGTGATCCCGCAGATCTTGATTTTCATGCGCGTACCTCTCGGCCTGCCTCAAGCATTGAACGTAGGAGTTCGCCGGGCTTCTCGTTTTTCATCAGTGCGCTGCCTACCAGCGCAAGGTCGTAGCCGAGCTCGGCGACCAGCGCAACATCAGCCGGCGTATTCAGGCCGCTCTCGGCAACCCTTGGGCGGGCCCTCCGGGAACTCGGCGGCAAGCTGGGCAAAACGACCGGGCTCAATCGCGAGGCTGCGAAGATTACGGCAATTGAGCCCGACCAGCAGCCCTGGTGTCACCGCAAGCCTGCGGCAACGTTGCAAGTCATCCCGATCAAACGCTTCCAACAGCACAAACAGCCCCGCTTCGTTCGCGGCAGCCAGCATGGCCGCCAGCGCCGCATCGTCCAGCATCTGCAGGATGAGCAGCACACCCCCCGCGCCCGCCGCGCGCGCTTCCCAGACCTGGCATGGATGCACCAGAAAATCTTTACGCATGGCAGGTACGCGCCTCTCACTCAGCGCCGCGCTGGCCAGCGCCAGGTGAGCGAGGCTCCCGGAGAATCGTTTTGGTTCGGTTAACACTGACACGGCAACGGCGCCGGCTTCAGCATAGCCGACCGCGCGCGCCGCGATGTCGCTGTCCACTCCGGCCAGTTTGCCGGCAGAGGGCGCCGACAGCTTGATCTCCGCAATGATATCGAAGCCCGCACTGCCAAGCCTCATGCCCGGCGGACGCGGAGTTTCCAGTGCGCGCGCCCGCAATGACTCCAGCGACTCGGCGCGCAAGGTTGCCCGTGCCCGCCGCTGCGACTGTTCTGCCATGCTTGCCAGGAAATCCTTTGCCATTGCTAAGCCGAGACCTTCGTTGCGAATCGTGCGAGCAGCTGCGCGCCTTTACCGGCATCCAGTGCCGCCGTCGCGCGTGTGATCCCGTCTTCCAGTTCCGGGCAGGTGCGGGAGACCTCCAGTCCCAATGCGGCGCCCAGTATTAACGCATCGCGATGCGGGCCCTTTTCTTTGCCTTCCAGCACCGCACGCAATCGTGTGGCATTCAGCTGCGCATCGCCGCCGGCAAGATCTTCGGCCTTGCAGCGGGCAATTCCATAGTCGATGGGATCGCGTTCAAAACGAGTCACCGTACCCGGCTCCACATCGTAAAGCGTGAACGAGCCCACCGGCGTTGCCTCATCCCAGCCCGGCTTGCCGTGGATCACGAACGCCCGCTCTATTTTCATACCCGACAGGGTCTCGGCCATCATCTGTGCCGCCGCCAGGCTATAGGCGCCGAGCACCATGAATGGCGGCTCGGCCGGATTGGTCAGTGGCCCGAGCAGGTTGAAAACCGTACGCACGCCCATCGCCTGGCGCACCGGCGCCACCGTCTTCATAGCGGGGTGGAAAAAAGGCGCGAACAGGAACGTAAAGCCGGTCGCGTCCAGGCTGGCGCCGGCCTGTTTCGGATCCCTCGGCAGCGCATAGCCGAGCTTTTCCAGCACGTCAGCACTCCCGCTCTGGCTCGAAATCGAGCGATTCCCGTGCTTGACCACGCGCACACCACAGGCGGCGAGCAACAACGAAGATCCCGTGGACAGATTGAGGCTGCCCGAACCGTCACCACCGGTACCGACCATGTCGACGATGGCTGCGCCCGGGCTGATTTCCGGATGCAGGGCCAACGCCCGCATCGAGCGCGCAAATCCACGCACCTCGGCCGGCGTTTCACCTTTTGCGCGCAATGCGGTCAGCAGCGCCGCCACCTGCTCGCGCGGCAAGTTGCCGCCGGTGAGTTCGCGCAGGAGCAGCTCCGCCTGCTTTTCTTCGAGGTCTTCGCCCTGCAGCAGCTTCTCCAGGATCGCGACCGTAGCGCTGCTCATGAGGCCTTCTCCTGCGCCGGGTTCGCGACAAATCCAAGAAAGTTGTTCATCAGCCTGCTGCCCTCCGGCGTCAGAACGCTTTCGGGATGAAACTGCACGCCTTCCAGCGGCAACGACCTGTGGCGCACCCCCATGATCTCACCGTCCTCGGTGGTGGCGGTCACTTCGAAAACGTCAGGCAAGCGGTGGCGATTGGCAGCCAGCGAATGGTAACGACCAGCCTCGAAAGGGTTCGGCAGCTGTGCGTAAACACCTTGCCCGTCATGTTTGACCATGGAGGTCTTGCCATGCATCAGCGTCGCGGCATGAACAATCTCGCCACCGAAGGCATGCACCAGCGCCTGGTGTCCCAGGCATACGCCAAGTATAGGCACCTGCTGTTTGAATGCTTCAATCACGTCCAGGGCAATTCCGGCGTGCTCCGGCCGCCCGGGCCCTGGTGAGATCACTATATGACTCGGCGCGATGTCCCGACACTGAGCCACGCTGATCTGATCATTACGGTGCACGATCACATCCGCACCCAGGACGGCGAATGCCTGCACGAGGTTGTAGGTAAACGAATCGTAGTTGTCGATCAAAAGCAAGCGCGCTTTCACAGTCCCGCCTCCGCAAGTGCCAGCGCCTGGCGCAGGATAGCGCTCTTTGCCAGGACTTCCCGATACTCGTTGTCCGGAACACTGTCTGCCACAATTCCGGCACCCGCCTGATAACTGTATCGACCCTTATTAAACACCAGCGTACGAATTGCAATTGCCTGGTCCATGCCACCATCGTGACCGAAATAACCCACCGTGCCCGCATACAATCCGCGACGCGTCGTTTCAAGTTCGTCGATCAGCTGCATCGCGCGCACTTTTGGAGCACCTACCAGCGTGCCGGCCGGGAAAGCTGCAGAAAACAGGTCAAAGGCATCGCGATCTTCCCGCAGCTCCCCGTGCACGCCGCTGACCAGATGCATGACGTGGCTATAGCGCTCGACAACTTTATACGGCTCCACATTAACGCTCCCGGCAACGGCAACCCGCCCCAGATCATTGCGCGCAAGATCTACCAGCATGACATGTTCGGCAATCTCCTTGGGGTCGTTAACCAGCTCCGCTTCCAGCTGCGCATCCTGTTCGTCCGAGTCACCGCGCGGACGTGTGCCGGCAATCGGGCGCAGGGCGGCGGCTCTGCCGTGCAGGCGCACGAGCGCCTCAGGAGATGAACCCACCACTGCGAGGTCGCCAAACTCGCAAAAATACATGTAGGGCGAAGGATTGAGCAGCCGCAGGGCACGGTAACTCTGGAATGGGTCCACCTGGCATTCACCAGAAAAGCCCACAGAAAGCACCAGCTGGTAGACATCACCTTCCGCGATGTGCCCCTTCACCTTGTCCACGGCCTGTTTGAAATCACCCTCGGAAATGCTGGCTACCGCGGGACCCACCTGTCCGCCCGGCTTGCGCCAGGGCAGCGGACCGGCCAGGGCACTCATTACATCACTGCGCAACTCACCGCGTTCGGCATCGCTGCCGTCATGCAGCAAGGCCGCCCTGCGCGTGAGGTGATCGAATACGAGCAGGGATCTGGGCGCAAAATAGGCAGCATCGGGGAGCCCGCCCTGTGCCCTGCCAGGATCCGGCAACTGCTCGAAGAAGCGCACGAGATCATACGCAGCGACGCCAACCAGGCCACCGGAAAAAGGCATGCCTTCAGGGACGGGACCAGGCTTCGGCGCCTTGCTGAGCGCATCGCGCAGCATGGCTAACAGCTCGGTTCGGTCGCGCGGCCGGTTTACGCGTTTGCCGTCCCAGTGTGCACCGTCCGCATCGAGTCGAAACTCCGTCCCGCCACCGAAGCCGATAAAAGAATAACGCCCGAGCCGCTCTCCGCTCTCCACACTTTCCAGCAGAAAGCGTGGCTTGAAGGGCGCAAGTTTCAGATACGCCGAAACAGGCGTGTCCAGATCGGCTGCGATATCAAAGGGTGCTTGCATAAATTTCCTGAACCATCAGGCGTCGGGGGCGAAAAAAAACCCACCCCCGGTCGCCGGGGATGGGTCCGTTGTCCGTTTGCTGATACTCAGCCCGCGGCCGGCGCCCTCCCCGTGCAGGCAGGCCACCACCAGCGGTGCTTGCGGCTCGGAGAGACTGTCAGGGCAGGTATACACATTGTCTCCGGAGTATCCCTGTGCCTCTGGCCATGGTCAAGGGTGGCGCTCACGCCAGCTTCATTTCCTTGCCCAATCGCCTGCATTCCTTGTGGCGGAAGCACTGGCCAACATGATCATTGATCAGGCCGGTGGCCTGCATGTGTGCGTACAGTATGGTGCTGCCCACGAACTTGAAGCCGCGCTTCTTCATGTCCCTGGCCAAGCCGTCCGACTCCGCGCTGGTCGCAGGCATGTCTGCATCGCCCGCCCATTTGTTCTGAATTGGCTTGCCGTTGACGAAGCCCCAGATGTAGTGACAAAAGCTACCGAACTCTTCCTGCACTTCCAGGAAGCGCCGCGCGTTGTTCACGGCCGCCTCTACTTTCATCCGATTGCGAATGATGCCGGTATCGAGCAACAGCTTAGCCACGCGTTTGTCGGTGTAGCGTGCGACCTTCCGGACATCGAAATCAGCGAACGCGTGCCGATAGCCTTCGCGCCTGTACAGCACCGTGGACCAGCTCAGCCCCGCCTGCGCGCTTTCCAGCACCAGAAATTCAAACTGCTTGCGATCATCCGTGATCGGCACCCCCCACTCCTCATCGTGATAGGCCAGGTAGCGCTCATCACCACCGTAGGCCCAGCCGCAGCGTTGCCTGGTTTCTTTCCCTGCCGTCATGCTCCTCTCCTCCTTCCTGAGACACCAGCTATGAGGCTACCCTTTGTGCCGGCACTTACAAAATTGCCAAAAAAAAGCCCGCGGTGTTGCCACCGCAGGCTATTACAACAGCATGTGTTGTCAGGGAATCGGGTCAGTTCAAAGCGAGCCGCCGCAGGTCCCTTCAGCCTTGGCTTCCTTGTCACCACCGCAGCTGCCCTCGGCTTTCTCAGCCTTGTCGCCGCCGCACTTGCCTTCGCCACATTTACCTTCAGCCTTGGCTTCCTTGTCACCACCGCAGCTGCCCTCGGCTTTCTCAGCCTTGTCGCCGCCGCACTTGCCTTCGCCGCATTTACCTTCAGCCTTAGCTTCCTTGTCACCACCGCAGCTGCCCTCGGCTTTCTCAGTCTTGTCGCCGCCGCACTTGCCTTCGCCACACTTGCCTTCGGCCTTGGCTTCCTTGTCGCCACCGCACTTGCCCTCGGCCTTCGCGGTCTTGTCACCACCGCATTTGCCTTCGCCTGCGTGGTGGTCGGCATTCAGGTAGCCGCTGCTCAGAGCGGTGGCAATGAAGGGACTGGCGTCGGCATTTGCCGTCGCAGAAATCCCGCCCAGGGACGCCGCAAGTGCTGCTCCCACTGCCGCCGCCAATGGTTTCATCGCGCTTTTCTCAGACATGTATTATCTCCTCCAGAGATTTACGTTTACCCGACTCAAAGGCCGGTTTACTTAACAAAGGTATCCCGGCGCTCAGATGCGCCATTCCACCGCTCTCGAAACAAGTTCTTCTACCGGGGCCAGCGGCTCCGTCTCACCACCAACGATGGCGACACTCCCCTTGCCCACGGGCACAATGACCCCTTTAAGCCCTTCCTCATCGAAAGACTCCGGCCCGGCCACTTCCACATCAGGAAGCAACAGCAGGGTGACCGGGCCGGTGGCCCCTGCAATAACCACATGCGCCACCAACTTTCCGCGAAAAGGGCAAGTCTGCATATAATTTATGGTGCCGACGGGAGCGTTGAATCGCGCACCGGTCTGCCGCAGGACCAGGTCTACGTTTTCCACCGCGATCGGTTGGAGTGGCGGCTGAAAAGACGCAGGTTCGTGAAGAATATGCGCTACAACCTCGCTGCCCAGGTCGTCGGGACTTACCAGGCGCAGGCCGCCAAAACCAATCAGCACTGCGACCAGCACACTCGCCGCTATGGCCAGCCACCGCATGGGCACGAACCGCTGTGGCCCGACCGCAGAATGACGTGGCGCATCCAGCGAGAAAGCTGCCAGTCGGGACGGAACCGGCAGGCTTAACGCCTCAACGATCAGCTGGTCAAACGACTCCGTCTCGACAGCGAATGCCGAGCACGAGCCACATTCAGACACATGCGCCGCCATCGCCGGGTCTTTGCGGCCCGGTTCTGCAGAACAAATACGTCTGAATTCAAGGCAGTTCACTTATCGATTCTCCTTAATGCCCCGGTGGCACTCTTTACAAGCACGTCACGAAGTTGCTTACGCGCCCGATATAGCCTGGTTAATACCGCGCCACTCTTGATTTCCAGAACCTCGGCAATTTCTTCCGCGGTCAAACCCACCAGCACCTGCAGGACCAACGGCTCGCGGTACTCTTTCGCCATCCCGGCAATCGCGCGCCGAATGTCTAAAACGTCCGTATCCACGGCCGGCGTACGCAGTGCCTCGTCCATCGCGGCCACATGATCGACGTCCATGGCCCGGTCAGGCTGGCGTTGAAACCAGCGCGCGTTCTCTCGCCGAATGATCGTCAGCAGCCAGCTTTTCGCCGAATCTGCTTCGCGCAGCTTGTGAATCGACTGCCATGCCCTTAGCAAAGCCTCCTGGACCACCTCTTCCGCTACGCCCGGATCGCGCGCCAGCCACACCGCATACCGGTATAAATCCGGCATCAAGGCGCGCACCAGCACCTCGAAATCACGTGGGCTCATCGCCGGTTTAGCTTGCTCATTCATGTATCAGACCCGGGGTCCGGAACAAATATCACAGCCGACTGGCTGCCTGAACTTGGCTTGGAGCAGCAATCGCGCCAAAATCACGGTCCTTTTCATTTATGGATCAGCCGCATGCAGCAACCACTCACAGGTACCTATCCGGCCGTCCGGCTGCGGCGTTTACGCGCTGACGGCTTCTCGCGCCGCCTCGTCAGAGAGACGCGGCTCTCCGCAGACGACCTCATATACCCAATGTTCCTGCACGACGGCAAGGGCAAACCTGTTCCCGTAGAGTCGATGCCCGGGGTATTCCGCCTGAGTATTGACCAGTTGCTGGGCGAATGCGAACGCGCGGCAGAGCTGGCGATCCCCGCGATTGCGCTGTTCCCGGTCATCGAACCCGGTCTCAAGTCCGATGACGCGGCCGCTGCATGGGACGATGCCGGGCTGGTGCCGAGGGCCATCGCAGCCATCAAGGCTCGATTCCCGGAGCTGGGCGTCGTTACCGACGTGGCGCTGGACCCGTACACCAGTCATGGGCAGGACGGGCTCATTGATAAGAGCGGCTACGTGGTCAACGACGCTACCGTTGCAGCGCTGGTCCGGCAGGCCTTGTGCCATGCCGGTGCGGGCGCGGATATTGTCGCTCCGTCGGACATGATGGACGGACGTATCGGCGCCATCCGCAGCGCCCTGGAAGCAGCGGGCCAGGTCAACACCAGAATTTTGTCCTACGCCGCCAAGTATGCATCGTGCTTCTATGGTCCGTTTCGCGACGCCGTCGCCTCGGCAAAAAACCTGGGCGGCGCCGGCAAGGACAGCTACCAGATGGACGTGGCCAACAGCGACGAGGCGCTGCGTGAAGTCGCACTGGATCTTGCGGAAGGCGCGGACATGGTGATGGTCAAACCGGCGCTGCCCTATCTGGACGTTATTCGGCGGGTCAAGGATACCTTTGGCGTACCAACGCTTGCTTACCAGGTCAGCGGTGAATACAGCCTGCTGAAGGCTGGCGCGGCCGCCGGATACTTCGACGAAAAAACAGCAGTGCTGGAAACCCTGACAAGCATCCGCCGTGCGGGCGCATGCGCAATCATGACTTACTTCGCTCTGGATGCCTCCACCTGGCTGCGGCAGACAGACAGCGCTCGCTGAGGGGCACTGAGCGCTCGCCAGGCAGACCGCGGAGAACGTTGCAATTACAGGCAAGAACCCCAGGAAACGATACGGCGTCATAGGCTATCCCGTCGCCCAGAGTGCTTCCCCCAGAATTCATCGCTATTGGGGCGAGAAGTACAACAAGCGTATTTGCTACGACGCTGTCGAGGCGCGGCCAAAGCACTTTTCGACCACTGCTTACCAGTTCTTTCTCGGCGGCGGCCGCGGCCTGAACGTCACTGCGCCGCACAAGGAACTTGCGATACGCGTTGCCGACGACGTCACCGATCGAGCGCTCGCCGCCGGCGCCGCGAACCTGCTGGAAATGCGCAAACACGCCCAGCTGTTCGCCGACAATACCGACGGCGCGGGTCTCGTGCATGACCTGACGGTCAACCTGTCAACCGAGCTGCGTGGCAAGCGGATCGCGGTCCTCGGCGCCGGCGGAGCCGCACGCGGAATACTTTTGCCCTTGCTGGCTGAACAGCCTTCCCGCCTGGTGCTCGCCAACCGACACGCAGGACGCGCGAAACAGGTCTCACAGGCACTGACCAGTGGCAAGCGCATCGAAGCCTGCGGTTTCCGGGACCTTGCGGGGGAGGAGTTCGACATTGTCATCAACGCAACGTCGGCTGGCATGACCGGAAGAGTGCCGGGCATTCCCACCGAGATTATCTTGCGCGATGCGCTGTGCTACGACCTCGCCTATGGCAAGGCGGCCCGTCCCTTTATTAAGTATTCAGAGCGCAAGGGCGCGGCACGCGGCGTAGACGGCTGGGGCATGTTGGTGGAGCAGGCTGCAGAATCGTTCCTGGTGTGGTTCGGCGTGCGGCCTGATACGCGCTACGTGCTGGACACCCGCGCCAGATTCATTCCGAAAGATAGCGGTTCTTGAGCCGCACATAGTGCGCCGCAGAGTAGCGCAACATCTCCATTTCGCTGGTGCTCAAAGCACGCACTTTTCGCGCCGGGCTGCCGCGGTATAAGCAACCGGCTGCCAGGCGCTTGCCTGGCGACACGAGACTGCCCGCTGCAAGCAGCACGTCGTCTTCGATAAGCGCGCCGTCCATAATCGTCGATGACATGCCGATCAGGCAGCGATTACCGACAGTACACGCGTGCAGTGTCACCCGGTGGCCGACTGTGACGTCCTCGCCAACGACCAGCGGTAAGCCACCGGCACTGTAGGGCCCATCATGGGTAACATGCAGGACACAGGCGTCCTGGATGTTGGATCGCGCGCCTATCCGAATGCTGTTTACATCACCTCGCACCACGGTCATTGGCCACAGCGACACGTCGTCGCCAAGGGTCACTTGCCCGATCACCACCGCCGTCGAGTCGATAAAAACATGCGCGCCGAGCTGCGGACTATGTTGCTGGAAGGGTCTTACATTCATTGCCGTCGCTCACACCATGGTTACGAATTCTTCTGCCGACGTTGGGTGAATGGCGACCGTATCGTCAAAATCGCGCTTGGTCGCGCCCATGCGTACGGCGACCGCAAAACCCTGCAACATTTCATCCGCACCCGGCCCGATAACATGACAGCCCACTACTTTCTGGTCTTCGCCCACCGTCACGAGTTTCATGGCCGCGCGGATCCTGCGGGCGGTCAGGGCGTGATACATGGGCGTGAAGGTCGACTTAAAAACCTGGACGTCCTTGCCATGCGCCGCGTGCGCCTCCACTTCGGTAAGCCCTACGGTACCGATGGGAGGATGAGAAAACACGACGGTGGGAATGCACTCGTAATCCAGGTGCCGCTCCGGCATCTCGCCGAACAGGCGATCCGCAAGACGTCGTCCCGCCGCAATTGCCACCGGCGTCAGGGCCGCGCGGCCAGTCACATCGCCCACGGCGTAAATGCCTTCTACGTTGGTGTTCTGGTACTTGTCTACTGGAATATCGTCAAGCTCACCGGTCGCTACGCCGGCTCTGTCGAGATTCAGCGCGGCGGTATTGGCGCGCCGTCCGACGGCCCAGATCACGCAGTCAAACCCCGTAAAAGATTCACCGTCTTCGCTGCAAAAGGCAATTTTTCCATCGCGCTCTTCCAGGCAGCGCGGCACCTTGTGTATCTGCAGCTTGATGCCATCCGCAATCATCTCGTCCATGAGCACCTCGCGCAGCATCGGATCGAAGTTCTTGAGTGGGCCATCACGCCTGAGAAACAGGCTGACGTCAGCACCAAGTGCCTTTAGCATCCCAGCCAGTTCGACGCCGATGTATCCGCCACCAACAACCGCTACTTTTTCCGGGCATGCCGCCAGCTCGAAAAATCCATCGGACGTGATGCCCAGCTCGGCACCCGGGATCTCCGGCACGATGGGCATCCCGCCCGTGGCAATGACCACATTCGAGGCGCTGTATTGGCGACCGTCAACTTCTAAAGTACGGCTGTCTACGAAATGTGCGCGGCCTTCCACGAGCGCTACGTCACGCTTGGCAAGGTTGCGGGCGTAAATGCCGTTCAGGCGCTCCACGTAGGCGTCACGTGCCGTTTTCAGCCGCGACCAGTCGTGGCCATCAGCCGCCACCGCAAAGCCGTAATCTTCTGCGTCATGGATAGCATGAGCGAGGCTTGCGGCATACCACATCACCTTTTTTGGTACGCAGCCAACGTTAACGCAGGTGCCCCCGAGGCGTCCGCTCTCGATAATCATGACTCGGGCACCGTGCCCCGCGGCGCGCTGCGCGCAGGCCAGTCCGCCGCTGCCGGCGCCCAGCACAATCAGGTCAAATCCATTGCTCATCAAGACACCTTCTATCTCAGATAAAGCACAGCATCCGCGGTGCTATAATTTTAGGCTGGCAACGCCACAGGGATTTCTCATGGGCACATTCCTACTGATCGTACTGGCCGTCCTTGCTGCAGCGGTAGTGTACTTCATTACTCTCTATAACCGGCTTGTCACGCTTAAGCACAACGTAAGCAAAGCCTGGTCGAACATCGATGTACTGCTCAAGCAAAGGCACGATGAACTGCCGAAGCTGGTAGATACCTGCCGCCGGTACATGAAGCACGAACAGGAGACGCTGGAAAAGGTCATGCAGGCCCGGGCCGCGGTGTCGGCCGCCCGTAACAGTGGTGACGTGGCCGGTGTCGGAACGGCCGAAGCAACTTTGCGCATGGGACTTGGCAACCTGTATGCAGTCGCTGAGCAGTACCCGGATCTCAAAGCCGACAGCACGTTTCAACATCTGCAGGCACGCATATCAGAGCTTGAGAACACTATCGCGGACCGGCGTGAGTTCTACAACGAGAGCGTCAATATTAACAATATCCGGATCGAACAGTTTCCTGACGTACTGGTCGCTCGCGCGGCCGGTTTCGCTCCAGCCGCATTGCTCGAGTTCGAAAACGAGGAAATTACTGACGTGGACATTCGCAAGCTGTTTGACTGACAGCCCCGATGCAGGAAGTCATTCTGGCTGCACGCAGCGCCACGGCGCCGGAGTTCTGGTTCTGGCTGGTCATACTCAGCGTTCTGTCAGTTTTGCTGGGCAAGGCGGCGATCCGTCGCCTGCGCCGCGCGCATATCGTCGAAGACATACCAACCTCGCGGGTACGTTCCGCGTCCCAGGGATACATCGAATTGCAGGGCCACTCGGAAGCGCTGCCAGGCCAGCCCGTCGTTGCGCCACTGACCGGCAGCCACTGCTGCTGGTGGAGTTTTCGCATTGAGGAGAAGGTGGCGCAAAGGCGCCGCGGCGGATCGGAGGTCAGCTGGCAGCATGTCAGCCACGGAACCAGCGAGGAGCTTTTCGCCCTCGCAGACGGCTCCGGCACCTGTGTCATAGACCCGTGGGGCGCTGAAGTCATGACGGTCTCGCAGACCCGCTGGTATGGCGACCAGCGGCACCCTGCGCCGGGGATGCGTAAACGACGCTATGGCGGCAAGTATCGTTACTCAGAGAAGCGCCTGGACATCGGAGGACCACTGTATGCCATCGGCTGGTTCCGTACCGAGCGAGCCATCGTCGAGACTGGTCCGCTTGCCGAGGAAATCCGCGCGCTGCTTGCGCACTGGAAACGCGATCAGCCGGGCTTGCTCGCTCGTTTTGACACCAATCGCGATGGCAACATTGATCTGGAAGAATGGGAGGTCGCTCGTCAGGCTGCACTCCTGGAGGTGACGCAGGCCCGGCAAACACGATCGGCTGAGCCCGGCCTGGATGTTCTCTCACACCCGCCGGACAAACGCCCTTACCTTCTCGCTGCACTGCCTCAGCCGCAGGTGGCCAGGCGACTGCGTGGCTATGCGCTTGCGTTTGCGCTGCTGGCCATCGGCCTGTGCAGCCTGGGCATTTACCTGGTGGCGGCCCGTTTCTATTGAAATTGCGCGCGCGGTCCGCATGCTAGAATTCGCTTCCTTTTTACCGTCCACCCGGCACAAAGTACGCAGCAATGACTGAGAATCCCCTGACAGAAAACCGCCGCCTTCCGGCATTTACGCGCATCCGTGCCGGGCAAGTCGAACCTGCCATCGACCAACTGCTGGCAGAGAATCGCAAAGCCATCAAGGCGCTGCTTGATGATCCGGGGGCCCGCAGCTGGCACAGGCTGGTGGAACCGATGGAAATGCTGGACGACCGGCTGGCGCGCACATGGTCACCGGTCGCCCACCTCAATGGTGTAATGAATGACCCTGAGCTGCGCGAGGCCTACAACGCCTGCCTGCCAAAACTGACCGACTACCATAGCGAACTGGGGCAAAACGCGGTGCTCTACGCCGCCTTCGAACGCGTCGCCAAAGAAGAACAGGATCTCTCAGAGGCGCAGCAAAAGCTGCTGGAACACGCGCTGCGGGACTTTCGCCTCTCCGGCGTCGCGCTCAGCGAAGATGACAAAGAGCGCTATCGCGACATCGCGCGTCAAAGATCGGCCTTGCAGGCGAAGTTCGAGGAAAACGTACTCGACGCAACCAACGCGTGGTCGAAACTCATCTCTGACGAAACGCTGCTGGCGGGAATGACCGAACGCGCGAAGGAGCTGGCCAGGCAGACCGCGACGGAAAAAGGCAAGGATGGCTGGCTGCTGACGCTCGATTTTCCTTCTTTTGATGCAGTGATGACTTACGCAGACAACCGCGAGCTTCGGCGGGAAGTCTACGAGGCCTGGGTCACGCGCGCTTCGGATCACGGCCCGCACGACGCCCGGTTCGATAACAGCTCGGTCATGGAAGAAATCCTGACCCTGAGGCAGCAGGCGGCGAAGCTGCTGGGCTTCCCGCACTATGCCGCTTTGTCGCTCGAACCCAAGATGGCCCGGGCACCGAATGACGTGCTCGGCTTTCTCGAAGACCTGGTTGCACAAACCCGTGCAGCCGGTCAGCGCGAGTTCGCAGAATTGGAAACCTTTGCCGGCGAACAGCAGGATCTTGACCGGCTCGAAGCCTGGGATATCAGCTACTTCTCCGAGAAGCTCCGCCAGGCGCGGTTCGGGATTTCCGACGAGCAGTTGCGACCGTACTTTCCTCTGCCGGTGGTGATGGATGGCCTGTTCCATATCGTCAGTCGGCTTTATGGCATCGACGTGCGGCGCAACGCGTCGACGGAGGTGTATCACGAGGACGTCGAGTTTTTTGACATCTTCGATGAAGACGGCAAGCTGCGCGGCAGCTTTTACATCGATCTCTTTGCAAGACCTCACAAACGCGGCGGCGCATGGATGGACGAGTGCGCCACGCGCACACGCCTGGAGCGGCACGAACAGGACCCGGTGGCATACCTGGTGTGCAACTTCATGCCGGCGGTCGGGGACAATCCCGCGCTGCTCACCCACGATGAGGTACTGACGCTGTTTCATGAGTTCGGGCACACTTTGCACCACTTACTCACACGCGCCGAGTACCCGAGCGTGGCCGGCATCAGTAACGTGCCCTGGGATGCCGTAGAGCTACCCAGTCAGTTTATGGAGAATTTTGCCTACAGCAGTGAAACGCTGCCCCTGATCTCCCGGCACTATAAGACTGGCGAGCCGCTGCCTGCTGAGTTACTGGATAAATTGCGTGGGGCCAGAACTTTCCATTCGGCGATGCAAATGCTCCGGCAGCTGGAGTTTTCGCTGTTCGACTTCCGGTTGCACATGGAATACCAACCTGGCTCGCATGGCCAGGTGGAGCGCATCCTCAGCGAGGTGCGGGACAAGGTTTCAGTCGTACCGGTCCCCGCTTTCAATCGCTTTCCAAACGGGTTTTCGCATATTTTTGCGGGCGGTTATGCAGCAGGCTACTACAGTTACAAGTGGGCAGAGGTACTGTCCGCCGATGCTTTCTCGGCCTTCGAAGAAGAAGGCATACTTGACGTCGCAACGGGCCGACGGTTCCTGCAGAGCATTCTCGAGGTCGGCGGGACTAAGGACGCAATGGAAGCATTCGTTGCCTTCCGCGGTCGCGAGCCCAGCATTGAGCCGTTGCTGAGACATGCGGGCATTGGTGGCGATGAGAACCGGACAACAGAGGCCGCCGGCTGAAGGCGGGCAGAGCGGATGAAAGTTGCCTCCTGGAACGTAAACTCGCTGAAGGTTCGCCGCGAACAGCTGGTTGACTGGCTTGCCCAGGAACCGATCGACGTGATCGGCCTGCAGGAAACCAAGCTGCCCGATGACAACTTCCCGAAAGACGAGATCGAGGCCGCCGGGTATCAGGTCGTCTTCACCGGACAGCGAACCTATAACGGCGTGGCGCTGCTCTCGCGACATGCCGCTCAGGACGTCGTTACCAGTCTTCCGGGCATGGAGGATGATCCGCAGCGTCGCTTCATTGCTGCAACCTTTGATGGCATGCGCGTTTTCAACTTGTATGTACCAAATGGCCAGGCGATCGATTCCGACAAGTTCACCTATAAGATGAAATGGCTCGATTGCCTGCGAGACGAACTTGCGCGGGCAGTGAGTACTCACGACAAAGTGCTGGTGATGGGTGATTTTAATATTGCGCCCGCAGACGCGGACGTCCATGACCCGAAGGCATGGGAGGGTAAGCTCCATTGCAGCGACGCGGAGCGGGCTGCGCTCGGTCGTTTGTTTGAGCTGGGACTGAAAGACAGCTTCCGCTTGTTTGAGCAGACACCCGGACTTTACAGCTGGTGGGACTATCGCATGGCGGCCTTTCGGCGCAATCGTGGCTTGCGAATCGACCTCATCCTGACCAGCGAGAAGCTGGCCGAACAGTGCATCAGAAGCTACATCGACCGCGAGCCGCGGGCCGCCGAGCGCCCGTCGGACCACGCTCCGGTGATTGCCGAATTCAATTTCCCGCCGCCCTGAGACCCACCTGCATTTACCATAAGCCTAATAAATACAATAGTTACTGGTAAACTCCTCAAATGTTTTTTAGACTCGATTGAAGCCTGACAGGGAAGTCACAGGGTGTTTTCTGGCAGGGGGATCTCATGCGCGAGCGACGCAGTGACTACGACGTAACCAATACGGTGCAGGTGAGCTCACCTGAAGCCGTGCGTGACGCCGCGCTGGAACTCTTCGCAGATGTCTATCCAAACGAGGATCTGTCGAAGATACGCAAGGCCTTCAACGATTTTGCCAACCTGTTCCGCGGCCGGCTTAAAGGCTTTCATGGCTGCGAGACTGTTTACCACGACATGCAGCATTCGCTGGACATGAGCCTGGCCACCGCGCGCCTGATCGTGGGCTACGAAAAAACGGTAAAGCCGGCGCAACGCCTTGGGCTGGAACGCGCCACCGTGGGTCAGATCGTCGCCCTGTTTCACGACGCCGGCTATATCCGCCGCGAGGATGAGACCGACCTCGAGAATGGCTCGGAGCTGACCCGGCATCACGTAACCCGGAGCGCGACCTACCTGACAGACTACCTACCGGGCGCAGGCCTCGGACACGTTGCAGAGATCGCAGCAACGATTGTGCATTTCACCGGGATGGAAAAGCCTCCGGAAGACATCTGGGTTGCGGACCCCCTGTACAGAACTGTAGGACACCTGGTTGGCACGGCCGATCTCATGGCCCAGATGGCGGATCGCTGCTACCTCGAGAAATGCCGTGATCGGCTGTTTCCGGAATTCGTACTGGGCGGCCTCACAACCAGCACGGAAGCCGATACCGGCAAGGTCCATATACTTTACGAATCGGGCGAAGACCTACTGAAGAAAACGCCCGCGTTTTTTAAGATGACGTCCCGCGATCGGCTGGACGGCGCTTTTGGTGCCGCCTACAGATATTTCGAAGCGGTATTTGATGGCAAGAACCCTTATCTCGAGTCCGTCGAGAGAAACCTGGAATTCCTGCAGTCGGTTATCCAGGACAACAGTTGGCCTATGTTGCGACGAAGCCCGCCTTGCTTCACCTGGAAAAGCGAAGATCTCAACGATACGCAGCGTCTGGCTACCCTGCGCATCCGCGCGCTCAAGTCCTGAGCTTATAAGCGACGCCCAAATCCGCTAGGCTTGCCTTTTCGGGCAGGGGCTTCCCTGCGCAGTACTTCTACCGCAGGGCTTTAGCCATGGACGCGCATCCATACATTCTCGGCACCGGTGACGCCGAGCTCGACCGGCTCGCCGAACAACATGAGGTGTGGCGGGACACCACCGAGCGGCTCTGGGGCCTGGCCGGGTTCGGGCGCGGGCAGCGCATCGTGGACCTCGCCTGCGGACCGGGCTTCACCAGCTTCGAACTGGCGGAGCGCGTCCGGCCAGACGGCCACATCACCGCGGTCGATAACTCGGAGCGATTTCTCACCCTGCTGGATAGCTGGCGCGAAGAGCGCGCCATTCAAAACCTGACAACAAAGCTCGCCGATGCTCACGCGCCGGGCCTGTCACCCGGCAGCGCAGATGGCATATTCGTGCGCTGGCTCCTGTGTTTTCTTCCGGACCCCGGACTGGTGATCAAAGAGGCGGCCGCGGCACTTGCGCCAGGCGGGCGTTTGCTTGTGATGGACTACTTCCACTACCTGGCCATCCAGCTGTTCCCGGAAAGCAGGCACTTCAGGCACGTGTTCCGGAAAGTTTATGAAAGTTTTGCCGATTCGGGTGGCAGCCTGGACGTGGCCAGCCGGGTACCCACAATGATGACAAAAGCGGGCCTCGCGGTGACTCATGTAGAAACCCTCGGGGTCGTGGCGCGTCCGGGAGACCCGGTGTGGCGCTGGGTACGCGCGTTTCAGAAGAGCTATCTTCCGCAGTTGATCGACAAAGGCTACCTGAGCGCTTTCGAGCTGCAGGCCTTCGAGGATGACTGGCTGGCTCATGAGCAGGATCCGACCAGCTTGTTCTATTCGCCACCGATGCTCGGGGTCATCGGGCGCAAATCGTACTGATCCCGGGCGCCCGGCAGCGCAGTCGCAGAATCCCGGTTATCCTTGGAAGCACCTGTGGCGGCCAATGCAATACTGGCTGCCAGGACCGCCCACCCTTTTTCGGGAGGACAATAGTGAAGACGGGAACCCTGTTGGCCGTCCTCGTTTTCAGCCTTGTCGCCATGGCCCATCTCCTGCGGCTGCTCATGGGCTGGGAGGTCACCATAGACGCATGGGCCGTGCCCATGTGGGTAAGTGTTGCTGGCCTGATAGTGCCCGGCGTGATTGCTTACCTGTTGTGGAAAGAATCGCGTTGACGGCAGGCGGCGGGCACACGAGCACGGCTCGACTCGACCAGACAACGCACGCCCGGGCCGTTCGCCAGCTGGCGCGAAGGGATCCTCGGCTGGGCGGGGTCGTCAGGCGATTCGGAGAGCCCGTGCTGCGTTTGCGCAAGGCTGGATTTGCCACGCTGGTACAGATCATCCTTGAGCAGCAGGTCTCACTCGCGTCAGGCCGCGCTGTTTACCGCAAGCTGAGCAAGATCGCAGGCGGTGTGCGACCCGGAAGAATCAGTCTGCTGACCGAGAAAAAGCTGCAGGGCGCGGGACTCTCGCGGCAGAAGGCACGCTACTGTCATACCCTGGCTTGCGCAATAAGCAGCGGCGAACTGCGCCTGGCCGAACTGCATCGACATTCCGACGAAGACTGCCGAACGTTGCTCATGGAGTATCCGGGCATCGGTCGCTGGACTGCGGATATCTACCTCATGCTGGCCATGGGCAGACCCGACATCTGGCCGATCGGCGACCTTGCACTCGAGCTTTCGCAGGCGCAGGTTCTGGGACTGAAGGCCCGACCAGCCAAGGCTGAAAGCGAAGAGCTGGCGAGAGAATGGCAACCGTGGCGCAGCGTGGCCGCCCGCATCCTGTGGCACAACTATCGCAATACCCGCTGAGCCACGTCGTGGCGGTGCGCGAAGAGCACTTGCGAATCCGCGGCTCGGTGGTATCTTCCGCTAGTCAGCTCGGTGACAGTGAACTCTACAGAGACAGGCATGGCTGCGGATAACTACGAAGCACTGGACAGGTTCATCAGCAACTGGTTTCACCAGGACTGGGACCTTGAAGCGCGCAGCTGGCCAGAGCTCATTGAAAAATTCAAGATTGTTGCCAGCAAAGAGCGCGTGAAACAGGTCCACAGCGAACTCAAAGCATTCCTCAAAGACACGCGGGACGATGACTCGCTCCATGAGCTGGTATACGAAGAATTCGGGTGCGGTTATGACCCACGCCCGGAGTGTTCCGTCCGCGAGTGGCTCACGCAATTGGCTGACACATTGAAACCGCCACGCAAGAAAAAAGCGGACTGATGGGCAAGAAAGATGAGCGTGTCGATGCCTACATAGCCAAGGCTGAACCGTTCGCAAGGCCGATTCTTAAGAAAGTTCGCACACTTTTCCACAAGGGCTGTCCGGATCTCGAAGAGACCATTAAGTGGGGCGCGCCCAGCTTCCAATACAAGGGCATGCTCGGGGGCATGGCGAGCTTCAGGCAGCATGTCAGCTATGGTTTCTGGAAAGCCAGACTGATGAGCGACCCGGCCGGCATCCTGAAAACCGCGCCCGGGGCAAGTAATTTCTCATTCAAAGCCTCAAGCATCAAAAATCTGCCTCCTGAGAAAACCCTTGTCGCCTATGTGCAGGAAGCGCGACGCATCAATGACGAAGGCATCAAGGCACCACCAAAAAAGCGCGGATCGCAAAGGGTCATCGAGGTGCCAGACTACTTTCGGACAGCCCTGAACAAGAACAGGAAGGCCAGAGCAACGTTTGAAAGCTTCCCCTACTCAAAACGTCGGGACTATGTGGACTGGCTGACCGAGGCAAAGCGTGAGGCCACGCGCGACAAGCGCCTTGCGACCGCTATCGAATGGCTGCAAGAAGGCAAGTCTCGCAACTGGAAATACGAAAACTGCTGATCCAGGCTGATGGCAGTAAGCGGAGTCCGCAATGATGCGCCGATGCGCCTTCCTGACGCTCGCTGAGCGCGGTAATTTTGTTATCGACGATGAACATGCCTACGCGCCTCTGCGGGAAGCTGGATGGCGAGTCGACGCAATCCCCTGGAACCAGGCGGGAGTGCGCTGGAGTGACTATGAGTTGGTGGTGATCCGCTCAACCTGGGATTACCAGTCTGACCCCGATCTATTTCTGCGCGTGCTGGCTGAGATCGAGGCCAGTGACGCGCTGCTCGCCAACCCGCGCAGGGTCGTACAGTGGAACCTGCGCAAGACCTATCTGAAAGAGCTTGCGGCGCGCGGCGTCGCCATCGTGCCCACAGCGTGGCGAGAGCGGCTCCTGCCCGGAGAACTCGCACAACTCTTCGATCAACTGGCTTGCGAGCACATTGTGATCAAGCCCCAGGTTGGCGCCAATGCCGACGGCGCGTTCAGGGTTGCGCGTAGCGCATCCCCCGCTTTGCGAGCAGAGATCGCGGACTTCTATGCTGACAAGCCGCTCATGGCCCAGCCCTTTGTTACCGCCATCCAGAGCGAAGGCGAGTATTCCCTGTTCTATTTCAATGGTGAATACAGCCATGCGGTTCTGAAGACGCCGGACGCAGGCGACTTCCGCTGCCAGGAGGAACATGGCGGCCTCATCAAGGCCGCGGTCGCTGACAAGATGCTGCTGGCGGCCGGTGCACGCGCTGTCGCAGCGATTGGCGAGCCGGTCCTGTACGCGCGCGCGGATTTTGTGCGCGCCGAGGGCGGCAGTGACTATTGGCTGATGGAGCTGGAGCTTATCGAACCATCACTGTACCTGCGCATGGATCCGGGCGCGCCGCTGCGGTTTGCGCGGGCCATCGACGCGCTGGCGGACCAGGCAGTGCATTCGCGGAGCTAGCCCATCGATGCACGTATCGCTTGCTCAGGTTGCGTACGGCAAGCTCCAGTCAGCGAAGCAGGATCAGTTTTTGCAGGCGCTGGCCGTCACGCTCATAGGCAATCAGCACCTGGCGTGCCTCTTCCAGATTACTGAGCATTTGCGTAAAGGCATGGCCAGAGCTGGCGGTCACACCGTTCACGCTTCGTAAAATATCCCCTGTCCGAAACCCGGCGCGCTCCACCAGGGAATCTGGCGCACTGTTTAGCAGGCGGTAACCCGAAATCCCGGAATCCCTTACCAGCGGCTCGAAGGGCAGTTCGCTCACCAGGCGCTGGCGCTCGCCCAGCACCTCGAAAGTCGCAACACGAGAGAGCACGACGCTTTCTTCAGCGTCCGGGTTTACAGCGGCAGGCTCAACAGCTCGCGCTGCCAACGACGCGCCGAGCCTCAGCACGCTCACCCGGCCTGCGCACTCGAAGCTCGCCGAGGTCGCGGTGACGGACTGCAGCTGGCAGCCAGCAAGCGTCTCGTTTACGCGCAGCAGCATCTGCGTGCCCTCCGCCTCGACCAGCGCCGCACCACCCGCCTGCACCAGGGTACCGGCGAGCCGCCACTCCCCTGCCGCCGAGGGTCCAGTCAGGGCGGACAGAACTGATAGTGCGAGGACTCGCGCGATCATTGCTCAGGCCGGGAAGAAGTCGATTGGCTTGGTGGTCGTCATCGTG
This sequence comes from uncultured Gammaproteobacteria bacterium, assembly GCA_963759075.1. Classification (GTDB taxonomy): domain Bacteria; phylum Pseudomonadota; class Gammaproteobacteria; order Steroidobacterales; family JABDLF01; genus JABDLF01. The sequence goes on from CAVWXZ010000018.1 coordinate 43,348, forward strand.
CTCACTTCCTTCGCGCCGAAATTGAACATCTTGACCCGCGCTACCAGCTTGCGCTCGAACTCCGACGCCCCAATCTCACTGGAAACGACCTCGCAATGCGTCACCTTGCCTGATGGGGCAATGGTCAGCTTGAGCACCAGTTTGCCTTGCAACAGCGGATTGTCCCTGAGCGCGCGATTGTAAAGGGCGAAAATGGCCGCCTTGTTCTTGTCGAAAACGAGCTCAATCTCCTCGCGACTGCGTGAGGCCATGCGCCCGTCACCGTCGCCGTTGCCACCTGCGAGACCACCACCGCCGTCGCCCATACCACCGCCCGCGACCTTGGTTGTACTGCGGCCCGCGAGCCCTGTACCACCGGTATTGCGACTCAGCGCGGCGGTATTGATCCCGCCACTGGCGCGGCCGGAGGCGGCAGTAATCAGACTGCGCTCCACCTGTGCCGCTTGCGCGCCTGAACTCAAGCCGCCCGACGACGCCACCCGATCCACGGAGACGTTCTCCCTCAGGTCGCGAAGCTCGTCGGCAAAGGCGGCGACGCCGACACTGGCAGCACGCTCTCGCGGGTCGCTCCGCGGCTTCGGCGTAGCTGCGGGCACCGGTTTCGGTGTCGGTTTTGCTTCAGCTCGCAGCGGTTCCTCGACGACCGGCTGCGGCTGCACAACGGGCGGCGGAACAGGACGTCGCTCCATGATGAACCTGGCGAGTTGCGGTGGCAGCTCCGATGTTGCGTCGGCAGGCACTTCTTTAACTGGCAGAAGAGGGATCACCAGTGCGAAGGCCAGCACCGCGGGCGCCACCTTGCGTACGAGGCGCCGAAAGCGCTCGTCCTGCTCGGCGCCAAGGGACCAGGGCAAATCTGTGAGTCGATAATACGCTTCCATCTGTCAGCTCCTCGGCTGCGTATCTTTTTGCACGACGGCAAGAGAGATCTGGCCATAGTCGGCTTCCCCGCAGGTGGCCAGCACTTTCCTGAGCAGCCGATACGGGATTTCTTTATGCCCCATTACCGTCACCTCGCCCGCACCTGCGCCCGCTGCGCCCGCTGCGCCCGCAAACTGTCGCTGCGACGCCAGCCGCTCAAGCGCTTCCTTGAGAGCGGGGATGCGAGTGCCTTGAAGTTCGGCTATTTCATCCAGGCTGGCCACCCGCTTCCCTTGCACGAGTAATTCCGATTCAGTCACCATCACAATCACGCTCTCATGAGGTTTCTGTTCGCTTACAGATTCGGGAATCTGCATCGACTTTGCGTTGGGCAGGACTGCGACCTCTGTGGAGTTAACCAGCAGGAAGAACACCAGGATCGTGAAGATATCCATGAGGGAGACGAGGTTCAGCTTGCCCACCTTGTGACGCTCATGGCTGGCGGCCATGCGCCGGGCGCGGTCTGACATCATCATGGCAGCGACCTCCTTTTGCTCGTCATTGCCGTCGCATTTGCAAGGGGTGCATCCCCGATCGAAATGTCCGGGAACAACTCGGCCTGTACGGTGCCAACTTCCTGTGCGACGCGCGCAACGCGCACGGCATCCATGACCTGCACCAGGGTGTCGTAGTCCACGTCAGGTTCCAGCAAAATGCTGGCGTCGGTCTTGTCGGGAAAGCGCGCCTTGACCTCCTGCATGAGCGTATTCAAAGCCGCAACGTCGTAGCCCTCAGCCGTATTGGCAATGCTGCGAATGAGGCCGCCCTGATGATCGCCCACCTCAATGAGGTTGCGACGCACAACGATCTCGAGCTGCATCGACTCGTCGGCGGTCTGTACCTCACTTGAAGAAGCCGGCACGTTCAGCTGCAAAATCGCCATGCGCGAGAACACCGCGGTAATCAGCAGGAACGGCACCAGGATCACCATCAGGTTCATGAAGGCCGTGATATTGAGCTCCGCTGGCTCACTCATGCGTGCCCTGCGTCTGCGCAGTCTCATCAGGCTGCCTTTCTGGCCGGATCAGCTTTGCGGCCTGCATCCTCGGCAACGCTGTTCAGGAATTTCACCGACGCCATCTCCAGGCTGTCCACAAGCTCCGTGGTTTTTGTTTGCAGCAGGGTGTGCGCAAGCAGCAACGGTATGGCTACCATCAGGCCGAAGGCGGTGGTGTTCATGGCGACCGAAATACTGGCCGAAAGCAGGTCCGCCTTCTCTGCGGGGTTTGCACCTGCGACCGCCGTGAAGGCGCGAATCAGGCCGATGATGGTCCCAAGGAGGCCAAGCAAGGTCGCGATATTTGCGAAAGTTGCCAGATAGTGTGTGCGCTTTTCGAGCCCCGGCATCACTTCCATGAGGCTCTCTTCGAGCGCCTTTTCGATGTCATCACGCCGCCGCGCAGAGCGCGCACGGCTGAGCCCATAGCTCAGGATGCGCCCGATAGCCGCTTTCGAGGCAGTGGTCATCGCCATCGCTCGCGAATAGTCGCGAGCTTCAAGCAAGGGCTTGAGCTGCCCCCAGAGTTTCTGGTTACCCAGCCGGGTGCGGTTCAGGAAAAAATACCGTTCCAGTGCGATGGCCAGACCGAAGGCCAGTACGACAACGATCGGGTACATAAATACCCCACCTTCCTGGAAGAACTGTACGACAGCGCTGTACATGTTCATGCTTGCTCTCCTCTTCTGTAAATCGATTCAGCGTAGGTTGGCCAGGCAACTACTTGCTCGCGGCCTCGGATTTCTGTGCGCGCTCCCGTTCGACAAGGCGCGCCCGGTAATTGAGCTGGCGACGAAACACCTCGCGATCAACGGGCGACAACACTTCGTTCAACAGGCTGCTTGAGGGACGCCCCACAAGCTCGCCAGGTTGTGATTTCTTCCAGGGGACAATGGACATGACTTTGGGCAGCTCACGGTTTCCGGTCACCACCGAGCTTTCCAGGCGTAGCGCGGGCTCCTCGGCGACCTGTTTGGCTTCCTCAGCCGACAGCGTCACGGCCAGCGCAAGGCCCACAAACGCCAGTCCGACTCTCGGCCAGGCGCTCATGGCCGTACCGCCTGCGCTGAACGCGGAGATTCTCCGAAGCGCCTCGTCAGATCGCTTATCCACATTGCCACCTCTTTATCAGGATCGGCTACCAGCGCCTGGAAGCGCTGATAGGCTGACAACGCCTCGTGCGGTCGTTGCAGGTACAGGTCGTAAAGCACGCCGAGGTTGCGCCAGGTAAGCGCGTAGTCCTCGTCAAGCGCTACAGCCTCCAGATAGGCCTGTTCGGCCTCCGCCATCCGGCCTTGCCGGCGCAGCGCAATACCCAGCGTGTTGAACGCGGCAGCGCTCGCGGGGCTGCATTCCGTAGCCTGGCGGGCCGCTGCGACAGCTTGCTCAAGCCGGCCATCGGCAAGGCGGATGAGAGCGAGATTGTGGTGCGGGCCGGCCAGCTCCGGATGGGCGCCGGCAATGCTCTCGAACATCTCTTCCGCGCGCGACACTTCACCGCCGCGCAGCAGTTCAACCGCCTGGTTGTATTGCGCTTCCGTCGCCACATCAACACTGCTTTGGTCATTGACATGTGACAGCGCGGCCAGTCTTTCAGGTACCAGCGAGCCAAGCTTGCCGAGCCCACCCGTTGTACCGCAACCGCTCAGCAGCAGGCACAAAAAACCTATTTCAACGAATCTGCGCAATGGCTTCCTCACTTGTTTCAAGCTTGGCGTAGCGGGCCGGCAAGAGCGTTGCCAGCGCGTTCAGGCTTGCCTGCACGGACGCATCGAACACACCCATGCTCAGGCGCGCCACGTTCGCTTCGTGCAACTCGATGGCCTTTTCCTCGAATGGAAAGGCCTGCTCTTCCAGCAACATCTCGTATTGCTCAAGTTCCTCGGGCGACAGCGACCGGGGCCGCTCGGAGGCCAGCAGAGCCTCACCCATGTGTCCATAAATTGCGGCGATTTCGAAAGTCGCGCGGGTCGTGACATCCTGAATGTCGTAATCCGCTGCCTCGGTGAGCGCAGCCAGCGCCTGCTCCATACGCCGCTTCTTAGTCTTGAGCGCTGCTTTCAAGGGAGTTTTCAGTTTCACAGCGCGGTACTCCGCCACCGCGGGCAGCGCAAGCTGCATGGCTGCCTCGGCCGCAAGCGTTCGGGTGCGCAGCGTACCGCTCGCGCCGGATGCCTTCTGCGCGCTGACCAAAGCCTTTCGCCAGCGCATGAGTTCGCCGGCATTTCCGGCTTGCTTGTGCAGATCTGCGAGCCTTTGCCGCGCCTCCATGGACGTCTCGAAACGCCCGGCGAAGCGTGACACGTAATCCTCAAGCGCTACGATTGCCTGCGAGTTTTCATCGGCATCGGCAAGCAGTTCGGCTGCCTGCCACAAGGCAGCTTCCTGCTCCTCGACGTCGGTGCTGGTTGCAGATATGGCCAACAGCGTCCGCGCCGCTCCCACCGCGTCACCGCCCTCTTGCCGGGCGCCCACGAGCCGGCGGCGCGCTTCGGACGTCAGCTCATGATCCGGGTGGCTGGCAACGAATGTGTCGAGCGTTTGTGCCGCGGCCTGCCAGTCTGCAACGCGCAGCAGCATGTCGGCGGCATCGTACTGGGCAACCGTTGCGAACTCACTGCCGGGCAATACCTCGGTCACTCTCTTAAACGCCCGTGCCGCCGCCAGGAAGTCTCCCTGCTCGCGCGCAAGCTCGCCTTGCTTGTAGATCGCCGCCGCCCGTTTCTCCCCAAGCGCGAAATAGCGCGCGTCGCTGCTTGTGAGCAGCGCCAGTATGCTGGTGTATGCCTGTTCCGCGTCGCTGAAGCGGCCGCGGTCGAAATGCGCATGCGCGGTGACAACCAGCGCATTAACGCGTAGCGCAGCAGGCGCCGGTGGCTCCGCCGCAAGTACCCGGGCGGCCAGCTCTGTTGCCTGTTCGAAATCGCCCTGAGCGAAGCGCTCCTCGGCAACCCGCAGGAGCACCGCATTGGTCTCGGGATGCCCGGGGAAGGTATCGGCAAACCTGAGGGCGCTTTGCGTAGCGCGCAACTGCCAGGCTGCAAGCGCCGCCTCCTGCAAACGGGCTTCATGTTCTGTATAGGCAAGCAGCGCCGCGTAGCCAGCTTCAGCGCGCCTGTCGAAGTCCCCGTAGCTGTAGGCAGCACGCTCATAGGCCTCGGTGGCTTCCTCGAAGCGGCGCGTTTCGAACAAGAGTTCTGCCATCAGGAAACTGCTTTCGGCTGCTGTCTCGCTCGCGGCAAAGTCCGCAAGTGTGCGCGAGTAATAATCCACGGCGCGCTCCGCAGCGGCGTTGCGTTCAGGCTGCCTGTCTGCAACGCCGGCCAAAGACTGATACTGCGCGTGGTAATGCCTGGCAAGCTCCCCCAGGTGACGCTCCACCTGCGCGAGCACATCAGTCCGGTCGTGTTTGGCATTCACCGACCAGTAGTCGGCTCCAGGTGCATAGCGCGTCACGAACGCATCACGCGCTGCCAGTTCACGCGACGGAAACTTGCCCGCGCGCCAGGTCTCGATCACGCGTAGCTGAAAATCGGGTGCCTGCGTAATCCAGAGGGCGCGCCTGCACATAAGCATTCAGAGTCTCTGCGGCGTCGGCATAGCGCTCCTGACTGACGTAGAGATCCGCCAGGCTTTCGTATACGACGGACAGGTAGACAGGTTACGGCTGGCAAGCCAGGCGTCTACCTCGTCCGGGCTTGCGAAATAAGACAGGCTGATGCTGACCGCGCGCAGGCTGTCGTCCACCAGTTCACGCTCGGCCTTGCCGAGGGTAGTCGGTAGCGCGCAGATCACTCGCCGGAGACGAGCTTGTAGTCGAGCAGGTCAAAGAACGACGCCAGTGACTCCTCGTGAAGGCTTTGCTTGAACTGCGCCCAGCCATGCTTATAGAGCGCAGGTGCAAAGAAGGCGCTGACGCTGCCCGCTTTGTTCACGGCCGCATATGCAGACTCGGCCTCGGCAAAATGACTCGTCGAGGAACAACATTTCGCCACGACGAAACTGCGCTTCATAGATGTATTTTGATTCCGGAAAAGAAGCTACCAGTCGCTCCAGCGTGGCCAGCGCGTCAGCGGACCTGACCGGCGCTTTCCAGTGCTCGCGCGAGTTGATACAGCACGCGATCATTACCGGAGTCATCGCCATGTCGTGCGAGCAGCGACTGATAGAGTTCAATGGCGTCATTGAATTCGTCGCCGTCGGGCAGGCGCCTCACTTTCCAGCAGTGACTCCTCGGCAAATTCCAGCTCGAGGTCGGCGAGTCGCCGCAAGGCTTCTGCCTCCATGCGTGGATTCGCGGTCGCAGCCAGGGCCTCACGATACGTCGCCGCTGCTTTCTCCCGCCCGCCCAGCAACATTCTGGTCAGCCTCAAGCGCAACTGTCTTGCCCTTCAGGCTGGCAAGCGTGGGCTCGCGGCGCTCCACGCTGATGGCATCCAGGACGGCGCAGCCACCCGCCAGAGCACACAGCGCCGCTACGAGCAGGTGCCGAAGCATCTTCACGGTGCGCCCTCCGCCGCGCCCGCCCGGTCATACACTGCGGCCAACGCGAAACGCGCCTGCAGCGCGAAAGCATCCAGGACTTCCTTGCGCTCGGTAAGCACCGTTACCGCGGTCTCGTTCAGCGCGGCGGCCTGCCTGGCGAGCAGTTGCTCCAGGCTGTAGTTGAGGCCCAGCAAACGATTGTGTGCGTCGTCGATCCGGGTCTCAAATCCGGAAAAGCGTTTTGGTGCTTCATCAATAGCCCTGGCAAGTCGCACTGCTCCCGCTCGTGCAGCATCCAGTTCGGACCGGGCGTTATCCAGCGCCTTGCTTAGCTGCCACAAACGCTCGCTGCGTTGCGCCTGAATTTCGAACAGCATGACGCCACGCAAGCGTTGCAGCCTTTCTGATTGGCGGATGCGCAGCTGCTCCTCGGGGAGCCCCGCTAGCTGCTTCTCCAGTGCCGCAATCTTTTGCAGCTGGCGGAGTTCAGACTGATTGGCGAGCCCAAAAGGCTCCTCATCTGCGCGGGCGGCGTCCAGCCGAGCCTGCAGGTCCGTGACCCGCTTGCCGGGCAGGCTGAGATCCATGCGCGCGTAGCGTTCCTTGATTCCGGGCAGGCGTTCAGTGTGCGCCCGGCGGCTGAGTGCGAGCATGTCATCGTAGGCCCCGATGTTCTCGGCCCAGCGCGCAAGGTTCTTGCGCAGGAAAAGCAGGTCGCGATAGTTCTTCAGATTCTCCTGAAAAGCATGGTCGGCCATGAGTTCGTAGAGGTAGCGACCCTCGGGGGCATCGCCGATGTTCTGTGGGTGCCAGAACCAGCCCATGCGTTCAGGTTCGCCGTCGGCAAGCAATGCGGAAATCATGTCGCCGTTTCTTATTGCGTCCATGCTCGCTGAAAGACGCGCTGATTCCGCAGAAAAACTGCCAATGGCCAACTCATAGGCTTCGGCGGCCTGGCGCGATGCCTTGAGACTTGCGAGCGCGTAGGGCTGGGCCAGCAAGCCTTCCTGAACTGCAACATCTCTTGGCTCGCGGCTGCCAAGGACCTGCAAGGGCACCAACGCTGCCCGGAAGCGGTCCTGCGCAATGTCTGCCCAGGCCGCAGCCAGCAGCGCCTTGTTTGAGTAAGGACCTTCGAGGCGCACGGTGTTGAGCGCCGCGCGTGCCGCATCCGGCTCGGCGCGCTGCAACAGCGAGAAAGCGCGGGTGATATTTGCCCGGTCACGCAAGGCTCGCATCTCCTCGCCGTGTGCCCTGCGTTCTCCCAGGCGGGCCAGCACGGCCTCACCCTCTTCAAAACGCGCCGCACGTATGAGCGCGACGCCAAGATTGAACTGCATGAAGGCAGCCCAGTTGCCCTTGAGCGCGTTCTTTTCGAGGAGCTCGGCCGCTCGCGCATATTCGTTTTGTTGCATCAGCAGCTGCACTGCGAGCTGGCGGCGCAGGGGTTCCAGCTTGTCGTCCAGCTCATCCTCTATGCGCGCCAGTGCATCAGACGACTCAGCGTAAAAGCCGCGCTGAAAGCGCAGGCGTGCCAGGTAAAACCAGGCTCGGTCGCGCACGGCGCCAGCCTGACTGTCGAGCAGCCGTGTGAATATGGCCTCCGCGCGCCGATGCTGGCCATACGCCAGATGCATGCCGCCCATCAGCAGTTCGGCTTCTTCACCGTGATAGCTGAGCTCACCGCGCTCGAGCGCCGCGCCCATCCGGGTCATAGCGGTAAAATAGTCGTCCTGGTAGAAGTAGAACAACGCGTCGCCAAACTGCAGTTCGCGAACGGATTCCGGTGCCTGCGCCGCGAGCGGTCCGGACAGCGCAAGGCAGGCAACAAGCGCAAGCCCTGGCAGCAGGTTCTCCACGGCTTTGTAGTGCGGGAAGGTCACCAGGTCAGTCCCAGTCCTTCACCGTGAATTCGGGCTGCAGCTTTGCGGTCGTGTCATCTATGCGCAGTTCGATAAATTTCGGGCCCGGAGACTTCTCGAATACCAGCTTTGCACCGCGACGGTAGTCACGTCCGTGCGGACCCTTACCCGTGAAAAAAGCAACAAGCTCGTGCTCACCGGCTGGAAGATTGCCCACGAACAGGCGCTGCACGCCTCCGCTGAACAGCGCATGCACTTCCCGCTCGGTGTACAGATAGCTGGTGATGCTCTTGTCATCGAGCTTTACTTCCACCGAGTCCAGCGCAAAGAAGGTACCTACATCCATGGACAGGAAGACCGCGACCTGAGTATTGGCCGGAAACAGCAACTCCTCCTCCAGAATGAAGAGCTCACGATTAAGGTCCAACACCTGCTGCTTGAGATCTTCAACATCAGTGTCCAGGGCCTGTGCGGGCGCCAGTGCCTCCGTATCGGCAAGGAGTACGCCACAGGCGAGTGTCAGGCTTACAAGGCAAGCGGTCAGGATTTTCTTCATAGCATTCTCCAGCGAAGCTAACGTGGCATCGGCTCACGCGCCGTCGCGCTAGTACCAGACGGACAAATAGAGCTGCAACACATGGCTGTTGAAGCCATACGGCTCGGCAGTCCTGGAATCGGTGAAATCGTCGTAATCAAAGCGGATGAACTCGTAGCCCAGATTCAGCGTGCCGCGCTCCAGGGCTTTATCGGCATGCTCAAACAAGGTGTAAGTCAGGCGTGCACCGGCCGAGGCGCTGCGAAAAGTGCTGAGCTCTTTGTCACGGGCCATGTAGTTGAGCGGCTGCTCGAAGTTGTCGCTGTAAAAAGACGCCTTGTCCTGGCTGTAAGCGCGCAGGAAGGCGTCCAACAGCCACTGTTCACCAAAGTAACGGCTGGCGCCCAGTTCAAAGCTATGCGCCTGGATGTCCCAGGTGTCTTCAAAATAGCGATACTCGAAGCGGGCGGACGTGCGGGGCTGCCAATAGCGGATGGCGCGCACGGCCACTGCGTTGGAGGTGCGCGTGCGGGGATACGCCTCGGGCACGGAGGCGCCCAGCAGTCGCGCTGAGCGGTAGGGATTATTCAGAAAGCCTTCGTCCGCCACTGCTTCGTAGCTGAGATTAGCAATCATGCGCTTGCTCAGCACCTGGGAAAACCCGATCCGGTACTGGCGCCGTTCGATGGTATCGCTGAAGTCGGTATCTGACCGTCCGACTTCATCATCTCCCAGCGTAAAGCCCATCAACAGCGTACTCATGCCGCCGAAAAAGTCCTGGGCAACGCTGAGATCGAAGGTGCTCGCCTTGTAGTCACTCTCGTCACTCGCTGTGAAGCTTGCACTGACCAGGGTGTCGCGATGCAGGTAGTCGAGACCAAGTCCGGACTCGGTGCGCTTTTCCCGATAGGGACTGGCGTTGGTCAGCACGTCGATCGACGCGCTCGACACACTGTCGACGTAGTAGCTGGCGGATACCGAGAGCGATTCCGCAATGCCTTTGCGCACCAGCACCGCGGGCCCGTCCACCTGCACACCACCGCCGCTGTAGCTGTGGTACATAGCCTCGCTGCGATCGTCGGGCAGCTCCGCCGCTGCGCATGCGCCAGCGACAACGAAGGCACACACCTGTACTGCGGCGAGCAGAAGCCCTGATGCGACTAGTTGCAGCCACAGCCACCTCCCTGTGCCTGACCGGCGCCGCGCGCGCCTTCGCGCACCTCGAACACATGCTGACGGTGCTTGTCGGCAAGCGGATCGCGCGAGAACGACATGATGGGATCGGCGAGCAGCCCGCGCTCGTAGGGCTTTACCCAAGGTTGCAGCAGCGGCTCGCCGGCCCGCAGTGCGGCACAGCCGCCGGTAAAGACCAGCAGGCAGGCGATCAAGGCAACGCGTGAAATCGTCATCGTCATCATTCCTTCAGCAAGTCCCGGACTTCGGACTGGTAGCGCTCGGCGGTGCCAGCGCGAAAGCCGCGATGTACGGCCCGCACCTGTCCATCGCGGTCCACAAGGACCGTCGCCGGCATGGCATCCACGTCATACAGCTGGCTGACGGCCTGCTGCACGTCGTGCATCACCGGAAAGGTCACACCAAGACGCTTGGCCATTTTTTTTGCCGCCGCCGCGCTGTCATCCATGTTCACGCCCAGCACCGTGAAGCCGGCCTCCCGGTAGCGCACGTAAAGCTCATCGAGAAACGGCATCTCGTCACGGCAAGGCCCGCACCAGGAGGCCCAGAAGTTGATCATCACCACCTGGCCACGCAGCTCGCTCAGGCGCAGGTTCTTGCCATCTGTGCTTTTCAGGACGAAGTCCGGCGCCGTCCGGCCGGACAGATCAGCGAGCGCCAGAGCCACCCCCGAAGTCAAAACAAGGACAGCAACGACCGCAAGCAAAAAAGGCTTGTGCATAATGTGCTCCGCTCAAAAGAACGCCGACAGGGAGAATGCTGATGGCGAAGTTGTGAGTCAGCTTGTTCTCACCGAGCAGGTCCGACTCGAACAGGTAGTCGCGCGCATCGAGGCGTAGCGCCAGCCAGTCCGCGGGCAGCACTTTCAGGCCAAAGCCCACCTGGTAGGTCAGCCGATCCTCGTTGATGAAATCGGTGTTGCCAACGCCGCCCTGCATATACATGATGCTGGTGAAGGCCCGACCCTTACCCAGGAACACCTCACCTGGCAAGAAAGTTGAAGCCGACGTTGAAACCGTAATGCGTGAGGTCTTCTTCCTCCTGCGGGAAAATCGGCAGACCCACCTGGCGGAACGACTGTGTCGGACACCTGTGAGCGACCGTAGCTGCCTTCGACGAAGACATCCTCGCTCACATGGTAAGCAAGGCGCACGGCGGTGAAGCTGCTGCCGCCAAAGTCCTCGACGTTGAGCGCACCGAATTCCACGCCAAGTTCGAAGTCCTCGGTATCAATCCGCGGCACGCGAATGTCGCGGCGCTCCAGCTCCGGATCGATCACCGCACCCGGATCAACAAGCTCGGCGCTGGCCTCGTCGCGAGCTTTGTCGTTGCCAAAGCCGAACATGCTGCAGCCGCCGAGCATCAGCGCTGATAGCAGGAGAAGAGAGAGTGAAACTACTTTGTTCATGGGCATACGTCCGGTAGCTGATGTGAGTGCTTAGTCAGAAAAAGAAAGACACGCCGATGAGCACTTCATCGAAGTCCTCGTAGTCTTCGGTTTTGACCAGGGCCAGGTGGTGGCGGAACTCCGCACGCAGCATGAAGCGCTCGCTGACATAGCTGCGCATGCCGAGCGCGACGCTGGCGAGCTCTGACGAAGTCTTTTCGGCATCCACCAGCACTACTTTCGGTTCGTTGCTGAAATTGCCGATGCCGATACTGAAATACGGGGACAGGCGGCTTGTGCCGTAGGGCTGGATCGCAAGGTTCGCGCCGTAGGCGCGGGAACTTGAGAAGTTGCCCGAGACCTGGGTCAGAAAGGTCTCGAACAGGATGTTGTCGGTGGCGCGCAGGCCGAGACGCGCACCGAGCGCCGGGTCGCCGCCGAATGAGCCGCCCGAGAAACCAAACTCCAGCCGCCTCGCGAGGTAGTCGTCGCGCACGATGTCGCGAAAACTGCGCGGCACGCCTGCAGCATCCAGGGTTTGTGCGAGCTGCGCTCGATTGACCCAGCCCGATACGCCGCGCGCTGTGTGCACACGAAACCAGTCCGTGCGGCGCTTGACGATGTCCAGCCAGTCGCCCTCGGCGACGACATGAAATACCGGGTAGCCGCGACCGGGGCCCGTATGAAGCTCTATGTATGGTTCCGCCACCTGCGCGCGCGGCAGCTCATCCGCCAGGGCAATACCGCCAGGCATGCTCGCCACAAGCACCAGCACGGCGAATGTGCAGAGCGAGCCGAATGTGCGCAACTGGTTCATTGGCGGCCTTGCTCTCAGTACCCGCACGCAGCGGTGTCGGGCACGACACACTGACCGCAGGCCGAGCTGTCGCTGGCATCGACCTGGTTCGAGATCCAGTCGTGAATCGCGACATAGCAGACGTCGCCGGTGTCGGGAAAAATATCGCCACCGGTATGCGTGCCCGTGATGGATGACACGCCCTGCAAAGGCTCCAGCAACAGCTTGCTCTGCTCCGGGTCATCGAGGTTGGCGAAAGCGCGCGCAGCAAAAAAGTTGGCAAGCATCTCGGCAGAAGCCGGCGCGGGCTGAGCATAGATCTTGAACGCACCGCCGGAACCGGCCGCCTGGTCGTGGCAACCGCTGGCAGCACAGGTGACGGGCCCCGAACGCCCCGACAACTGCGCATCCAGGATCGGACTGACGCACAGCTCGAAGTCGGCGTAGCACAGGGTGCGATTCTCTGCCGCCACAGGCGTAACCTCGACCTCTTTGCATGCGCCTGCAGACAGCAGCAAGGCCAGGATGAACCCGGCCTTTCCAAGCTGCGTAAGGTTGCTATTCGATGTCATGCGCCCTCACTCACCGCTGCACGCCGCCAGGATCCAGTCGTAAACAGGCTGGTAATCGGGCTCAGTGGTCATCCACACCGGAACGTCGTCCGCGGCGGGATCTTCGGGGTCATCAGCAACCGCGGGGTCATCCACCAGCGGATGCGCCGGTTGATCTTCGGGTCCGCTTACCGGGCGCAGCAGCAACATGCTGAGTTCCGGCTGGCAGGCATTGTTGACCATGCCAACGGTGACACTAAAGTCGCCTTCGACGCTGCCGGTCAGCACAAAGCGATTGGGTACCACACCAGGATCGGGCGTTTCGCCGCCACCGCTACCACCGGGCCGGTGACAGCCGCTGCAGTTTTGCATCAGCACAGGCTGGACAGACCGTGCGAACACACCCTCGTCCAGGCCGTTTACGCCACCACGCAATTCGGACAGGGCGCGAAAGCCGTCGCCGTCTGCATCATCGAAAGGATCGTTGAAATACTGCGCGCCAAGATCGATCCATTCGGCGATCAGGCGCAGCTCCGAGGCATTCAGCATGCCACTATGATCAACAGTGGCAGTGGCCAGGGTTTGCGGCGCACGCAGCTGTTGTTCGAAAAGTTTTTGCACCAGGCCACTTGTGCGTGAACTCCGCGCCGAGCTGCCGGTGATCACCAGCGCGGGCTCGCGCACCAGTTCGAGCTCGCCGTCGTTGTTCATACGTACCACCGCACGACCGGTCACCGGATCTATAACCGGATCACCGATCAGGAGTTCCTCGTAGGAAAACACGCGGCCGGTGCCGGCCAGCGTGTCCTGCAGATCGAGGCCCGCCGACAGCGGATCAACGCGGATCGTTGCTGGCGTGACAGGTGACGCAGGTGTTAACACCACGGTCGTGCATCCACAGAGGCTGAATGTGCTCCGGATAGTTAATGATGCCGGCCACCGGAACGAGTGTTGCCAGCCCGCTGTAGTCGATGACCAGGTCAGGATCGGCTGCGCGCCCTGCCGCAACCTCATCGGTCCACACGTCCTGGAAAACCATGTGTGCCTTCAGGGCGAGATCCGGCGGGTTCAGGCGTGTGCGGGTTTCCGCCATGGATTCGCCGGGCTCGGCGCTCATCGTGACATTGGCATGTAAGCCGGCGATGGGCGTGGTGTTGAGCGCACTGCCGCGACGCGGTGAATGGCAGCCGTTGCAGGTGCGGGTTTCGCCCGGACGAACCTGCAGCCAGTTGGTGTGGGTCTGAAAAGCACGACCGTCTGCATCTACCACAGCAATGGCCAGCGGCGTATCGGCCGGCACCTCGATGCGCGCTGAACCATCCGGCTCAACCTCGGCGTAGCCGACAACCTGCTGCATCTCGAACATGGTTTCGCCGATGGCTTCGCGGGACACGCCGCGCGGCATGGGTACCGCCTTGCTCACTCTCAGAAAACGCGCGGGGCGCTCGGCCGCGGTGGTCATCGCCGGATCTTTGAGTAGGGCAATGTCGGCCACCTGGCCACGGCTGTCGCCGGACGGCGGCGCGGTCATCGGCAAGGACTCACCCTGGACCAGAACACGCTGACCCATGATGTCCAGGCCATCGGTGTCATACACGCTCTTGATGTTGAGCACACCGAGACCCTGGCTTGCCAGGGATTGGTTCAGGCTTTTGTCGGCAATAACGTTCGGTACCGGGCGCGCAATGATGGCCACCGCATCCGTGAGTGCAAAGCCCTCGGGCGCAAGCACGACCGGACGCAAGGTCTGAGCGTCCATGTCGAACATGTAGATGCCGTAGACCGGATCGCCCTCCACCTCCATCGGATCGCCGCTCACCGGATCGATCTCGGTGGCCGGCACGAACGGCGTCCAGCTCACCAGCGCGCGGTTAGTGCCGTCCCAGAGCGGGATAAGGCGTAGTGTAGCGCCCGGCCTCGGACACACCTCGGCCAAAGTCGATGTCGAACAGCGTCACCTGCTCCTGGCCTACGGCCCCTGCGGGCGCAGTGGCGGCAGGCTGGTTGTGCTCGGAAAAGTTGCGAATGTCCACGGCCATCAGGGCACCGCCTTCGCGCGTACCGGACAAGGGCATGAGCGAACTCAGCACGCGACCGTCCGGCATTTCTCGCGGGTGCAGAAAACTGTTGCCCGGACTGAAGGCACCGTATTGCACGAAGATATTGGTGCCGTCCGGATTGGTAAAGAAGATCGGGAAATGGTTGTTGCCGGCGACGTGATCCCAGCGTGCAAACATGATTTCACCGGTCGAGAGCACCGTCGGGTTGCGATCGTGACTCTGGTTGAAGGAGATCTGGCGAATATCCGACGCCGTCGCCATCCATCACATGCAGCACGATGGAACGCTCACGCTCGTACTCATCGAGGAAGGCATAGGGCTCGGTGTTGTCCGCTTCGATCAACTGGCGGGTTTTTTCCTGACGGTTGGAAGAAAACACGATGCGCCCGTCCGGCAGGTAAGCGGATCGACGTCGTCACCCAGATTGGCTGTAGCGTCATCGGCGATGACCCGCGTCAATGACTCGTCGCCAGCGATTCGTATTCCCAGACGTCGAAGGTGGGGTCGTTGGGGCCGCGCATGGCAAACAGCAAACGCTCGCCATCAAAAGAGACTTCCGGGTCTGACACGTCACCCTGGCCGCCGGTGTAGCTTTCGGTGACGTTGCGCAGCGGCGCGGTCGGCGAAGACAGGTCGCGAATGAACAGATCGCCACCGGGACGAAACATGACGCCATCGGTCGGATTGCCGACCGCGGCGACGTCTCGCTGTACAAATGCCACGGCGAAGTCACCCTCGACTACGATGGCGCTATCGGTGGTTTGCTCTTCCTGGCATGCTGCAAGCAGCACCAGGGCAGGCAGACAAATCCGAAGTTTCAAGTAGTCTGGAAAGATCATGACCGTGCATCAGAGAGGGCTCCAGCCCGCTGCACGGGCCTGTTGAGCTGGGGTCAACAGTAGGCCGACGCAAAGCGCGGAGTACCGGGAGCAAGGAAGACGGGCAGTCTTCGGGAGCAGTGGCGACAGCAGAAACGTGCGCGTCCGTGCACAATGAGTACTTGTTGCCATCCTGGTAACTCCGCTGTCTTAGGGCGAACCCCGTAGACCGGTAGCTTTGCGTCCCCGCCTTTCGACGGGTTTGCCTTTGTCAGTTCGGCGCTCACACTCGCACAGCTGTAGGCAGTCGTCAACGCGTACGAAGCCAAAGTGTGACCTGCGTCACAGAAAGTTTTATATGTTAAAACAACTAGTTAGGGGCGTCTGGCTGCGCTTTTCGGCGGCGAGTCGGCAGGATTCAACTGACTGAATCCATGAGAGAAATGCAGCGCCTCGGCTGTCAACGACCACTGCTTCAAAGCCTTCCAGCCCGTCAATAACGGCCAGGCCTTCGGCGACACCGAGCACGAATACGCTGGTGGATAAGGCGTCGGTCAGCGTGCCGTCCGGCCCCACCACCGTGGCGGAGCGCACGGCGGACGGCGGACTTGCCTGTGCCGGGATTAATGATGTGGTGATAGCGCTCGCCGTCCGCTTCGAAGTACCGCTCGTAGTCGCCCGAGGTTGAAATCGCCTCGTCACTAACGGCAGCAACGCTACCATTTCGCCATCACGCCGCGGATCACGAATGCCCACCCGCCAGGGACGACCCAAGACGGTCGCCCAACACGCGCGTGTCACCGCCGGCGCTGACCAGCGCATGTTCCACGCCACGCTCACGCAATATCGCAACGCCACGTTCCACTGCGTAGCCCTTGGCAATGCCGCCCAGGTCTATACGCACGCCCTCACGCGCAAAGGCGACGGTACCACCCTCATCGTCAACAGAGACGAAACGGTAGTCAATCGACCTCAGCGCATCCTGCACGATCGCTTCGTCTGGCTTGACCCGCTCGCGATAGTCATAAAGAAAGCCCACGCTGGCATAGGTAATGTCGAAGGCGCCCCGGGTACGCTCGGAGATCGTCTGCTGCCTTTCTGAATCAGCATGCGCAACTCGTCGCTGGCCACAACCGGGCCCGCGGCCGCCTCTCGATTGACGCGGGAGATCTCGCTTTCAGGTTTCCAGGTGCTCATCAGACGGTCGATGCGGTGCATTTCTTCGATGACGGCGGCAATGGCCAGTCTCGCCTTGGTTTCGGTCATCGGCCCAAACCTGCACCTGTATGGCCGTGCCCATGATGGCCTTTTCGGTTTGCAGCCATTCCGCCGACTCGCCGGAACGGCCACCACCAGCGCGGCAAAAGCGAGCAAAACAAGCTTCAGATATTCATCGGTTCAAGCATCGTGACCCTCAATGACGTCCAACGGACTCGAAACGCCCTGCGCGCCTTTGTTGAGAACATGGGTATAGATCATGGTTGTGTTGACGTGCGAATGGCCGAGCAGTTTCTGCACAGTACGGATGTCGTAGCCATTTTCAAGCAGATGCGTCGCAAAACTGTGACGCAATACGTGCGCTGAAATCCGTTTCGTGAGGCCAATTCGTCGTGCCGCCTCTTTCAGCGCACGGCCAGGCGTTGACGGAGACGCGTGAAAACGTTGAATCTCCCCGGTCTGATGATTGGCGGTTCGCTTTGCGGCAGGAAACACAAATTGCCAGCGCCACTCACTGTCTGCACCGGGATATTTCCGGCCAAGCGCGTACGGTAGCGGTGCGCGACCGTAGCCGTCCTTCAGGTCGCGTCGGTGTATTGCCTCGACCTGTTGCAGATGCACTTTCAGATGGTCCGCCAGGCTGGCCGGCAGAATTGTTACCCTGTCCTTGTTGCCTTTACCGCAACGAACTGTAATCTGGTGATATCCGAAGTCGATATCCTTGACGCGCAGACGCAGACACTCCATCAGGCGCATACCTGATCCGTACAACAGCGATAGCATGAGCCATCTCGTACCGGCGACTTCGCCCAGCACCCGCCTGACCTCCTCGGCGGTGAGCACAACCGGCAAGCGTCTCGGACGCTTCGCACGATCAATGTCGGAAAGCCAAGGCAGCTCTATATCCAGGACTTTCTGATATAGGAACAAAATGGCGCTGAGGGCCTGGTTCTGCGTTGATGCCGCGACCCGTTTTTTGGTCGCCAGATGGTTCAAGAAAGCAGTCACCTCGTGCGCGCCCATGTCGCGCGGGTGACGTTTGCCATGAAAAAGAATAAACCTCCGAATCCACTGAATGTAAGTCGCTTCCGTACGATAGCTAAAGTGCTTACGCCGGATAACCGTGCGCACCTCGTCAAGCAATCGTGGCCTGTGCATCCTTGCACCTCCTGAGTATCTGATCTTGGGTGTTTTCCCCCATTGCCTCGAACTAAACGAGTGTCTAAAGTAAGCATGAGGAACGCAAGACGCAGAGTACAAGGCGCCAGGCAAATTCGCCAAACTGCCAGACCCAGGCCTGGCGTTGTTAAACAATTGATTTAACGGGAGAAGACCGTGGGCCAGCCAGCGCTCCGCAAATTCGCTTTTTGCGTTGAGCCTTCTATTAATAGTTAGGCCGCATCTGGAGCGCTGCAGCCGCCGTCCGTCAGCTGCGCAGATCTTCAGTACTACTTGGACAGATTCGGCTGGCAGCTCAAGTACGCCATTCAAATATTTTTAGGACGAGGCGGTATAAAAAATGCCAATGCAAGAATCAATGTCAATTGACCTTGTCTACCAAGCGATCTACGAGGCGCTCAATCTCTCGGATTCGACGCTACAGATTTGGATGACATTTACGTTTGCACTCATTGCTGCAGCGCACTTGGGGGGAAGTCGCATAAACGGATCTACATACAAACTTGTATCGAGTTTGTACGGGGTCTACGCAGGCGTTCTGGTTGTTAAATATGTCAGCGCAGCTCATCAAATACTGCACTATCAAAATGTAATGAACCTGCGTGGATTCGAGCCGTGGCCCGTCCCTAAACCAGTTGGAGCTATCATTGGAGCAGGCACATTGCTACTCATGGTTGGAGGAACTATAGCGACCCTATGGTTCGTTAACAAAATCCGGCGAGAGAATAGTGCTGATCAGTAACGTGTCAGCGAAACCTTCACAAGAGCTCCTTGTCGACAGGCGACAGAGACGGAGTGGAAGTCATATGCTTTTTCGAATAGTTGCCGTCCGATTAGGCGCACTATTATGAGCCAGTTACTTCGTCGTGCCCTATATGTGCTTTTTGGAGTACTCCCCTGCGCGGGCGCTATAACCTTCATTTTCTATGCCCTGGCGCATCCGGAAAAACAAGTCAGTTTCTCCTTCGCGGTTTTCAGCACCCTCTCGCTCATCGGTTTTGTCTCCGGTCTAGTCGCAGTTCTCTTTATGAACAGTTTGAAACCAAACAGTCGCCGCATCATTCGATTCGGTGTAATAGCGGGATCAGTCATCTATTTTCCGTTCGCCGTTTTCGGCCTCTTGTATCTCCGGTCTTTTTTATTGCTCGCGCCCCTCATGGTCGGTATTGCACTTACATTTGAACTTAGTGCGCCTAACAAGGCGCTGCAGCGGACGGAACATGAATAAAGTGCAACAAAAGAGCGACGGCGTTGCCGCCGCTGAGCTTGGACGTTAGGTGGCTACAGGAGGCGTTGTTTTGGAATGTCGGTGAATACTCGGGCACGCATCGTCGAAGGGGGCGTCATCGTCGGGAGCATTCTCCTTGCGTTCGCGATTGACGCAGGCTGGTCGGCTCGGGGCGAGGCGCGGGACCAGGCGGTGATCCGGGGTGCCTTGTACTCCGAGATGCAGTCCACCGTCGACCGCATCGATGGGCACTTGGAACGTCGGCGTCAGTTCGCGGAATCGCTGGCGACCTTCCTCGGGTCGTCACCCACCGCACTGGCCGACCTTAGTTCGGATTCGGCCGGAAGTCTCCTGAGATCACTGACATTTCTTGCTCCGTTCACGGCCTCGATTGACCCCGTCCGCTCCGCCGACGTCGCGAGACTGGACGACGTTGCGCTCCGGACCCTGCTTGGTGACTGGATGGGCGCCGCTGAGAACGTGGCCGAGGATCAGACGTTCCTTGTAGCCGCCTCCATCGAACTAGCCAGGCTCTCCGGACTCGTTGGAGGACCTCGCGCCCTCTCGAGGTTCGACTTTCCGGAGGTGCCGCAGCCCAATGTGGGCCTAAGCCGACTGCGATCGGAGGGCCAGTTCGTCGACGCCATACTGGTCTTCGATAGAAGGGAGCAAAACAACCTCCGGAAGATCCGCGAACTCCGTGAACACACGGTGTCGGTTCTGTTCCAACTGGAGTCCAGACGGTAGTAGCCACCTAACAAGGAATTGCTGCTGACGCGGTCTGCTCAAAAGGTCCGGAGTTGTTCGGCTTGCACCTCACAACTCCGGGTCAGCATCTTGGTCGCGCAGCAGAATTCCGGGTCGTTAGGTCTGCTTGACGCGTAAATACGTTGTACGTACAATGTACATATGCTTAAGTTCGAATGGGATACAAGGAAGGATGCCTCGAACCGCCGGAAACATGGCGTTTCTTTTGAGGAAGCTCAAACGGTTTTCTTTGACGAATTCGCCACACAGTTTTACGACAATGAGCATTCGGGAGACGAGGATCGTTTCATCATGCTGGGCTTAAGTAGCCAGCTACGAATCCTGGTCGTTTGTCACTGCGAAAAATCGGGTGGCAACATCATACGGATCATCTCTGCAAGGAAGGCGACGAGATCTGAACGCAAATTTTACGCCGGTGACAAAACGATGAAAGCTGAATACGATTTTTCAAAGATGAAGGGGCGAAAGAACCCGTATGCATCAAAGTTGAAAAAGCAGGTCACAATTCGCATGAGTGAAGATGTGATCGGTTATTTCAAAGACATGGCAGAAGAAACCGGAATACCGTACCAGAGCCTGATTAATCTTTATTTGCGCGATTGCGTATCCAAGCATCGCAAGATTAACCTAAAGTGGGCAACGCAGACCTAACAAGGCGCTGCAGCGGACGGAGGAAACATAAAGTGCAAGCAGTGAAAAAGGCGGCGTGTAGCCGCTGAGCTAAGACGTTAGTCAGCTTTTTCGCTTGTTGCGTGATGCGCACCGTGCTACACTAATGGCATGATTAAGTCATTTCGCCACAAGGGACTGCGGCGTTTTTACATAAGTGGAAGCAAGGCAGGGATTCAATCCAAGCACGCTTCTCGCTTACGAATGCAATTGGCCGCTCTTGATACAGCTCATACTATAGAAGACATGGATATACCGGGTTATCGACTACACCCGCTGAAAGGTCGAAAGAAACGACGTTGGTCAATTTGGGTGAGCGGAAATTGGCGTCTTACATTTGAAATTGAGGATGGCAACATCCATGTCATTGATTACGAGGACTACCACTGATGTCTATGCATAATCCGCCGCATCCAGGTGAGTTTATTAAGGCAACTTATATTGCTCCTTTTGAGATTAGCATTCGCTCGCTCGCGGAGAGTCTGGACGTATCGCCCTCAACGTTGACCCGTGTTATTAACGGTCGTAGTGGAATTAGCCCCGAGATGGCATTGAGGCTTGCCAAGGCGCTTGGTCGGTCTCCTGAGAGTTGGCTGGCTATGCAGCACAGCTATGACCTATGGCATGCCAAGAAATCGGCGAATCTGACTGATGTTCAGAAGGTTCGGTTTGAAGCTGCCGACCATATCGCTGCAGCGGACGGATCATGAATAGAGTGCAACAGAATTGCATCGGCGTTGCCGCCGCTGAGCTTGTACGTTAGGTCGCTCCTTCCCGACGCTACGCATCGAAGATTTGGTGGACGAAGCCGCCACTATTCTCCGTACTGAAACACCTTCTCGAGTGGCGCGTGGAACACGCGAGCGATCCTGAAGGCGACTTCCAGCGATGGGGAGTACTTGTTCCTCTCGATCGCGTTGACGGTCTGACGCGTGACGCCGATGCGGTCCGCCAACTCCTGCTGCGTCATCTCACCATGCTGAAATCGAAGGACGCGGATCTCGTTCGTGATGAGGCCACCGGACTTGCCCATGGATCAGGCACCCCGACGGTACATGACGAGTTGCGACCCGATCTCGACGAGCTGCGCGATCACCCAGAAGCCGAGCAGCACGTGAGTGAAAAGGAAGTTTCCCTCCGAGACCACGGCCAGGCAAAGGGCGAAGAAGACTCCAGTCGCCAGAACGTACCCGGCGTTGCGCATGCCTTTCAGCTGAATCAGCGTGTCTCGCTCGTCGGTGGTCGAACGACGGTCCACGACGGCGATCACCACGTGTCCGGCGATCTGTATCGCCACGAGCACGACGACCGCGAGGACGAACAGTGCTACATCCTGCGGCATGACATTTGCCGCGTCGCTCGGCAGCACACTGGCAAAGTAGAATGCAAAGACTGCGACGAGGCTACCGCCCATCAGCCACAGGCTCTTCTCTTGAAACGACAGGTCCACGACGGCCTCCTAGTGGTGTCTGGATAATATGACAGTGTGTCAAATAAACACGACAGGCTCGAGATGTCAACTATTTGCGACACGGCGGAGCTGAATCGGGCTATGGCAAGCGTCGGAGCGACCTAACAAGCGATTGCTACTGACGCCGAAGAAGGGGTAGGTACGCGCTTCGCGCTTGCGGGGGTGCGGGCGGCGCAGCAGAATCGCGAGACGTTAGCCAGCATAAAAAGGCACATTCTTGACGTGTATGTACATTTGTGCATATACTTCCTTCAATGGACTACGAATGGGATCCGGCCAAGGCCCAGGCCAACCTCCAAAAGCACGGCGTTGATTTCGCCGATGCCGTCATTGCTCTTGAGGATGAACTGGCGCTAACACAACCCGATCCCGACTCTGTTGACGAGGAAAGACTGATTTCTCTTGGCATGGACGCAATCGGTCGCTTACTGGTTACGGTGTTTACCTACCGCAGCGATCGCATACGAATCATTTCCTCTCGAAAAGCGAAACGGTCGGAATGCCGACGCTACGAGGAAAACTAATATGCGTGACGAATACGATTTCAGTAAGGCCAAGCGTGGTTCGGTTGTCAAATCGCCAACCGGAAAAACCCGCATTACAATTCGCATTGACGACGATCTATTGGCTTGGTTCAAGGACCAGGTGAACAAGGCCGGCGGTGGAAATTATCAGACGCTGATTAACCAAGCTCTCCGTGAATTCATTTCTCAGAGCAATGAACCGCTCGAAGCGACCCTTCGCCGAGTGCTCCGCGAAGAACTGCGAGATGCTGGCTAACAAGGCGCTGCAGCGGACGGAGGACAGATAAAGTGCAATTGAAAACAGCGGCGTGCCGCCGCTGAGCTTAGACGTTAGGTCTGCTTGACACGTAAATACGTTGTACGTACACTGTACGTATGCTCAAGTTCGAATGGGATACAAGGAAGGATGCCTCGAACCGCCGGAAACATGGCGTTTCTTTTGAGGAAGCTCAAACGGTTTTCTTTGACGAGTTCGCCACACAGTTTTACGACAATGAGCATTCGGGAGACGAGGATCGTTTCATCATGCTGGGCCTAAGTAGCCAGCTACGAATCCTGGTCGTTTGTCACTGCGAAGAATCGGGTGGCAACATCATACGGATCATCTCTGCAAGGAAGGCGATGAGATCTGAACGCAAATTCTATGCTGGTACAAAATGATGAAAGCTGAATACGATTTTTCAAAGATGAAGGGGCGAAAGAACCCGTATGCATCTAAGCTGAAAAAGCAAGTAACCATTCGCATGAGCGAAGATGTCATTGGCTATTTCAAAGGCATGGCAGAGGAAACCGGAATACCCTACCAGAGCCTTATTAATCTTTATTTGCGCGATTGCGTGTCCAAGCATCGCAAGATCAGCCTCAAGTGGGCAACGCAGACCTAACAATGCGCTGCAGCGGGCGGATCATGAATAAAGTGCAACAAAAGAGCGACGGCATTGCCGCCGCTGAGCTTAGACGTTAGGTGGCTTTGAAAAGCACCGCAGTTCTGGCATTGGCACTTCTCGCGGGCGCGTCGGTTTCTGCCGGCGCCGAGAACAATATAGCAGGCTGCCGATACGATCTTGACGTGCTGAACAAGGTCATACCCGCCTATCCGTATGTCGAATTTTCGCCGTTGGAAGGATATGTAGTCTTGGACTTCATCGTAAACAAGGCGGGACACCCAATAGATATCACGGTCGTGGGGTCGTCGAGTAAAATCTTTCATCGTTCGGCTATCGCAGCAATGAGTGGCTGGCTTTTCGAGCCGCCCGGAAGGCCGTGTCGCCGAGTGTTTCGAATGGAGTATTTGTTTGAAAACTGAATGCGACAAGGCGCTGCGGCAGACGTTTGACCCGGCCAGCCGGTCGGCTGTCGCCAAACGCCTGTCCGCCTCAAATGCTGCTTGGCTTAGACGTTGGGTGGCACTGGAGAAGTCTTAACAAGCTCATGAGCAGGGGGAGCTTATGGAAACGGAAACGATGATATTAAGTTGGGAGAACCCGGTGTTTCTGACCTATGTTCTCGCGGCATCGGTCATGCTGTTGAAGCTCGCGCTTCAACCTTGGATGACTGTTTATCGAATGATGAAAGTTCGCGGTGGGTTTCGCAGTCCGGAGGATGCCAGGAAAAGCCCTTTGAATCCGCATCCTGAGTCAGGCCAGCTTGAACCGAACGAGTATGTCGAACGATCTCGCCGCATGAATCTGAATGACTTGGAAAACATACCGGCCTTTCTCGTGGCGGGACTACTGTTTGTGCTTACGGAGCCGCCGTTGGTGCTTGCGCATGTGCTTTTATGGGCCTTTGTAGCATCACGCGCGGCGCACTTCATAGCCTATGCCACAGCGCAGCTGCATGATGTACGAGCCACACTTTGGACCGTGAGTTCGTTTTCAGTTATCACGATGGTAGTGTATACGCTCATCTACGCGGCAACTCTCTGATAGGACGCGGTGCCACCTAACAAAGAGGTGGAGCCGACAGTCAAAGAGCGTCACGTCCTTTGCATGCGGAAAGGCCGCGCCACTTTTGTGCGCGGCTCCTCCCCGACGTTAGGAAGCCGTGCAGGGCACAGGAAGTAAGTGGCTTCCAAATATTGCTTTCCTGAAAGAGCAACTCTTGAAGGAACAGAAAGCCATATGAACCGAGTTTATTTTATAGTTGTTGTATTGGCCGCTGTTCTTATCGGTTGCGGTAGCACCGGTTCTCGGTCCGACGAGGGCGCACCAGATCCGGCCAGTGAAGCAGTGATTCACGAGTCCGAAATCGCCGAGAGGGTCGATCGCTATCTCTCGGCTATGGAATCGCTCGGCTTTTCCGGGGCAATCATCGTCGACCACGAGGGTGATGTGGTGCTGCGCAAAGGGTACGGGTTCGCAGACCGTGAGACGCGTCGTCCCTATAGGCCCACGACCGTCCAGTCACATGGGTCGATCACCAAGCAGATGACGGCTGCAGCTATCCTCTTGCTCGAGTCTCGTGGCGATCTCTCTGTCGACGATTCGATCGAGCTGTTCTTCGACGAGGTTCCGGAAGACAAGCGAGGCATTACCCTTCACCAGCTCCTGACGCACTCTTCCGGTATGTCCGGAGGGATCGGTCCCGACGACGAGCCCATCGCGGCACAGGCCTACATAAAGCGCGCGATGGCAGAACCTCTTGGGTTCGAACCGGGCACGGGATACGGCTATTCCAATGTCGGGTACGCGCTGCTGGGTCTCATCGTGGAACGGGTGTCGGGAGAGACGTACGAGGCATTTCTGCGCCAGCAGCTACTGTTGCCTGCCGGGCTGGCCGATACGGGATACGTGTTGCCCGAGTGGGAACGAGATCGGGTCGCGGTGGGCTACCGGAATGGCGAGCGCTGGGGATATGTGCATGGGCGCGGCTGGCTCGAAGACGGGCCGAATTGGAATCTGCGCGCCAACGGCGGCCTTCACACTACCGTCAACGACATGAACAGGTGGCTGAATACTGTCCGGGGTCAGGGGGTGTTGAGCGCCGAAGCAACCCGACGCTGGACCACGGGCTACGTCAAAGAGGAGAGCAGTGAATCCCGGTACGGCTATGGCTGGGTGGTGCGCGATACCCAATGGGGTAGGATGATCAACCACGGTGGCAGCAACCTCATCTTCTCCGCCGAGCTTGTCTGGCTGCCGGACCAGGATTTGTTCTTCTATATTCAGGGCAACGCGTCGATGATCTCTACGTCGATGATCTCTGCATTGGGGCAACGCGACCGGCTTCTCGCTGCCGCGTTCGATGCTGAGTTTCTTGTACCGCCTCTGGTCGAGCCCGACCCTGATGCCCGCCCGGAAGACGCCAGCGAGCGGGCAGGAAACTACCATCTGGATGAGGGGGCGCTGGAACTGACGGCCGACGACACGCGGCTTGTCGCCAAGCTCTCCGGCCAGGCAGTGCTGAACGCCATGTTGGATCCTGCTGAGGAGCAGCGAACGCGGTTTGCAGAACTCAACCGGCGCACCAGAGATGCAATGGATAGGTTGGAAGCGGGCCAGGAGGACGCGCTTGCAGGCATGATCCGCGCGAATGAAGATCCAGTCGAACTCACCCGCCCCTTCCTGGACCGTATCTCTCAAATCAGCAGCCAATTCGGTGACCTGCAATCCCTGCATCTGATCGGTTCCTTTGAGAATGTTCCGGGCTCGCGCTTTGCTGACCTTGGACCTTGGACTACGTTCGTGTATGCAGAGTTTGAGCACTGGAATCAGTACTGGAACCTCATCTGGAACAGCGATGGCACCTATCGTGGAAACTGGAGCGGATCCTGGCCGTCATTAATCCTGGTCCCGACGGCGGAGGGGCGATATACAGGCGTCGGGCAGGAGCCACCCTGGCAGACTGTAGAACTTCGTTTCGAAGATGAATGCCTCGTGGCCACAGAGCTGCGTGCCTGCCGGGAGAAATAGAGTGCCGGCGGTCCGAGAGCGGGCGGTTGTTGCAAGAGGCACAGGAATCACGACCGAGGAGCCAAGTGGAGCCTGGCTTCCTAACAAGGCGTTGCGCCTGGTAAATGTGCCGGGTAAGGCGAGGATATTCGTTTTGGACCCAGGTCGCCGCCTCCGAATAGGAAATTGCCAGAATGTTACAGATAGCCAGAGTCATTTGGGTCACAATAGGCGCCTCGTTATTGGTGGGGAATGCTGTGGCCACGGAGGAAGCGAAATATACGGTGCTCCGTGAAGAAGACGGATTCGAACTGCGACTATACGAATCCCACATTCTCGCCGAGACCATGGTGAAAGGCGACTTTGAAGATGCGGGTAATGAAGCATTTGGTCGTTTGTTTAAATACATTTCTGGTAACAATGAGCAGCAGCAAAAAGTTGCGATGACATCTCCTGTCGGACAAGAAGCATCGAGTCAGAAGATCGAGATGACATCACCGGTAAGCCAGCAAAAGCAGGATGGCAAGTGGGTTGTCAGCTTCATGATGCCTGCGTCATTCACCCTGGAAACAACTCCTGAGCCGAAGGATCCGAGTGTCTCTATTCGCCAGGTTCCGGCACGTCACATTGCCGCGGTACGTTATTCCGGTTTTTGGAACGAAAAGGGTTACCGTCGCAACTTAACAAAACTTCAGAATTGGATAGAAAGAAGTGGCTTAAAGCCGCTAGGCGAACCGCTTTGGGCACGTTACAACCCTCCGTTTATGCCTTGGTTCCTGCGTCGAAATGAAATCCTGGTGCAGGTTGCATCCCCAGAATCAGGCGATTGAGCATGGTGCAGTTGACGCCCAACAAGGCGTTGCATCGGACCATTGCGCTGCCACGCATTTGGCTGCAGCGAAATGCGAGTCAGCCTCAATTTCAGATGAACCTTGGCATTAGGCCGCAGGAGAACCCAATGAAGCGTACGTCGACGATCATTAACCCTTTAGGAAACCAAATGCGACGCCTGCTTTGTTGTACGGCTGTTGCGCTATTTATCTCTGGTTGCGCAACTTACATACCGCCCGGCGCGAAAGCTGATTTCGATGCTTTTGCGCCCCCGGATATCCAGGCCGGATTCGCTGCCAGGCCTACGAACCCTTTTCCGGGAAGCATCGCCGTCGTAAGGGTCCAGTCCCCAACGTACACCAACTATTACCTGCAGCAACGCGGTGGAATTTACGGCACGGGTCGTTATTCAGTCGTTCTCACGAAAGAGGCCGACGAGGACAAACAGCTTGAGCGTGTGACGAAGCTTCCACAGCTCACAGGGCTGGTAACTATCAATCGAATGCTCCTGCCCGAGCAGCTGGAAAGTGACAACGAGATTCGGGCAGCTGCGTCGCGCCTTCAGGCCGACCTGCTGTTCTTGTACACCTTTGACACGTCATTCTTCGATTCCGACAAGTCAAAGCCTCTGAGTGTAATAACACTCGGCCTCTCGCCTACGCGAAAGATTTCTGCGATCACTACATGCTCGGCTCTTTTGCTGGATACCCGCACCGGATATATATATTCAGCGTATGAAGTCACGGAAAGGGCGGAAACATTCTCGACATCATGGGGCGCCCGGGATACAGCGGACGAGGCACGTCGAAACAACGAGCGGGAGGCTTTCAAAAAGCTAAGCGATGAATTCATCAGCTCGTGGCCGAAGCTACTCGAGCGCTATGACGAGCACTGACACGTCTATCGGGTATGTGGCGATTGAGCAAGCAGCCCGCGTACTGGACGGAAAGCGAGGAAGCTTTGTTCTGCAACACGCCGGCTCCGTGAATCGTGGCGCTGCATCTCTCACAGTAACCGCAGTGCCGGACTCTGGCACGGAGGGGTTGGTCGGACTGGAAGGGAAATTCAGAATCAATATCGAAGATGTCGGAAACAGTTGCGAATTCGCCGATCACCTGCCTGCCCGGGATGGTGAATGACGTCTATGGATTTTCAAATGGCCAACCATCCTTTGCGACCGCTTCACTCAAGCACCGAGCGCATTATCAATCAGAAACGGGCGACGATTATCGCGACGCCTACATTGAAAAGGCGGCAAGGCCGAGGTTTATTAACCATGCAGGCTTCTATGCAGCCGCGCGACTTTCTGCTACTGAATGAAAAAATCAGTCTTATGAGAGGCGGCATCACAACGGGAGTAAGTATGTAATGCAAATCCACTACCTTGAGATTGTCGCGAAGGGCGCGGAGGCGGTGTGTGCCGCTTACGCCGCAGCGAATGATGTACAGTTCGGCGCACCGGAGGCCATGCTGGGTAATGCCCGGACAGCCCCACTTAAGGGGGGCGGGCTGGTCGGAGTCCGGGAGCCGATGCACGAGGCCGAAGAACCCGTGGTGCGACCCTATTGGCTCGTTCGGGACATTACGAAGGCTGTCGCCGCCGTGGTGGATGCCGGCGGTGAGATCATTCATCCGCCCCTCGAGATTCCCGGTTTGGGGACGTTTGCAATCTATACTATAGGCGGCAATCAACATGGTTTATGGGAGCTGTAGCCTTGCCTCAGGCAGCGTTTCTTAGCCTGGGCGGTCACTCACGGCGACCTGCGACAGCTTGCGGTGCCTCCTTACCGCAGCGTGCCACCCAAATAGAACAGGAATAGCAATGACAAAATGGATAGCGCTGCTGCGCGGCATTAATGTTGGCGGCAACAACATGCTGCCCATGAAAAGACTTAAAACTGACCTTGAATCACTGAATCTCAAGAACGTCCAAACGTATATCCAAAGCGGAAATGTTGTGTTCGATGCAAGCGCCAGAACGCCCTCATCGCTATCCAACAAAATTGCCCGGTTGATCGAGAAAAACTATGGGTTTCGTCCGCAGCTTCTGCTACTTGAAAAGAAACACCTGCTGAAAGCGATCCGATCGAATCCGTTCACCACAGCTGTGTCGGACCCCAAGACGCTGCATTTCTTTTTCCTTGCGGAACGCCCCTCCAGGCCAGATATCAAAGCCATCGATGCGGCAAAGTCAGCGAGCGAACACTACAAATTGATCGACAGCGTGTTTTATCTTCACGCCCCGGACGGGATTGCCCGCTCCAAGCTGGCCGCAAACGCGGAAAAGTATCTTGGTGTTGTTACTACTGCACGAAACTATCGCACTGTGGAAAAACTCGCATCCATGCTGACGGAAGCCTGACACTCAGTATCGCATCGCCATGCAGCGGGCTGCTGGCATCACGCTTTCCGGGGTTAAGGTGTTTCCCCGGCAGCTACTGAAAACCGAAAACCAGCGGAAAAATCAGCACGACTAACCACGCCCACACCGCGTAAACCGGCAGGTACGACGTCTGCCATCGCTCAAGCAGCGCGAAGTCGCCCTGCCCGCGTATGAACCTCGCGTAAAGCACAGCCGACCACCCGAGGTTTGCTACCAGAATGAGGTTCTCGCCCAGTGCGGCGACTCTGTTGGGGCTGAATCCGAATTCGGAGATCCGGCCTACGATCGCCCACAGTGCCAGTGCGTCCACCAGCAGCGCGCAGACTATTAGCAGGAGCTGCAGGTGATCGAACATGCCTGGCGCCTTCCGGGAGTCCCGCGCCGAGATGGAATAAAGGAGCAGGCCCACCACCACGATCAGGAGCAGGTCGAAGCCGATAAGCACCTCGCGGCCGACGTTGATGCCGCTTCCCGTGAACAGCATAGTGCCCAGGAACGCCAGTAGCATCAGCGTGAAAAGAGGCGTGAAAAGCATCGTAAGCACCGGCGCCATGTTCTCAATAACGCTTTGCTTGGCCTCAACGAGCCAGCCGGCAATGATAACGGCGCCCATGACACCGCAGGGTAGTATCCACTCATTGACGAGCCATTCGGGGTCAACGCCGATGGCGCTGAATATGAAAAAGGTGGTCCCCATCAGGACGCCACCGCCAGCAGCGATGAGCGCATAATAAATAAACCACTCTCCGGAAAAGCGGATGTAGTTCATGCGCTGTTGATGGTCGCGCCACAGTCCGCCGGCATAGGCGACGCCCACAATCAACCACAGTGCCATGGGCAGGTGCAGAGCGGCGAGCATCTCCGAGCTACCCATCGGGGTAAACGGAAGAAGGTTTACCGCGACGGCCGCGACCACAAAAGTGGCGGCAATCCAGAACCGCTGGGCGGACTCCAGCCCTCGCTTCCATGCGAAGAACCAGGCGAGGAAAGGGAGCACGAAAAGACTCAGGTTTCTGAAATAAAAAGATGGGCTCGGGTCAGGGTCGTCAAGCATGATGCCGAAGAGTTCCGGCACTTTGATAGCCACGCCTGCAGCAACAGCCAGACCCACGGCCACCACGGCCTCCTTCTTCCACTCCGCCGCGCTTTCGCCAGTCTCCGGCGCGACGACCAGCCGCTTCCATAGTCGCTCTGAGTACTCCCGTGCGTACTCCCCTGACAGTGCATCGAGAGCTCCCAGGCGCTTGACGGCGATGAGGAAGGCCTCTTCCTCGTCGAGCCCTGCTTCCAGCAGATCGGCGACCTGGGTTCGAAGGTGGTCTTCGAGTTCATCCACGTCGGGCCTGTCGATGGCAGGCCGTCCGAGCACGTAGGCACGCCACTCAGCGACTCGTTTTTCCAGCATTTTTCGCCTCCGTGAATTGAGTGGTCAGATCGCCTGTGGCGCAAATTGGAGTTCATGAAACGGGGTTGCCCGGAGGGCGGAGTTGACCACCTGCCACTGTCGCCGCTGACTGGCCAGCTCGTCTGAGCCTCGGTCGGTCAGTCGGTAATACTTCCTGCGCCTTCCGCTTTCCGACTTACCCCAGGTCGCTTCCACGTAGCCGTTGCGGTCGAGTCGGTGAAGCACCGGATAGAGCATGCCATCCGTCCACTGGAGCTCACCACCTGAAAGCTCGTCCACGCGTTTGATGATGGCGTACCCGTAGCTCTCGCCCTCGCTGAGGATGGACAGCACAAGGGGTGTGGCACATGCCGCGACGAGGTCTTTGCCGATATTCATGCCGGACAAGTCTCTCGAGTTCGGGCTGGATTTGGTAGATACATAGAGGTAGTATACATAGAACTGCTATGGTTAAAAAGACAAGTGTATACCAGACATAGGCTCCAGGTGTGCCTGAGGGCATTCCGCGGTGCCCGTACGCTGCAACTATTTGTTTTGGATAAATATTGGCAGTGGTCGCTCGGCACAATCGATAAGACTGGTGGGAGACAAAGCAATGACAGAACATACTGAAAGCGCTGGCGGACAGCCCATGCACCAATGGAATAAAGCGGCCTGGAGCACCGCAGCAGTTATTCTGCTTCTGCCCGTTGTCGCAATGCAGTTCACCGACGAGGTGGCCTGGGACCTGGCGGATTTTCTTGTCTTTGGCGCGATGCTGGTGGCCGCTTGCGGGGCCTACGAGCTGGCGTCGAGGATGTCGGCCAATACCGCATACAGGGCCGGCGTCGGTGTTGCAATCGCGACAGCATTTGTCCTCGTCTGGGTGAATCTTGCCGTTGGCATCATCGGCAATGAGAGCAACCCGGCTAATCTGATTTATTTCGGGGTGCTTGCACTTGCTATCATCGGTGCCAGCATCGCGCGCTTCCAATCAACCGGCATGGCACGCGCGTTGGTTGCGATGGCGCTCGCTCAGGCGCTGGTTGCTGTGTTTGCCCTGATGGCAGGGATGGACGTCACCTTGATCATTACCGGAATACTTGTCGCACTTTGGTTGACTTCAGCCTGGCTGTTTCGAAAAGCGGCGCGGCAAGTGCCGGCTGCGGAGTCAATTTCAGGCAGCTGACGTCTGCGACGTCATTGCATTTTGCAGAGAAACAATTTTGAGTACGTCGTTTAGATTTATCGCTTTGCCGTCTGAGCAGTTCACGCCAATGTTCAGTCAGAGCGATAAGCAACTGCAGGCAGTGGGCGCACGCCGCCTCGTTGTCGATGAGAAGCCAGGCACCCCATGCCGGGTGAGCCTCTCTGATGCGGAAGTTGGTGAGACCGTGCTGCTGGTGCCATTTGCCCACCATGACGTATCCTCCCCTTATTCAGCATCCGGGCCCATATTCGTCCGCAGAGATGCAAGAACAGTGAATCCGGAAATCAATGAAATCCCAACCATGTTCAGACACCGGCAACTTTCTGTTCGCGGATATGACAAGGCGGCCATGATGGTTGACGCCGAAGTCGTGAATGGCAGAGACCTCGGGGACGCCATTTTGCGCCTCTTTTCGAACGAGTCGGTGAGTTACCTGCACGTCCACAATGCCGGTCCGGGTTGTTACAACTGCCGGGTTGAGCGCGCCTGATAGCCGCCGCTTGAATCCGGGTTACCGGATTGTGTGGTGCCGGGGAGGCGGCACTGCCGCGCAAACTGTCGCAACGGTAAGCGCTTAATTTGCAGTAAATCGCAGAAAAGGGGGCAGCATGATCACAGGGGGTTGTTTCTGCAACGCAGTGCGCTATGAGATAGTGGGCGTTCTGTGCAAGGCCCGCGCATGTCATTGCTCGAAATGCCGCAAAGTATTCAGTGGTGCGGGGTCTGCTTATGCAGAGGTCGACGAATCGGCGAAGTTCCGCTGGACAGCGGGAGAGGACAACATCACTCGCTTCAGTTCCACGCCCGGTTGGGCAGTGGCCTTCTGCTCCACCTGTGGCACGTCCTTGTGCGGACTTTTTGAGGACACTGTTCACGGCGTCACCCTGGGCACGGTCGATGGCGATCCTGGCGTCGAGATCGAGATGCATTTGTTCGTTGGGTCGAAGGCACCGTGGGACCATATTGGTGGTCCAGCGCCGCAGTATGAGGAAATGCCACCGCAGCCTTGACACTGCCGCTGCCGAGGGAATGGTGAAGTGCATAGACACAATGGTGGTTCGGTCACCGATTCGATAAATTGTCGCGAGGCTTAAGGTCTGTGAAGAGTCGTACACTTCAAATTGGATTGCGCCACGCTATTCTCAGTGTAATCGCCGGCCTTGCGATAAGCGAAGCATCGGGCGAGTGGCCCAGCCACCTTGAGCTGGAGTTTGCTGATGGACAGGAAGCTCTGGCTATTGCCGATGTGAACAACGACAAGCTCCCGGATATCGTGGCGGCATTTGAAGATCGAAACGAATTTCAGGTCCTGCTTGCTGATGGCAAAGGCCTGTGGGCAAAGGCCCGCACCTTTTCTGCTGGCGAGAATCCCACGTCGATTGCTATTGCAGATTTTGATGCTGATGGAGATCCGGACATTATCATCGCCAATCACGAAAAGCCTTACTTGTCATTCGCCCGCGGTGACGGCGACGGCACATTCAGGACCTTTGAGGCATTTGTTGGAGTTGATGTGCGTCCGCATCCGCACGAGGTCAACGCGGTCGACCTCAATGACGACCAGCTGATTGATCTCATCGTGGACAGTCGCGACAGGCGTAGTATCGTTGCCATCCCGGGATCGCCCGATGGGAAGTTCGCTGCGCCTGGCACTGCCTTCGATGTTAAAGGTGCGCCCTATCTTGGTTTCGCTGTAGGAGACATCAATGGCGATGGTCGTCCCGATGTCGTCACACCGAATGCGGATCACGTAGCGATAATACTGAACGAAAGTTCACCAGCAGCGATCATGCTCACCCACAGCCACACTGTGCCATTTCCGAGGCCCTTCGCTGTCGGCCTGGGCGATTTCGATGGTGATGGCAAAATCGATCTGGTCGTTGCATCTGAAGAAGCGGGCAAGAACGTTGCGATTTTTTCCGGCGACGGGAAGGGACAGATCAGTGCCGCACCGACTTCGATGTTCGAACTCGCCGCCGGTGCGAAGCAGCTTACTATTGGCGACTTCGATGGCGATTCCGTATCCGACGTCGTAGTCAGCAGCTGGAATCAAGATGCAATCATAGTTTCAAGAAACGGGGAAGATTTTGCGGCGGGCAAATTGCCATTGGGCGGGATCCAGGTGCCCTGGGGCATCGCCGCCGGCGACATTGATGGGGATGGCCGGGATGATCTTGTTATTTCTGACGGGGAAAGTGCTTTGGCAAACCTGTACCTGGGTAGCGACTTCAGAAAATAGGTGGCTCCGCCCCTCACGCCTGTCGAAACTTCAACTACTACGGACCGTCAACCGCCAGTCGGAATCGGCTTGGTGCTCTTGGTCGCCTTCACACTCATCAGCATCGGTGTCAAACTGCAACGGAGAGCCAGGCGGGAACGCCTGGCGCTACAACGGTCAGCATTGGACGAGACGATTAGCTGCGGGGTTAAGCGACTGACTCTCGACCCGACCTCCGATCCTGGCGAGAATGACTGGCACTGAATGTGGATGTATTGAATGAACGCAGAGGGTGATGTCGTGAACCTCCACAGCTACAGGCAAGGTTATTTCAGTACACATGTCGCGCAATTTGAATTTGCCGACAGAGACAATGTACAAACAAGAGGCGAATGAATACCCCAACGACAAAGCTTGGCGCGAGGCTCATTCAGCTTGGAGTACTCTTGTTTCTGATCGGGCTACTGACTGGATTTGCCGTTCCAGCACTTGAGAACCCGCGCATGGGGCTGACCAGCCACCTGGAAGGCATTATGAACGGGATGTTTCTTGTGATCCTGGGTTTGATATGGCCGGGAATCCACCTGAATCGGCCCTGGCTGATCCTGACATTCTGGTTGGCCGTCTATGCCGCCTTTGCCAACTGGCTGGCGACACTTTTGGCGGCTATCTGGGCCGCAGGGTATTCCATGCCGATAGCCGGTCTCGGCAACAAGGGATCGCCTGCGCAGGAAATGACCATCGATTTGCTGCTCTTCTCGTTGGCATTCGCGATGATCGGTGCCTGTGTCCTTGCTCTGTGGGGACTGAGCGCCAGAGGACAAAGCGAATAGCAAGAATAAGTATGACGTATCGGAGCCGCCGCAATAGTAGCCAGCTATCGAGCTCTTGAAGCAGGCACGAACGGAGCGCTAGTGGACTATTCGTACTGGAAGTTGCTGCACATCATCGGTGCAATACTATTTCTTGGAAACATCACAACAGGGCTGTTCTGGGCCGCCTTTGCCCACAGACAGAGGGACCTTCGGTTAGTGTCATCTACCTTTCGTGGCATCATCCAAAGCGACAGGTGGTTCACGGTTCCAGGCGTCTTCGCGCTTTTAGCCGGTGGCTTTGGGTCTGCCATAAGCGGGAACATCCCTGTACTGCGTACGGGGTGGGTGTTCTGGGCAATTGTTTTGTTCTCTGTTTCAGGGATTGTTTTCGGACTCTTTGTTGCTCCTTTACAGAAACAGATTCAGGATTTTGCCGAACGCCAGCCCGAGTCGCCGGAGAATTGGGAAAATTATTGCGGCCTGTATCGACGCTGGAGCTTGTGGGGGCTCATAAGCTGGTTAACGCCGGTGGTCGCTGTGGTTATTATGGTATTAAAGCCGCCCATTCCCGGTCTCTGATACGGCGTGTAATTTCGTGAAAGTTGTCGCTCAGCCTTGCTAATACCTGACCTCAGTCTATCCTTAGCGACAGGTCACCTGCTTAGCGCTGTAAGCAGTGGTTGCGGTTGCGAATCCGGAAGAGCAAAGCGTGGACACAGGCAGGAGTTGAATCCAAATTGAATGAAGCGTGGCTTCTCTGGGGGGTGCTTTTCGGTGCCGTCGGTCTCGGATTCTTTGTTTATGGAAAGAAGCAGAAGGCCATCGTCCCGCTCGTTTGCGGTTTGGCGCTTATGGCGTTTCCATATTTTATCTCTAACACGGTGCTGCTTGTGGCCTTCGGCGCGCTGCTGATGGCGATTCCCTACTTTGTCAAAATCTAGGTGGCGCTTGCGCTAACAGAACGTCTGCTGATAGTTGAGAGCTGCTTCCGTGACCATTGAAATTCGCAGGGCCCTGAGTTCGGAAGCCAGTGTGCTTACCGAGATCGCGTTTGCCGCAAAGCGGCGCTGGGATTACCCGGAGGAATGGATATTGCTGTGGTCCGAAGATCTGACCGTGGACAATACATACATAGAAGAACACTACGTGTACACCGCCAGTGAGGACTCTCGAGTTGTCGGGTGGTGTGCATTATCGATCGGTCAGGAGTCGCTCTCGATCGAACATTGCTGGGTTATACCGGACTCCGCCGGACGTGGCATCGGTCGCATGCTCGTTGACCAGGCGTTCGCTCTTGCTGCCGAGCTGAACTGGCCTGCACTCTCTGTGATTTCGGACCCCAATGCCGAGGGCTTTTATCGTCAGCTCGGTTTCCGGCGCATCGGCGAACGCCCGTCCGTACCAGAAGGCAGGCGTCTGCCCATTCTCGAAGCCCAGGTGCGTAAACCTGACGATGCTCAATCGTGACGCCCAAGGAGCCCAAGGCTAAACCTCGCGCCACGGACAACAGGCAAACCATGACAGGCAGCGAAGCCACTACCCAATATCTCTTCTCCTACGGAACGCTTCAGCTCCGGCCAGTTCAGCAAGCATTGTTTGGCCGCCATCTGACTGGCGCTGAGGACACTCTTTGCGGCTTCAGGGTGGTGGAGCTCGCGATTCACGACGAGTCTGTGGTTGCGATCAGCGGCAAGGCAATACACACGATGGCCACATATACGGGTCAATCTTCCGATATGGTTGACGGGATGGTGTTCGCTGTCACGCCCGAAGAAATTGAGCATGCTGACAAGTACGAAGTGTCTGCTGTCAGGAGAGTGAAAGTTGTTCTGGGGTCCGGGCTATCAGCATGGACCTTTATTGATGCGCAATGCACGGCCTTTTCATAGTGGGCGGTGAGCTTGCCAGGGCACTCTCTGGTCCGGGCACTCAGTCGACGGGCACAAGGGCGGCGCCCAGGCCACCCTCGCCAAGGGACCAGGGATGACAGACGTCCTGATTCGCGGAGCGATCGAGTCGGACTTTGACGACATACTCCGACTCAACACGGGTGCAGTGCAGCACACCAGCCCTTTGGACATTGAGCGCCTTCGTCACCTTCACGAACTGTCTTCGTATCATGTTGTTGTGGAGGCTGAAAGCAGCATCGCTGGCTTCCTGCTTGCAATGCGTGAGGGCTGTTTATATGGCAACGCAAACTATGCCTGGTTTTCGGCGCGTTTCCCGATATTCCTCTATGTGGACCGTGTAGTGATCGCCGAGCGCTTTCGCGGCCTGGGGCTGGGCTCGCGTTTATACGAGCAGTTTTTCAACTTTGCTCGTTCCAACAGCGTTCCAACCATTACCTGTGAATACAACATTGTCCCGCCCAACGAGGGGTCAGCTATATTTCACCGACGTTTCGAATTTCAGGAACTGGGCACTCAATGGCTGAACCAGCGCACCAAAAAGGTTTCTATGCAGGCGGCCGCGTCCGGATTATTTGCTGCGGCAGATAAGAAAACGATAAAGTGAGCCATCACAGCACCGTACCGCTTGCAAAGACGGGATTGCCAGGAACGAAATACATGGCTACCTTTAAGCACGCGAGTTCCGACAGAGATATAGCAGCGTGCTTCTCCGTAATGGCTGAGCTGCGCACTCATCTGCGCCGGGAGTCATTTGTTGAACTCATACGCCTGCTTATATCAGAGGGCTACCAGTTGGCCTGCCTGGAAGACGCAGGCCAGGTCGTTACCGTCGCCGGATATCAGATCTCAACCAGCCTGTTCATGGGTAAAAATCTATATGTCTATGACCTGGTAACTGCTGACGACGCGCGCTCCCGTGGTCACGGTGCGGCGATGTTGGACCACTTACGCGAAATAGCCCGCATGAATGGGTGTGAATACATGCACCTGGACTCGGGCACGCAAAGACGCGAGGCGCATAAATTCTACTTCAGGGAAGGCATGACGGTTTCCAGTTTCCACTTCGATGAGAAGCTCAGCTAGCCTTGAATATTCCTCCCCCAGTGCTTTTCGAACAGCGATTCTGTTGTGGTCGGGACCGCTCGAGCCTGCACCGTTTCCTTGGCTGCATGGTTGGGCTGTTCGCGCTGTCCTCGGTCTTGATTCTGCCAACATCGAACGCAGAGAGCGCTCCGGATTACGAAGAATTTGTATACGCCGTGGCAAACGAACAGCCTCTCAGAGCCCTGGTTTCCCGACCAGCTGGACACACAGAGCTGGAGAGCCGCCCGGCAATTGTCATCGCACATGGCGGCGGTTGGACGATTGGCGAGCCGGAGTGGGGCCTCGGCGTCGCACAGGAATTTGTCAGCATGGGTTTGGTCGCCGTATCCATCCAATACCGCTTGTCTGGCGAGGGCACCGATTCAACGCCGCTTGATGCGATGGCCGACGCCTGCGCCGCCATACGCTGGGTCCGTGCAAATGCGAAGGATCTTGGAATCGCGCCTGACCGGATCGCCGCCTATGGTTGGTCTGCCGGGGCTCATCTTCTGGTTTCAACAGCAATTTTTCAGATTCCCGAAGGAGGCGATAAGACAAGCTGCGTGCCTGACGCCATCATTTTGTCTTCACCTGCCGTAGCCATCAGCGAGTCTGCGTGGGTTGAGAAGATTCTCGACGGCCGAGCCAGGGCCGCGGACATCTCGCCGGATTTGCATGTACGATCATCCATGCCGCCCACGCTGCTGCTGCAGGGACGAACCGACACGGTCACACCACTTGCCGGTACTCAGCAATTCCATGCGGCCATGCTTGCAGCGGGAAACTCGAGCCAGCTGATCGTGTACGACGATGTCGGCCATTTGTTCACTCCCTCCAGCGAACCCGATGACGGGTGGCCAAACCCGGATCCGGTGGTGCGCGCAGCTTCCTTCGCCGCCGCCAAGGCGTTTCTGCGCGAGCAAGACTTCCTTTCTGAACAATAGGCCTGTGGCTATCAGCAACTCTTGGACCAGCGATAGTTATGAGAAGAAGGAGCAACAATTGTTGTTGAGATTCCTTCTAAAGGATAGCCAACACTCGTGCTGATAGTCGCTGCGTTGCTCGCAAACTTTATTAGTCTGGCATATCACTACCGTCAAGTGGTTTGGGTTTGGCGTGCTTCTTGCTGACCCGCCTCTACAAAAAGCCTGCCGCACAAATGAATGAGGACAGAAGATGAGTCACCTGAACGATGTCGGCGAGCGTGATCAATGGCGATGCTGGTTGTGTGACGAACCGGTCGATCGCGAAATGCCATCAAGCGATGCTCGTGGTCCGAGTGTGGATACCCGGATTACCAAGGCTCGCGCGAGGAAGCTGAAGAAGGACAAGGTCGGGATACCACCAGAGCGATTGGCTCATGTGGGCTGCAACACGGGCAAGGGAGCAAGCGATCCAGTCATTACCTGGCCAGAACATTTGATCGTGGTCGACACAGCGCCGATCATCTCAACGGCCGAGCGATTGGTGCGCAAGGGTGGCCGCCAGGCAATGGCTCGCTGCCCAAGCAATGAAGACGCCGAGGCCGCCGCCGCTTGGTTGATCGATCGCCTGTCTCGCCTGGAACCAGATTTAGCGGTTCGTTACCAGATTGAACAGTCCGGCGGCCAGTATTTGGTCAGCGTTCGCGTCTAGATCCAGTCTTTCCGGAAATAGCGGGCGAGTGGCGCATTTACGCGTTCGAAGCTATGCCCTGTCGGTTGAAAAGGTGGCTTACCGGAATCCGGCTACGCGCAGTTTCTGATAGTCAGCGAAAGACCCACATTTATCACAAGTAGAGCCTTGCTTTTATAGAGACAGGCCACTAAAGCATGACTTCAGTGCGACATGTCGCGGAGACACGCTTCTGACTACTGGGACAAACTTCGGCAGCACCGTAGCAATCGCACTCATAGCAATCAAAGCCGCGTATCCGCCATGGGTGATATTTGGTTTCATAGCTGCTATTTGTTACGTTTCGATGACTGTGGCCTGAACGAGCATTTTCGCCCACAGCGGTCAAGAAGGAGACGGGAATGAATATCCGTTTAGGGCGAATCATTTTGATCGCATTGCTCGCCGAGTTCCTTGCGGTGCTGACTCTTGTGTTGATCGTCGCCGTTTTCGGACCACCCGGCCCGGCAGATGCACAAGCCTTCGCTGAACGGATCGGCTATTGGATTGGCCCAATAGCGGGATTTTCTTTTACCCTGCTGGGTGGCTGGTGGATCGCCAGAG
The DNA here is from genome assembly GCA_963759075.1 of uncultured Gammaproteobacteria bacterium. Classification (GTDB taxonomy): domain Bacteria; phylum Pseudomonadota; class Gammaproteobacteria; order Steroidobacterales; family JABDLF01; genus JABDLF01. The sequence goes on from CAVWXZ010000018.1 coordinate 83,955, forward strand.
ACCTGGACAAGTCGCAGATTCTGAACGGATTCGCGCTTGGTGTTGCTGTAGCAGCGGTTGATATCGCAATTCTTTTGCTGATGAGCTCAGGATTTGAATTGATATTCGTTTTCTCGAATCTCGGCAGAGTTGTGGCGGGTACTATCGGCGGCTGGCTCGCCAGCCGCTATCCGAAACAGGCGGTGTGATGGTTTTTAGGCGGCCTTGCAACGTGGGTCTGCCGCCGACGGTCGCCGAACACGACCGTCGAGCCTTAATGAGGAAACCGTGAGCACCGAGACTCTCTACGACAGCATTGGGCAAGGCTACTCATCCGGCCGCCAATCAGACCCGCGTATTGCGAGTCAAATTCACGGTTTTCTTGCCGGTGCCCAATCAATCCTGAATCTAGGCGCTGGGGCCGGGTCGTATGAGCCACCGCAGGCGAACCTGGTTGCAGTTGAACCATCCGAGACCATGATAAGGCAACGGCCGCGCTCTGCGCATAGGGTGGTCAGGGCCTTTGCCGAATCGCTGCCGTTCGCGGACAGTTCTTTCTCACACTGCATGTCAGTCCTGTCGATGCACCACTGGACTAATCGACAAGCTGCCTTCAGGGAAATCCTGCGCGTCACACGAGACCAACTCGTCGTAGTCACATGGGACCCGAACGCCGAGGGCTTCTGGCTCACTCGCGACTACTTCCCTGAAATCTATCAAATTGACAAAGACATTTTTCCACCATTGGCCGAGTTTGCACGCGCCTTCGGCGAGATTCAGGTCGTAACGCTGCCGATACCGGCGACCTGCACTGACGGGTTCACGGGTGCATACTGGCGCCGACCCGACGCCTATCTCGACCGTGGGATTCTCGAGCGCATGTCTACGTTCGCGAAGATTTCCGACACTGAGACCGGCCTGGCTCAGTTACAGCGAGATCTGCGAACGGGCGAATGGTTAAGACGAAACGTTGACCTGCTGGACAAAGAAGAGCTTGATATCGGATATCGAATCGTTCTTGCGAGAATGTCCGACAAGGCCGTTAAATGACGGCCGTATCGGAGCATTCGTTGAGATTATGAAGTATTTGTCTACTGATCTGTACTCAGGAGATTGAATGTTGTCAACTCGCAGTGTTTTGACATCAAACTACGATTATTTATTGGTTTTTCGTTGCCTCGTCTGCTGATGCGTGCTGTCAAACACACCATTGGATGTCTGATATGAAACAATCCCTGGGTTTGACGGCACTGGTAGTTCGCGACTACGACGAGGCTATTGCCTTTTATACCGAGATGCTCGGTTTCGAACTACTCGAAGATACTCCGGTACCAGAGCAGAAAAAGCGCTGGGTTGTGGTTGCGCCACCGGGGGCGCGTGAATCTCGTCTGTTGCTGGCGCGCGCGGTGGGGGATGAACAGTCCTCCCGGATCGGCAATCAAACAGGTGGCCGGGTATTCCTGTTTCTCTATACCGATGATTTCTGGCGAGATTACAACGCATACACCGGGCGTGGCATCGTCTTTGTTCGCCAACCAAGCAAAGAAAGCTATGGCACAGTAGCGGTGTTTGAGGACCTGTATGGCAATCTCTGGGACCTGGTCCAACTCGGGGCCGCATAGTTGCCATGCCGGCTCGTTTAAACAGGACGTCAAATCCGTTCTGCAATCTGCGGGCCACCGCTGACAAGCTGAGTATCGGTGCAACAAAACCAGGGCGCCTTGTCTGGTCAACTACTCTACCGGGCTATGTTATTGTTAGGAAATCGGGTAGACACGAAACTCGCTGCACACATACTTTTACCTGATGATATTTCCGGCGCCTGTTGCGACCGGCATGGAAATCTGCTTCCCCACCTGAGGCCAGACCAGCATGAAAGCACCCGATACCCCGGCAGACGAGAGAACAAGACTTGAGACGCTTCGCTCGCTGAATCTTCTTGATACGGCGCCGGAAGAGCGCTTTGATCGGTTGACCCGGCTGGCCAGACGGATGTTTGGCGTGCCGATATCACTGGTCAGCATCGTGGACAGCGACCGTCAGTGGTTCAAGTCCAAGCAGGGCCTCGAGGCCGACGAGACACCGCGGGATATTTCCTTTTGTGGGCACGCAATTCTGGGCGACGAGATTCTCATGATTCCCGATGCGCTCAAAGATGAGAGGTTTGCAGACAACCCGCTGGTCGTCAACGCGCCGAATATTCGTTTTTATGCGGGCTGTCCTCTTACAGTTCTTAACGGCAGCAAGCTGGGGACGCTTTGCCTGATCGATCGCGAGCCGCGGAAATTCACCGAGGAAGATCTTGGCTTACTCAGAGATCTGGCGACCATGGCAGAACAGGAGATTGCCGCGGTACAGCTCGCCACCCTGGATGAACTTACCCTCATCTCGAACCGACGCGGGTTTACCGCTCTCGCCCAGCACACACTGAACGTATGCCACAGGAAGAACATGCCCGCGACCTTGCTCGCTTTTGACCTCGATGGATTCAAGGAGATTAATGATCGCTACGGCCACGCGGAGGGGGACAAAGCCCTGGTTGCCTTCGCCGAGCAGATGCGCAATGTCTTTCGTGATTCGGATGTTTTTGCCAGAACCGGTGGCGATGAGTTTGTTGCATTACTCACCGACACAGACAGAACTAAGATTGACGTCGTCATTGCACGATTCGAAAAGGCCATGGACACATACAATAAAGAAGCAAAGCGCGGCTATGACATCAGATACAGCATTGGCCAGGTCGACTACATACCGGACGATAATGAATCGATAGAGCGGCTCCTCGAAAAAGCTGACTCAAGGATGTATCAACACAAGAGGGCACAGGCACGTTAATGGCTTTGGCAGTTACCGTACAGATTCTTGTGCCCTTACTGCTGGTCGGTGTCATTGCGTTTACACGACAACCGGGCCGGTTGCGATGGCTCGGGACGGTAGTGGCCTTCGGGATGGTGATCTCGTATCTCCTGGTCAGCGCGCGCTGGGATTTGTCCAGCGTGTATATGCGACCGATGATTGTCATGCTTTTCATCGCTGCAGGCTTTGTGGGCTACCGGAGGATTCGAAAACCCGAAACTAAAGCAGGGATTTTTCAGTCCCTGGTGTTTTGGACAATCACCCTGTCCCTCATGATCCTGATGTCCGGGTTTCTCTGGTTCTCGCTGCGCGGATTTTTCAAGCCTGACGGGGCAGTGGATCTCGCCTCCCCATTGCAGGGCCGCCACCTCGTATTGAACGGCGGCGCCAGCCCGTTTACCAATGCTCATTTCAGAATCAGGCCGCAAGACTACGCTCTGGACATCATCGGCGTAAACGCATTTGGTGGGCGTGCCGTGCTGTCCGGCGATCCTCGCAACCTGGAGACCTACGTCATCTACGGGCAGCCTGTGTTCAGCCCGTGTGATGGAAAAATCACTGTCATGGTTGATGATAAACCTGACCTGGTTCCACCGGAACGAGATACAGAGAATCTCGCCGGCAATCATATTCTTATCGAATGCGATGACTATGAGGTACTTATGGCCCACCTGATGCAAGGCAGCGTGCGGGTGCAGGTCAATGAGCAAGTAGTCATCGGCACTCCCCTCGGGAGGGTTGGTAATTCAGGCAATACAAGCGAACCGCACTTGCATATTCATGCGGAGCGCGGGGGCGAACCCGGCATCATTCTTAATGGAACGGCCGTCCCTATTACGATAGGTGGTCGATTTCTGGTCAGGAATAATGTCTTTGGGAACCACCTGTAGTGACTTTGGCAGTGTACTCTCTGTCGCGGCCCGTTCTCGTTCCGATAGACAGGTACGCGATGGGCCTATGTAGCGCGTTTATGACATTGTAAGGCGACGATGCCGCTATTGTGGCCCGCTGCCAACGGCGACGGCTGTAACCTGGCGGTGAAACGCCACACGGCATTGTCAGATTTGAGCAGACAGGTTCACGAATCTGAAGGCGAGAGCACTTTGAACATACTTGCAGGCATCGTGGTTTCAATCGCAGGCATGTACCTGGTGGGATTGGCGATGGCCAGTTTCTTTTTGCCTTCCTTGTCGGTGCGTTTTCTGGAAGCTTTTGCCAGTTCTGCCCGCGCGCATTACCTGGAACAGTTTGTGCGCCTGGTGGTTGGCACCGCCCTGGTATTGTTTTCGCCAATGATGAACTATGCGGAAGTATTCCATGGTTTCGGTTGGCTCATCATTGTAACGACATTTGGTCTGCTGCTCATACCATGGCAGTGGCATCACAGATTCGGTCAGTGGGCGATTCCGCTGGCGGTTAAGAACCTGAAGCTATTTGCTGTTGGCGCCCTGCTGCTGGGTGTTTTCATATTTTACGGCCTGGCCCGCGCGATCGTCTGAATGTGCCTGCCGTGCCCTTCCTGCCGGAGTATCCAGGGCCTGGCGACCGCTTTTGATGATTCGCCCTGTCGTATACTAGGGGGATGAAAATCTGGGTCGACGCTGATGCCTGCCCCGCTGTGATCAAAGACATTTTGTTCAGGGCGGCCGAGCGCACAAAGACGGAGCTTACGCTGGTTGCCAATCAGTCACTCAGCACGCCGCCCTCGCGCTACATCAGCATGCTGCGTGTTGGCGCAGGCTTTGATGTTGCGGACAACGAGATAGTAAAGCGACTGAGCGCAGGAGACCTTGTGGTCACGGGAGATATCCCGCTGGCCGCGGAAGTAATCGAAAAAGGCGGTTCGGCGCTGAATCCGCGCGGTGAATTGTACTCGACAGAAAATGTCAGGTCGCTGCTGAATATGCGGGACTTTATGGATACGATGCGAGCCAGCGGTATGGCCACAGGCGGCCCGCCGGCGCTGAACCAGCGGGATCGAAAGTCCTTTGCTGACAAGCTGGACAGCCTGCTTTGCAAGGCGTCGCAGGACTGATTGAGCACAGCCAGACTATCTGGTTGATCTTTTCAAGAAACGTTACTCAGAACGAAGGGCTGAACTGATGACCTCTGGTTATGATGCGCTGGAACGCCTGAAGGCGGGCAATCAAAGATATGTTGACGAAGTTCGGCGACATGCCGCGCGCGCGACGCAGAAGCGGCGCAACGAGCTTGTGGACGGCCAGAACCCCTTCGCCATCATCCTGGGATGTTCCGACTCAAGGGTGCCGGGCGAGATCGTATTTGATCAGGGCCTGGGGGATCTGTTTGTCATTCGTGTGGCCGGAAACATCGTGGCGCCGTCGCAGGTGGGCAGCGTCGAATTTGCGGCGGAGGTGTTTGGTACCCGGCTTGTGGTTGTACTCGGGCACACGAAGTGTGGTGCCGTCGAGGCTACCGTAGAACAGCTGCAGCAGGATACAGAACATCGTTCACCAAACCTGCGGTCAATCGTGGACCGAATCCGACCCTCGGTGGAACCACTGATTGAAGGCGGACATCGGTACAGTAAAAACGAACTGTTGGAGCGAGCCATTCGGGCCAACACTTTCGCTGCAGCTGACGATCTTCGCCACGGTTCGGCTATTCTGGAGAGGCTCATTACTGACGAGGGGCTATTGATTATCCCGGCCGAGTATTCTTTGGAAACCGGCGTTGTGGAATTCTTTGAAGACAGGCGGCAAAAATGACCTGGCTGCTTATCTTTCTGGTTTACGGGCTCGCCCTTTCAATTGCGCTGGGAAGAGCGGGCTACCGGGGCGCAGTCGACAGCTCCACTGGCGAGTCGCTCAGCCCTCCGAAAAGTATTCTCGTAATTGGAGCAACCGGTGGAACCGGTCGCGAGCTTGTCTCGCAGGCACTGGAGCGAGGACTACAGGTTACGGCGCTCGCCCGGGACCCAACCCGACTGCAGATCGATCACCCCAATCTTTCTGTAGTACAGGGTGACGTTCTGGACGCTCCGTCGATACAGGCCGCGATGCGCGGTCAGGACGCAGTGATATCGGCACTCGGACACAAGCGTTTTTTCATGCCGACCCGTATTCTCTCAGGGGGCACTGGCAACGTTCTGGCGGCGATGGACACTCACGGCGTCAAGCGTTTTGTGTGTGAAACGAGCCTGGGTATCGGGAGCAGTGCGGGGCGTATGGGTTTGTACTACACCTTTTTTGTGATTCCGGTAATTCTTCCGTTTTATTTCTGGGACAAGACGCGTCAGGAACGAATCATCTCGCAGAGCAACGCCGAATGGACGCTGGTCAGGCCGGGCGCGCTGACTGACGGAGAGGGTCGCCGCGTATATCGCGAAGGGCCCAAGATTGGCAGCCTCCTCACCACTGTACGCATATCAAGATCCGACGTTGCGAGTTTTATGCTCAATCAGCTGTTTACCGACACCTGGCGACGTGCTGCGCCCGGCGTCTGCTGGTAATACAAAGCAAAGGCGTCAGCTTCAGGGCGTACGGACCAACAGGCACCTGCAGATTGTCTGCCGGGGGGAACGGCGCACCGTCAAAGGTTTTGGAGAAGGACCGGCCTTGCTATGTATAGCTACCCGATTCACCACAAGACTGTCCCTTCTTATTCAGTGTAATCATGCGGGGCACGGCCGCAAGGTGCCTTCCTGCCCGGGATCGGGGATAATATCCCGATGACCGCCCCTGACTATTCTCACTATTCGTTTCGGCAACTCTATGAAGCGCTTAATGGTGTTCGTGGCGACCTGTATCCTGAAGTACTTAACGCGCTCGAAGCTGAGATTACCAAGCGCCATGATGTGCCGAAGGCGGATCTTGAGGAAGCGTACTTCTTGCTTGATCACGCCAAGTACCCGGAACACCAGCAACGACTGGCAGATCTGGTGGCTGCGCGAGGCGGCTTCGATTCAATCGCCCCCGAGGTTGTAAACGAAGACAACAAATACCATACGGGCTGGCGCCGCTTCTGGGCCCTGCTCTTTGACACTTTGATTGGCCTGCTCGTACTCGGTGTGTGCACCTTGCCATTACTCAAGCAGGCGCAGGGTGACGTCGTAATGACGACGTTTATCAATCTCGGCTCCCAGTTGCTCATGCTTTGTTACTTCATCCTGATGCATGCGACCTTTGGCCAAACGCTTGGCAAGATGATTACCGGTGTGAAAGTCGTGCGCAATGCAGATGAAGGCCCAATCAGTTTTTTGCGTGCCCTGCTGCGTGACCTGGTGCCCCTCATGCTGCTGGCTGCTGCCGTATTCATGCTCCCTCACTCGGATATCATCGTCACCTCCGGCAAGAAAGTGGCGCTGCAGCCGCCCGCTATGCTTGGGATCGTATCGATGCTGAGCTTTCTCTGGGGTCTTATGGAAATTGTGACCTTTTTGTTCAATAAAAGGCGACGGGCTGTACATGACCTCATTGCCGGCACAGTCGTGATTCGCTATCTTCGCTTGTCATCCACCGCCGCTCATGATCTGGCCGCGCCCCTGCGGACAAGTGTCCCCACCCATGAATAGTCCTGAGATATTGCTTGTTTACGACAAGCAATGTCCGGCCTGTGATTTCTATTGCGGCCTGGCGCGTATCAGGGATTCTGTCGGAACGCTCGTTTTGGTTGATGCGAGACAGGGTGGCCCTGTCATCGATGAAATCACGGCCGCCGGATTCGATATCGACCAGGGCATGGTCCTTAAAATGGGCGACCAGCTCTACTACGGATCTGACGCCATACACATGCTCTCGCTGCTCAGCACCCGCTCCGGCCTCTTTAACAAGCTGACTTACTGGACCTTTCGTTCCCGCTCTATATCAGGCATCTTGTATCCGATTCTGAGAGCGGGCAGGAATTTGCTATTGAAACTGCTTCGAAAAACCAAAATAAACAACCTTGGACGAGAGGGTCAGGAGAGGTTTTAGTTTCAGGAGTGTTGGAATGACGACGAAATCGATGTACGACTATCGGTTCCTGCTCGGTCTGGGTTTGCTGGCCACGCTGGTCTTCGTTTTTGCGACTCGCATCAGCGCCGAGGAGGCGGGTCCACTGTTTGTTAAGGTCTATGCAGGACCGGCCCTGAACACAGCACGGGAATTCCATAAGGCTGTACAACACAATCTGAAAAAGAAGGTGGATATCCCAGACGAAACGCTCGTGGCATGCGAGCCAGGGAACCGTTACGGACTTGGGGTCATCGTGAGCGCGCCCGGAAAGCAGACGTTCAGCTTTGAGACCACTGCAATCTGGCGTGATTCGGACCCGGACAAGCCGCCCCGACGGTCCTCCCGTGAGCATACTTTACGTAAGAACCAGTATGGGACCCGGCGATTTTTCTTCACCATCCGGGAGAATGGAGTTGATCACGACATGACATTTATCGCTCATGTTGGTAAGCAGGTATTCCTTCGCCATAAATTTCTGATTCGCGGCTGCCCGGATGCCGGACGAACTTCCGAGTAGATGGAGACTCTGAATGCATTACCGTTGCGCATGATCTGATTAATGCTTCTCGTTTCCGATAACGGCAGGATCGTACTCCGCGAGCTTTCGCCGGAGGATGCCGGGTTCATACTGGAGCTGGTTAACGATCCGGATTGGCTGCGCTTTATCGGGGACCGCAACGTCAGCAACCTGACCGAGGCACGCCGTTATATCGAAGATGGACCAGTCAGGAGCTACCGGAAACATCGGTTCGGGCTGTGGGCGGTGATGCTCAGAGATTCAGGGCTACCAATCGGGCTGTGCGGGTTTTTGCAACGCGAGCAGCTGGAGGCAGCAGACCTGGGCTTCGCCTTTCTTCCAGCATATCGAAAGCAGGGTTATGCGTTAGAGAGCTGTCAGGCAGCTTTGTCGTATGCGGCCAGCTCGCTCGGGCGGTCGGGGGTGCTGGCGATTACGTCCCCTGAAAACCAGCGCTCGATTCGGCTGTTGGAGAAGCTTGGCTTTGAGTTTGTACGAACCTTTCTGTTCGAGCACGAACAGCGGGCTTCGAACCTGTATCGTAAAGACCTGAGCCAGGCTGAAGCGGCAGCACCTCAACCACTCCCGTAAACTTTCGAGGTCGTTGCAATGACAGCAAAGCGATTGCCACTCCCGAAGCGATTCAATGTGGCGATGTCCGACAAGGCCTATGCGGCGCTGCGCAAGCTCAACGTGAAGTACGGCTATGGCAACAATTACCTGCTCACTATCCTGCTGGTGAATCTGGAGGAGATCGTAAAACAGCCAGCAATTGAGAAGGTTTTTGCCCAGTTCGCAGCGGAGTTCGGGGCGCCGGCCGCCGGGCAGATGAAGAGCAAAGGGTAGCGTAGGCTTGTTCTACTGGGCTACAACGGCCGTTCTGTCACCGATCTTGATTGCTCAGGGCCTTCTGACACGCTCGCGGACACCATTGCTACCGGAGCCTGCTGGTGATCGGGTCGGGAGCGAGGGCAGCGGCAAGCTGCTACGCCTGCTGGTCACCGGTGACTCGGCCGCTGCGGGTGTCGGTGCACGGGACCAGGACGAGGCGCTACTCGGTCAGCTGCGTGAACGGCTGCGCCCTGCGCGGGAACTTGAGTGGTGCCTCATGGCAAAAACCGGCGCCACCACCTTGTCCACGCGCCGACACCTTGAAACCGTGCCAGCAAGTCAATTTGATGTCGTGGTCACGTCACTCGGGGTCAATGATCTGACCCGTGGGATGACCATTCGCAGCTGGTTGTCCGGGCAGGCTGAACTCAGGGCGCTCCTGCGGAGTCGTTTCAGCGTCAGGCTGATCGTGGTGTCCGGCCTTCCGCCGGTGCACCGTTTTCCTGCGCTGCCCCAGCCCCTGCGCTGGCACCTGGGCCGCAGGGCCCGGCAAATGGACCGTGCACTGAGTGCCGAAGTCGCGCGGGAGGCGGATTGCCTTTTCGTACCGCTGGATATGGATGGCGACAAGGACATGATGGCAAGCGATGGCTTCCATCCCGGGCCTCCCGTCTACAAACTGTGGGCGGCTCAGGTCGCCGACCTTATCGAGAGAGAATTCCCGCTAGAATAATAGCGGCGGGAGGCCTGCTACCTGGCCCGCCAACTGGTGCCCCATAAACCGAATCCGACTGATGGGATTGCTGATGAACAACGACCAGGAAGCAAATGAGCCGGGTGCGTCTTGCGAGATGACCCGGCGACGCAGGTTCGTTAATGCTGCAAAGGTCGCCGATCCAATTGCCCCCCGCCAAGACTCGTGCACGGGTGAAAGCACGGGCAGCTGCCAATTCGGCATTCGCTATACGAGTGCAGGTTCTCGATGACCAGCAAAGCACATTGGGAAAAAGTATACGGCAGCAAATCACCGAAGGAGGTCAGTTGGTACCAGGCTGAGCCAACCGTTTCTCTGGATTTGATTCGCGCCTCTGGCATCGTTGATGAGGCGCCAATTATCGATGTGGGCGGCGGCGCTTCCGTTCTTGCTGATAGTCTGCTGGATGAGGGATTCAAACACATCACGGTTCTGGATATTTCCGGTGCGGCGCTGGCCTGCGCCAGAAACCGGATGTTACGAAAGGCGGCGGCTATCAATTGGATCGAAGCCGACGTTACGCAATTCAGCCCACCGCAGCCATTCGCATTGTGGCATGACCGTGCTGTCTTTCATTTTCTCACCGAGGAAGATGATCGTGAGAAATATGCAGCGGCGCTGCGGCAGGGCCTGGTGCCCGGCGGGCATCTCATTGTTGCTACGTTCGCCAAAGGCGGGCCGGAACGCTGCAGCGGCCTCGATATCGTGCAGTATGACTCAGACAAGCTCCTCGGTGTGCTAGGCTCAGACTTTCGGCTCGCAGACCAACGCACAGAGCAGCACCTTACGCCGGGCGGCACGCAGCAAAAGTTCGCCTGGTTTCACCTCACGCGAGAGGTGGCATAAGCCGCGCACCTGGTTTTGACAATGTAACCGCGAAGACTATTCTCACTCTGCGGTGTAAGCGTCGGGGATAGCATTATGGTCTACCTGGTTGCACTCTTCGGTCTGATGATGATCGGGCTCAGCACCTTTGGGATGGTAAAGCCGCTTGCCCTGTTCAACCTCGTTCGGCGCGCCGCGGACGGGCCATTCATGTTGATCGCGGTAGGTGTTCGCGTCGTCATGGCAGTGATGCTGTGGCTTGCGGCCCCGCTCTCACGCCACCCCGGCGTATTTCGAATCATTGCAACTATTGCGCTCATCGCAGCAGTTGCGATTCTGCTCGTTGGCAAACCAAGAATAATGCGGATGATTGAGTGGTGGGCCCGCAGGCCTGTCAACTTTCAGCGCGCCTGGATTACGCTCGGTCTGGTGTTCGGTGCTTACCTGGTCTGGGCAGTATGGCCCGCGATCGTCAGGTAAATCGCCGGGCTCTGTGTGAGGCAGCCTCCACTCGGCAGAAACGGTCAGAAATCGGCATATTTTTCGCCCCAGGTCATCCTGTGACCTGCAGCATTGGCTCAATCCGCAGACTGTGCTAAATAGTGGCTATGCCTAAGCCCGTTGTACAACAGCACTCCGGCCCGAACTGATTGTGGATGCCCGATGACGTCGTTGAAAAGTGAAGTGGAAAAACTGCTCCCTAACTGGGAACGCTGGTATCCCAGTCTCTTCCATGCTGCGGAAGACCTTGGTCTGATCCGCGCCAGAGTTTGCTCGCCATCATCACTGATGCTGTCCAACCGTCATGCGAGTGTTAACAGCGAAGCCCTCAATGCATTCCGCGAGAAATGGGGCGGCAACGGCTGAGCGGATTTATGCCCCGCCAAGCGCCCCTCAGACCAGCGTGCGTGGCCGCGCCGGATTTGGAACAGGGCCGGGTTTCCGGCAGGCGCCGGTCAATTCGCCTTGAGCACCCGCGACGGCGTCGGGTCCATGCAGGCAACCTGGTACTTCGCATCGATTTTTCCCGGCATCTCTGGTTCAACGATAATTAACCGATACCAGCCATCATGGTCCCAATCCTTGCGTGAGCCGCCTGCGCCCGGGGCTGCAAGTGCTGTCGGCGCTTTCGCTTCAGGCTCAGACAAGGTGCGCGACCAGTCCCGGGTCGCCAGCGACTCTGCTCTGGTGAACTTGAGCGTAAAGACCGGTGATTCTCGCCCGTCATGACTGACATACCTGTACTTGACGGTGCCAGGGCGCCCAGACGTAATGCTGCCTTTGAAGCGGATGCCAACCGGGCACTTGCCCCTGTGTGTTGCGGGCTCTGCTACGAAGCTCGCACTTTTGACCAGCGCCGCAAGTTTCGCCCGCTTGGGCTTGGGCTTCGGCTTGGGTATCTTTTGCGCGGCGAGATCTGAAGCCTCGCATTTGATCCGCGCATTGACCAGTGTTGAGTCGGAGCCAAGATCTGACCGGCCGATACCGGTGGCGTGACAAAACATCCGGTACTTGACGCTGTAGGCCCCGGGATAATTGATCGTGAATCCTTTCCCGATGATGTGATACCTGGTCAGATCCGCATCAGCGGACAGTCGCTTTGTCAGTTCGGTATTGCAGATTGCCACCGCGTTGACCGGTTGTCCCGCACCATCCCCATACCGGAATGTGCCCTCTGCGGTATTTGCATGTGGGATCAGAAAATGCGCGGGGTCAGTGTCGCCGATGATTTCGAAGCCAGATACAAGCATGTCGCCTTCATACGCTTTGTTACCCCGGCCTTCAAAACGACACTCGGCATTTAACCGCACCTTGAACTTCACGGCCTTGGACTTATCTATGGCATCCCATTTTTCACCGTTCGTAGAATAAACATGCACGGTTGGCGCTTCCTCGTAGCCTTCGAGCGCCCAAATATCAAGCTTGGTGATCTTGTTCGCGGATACTGAAACCGGTAAAACGAGACCCGCCACCAACAAAACGAGAGCGCGCTGAAACATGGCCTACACCTCACGATTACTCAGGACATGCGAGTAAGTATAGGTAACCAGATACTGAGCGGGTGTTGCCAGGAGCAATTTAGATAAAGTCTAATTCATCGTCCGCTGCTGTTGCTTACCAGCCCTGAACCAGGTGAAAGCGGGCGCACTATCACTTGCTGCACCGCAGCCAGGCCAGCTTCGGGCGTACGTTTTAAGCCCATTCGGATTGCCGTGAATATTTGCTTCATCGATCCGACGTAGTGAACAACGTTAGCTCAAACCTGAAACGGAATTCTTCCACACAAGCATTTCTCCTGGCCTTCGATTGAATGCCAGGCGCCGCTTCGCGGTCGCTCAAATGTTAGTATTTGCCGAATGCCAGATGGCTGTCAGTGACATGAAGCGATCATTCGTGGTCTGGTGCTCTGGATAACCTCCCCCGGCTCTTTCTTTATTACAGAGAACCCCGATGGCAAATGAACTGGCCGCCGCCTTGAACAGGGATTGCTACTGTATTGGCGTAAACAAAGACGTGCTTCGGCAAAGCCTGGAAGCTCATCTCAGAGACGCAGGCCTTCCGGAACAGCTCCTGGACGAAAACAGACATCTTTTCGCTGCCTCGCCGGTATTCTTGGCGGAGGAACATCTCCAGGAGATGAAAAGGCTTATTCATTCAGTCGAAACAATTGCCCACAACGATGCCTATCGCGAGTCAGTTTTAGCTGGCGTCCCGCTCCCTACGCCCCTGCAAACTGGTTCCAGTGGTGTTTTTTTTGGCTATGATTTTCATCTTGGCGCGGAAGGTCCCCGGCTGATAGAGATCAATACCAATGCAGGCGGAGTGTTGCTTACTCTGTACCTGGCGTCGGCCCAGCAAGCTTGCTGCGACGAAGTGAGCACCTTCTTTGCAGGACAAACCAGCTTCTCCGACGCCGAGCGCAAAATAGTCTCGATGTTCCAGGAAGAATGCTCGTCGCAGATGGGAGACAGAAGTCTGCGCACAATCGCGATCGTGGACAATGAGCCTTCCTCTCAGTTCCTCTACCCTGAGTTCCGACTGTTTAAGTCACTCTTTGAGAGACACGGGATCGACGCGATAATCGCGGATCCCGGGGATCTCAGCATCAGTAACAATGCATTGTATTCGGGTGGGCAAAAAATCGACCTCGTCTACAACCGGCTCACCGACTTTTATCTGGACAAGGCTGAATCGAACTGCCTGCGGGAGGCTTACCAAAAGGGGCTGGCCGTGCTGACGCCGTCCCCATACCACTACGCGCTCTATGCAGATAAACGCAATCTTCCGCTGCTGTCAGACCCCAGCCGACTCCGGAACTTTGGTGTTGAGGAGGACGTCATCGCTGCGCTGGGTAAGTCGCTGCCGGCAGCAGTTCCGGTTACCAGTGACAACGCCGCGCAGCTTTGGTCCGATCGTAAACGGTACTTTTTTAAACCCACTACCGGGCATGGCAGCCGAGGCGTGTATCGCGGTGCCAAGCTCACAAAACGGGTGTGGAACGACATTGTCCACGGGGATTACATCGCCCAGGTCGTGGCTCCGCCCAGCGAGCGACAACTCATCATCGATGGGAAAAAGCAGTCCCTGAAGCTCGATATTCGCTGCGTAAGCTACAAGGGCGAAGTTCAACAGATATCCGCCCGCCTCTACCAGGGCCAGACCACCAACTTGAGAACAGAAGGCGGCGGGCTCGCTACCGTGTTTGCGACCCCGGGCGTCAACTTGAGCTGGCAGTCTTGAAACTGACGAATCAGCCTAGCCAGCATTCAACAATGTAACCTTGACGTTACTTTTCTTTTAAGTTAGCATGTAACCTCAAGGTGACACATCGAGATAAGTCATGAACCAAGATCCCGAACTCGCCTCGCGTCGGCGCCGCATCCTGCTGATGGTCATGGCCTCGGCTTTTCTGGTGTGGCAGGTGCCGGGTATGGACTTCTTCGAGCGGCTGGCGGGCGCGGGCGGAAGTACCGCGTCAAGCGTAGCCGTGGCGGGCTTTGCGGTCTGGGCAATTGCCCTGGTAGCGCTGTTGGCAAGCGGCAAGGGTTTTCTGTGGAGTGCAAGCAAGCAGATGCGCTACGTGCTCGAAGACGAGCTCGTAAAAGCCAACCGCTCCACAGCTTTTTTGATCGGCTATCTTGTAACGCTTGCTGCCGCGGTGTTGATGTTCGCGGTGAGTCTTTACTGGCCAGTATCCGGGACAGAGGCGGCGCATCTCATCATGGTGCTCGGCGTGGTCGCGCCCATGTACGCCTTTGCCTTGCTGGATCGCTTCAATGCCTGATCATCCCGAACTCGTCAATCAACTGAAAGTACTGCGCGCAGAAGCAGCTTTGACCCAGGCGGAGCTGGCAGAGCGCGTAGGCGTGAGTCGCAAGACTATCAACACGGTGGAGAATGGCGTATTTGTGCCGTCAACCATTCTTGCCCTCAGGCTGGCGCGTGCGCTGGCGATTAGCGTGGAACAGATTTTCTCACTCAGATCGTAGCGCACGTGGTGCCGCTATTTCTATTGGCCCTTTTGGGAAATGGGGTCAGATTTATTTCTCGAAGGTAATGGGAAATGGGGTCAGATTTATTTCTCGAAGGTAAGACAACTGCCATGGTTTCTCTATTCTGATCGAGTCCGGAATTCCGGAGAGCCAAAAAACGAACCTGACCCCTTTTTTCGTATCTGTTCGAGGCTGCGGACGTCAGCAGACGTGCGCTGCGACGCAGAATCAGCATCAGGCTAATGGGGGCTTTGAATCGGCAGCAGACACCATGCCCGGGTCGCGGGTGATTAGGGCCCACAGGCGCTGCCGGCCAATTCCAGACATCTGACGTTACCGCGGTAACTTTTTCTGGACTACCGCTCCCGGCCAGAAGCAGGCATCGCGAGAAATCATATGCCTGCTCAAACGAGCGCTCTACTTCGAGAGGTACGCCCCTAATGCAAGCATCGCGGCAAAGAATACTGCGATGCCGATTAGAATGCGTCGGCCGATGCGGAAACGCATGAGAAAGCCGGCGGCCGCACCGAGGACGACAAAACCACCCACGGCACCAACGAGCACGTTGACGCCGACCTCTGACAACCCGGCGCCGAAAATCCCGCCTAAAATAGAGAACACCCAGACGACCGGATGGGCTTTCGCGCGAGGCGCTGCGCCGCCTACCGCCCGGGCGTCGCCACCCGAGCCACCACAATGGCGGCAATCGACCATGCTCCAAACTGCATTGACCTTGTAGCCAGGCTGAGCGCCCGCACTAACGCGTCCGGTTCCGTTGCAATAAACGCATCTCGCCATTTACGCCACCCTGTCTGGTTGCGACGTGTTACCCGGAGCGTGCAACCCCGTTGTCGATTGCTGGTCTTCTTAAGGCAATTTACCAGCGGCCGTTTTGGGCCAGTGGCAGACTCATTTTTCAGTCTAGACGAGCAATCACGAAATATCTGCTTCGGGTCGGTAGCGGAAGCAGCTGCAATGCAACATTCAGAATCTGTCTAACTTCCGCTTTGGGTCGGTAGCGGGAGCAGCTGCAATGCAGCATTCAGAATCTGTCCAACTTCCGCTTCGGGTCGTTAGCCGTCGTAAAGCAAAAGTTGGCCATCAACACCCGAATATCTGCCTTCGGAGCACACTAGCCTGGTTGCCAGTTACGCCTGTTGGGAAAAGCCAGGAAACCTGAGCAGGGGGTACTGGCCATAGACAGGTGCCCGAACGGCTCAAGGTTGCGGTAACCGAACGTCTTTGGTCAAAAAGTGACGGAGTTAATTAATCAGGACCAGCGGGGCACATCTCGTGCCTGCCCTACTCGACGGTTACCGACTTTGCCAGGTTACGCGGTTGATCTACATCCGTGCCGCGCAGCACGGCTACATGATATGCAAGCAGTTGCAGCGGTATTGTGAAGACGGCCGGCGCCTGGAACTCTTCACAGTGGACCGGCAAGTTCATGACTGTGACGCCTTCCGAGCCCTTGAGACCGGAGCCTGGGTCCGCAAACACGTAAAGCCGCCCTCCGCGAGCATGTACTTCCTGCAGGTTGGATTTCAGCTTTTCGAGTAGCTTGTTATTAGGGGCCACCGCGAACACCGGCATATCAGCGTCCACCAGCGCCAGCGGCCCGTGCTTCAGCTCACCGGCCGCATACGCTTCCGCGTGAATGTAGGAAATTTCTTTGAGCTTCAGCGCCCCTTCCATTGCGACGGGAAACTGACTACCGCGCCCGAGGAACAGCGCGTGATGTTTCTCGGGAAACTGCTCCGCCAGATGGGCGATCTTGTCATCCAGGGTCAGTGTATCCTCGATAAGACCTGGCAGCGCCTGCAGCTGCCGAGTCAACCGCTCTGCCTTTTCGGCTTTCAGCCCGTTGTGATTGGCCAGCGCCAGCGACAGCAAACCGAACGCCGCAAGCTGCGTGGTGAATGCCTTGGTAGAAGCAACACCAATTTCCGGCCCGGCGCGCGTCATCAGCACCAGATCTGATTCGCGGACCAGCGAACTTTCGGGGGCGTTACAGATTGCGAGCGAAGACAGATAACCAATTTGTTTGGCGGACCGGAGCGCGGCCAGCGTATCTGCTGTTTCGCCAGATTGAGAGATCGTCACAAACAGCGAGCCTTCGGGCACCACAAGCGTCCGGTAGCGATACTCGCTGGCAATTTCTACCGTGCACGGAATACCGGCATATTTCTCTATCCAGTAGCGCGCGATCATCCCCGCATGGTAGCTGGTGCCGCAGGCGACAATATGTACGCACCGCGTCGCAGAAAAAATCTTCGCTGCCTCGGGGCCAAATGCAGCATCCAGGACTTTGCCATTGGCAATACGCTCGGAAAGCGTATCGGCGAAAGCCTTGGGCTGCTCGTAAATTTCCTTGAGCATGTAATGACGATATTCACCGCGATCAGAAGCGTCAGCCGACAACTTGCTTTCCTTTATTTCACGTTCCGCGGGGCGGCCGTGCACGTCCAGCACTTTGACGGCATCGCGACTGACCGTGGCGACGTCGCCTTCTTCCAGAAAGATGAATCGACGCGTGACTGGCAGCAGCGCCGCTACATCTGACGCTACGAAATTCTCTCCGACACCAAGCCCGATCACCACCGGGCAGCCCTGACGGGCGAGCACCAGCCGGTCCGGGTCGTCTTTGCTCATCACCACCAGCGCGTAGGCCCCCTCGATCTCGGCAACCGTCGCTCGCACAGCGCCCAGCAGATCCTGACCTGATTTCATGTAATGACGAATCCGATGCGCTACTACTTCCGTGTCGGTATCAGATGTAAAGGTGTAGCCCTTCTCTTTGAGATCGACCCGCAATGCCTCGTAATTCTCGATGATGCCGTTGTGCACCAGTGCAATGCTGTCATCCGAAAAGTGTGGATGGGCATTCTGCTCACTGGGCACACCATGGGTGGCCCAGCGCGTGTGGGCGATGCCACGAAAACCCTGCAGGGGATCCTTGTCGAGCGAATCCTGAAGTTCTCTGACCTTCCCGACGGAGCGCCGGCGCGACAAGCTACCGCTGCCATTAAGGACAGCAATGCCCGCCGAGTCATAGCCTCGATACTCCAGGCGCCGCAGGCCTTCCATCAGCACCGGTACGACGTTCCTTTCGGCGACGGCCCCTACAATTCCACACATGCGTTTCGCCTCTCGCGAAGATTCTCAGGCGGCAAAGATTAAGCTAAGGATTATTGTTAAAAAAGACACTCGCAGGCCAGTAACTGCGTCTCATTTCGAGGTCGTCCTGGTGGGCCGTCGCCAGCCATCAATGGTCTTCTGCTGGGCCCTGGATAGCGTGAGCTGCCCATCGGGCGTATCCCGGGTAATGACTGACCCTGCACCAATGGTAGCGCCGGCCCCGATACGCACGGGCGCCACCAGCTGCACGCCGGAGCCGATGAACGCGTCATCACCAATCAAGGTGCGGTGTTTATTGGCGCCATCGTAGTTACAGGTAATGGTGCCTGCTCCCAGGTTCGCGCGCTCGCCCACCGAGCTGTCGCCTACGTATGTCAGGTGATTGACCTTGCTGCCAAATCCCAGGTCGCTTTTCTTGATTTCTACGAAGTTGCCGACTTTTACCTGGTCAGCCAGCCGCGCGTCGGGCCGCAGGCGCGCGAACGGCCCGATCTGGCAGCGTGCACCTAGCTGCGAGCTGTCGATCACACAATTCGGGTGGATCTGGGTGTCGTTGCCGACCTGGCAATTAGTGATGACAGCATTGGCGCCAACACTCACGCGGTCTCCCAACACGACATCACCCTCGAAAACGCAGTTCACATCGATGATGACATCCCGACCGCAGCTCAAGTTACCACGTACATCGATCCGCAGAGGATCGATGATGGTTACGCCGTCGCGCATCAGAGTTTTCCGCTATCGTGCGCCGATAAATCTGTTCCGCCTCGGCCAGCTGTACCTTGTCGTTGATGCCTAGCACCTCGTCGGCACTCACTGCCTCAACGGCTTCAACCGGAACACCGTCGGCAACTGCCAGCCCGACAATATCGGTCAGGTAGTACTCGCCCTGCGCATTGTTGTTGTCCAACTGACCAAGCCAGCGCTTCAGATTCGCCGCGGCGCAGGCAATCAGGCCCGTGTTAACTTCGCGCACCAGCCGCTGCTCCGGCGTTGCGTCACGCTCTTCAACGATCGCCTCGATCTGTCCCTCGGGACCACGCAGAATTCGCCCATAGCCCGTCGGATCGTCCAGCACCACCGTCAGCACTGCGAGGCCCGACGACGCCGGCATCCACCAGCTGCTGCAAGGTAAACAGCGAGGTCAGCGGAACATCGCCGCACAGGACCAACACCGTGTGATTCTCGGGAATCCTGCCGATCGCCTGCGCCGTCGCGTGACCGGTGCCAAGCTGCTCGGCCTGGTGTACCCAGTGCAGCGTTTCGTGCGCGAAAGCCTCCTTGACGAGTTCGCCACCATGCCCGTAGACGACATAGCGTGCGTCTGCGCCCAGCTTGCTGGCCACTTCGAGGACGTGGCCGAGCATCGGCCGGCCAGCAAGGGGCTGCAGCACCTTGGGCAGGTCCGACTTCATGCGCTTGCCCTGGCCCGCCGCGAGGATAATGGTGCTCAGAGGCATGAGGAATTCAACTCCCGGATGACCGCTGCCGAATCATAGCCCAAGACGTGACCCGTAGGCTCGGTGGCCCGACTACGCCGGCAGGCGCTCGGCACGGTTTCAGCGCTTAGCCTGTCTGCGGAGTTTCTGAATGGTCTTCAACTGCGCCATTGCTGCCGCGAGCTGGCCCTGCGCTGCAGCGAGGTCGATCTCGCCCTCCTGATCCTGCAATGCTTCTTCGGCACGTTGCTTGGCTTCCAGCGCCGCAGCCTCGTCGAGATCCTTGGCTCGCAACGCAGTATCGGCGAGCACCGTTACCATGTGCGGCTGCACTTCAATCGCGCCACCGGATATAAAGAAGAACAGCTCCTCGCCTTCCTGCGTCTGCACCCGGACTTCACCGGGCTTGAGAATCGTCAGCAGCGGTGCATGGCGCGGTGCGATACCGATTTCACCCATCACCGCCGGCGCGAACACCATGGCAGCCTCGCCGGAATAGATGTGGCCTTCTGCGCTCACAATGTCTACATGGATACTTGGCATACTGGGCTCCCGCTCCGTCTTACTGGAGCGTCTTGGCTTTCTCGACCGCTTCTTCGATGGCGCCGACCATGTAGAAACGCCTGCTCAGGCAACTGATCATATTCGCCGTCGATGATCGCTTTGAAGCCGCGCACCGTATCAGACAGAGAAACGTACTTGCCGGGGCTGCCGGTGAAGGTCTCCGCCACGAAGAACGGCTGCGAAAGGAAACGCTGGATCTTGCGTGCGCGCGACACGGCCAGCTTGTCTTCTTCCGACAACTCGTCCATACCCAGGATCGCGATGATGTCCTGCAACTCCTTGTAGCGCTGCAGAATGGCCTGCACGGCACGCGCCACGTCGTAATGTTCCTGGCCGATGATCAGCGGATCGAGCTGGCGGCTGGTGGAGTCGAGCGGGTCGACGGCAGGATAAATGCCAAGCTCCGCAATCTGGCGCGAAAGCACCAGGGTCGCATCGAGGTGAGCAAAGGTCGTCGCCGGAGACGGGTCAGTCAGGTCATCCGCCGGAACGTAGACGGCCTGGAATGATGTGATGGAGCCCTTCTTCGTGGACGCAATGCGTTCCTGCAAGGACGCCCATTTCCTCGGCGAGCGTTGGCTGATAGCCCACGGCAGACGGCATGCGGCCCAGCAGCGCGGACACCTCGGTGCCCGCCAGCGTATAACGGTAAATGTTATCGATGAACATCAGGACGTCGCGGCCATCGTCGCGGAAGTATTCGGCCATGGTCAGGCCGGTCAGCGCGACGCGCAGACGGTTGCCGGGCGGCTCGTTCATCTGCCCGTAGACCAGGGACACCTTGTCGATAACGCCGGACTCGGTCATCTCGTGGTAGAAGTCGTTACCTTCGCGGGTACGCTCACCGACACCCGCAAACACGGAATAACCCGAGTGCTCGATGGCGATGTTGCGAATCAGCTCCATCAGCGTCACGGTCTTGCCCACGCCGGCACCGCCGAAGAGCCCGATCTTGCCGCCCTTGGCGATGGGCATGATCAGATCAATGACCTTGATGCCGGTCTCGAGAATCTCGATAGACGCAGCCTGGTCTTCGTAGCTGGGCGCCGAGCGATGGATCGACCAGCGCTTGTCCGTTGGAATGGCACCCTTTTCGTCGATGGGCTCACCCAGCACGTCCATGATGCGACCAAGCGTGGCCTCACCGACCGGCACCTGGATCGGCTGGCCTGTGTTTTTAACCGGCATGCCGCGCTTCAGCCCCTCGGAGGCACCCATGGCAATGGTGCGCACGATTCCGTCACCAAGCTGCTGCTGCACTTCCAGCGTCAGCCCGGTTTCTTCAAGCAGCAGCGCATCGTAACTCTTGGGTATGGCTTCACGCGGAAACTCCACGTCCACCACGGCGCCGATGATCTGAACCGTCTTGCCAGTACTCATAACCTTCTTCCTCAATTCACTCTCGATTCGGAATACCACAACCTAAACGGCTGCCGCACCACCGACGATTTCTGATATTTCCTGGGTGATCGCTGCCTGACGGGCCTTGTTGTAGACCAGCTGCAGGTTATCGATGATCTCACCTGCGTTGTCGGTGGCGCTTTTCATGGCAACCATGCGCGCGGCCATTTCGCAGGCGATGTTTTCCAGCGAACCGCGATAAACCTGCGATTCGACGTAACGCATCAGGATGCCGTCCAGCAATTCCATCGGCCCCCGGCTCATAGATATAATCCCAGTGCGACTGCAGGTCAGCCAGGTCAGTCGTTTCAACGGGCAACAAGGTGCGCACGATGGGCTTCTGGGTCATCGTGTTCACAAACTCGTTGCGGACCAGAAACAGGCGATCGATGCGCCCCTCGCTGTAGGCGTCCAGCATTACCTTGATGGTGCCGATCAGTTCGCTGATGTGCGGTGTGTCGCCGAGGTGCGTCGCCGTGGCCGCAACCTTGCCGCCAAAGCGCTTGAAGAAACGAACGCCCTTGGCGCCGATCAGGCACATTTCCAGCTCGGCACCCTTGTCGCGCCATTCCTGCATGGATGCCAGGACCCGCTTGAACATGTTGACATTCAGACCGCCGCACAGGCCGCGGTCGGTTGAGATAATGATGTACCCAACCCGTTTGACCTCGCGCTCCACCAGCCATGGATGCTTGTAGTCGGGATGCGCCTGGTTCAGATGCCCGATCACCGTACGGATCTTGTCGGCGTAGGGGCGGGACGCCGTCATGCGATCCTGCGCCTTGCGCATCTTGCTGGCCGCCACCATTTCCATGGCCTTGGTGATCTTTTGAGTATTCTTGATACTCTTGATCTTGGTGCGAATTTCTTTTGCGCCTGCCATTCCTGAAATCCCTAGTTCGCCGCTCAGTAAGCGCCGGTGTCAATGAAATCCTGGATGGCCGTGTCGCAGGCCCGCCTTGATTTCATCATTGTAGTCACCACTTTCATCAATCTTGTCGAGCAGCGCCTGATTGTTGGCTGCGTACGTGCGCATGCAGGGCCGTCTTCGAAGTCCACGACCTTCTTAACATCCACGTCGTCGATATGACCCTCGTTCACGGCGAACAGAGAAACCGCCATCTCGCCAACGGAAAGCGGGCTGTACTGCTTCTGCTTCATAAGCTCGGTCACGCGCTGACCACGCTCCAGCTGCTTGCGGGTCGTCTCGTCGAGATCCGATGCGAACTGCGCAAACGCCGCCAGTTCGCGATACTGAGCGAGGGCCAGACGAATACCGCCACCCAGCTTCTTGATGATCTTGGTCTGCGCCGCACCACCCACACGTGATACCGACAGGCCCGCGTTAATGGCGGGCCGAATGCCGGCATTAAACAGATCTGACTCCAGGAAGATCTGGCCGTCGGTAATGGAAATCACGTTGGTGGGCACGAACGCCGAAACGTCACCCGCCTGGGTTTCGATAATCGGCAGCGCGGTCAGCGAACCGGTCTTGCCCTTCACCTTGCCACCGGTCAGCTTCTCGACGTATTCCGCGTTGATCCGGGCCGCACGTTCCAGCAGGCGGGAGTGCAGGTAGAAGACGTCACCGGGATAGGCTTCACGGCCGGGCGGACGACGCAGCAGCAGAGACACCTGTCGATAGGCCCATGCCTGCTTGGTCAGATCGTCATAAATGATCAGCGCGTCTTCGCCCTTGTCGCGGAAGTATTCGCCCATCGAGCAGCCGGCATACGGTGCGATGTATTGCATGGCCGCCGAGTTGGCCGCGGGCGCTGCAACAACAATGGTGTGCTCCATCGCGCCATGTTCTTCAAGCTTGCGTACAACGCTGGCGATGGAAGAGTTCTTCTGGCCCACGGCAACATAGATACACTTAATGCCGGTGCCCTTCTGATTAATGATCGTATCTACAGCAACGGCCGTCTTGCCGGTCTGGCGATCGCCGATAATCAGCTCGCGCTGGCCGCGCCCGATCGGCACCATGGAGTCAATGGCCTTGAGGCCGGTCTGCACTGGCTGGTCAACTGACTTACGGCTGATAACGCCCGGTGCAACTTTTTCGATGGGTGAGCTTTCGGAGGTTGCAGATCGGACCCTTGCCGTCGATGGGCTGACCCAGCGAATTCACGACGCGACCGAGCAAGCCCTCGCCGACGGGGACCTCGAGGATACGCCCGGTCGTCTTGACCTCGTTGCCTTCGGAAATGTGCTTGTAATCACCCAGCACCACGGCGCCGACCGAATCCTGCTCGAGGTTCAGGGCAATACCGAAAGTATTGCCCGGGAACTCCAGCATTTCGCCATAACGGGCATCGCCCAGACCATGGATGCGCACGATGCCGTCGGTGACGGTCAGTACGGTTCCTACGTCGCGCGCTTCGGCAGGCGCCTGGAAGTTCTTGATTCGTTCTTTGATCAGGTCGCTGATTTCAGATGCTTTAATCGACATTTCCTAAACCTCTTACTGCGCCATCACGCCGGCCAGCTTTTCGAGCTCGCCGCGCAATGACCCATCGATAACCATATCGTCCGCCTGAATCACTGCGCCGCCGATGAGCGATTCATCGACTTCACAATGCAGGCGCACGCTGCGACCCAGTTTCTTTTCCAGGGCCATCGTAAATTTTCGCTGGAGCGCTTCTCCGACCGGGGTCGCCGACACCAGCCGCACATCGAGCATGTTCTCTTTTTCCGATTTCAGGTCACTGAACAGCTCGGCCACCTCGGACAGTACATGCAGCCGCCGGTTCTCCGCCATGATCCTGAACATGTTGCCGACCTGCAGATCGATTTCACCCGGATGACCACCCAAGGACATGGGTCACGACGTCACCCAGCAGGTCTGCAAGCTGGCCAGGCAGCACGTGGGGGCTCCCGAGCAGCGCCTCGAAGCCCGGATCCTTCGCCGCAGCCGCCGCAGATTCAATGCCACGGACCAGGCGTCGAGCTGACCCGATTCGGCCGCCAGGTCGAAAGCGGCGCGTGCATAAGGCCTTGCGATGGTGATGTTCTCAGCCATTCAGATCAGATCTCGTCGGCCAGTTTCTGGAGCAGGTCGGCATTCGCCGCCTCGTTTATCTCGCGGCCCAGCAACTGGCGCGCGCCGTCAATCGCAATGCCCGGCCACCTCTTTGCGCAACATCGCTCGGGCCTGCTCGATTTCCTGCTCAATCTCGGCCTGAGCCTGAGCCTTGACGCGCTCGCCGACCGCGACCGCCTTGTCGCGCGCTTCGTCGATCATGTCATTAGAACGCTGGTTTGCCTGGGCCACGATATCCAGCGCATTCTGCCTGTGCCTCGGCAATGATCTTGCAGACCTCCACCTTGGCATTTTCGAGGTCGTGCTGCGCACGTTCACCGGCAGCCAGGCCGTCGGCAATCTTTTCGCGGCGCTCTTCCAGGGCTGCCACCAACGGTGGCCATATGAACTTCATGCAGAACCACACGAATACCAGCATGGCAATCGATTGACCGATTATGGTTGCGTTGATAGTCCACCTGATCGCTCCTGTCTCGTCCGTTTCACGTTATAGCGGGGCGTGCTGCCTGATTAACCGGCCAGTGCGTCTTTCAGCTGGCCGATAAACGGGTTGGCAAAAGCAAAGTACAGCGCAATACCCACACCGATCATCGCCACCGCATCGAGCAGCGCTACCACCAGGAACATCTTGGTCTGCAGCATCGGCGCCAGTTCAGGCTGCCTTGCAGCACCCTCGAGGAAGCGTCCGCCCAGCAGGCCCATGCCGATGCCGACGCCAAGCGCGCCAAGCCCTATAAGAATTGCGACGGCAATCGCGGTAAACCCAATCACAGTTTCCATCAGTCTCTCCAGTCAAGAATCAAGTCCAAGTCCAATCCAATCAATGTTCTTCAGTGGCCAGCGCCAGGTAAACCACCGTAAGCATCATGAAAATGAAGGCCTGCAGCGTCACGATAAGAATATGAAAAACCGCCCAGCCAAAATGCAGCGGCAGTTGCCAGAACCCAAGCAACGCAATCAGGATAAAAATCAGCTCGCCCGCAAACATGTTGCCAAACAACCGCAATGACAGCGACAGCGGCTTGGCCAGCAGCGACACCGATTCCAGAATAAAATTAAAAGCAATTATGAAAGGCGCGAAAATCAGGCCGATGCCCCGGGTGGGCGGTGCGATGGGGTGCATCGTCAATTCGCGAATAAAGCCACCGACGCCCTTGTTGGCGATCGGTATAAATGATGATCAGGAAGAATACGGATATCGACATGCCGAAGGTGACATTGACGTCTGTGGTCGGCACGACCTTGAGATAGGGCACGCCCACGAGGCCCGCGAGCCGCGGCAGGAAGTCCACGGGGATCAGGTCCATGAGGTTCATGAGAAACACCCAGACGAAAATCGTCAGGGCAAGCGGCGCGATGAGGTTGCTCTTTTTGTGAAAGGTTTCTTTCACGCTGGTATCGATGAACTCCACGAGCATTTCTATAAACGCCTGCCAGCGGCCCGGCGTATCGCTGGTCACCTTCCTGGCGACCCGGCTGAAACCCAAACACGAACAGGGCGCCCAGCAGTACGGAGAAGAACATGCTGTCGACATTAAGCGTCCAGAAGTTGCCCGCGCAATCATTCCAGACCCATTGCTGCTCAACCCGGCATACCTGAAGGTTTTGCAGGTGATGGGTAATGTAGTCGCTCGTGCTATGTACTTCTGAAGCCATTATTCGCTTCCCGCTCCCCGCGAGTTCAACCTCGTCTGAATACGACCAGTGCTGCCCAGCTCGATCACTTGTACGACAATAAAGCCGACCAGAAACCAGCCCGGATGTGTTGGTCGAACAAACCCGAAAACTGCTGCCATCAACAATATGGTCAGCAACAGTTTCCCAAGTTCACCTGCCCAGGCAGCGCGCAACAGCTGACTGGGCATCGGTTGCTGTGCCGAAACCAGTAATGCGCATACCCAAGATAGGCGTTCGGGATCACTCCCACCAATGTGCCAAGGAGAAACCCGAACGACTCAGAAGACCCCGCCAGCATCAAGGCCGCCAGCGCGATCGCCGCGCCAGTGCCAAGCTGCAGCAGCAGGATTTTCATGATCGTCCGTGAGGGCGCACCCTCCCATGTCGGATTTACGCTCACGATTTCCCTTGCTAACAAAAACGCCACTTCCCAGCTCGTCGCGGTCTGTGGCGTCTTTCCGGAGACCTCCTCCCCGGGAGGGCCTCAGAGCCGCAGTATTATAGTGTGGGCGGTGCGCAGGTACAACAACCCATGGCCGCAAAAAAGCCTGTGTTTTCGGAATTTTGCGGTCGCAGACCGGCCGCTACTTGATGTGCTCGAGAATCCCTTCCAGCTCGTCCAGGCTGTTGTAGGGAATCACGCAGCTTGCCCTTGCCTTTGCCGGCTTGCTGCAGCTGGACCCGGGCACCGAGCTTTTCGCTGAGATCGGACTCCAGCGCCCGAATATTCGGGTCGATCTTGCGGGTCGGCTGGGGCTTTTCCGGGCTCTGGACTTGCTTGACGAGTTGTTCTGTCTCGCGCACCGACAGGCCGACCTCTCGCAATCTGGCGGGCCACCTCGATTTGCCTGCCGGCTGGCAGCCCCAGCAGGGCCCGCGCATGGCCCATTTCCAGCTCCCGGGCCTCGACCATCGCCCGCACGCCTTCATCAAGTTCCAGCAATCTCAACAAGTTACTGACGGCACTGCGCGAACGCCCCACCGACTTTCGCCGCCTGTTCATGGGTCATTTCGAACTCGGCGGTCAGCCGGTACAGGGCCCGCGCTTCCTCGAGCGGATTCAGGTTCTCGCGCTGGATATTCTCGATCAGCGACATCGCGACGGCGGCCTCATCCGGGCACGTCGCGGATGACCGCCGGAATCTCGTCGAGGCCGGCCAGCTGCGCCGCCCGCCAGCGGCGCTCGCCGGCGATGATCTCGTAACGGGTCTCCGCGCCGGCGCCGGGCAGCGGCCGGACAACGATCGGCTGCACGACGCCCTGCGCACGTATCGAATCGGCCAGGTTATCGAGCGTCTCGGTGCGCATGTCGTCGCGCGGCTGATACTGACCTCGCTGCAACAGATCCAGCGGGCAAAGTACGCTTAGCTGGTCCTTGGAGGAGGCACGCGCCTCTGGCTCAACCTCCTCGGTTGAGGAGGCTCGTTGCCGACGTACCCAGCAGGGCGGCAAGATCGCGGCCCAGTCCTCTTCGTTTCGTAGCCATGTGGATAACCCAGTATTACTGCACAGTTTGTTCGCCGGCGCACGAAATGCGCCTGGCGCGACCGGAGATTCTAGCAGCTTCCGCTTCGAATCAGGCTCTGCGGCGTGCCTGGGCTGGGGGCGTCGCCCGGACCCCGGATCTCGGCCGAATCGCCAACCTGAGCTGCCTCCGGTGCGCGGGGAATGATGCATCGCCGGCCCGCCGATGAGCGGCGACGGCCGTAGCCGCTCAGGCGCCCGGCCGGGGATTCTCCCGATAGTTGAGCTCGCTTGCCAGCGCCAGATACGACATCGCACCACGGGAATTCTTGTCGTGCAAGAGCACCGGCACGCCGTAACTCGGCGCTTCTGCGAGCCGCACGTTGCGCGGAATCACGGTGCGAAACACCTTGTCGCCGAAATGCATGATGAGCTGCGCCGACACGTCGTTGGCCAGGTTGTTGCGCGGGTCGAACATCGTGCGCAGGATGCCGAGCACTTCGAGATCCGGATTCACGGCTTCGCGGATCTGTTCGACGGTGCGCACCAGGGCGCTGAGCCCCTCGAGCGCGTAGTACTCGCACTGGATCGGAATCAGGACGCTGTCGGCCGCGCTCAGCGCGTTGATCGTCAGCATGTTCAGCGACGGCGGGCAGTCGATCAGCACATAATCATAGCGGTCGCGATCGGCTCCAGCGCCCGCCGCAGCCGACCTTCGCGGCTGAACTCGTTGATCAGGCTGACTTCGGCGGCGGTCAGGTCGGAGTTCGCCGGCAGCAGGTCGTAGCCGGCCTCGGCCGCGGGAACGATGACCTCTGCGGCGCTGCATTCACCGAGCATGACATCGCACGCCGACTTGCCGAGCTTGCTCTTGTCGACACCCGATCCCATCGTGGCGTTGCCCTGGGGATCCAGATCGACCAGCAAAACCCTGTGGCGATTGACGGCCAGGGACGCCGCCAGATTGACGCTGGTGGTGGTTTTTCCAACCCCGCCCTTCTGATTGGCGACTGCGATTATCCTGGCCATTGTTGTCTATCCGCCCTTCTTGCCGGGGGCTTGCGTCAAAATTACAAGGTGCCTCTGCGCTGCCAGCCCGGGCACCGCCAGCGCATGGACTGCGCTCGCACGCCACGATTCCGGCAGGCCCGCGATTTCGTCCTCCGGGAGCTGGCCCTTCATGGCCAGCAATTGCCCGCCTTACCGCAAAGGTGGCCCGGCTGCTGACACAAAGCCCGCCAGCGAGGCGAAGGCACGGCTTATCACGGTATCAAAGCCTGATTCCGGGCGGTAGTCCTCAGCCCGCGCCCGGACTACCGCTGACGTTGCCCAAACCAAGCGTGGCAGCGGCCTGGGTCACGAACCGCGTGCGCTTGGCGGCACTGTCTATCAGTACGAACTGACGCTGGGGCTCCGCCAGCGCGAGCGGAATGCCGGGCAGGCCCGCGCCGGTACCCACGTCAATGACGCGCGGTCCGCGCAACCATGGCCGGACGCTCAGGCTGTCGAGCACGTGCCGGGTCACCATCTCGCCCGGCTCGCGGACGGCGGTGAGGTTCCAGGTGCGGTTCCACTTTTGCAGCAACTGCAGGTAGCTCAGCAAGCCAGATATGACCGGGTCCGCCAGCGACTGCCCCAGGCCTGCAACCCCGGTGCGCAGCTGCTCTTCAAGTGCTCCGGCATTCATAGTCAGGGGTCCCGCCAGGACGGATCTGCAATGCCCGGCGGCAAGCGCCGCAACCGTGGAACGCCGGCTGCACAGGCAGCCGGCCGCCGCGGATCAGTACTTGCCAAGGAGGTTCAGGAACCAGCCCTTGTGATCGTAATCCAGATCGGTCAGGTCATCGCTGAAATCGGTGAAGTTATAGCCAACGCCAATCTTGAAGTGTTCGCCGAAGTGACGGTCGAGGGCGACCAGCAGTCCATCACGCATGCTGTCATTTTCTCTGACCTCAAGGCGACGATACTCAAGCACGCGCATCCCAGTTGCGAATCAGGTGGTAGCGCCCACGCATGGATGCGAAATGAGTGGTGCTTTCGATACCAATCGCCACTATCGCGATCCGCACGCAACTCGCCCTGGCGCTTGGCGACTTTGCCGCCAATTTCCCAGCGGCGCGTCAAGCGGTAAATGCCCTCGAGCGAGTAAACGTTGGACTTCTGGTCCGTGCCCGCGTTCGCCTGCCCGATGCTTGGCAGGTCATACAGGTACGTGTACTTGGCCAGCAGGTTCAGGCGGTCGTTACCAACAGGCCGATAGGCCAGGC
>CAVWXZ010000019.1:0-83005 GCA_963759075.1 uncultured Gammaproteobacteria bacterium
ACGCAGACCCCGCGGAAACAAGCCGTCGAAAATAAATCGATATCGGCGGTCCGGAAGGGGCAATGTCAGGTCAGCCGCGAAGAATCATCGTTGGGTCACGGTCCTGACCGAGCCCGGCGACGACCAGTGCTCGACGCGCTGAATGAAAATGCAGGGCAGGCGCCGGTGCTGTTACGCGACCAACTCGGTGCAAAAGCCTTCGCGCATACGGCGCGCTATGACGGACTGATCTCCTCCTACCTGAGCAGCATTTCTGGCAGGCGGGCAGGCATGCGCGCTTCCCGGGCGTAAGCAACACCCAGTTGTATAAGCGCATGGATCTGCGTTACGGAGAAAACCCGCACCAGAACGCCGCCTTTTACGTTGAGCGCAGTCGCGGGGAAGCCTCTCTCATCGCCTGTAGCCCGGCAGCACCAGGGCAAAGCCCTGTCGTTTAACAACATCGCCGATGCGGACGCGGCCCTCGGAGCCCGCCCCGCCTTTGAGCAAGACGTATCGGGCGCCTACACCGCGCGCATGCTGCCGACCCGGTGTCTGCCTTCGGTGGTGTCATTGCCATCAACAGGGTGTTGGATGCCAACACGGCGCGGGTCATCGTCGGGAATCAGTTTGCCGAGGTCATTGTGGCACCCGAGGTGGCGCCAGATGCGCTGAATGGCGCGGAAAAACAGAATCAGGATTCTCAGCACTGGTGGGACATGGAACGCGAACCTGCGCCGGACTACGCTCGGGGCGGCATGCTCATTCAAGACAGGGATGACGGCCTTGTGGCACAGGCTGACCTGGAGTTGATGTCGGCGCCCCGGTGAACACGAAATGCGCGACCTGCTGTTTGCATGGAAAGTTGTAAAATTCGTGAAATCAAACGCCATTGTTTTGTGAAAAAGGCTATCAGGCCACGATTGGGCATTGGTGAGTGTGCGTATACAGCACCCGCGTAGTGGGCGGATGGGGGAGAAGCCGCCTATTACGGGTTTGCAATTAAGGTCGTGTTGGCGTCAGACGCGTTCGATGGTATCGACGCGGCCGCTGAAAAAGGCGCGTGGCGGCGGGCGGATCGACGAAAACGGGACAAAAGGGAAAACGTTGCCGCGGCAAATGAACACGGCATGGCGATGGTTTTCACCGGCATGCGACACTTCCGCCATTGAAACCCGTGAGCAAATGCAGCATTCACGGGCGCCCCGGCTGACATGCAGGTTTTGATTGTCGGCGGTGGGGGACGGAACACGCACTGGCCTGGCACGTGGCCAGGGGGAGCCGCGCGCTCAGCAGGGCTCTTTGTTGCGCCGGCAACGCGGCAGGCCGAGCCAGACGTTGAAAACATCGCTATTTCGGTGGACTGATATCCATGCTCTGCTGGATTTCGCGCGCGCGCAGCGCATTGGTCTCACCATCGTCGGGCCGGAAGTGCCGCTCGTGGCCGGAATCTGTGACCTTTCGCGCAATCTGGGGCTGGCCTGCTTTGGACCATCCGCCAGCGCGGCGCGGCTGGAGGGATCCAAGGCGTTCGCCAAAGACTTTGGCGCGCCACGGCATCCCCACCGCCGGCAATTTTACCGAGCTGGACGCTGCGCTGGACGATCCGCGCACAGACCGCGGCGACTCAAGGCGGATGGCCTGGCCGCCGGCAAAGGCGTCGTCGTGGCCCTCGGCACCGTCGACGAGGCCTGCCGCGCCGCTCGTGACATGGGAAGACAGTTTCGGAGGGGGTGGGCGGATGCAGCTTGAGGATTTTCTCGCGGGGGAAGAGGCCAGCTTTATCGCGATAAGCGGCGGCTGTACAACATGCCCCTCGCGAGGTCCCAGGATCACAAGGCACGCGACGACGATCTCGGGCCCAATACCGGCGGTATGGGCGCCACGCCTGCGGTAACTCACTCCGGAAGTGCATGCGCGCATGACGAAGAGATTATGCAACCCACGGTGCGCGGGCTGGCCGCAGCGAGGGCTGTTCATACGTCGGGTTCTACGGCTGGTGCGCTTACGGCAGCGTCAAAGCTGGAATTCAGTTGCCGGTTCGGCTATTGAACCTATGGGTGATGATGCGGCTGAGGTCCCGCTCACGACGCTGTGCGGCGAGGCCGCCTGGTGGGCACCCTTGCCGAGCAAAGCGTGGCCTGGGGGACCCGCGTGTTGCGCTGGGCGTGGTCATGGCGGCTCACGGCTATCCGGGCGACTACCGCAGCATCTGCCTGTCAGCGGTCTGCCGGCCGCAAGCGCTGACTTAAAGGTGTTCCATGCGGGCACGACCCTGCGCAACGACCAGCTGGTAACCAGCGGCGGTCGCGTGCTGTGCGTCGTCGGCATGGGTGATACGGTCAGCGGCCGCGGCGTTGGCCGACCGTCGCAGACATCCGCTGGGAGGGACGGTTTTTCAGGCGCGATATCGGTTATCGCGCCATCGCCAGGCAATATGCGCCGCTCAGTCCTGAGTATCGTCCTGCTCTTCCGGCGGCCTGCGCTGATAGCGGCCGTCGAAGGTCACCTGCAGTTCGGCTCCCGGGCGTCTGCTGCAGACCTGCCTGACCATCGGCTTCAGGCGTCCAGCCGATGCGATCCAACAACTCCCCCTGCAGGCGTCTTGCGCGAGCATGGTGCTCACAGGGACCATGGCGCGCAAGACGCCTCAGGGGGAGTTGTTGGATCGCATCAGCTGGACGCCTGAAGCCGATGGTTCGGTCAGGCAGGTCTGGGAAGTTTCAGCTGACGCCGGAACGAACTGGCAGGTGATTTTCGACGGCCGCTATCAGCGCAGGCCGCCGGAAGAGCAGGACGATACTCAGGGCTGAGCGGCTTGTTCCCTGGCGATTGCCCGATAGCCGATATCGCGTCTGAAAAAGCTCCCCTCCCAGTGGATGCCGGAGACCGCCGCATAGGCTACCGCTGCCGCGTCGGTGACCGTATCGCCCATGCCCACTACGCACAGCACGCGACCGCCGCTGGTCACGAGCTGGCCGTCGCGCAGTGGTCGTGCCGGCATGAAACACCTTCAGGTCATCGCTTGCGGCCGGCAGGCCGCTGATCGGGAGCATGCTTGCGTGTAGTCGCCCGGATATCCGCCCGCAGCCATCACCACGCCGAGCGCGACGCGCGGGTCCCATGCCACCTGCTGTGCGTCAAGGGTGCCGTCCAGCGCGGCTTCGCAAAGTTCGCTCAGCGGAGACCTGAGCCGCATCATGACCGGCTGGGTTTCCGGATCGCCGAAGCGGCAATTGAATTCCAGCACCTTGACGCTGCCGTCAGGCGCCACCATGACGCCGGCGTATAGAAAGCCGACATACGGGCAACCCATCGCTGGCGAGTCCTGCGCACCGTGGGGCGCATGACCTCATCCATGATGCGCTCATGCACTTCCGGAGTCACTACCGGCGCGGGCGAGTAGGCACCCATGCCGCCGGTATTGGGCCCGAGATCGCCGTCGTCGCGTGCCTTGTGATCCTGGGAGCTCGCGAGCGGCAGTATCGTGCCGCCGCCCACTATCGCGATAAAGCTGGCCTCTTCCCCCGCGAGAAAATCCTCGACTACGATGCGCCGGCCCGCCGCGCCGAAACTGTCTTCCCCCAGCATGTCACGAGCGGCGCGGCAGGCCTCGTCAACAGTGCGGGCCACGACGACGCCTTTGCCGGCGGCCAGGCCGTCCGCCTTGATCACCACGGGTGCGCCGTGTGCGCGGATCCAGTCCAGCGCAGCGTCCAGTTCGGTAAAATTGCGATGCCCGGCGGTGGGGATGCCGTGGCGCGCCAGAAAGTCTTTGGCAAACGCCTTGGATCCCTCCAGCCGCGCCGCGCTGGCGGATGGTCCAAAGCAGG
The DNA here is from genome assembly GCA_963759075.1 of uncultured Gammaproteobacteria bacterium. Classification (GTDB taxonomy): domain Bacteria; phylum Pseudomonadota; class Gammaproteobacteria; order Steroidobacterales; family JABDLF01; genus JABDLF01. Next base: position 3,813 of record CAVWXZ010000019.1, read on the forward strand.
CCAGCCCGGATTGCGCGAAAAGGTCACAGATTCCGGCCACGAGCGGCACTTCCGGCCCGACGATGGTGAGACCAATGCGCTGCGCGCGCGCGAAATCCAGCAGAGCATGGATATCGTCCGCCGGAATCGCGATGTTTTCAACGTCTGGCTCGGCCTGCGTGCCGGCGTTGCCCGGCGCAACAAAGACCCTGCTGACGCGCGGCTCCCTGGCCACGTGCCAGGCCAGTGCGTGTTCCCGTCCCCCGCCGCCGACAATCAAAACCTGCATGTCAGCCGGGGCGCCCGTGAATGCTGCATTTGCTCACGGGTTTCAATGGCGGAAGTGTCGCATGCCGGTGAAAACCATCGCCATGCCGTGTTCATTTGCCGCGGCAATGACTTCCTTGTCTTTTCGTGATCCGCCCGGCTGGATCACCGCCAGCGCGCCTTTTTCAGCGGCCGCGTCGATACCATCCCGGAACGGAAAGAACGCGTCTGACGCCAACACAGAGCCTTTAATTGCAAACCCGTGATCGGCAGCCTGCATGGCTGCTACGCGGGTGCTGTATACGCGGCTCATCTGGCCGGCCCCGATGCCGATCGTGGCCTGATCCTTCGCGAAAACAATGGCGTTTGATTTCACGAATTTTACAACTTTCCATGCAAACAGCAGGTCGCGCATTTCGTGTTCACCGGGGCGCCGACTGGTAACAACTTCCAGGTCAGCCTGTGCCACAAGGCCGTCATCCCTGTCTTGAATGAGCATGCCGCCCGAGACGCGTTTGTAGTCCGGCGCAGGTTCGCGTTCCATGTCCCACCAGCCAGTGCTGAGAATCCTCAGATTCTGTTTTTCCGCAAACACCGTCAGCGCATCTGGCGCCACCTCGGGTGCCACAATGACCTCGGCAAACTGATTCCCGACGATGACCCGCGCCGTGTTGGCATCCAACACCCTGTTGATGGCAATGACACCACCGAAGGCAGACACCGGGTCGGCAGCATGCGCGCGGGTGTAGGCGCCCGATACGTCTTGCTCGACCGCTACGCCGCACGGATTAGCATGTTTGACGATGACGCAGGCGGGCTCATAAAACTGACGCACACATTCGAGGGCCGCATCCGCATCGGCGATGTTGTTAAACGACAGGGCTTTGCCCTGGTGCTGCCGGGCCACGGCGATAGAGGCTTCCCCGCGACTGCGCTCAACGTAAAAGGCGGCGTTCTGGTGCGGGTTTTCTCCGTAACGCAGATCCATGCGCTTATACAACTGGGTGTTGCTTACGCCCGGGAAGCGCGCGTGCCTGCCCGCGCCAGAAATGCTGCTCAGGTAGGAGGAGATCAGTCCGTCATAGCGCGCCGTATGCGCGAAGGCTTTTGCCGCCAGTTGGTCGCGTAACGGCGCCGGCACTTGCCCTGCATTTTCATCCAGCGCGTCGAGCACCAGCTGGTAGTCACCGGGCTCGGTCAGGACCGTGACCCAACGATGATTCTTCGCCGCTGACCTGAGCATTGCCGGACCGCCGATATCGATTTGTTCGACGGCTTGTTCCAGGGTGCAGCCGGGTTCAGCGACAGTGCGTTCGAAAGGGTAGAGATTGACGACCAGCAGATCGATGGGCGCAATGTGATGTTCAGCCATCACGGCCTGGTCCTTGTCGCGGCGCCCCAGCAGTCCGCCGTGCACTTTCGGATGCAGCGTCTTGACGCGGCCTTCCATGATTTCCGGAAACCCGGTGTACTCGGAGATCCCGGTCACAGCGATGCCGCGCTCTGCGAGCAGTGCTGCCGTGCCGCCGGTGGAAATGATCTCGATACCGCGGCTTGCGAGTTCGCGCGCGAAGTCCTCGATGCCTTGCTTGTCAGAAACGCTGATGAGCGCGCGTCTTACGGCTTCCATGGTGGGTGTGTGTCCTGCGCGTTGGCGACCGGAAAGGCCGAAAACTTAGTCCAACAGACTGTAATGCTTAAGTTTTTTTCGCAGCGTACCGCGATTGATGCCGAGGATGTCTGCGGCCCTGCTTTGATTACCGCGCGAATAGTCCATTACCGTTTTCAATAACGGTTCCTCCACTTCGCCGATTACCAGATCATACAGATCCCCCGGCTTGTGGCCGTTCAGGCGATCGAAGTACGCCTTCAGGGCATCTTCAGTAAGGTCCCTGAGCGGTTTGCGATCGGTTTTGCTTTTCATTGAACTGTTAATTATTTTGGCACGCATTTTTCTCGTCTTCCGCGGCTACCACGATATCGTCATTCAGGCCGCCTGCTCATCCCCCCGGCTCAGGCTATCGAAGTACCGCATGGTCAGCTCAATTTGTTCGCGGGCAGTATCTACGCGCAATACCTGATGCCTGTATGCGTTGGCGCCGGCATGACCACGGCAGTACCACCCGAGATGTTTGCGAGCGATCCGTACGCCAGGCAATTCGCCATAAAAACGGTACAGATTCTGCAAATGGGCGAGCATGATATCACGGACCTCAGAAGGTGCCAGTGGGCGCTGTTTACAACCCGTCTCCAGGTAATGTTGTATGTCCCTGAAAATCCACGGGCGCCCCTGCGCAGCGCGCCCGATCATCACACCCGCGGCGCCGGTATAGCCCAGGACTTCCTGCGCTTTCTCCGGCGTGTCGATATCGCCGTTGACGAAGACCGGAATACTGATTTCGCTGCAAATGTCCCGAATCGTGTTGTATTCCGCTGCACCTTTAAACATGCATTCCCGGGTGCGGCCATGCACCGCGAGCGCCTGCACCCCGCATTCCTCGGCCAGCACGGCCACCGCCACACCATTGCGCTGCTCCTTTGACCAGCCCGTACGCGTCTTGAGTGTCACAGGCACATCGACCGCGTCCACGACCGCCGTCAGAATGCGACGGACGTCATCGAGATCGCGCAGGAGCGCGGAGCCGGCGGCCTGGCGGCATACTTTCTTGGCAGGGCAGCCCATGTTGATGTCAATGATCTGAGCGCCGCGCTTAACATTCTCGCGCGCGGCTTCCGCCATCATCGCCGGTTCGGCGCCCGCAATCTGCACAATGCGCGGCTCCGTTTCTCCTGCATGATCGAGGCGCAGTCTGCTCTTGCGGGTGTGCCACAGGCGCACGTCCGACGTCACCATTTCTGAGGCTGCGATGCCCGCGCCCAATGACCGACACAGCGCGCGGAACGGTCGATCCGTAACGCCAGCCATGGGCGCCAGCGCCAGATTACTCGTTAATTCGTAGGGACCGATTTTCACAATGACTGTCGAACTGCCGCAGCAATTCAGGAGGCGTCCTGGTGAGCACAGCTCAGGCGGTTATCAGCATCCCGCAAACAGGCGTCGATGCCATAACTCACTGCACCCTGGCCAGGGTCGACAATAAGCACGCTGGCAGCGGCACGCTCATTCGCGCTTAACAAAGCGCGCGCGGGAGCGGGTTCCTCCAGATACTCTCCAGGTGCGAAATACCGTTCGCCAATGGCTTCGCCCCAGCGATCCAGCAGCGTGACTTTTAACAGTGGGTACGGCATGGGTCTGGCCCCCGCATTGCCGACCACGGCGTTTACAAGCAGGGTGCCGGCGATATCGGGATGATCACTGACCGCACCTCTTTCCACCAGGTAGTCGCGCACGTCCCAGTGTTCGGGTAGCGGGCTGCCGACGGCCCGGTAGAACTGCTCAACCCAGGGTTTCAGGGGCGCAATGCCTGCCAGGTCCTCGCGCCAGTAGTGCGCAGCCTGCGCGAGCAGTGCCAGGCCGGCCAGCACGGCCGCGAGCGCCCATGGCCACGGGCGGCGCTCGGCTGGTACGGGTTGGAGCCAGTCTGCGGATTCGGCGGCTGCCTCTTCAGGCTCGCTGGTCTCTTCATCCGCCTCGATTTCGTCCCCGGTTGCCGGCGATTCGTGTTCACCTTCCTGATCGCCGACCAGGCCCAGCTCCGCGAGCTTCTGTTCCCACTGCAGTTGCTCGGGAGAGGGTGTATCCGGCGTGCCGTCCGCTGATTCATCGGGTGTCCAGGGTGCAGAGCCGGTGGGCGGATTTTCTGCGGTCTCGGCCGCGTCCTCGAACAGGTCTCCGACCTGTGCTTCCAGACCCTCCTCTTGCGCGCCTGCGAGCACTTCCGCCCCCTGTTCTGCCGGGTCCTGCGGAGCCAGTACCTCGTCGTCAGGTTTGTCGGTCAGGCTCAGGAGGGCGTTGAATACGCGATCACATTCGCCGCAGCAGACCCTGCCTTCTGCGGCCTTCAGCTCTTCGATTTCGATGACGAAGACTGTTTCACATTCAGGGCAGCGTGTGTACATATTCGACTGTGCTTCGTATTGGTGTCATTCGCCGCTTCTGCGGCGCCCGGCAAGCATGGCCCAACCCTCGCGTTGCGCCACCTCGGTCAGCGCAAACGTCGATGCGTATGCTCCAAGCACCGATGGCACCTGTTCCTCGAGTATGCCCGCCATGGCGAGCAAGCCGTCGCGCCTGACCAGTGAGGCAAAGCGTGGCGCGAGGTCCTGCAGGGGATTGGCCAGTATATTGGCCACCAGTATATCGGTTTCAGCGTCCCGCAATTGCTCAGGCGCCGAAACCAGGATCGTCTCCTCAAGCTCGTTGCGGCGCGCATTGTCGGCGGTGGCCTGCAGCGCCTGCGGGTCGATATCGGTGGCCAGGACAGTTGCCGCGCCCAGCCGGGCGGCGGCCAGCGAGAGAATGCCTGAGCCGCAGCCGTAGTCGATCACCCGGGTGCCAGCAAGGGGGGCCGCACACAGCCATTCTAGGCACAGGGCAGTACTGGGATGGGTGCCCGTGCCAAAGGCAAGGCCGGGATCGAGATCGATGACCAGCGGCGTTTCTGCCTCAGGGCGCTGACCCCCGGGGCAAATCCACAGCCGCCCGCCAAAGCAGAGCGGCTGGAAGCCCTTGCGCCATTCGTCGCTCCAGTTGCGATCGGCAAGCGCTTCAATGCTGATGCGCTCTGGGTCGATTGCCATGGCACTGGCGCGAGCCGGGTGCGCAGGCGCTCACCGTCGAAGTCGCCGGCAAACAGTGCGGAGAGGCGAACCCGGGGCCAGAGCGGCGTGGCGCCGGGCAGGGGTTCCAGGACCGGGTCATCACCTGCATCGCTGAGCGTCACTGACAGTGCGCCCAGGGTTTCGCAATGCTGCTCGACCTGTTCAGGATCCAGCGCCTGCGAGATCGAGGCTCAGCAGCAACCAGCCCATATACGTTCAGGCTCAGAGCCCGAGTTTCTTTTCCAGGTAATGGATGTTGGTGCCGCCGGCCTTGAAGTGTGCATCGGCAAGGATGTCCAGGTGCAAGGGGACGTTGGTCGTGATGCCTTCGATCACCAGTTCACTCAGTGCGCCGCGCATGCGCGCAAGCGCGGCGGTGCGATCTTCCCCGTGAGTAATGAGCTTCGCGATCAGGCTGTCGTAGAAAGGAGGCACCGTGTAGCCGCTGTATATGTGTGAATCGACGCGTACTCCCGGCCCGCCGGGAGCGTGCCACTGAAGGATCGGTCCGGGTGACGGCGTGAACTTGCGCGGGTCTTCGGCGTTGATGCGGCACTCGATCGCATGGCCGCGAATGACGACGTCTTTTTGCCGGTAGCGCAGCGGGTTGCCTGCCGCAACGCTGAGTTGCTCCTTGACGATATCGACCGAGGTAATGAGTTCCGTGACCGGGTGCTCCACCTGAACACGAGTGTTCATTTCAATGAAATAAAATTCATCGTCCTGGTAGAGGAACTCGAACGTGCCGGCGCCGCGGTATTCGATCTCCTTGCAGGCCTGCACGCAGCGTTCGCCGATCATCCGCCGCTGTTTTTCCGTGATGCCGGGGGCGGGTGCTTCCTCAATCACCTTTTGGTGGCGCCTTTGCATCGAACAGTCGCGCTCGCCGAGGTGAATGGCCTGACCGTGGCTGTCCGCGAGCACCTGAACTTCTATGTGTCGTGGTTTTTCCAGGAATTTTTCCATGTAAACCATGCTGTTGCCGAACGCCGCATCGGCCTCGTTGCGGGTCATGGCTGATGGCGTTATGCAGGGCCGCTTCGGTGCGCACGACGCGCATCCCGCGGCCACCACCGCCACCGGCAGCCTTGATAATGACCGGGTAGCCAATCTGCCGGGCCATGCGCAGGTTCTCGTCCATGTCGTCGCCGAGTGCGCCTTCCGAGCCCGGCACGCACGGCACGCCGGCGTTTTTCATTCGGTTGATCGCCGACACCTTGTCGCCCATCAGTCGGATGGTTTCCGCTCTGGGACCCACAAAGATGAAGCCGCTGTTTTCGACGCGTTCTGCAAAGTCCGCGTTTTCAGCCAGGAATCCGTAGCCCGGATGAATAGCGACGGCGTCTGTGACTTCCGCTGCGCTGATGATTGCCGGCATGTTCAGGTAGCTGTCGGCGGACTGCGGCGGGCCGATGCAAACTGTTTCGTCGGCAAGCAACACGTGTTTCTGATAGCGGTCCGCGGTGGAATGCACCGCAACTGTGCGAATGCCGACTTCTTTGCAGGCACGCAAAATTCTGCAGCGCGATCTCACCGCGATTGGCAATGACGACCTTGTCGAGTTTCTTGTTTGACACGCTGGGCACGGCTGCTGCTTACTCGATGATGAACAAGGGCTGACCGAATTCGACGGGATCGCCGTCAATGGCGGGTATTTCCTTGATGCGACCCGCACGGTCTGCTTCGATCTGATTCATCATCTTCATCGCCTCGATGATGCAGACGATGTCGCCGACCGCGACTTCCTTGCCGATGTCCACGAACGGCGGCGAGCCTGGCGCCGGCGCCCGGTAGAAAGTGCCAACCATCGGTGCCGACGAGGACGTGACCGCTGGCGACGTTGTCTGCTTCCGGCCGGGCAGGTAGCTCCTGCGCCGGGGCGCGGCATTGGCATCGCAGCCGGTGCAGGCGCGGCGAGACCGGCAGCGTAGGTCGGCTGCGCGACGCTGGCATGTGCGGACGATGCGCACCGAATCGTCTCCTTCCGTGATCTCGATCTCTGCCATGCCGGATTCTTCCAGCAGTTCGATGAGTTTTTTTACTTTTCTGATATCCATGAGCGCTTACCCGAAGTCAGGTCTGATTTCAATGGCGGACCGGTCAGGATCCATCGCTGCTGCAAAAGACGGTCGGCGGCCCGCAGGCCGACGGCATAGCCCTCGGCGCCCAGGCCGGAAATTACGCCGACGGCCAGGTCGGAAAAATACGAAGTTGTTCCGAAATGGTTCGCGCGCGTAGATGTTGCTCAGGTGAATCTCTATAAACGGCAGCTCACTGGCCGATATCGCGTCACGCAACGCGACGCTGGTGTGGGTAAAGGCGGCAGGATTCAGCAGCATGAAGTCGAAAGCCTTCGCGGCCGGCCGCGTGCAGCCACTCAATCATTTCGTGTTCGGCATTGCTCTGGCGTGCCACGAGTTCGTGGCCCATGCGCGTGGCCTCGGACAGTAGCGCCCGTTGATGTCCGCGAGACCCGTACTGGCCATACAGGCTTGGTTCGCGCGTACCCAGCAGGTTCAGATTAGGGCCGTTCAGGACCAGGATTTTCGCCATGATAAATAGGACCAGATGCCGTACGAGCTCGTTTTCTTATTTGGATTTTCGACGCAAGTTTACAGCTTTTAGGCCCTCGTTGCCCTATTTTTCCCCGGAGTTCTTATCGCATTGCAGCAGGCGGGCCTGCTTTGCGAGACGCTACAGGAGGTCTTTAAGCACCTTTTCGGCATCTTCCCGATGCAGTTCACCGGTGTGGACGCTCTGGACGCGACCCCGAGCGTCGATAAACACCGTATAAGGTAGCCCGATGAATTCGACCCCCAGCGCGGCCGCCAGGTCGATGGCTTCCTGTTCGCCGATCAGGATCGGGTAATTGAATTCGAGGGTTTCGGCCAGCTTTCTGACAGGCGTCGGTTCTTCTACCGCCACACCGACGATAGTCAGGCCGTCAGGCCCATACTCATTCTGCAGCGCCATCAGCAGAGGAATTTCACGTCGACAGGGTGGGCACCAGGTGGCCCAGAAATTGACTAACAGAGGCTTGCCGCGAAACTCCTCCAGCCCTGCGCGGTGAACCGTCGAGGCTGGTCAGCATCGGGCCGTACCCGATCTGCGGGGCACGGGTGGCGATATAGACCCCGACGCCGGCAAGCAGCGCGATGCCGAGCAGTGCGGCGACTATGGTCTTGTGCAGCTGGCTCATGGCATAACCGTACTGAGTGCTTCGTCAACGTGGTCAGTAAATTCATCCGCTGGCATGAAACCGACAACCCGGAATCCTTCCAGCTCGCGCCCACGGCCGTCATAAAACGCAATGGTCGGTGGACCGTAGATCCTGAACCGTTTCAGGAGCGCTCGGTCCTCATCGTCGTTGGCCGTCACGTCTGCCTGAAGCAGCAGCGTGTCGGACAGCGCTGCCCGCACTTGCGGGTCGGTAAAAGTGTATTTCTCCATTTCCAGGCAAGAGACACACCAGTCAGCGTAAAAATCCAGCATGCTTGCCTGACCGCGGGCGACGGCCTCGGCCAGCGCGGCGTCGAGTTCGGTGGTGGTCTTGATGCGGCGGAATGCGAGACCATGTTCCGCCGGTGATGCTGTGCCAGTCAGGCCCGTGCCTTTCAGGGGCCGCCAGGTATCACTGCCGCCAGCGGCCACGCCGACCAGGATCAGGAGCCCGTAAGCGATTATGATGACCGCAAGGCCGCGCCAGAGCCGCTGCCAGCCCGAAAACGCGCCGTCACGCCCGGGCGCAAACACGAAAACGCCCGTGACGACCAGCAGCGCACCCCACATGAACATAGTCACGGCGTGAGGCAGCACCCGTTCCAGCATCCAGATCGCAACTGCCAGCAGCATTACGCCAAAGGCCGCTTTCACGGCATTCATCCAGGCGCCGGCGCGCGGCAGGAGCTTGCCGGCAGAAGCGCCCACCAGCAGCAGCGGTGCGCCCATTCCCAGACTCATGGCGAACAGTGCCAACGCGCCGCGCACAGGTTCGCCCGCCTGGCCGATCACCGCCAGCGCAGCGACCAAAGGCGGGGCGACGCAGGCAGTGACAATCAGCGCCGACAGTATGCCCATGATTGCCGTACCGACATAGGTGCCGGCCTGCTGCCTGTTACTGGCAGTCGCAAAGCGACTTTGCAGCGCAGCGGGCATCTGCAGTTCAAAGAGCCCGAACATGGATAAAGCGAGTACTACAAACAGCGCTGCGAAGCCGATAATTATCCACGGCTGCTGAAAGATGGCCTGAAATTGCTGTCCGAACAGGGCGGCCGTGGCGCCCGCCGCGGTATAGGTGAGTGCCATGCCCAGCACGTAGGTCAGCGACAGCAGGAAGGCGCGCCGGGTGCTGACGTCAGCACCCTGGCCGGCGATGATACCGGACAGGATCGGGATCATGGGCAGCACGCATGGCGTAAAGGCCAGGAGCAGGCCAAGCCCGAAAAAGGTCAGCATGACCCAGGTGATGTTGGTGTCGCTGATCAGCCGCGCGAGGCGGTCCTGGCGCGAGATCTTCTGCGGCCGCGGCGCGGTGCCGGAGGCCGCGGGTGACAGGGCCAGCCCGCTCAGCGCCACGGGGGCATATTGTTGGAAGGGCGAGTAGCAGATGCCGTCTTCTTTGCAGCCCTGCGATTCGATGCGCAAGAGAAACTCGGCGAACACGCTCGTCGCTGAAGGCGACGGGGATCAGAACGTCGAGGGTTCCGTAAGTACACCTCGCTGCGTCCGAAATACTCGTCTTCCTTAAAATCGCCAGCCGGGAATTGTGCGCTGCCCAGCTGCACCGTGGGCGGGTCGGCCTGAAAACGAAATTTGTCGCGGTACAGGTAGTAGCCCGGGGCGATGTCCCAGCGCGCACGCAAGAGGCCGGGTGCCGCCATTTCCGCGCTCAGCACAAAGGCCTGTTCCGGCGGCAGGATGTCATCCTGTCCCGCGGGTCCCGATGCTGCGCCCGAACAGACCGGAACAGATCGCGTGCCGCTGTGCAGCGCCTGCGACAGCTCGCGGCAGCCTGATTTCACGCAGCCATTTCTGCGGCGGGAAGCAGATACCGATGTCGGCGCAGCCCTGGCTTCTGAATTTCCAGCTGCAGCATTCGCGGTGCGCTGGCTGCCCGCTGCAGGGGAATGACGACCTCGAGTCGCCCGCGATAGATTTCCATCTCGCCGAAGAACTCGTCGACCTTGCGCTTACCCGCAGGCAAGCGTGGCTCGCCAAGCGCGATGCCCTCGCTCTGGCTGGCGAAGCCGAACTTGCTGCGATAGAGGTAATAACCCGGCCTGGATTTCCCAGCGCAGCGTGACTGCTCTCCGGGCCCGCCTCTACGCTGTATAGGTAGGCCTTGTCCGGCGGCAGCAGGTCTTCGCCGGACAGCGCTGCGTTACCGGTCAGGGCAAGCAGCAGCAAAACCACCAGGCGTGTCATAGCGGACGCCCTGTGGCCGGCTTCTGCAGGCTGCTCGTCACCCAGTCGAGGTACGCCTGCGAACCGCCTGTCACAGGGACTGCGATGACTTCTGGAAGTTCATAGGGGTGCAGGTCTGCGATACATTGCTCGACCTGTATGCAGTAGTCCATGTCAGTCTTGATCAATCAGCATGACTTCTTCCTCGTGGCACAGCTTGCCGTCCCAGCGATACGTGGAGGTCACGCCGGGCAACTGGTTGACGCAGGCGGCCAGGCCGGGTCCTGACCAGGGCCTGGGCGATCTCATCCGCGCTTCCCGGTCCGGGCAGGTGCACAGAGATAACTGCAATTTGCCGGGCATATTCTGAGCCTCTTCCGGGCCTTGAGCGGGCGCGCCAAGGATACGTGCATCAGACGCCACTGTCATGATCAAGGTTGACTGTGGGGCTGCGATGACTAGAATTAGCACTCGTTTCTCTGGAGTGCCAGAATCAGGCGCCGCAGGCTGTGCCATTCTGATGAGGCGTGCTGCAAGAAAATTCAATATAATCAAGGAGTAACAGCCTATGAAGATGCGACCGCTTCATGACCGGGTCATTATCCGGCGAATGGAGGAAGAGACACTTTCCGCGGGGGGAATCGTCATTCCCGACAGCGCGGCCGAAAAACCGATCCGCGGCGAAGTTATCGCGGTGGGTAAAGGCAAGCTCCTCGAGAACGGGGAAATCCGGCCGCTGGACCTCAAGGCCGGCGACACGGTTTTGTTCGGAAAATATTCCGGTACCGAGGTAAAGCTCGATGGTGAGGAAGTACTGGTCATGCGCGAAGACGATGTCATGGCGGTGCTGGAAAGCGCCTGAGCCGTGCCGCGTATTTAACCAAGAGATTACACAAGCGAAGGATTAATCGATGACTGCTAAAGATGTGAAATTCAGTGATGACGCCCGGCAACGCATGTTCGCGGGTGTCAACGTGCTGGCCAATGCCGTCAGAGTGACGCTGGGCCCCAAGGGCCGCAACGTGGTTCTCGACAAGAGTTTTGGTGCGCCGACCGTGACCAAGGACGGCGTGTCGGTGGCCAAGGAGATCGAACTCAAAGACAAGTTCGAGAACATGGGCGCGCAGATGGTCAAGGAAGTCGCCTCGCAGACCTCCGATATTGCCGGCGACGGCACGACCACGGCGACGGTGCTGGCCCAGGCCGATTCTGCGCGAAGGCTTGAAGGCCGTGGCTGCCGGGCATGAACCCTATGGACCTCAAGCGCGGCATCGACAAGGCGGTGATTGCCTGGTTGCAGAGTCTGCAGAAGCTGTCCAAGCCCTGCGACGACTCCAAGGCGATCGCACAGGTCGGCACGATTTCTGCCAATCCGATGAGCAGCATCGGCAAAATCATTGCCGAAGCCATGGAAAAGGTCGGCAAGGAAGGCGTGATCACGGTCGAGGAAGGCTCGGGCCTGGAGAACGAACTGGATGTCGTGGAAGGCATGCAGTTCGATCGCGGCTACCTGTCGCCCTACTTCATCAACGACCAGCAGGGTCAGTCGTGCGATGTCTGGAGAACCCTTACATTCTTCTCCACGACAAGAAAATCTCCAACATCCGCGACTTGCTGCCTGTTGCTGGAATCTGTTGCCCGCGCCGGTCGTCCGCTGCTGATCGTGGCTGAGGACGTGGAAGGCGAGGCGCTGGCGACGCTGGTGGTGAACAATATTCGCGGCATCGTCAAGGTGGCGGCGGTCAAGGCACCGGGCTTCGGCGATCGTCGCAAGGCCATGCTGGAAGACATCGCGGTGCTGACAGGCGGCACGGTGATTTCGGAGGAAGTGGGCCTGAGCCTGGAGAAGACCACGCTGGAAAATCTGGGCGAGGCCAAGAAGGTCCAGATCACCAAGGACAATTCCACATCATCGACGGCGCGGGTTCGCCGAATGCGATCAAGGGCCGGGTCAAGCAGATTCGGTCGCAGATCGAGGATGCGACCTCTGACTATGACCGGGAGAAGCTGCAGGAGCGGGTGGCCAAGCTCGCCGGCGGCGTTGCGGTCATCAAGGTGGGCGCTGCGACCGAGGTCGAGATGAAGGAGAAGAAGGCCCGCGTGGAGGACGCGCTGCATTCGACGCGTGCTGCGGTGGAAGAAGGCGTGGTGCCGGGCGGTGGCGTGGCGCTGCTGCGTGCCCGCTCTGCGGTCAAGGGCCTCAAGGGCGACAATGACGATCAGGACGTTGGCATCAAGATTCTGCGGCGGGCGGTTGAGGAGCCGCTGCGCCAGATCGTCAGCAACGCCGGCGAAGATGCGGCGGTGATTCTGAACCAGGTGTTCGCCGGCAGCGGTACGCATGGCTACAACGCGGCGACCGGTGAGTTCGGCGATATGATCGAAATGGGTATTCTGGATCCGACCAAGGTGACGCGCTCGGCGCTGCAGAACGCGGCTTCCGTGTCAGGCCTGCTGATGACCACCGAGGCCATGGTGGCTGAACTGCCCAAGGACGATGAGCCGACGCATGCCGGATATGGGCGGCATGGGTGGCATGGGCGGCATGGGTGGCATGGGCGGCATGATGTAAACGCGCCCGGGCATACCGATGCGAATGACCCCGCGCGCCTCTGGTGCGCGGGGTTTTTCTTTGCGGGAACGCAACTGCCTCGCGGGTTAGACTTGCAGAACCGCAGGGGGACGCTGGAACCAGCCGCATGATCGACAACAACAGCCTCGCTGAGATGCCGCCGGAACTCGGATCGCAGGTCCAGGAGCGCTGGCAGAGGTTCGCAGCGGCCGAGCCGGCCACGGCTGAGAAAATCAGCGGGTCAGCGGACTTGCGTGAGAGCCTGCCGCGGGTCTGGGCGGCGAGCGAGTTCGTCGCGGGCCTGTGTGAACGACGGCCGGCGCTGCTGGCAGCCGCCCTGGATCGGGACCTGCTTACCGCAGCGCCTGCAGCAGCTGAGCGGAGGCCGTTCAGGCCCTCCATGGAGCTTCCCGAGGCGCTGTTTATGGCGGAGTTGCGCAGCCACCGCATGCTGCAAATGCTCACGATCGCGTGGCGAGACCTTGCCGGCTGGGCAGCATTGGAAGAAACCCTGGCCGCGCTCTCGGCGCTGGCCGATGAGTGCATCCTGGCTGGACTCGCGTTCAGCGCCAGGCAGATGGCTGCGCGATATGGCTGGCCCGCCCGGGACGAGTTTGGCGAACGCGGCGAGCTGCTGGTGCTGGCCATGGGCAAGCTGGGCGCCGGCGAGCTCAATTTTTCATCAGATATCGACTTGGTGTTCCTCTATCCCGGCCCCGGGCACAGCGATGGCGAACGGTCGCTGGAACATGAAACATGGTTCGCTCGGCAGGCTCGCCAACTCATCAGGATGCTGGACGCGAAGACGGAAGACGGATTTGTCTTTCGCGTGGACATGCGGCTGCGGCCATTCGGGGACAGCGGGCCATTGGTCATGAGCCTGCCGGCATTCGAGGCCTATCTGCAGCAGCATGGCCGCGACTGGGAGCGCTATGCCTACGTTAAGGCGAGGGCCGTGAGCGGCACGCCGCAACAGCAGGCCGTGCTTGAGGAAACGTTGCGCCCCTACGTTTACAGAAGGTATCTGGACTACGGCGTATTCGAATCGCTGCGCGCCATGAAGGACAAGGTGGCCAGGGTCAGCCGCAGGAACGCAAAGAAAAACGATATCAAACTCGGTCCGGGCGGGATCCGGGAAATCGAGTTTATGGTCCAGAGTTTCCAGCTGATCCGGGGCGGGCAGGAGTCCGAACTCAGAACCCGCGGACTGCTGGACGCTTTGGCCCTGCTCAGCGGTCGGTATTTCGACTCCGACACCGCAGCAACGCTTGGCAAGCAATACCGGTTTCTGAGGACCCTCGAAAATCGCCTGCAGGCCATGGAAGACCGGCAGGTGCACTGCCTGCCCGAGCAGGATGTGGCCAGGACCCGGCTGGCCTATGCGATGCATTTTGGTAACTGGGCCGAGCTGCAGGCGGAGCTCGACCGCCGGACTCGGATTGTTCACGAGCTTTTTGCCGCGATCATGGTCGGCCCGTCACCAGAGGGTGCGCCCGGCGAGACTGCGCTCGCAGGCGTATGGGAAGGCAGCGTTCCGGAGGAAGAAGGCGTTGCGCTGCTGGCGGACGCAGGGTTTCAGGCGCCGGCCGAGATTCTCGCTCAGCTCGAGGGGCTGCGGGGCAGCAGCCTCTACCGGCGCATGGACGCGCCAGGGCGGCAGCGGCTCGATACGCTGTTGCCGCTCCTGCTGACCACGGCCGCTCAGGCTGACGCACGCCCGGAAACCTGGCGTCGTGTGGTGTCGATCATCGAGGCTGTAGGGCGGCGCAGCGCATACTTTGCGCTGCTCAATGAAAACCGTGGCGTACGTGAAAGGCTGCTGGCATTGTGCGCAAGAAGCCAGCTCCTGGTCGACGAAGTGTCCGCGCATCCCGTGCTGCTCGACGAGCTTATCGACCCCCGGGTGTTCGAGGTGCCGCCTGAAGCGCATACCCTGGCCGCGCAACTCGCGCGCAGGATGACCGGCATTGATGCGAATGATCTTGACGCGCAGATGGACGCGCTGCGGAACTTCCAGCGGGCCACAGTTTTCCGGATTGCGCTGGCTGATCTGAATGGCGTCTTGCCGGTAATGAAAGTGAGTGATCGGCTCACCGAGCTTGCGGAAGCGGTGCTCGGCTGCGTGCTCGGTCTGGCGCGTGATCAGGTCACGCGCAAGCATGGCCAGCCACCCTCAGCTGAAGGCGGAGCCGGATTCGGCATCATCGGTTACGGCAAGCTGGGTGGCCTCGAGCTGGGGTACGGATCTGATCTGGACATCGTGTTCACCTACGCGCGTGCTCAAGGCGCGCAGGCGCACGGCGCTGGCGCCGGGGACAGCTCGGTTTTTTATACGCGGATTGCGCAGCGCATCGTGCACATGCTGTCCACTCAGACCAGGTCGGGGCGCTTGTACGAAGTCGATACGCGTTTGCGGCCGAGCGGCAAGTCAGGGTTGCTGGTGAGCGAACTGGAGGCTTTTGCTGCCTATCAGCTTGGAGAGGCCTGGACCTGGGAGCACCAGGCGCTCCTGCGGGCGCGGCCGGTGGCCGGGGACGGTGAGCTCGGCAGGCTTTTCAGCGATATCCGCCGGCGGGTCTTGTGCCGGCCCAGAGATGGACAAGAACTCCGCAAAGAAATCGTAAAAATGCGCGAGCGAATGCGCGCGGAGCTCGATAGCAGCGATGCCACGCTTTTCGACCTGAAGCAGGGCGAGGGCGGGATCGCAGATCTGGAGTTTCTGGTGCAGTACCTGCTGCTTCTCAATGCTGTCGCACACCCCGATGTTTTGACCTGGACCGACAACATTCGTCAATTGGAATGCCTGGCGAACGCGCGACTGCTGTCGGCGGAGACCGCGGAAACGCTGACTGCTATCTATCGGGCCTACAGAAAGCGACTGCATCGACTGACACTGGACGGTGCGAGCCCCCGGGTGAGCAGCGAAGAATTTGCCAGCGAGCGCGACATTGTCCGCGACATATGGCGCCGTGAACTGGGCACCGGGAGCGGGTAGGCGAGCGCTGTTATACTGCGCCGATGACCGGCAGCATTGGAGCGCGCAGAGAGTGATAAAACAGGACTCCGAAAACGAGAACGATCTGGCTCAACCCAATGCGCAGCTGGCCTATGAAGTTACCCGGGACGACTTGCCGCTGCACTGTCCGATGCCGGGCGCCAGTCTCTGGAATTCTCACCCCCGCGTGTACATCCCGGTGGACGTGACCGGCGAGGCCAGTTGCCCCTATTGCGGAGCCTTGTACATCCTGAAGCAAGGCTGAGACTGGCTCCGCCGGGCTCAGCTGGCTGGATAGCCCGGCGCCCGCCGGCTCAGCCAGATTCCCGTTCGTGCGACCGCCAGGTAGTACGCAATGAGTCCGCACAGAATCCGGCTCGACAAGCGAAGCCGCGCAATGCTGCCCAGGGTCAGGAGGTTTGCCAGCGCCGCAAGCGCCAGCGGACCGAGATTGCGCGTCGCGATCAGCAGGTGATTGCACTGCCGGTGCAGGCCGCTGAAGTGACGTTGGGCGTACACGTGGGCGGAAATCATTACCTCGGTCTTGGTGATGCGCGCCACCTCCGGGTTTTGCCGACTGGCCCCACCGTGCAGATGCGTAAACCGGGCGACGGGCGTTATGGCGCAGCGCATGCGCATCAGGCTGGCCCGTTTGCACAGCTCCATGTCTTCCGCATACATCCAGAAGTCCTCGCTCCAGCCGCCCAGCGTCTGGAAATCCTGCGCAGCAATCATGAGCAGCGAGCCGGACACCCAGTCGCAGCAGACGATCTCCTGATGAGCCTTGCGCGGGTCGGGGTTTGAGTTGGGTGCGAGCAGGCGCATTGCGCTGCGCACGGTCCGGAAATAACTGAGCAGGTCGGGAAACCGGTCAAAGGCTTTTTGCATTTTGCCCCTGGCATTGAACTGCGGTGCACTCAGGATGGATATTTCCGGGTGCGCAAGTTTTTCTGCGAGCAGCTTTCTTATGGCATCGGGTTCGGCGCGCACATCGGGATTCATAAACAGCAGGGTGCCGCCGCTCGCGTACCGGGCCCCCAGATTGTTGCCATGGGCGAAGCCAAGGTTGCCGCTGTTCTCGATGAAGCGCACGTCCGGGTAGCGTGCGGTGAATGTTGCAAGCTGATCGTCGCCGGAGGCATTGTCCACGACGATCATCTCCCAACGACCCTCGGCAAACTCCTCAGCCAGGGCAAGTCCGCCCAGCGCCGCGTCAAGATGCGTCCACGAGCGAAAATTGACGGTGATGATGCTCAGATCCATCAGCCGCCCGGGTCACCTGGATTGCGGGCGGTTACCAGGAAACCCTTGATGACGAGGTCGCCAAAGATCGCCCGGCCGAGCCGCCATGACAGTCGCTTCTTGGGGCGCACCGGCCCGATCTCGATGTCTGTGAATCCCGCCTGAGCGAACAGGTCGTGCACGTCGGCGCGCGCAAAGAATCGCAGGTGGGTCCGGTCCATGACGCCCGAGTCCCGGTATTCGAAGCGCCCCTTGAATGTGAGAGCCAGCAGGAATGACAAATTGCGAATATTGGGGATGCTGCAAATGAAAGTGCCGCCCGGGACCAGGCACGCCCGCAGGCTGGTACAGACCTGCCAGGGATCGACCAGATGTTCGAGGATGTCGCCGGCGATGACATGGCTGAAGTGATTGACCGGCAGTTTGCCGATTAGCGTTTCAAGGTCGCCGTCCAGCACGGTGTCCAGAGCACCGGTTTCGCGTGCCCGCGCGGCCGCCTCCGGAAACTTCTCTACGCCCCATATTTCGCCGGCCTTGCCCTGCGCGCGAATCAGCGTGGACATGGCCCCGCTGCCGCAGCCGAGGTCGAGAACGCGGTTGCCGGTGCCGTCCGGGAGCACCGCGACCAGTTCCGGGCGCGGATGAGAAAAATAGCCTTTCGAATCGCTCACTTCGTGTCTCCGTTGCAGTTGGCCTGTGCGCTCATGAGCGCGTCGATTTTCGCGATGACGTCTGCGGGACGGATGAGGTCCATCGCTTCAGGATGCCGGACGCGCGTCCCCCAGCGTAACTCAGACCAGTCCTTGCCGAGATAGGTTGCGGTCGCATCGGGGTATCGGTTTACGACCCAGCGCTGGCTGAGGTAGGGGCCCGTGCGTCCCGGATTGGAGGTCGCATACAGCCCGATGACGGGCAGGCCCACCGCGGTCGCCATATGCGCGGGCCCGGAATCCGGGCATACCAGCGCGCTTGCCCGAGCCAGCAGCGCCAGCAACTCCTTAAGCGTGGTTGCACCGATCAGGTTGGTCACTTCGGTAGCTGCCGTCGCCTGAATCTCCTCGCCGTAAGCCTTCTCCAGTTCCGTTGGACCACCGGTCAGTATCACTTTCAGTCCATGCTGCCGGGTGGCGTGCTCGGCGATCTGTGCGTAGTTCGCCGCCTTCCAGTTGCGCCAGTTGCGCGCTCGCTGGCTTGAGCAGGGGCTGATAATGAGCGCTCGCTCATGGCCGCCGACCTGCTGCAAGGCAAATGCGCTGGCCGCTTCGGGGATTGGAATATCCCAGCGCAGGGTCTGGTCTTCGATGCCGAGAAACCGTGCGAAGCCCATGAAGCCGTCCAGCACGTGGCCACGCGTGATGTCGGCGATATGCTGGTTGCAAAACCACCACTGGAAGTCGCGCGCCTGCCCGCGATCAAACCCGATGCGCAGTGGTGCTTTGATCGCCAGGCTGGCTATGCTGGCGCGCAGCGCGGCCTGGATGTGCAGAAAGATATCGAAACGGCGCCCGCGGAGATCGTTGCGCAGCTGTCTGAACGCCCGCCAGCCGTCGCGCTTGTTGAAGATGATAAACTCGATATCGGGAAGGTCGCCGATCAGGCTTTCCTCGAGTTTGCCGATGATCCAGGTGATTCGGGTGGTCGGCCAATGCCTTTGAAGTGTTCTTACCAGTGGCACTGCATTGCAGACGTCGCCGACGGCTGACAGCCGCATCAGGCAAAGCGTATCCGGTGGTTGACTGAGGAGAAGGGGGCGCATGATCGAGCAGAAGATCCTCAGTCGTGGGAGGGCGGCCATCCTATACGATGCCCGGGTGGCCGGTAAAATCAGCGACGATATGTTCGAGCCCGAATTCTGGCGCGCGCGCAATCAGGTGCTGGGCGAGGCAAGTGGTCGCGGCACGACTCTTTACCTGTCAGCCGGCGATGAGCAGTGGGTGCTGCGGCCCTATCGCCGGGGCGGCATGGTAGGGCGCATTGTGCGCAAGTGGTACCTGTATACCGGCAGGGACCGGACGCGTTGTTTCAGAGAGTTCCGCGTCCTTTCGGAACTCTATTCGCATGCGATGCCGGTGCCGCAGCCGGTCGCCGCCTGGTTCAGGCGCCGTGGCATGGTTTACGAGGCCGCCCTGATGACCGTGCGCATTCCTGATGCCCTGACGCTGGCCCAGCTGCTGAAGGAGTCGCCGCTGGCGCCCGAAACATGGCTCGCGATCGGCCGCACAGTGAAGCGGTTCCATGCCGCCGGACTCAGGCATGCGGACCTCAATGCCCACAATATCCTGATCAAGTCTGATCAGACGATTTACGTCCTCGACCTGGACCGCGCGTGTCTGGCGGCACCGGGGCGCTGGCAGTCATCCAACCTGGCGCGACTGCGCAGGTCCCTGAACAAGATCAGTGTGGAAGAGGGCGCCGAGTTCAGGGGTGATGCTGACTGGGCCACTCTGCTGGCGGGCTACGATCACGCGACGCCGCTCTCGGCGTAGGGATCGCTCTCGCCGGGCTGCGTTGCCTTGAATTTTCTGTGCACCCACAGGTACTGCTCCGGGGCTTCGCGCACGGTTTCTTCAATAAGCTGATTAATCCGCGCCGCATCGCTCTCGGCACTTGCGCCGGGAAAATCGCGCAGCGGTGGCTGAATAATGAGCCGGTAGTGGCCGTCGGGAAGGCGCAGCGAAAAAAACGGCAGAACCGGTGCGCCGCTTGCGCGCGCAAGGCGCGAGGTGGCCAGGTTGGTGGCGGCAGGTACGCCAAAAAACGGCGTGAGTGCAGCGTTCTTGCCGCGGTACGCCTGATCCGGCGCATACCAGACCGCGTGCCCGGCGCGCAGGCTGCGCACTAACTGACGCACGTCGTCTCTGCGGATCGGGTTTTCGGAAAGGCGCTCGCGACTGGCGCGCATGATCTTCTCGAACAGCGGATTCTCATGGCGTCGGTACATGGGGTGAAACGGCTGATGCAACAGGAGCAGCCGGCAGCCGATTTCCAGCGTCGTAAAGTGTGCGCTGAGCAGGATGACGCCGTTGCCGCCTGCGCGCGCCTCAACGAGGTGTTCCAGACCTTCTATCTGTGCGAGGCCGGTCAGCCTCCTGTCAGGCGCCCACCAGGTGAAAGCCGTCTCAAAGACCCCCTGACCGAGGGATTCGAAGTGCAGCCTGAGGCGTTGCTTGCGCTCGTCCTCCGACAGCGCCGGGAAGCACAGCGTCAGATTGATGAGCGCGATCTGGCGCCTGCGTACGAGAACCTTGCTGGCGAGCCTGCCCAGCAGGCGTCCCAGAGCGAGCTGCACGCGCAGCGGCAACAGCACCAGCAGCCGCATCACGCCGAGTCCGATCCAGGTGAGCCAATAGCGCGGGCCCAGGAAATTCAGGAAGGATGTTTCGTGATCGGACAAGTTGAGTTTCCCGTTGCCTGCGCGGATTCTAACCATCGTGCCGCATGGGGTACAGGCATACAGCTCCGAAGCCTCGTGTAGAATGAGCGGCGGCGAATCACTACCCCGAAGGGCCAGTTCATGGCGGATGCGTATGCACCTTTGCGTGTGCCCGAGTTCAAGGGCAGGAAAGTTCTCGTTGTCGGTGACGTCATGCTGGACAGATACTGGCTCGGGCCCACAGAGCGGATCTCTCCTGAAGCGCCGGTGCCGATCGTGCATGTGGCTGCGGTCGAGGAGCGTGCGGGTGGTGCCGGCAACGTTGCCGTCAATATGGCAGCCCTGGGTTTGCAGGTGCGGCTGCTCGGCGTCGCGGGTCAGGACGAAGCCGGAGATCGTCTGCAGGCGCTGCTTGAAGCACACGGGATTGAGGCGCGCTTCACGCGCAGCCCCAGTGCCCCGACCATTACCAAGCTGAGGGTGATGAGCCGGGCCCAGCAGCTGATTCGGCTTGATTTCGAAGACGCGTACGGAAAAGAAGATGTGCGCGCACTGAAGACGCAGTTTCGTGACGCCCTTTCCGACTGTGTTCTCGTGGTGTTGTCCGATTACGCCAAGGGCACGCTGGCCGATGCGGCTGATCTCATCGAGATCGCCCGGCAGGCAGGTGTTCC
The DNA here is from genome assembly GCA_963759075.1 of uncultured Gammaproteobacteria bacterium. Lineage (GTDB taxonomy): Bacteria > Pseudomonadota > Gammaproteobacteria > Steroidobacterales > JABDLF01 > JABDLF01. The sequence continues at coordinate 25,040 of CAVWXZ010000019.1, forward strand.
CGTACTGGTGGATCCGAAGGGTCGTGATTACGCGCGTTACGCGCACGCCAGTCTGCTTACGCCTAACCGTGCCGAATTTGAGCTGGTCGCCGGCGTGTGTGGCGACCAGGAGCAGCTGGTTGAACGTGCGACGCGCATGTTGCAGGAGCTCGACGTGCAGGCGCTGCTGGTCACCCTGGGCGAGAGCGGCATGCTGCTTGTAGCGCGCGAGCAGGCGCCGGTCTGGCTGGCAGCTGAGGCGCGGGAAGTCTTTGATGTGACCGGTGCCGGGGACACGGTGATTGCCGTGATGGCGGCCGGCCTGGCCGCAGGGCTGATTCAGGCAGAGGCCGCCGCCCTGGCCAATGTGGCGGCGGGGCTGGTGGTGGCCAAGCGGGGCACCGCCAGCGTCAGCGAAGGTGAGCTGCGTCTCGCGGCCCACAGGCGCGGCATTCCCGGGCCTGGCATAGTCACGGCCGCGCAGCTGAAGGAGTTGGTGCGCGATTCGCGAATGCGGGGGCAGCGGGTGGTTATGACCAACGGCTGCTTCGATATTCTCCATGCGGGTCATGTGGCCTACCTGGCGGAAGCCCGTTCACTCGGAGATCGGCTTGCGGTCGCCGTGAACGACGACGCCTCGGTGAGCAGGTTGAAGGGCACCGGCCGACCGATCAACACGCTGGCCGACCGCATGTCGGTCCTCGCGGCCCTGGGCGCGGTAGACTGGGTAGTGCCGTTTGCAGAGGACACGCCGGAGTCGCTGATCTGCACCGTGCTGCCGGACATGCTGGTTAAAGGGGGCGACTACCGGGTCGATGAGATTGCGGGTGCTGACTGCGTGCAGGCACAGGGCGGCGAGGTAAGGGTGCTGCCGTTGCGGGCGGGGCGCTCTACGAGCAACATCGTTAAGGCGATCCGCGACGGCGACTGACGGCCCCGTGCGCAGAGTCTATATTCTGGTGACTTACCTGCTGGCACCGCTGGTGCTGGCAAGCCTTGTGTGGCGAGGCTTCAGAAACCGTGGCTACTGGCAGGGTCTGGGGCAGCGCTTCGGCCGGATGAAGTCGATGACCGCGCCCCGTTCAATCTGGCTGCACGCCGTCTCTGTGGGCGAGGTGCAGGCCTCTGTGCCGCTGGTCCGCGCCCTGCTCGAGAATTATCCCCAGCTGCCTTTCGTAATCACGACGGTAACGCCGACCGGGCGTGACCGGGTGGTGGAGCTGTTCGGGCAGCGGGTGACGCATCTCTACGCGCCCTATGATTTACCGGGGGTTGTGAAGCGCTTTTTTGATCGTGTTCGTCCCGTTGCCGCCATCGTCATGGAGACGGAGCTGTGGCCCAACCTGTTTCACGAATGTGGGCGCAGGCACGTTCCTCTGATCCTGGCCAGTGCCCGCATTTCGCCGCGCTCGGTGGGCCGGTATCGACGCTTTATTCCACTGTTCCGTGACGCGCTGGCGCATGGCATTGTCATCGCGGCCCAAAGCGAGCGCGACGCGGAGCGGTTTCTGGAACTCGGGGCCAATCCACAGCGCACGCATGTTGTGGGCAATATCAAGTTTGATCTTGAGGACAAGCCACCTGGTGGCACGGCCCGGCAATTATTCGGCGGCCGGCCGGTCTGGATCGCGGCCAGCACTCACGAAGGCGAGGAGCAGGCCGCCCTGAATGCGGCGAGGCGCATTCTCGAGCGTGTGCCAGCGAGCCTGCTGGTGCTGGCGCCCAGGCACCCGGAACGTTTCGAGGCCGTGGCCCAGAAGGTGACCCGCTCAGGTCTTGCCTGCAGCCGGCGCAGCTTGGGGGAAGCCTGTTCGGCAACGACGCGGGTTTTTTTGCTCGATACCCTGGGCGAACTGCCGGATTTTTTTCAGGTCGCCGGCGTGGCCTTTGTTGGCGGCAGCCTGGTGCCAGTGGGCGGGCATAACCTGCTGGAGCCCGCCGCCGCAGCCATTCCGGTTCTGACCGGGCCGCACAACTTCAATGCCCCGGACATTGCCGAAGAACTGATTGCAAAAAAAGCGGCTTACGTGGTCAACGACGAAATCGAACTGGCCGATGCCGTCGTGCGCTTTCTGGCCTCACCCGCAGAGCGAGCCGCGAGCGGGCGGCGCGCCCGCGAGGTTATCGAAGCGAATCGCGGCAGTACCCGGCGATTGCTGGAACTGATCGGGCCGCTGCTCGCGGCGCGCGGGGCCTGAGACGATGGCTCAGGGCGTCATCCAGCGGTTGAAGGCCTCAATGTCTCCGATGTCGAGGGTGCCGGTTGCCGCTTTGAGTGCCAGGACGTTCTGGATGTAGTCATAGCGTGACCGCAGGTAATTGGTGCGGGCGGTGTAGAGATTGCGGCGACTGTCCAGGACATCGACGGTGGTGCGGGTGCCTACCTCGAAGCCGGCCTCGGTGGCCTTGAGCGCGGTCTCGGACGATGCCAGCGCCTGCTTCAGGGCCTTAACCCGGGAGATCTCGGACAGCACGCCCAGATAGGCGTCGCGCGTCTGGCGCTCCGTCTCACGCGCAATGCGCTCGACCCGCTCCTTGGCCGCCCGGTGTTGATAGACCGCCTCGCGGACCCGTGAGGAAGTCAGGCCACCGCTGAAAACCGGCACGTTCAGCTGCAGCGAAATTGAATTGCTGGTCAGGTCCAGCTCGCTGGGCGAGGTCCTTTCGACGACTTCAGTCATCCCCGTCATCGGGTCAGTGGCTTCGTAGCGGTTTACCGACATGCTGCTGCGGTTGGTTTCTTGTCGCGAAGCCACCAGGTCCAGCGTGGGCAAATGGCCCGCGCGTCGCACGCGGATCTCATCGCGCGCGATGTCCGCGCCCAGCCGGCTGGCGACCAGCGACAGGTTCTGGTCCAGCGCCTCGCGCACCCACTGGTCGGGGTCAGCCGGGCTTGGCGCCACCAGTTCCATCTCCTGCGAGGGGCGCTCCAGCTTCTCGATCAGGCGCCCCGTGACCTCGCGCAGGTTTTCCTGAGCCGTGGCGAGCACGCGGCGAGCGGCAATATCTGCCGCCACGGCCTGGTCGTAGGCGGCCTGGGCCTCCTGTACATCAGTAATAGCGATCAGACCCACCTCGAAGCGCTTTTCAGCCTGCTCCAGCTGCCTTGCTATGGCGTCGCGGGTCGCCTGCTCGGACTCCAGGCTGTCCTGCGCGGCGAGCACGTCAAAGTAACGCTGAGACACCCGCAACACGAGGTTCTGCTGGGCCGCAAGGTAGTCGGTCTCTGCCTGCGCAACCACCTTCTCAGCCTGCTGAAGCCCAACCCACTGATTCCAGCGAAACAAGGTCTGATTCAGGCTCAAGGTGAAACTCGTGGTGTCCGATTCCGAATCCTGGAAGTTTGGCGTCTGCTCGCCGGTGGTGAAATTGAAGAAGCTGTTCAGGCCATCACTGCTATCGTCGTTGCGCGCTCCTGACAGGTTAAGCTGAGGAAGCAGGGCGCTGCGCGCCTGGGGTCTTGCCTCCGCCGTGGCCATACGTGTCGCGTCCGCTTCCCGCACCAGCGGGTCATTTTTCAGCGCCAGCTGATAGACGTCGAGCAGGTTGTCGCCATGCGCCGCAGGTACGAGGCACAAACACAGCGCGCCCAGGGCGCCAGCTAATCCGAAACTTCTCATTTGCTTAATCCTTGTTTCCCCATCCGGGTCATCCGGTTCGCGGGATTTTCTTGTTATGTCCCACTATATCAGCCATGCGGCGTTCCGCGCTCGCTGTTTCCATCAGTAAGATGCCAGGCTTGTATCGAGGTCCCTCGCCCAGGCGTCTACGCCGCCCTGCAGGTTAAAGACCCGCAGATACCCATTTTGTTCCAGGAAGCGCCCGACCACACGGCTGCGATTTCCATGGTGGCACAGGACGATGATATCTTTTTCAGGATTGAGGTCGGCAAGCCGGTCCGGCACATCCTGCATTGGGATATGCAGCGCGCCGGCAATGGCAACGATGCCTGTCTCCCATGGCTCCCGCACATCCAGCAGCACGCATGAGCCGGCTTTCGCGAGCATAGCGCTGGCTACCTGCGGGCTGATTTCCAACACCCCCGTCGGCCGCTCAGAACCTGAAGCTATCGGGTTGCTCAGCATTGACGAGTGCCGGCAGCGATGTCTCGAACAGGCCCTCGCAGGACCAGGCATTCTCAGCGGCGCGGGTAATCAGCAGCGCCTCCATCACCGGCGGTTCACCGACCACAATGAACAGGCGACCGCCTGGCTTCAATGCCGTCTCAAAGCGTTTCATCCGGCGCGGTGCAGAAGCCGTTACCGCAATCGCGTCATAAGTCTTGTTGCTTTCGAATCGCGTGGCATCGCCAACTGCCAGTTTTACGTTGCGGAGGCCGAGCGTTTCGAGCCGGGTGCCCGCCGCGGCGCTCAGGTCGGCGTGGATTTCAAGTGAGTCGACCTGGCGAGCCAGATGCGCAAGGCAAGCGGTCAGGAAACCGCTGCCCGTGCCGATCTCAAGCACATGCTCGCTGCCTGCCAGGTTAAGGGCCTGCAGCAGGCGGCCTTCCGCTTTGGGCTCCATCATTACCTGGCCGTGAGCAAGTGGTATGCAGGTATCGGCAAAGGCGAGATCCCGGTATCGTTCGGGCACGAAGCGCTCTCTTTCTACGTCGTGCAGGGTCTGCAATACGCGCGAATCCAGCACTTCCCAGGTACGCACCTGCCGTTCGATCATCTGCTTGCGCGCTGCTTCCAGGTTCATGTGAGCGTCTCCGCGGTCCGGAGCGGACCATAAAGGGCGCTAAATGCTACGAACTTTGCACTGCTTTAACAAGCCAAACCCTTCTGGAATCAGGACTTTTCGTGCCGGGATTATGGTGAGTAGCCGCCGCCACCCACGGGCCATCGGCTATCCTGATCGGGCCCCTGATCAGGCTCCGCGAGGCGCGCACGGGGAAAAATACAATGCCCGGCAGGCAGCCGAGGGCAGTGCGGGGGGCAGGATGTTAATAACAAGAGCAAGGCTTTAATAAGACCCGGGCAGGTCCGATGCGTGCGATTGCGGCGGGCTGGTGCGGAACAGGCGGATGACGATTACAGAAATAGCAATTCTCGGTGTCGCTGTGCTGACAGTGCTGGCCGCCCTCTTGATGGGCGGGCGGTTGCGCCGCGTGCGTCTGCGACAGAGGCGACTTACCAGCGAGCTGCAGCGCATGGTGCATACGAGTAAAACCGATGCCAACGTTGCGATCTCGGGCAGCGACGATTTCGGCCAGCTTGAGCGGTCCGTCAACGAGGTGCTTGACCTGTTGCGAGCGGATGCGGACACAGCGCGGAGGCAGGAACTCTTTCCCAGTCTTGCCGAGCACATGCAAGGCCTGATCCTGGTTTATGCCAAACGCATTATCTACGCAAACCCGCGGGCTACGGCTTTCGCCGGCCTGCGTAGCGACAAGCTGATTGGCAGACCAATCATGGACCTGGTGCACCCCGACTATCGGGACCTGATGCGGGGGCGGATCACCGCCCAGCTTGCAGGGCAGGAAGTGCCGCCGGTATTTGAGCTCAAGCTGCTGGACGCGAATGGCAAGGAATGCTGGATGGAGATGTCCACATCGCTCATTGAATTTCAGGGCAAGCCGGCAATTCTTTCCGCTGCGCTGGACGTCTCGCATCGCAAGCGGCTGGAGTCGGCGCAGGTACGTAGCCGTGAACGGGCCCAGCTCACGCTCGAGTCAATCGGCGATGGCGTTATCACCACGGACCTGCGCGGCAAGATAGAATTCATGAACCGGGCGGCGGAACAGCTCACCGGGCACGAGCTTGGATCCGCACGCGGCCAGTCTCTGAGCGAAATCGTAAGCGTAGTCGACGAGGTTGAACGCAAGCCGCTCAAAGACCCCGTAATGGCGTGTCTGGAGCAGAATCGGCGCGTCAATCTCGGCCGACGGGCGCTGCTCCTTTCGCGGGGAGACGAGTGTGAGTATTCCATCGAGATCACCGCCAACCCGATCCGGCACCGCGACCCGGAGAACGAGTCGGGCGAGGAACGGGTGGAAGGTGCGGTGGTGGTGTTGCATGACGTGAGCGAGCTTCGCGGCCTCGCGCGCCAGGACACTTATCAGGCAACCCACGATGCGCTCACCGGCTTGCTCAATCGCAGGGAGTTTGAGCGGCGCCTGGATGATTCGCTGCAGGACGCGCACGCCGGCGGCAGTGGTCATGTTCTCTGTTACATGGACCTTGACCGGTTCAAGGCGGTAAACGATACCTGTGGGCATATGGCAGGGGACAACATGCTGCGCGAGGTCGCCGGCCTCATCAAAGAGCAGGTCCGCGATTCGGACACGGTGGCGCGTCTGGGTGGCGACGAATTCGGAACGTTGCTGGTGGGCTGTCCGGTGGAAAAAGCTCAGCAGATTGCCGATGACATCGTGGTGGCGATCAAGGACTATCGTTTCGTCTGGCGCGACAAAATTTTCGACATCGGGATCAGCATCGGACTTGTTGAAATCAGCCAGGAGAGCGGCACGGTCAACGATGCCCTGAGTGCGGCGGACTCCGCCTGCTACGTCGCCAAACAGGAGGGGCGTGGCAGGACGCACGTTTACTCGGCCCGAGACGAGGCCGTGGCGCGACAGCGTGGCGAGATACAGTGGTTGCAGCGTCTGCAAGGTGCGCTGAAAGAGAATCGCTTTGAGCTATATACGCAGTCCATCGTGTCGCTCGGCGAGCGTGGCGGCGGCGGGCCAGCCACGGAGATTTTGCTGCGTCTGCATGATGAGCACGGCGAAGAAATCTCTCCGCGTTCTTTCATGCGTGCCGCGGAAAGATATCACCTCATGCCGCTCATTGACCGCTGGGTCGTTCGCAATGCGTTTGCGGCGATTCGCAACGGCGATCTGCGGGTGGCCGAGGGCCGCACGATTTCCCTGAATATCTCCGGACAAACGCTGGGCGACGCGCAGTTTCTCGAGTTTGTGGTGGACTGCCTGGACCGGACGGGCGTGGTGCCCGAACGCCTGTGCTTCGAACTTACTGAGACCACGGTGGTAACAAATCCGGAACATGCGCAGCGTTTTATCGGCGTACTGCATGGCATGGGCTGTCAGTTTGCGCTGGACAATTTTGGCAGCGGCCTCGGATCATTCGCCAACCTGCGAAATCTCGCGATGGACTATCTCAAGATAGACGGGTCGTTTATCCGGACGCTTGCGCACGACAGCGTCAACCACGCAATGGTCACTGCCATGGTGGAGTTGGCGCGTACCCTGGAAATCGGCGTCGTTGCGGAACACGTTGAGGACAAAGTGGTGCTCGGCATGGTCAGGGAGCTTGGGGTGGATTTCGTCCAGGGTTACGGCGTCGAACGGCCCAGGCCGCTGCGCATGCTGCACTGATCTGGCACGGATGCCCTGTGCCATAAAAAAACGCCGCCCGAAGGCGGCGTTTCTGCTTCAGGCGCTGAGGATCAGGCTGCGAGCAGCGGGATGATCAGCAAGGCCACGATGTTGATGATCTTGATCAACGGGTTGATGGCCGGGCCGGCAGTGTCCTTGTAGGGGTCGCCCACCGTATCGCCGGTAATTGCGGCATGATGTGCCTCCGAGCCCTTGCCACCGAAGTTGCCGTCCTCTATGTACTTCTTGGCGTTGTCCCAGGCGCCACCGCCGGTGGTCATGGAAATCGCCACAAACAGCCCGGTGACGATCGTGCCAAGCAGCAAGCCGCCAAGCGCTTCCGGGCCCAGACAGTTTGCCGACGATCAGCGGCACCAGCAGTGGCAGCAGCGAGGGCACGATCATCTCCTTGATGGCTGACTTGGTGAGCATGTCCACGGCCAGTGAGTAATTTGGCTTGGTGGTGCCCTCCATGATGCCCTTGATCTCCCGGAACTGACGGCGCACTTCGTTGACCACAGATCCGGCTGCGCGTCCAACGGCCTCCATGGCCATCGCAGCAAACAGGTAGGGCACGAGGCCGCCTATAAACAGCCCGATGATCACGCGGTAGTCGCTGAGGTCGAAGGCACAGGTCGCCAAAACCGGCGCGCTCGAGGCTGTGGGTGTAGTCCGCAAACAGCACCAGCGCGGCGAGGCCCGCCGATCCGATTGCATAGCCTTTGGTGACGGCCTTGGTGGTGTTGCCCACTGCGTCCAGGGCATCGGTGACCTTGCGCACGTCCGCAGGCAGTTCGGCCATTTCGGCGATACCGCCGGCGTTATCAGTAATCGGGCCGAAGGCATCCAGCGCAACGATCATGCCGGTCATGGACAGCATTGCGGTGGCCGCGATGGCGATGCCGTACAGGCCCGCCAGGTTGTATGAGCCCCAGATAGACAGACACACCGCGATGACCGGCAGCGCCGTGGACTTCATGGAAACGCCCAGTCCGGCGATGATGTTGGTGGCATGGCCTGTCAGAGACGCCTCGGCAATACGCTTGACCGGCGCGAACTCCGTGCCCGTGTAGTACTCGGTGATCACCACCATGGCGGCCGTCAGGGCGAGGCCGATGAGCGCCGCAAAGTACAGGTTCATGGCGCCAAGCGGGTGGCCTGCCATCACCATGTTGGTGACGGGATAGAAAGCAATGGCAGCGAGGACGCCGGAGACAATCACGCCCTTGTACAGCGCGCCCATGATCTTGCCGCCTTCGCTCGTGCGCACGAAAAACGTGCCGATGATGGAAGCGACAATGGATACCGCGCCGAGCACTATCGGATAAATCACCGCGCCCGCGCCGATCTCGTCGATCATCAGGCCGCCGAGCAGCATGGTGGCGATCAGCGTGACGGCATAGGTTTCGAACAGGTCGGCGGCCATGCCGGCGCAGTCGCCCACGTTGTCGCCGACGTTGTCGGCGATCACGGCAGGATTGCGCGGATCATCTTCGGGAATGCCGGCCTCGACCTTGCCGACCAGGTCGGCGCCCACGTCGGCGCCCTTGGTGAAGATACCGCCGCCAAGCCGCGCGAATATCGAGATCAGCGAGCCGCCGAAGGCCAGACCGATGAGCGCCTCCAGCGCGTGTTCGCCATGTCCGGTGCTTAGCAGCAGCCAGTAGTAGCCGGCGACACCGAACAGTCCGAGGCCGACAACCAGCAGGCCGGTGATGGCGCCACCGCGAAATGCCACCAGCAAGGCCGGGGCCACGCCGTCGCGGGCGGCTTCGGCGGTGCGTACGTTGGCGCGCACCGAGACGAACATGCCTATATAGCCAGCCATGCCGGAAAGTACGGCGCCTATGGCGAATCCCAGCGCGGTCCAGCCGTCGAGAAAGGCGGCGATGATGAGTGTCAGGACAATGCCAACCACACCAATGGTGAGGTACTGGCGGTTCAGGTAGGCCCGGGCGCCTTCCTGGATGGCGGCCGCGATTTCCTGCATGCGCTTGTTGCCTGCTTTGCGGCTCAATACCCATTGCGTCGAAAAAATACCGTACACAAGGGCGAGTACCGCGGAACCCATGGCAAACCAGAGTGCCGTCTGTTCAGACATTTCAATTACCTCCCGATTCGGAAATTGCTGGTTCTGGCTCGCACGCGGAGCAGAACCTTCTTGTTTATTCCAGGGTGACTGGCCCGCAACAGGACGACCAGGCTGAGCGCGGACCGCCTGCGGCATCCTCAGCGCGATAGTGGGACCCAGCTACCCGCGGAAAGCGCGCGACTATAGCATAAATTGGCTATTCAGCTTGCGCTTGACGGCGTGATTCCGGAGCCTGCACGTAGCGAGGCAGGCCGTCCTTGCCGTAGGGCGGATAGTCTTCACCGCGGATCAGCGGCTCCAGATAGCGTCGGCAGGCCGCAGTGATGCCGAATCCGTCGCGACTGATGAATTTTCTCGGCATCATTTTCTCGCGATTGGCGACCCTGGCCAGCGGCGCCTCGCCGGTCTTCCAGCGGTAGGGGCTGTCCGACATGCGTTCGATAGTGACCATGACCGCATTGCGGCCCTTGACTGCAAGCTCGACCGCAGACTTGCCGACGGCGTAGGCCTGGCGCGACATCCATCGCGGACGCGATGTGCCGGGCCGATCGCTGCAGATAGTCTGCAAGAGCCCAGTGATACTTGTGGCCCAATTCGCTCTTCACCAGACCTGGCAAGATATGGGGCGGCACCGCCAAGCTGTGCGTGGCCGAACGCATCCTGCGTGCCGGCTTCTGCGAGGAAGCGGCCATCTGCATGCCGAACGCCTTCCGAGGCCACTACAACACAGTACCCGTGCTGCTCGACGGACCTGGCGACCTTCGCCAGGAAGGCTTTCTGGTCAAAGGTGATCTCGGGGAAAAGGATCAGGTGTGGCGGGTCACCCGCTCGTTTTGCCGCAAGGCCACCGGCGGCGGCAATCCAGCCCTGCGTGCCGACCCATCACTTCGAGGATGAAGACCTTGGTCGAGGTGGAAGCCATGGAGGCCACGTCCAGCCCCGCTTCCAGGGTTGAGACCGCCACATACTTGGCGACCGAGCCGAAGCCCGGGCAGGTGTCTGTGATGGGCAGATCGTTATCCACAGTCTTCGGAACATGGATCGCCTGAATGGGAAAGCCCATGTTTTTCGACAGCTGAGAGACTTTGTGGCAGGTGTCGGCCGAGTCGCCGCCTCCGTTGTAAAAGAAGTAGCCGATATCGTGCGCGCGAAACACCTCGATCAGGCGCTCATACTCGGCCCGGCTTTCCTCAAGCCCCTTGAGCTTGAACCGGCAGGACCCGAACGCCCCGCCCGGCGTATGGCGCAGGGCCCGGATGGCCGCCGCCGGCTCCCTGCTGGTGTCGATAAGATCTTCGGTCAAGGCGCCGATGATGCCGTTGCGCCCGGCATACACCTTGCCGATATGCTTGCGGTGTTTGCGCGCGGTCTCGATTACACCGCAGGCGCTGGCGTTAATGACGGCCGTTACGCCGCCGCTTTGTGCATAGAATGCGTTTTTTGCTGCTCAAGCCCGGACTCCTGTAGCTGAAGAGTTGCCGGACGGGCAGGGCAGGCGTCCGCTGGCAACCCGAAAGACCTGAAGAATAGCGGAATTTCCCCGCAGCATCATGCGCATTGACCCGGCCACAGCTAGCGGTTAGGTTTAGCGCCTCATTTCAAGGGCTCGCGCATGGATTTCCGGGCCCGGTCAAAGCAAGATGAAAACATTATGAGAATTGTTTTACTTGGCGCGCCTGGTTCCGGCAAGGGCACTCAGGCACAGGCGCTCATGGCTGCCTACGGGATTCCGCAGATATCGACCGGAGATCTGCTTGCGGCAGGCGGTTGCCTCGGGCAGTCCGCTTGGCGTCAAGGCCAAGGTCGCCATGGACAAGGGTGAACTGGTGGCGGATGCAATCGTGCTGGGCATGATTCGCGAGCGTCTCCAGCAGCCGGATGCGCAGGCCGGTTTTATTTTCGATGGCTTTCCGCGCAATCTACGCTCAGGCCTCGGCGCTCGACTCGCTGCTGGCCGAAATGGAGCGACCGCTGCAGCGGGCGGTGCTGATGGACCTTGATTTCAGGATTTTGCTGAACAGGCTGAGCGGACGCAGCACCTGCCGGGCGTGCGACAAGGTCGCGAACATCCATCACCCGGCGTTCGATCCCGACGAGACCTGCCCCGGCACCGGAAGGTCCCACGAGTACTTCCAGCGCGATGACGACAACGAAGAGACGATCAGTAAGCGGCTCGAGGTTTACCGTGCTCAGACCGAGCCGCTGGTGGCCTTCTACAGAGACCAGGGCAAGCTCGTCAGCGTGGATGCAGAGGGCAGCATCGAGGCCGTGCAGGAGCGCCTGGGCAGCGCGCTGGAAATGCTGAGCCGCGCCGGGCTGGATGACACGCTTAGCAAAGGTGCCGAGGTGTCGGAGACCTAGGCAGTAGCGGCTGATTTTATTGCCAGCAGTTTTTCCCCTATGACTTCCCGGCGCCAGCCGCGCAATACCGGTGGCTCGTCGCCCTCGTTTCTGGCCAGCGCAATGAGATCGTCACGAGTTGCCAGCAGCGCCGGGCTGGTGCCCAGTCGCTCGGCCTCTTCCCTGACCGTGACTGACAGTTGCTTGATGAGCTTGTTTTCGGCAGCCGTCGGAGGCGCCGCTCGTTCTTCAAATCCACCATCACTGCCATCGTCTTGCAGCAATGCCAGGATGGTCTCGCCCTGTTCGCTGTGCAGTCTGGCAGGCAGACCTGGTATGCCTCGCAGGTCAGCGGCACTTGCGGCCTCACTCGCCGCGAGTGCAACCAGCGTCTCGTCGCCGACGACCCAGCGCCGCGGCCTGTTCATCTGCATGGCCAGGCGCTCGCGCCAGGCTGCGAGGCCGACCAGCCGGGCCTTCGCCCTGGCGCGCAGCCGTCGCGTTCCGCGAATCCTCTTGTAGGACAGCTCGGGCTGCGGCATGTACAGCGTCGGGTCGATTAACTTGCCGAACGCATCCTCCAGCCAGTGCTTGCGGTTTTTTTCGGCCAGTTCTGCGCTCAGGCGGTGGTACATGGTGACAAGGTACCGCACGTCATCGGCCGCATATTTCAGTTGTTCCGGCGCCAGCGGTCTGCGCGCCCAGTCGGTTCGGGCATGGCTCTTGCCGAGATCGATGCCAAGCAGTTCGTTGGCAAGCCTTGCGTAACTCAGCTGATCGCCGTAGCCCAGGCAGGCGGCCGCGACCTGCGAGTCGAAGACCGGACCCGGAACCGCGCCGGCGAGAATGAAAAAAATCTCGAGATCCTGGCGCGCCGAGTGCAACACCTTGACGAGGTCCGGGCGGGCCAGTGCGTCAAGCAAGACGCCCAGATCCAGTTCGGCGCGGGCATCCACCAGCGCCAGCAGTTCATCAGTGGCGAGCTGCACCAGGCATAGTCCCGGATAGTAGGTGCGTTCGCGCACGAACTCCGTGTCAATCGCAACGAATTCGGCGGAGGCAAGCGCAGCACAGAGATCTGCCAGGCCCTGCTGAGTCTGGATCAGTGGCGGATCTTCTGTCATGTTGTGCGGAGTTGAGCTGCCATCAAAGTGCCAGCAAGGGTATCATGCGCCCGATTGACTGCGACCTGAAATTGTGCGGGAAGAATCTGGCAGTGAACGCGTTGTTAAACTCATTTACCCGGATTCTCCTGAACAGTCAGGGACCCGAGGATCTGCCTGAGTCCCATTGGCTGCTGCGCTTCGTGTTTGTGTCTTACTGCGCAATCGGCATCATCGCCATGGTGGTGTCGGGGATCTTCAGATCGGATCCGGCCGCAGCATTGCTCGAAGTTGCTTTTGACGTCGCTTTCGTGTGCTTCTGGTACTGGGCGCTGCTGGCGTACAAAGGTCTCCGGCATCGGTACGTGCAGGTGCTTACCGCAGCACTCGGTTGCGGAACCTTGCTGGGGCTGCTGTTTTTGCCCGTTTTCGTTTTGACTCTGAACGCGCAACCCGTCGATCCCGCGCTGCCTGCGACGCCATGGCAAATCACGGCAGCGTTGCTATATCTCGGACTGCTTTGCTGGACAGCCAGTGTGACGGGCCACATTACGGCGCGCGCGCTGAATCTCCCTTATTTTACAGGTCTCGGTATGGGTGTTCTTTTCGTAGTCATGGAGCTTGCGCTGATTAATGCGCTGTTCCCGATCGCCGGCTGAAGGCACCGATGCACCTGCATATTCTTGGTATCTGCGGAACCTTTATGGGCGGTGTCGCTGCGCTGGCCAAGGCCGCCGGGCATCGGGTGACCGGGGCAGACGAGGGCGTTTACCCGCCCATGAGTGAGCAGCTGGCGGCGCTCGGAATTGAGGTTCACGAGGGTTACGATTCAGCGCAATTCGATCCGGCGCCGGATTGCGTGCTGATTGGCAACGTGATGAGCCGCGGTAATCCCGCAGTCGAATACCTGATGAACCGGGGTATTCCATATACCTCGGGTCCGCAGTGGCTCGCGGAGCATGTATTGGCGGGTCGCTGGGTACTTGCCGTAGCGGGCACCCATGGCAAGACCACGACGGCGAGCATGCTGGCCTGGATTCTTGAGTATGCGGGGCTTGCCCCGGGCTTCCTGATCGGTGGGGTACCCGATAATTTTGGCTGTTCCGCGCGCGCGGCGGGCAGTGACTTTTTCGTGGTGGAGGCGGATGAGTACGACACGGCGTTTTTTGACAAGCGGTCCAAATTCGTTCACTACCGCCCGCGCACCCTGGTGCTGGGCAATCTCGAGTTCGACCACGCCGACATATTCCCGGATCTCGCCGCAATCAAGACGCAGTTTCACCACCTGGTCAGAACCGTTCCGGGGGCTGGGCTCATCGTGCGCAATGCAGACGATGCAAACCTGGGTTCCGTAATGGCGCAAGGCTGTTGGACGCCGACCGAGACCTTTGCTGCACGCGCGAGTATTGCAGCAGACTGGCAGGCGGCCGGACTGGAAAAGGGCGGCCGCGCATTCGATGTCATGCACGGCGGGCGCAAGGCCGGTCGGCTCAGCTGGAGTCACGGCGGCCTGCACAATGTGAGTAACGCGCTCGCAGCCGTCGCGGCGGCGCGGCACGCCGGCGTTCCGATCGCAACGTCGCTGGCCGCGCTGGCCGGATTTTCAGGCGTGCGCAGGCGCATGGAGTTGGTCGCAGAATTCGGGGCGCTGCGTGTTTATGATGATTTCGCGCATCACCCGACAGCCATTGCCAGCACCCTGGCAGGCATGCGGGAAGGCGAACAGCGCGGGCGTATCATCGCGATTCTGGAACCACGCTCGAATACAATGAAAATGGGCGTGCACCGGGCGGCGCTGGCAGGCGCCCTGGCGGTTGCAGATCGTGTTTTCGTGTATCAGGGCCCCGGCGTCGACTGGGACATTGCAGGGACACTGGCGGAACTGGGCGACAAGGTCACTGTGCACAGCGACACGCAGGCGATAATTGAGCATGTATCCCGCGAACTCACCGGCAATGATCGCGTAGTGATCATGAGCAACGGCGGCTTTGAAGGCCTCCACAGGCGGCTGGTGTCCGCGCTCGCGGCGCGCTGCGCCGCCTCATGACGGGCAGGTCAGGCATGGCATTAATGACAGAAGATGAAATCCCGCTTTTTCCACTCATGACAGTGCTGTTTCCCGGCGGCCCTCTGCCGCTGCGAATTTTCGAGACGCGCTACCTCGATATGGTCTCCCAATGCTTGCGCGAAAGCCGGCCTTTTGGCGTTTTGCGCATTGTCGAAGGCGGTGAGACCGGGCGGGCGAGTCTTGCTGACTATGGAACCACCGCGGTCATCACAGACTGGTACCAGGGCAGCGACGGCCTGCTTGGCGTAACCGCCACGGGCGAGGAGCGATTCCGGCTGCTGGACAGCCGTCGCCAGTCTGACGGTCTCAATGTCGGCAGGATCGAGATCGTCCCGGAGCCGCCGAGGTGTGCCCTGGCGCCTGAAGACAAGTCCCTGAGCCGGCTGCTGAAACGCGTCATTGCTCAGCTGGGCGCGCACTATTCGACCATAGCTACGGACTACGATGACGCAGGCTGGGTGAGTTATCGTCTTGCCGAGGTTCTGCCGATTTCGCTGGAGCTCAAGCAAACCTGCCTGGAGCTTTCCGAACCGGAGGCGCGCCTGCAGCTGCTGCGGCCGGCTGTTGAGCAACTCAAGGTAGCATGAGCAGATGAAGCGACTCTACGCCAGCCACAACACCGTTCTCCTGCAGCAGATTGCCGATGAACTGGCCGGGGCGGGCATCGCATCGATTTCGCGCAATATGAACATGACGGGCCAGGCTGCAGGGGAGTTGCCGCCCATTGTCTGCTGGCCGGAACTCTGGGTGCGCGAAGACAGTGAACTGGCTGCTGCAAGAACCATACTGGAAAACACGCTTGCGGCCATTGAAAAGCCGGGTGCTGACTGGCAGTGCCCGCAGTGTGGTGAGAGGCTTGAGGGCCAGTTTGGCAGCTGCTGGCGCTGTGCGGAACCGCCGGCGGGTCCATAGCAGGGCGTTTGCGGCATGCGCCCGTGCAAAATTTTTTCGGAAACTTTATTCTTCCACGCCCCGCTGCATTTTCTTTTGAGTCAGGGGCTCGTCAGCGATTTCGGGCCCGGGTCGTCCGCGGGGGCCAAGGGGTAAGTTACAGCTCAGTTGCAGGAGGTTTTTCAGTGTTAAGAGTTATCGTCAGGTGTTTAGTTATCAGCATATTGGTTGCAGTGCCGGCGGCCGCGGCTTTTTCCACCGGGCTCGTGGAGTTACAGAGCCTGTCATCGGTCAGCACGCTGACCGCCGCGCTGTATGTCGGCGCCGCGGTGCTGCTTGCGGCCTTTGCCGGCGCATTGATTGCTTCGTGGTGGAATGGCGGTGCCGAGGCCAGTGTCATCGCAAGCGGACCGGATTCTGGTGTTGTGAAATGGTTCAATGTGTCCAAGGGCTTTGGTTTTATCACCCTGGACGACGGCGGCGACGTGTTCGTGCATTTCCGGGATATCAGCGGTGAGGGACATCGCTCGCTGGTGGCCGGCCAGCGCGTTGCGTTCCGCGTTCAGCATACGGACAAGGGCCCGCAGGCCCAGGAAGTGACGGTCACCGGCTCCTAGCAGGCGAGCCCGGTGCCGGGCTCGACTTCACAGCGCATGCAGGACGCGCCGGGCAGCGGCAATCGTCTGATCAATGTCGTCGTCGGTATGCGCAGCCGAAACGAATCCAGCCTCGAATGCCGATGGGGCAAGGTAAATGCCTGCCTCGAGCATGCCGGTAAAAAACTGCTTGAAGTGCTGCTCGTTGCATGCCATGACCTGGCTGAAACGTGTGACCGGTGCCGACGCAGAGAAGAACAGGCCAAACATGCCGCCGATGGAGTCTGCATAAACAGGAACGCCTGCTGACGCTGCTGCAGCGCGGATCCCGCTGATCAGGCGTTCTGTCTTCCTGCCGAGGCGGTCATAGAAACCGTGCTCCTTCAGCGGTTCGAGTGTGGCCAGTCCGGCCGCCATGGCCACCGGATTGCCGGATAAAGTGCCCGCCTGGTAAACCGGCCCTTCGGGCGCGATATGGCGCATGATCTCTCTGCGTCCGCCGAATGCACCAACGGGCAGGCCGCCGCCAATAATTTTCCCGAGCGTCGTCAGATCAGGCCGCACCCCGTAGTGCGCCTGCGCGCCGCCGCGGGCAACGCGAAAACCGGTCATCACTTCGTCAAAAATCAGGACGGCCCCCGCCGCGTCACAAAGCGCACGCAGCCCTTCCAGGAATCCAGGTTCGGGTGGCACAAAGTTCATATTGCCGGCAATGGGCTCGACAATGATTGCGGCGATCTGTGACCCTTCCGCCGCGAACAGCTGCTCCGCGGCCTCAAGGTCATTGAAAGGGAGTGTCAGTGTTTCTCTTGCAAGCGCCGCCGGGACGCCCGGCGAAGTAGGTACGCCCAGGGTAAGCGCGCCCGACCCGGCCTTTACCAGCAGTGAATCTGAATGGCCGTGATAGCAGCCCTCAAACTTCACCAGCTTGTCGCGCCCCGTGAACCCGCGCGCCAGCCGGATCGCACTCATGGTGGCTTCTGTGCCGGAGCTGACCATACGAACCTGCTCCATGGACGGCAGCATTTCGCACAGGGTCCTCGCCATTTCTGTTTCCAGCACGGTGGGCGCCCCGAAACTCAGGCCGCGCCTGGCCGCCCGCGTCACGGCCTCGATAACGGCCGGGTTGGCATGGCCGAGGATCATCGGTCCCCATGAGCCAATATAATCAATGTAGCGCTTGCCGCCCTCGGCAAACAGATAGGCGCCTTCAGCGTGTTCAATGAAGATGGGTTCGCCCCCGACCGAGCCGAAAGCCCGCACGGGAGAATTGACGCCGCCTGGAATATATTTCCGGGCCTGTACGAAAAGATCCTGCCTGTCATTGCTCATAATCTGGAACATCCTTGGTGATTAGCCGCGCGATTATACCGGCCCGGGCAGATCTTGGTGAGCGCCCGCCGCCCGCCGGCTTTCTCCTGCCCCATGATCATGGGACAATAGTGGCGAGACTTCTGTAAAAGGGCGATTGGCTTTCATGAAAGCATATATGTGCGTGATCTGTGGCTATGTCTACGAAGAGGAAAACGGAGATCCGGAGTCCGGCATCGACCCCAGAACCCGTTGGAAAGACGTTCCGTTGAGCTGGCGGTGTCCGGACTGTGGTGCGGGAAAAGAAGATTTTGAGATGATCGAGATCTGAGGCGCTATTGCCTGCTGATTTCGAAGCCGAGTCTCTCCATACTGCGAACGACACTGTCTTGCCCCACCAGGTGCAGCGCGCCGACCACTACCAGATAGTCCTGCTCCCCGTTTTGCAACAACCGGGCCAGAGACCGGGACCAGTTCTCATTGCGGGTGCGGATCAGGGAGCCATACAGAGCCGGAAATGCCTCGAAGGTTTCCGCTTGCAGCGCGGCCAGTTCATCGACGCGGCCAGCCCGCCAGGCCGACAGCAGTTGCGACATGTCCTTGTCCAGAGTTGCCGCATCATCCAGTGACTTGATGAGCAGTTCTATCTGCTGCTCGTTGTCCATGGCATCAAAAAGCTGTACCTGGTAAGACGCGGTCTCCAGGCCCTCGATGGTCTTATTGTCCCGCGCGGCAAGGCGCGCGAAATAGGCCTCCAGTCCATGCGCCGGATCGAACCCCAGCCGCGCGAGGCGCAGCTGCGTAATGGTCAATGCTGCCCACCATGGCTTGACCTGGTTCAGCATCGCAAGATCAATGCCCAGATTTTCGGCGGCCGCTGCGGCCAGAGCCCACGGCTCGGGCCCCATAATCTGTTGCAGGGTCTTGCCCTCCGGCAGCCGCCCCTGGGTGAAGAGCAGGGACTGCACTGCAAGGGGGTCGAGATCGTCCATGTCGAGCTCCATGACCAGCGCCTCGGCGTCGTCATAGGCGGCAGCGATGGAATCGGACAAGGTAAAATCGCTGTCTCGCAGCATGTGCACGGAGCCCAGCAGATACACGCTGTTTTTTTCTCCGCTTATTTTCCAGAGCAGCCCGGTGTACGGATCGGCACCGGAAACCGTGCTGGCGGCCAGTAACAGAACCGTCAGCAGTGCAGAGCGGCGATCAGCCCTCCACATACTCCACACCGGTTGCAATCGAACCGTCTTCTCCGAGACTGAGCCAGCGATAGCCTGGCGGCCGGTCGTCCAGCGCGAAGTCATCGCTTTGCGGCAGAAACTGCCGGCAGGTGGAGGGGCTGCCCATCAGGCGGACGCCGTTGCGTTCGCCATCAAATTGCTGATGTACGTGGCCCCAGAGCACGCCGCGCACGTTGTCGTGGCGGTCGAGAACTGCAAAAAAGGCCTCCGGATTCAGCAGCCCGACTCCGTCAAGCCAGCGGCTCCCTACAGGCACCGGCTGATGATGCAGGCAAACCAGGAAATGCGCCCGAGCCCGCTCAGCCAGGATCTTGTCCAGTTCAGCGAGTGAGTCGTCGTCCAGCTTCCCTGACGCCGTTCCATTCACATAGGTACTGAGCAGCACTACGCCCCAGTGGTCGAAGGCCACCGGTGTCATCAGTGTGAAATTGCCGTCGAGCTCTTCATGCATGAACGCCGGTTCATCGTGGTTGCCGGGAAGACACAGCACCGGGACAGAAAGTGGTTCAAAAACGGAACGGAATACCCGGTAGCCACCCCGTGACTCGTCCTGCGTGATATCGCCGGTCACGAGCAGTGCGTCGGGAGTCCAGTGTTGCCGACGGGCGGCGGCCAGCACCGTTTGCAAAGATTCATAGGTGTTGACGCCACGCATCTCACCGCGACGGTCCGCAAACAGATGCGGATCTGTCAACTGAACGAGCTCCAGTTGCGCTGCTTTTTGTTTCAGGCGTTTCATTCCAGAGGCGCTGGTTTGTCCCGGTTCGAGGCGGACATCTTAACCTTTTCGGCGTGTGCAGATAACGGACAGGGGTCACAGAGTGGCAAACAGGGTATCGCGGCTTTTCGGCCACCCTGGGTCGCTGCGTCAATGCTGAAGGTCATTCTCTCAGCCTGGCAGCTGGGCCCCTAGAAAGTGGCCGTATATCACGATTACGGGGATTTGTGCCGCCATCCGGGCTGCCTCGAACACCATTTCTCGCCGGGCCGAGGTGCCGGGGCGGGCACGGGTCAGCAAGCCTGCGACGACCCTGGCCACGATGAGAATCGCGGCCATGCGCAGCAATAACAGGGCATCCGGCACGAGCCGTATGTCCAGCGCAGACTCGCGCGCTACCCAGGTCGCGATCAGTGCCGTTGCAAAAATCCCCTGCAGCGCGAGCGTTGCGCCTGCGACTCTCTGGAAGAGTGGCAGGAGCGGCAGCAGCAGCGAGATCAGGAGAAGTGCATTCAGGAGCTGATCGATGCGATGGCGGCCGCCGGCAAGCAAAGGCCAGAGCGGCGGCGCCTCGGACAGTCCATACAGCTGCGGATAGGCGGCGAACAAAAACACCAGCAGGACGACCGCGCGCATGAGCGGCAGGTAGAGATGGTCTGTCAGCCAGCACAGCAGGGCGCTGGCCTGCGCGGCATCGTACAGCCGCTGTTCGAGGACGATCAGCCCCAGCGCCAGCAGAAGAAACACCAATATTGCCATCAGCATGTTGCATACGCTGGAGCGTATTGCCGCGGCCGTCAAGCGCCGGGATGCCGGGCAAAAAAAAGGCGGCCCGAAGGCCGCCCTGTTCCGATCGCAGTGTTGATCAGTACCGGTAATGATCAGGTTTGTATGGGCCGTCGACCCCTACCCCGATATACCGTGCCTGCTCGGGAGAGAGCTCGGTCAGGCTGCGCGCCAAGTTTCTCGAGGTGCAGTCGGGCCACTTTTTCGTCGAGGTGCTTGGGCAGTACATACACTTCGTTCTTGTACTTATCTCCGCGGGTCCACAGCTCGATCTGCGCCATGACCTGGTTGGTGAACGAATTGGACATGACGAAACTCGGGTGGCCGGTGCCGCAACCCAGGTTCACCAGGCGACCCTTGGCCAGCAGGATGATGCGCTTGCCATCAGGGAAGATGACATGGTCCACCTGCTCTTTGATGTTTTCCCACTCGTAGCTTCTCCAGTCCCGCAACATCGATTTCATTGTCGAAATGACCGATATTGCAAACGATCGCCTGATCTTTCATCCGCCGCATGTGCTCGAGCGTAATGACATGATAGTTGCCGGTTGCGCTGACAAAAATATCTGCCTGATCGCAGGCGTCGTCCATGGTGACGACCCGGAAACCTTCCATCGCTGCCTGCAACGCGCAGATCGGATCGATCTCGGTGATCCAGACGATGGCGCCCAGCCCGCGCAGGGACTGAGCGGAGCCTTTGCCCACGTCGCCGTAGCCGCAGACCACCGCGATCTTGCCGGCAATCATCACGTCGGTCGCGCGCTTGATGCCGTCGACCAGCGATTCACGGCAGCCATAGAGGTTGTCAAACTTCGATTTGGTGACCGAATCATTGACGTTGATGGCCGGAAAGGGCAGTTCGCCTTATTTCATCATGCTGTACAAGACGCGCCACGCCGGTGGTGGTTTCTTCGGTAACGCCCTGGATATTGGCGAGGATCTTCGAATAAAAACCGGGCTGGCTATCCAGGCGCTTGCGGATCGCGGCAAACAGCGCCGTTTCTTCCTCGCTGCCTGGGTTGTCCAGCACGGAGGCGTCTTTTTCAGCCTTGCTGCCAAGTGTGATCAGCATGGTGGCGTCGCCACCGTCATCGAGGATCATGTTCGGCGTGCCGCCGTCGTGCCACTCCATGATGCGATGGGTGAATTCCCAGTACTCGTCCAGGTTCTCGCCCTTGAACGCGAACACCGGGATGCCGCTGGCAGCGATTGCCGCCGCCGCATGGTCCTGAGTCGAGTAAATGTTGCATGAGGCCCAGCGCACTTCAGCGCCGAGCGCCACCAGAGTCTCGATCAGCACCGCGGTCTGGATCGTCATGTGCAGGGAACCGGCGATGCGCGCGCCCTTGAGCGGCTGGGCCTTCGCAAATTCGTTGCGGGTTGAGACCAGTCCGGGCATCTCGGTTTCGGCAATGGCCATCTCTTTGCGGCCCCAGGCGGCAAGCTTGATGTCCCTGACATGGAAGTCGGAAAAGTTTCTGTCGACTACAGCGTTCATCATGGATTTCTCTCCTGAATGAACGAGCGCAGTTTTATTTAAGGAGCCGCTCCCGAGCCTGGCAGGGACTTACCCTGTTGCAACGCTCCTCGGTGCCGCTCCGGCGCAAAGACGCCAACGAATTCTTCAGATTCCTGCGGCGTCCCGCAGTGCGTCCGCCAGATCTGTTTCTTCCCAGCTGAATTCCGTCCAGGTCTCGCGACCCTTCTTAACCTTGCGGGGCTTGCGGCCAAAGTGACCGTGGCTGGCCGTCTTGCGATACATGGGATGCACGAGATCCAGCATCTTCATGATGCCGTAGGGGCGCAGGTCGAAGTGCGCCTTGATCAGTTTGACGATCTTG
This sequence comes from uncultured Gammaproteobacteria bacterium, assembly GCA_963759075.1. GTDB lineage: Bacteria > Pseudomonadota > Gammaproteobacteria > Steroidobacterales > JABDLF01 > JABDLF01. The sequence continues at coordinate 47,348 of CAVWXZ010000019.1, forward strand.
CGCTCTCGGGCAGCTTGCCGGTGCCAAACGTATCGACGCTGATCGACGTCGGTTTGGCGACGCCGATGGCATAGGAAACCTGTATTTCGCAGCGATCGGCAATGCCGGCCTTGACGATGTTCTTGGCCACGTAGCGGGCCGCGTAGGCGGCCGAGCGGTCGACCTTGGACGGGTCCTTGCCGGAAAATGCGCCGCCGCCGTGGCGGGCCATGCCGCCGTAGGTGTCGACGATGATCTTGCGACCGGTCAGGCCGGCGTCGCCCACCGGCCCGCCGATCTCGAACCTGCCGGTCGGGTTGATATGAAACTTGGTGCGCCTGGACAGCCATTTCGCCGGCAATACAGGCTTGATGATCTCTTCCATCACGCCTTCTTGATAGTTCGATGACTGATTCCCCGCGCGTGCTGGGTTGACAGCACTACCGCGTCGATGCCGGCGGGCTTGCCGTCCTCATAGCGAAAGGTGACCTGGCTCTTGGCGTCCGGCAGCAGCCAGGGCAGGGGGTTGTTTCTGCTCTTGCGCAGTTTGGCCTGGCGTTCCATGAGCAGGTGCGCGTAGTAGATCGGCGCCGGCATCAGCGAACGCGTTTCGTTGGTGGCGTAGCCAAACATCAGGCCCTGGTCACCAGCGCCCTGTTCTTCCGCCTTGCGGCGATCGACGCCCTGCGCAATATCGGGAGACTGCTTGCCAATGATGTTGACCACGCGCGCAGGTGTGGCCGTCGAAACCCACCTCGGAAGAATCGTAGCCGATGTCGGTGATGACTTTGCGCACCAGGTCTTCGAGATCGACCCACGCGCTGGTGGTGATTTCGCCGGCAATGATCGGCGACGCCGGTCTTGACCAGCGTCTCGCAGGCCACGCGTGCCTTCTTGTCTTCGGCAAGGATGGCGTCCAGCACGGCGTCGGAGATCTGGTCGGCCATCTTGTCGGGATGCCCTTCGGAAACCGATTCAGAAGTGAACAGGTAGTCTTTAAGCATGGTGTACTTTGTCCTCGCCATGCACGGGCGTAACGCCAATCGCCGGGTGGCAGGTCCTCCGCGCATTCTGCAGAGGTGGCCGCGCCAAAAGCCCGGTAGTATAACGGTTTTGATTAGCGCTTTCACAGCCTACCGGGTCACAAAAAGCTGTACGCGCAGGAGTTCCGAGATGGTGGCGACAAGAACGCCAGAATGGAGACCGGGCAGCCAGGCCCCGGATTTCAGTTTGCGGGTACCGACGAGAAGGTCTGGACGCTGGCGGACTGCCGGGGCGCCCGCGGCACGCTGGTCATGTTTATTTGTAACCACTGTCCCTATGTGCAGGCTGTGCTCGGACAGCATGATTCGCGACGCAAAGGAACTCGCGGCGCTGGGCGTGGGCAGCGTCGCCATTATGTCGAATGATACCGAGGCCTATCCGGCGGATGCGTTCCCGCAGATGCAGCGTTTGGCAACAGAAGTGCGCTGCCGTTTCCTTACCTGATCGATGAGACCCAGGCTGTTGCGCGTGCCTATGGCTGCGGTGTGTACGCCCGATTTCTTCGGCTTCGATGCCGACCTCATGCTGCGCTATCGCGGGCGCATCGAAGCGCCAGGCGGCAGCCGGACTGCGGCAGCGCAAGCGCGCCGCGAACTATTCGAGGCGATGCGACAGGTCGCCGAGACCGGGCAGGCGCCGGCCGGAACAGCATCCGAGCATCGGCTGCTCGATCAAGTGGCGTGCCGCAGACTGAGTCGACGCTCGCGGTTGCCCGCCGACATTGAGTAGGCGACAATGCGCGCCCCAACCCCGTCAGAGAGCAGTAATGCCGACGCGCCGCGAACTGGCCAACGCGATTCGGGCCCTGAGTATGGACGCCGTGCAGCGTGCCAACTCCGGGCATCCGGGTGCGCCCATGGGCATGGCCGATATTGCCGAAGTCCTCTGGAACGATTACCTGTCGTCACGACCCGGCGGATCCGCACTGGCCGGACCGTGACCGCTTCGTGTTGTCCAACGGTCATGGATCGATGCTGCTGTATTCGCTTCTGCATCTGTCCGGGCTACGACCTGCCCCTGCAGGCGCTCAAGGACTTTCGGCAGCTGCATTCGAAAACAGCCGGGCATCCGGAATACGGCCTGACCCCCGGCGTCGAGACGACCACCGGTCCGCTCGGCCAGGGACTCGCCAATGCGGTGGGCATGGCGCTTGGCCGAGCGTTCGCTGGCGGCACGGTTCAATCGGCCGGAGTTTACGCTGGTCGACCACCATACCTGGGTCTTCGCCGGCGACGGCTGTCTGATGGAAGGCATCTCGCACGAGGCCTGTTCGCTGGCCGGCACCCTCGGGCTCGGCAAGCTCACCGTGTTTACGACGACAACGGCATTTCCATTGACGGCGAGGTGGCGGCTGGTTCACCGATGACACGCCGGCGCGCTTCGAGGCCTACGGCTGGCACGTAGTCCGTGACGTCGATGGTCACGATGCTGCGGCGGTCAAGGCGGCGATGAGCAGGCACGTCGGAAAAGCGCGCGCCCAAGCCTGATCTGTTGCAAGACCGTCATCGGCTGGGGTTCGCCGAAGAAGGCAGGCACCGCCGATAGCCACGGCGCGCCATTGGGCGACGCGGAAATTGCGCCCGCCCGCAAGCAGATGGGCTGGACGCATCCGCCGTTTGAGATTCCTGCTGATATCCGTGAGGCATGGGATGCGACGAGCCGCCGGCGCGCTGAGCGTTCGCGAAATGGGGCAGCCTTCTGGAGCGATACCGGGCAGCATTCCCGGAACTCGCGGCGGAGTTTGAACGCCGGATACGGGGGGCGAGTTGCCGGCGGATTCAGCGCGCGCGCCGCAGGCCTGCTGCCGAGGTTGACGCAAAAGCAGCTAACATGGCGACTCGCAAGGCCTCGGAGTTGGCCCTGGACGGGCTTTGGTCCCGGGCTGCCGGAACTCATTGGCGGATCAGCGGACCTGACCGGATCCAACAACACCCGCTGGTCAGGATCAGGACACTGGATGCGGCGCGATCCGAGGGGCAATTACGTATATTTCGGCGTGCGCGAGTTCGGCATGGCGGCGCATCGCCAATGGCCTCGCCCTGCATGGTGGGTTTATTCCCTATGTGGGCACCTTCCTGGTGTTTACTGACTATGCGCGCAACGCGCTGCGCATGGCGGCGCTGATGGGTCTGAGGAATATATTCGTGATGACCCACGACTCGGTGGGCCTGGGCGAAGACGGGCCCACCCACCAGCCCGTCGAGCACCTGGCGAGTCTGCGCCTTATACCCGGGTCTGCATGTCTGGCGACCCTGCGACGCGGTCGAGACGGTCGCCGCCTGGCGTGCCGCCATCGAACGCAATGACGGGCCGACGGTACTGGCGCTCTCGCGGCAAGGTCTGCCGCAGCAGTCGCGAACACAGGATCAGGTTGCCACCATCCGGCGTGGCGGCTATGTCTTGCGGGACACGCCGGGCGACCCGGCTGCCATCTTGATCGCCACCGGGTCAGAGGTGGCGCTTGCCATGGCCACGGCCGAGCTGCTGCAGGCTGAAGGGTGCGCCGTGCGCGTCGTTTCCATGCCGTGTCCGCAGGTTTTCGACAGGCAGGACGCCGCCTATCGTGAGGCGGTACTGCCGGCGCGGATACGGCACCGGCTTGCTATAGAAGCTGGCGTCAGTGAAGGCTGGTATCGTTACGTGGGCGACAATGGCCGGGTGTTGGGCATCGACCGGTTTGGCGAATCGGCGCCTGCCGAAAAGATTTTCGAATTGCTCGGTTTTACCCCCGTGCATGCTGCTGATCTTGTGCGTAGCATGCTGGGCGTGAAAGCGGGTGCAGAAACAAGCAACTAAAGGGAGCAAGTAAATGGCAACGAGGATCGCAATCAACGGCTACGGCCGTATCGGCCGCAATGTGCTGCGGGCTATATACGAGTACAACAGGAGCAAGGAGCTGCAGATCGTGGCAGTCAACGATCTTGGTGATGCCGAGACCAACGCGCACCTGACGCGCTACGACACCGCGCACGGCAAGTTTCCGGGCACGGTCAAGGTCGAGGGCGATCACATGGTCGTCAACGGTGATCGCATCCGGGTGTGCTCGGAAAGAGATCCTGCAAAGCTGCCCTGGAAAGAACTCAAGGTCGATGTTGTCTTCGAGTGCACCGGCTTGTTTCGCGACAAGGCCAAGGCCTCCGCACACATCACGGCCGGGGCCAGCAAGGTGCTGCTCTCGGCGCCCGGGCGGTGCCGACGTGGATGCGACCATCGTGTACGGCGTCAATCACGATATTCTCAAGGCCACGGACACCGTGGTGTCCAATGCCTCGTGCACGACCAATTGCCTGGCGCCGCTGGTAAAGCCGCTGCATGATGCCATTGGCGTCGAGCACGGCCTCATGACCACTATTCACGCCTACACCAACGACCAGGTGCTGACCGACGTGTTTCACAAGGATCTGCGCCGGGCGCGTTCTGCCACCATGTCGATGATTCCGACCAAGACCGGCGCCGCCGCCGCGGTGGGGCTGGTGCTGCCGGAGCTCAAGGGCCGGCTGGATGGTTTTGCCATCCGCGTGCCGACCATCAATGTCTCGCTGGTGGACCTGACGTTCCAGGCAAGTCGCGACACCAGCGTCGAGGAGATCAACAAAATTCTCAAGACGGCTTCACAGGGCAAGCTGAAGGGCGTGCTCGCCTACGTCGACGAGCCGCTGGTTTCGATTGACTTCAACCATGATCCGGCATCGTCGAGCTATGACTCTTCGCTGACGCGCATCATGAGCAAGCGCATGGTGAAGGTGTGCTCGTGGTATGACAACGAGTGGGGCTTCTCCAACCGCATGCTGGATACGACGCTGGCCATGATCAAGGCGCGCTGACGGGACGGGCTGTATGACAATGCTTGCAGATGCGAGACCTCGAGCTTGCGCGGAAAGCGCGTGCTGATCCGTGAGGATCTGAACGTGCCGGTGGAGAACGGCGTCGTGCAGAGCGATGCGCGGATCCGCGCGGCGCTGCCGACCCTGCAGGCCGCCCTCGAAGCCGGTGCGCGCCTGATGGTGATGTCACATCTTGGGCGCCCTAAGGAGGGCCAGTTCGAGGCGTCCGCGAGCCTGGCGCCGGTTGCCGAGCGTGCTGGAGGCGCTGACCGGCAAGCAAGGTGCGGCTCGTCCGGGACTGGCTCGATGGCGTGGAGCCGCTGGCCGGCGAAATATGCCTGCTGGAAAACGTGCGCTTCAACGTGGGCGAGAAGGCCAATGACGAGGCGCTGGCAAAGCGCATGGCGGCTCTGTGTGATGTTTTCGTGATGGATGCTTTTGGCACGGCGCATCGCGCCCAGGCCTCTACACACGGCGTGGCCCGCTTTGCGCCGGTGGCCTGCGCGGGCCCCTTGCTCGCGGTGAGCTCGCTGCACTGGGCAAGGCGCTGCACAAACCGGCCCGACCGCTGTTGGCCATCGTCGGTGGCTCCAAGGTGTCAACCAAGCTGACCGTGCTGGACAGCTTGCTGGACAAGGTTGATCAGCTGATCGTCGGCGGCGGCATCGCCAACACCTTTATCGCGGCGGCTGGTCACTCCGTTGGCAAGTCTCTGTTACGAGCCCGAGCTGGTCGACGAAGCGGCCAGGCTGGCAGCGAAGGCGCAGGCAAAAGGCGCGGCGATTCCACCGGTCGTTGACGTCGTCGTCGGAGACAAGTTCGCCGCCGACGCTGTTGCCAGGGTATGCACAGTCGCTGAGGTTGCCGATCGACGAAATGATTCTGGACATCGGCCCGCAGACTGCGCAGCAATATGCCGGAGCTGATCAGGAGCGCAGGCACCATTGTCTGGAACGGGCCGGTCGGGCGTGTTCGAGTTCGATGCGTTCGCGGCAGGCACCCGGGTGGTGTGCGGAAGCCATCGCCGGAAGTGATGCGTTTTCCATTGCAGGTGGCGGCGACACGCTGGCAGCGATCGACAAGTTCGGCGTCGCTGACAAGGTGTCCTACATTTCCACCGGCGGCGGCGCGTTCCTGGAATTTCTTGAAGGCAAGACCTTGCCGGCCGTGGCCATCCTGGAAGAACGCGCCGCGGGTTAAAACCCGATGCCGGAGGGCATGATGACAAGACATACAGCCGCCGCGTATTGCGACGGACCAAAATCGTCGCCACGCTGGGGCCGGTGACCGATGACCCGCAGGTGTTGCGAGAGATTCTGCAGGCCGGTGTTGACGTGGTGCGCCTGAATTTCTCTCATGGCACGGTGCGGACGATCATCGAAGACGCATCAGCGAAGTGCGCGCGCGGCCGCGAAAGAACTCGGCAAGTCGGTGGGCGTGCTCGGCGATCTGCAGGGCCCGAAAATACGAATCGACCGGTTTCGCGATGGCCCGATCGAGCTGGCGGAAGGGCCAGATTTTTACGCTCGATGCGTAGCCTTGGATCGCGATGACGGCAATGCACACCAGGTCGGCATCACCTACAAAGCGCTGCCGCAGGACGTCAGGCCGGCGACATGCTGTTGCTGGATGACGGCGCAATCAGTCTTCAGGTCACGTCAGTGAAAGGCAGTGCGATTCGCTGCAAAGTTTTGCTGCGGCGGCAAGCTATCTAACAACAAGGGCATCAATCGCAAAGGCGGCGGGCTGTCGGCAGGCGCACTGACGGAAAAAGACTTCGCGACATTGAACTCGCTGCCGCACTGGACGTTGATTATCTGGCTGTGTCTTTCCCGCGCGATGCAGCGGATGTCGACGAGGCGCGCCGGCGCTTCGAAAAAGCCGGCGGAGTAGGCGGCATCGTTGCCAAGATCGAGCGCGCTGAGGCCATAGCCAATCTCGACGAGATCATGGCGGTGAGCGATGCGGTGATGGTCGCGCGCGGTGATCTCGCGCGTTGAAATCGGCGATGAAGAATTGCCGGCAGTGCAAAAACAGATCATTCACGCTTGCCCGCGACTGCAACAAGGTGGTGATCACGGCCACGCAGATGATGGAGTCCATGATTTCCAGCCCGGTGCCGACGCGGGCCGAGGTGCTGGACGTCGCCAACGCCATGATGGATGGCACGGATGCCGTAATGCTGTCGGCGGAGACGGCGACAGGCAAGTACCCGGTCAAGGTGGTCGAGGCGATGGCGCGGATCTGTCTCGGCGCCGAAAAGCAGCGGGCCACGATGACATCCGGCCATCGACTGGATGCGCGCTTTCGAGCGCGATGGACGAGGCCATCGCAATGGCCTGCATGTATACCGCCAATCATTATACCGACCCGCGCCATCATTGCGCTGACGGAGTCGGGCTCGACGGCCCTGTGGATGTCGCGAATTCGAAGCGGCATCCCGGTATTCGCTTTCACCCGCCATGAAAAGACCCGCAGTCGGGTCACGCTGTATCGGGGCGTCTATCCGGTCAACTTCGACGTCGTGGCGGAAGAGGCGTGATGCCGTGGTGGAAGCGGCGGCGCAGCGTCTGCAGAAGGCCGGAAAGGTCAAGCCGGGCGACGTTGTCATCGTCACATTTGGCGATTTGCGCGGGTGTCAGTGGCGGCACCAACACGATGAAAATTATTCAGGCGGGCGATGCGGATCTGGTCGGATTGGCGCCTGCCAGCGCCTAGGCAATTCCGGGCCGTTTGCGCCCATTAGCCGAGGTCTCGACGTTGCGAATTAATCAGTCGCTTAAACCCGAGACAGCATAACGGTTCTGGCCAATTTGTTGCGCGCAAACAACAGTCGTTTCTGTTTTGTGTGCAGTGCACAATTCTTTTTAGAAAAAACCCGTGTATATTCGCTCCGCAGGCCTCCGGAAAGCCGCTGCCGGGGGCGGTGTGACGGCCTATAGGCAAGATCACAGTTATTGTTTGGCGGTCTTGAGTTGTCCGCCTGTCCGAGGCACCTGATATCAGGCACTATCAGATCAAACAAGGCCCTGAGAAACTCGTGCGATCTCTTTGGAGGAAAATTATGAATACCAAGCCGGCTACCGGGCTGTTCCCGAATGCTGCGTAGCTCTCGGTGCAGGTTTCCTCGTCAGTCTGATGTTGGCCACGCCGGCCGACGCCATCCAGTTCGAATTCAAGGACGGCACGATAACCGGCAGCTGGGATACCACATTGTCATGGGGTAATGCCTGGCGTGTGGAAGACCGGGATCCGGCCCTAATCGGTATCGCCAATGGCGGAACCGCCTTCGGCGTCAATGGCGACGACGGCAACCTCAATTACGACAAAGGTACGATCAGCAACGTCTTCAAGGTTGTCAGCGAGATCGACCTGACCTACGAAAATATTGGTGCCTTCGTACGCGGTACTTATTTTTACGACACCGAAAACGAGAACGGTGGGCCCAGGGATCGCACGCCACTGTCGCGCGAAGCGCTGGAACTGGTCGGTTCCGATCTCAAGCTGCTGGATGCTTACGCCTGGATGCATTTCGATGTGGCCGACAAGCCGGCGGAAATTCGCGCCTGGGCCAGCAGGTGCTGAGCTGGGGCGAGAGCACATTCATTCAGAACAGCATCAACACGATCAATCCTATTGATGTCAGCGCGATTCGTACGCCAGGCGGCGAGCTGCGCGAGGCGCTGCTGCCGGTACCCTGCGTATCCGGCAACATTGGCCTGACCGAAACCTGAGCATGGAGGCGTTCTATCAGCTGCGCTGGGAAAGCACGATCCCGGATCCGACTGGCTCAGCTACTTCGGTACCTCGGATATCGGCTCGCCGGGCGCGAAGTTTGTCATGCTGGGCTTTGGCGGCGTGCCGGAGGGCGACTTCCTGGATGTACAGCGTTCGACGACGCCGCGGCCGGACAACCACGGCCAGTACGGCATCAATTTCCGCTCTACTACCGACTTCCTCGGTGGCACTGAGTTTGGGTTCTATTTCATCAATTATCATAGCCGCCTGCCCATCGCGAGCGGGCGCACCACGGACTCCCAGGGCTACGGTAACGGCTGGGCAGTGGGCACCGCGGCGACCTGTCTGTCTGGTGGCTGCGTGCCGCTGGGCGTGCCGGCGGGAGACCGCAATGCCGCGATTGCGGCGGGCGTGGCACGGGCGCAGGGTGAAATCCTTGGCGTAGGGCGGCACCGTAGACGCGGCGGTCACAGCTGAACTGACGGCTACGGCCACCTTCGTCGTGGACGGGCTGCTGAGCGGTCAGATCGCTGCGGCCAATGTGACGCAATATCGTTACCGATCAGCTTGACGCAGGGCTCGAGCTACTTCACCGAGTACCCGGAGGACATCAAGCTGTATGGCCTCAGCTTCAATACGACGGTCGGCGACACGGCGCTGCAGGGCGAGTACTCGTTCCGGCAGGATGTGCCGCTGCAGGTGGATGACCTCGAAGTGTTGTTCGCGGCGCTGGCGCCCCTGGACAACTTCGGGCGTACCGTATTCGGCACCCTCGGACAGCTGGGTGATTTCGGCATAAACGAATACGTGCGCGGTTACCGGCGGCTCGATGTCAGCCAGGCGCAGTTCACGGCTACGCGCATCTTCCCGCGCATGTTCAAGGCCGACCAGCTGGTGGTGCTGGGCGAATTCGGTGCGACTTTCGTGCATGACATGCCCAGCAAGGACATGCTGCGTTTCGAGGGTCCGGGCACGTATATCAGTGGTAACGCGGCGCTGGCAGCGACCGGCACGGTGCATTCGCCCACTGCAATCGGCGTGATCGAGGATGCCAGCCATTTCGCCGACGATTTTTCGTGGGGTTATCGGCTGGTGGCCGCGCTGCGCTACAACAGCGTGTTCAAGGGTATCAACCTGGCGCCCAGCGTCGCCTGGAACCACGATGTTTCAGGTATCTCGCCGGGTCCCGGTGGTAACTTCCTCGAAGGCACGAAGGCTTATACGCTTGGATTAACAGCGACTTACCAGTCGAGCTGGGAAGCTCAACTGAAGTTTACGAACTTTTTCGGGGCCGGGCGGTATAACTTGGTGACCGATCGCGATTTCGTCTCGATGGTTGTCAAATACTCGTTCTAGATTCAGGAGAATTGCATCATGCTTACCAAAGCAAGGATTAGTCTGGCCAGTGCAGCGTTGATGCTGGTTTTTGTGGCGCCGGCGTTTGCGAAACTGCCAGCGGACCAGGTGGCGCGGCTCGGCATGGATCTGACGCCGATGGGCGCCGAGCGAGCAGGCAATGCCGACGGCAACGATTCCGGCCTGGACCGGTGGCATCAAATCAGCGGCCGACGCGGGCTTCCCTGATTTCAAGTCAGGCGGCCATCATCCCGACCCTTACGCCAGCGACAAGGTGCAGTTCAAGATCAACAAGGCGAACATGGCGCAGTACGCGGACAAACTGACCGAGGGTCACAAGGCGATGCTCAACGCTTATGACTCGTTCTATTTGAACGTCTACCCGACCCACCGCAGCTTCGCAGCTCCGCAGTCGTTTTATGACGCTACGAAGAATGCTGCTGCCAACGCAGTATTGAGCCGGAGCGGGAACTGGTGTGACCGGCGCTATCGGCGGTGTGCCATTCCCGATTCCTGCCAGCGGCATCGAGGTGATCTGGAACCACATTCTGCGCTGGCGGGCGGTCAATGCCGCGCGCAACATCGGTCAGGCGGCGGTTACCCGCGGCGGCGACTACACGCTGGTGAAATTCGAGGATGAGTTCAAAGGCATTTATTTCGAGCCAGGCATGACGGAGGAAGGGCTCGACAACGTCATTCTGTATTTCAAGCAGAAGATTACGGCGCCGGCTCGCCTGGCGGGCCAGATTCTGCTGGTGCATGAGACGCTGGACCAGGCCAAGGAGATTCGTAAAGCCTGGCTGTACAATCCGGGCCAGCGTCGCGTGCGTCGTGCGCCAAACGTCGCCTTCGATAATCCCCGCGACGGCTCGGACGGACTGGCCACCAGCGATCAGTTCGATATGTACAACGGCAGCCCGGAGCGCTACAACTGGAAGCTGGTCGGCAAGAAAGAAATGTACGTGCCGTACAACGATTACAAGTTGCACAGCAACAATCTCAAGTACGACCAGATTCTGACGCCGCTGCACATCAATTCGGAGTCTGCTCGCTACGAGTTGCACCGGGTGTGGGTGGTCGACGCGACGCTCAAGGAGGGCACGCGTCATATCTACAAGCGCAGGACGTTCTACATCGACGAGGACAGCTGGCAGATCCTGGTGATGGACCAGTATGACAACCGCGATCAGCTGTGGCGCGTTTCTGAGGGCTTCGTCATCAACTATTACGACGTGCCGAATCATCTGGACGACGCTGGAAGAACAGTCGACCTGCAGTCGGGTCGCTATGTGGTGCTGGGTCTGAACAACGAAGAGTCTGTCGACTTACGACTTCAGTCCGCCATTGACGCTGGCGGATTTCACGCCCTCCGCGCTGCGTCGCGCCGGGACGCGCTAGTCTGATTGTGCGGACTTGCTGCCGGGGTGCGTGGGGCCCCCGGCAGCAACAGTCAGTCATTTTGCCGGTGCGCCCCGCCGGCGGGGAGCGCTGATGCGCAAACGCGCGCTGAGTCCTGTAGAAACCTGCCTGCTTTCAGTGCTGGCGCTCGGGCTCGTCTGTAGCGGTGCAAATGCACAGGAGCAGGAGCAGCAGGATCCTAACGATGACTCGTCGATCATGGCCAGGCTCGCACCCCAGTCGCTGCTGCTGGACGGGGCCATCATTGGCGAAAAAGTGGTGGCTGTCGGCGAGCGGGGCCACATCCTGCTGAGCGAGGACGGTGGCCAGATCTGGCGACAGATCAAAGCGCCCACCCGCGCAACTCTCACTGGCGTGCACTTCAATGATGCTGACCACGGCTGGGCCGTCGGGCACGATGCTGTGATCCTCAAGACGGTCGACGGGGGCCGCAGCTGGACCCGGGTCCACTATGCGCCGGAAGAGGAGCGCCCCCTGCTGGACCTGTGGTTCGAGAGTAATGAACGGGGCATCGCAATCGGTGCCTACGGGTACTATCTCGAGACCAATGATGGCGGTGACACATGGGAGGACCGGTTTTTCGAGGCCAGCGATCCGACCCGGCAGGCTGAGACCGATGCGGCTGTGGAGGAGACTGGAGACGAGATTTCTGTTGCACAGATGTCCGACTTCCTGGAGGACGAAGACCCCATCAGTGACCTGCACCTGAACGAGATCAGGGCCGCGCAGGACGGCACGCTGTATATTGCCGCGGAGGCGGGGCACATTTTTCGCTCGGATGACGCGGGGGAAACCTGGAATATGCTGCCATCCCCATACGAGGGATCATTCTACGGGCCGCTGCCTTTATCAGGTGACCGGCTCCTTCTTTTCGGCCTGCGTGGACGGTTGTTCTACTCGGCCGACCGGGGCGACACCTGGGTCATGGTTGATGCGCTGACCGACGCCATCCTGATGAATGGCAGGGTCCTCGCCGACGGGCGGCCCGTCATTGTCGGCCTCGGCGGAACACTCCTGGTGGCGCCGGTGCCGGTCGCCGATCAACGGCCCGAATTCGATCTCATGCAACAGGAAGACCGTAAGGCCCTTGCAACGGTGGTTCAGAACAGCGCGGGCGACCTGATTCTCATCGGTGAGAACGGTGTAACGAAGCTGAGCGCAGACGCGTTTGTGACGCACAGCAATGGCAACTGAGCACAGGCAGCATTAGATGTCGACGAACCAGAATCTGAACTGGGTGGAACGACTGATCTTTGGCAACGGCAAGGTCATTATCGCCCTGTTCGCCCTTATTACTGCATTCATGCTGTACTCGGCGGTAAGCCGATTCCGTATCGACACGAGCTTTACCAAGAGCGTCCCGGTCGAGCATGAGTACATGCAGACCTACATGCAGTATCGGGATCAGTTCGGTGGTGCAAACAGGGTGCTCGTTGCGCTGACCGCACGTCAGGGGACGATTTACACGCCGGAATTTATGATGGCCCTGAAGGCTGCGACCGACGAGGTGTTCTTCATCTCTGGCGTCGACCGGACCCGGGTCTCCTCGCTGTTTACGCCCAACGTGCGCTTTACTGAGGTCACCGCCGACGGCATTTCGGCAGGCAACGTGGTGCCTGCCGACTTCAGTCCGACGCCCGAGGGCATCGATCAGGTCCGCAAGAATGTCCTCAAGGCCGGAATCGTCGGGCGCCTGGTGGCCAATGATTTCTCAGGCGCCATCATCAGCGCCGAGCTGCTGGAGGCAGACCCGATCACCGGCGAACCGCTGGACTATCTGAAGGTCTCGCATGAGCTGGAGAGCAAGATCCGTGACGTCTTCCAGACCGCCGTCACCGACGTAGAGGTGCAGAGCCAGTTTGCCGGCATTGACGTGCATATGATCGGTTTCGCGAAAGCGATTGGCGATATCACCGACGGCGCGAAGATGGTGGTCGTTTTCTTCGGCGTGGCCTTCCTGATCACTGCGCTGTTCGTTGGCTTTTATACGCGCTCATGGCGTCTGACCATGATTCCGCTCGCCTGCGCACTGATCGCAGTGGTCTGGCAGCTGGGCATTCTGTTTTTGATCGGATTCGGCATTGATCCCCTGGGTATCCTGGTACCTTTCCTGGTGTTTGCGATCGGCGTCAGCCATGGCGTGCAGATGATCAGCGCGGCGCGTGCCTCGGTATTCGGGGGCGCAACCGGTTTCGATGCGGCGGTCAAGAGTTTCAGGCGCCTGCTTTTGCCGGGCAGCATCGCGCTGGCCAGCGACACCATCGGCTTTATTACTATTCTGCTTATCCCTATTCAGGCGATCCAGGAGATGGCGATCACGGCCAGCATTGGTGTGGCCGTCATAGCGCTCACCAATTTTATCCTGCTGCCCGTATTGCTGAGCAAGGTGCATTACACGCCTGCCTATCGGGAGCGGCTGGTGCGAGCCGCAAAGACCTTCGATCCGCTCTGGATACGCATGCAGAAAATCGCGCGCCGCCGCACGGCTTCGGTCGTGATTGGTGTTGCGCTGATCTTGCTTGGTTTCGGGCTCTGGAAAGGTACCGGTGTAAAGATCGGTGACCTGCACGCCGGGGTGCCTGAGCTGCGCACCGATTCTCGTTACAACATCGACAGCCGGCTGATCACGGAACGCTTTTCGATTGGCGTGGACGTGCTCTCCGTGATTATCGAGGCACCCAAAGACGGCTGTATCGACTACGAGGTGATGAAGAACATCGACGACTTCACCTGGTATATGGCCAATGTAGAGGGCGTGCAGAGCGCCGTCTCCCTGCCGGTGGTAAGTAAGATCGTGAACGCGGGCTGGAACGAAGGGTCTCTCAAGTGGCGCGTAATACCGCGCAACACTTCGGTGCTGGTCCAGGTGACCACCTACGTACCGACCAGCAGCGGGCTGCTGAACGCGGATTGCAGCGTAATGCCAACGCACATGTTTACGACGGATCACAAGGCCACAACAATCGAAGACATTGTGGAGGCCGTGAAGAAATATCGGGCCGAGCACGGCGACGACAAGGTGACTTATCGTCTCGCCACCGGAAATGTTGGCGTGATGGCCGCGACTAATGAAACCGTTCAGGCAGCTCAGTTCCCGATTCTGATCGGTGTGTTCAGTGCGATCATCATCCTCGTATGGGCGACTTTCGGCACCTTGCGTGCTGTGCTGTGCATTGTATTGCCGCTTGCGCTGGTTTCCCTGCTGGCCTATGCGCTGATGACGGTTATGGAGATCGGACTCAAGGTGTCCACGCTGCCGGTGGTAGCGCTGGGTGTGGGTATTGGTGTCGACTACGGCATTTATTTCTATGCACGCTTCAGGCATCTGCTGCTGAATAAGGGCATGAATGTCTACGACGCCTATCTCAAGACGCTGCGGATTGCCGGCAATGGCGTGGTCGTGACCGGCGTGACGCTTGGCATCGGCGTCGGTACCTGGATATTTTCACCGCTCAAGTTCCAGGCGGACATGGGCATTCTGTTGACCTTCATGTTCTTCGTAAACATGCTCGGCGCAATCCTGTTGCTCCCCGCGCTGGCGAGCTGGCTGCTGGAGAAGAAGTACCACGTCCAGGGCCGGGAGACAGGACCCGACGAGTAGCCCTGGTCCGGACCGGGTCATCGCCTTGCCACGCACTGCCAGATTTCTGAGCAAATTGCCAAAGGTGGCGCTCTGGCTGAGCGTCCTGCTTCTGGCACTCGCCACTATCGTCTTTCTTATCCTGAGAGGCAGCCTCGCCACGCTCGATGGGCGACAGGCATTGCCGGGATTGACTGCGAACGTCACGGTGGAACGCGACGCGTTGGGCAGGCCGGTAATCACGGCGGGCAGCTGGCCCGACATGGCGCGCGCGCTGGGTTTCGTGCATGCCCAGGAACGCTTTTTCCAGATGGACATGACGCGGCGCTCGGCCGCCGGAGAACTCAGCGCCGTGCTGGGTCCCGGTCCGCTTGAGCTCGACAAGTCGCGGCGCATGCACAGGCTGCGCGCGCTTGCCCGTACCAGGATCGCGAGCATGTCGGCAGGCGAGTCGCAGCTGATCGAGGCCTACGCCCAGGGCGTCAATGCGGGTGTTGGGGCACTTGCGTCCAGACCGTTTGAATACTGGCTACTGGCAACGCGTCCCGAGCCCTGGCAGCCGGAAGACCTTCTTCTGGTGGTGTATGCGATGTTTTTCGAGCTCACAGACGAGACTGCGCAACGCGATGCCATGCTCACGGCGATGAGCGCCGTCTATCCGCAGGAGTATTTCGATTTTCTGATGCAAGGGGGCACAGACTGGGATGCGCCGATGGTGGGGCAGGCCAGCAAGCCTGTGCCGATTCCGGCAGCCGGGGTCTATTCGTTGCCCCGGACTACAGGTGCTGAGGCACCGGCGCAGGCAGCGACCGGCAAACGCCGGGATGAGTCGGATGTGTCAATATTTCCCGGCAGCAATAACTGGGCGCTGCATGGTTCGCGCACGGCAAGCGGGGCAGGCCTGCTGGCCAACGACATGCATCTCGGCCTGGCTTTGCCCAATACCTGGTACCACGCGCGACTGATTATTCGCGAGCCCGAATCTGGCGCCGTTGCCATGGACGTGACCGGCGTGACCTTACCAGGCACTTTCGGCGTGGTGGTGGGCAGCAACGGCTCAGTGGCCTGGGGGTTCACGAACAGTTACGGCGACTGGTCGGACCGCGTGCTGATTGAGATCGATCCCGATGACCCCGGCCGCTATCGGGTCGGCGACGGTTTTGAAGACTTCTCCGAGTATGACGAGACGATCGTCATCAAGGGCGAAGACCCCGCAGTCGAGACCTATCGCTGGACGCGCTGGGGCCCGGTGCTGGGCGAGGATCACCTCGGGCGGACTCACGCTTTGAAGTGGCTGGCCCACGAACCCGAGGCAGTGAATTCCAGAATCATCAATCTTGCCAGTGCGACGAATGTTGCTGAGGCGCTGGCCCTTGCCAACGAGGTTGGTGCGCCGCCACAGAATTTCGTTGCGGCGGATCGCAAAGGAAATATAGGCTGGACAATTCTGGGGCGAGTCCCGCGCCGCGCCGGCTATGATCCGCGGCTTGCCGCAGCCTGGGCTGACGAAGGGGTTGGCTGGCAGGGCTGGCTCAGTGCAGAGGACTATCCGCACCTGATCAATCCCCCGGGCGGCCAGATCTGGACGGCCAACGCACGTGTCACGGATGGTGAATGGCTGCGCCTGATCGGCGACGGCGGCTATGCGCTTGGCGCGCGGGCCGGTCAGGTTCGAGATGGCCTGCGTCAGCTTTCGGTCGCCACGGAACGCGACATGCTCGCCATTCAGCTTGACGACCGGGCATTGTTTCTTGCGCGTTGGCAGGCTTTGCTGCTGGATGCCCTGGACGATGCGGCCCTGTCCGGGCATCCGGCCCGCACGGAGTTGCGAAATATCGTGGTGAACTGGATTCCGCGCGCCAGTATTGACTCGGCAGGTTTCCGACTGGTGCGTGCCTGGCGTACTTTTCTGTCACGGGATGTGTTTGCAGCCCTGACGGTGGAAGTGAGGGAGGCCGACCCTTCATTGTCTTACAACAACCCGCAATGGGAAGGTGCGCTATGGGCGCTGTTGCAGGAGCAGCCCGCGCATCTGCTGCCGGCCGGCTTCGCCAGTTGGTCTGAGTGGATGCTGCAAGTGGCGGACTCGACCATCGAATACTATGCGGAGCGCTACGAAGGGGGATTGAGCGAACGGAACTGGGGTGAGCGGAACCGGGTCAGCGTCAGCCACCCGCTGTCGCAATTCGTGCCGATGTTAGCGCCGTGGCTGGATATGCCCGTTGTTCCGCTCCCCGGTGATGCCCGGATGCCGCGCGTGCAGGGACCGGGGTTTGGTGCCTCGGAGCGACTAGGTGTTTCTCCCGGCCTGGAAGATCAGGGATATTTTCATATGCCAGCGGGTCAGAGCGGTCATCCATTGTCACCTTTTTACGCGAGCGAACATGAGGCGTGGGCCGACGGTGACTGGGTGCCTTTCCAACCTGGTTCGCCCCGCTTTGTGCTTCGCCTGGTGCCTGACGCAGGGACGGACTGAACCATGCGCGGTGTATTGCTCGCCCTCACTCTGGCGACCTTGCTTACTGCGTGCGGACAACCAGGGTCTGACGGCCCGGCGGTTGCGGAGCTAAGCTCGCCGGCGGGGGCGGGCAGCGTGGCGCCGAACCTGGCGCGTGGCCCCGACGGCCGTATCTACCTGAGCTGGATCGAACCTGCAGGATCAGGCCACCGCCTTGTGTTCTCGGAATTCAGGGACGGGGGCTGGTTGCCGCCGTTGGAAATTGCCAGGGGTGCAAACTGGTTTGTGAACTGGGCCGATTTTCCTGCGCTGCTGCCACTCGGCGGCGGGCGACTGGCAGCGCACTGGCTGGTACGCAGCGGGCCAGGCACCTATGCGTATGACATCCACGTTGGCTTGTCCATGGACGAAGGCCGCAGCTGGCAAGCGCTGGGGCCGATCCATGATGACGCAACCGAGACCGAGCATGGCTTTGTTTCTTTCTACGCTTACAAGGCTGGTGACGGGACGCTCTGGCCCGCACTGGTTTGGCTCGACGGGCGAAATATGGCCGGTGTTCATGGTGGTCATGAGTCCCATGCCGAAGCATCCGGGATGACTTTGCGTCACGCCCGGATCCGCCCGGACGGCAAAGTGGAAGAAGCGCTTGAGCTCGATGAGCTGACTTGTGATTGCTGTCAGACGGCGGCGGTCAGCGTTGGCAATGAGGTGCTGGTCGCCTATCGGGATCGAAGTGAAGCTGAAATCAGGGATATTCGCCTGATCAGGCGCGACGCCGGGGGCTGGCAAGACCAGGGCCGCTTGTTTGCCGATGGCTGGCAGGTCTCGGGATGTCCGGTCAATGGCCCGTCTCTGGACGCGCTAGAGGACCGTGTGGCGATTGTCTGGTTTACAGGCGCCGACGACCGGCCGATGGTGAAGTTCGGGATGTCCCGGGATGCGGGGCGAAACTTCGAATTTTATGACCTTGAGTCGGGCAATGTCCTGGGTCGGGTGGACGTTGCTATGACTGCCGATGGTGGCGCGGCGAGCTGGCTCGCGGCCAGCGATGAGGGCGCCACTATCCGGCTGCAGATGCTTGCGGCTGACGGTTCCCCGATGGGGCGGCCGGCCACAGTCATCGAAAGCGATGCGAGCCGTGGTTCCGGTTTTCCGCGGTTGCTTGCGAGTGGTGGCGAATTCCTGTTGGCATGGACCGACGTCAACAGCAAACCGTCACGAGTAAGGACCGTGAAAATCCAGAGGCGGCGCTAGCGGGCCCCGTCTTCCATAAGGCGCTCAAGGTCCTTAAGGACTTCCGCTGAATGCTCGTCGGGATTGACCTTCTGGTAATGCACCGCGATGTGGCCGTCAGGCGCGATGATGAAAGTTTCGCGCCTGGCCATTTTCACGACACCAAGATTTCGCAACACACCATAGCTTTTCGCCGTTTCCTGGTTGGCATCTGACAACAGCGGAAAGGGCAGGTGATATTTGTCTGCAAATTCTTTCTGGGACTTCACGTCATCCAGGCTGATACCAAGAACCTTGGCGCCGATCTTGCGAAATTTGAAGATGTCGTCGCGGAACGCGCAGGCTTCGGTTGTGCAGCCCGGCGTGTCGGCCTTGGGATAGAAATACAAAACCACCCATTGGCCCTCGTAATCACTCAGCGCCTGCCATTCGGAGTTCTGATCCTGCAGTCTGAATGCCGGCGCAGGGTCGCCTGCCGCAGGCCGGGCGTCGCCGGCAAGCGCGGTTCCGGCGATGCACAGCAGCAGGGTGGCAGTAATCACGCGGATCTTGGTCATCATGGCTTCAGGCTCCCGGTTCGTGTGCGCAGCATCATACGCCTAAACAGACCGCAGGTCGGACAGAGGGTTCCGACAAAGCGTGAACCCGTCGCTGGCCGGGCCGAGCCCTGATGCAATAGGATATGTGACCATGACCCGTGAGTCGCTCAGACAACCGCGAGTAGGCCTGGTCCTGCCGGGTGGCGGCGCGCGCGGCGCCTACCAGGTCGGGGTCATGAAGGCGATCGCCGAATTGCTGCCGGCCGGTTCCGCAAGCCCGTTTCCGATCATGACCGGCATGTCTGCCGGGGCCATCAATGCCACCGTACTTGCCAGCAACGCCCTGCGTTTCCAGAAGGGCGTGCGGCGACTGGATGCCGTCTGGCGCAACTTCAGAATCGACCAGGTTTACAAGACGGACGCCTGGACAATGCTCAAGACGTCGCTGCACTGGTTGCTGGCCATCACAACGGGTGGTCTCGGGACCGGCAACCCACGGGCATTGCTGGACAACTCGCCCCTGCGTGAACTGCTCGGCGACCACATCCATTTTGGCGGTATCGAACAGGCTGTCCGGCAGGGCGCTCTGCACGCGCTGGCAGTGACGGCCTCGGGATACGGTTGTGCGCGAGCCGTTTCCTTCTTTGAGGGCAGCCCGGGCATCTCCCCCTGGATACGTGCGCGCCGTGAAGGCCGGCCCGCAACGATCGAACTCAATCACCTCATGGCGTCCGTCGCCGTGCCGTTTATTTTTCCACCGGCTCTGGTGGGCAACGAGTATTTCGGTGATGGCGCGATCCGCGAGTCGGCGCCGCTGTCTGCCGCTGTCCATCTCGGCGCTGAAAGGCTGCTGGTTGTGGGCGTTCGCGATGAGATCTCGCGGGAAGACGGCAACGGGCAGGGGCAGCCTGATTACCCGAGTTTCGGACAGATCGCGGGCTACATGCTTGACACGATTTTTCTGGATGGCCTCTACGCAGACCTGGAACGGCTGACGAGGATTAATCGCATCGTGGCGCAATTTCCGCCAGGCACCATCGAAAAGTCCATGGCAGAGAATCTCAAGCGCATTGACGCCATGATTATCGTACCCAGTGAGGACATCAGGGAGATTGCCCAGCGGCATGCCGATGCATTCCCCAGAGCGGTACGCCTGCTGCTGAGAGGGATGGGCGCTTTTAACGCCGGCGGCCGGCAGCTGATCAGTTACCTGCTTTTCGATAAAGGCTATTGCGAAGAACTTATCGCGCTGGGTTACCGGGACGCTATGGCCCGTAAAGAACATTTGCTGCCGTTCATCGCCGGGGAACCGGTGGAAGTGCTGGATGCGCCCCGGCATCTCCAGTCAGCGCTGAGTACCTGAGTTGTCAGACGAGGATCAGCGCGCCGAGCCCGAGGAACGCGAAGAAACCGACCACATCCGTGACGGTTGTAAGTATGACGTTGCCGGCCAGAGCGGGATCGATGCCCGCGCGCTTCAGCAACAGCGGGATTGCGACCCCTGAAATCGCCGCCACAATGAGGTTTATTACGATCGCCAGCGCGATGACGATGCCGATTTCCAGGTTCCTGAACCAGATTATCACCACCACGGCGATGATCAGCGCCCAGCCAATCCCGTTGAGCACGCCGACGGCAATCTCCTTGCCCATCATCCAGCGTGCGTTGGAGCTTTCTACCCGGCCAAGGGCCAGCCCGCGGATCATGAGTGTCAGGGTCTGGCCGCCCGCCACGCCGCCCATGCTGGCGACTACCGGCATCAGGACGGCGAGCGCCACAATCTTATCGATCGTGGCCTCGAACAGCCCCACGACGCCTGCGGCAACGAAGGCTGTCGCAAGATTTACGCCCAACCATATGGCGCGCCTGCGGGTGCTGAGGATGACCGGGGCGAAAATATCGTCGTCTTCATCGAGACCGGCCATGCGCATGATGGAGTGATCCGCCTCTTCGCGAATCACATCAACAACGTCGTCGATGGTAATGCGCCCGATCAGCCGGTTGTCATCATCAGTCACCGGCGCCGACAAAAGGTCGCGGTCTTCGAACAGCCTTGCCACCTCGGCTGCCGGCGCGCTGGCGTCGATGCCGCGCATCTCCGTGTCCATCAGCTCAGCGACGGTGGTCTGCGGGTCCCTGGTCAGCACGTCATCCAGGCCGAGGCTGCCCAGGTGCTGGCCATAGCGATTCACAACGAACAGCTTGTCGGTCTTCTCCGGCAAAGAGCCCCGTAGTCTCAGGTACCGCTGCACGACGTCCAGCGATACGTCCGGGCGCACGGTCACCGTATCGGTGTTCATCAGGCCGCCCGCACTGTCCTCGGCGTAGCCCAGCACTGTGACCAGCCGCTCTCTGTCCCGCGCACCCATGGCGTGCAGGATGCGCGTGATCACGGCTTCCGGAAGATCCTCGAACAGGTCTGCGAGGTCATCGACTTCCATGTCACCCGTGGCCGCGACCAGCGCCTCCGGCTCCATGGTGTTGATCAGGCCCGAACGGACCTCGTCGTTAACCTCCAGCAGCACATCGCCACTGATGTCGGGATTGACCAGCTGCCAGACTATCGCGCGCTCGGCAGGCGGGAGTGACTCGAGTAACTGACCAAGTTCGGCCGGATGCAGGGATTGCAACATGCGCCGCACGTTGCGAACGGCGCCGCTCTCAAGCGCCTTGAGCAACGTTTGCAGCCGACTTTCCTGCGTCCCCTCGGCAATAACCGTCATGCCAGCTCACTCATGAGGTGAAAACTGCTGCGAGTGTAGAGGAGTTGCTTTGAGGGGTCTAATGAGCCGCGCCCCTCCTGGTTAGTCAGTGGCCACTGAGTTCCCCATGACGGGTAAGAACCCCGGAATATCGGGCGCGTAAACGCTGCGCGAGTTTCTCAACCACATATACGGAGCGGTGTCTTCCGCCGGTGCAGCCGATGGCCACGGTCAGGTAGCTGCGATCGCCGTGTGCACAGATGTCCAGCCAGTTTTCGAGGAAGCCCGCGATGTCGATAATCATCTTTTCGACCAGGTCATGCTCAGCGAGGAATTTCTTAACGGGTTCATCCAGCCCGGTAAACTGGCGCAGGCTCGTTTCCCAGTAGGGGTTTGGCAGGCAACGCACGTCAAATACGAAATCTGCGTTGGCCGGTATGCCATGCTTGAAGCCGAACGACTCGAAGAGCAGCGAGAACTTCGCCGCGGTCTCTCCCATGAGACGTTCCCTGACCAGTTCGCGCAGCTCGTGGACGGTCGTCAGCGAGGTATCCAGCACAATATCTGCCGCCTCGCTGACCGGGCGCAGCAGTTTTTCTTCTTCTGCGAGCGCGTCGCGCAGGCTTGTGGCACCGCCACTCAGGGGGTGCCGGCGGCGGGTTTCACTGTAACGTTTAAACAGGACATCTTCGTCGCAGTACAGAAACAGAATCTCGCAGGGAATACTCTCGCTTCGGAGCTGCTGTACGAGCTCTGGCAACAGGGCGATGTCAGTGGCCCGATTGCGCGCGTCGACGCCGACCGCAATCTGCTCGTAAGCCTTGTCCGCGGCAGTAATCGTCAGCTCCACAAACGGGCGCAGCAGTGCCGCAGGGATGTTGTCGACACAGTAGTAGCCGAGGTCCTCGAGCATATGCAGCGCGACGCTCTTGCCCGCGCCGGACAAGCCGCTGATGAGTATCAGCTTCACGCCGCGCGTCCGGCCGGCGAATTGACGTGCGGCTCCGCCACCAGCAGAACGATCATTTCAGGCGCTTACCGCTTCCGGCTGGTAGCCGGACAGCAAGTCATAGGCGGCACGGCTGCCACCGGCTTCAAGCAGCGCTTCGACGAGCGAGGGGTCCTTCAGCGCTTTCGCCACTGCGGCAACATCCTCGAAGTGACCTTCCTCTTTTGCCTCGGGGACCAGCACGGCAAAAATCAGCTTCACGGGCAGCCCGTCCTGCGCATTAAAGTCTACAGCTTCGTTGAGCTTGAGGAACGCGCCAATGCTGGTTTCCAGGTCTGGCAGGTGGCCGTGCGGAATGGCGCAACCGTTGCCCAGGCCGGTGCTGCCGATGCGCTCGCGTTCCAGCAATGCCTCCAGAACATCAATCTGCTGTAACGCTTCGGAGCTCCCCGCGATAAGTTCACTGAGGATCTCGAGTGCATGCTTCCTGCTTCGTGCATCGACATTCGCCAGCACTCTTGCGGGTTCCAACAAACTGGAAAGGCTCATGGTAATCCGGCGCCTGACAGGATCAGGCGAACTTTTCCTTGTTCGGGCCACGGCCATGATGCGCCTTAAGTTTCTCTTTGTGCCTCTTGACCTGCCTGTCCAGCTTGCTGATAAGGCCATCGATCGCCGCATACATGTCGTCTTCTACGGAGTCCGCATAAATACTTCCGCCACTCACATGAATCGTTGCTTCCGCTTTGTGCCGCAACTTTTCCACCGTGAGAATCACATGCGCGTCCGTCACGTTGTCAAAATGCCGCTCGACCTTTTCGATCTTGGCGTTGACGTAGTCGCGCAGTGCGGGCGTGATATCTACATGGTGGCCTGTAAGGTTCAGTTGCATAGTTTGCTCCTTGGTTATTTTCTAGTGCCTTAGTCTGAGGCGTTTTCGTTCGCTCGAGGAAGCAATCGACATTGATTCCCGGTACTTGGCAACCGTCCTCCTCGCGACCTTCACTCCGTCTTCGGCGAGCAGTCGGCAAATTTTGCTGTCGCTGAGCGGCTTCGCCGGTTCTTCACTGGCAATGAGTTTCCGGATCATGGCCCGGATCGCCGTAGACGAAACTTCGTCTCCTTCCGCGTTATCGACGTGACTCGAGAAAAAATATCTGAATTCGATGACGCCCCTGGGAGTATGCATGTACTTGCCGGTCGTGACGCGGGAGATCGTTGACTCATGCATGTCGAGTATTTCCGCAATGTCCCTGAGAATCATGGGGCGCATGGCTTCTTCGCCGCGCTCAAGAAACTCGTGCTGCCTCTCCACGATGGTGGTGGCAACTTTCATCAGCGTCTCGTTGCGTATCTCGAGGCTGCGTACCAGCCAACGGGCCTCCTGCAGCTGGGTCTTGAGCACAGCATGATCTCCTGTGCGCGAAATCAGGCCGGCATAGCTCTTGTTGACCCGCAGCTGCGGGACCACCGTGCCGTTGACTTCGACTATCCATCGATTATCTACCTTGCGCACGAAAACGTCCGGAATCACGTACTGCGAGTCGTTCGCGTGGACCGAGGATCCGGGCCGCGGATGCAGCGAGCGTACCAGCGCCAGGGCCGCCTCGAACTCTTCGTCTGAAACACCCAGGCGGCGGCGCAGCGCCGTAAACTGATGAGCCGCGAGGTCATCAAGACCTTCCCGGATCACGCGCCGCGCGGATGCCAGGCCGGGCGTATCATCCTCAAGCTGCTCGAGCTGTATCTCGAGACATTCGGCGATGCTGCGGCTGCCGACGCCGGCAGGATCAAACTGCTGAATTCTGCCCAGCACGGCCTCGACTTCGGCCTCCCCGACTACGAACTCGGCACTCAGGAGCTCGCACAGCGCGGGCAGGTCATCGTCCAGGTAACCGTCGTCATTGATCGCGTCAATGATCGCCCGGCCGATCGCGAACTCGCGCGGATCGAAGTGACCCATCTGCAGCTGCCAGAGCAAATGCTCCTGCAGCGACTCGCCCGAGCGTGGAGCGAAATCACGGTTCAGCGGCCCAGCCTGTTCCTTGTTGCTGGATCCGCTGTGGCTGGACCAGGTGGTTTCGAGGATGGGCAACGTGGAGGTGTCGTTCCAGGTGGCCTCGACATCGGCGGAGGCCCGCTCATCGCGGGCCTGGAGGTCTTCGCCCGCATCCGCTGCGGCGCTGTCAGGCGTATCTTCTACCGCCTCCAGCATCATGTTTTCTTCCAGCGCCTCCTGAATCTGTAATTGCAGATCGATGACGGGCAGCTGTAACAGGCGGATGGCCTGCTGCAGCTGTGGAGTCATGGTCAGCTGCTGGCCGATCTTGAGCTGTAGTGACGGTTTCATCGGCTGGCGATCCGGGGGCGCGGGCAGGTGCTGCGGGCACCGGCAGGCGCCCGGCACTTCAGGCGTGCCGGGCAATAGCTTATGGTGCGCCGCAAAAAAACCAGGGGCAGGGCCCGTGCGCAGGCGATTCCGGTGGGCATATACCTATTTATAGTCGAAAACCCTCACCCAGGTACACCTCTCTGACACGCTTGTTGGCAAGCAGGTGGTCGGGCGAACCTGTGGCAATGACCTGACCGTCACTCAGGATGTAGGCGCGACTGCAAATGCCAAGGGTCTCGCGCACGTTGTGGTCAGTAATAAGGATGCCGATGTCGCGGGCGGTGAGTTGCGCGATGATGCGCTGAATATCGAGTACAGAGATCGGATCAACACCGGCAAACGGTTCATCCAGAAGAATAAAATCGGGATCCGCCGCAAGCGCACGCGCTATTTCAACGCGCCGCCGCTCGCCGCCTGACAGGCTCATGCCCAGGCTGTTACGGATGTGGGCTATGTGAAGTTCCTCGAGGAGTTCTTCCAGAACGCGCTCCCGCTCCGCGCGGTCCAGCGTGGCCCTGGTTTCCAGGATCGCCAGTATATTGTCGGCAACGGAGAGCTTGCGGAATACGGAGGCCTCCTGGGGCAGGTAGCCAACCCCAAGCCGGGCACGACTGTGCATGGGTAGCCGGGTAATGTCCCGCTCATCGAGCACGATGCTGCCGCCGTCGCAGGGGATGAGGCCGACCATCATATAGAAGCAGGTAGTCTTGCCGGCGCCGTTCGGTCCCAGCAGGCCGACGGCCTCGCCGCTGGTGACCTCCAGCGATATGTCCTTCACGACGGTGCGGGATTTGAAGCTCTTGCGAATGTTCCTGGCCTGAAGTGTGCTCATTTCTCTGGCAGTTTCTCCGGCAGGGTCAGCCGCTGGTCCTCGTCTGGTGTGATAGTGATCTTTACGCGCTGGCTGCCCGAATCGTTCGACGTGGCCAGCACCCTTTGTTCGTCGATATTGTAAGCAATCATTTCTCCAAGAATCTCACTCTTGCCTTCTTTCAGCCAGGCATTACCGCTCATTTTGATCATTTGCCCCTCGAGGTCATATTCCATGACATTGGCCCGGCCGCGGACCGGTTCTGGCAGATCTGCGCGCGACTGCTCAAAAGATGCGGGCCGGCCATCGATTCTGGCATTCCGGAGGTCGTGGTCGACGAAACGGAGCGTGGCGGTATTGGATTCAAGGCGGGCATCGGCATCGCTGATGATGACGTGCCCTGTAAAAACCCATTCTGCGTTCCTGAAGTCAAGTTCAGTGGAACGCGCCTGGTCGGCGCGGATCGTGAGCGAGCCCTGACTAATGCTGACGCCGCTGAATACCATCACGTTATTCTTGCGGTCGAACTCCGAGGAGTCGGCGTCCAGCGAGATGGGCAGGCCCGTACCTGCAAGTTGTCCGAAGCCGGTCGCTGGCAGCAGAACAAGCATTACGAGCAGCGCAGTGCTGCGCAGCTCAGGGCCTGAATGTACCACTGACATCGGACTTCAATCGCAAGAGCTGTGCGTTCAAATCCGCCTCCATTCCGATAGCTGTGAGTTCATTGCCGCGCTGAGTAATGCTGACAGCGTCGGCGGTACTGGCAATCCGTTCTCGGGGCTGAAAAGAAAGCGTCTGCGTCCTGATAACCAGGTCATTTCCGACCGCTTGCTCGGCGCTGGTCAATTCCACATCGCCACGCAATTCAATTCGTTCGCCTGAACCTGCGATGCTGCCTTCTCTTGCGCTGACCGTCCAGTCAGCCTGACCCGGCTGCGCATAGCTGATCCGTACCTGTTCAAGATACACGCTGTCTTCAGAGGGCGCCTGCCTGATGTCTTCTGCCTCGATCTGGTACAACAGCCGACCGTCCTCGCCCGTGCCCAGGATTGTCGCGTCCCTGAGATAGTAACCCGGCAGGGCCTCCTGGTTGATTCCGCTATCGGGATCGCTACGCTGCGGCGATCGCGTCAGCCACCAGCTGCCTGCCGCTGCGCCAAACAGCACGACGAGCAGCACGAGACTGCGGGGGTTCAAGAGGCCACGCCGCTGCGGGCGGCTATCAGCATGTCGCAAATCTCCCGGACCGCGCCCCGGCCCCCGCCGCTGGTCGTCACCATATCCGCTTTTTCCCTGACCTGAGGATGCGCATCGGCGACAGCAATGCCGAGTCCCGCGGCCTCGATAACGGGAATGTCCAGCACGTCGTCGCCGGTGAAAGCAGTATGTTCGGCGGAAATGCCGGTGGTCCTGAGCAGCGTTTCAAAAACCGGCAATTTTTTCTCATGCCCCTGGTAAAGATGTTCGATGCCCAGCGATCGCATGCGTTCCTCGACGACGCCGGATCTGCGCCCGGAGATGATTGCAACCTGTACGCCCGTTTTCATCAGCAGTTTGATGCCCAGTCCGTCACGTGCGTCGAATACCTTGAGTTCCTGACCATCGGGAAGGAGGTAGAGGCGCCCGTCGGTCAGTACGCCATCCACGTCGAAAATCGCGAGGCGAATCTGAGCTGCGCGATGGCCCGTATCCGCGCTCACATCACACCTGCCCGCAGCAGGTCGTGAATGTTCAATGCCCCCACCAGCCGGTCGTCTTCGTCAACGACCAGCAGGGCATTGATCTTGTGTTCTTCCATCATTTTGACGGCGGCAGCTGCCAGCTCCGATCCGCGAATCGTTTTGCAGTGTCTCGACATAACTTCCGAAACCGGGGTCTTGTGCACATCAATCTGGCGGTCGAGACTGCGTCGCAGGTCGCCGTCAGTATAGATGCCGCAAACCTTGTAGTCGTCGTCGACGATCGCCGTCATGCCCAGGCCCTTGCGGGTCATTTCGAGCAGGGCCCTGCTCAGCACCGTATCGGCGCCTACCTGCGGCACCTCGTCGCCCTTATGCATCAGATCCTGCACATGCAACAGCAGGCGTCTGCCAAGACTGCCACCGGGGTGCGAACGGGCGAAATCTTCCTCAGTAAAACCCCGCAACTGCAGCAGTGTTATTGCCAGCGCATCGCCCATGGCGAGGCTGGCTGTCGTGCTGGCGGTCGGGGCGAGATTGAGCGGACAGGCCTCTTCACGCACACCTGCATCAAGATTGACGTCGGCTTCCCTCGCCAGGGTCGACTGCGGGTGGCCTGCGATTGTGATCAGCGGCACACCAATGCGCTTCAACAGCGGCAGGATCGCAATGATCTCTGCAGTCTCTCCCGAATATGAAACGGCGAGCACCACGTCCTCGCCGGTAATCATGCCGAGATCGCCGTGGCTGGCTTCACCTGAGTGCACGAAAAAGGCGGGACTGCCGGTGCTGGCGAGCGTAGCGGCGATTTTACTGCCAATGTGGCCGGACTTGCCCATGCCCGTCACGACGATTCGGCCGCGACACTGCAGGCACAGACTGAGCGCCTTCGAAAAGTCACTGCCGATCCGTGTAACCAGCTGCGCGACAGCCTCACCCTCGGTTCTGATGACTGTTCTGGCCGTTTCCAGCGCAAGCTGTTCGTCAAACTTATGCATGGCGGTTTCCGGGTGGCCCACCTCAGCGAATACTGATGAGAATGAACAGCTGGTAGGCTACGTAAGTCACCAGCAAAGCGAGGCCCTCAAGGCGAGTGATCTTTCCCCGGCCACGGTAATCCAGCGACATGACAAACAGTACCAGAGTCAACGCGATCATCAGCGGGATATCCCTTACCAGCACGTGACGATCGATGTCGAAAGGGGCCAGTACGCCGGCCACGCCAAGCACGGCCAGCAGATTGTACATGTTTGAACCAATGATGTTGCCGATGGCAATGTCATGTTCCCGGCGTAATGCCGCAGTAAGTGTGGCGGCCAGTTCCGGCAGGCTCGTGCCAATGGCTATGATCGTCAGGCCGATGACGAGATCGCTGATACCCAGTGCTTCAGCCACGCCCACGGCAGCCCAGACCAGGGCCCGTGACGCCGCCAGCAGCACCACGAGGCCAATGAACAGCCAGCTCAGTGCGGCCGTCAGGCTGAGATCCTGCCGGATCTCGGCTTCAACCTCCGCGAGCAAGGGGTCGCTGAACCGGCTGCGCATACTCAGACGCACCATCCAGTACATCATTGCACCGAGTCCCACCAGCAACAGGATGCTGTCCAGCCTGCCCAGACGTGAATCCAGGAAGGGCAGTGTTGCGCCAAACGTCACCACCATCAAGCAGACGTATTTCCCTGCGCAGCGTGCTGGAACGCACAGTAAGTGGCACCAGGAGGGCGGTGACGCCGAGAATAAGTCCTATATTCGCAATGTTTGAGCCAATGGCGTTGCCAATTGCGAGCCCTGGGTTCCCGGCCAGCGCGGCGTTGGCAGATACGAGGATCTCGGGCGCCGAGGTACCGAATCCGACGATGGTCATGCCGATGAGCAACGGGGATACGCCAAAATTCTGAGCCGTTGCCGAGGCGCCGAGCACGAAGCGGTTCGCGCCCCAGACGAGCAACACGAAACCTGCGATTATTGTTATTGAATAAATGAGCATGCGCTTCAAACACGCCGCCGGTTGCGGTCGGCCCAGGTCAGGTGTGAAAGGCAATAATACACGCTCGGGCCCACTGGGCGGGCCCGTGCCGGATAGGCTAATATGATGCACCGCTTGCCGCTGCCGATCGCTGGCAGAGACTGTTCACGATCCGGGTCCACCCCTGCAGAGAATTGAAGCAATTGGATAAAAGTGAAATTCAACGCCGGATAAGCGCTGGACTGCCAGGCGCTGCGGTGCGGGTGGAGGGTGATGACGGCGCGCACTTCCAGGCCACAGTGGTCAGTGCCAGCTTCGAGGGCCGACGCACGCTCGAGCGTCACAAGATGGTCTACGAGACACTGGGTAGCGCAGTTGGCACTGAGATACATGCGCTGTCCTTGCGCACCCTGACGCCCGCCGAAGCCAAAGCTCCCGGCCGCGAGTCCTGATGGACCGGTTGATGATTACGGGTGGCCGGCGGCTGGCGGGCGAGATCAGGGCGTCCGGCGCCAAGAACGCGGCGCTGCCGATTCTGGCCGGCACCTTGCTGGCCAGTTCGCCGGTGCGCCTTTCCAACGTACCGCACCTGAAAGACGTTACGACCACTATTGAGTTGCTGGGTCGCATGGGCGTGCGGGTCACGGTGGACGAACATATGTGTATCGAGGTCGATCCGCGACCGACCCATGATTTCACGGCGCCTTATGAACTGGTCAAGACGATGCGCGCGTCGATTCTGGTGCTCGGTCCGTTGCTGGCAAGATTCGGCTTTGCCAGAGTGTCGCTGCCGGGTGGCTGCGCCATCGGCGCGCGACCCGTGGATATTCATGTGGACGGCCTGCGCGCGATGGGCGCCGAAATCCACATGGAGAACGGCTATATCGTCGCGGAAGCCAAACGCCTCAGCGGGGCCAGCCTGGTGCTGGAAACGGTCACCGTCACCGGTACAGAAAACCTGCTCATGGCCGCGGTGCTGGCGCGCGGCCGCAGCGTGATCGAAAATGCCGCGCGCGAACCCGAGGTGGTGGACCTGGCCAGTTCCTGGTTGCGATGGGCGCGCGCATTGAGGGAATCGGGACCTCGACGCTGATTGTCGACGGTGTGGACGAGCTTGCGGGCACGGAATACTCGGTACTGCCTGACCGGATCGAAACCGGAACTTACCTGGCGGCCGGCGCGATTACCGGGGGCCGGGTCAGAGTGCGCGATGCTCGTCCCGGCGGACCTCGAGTCCGTGCTCGGCAAGTTTGCCGAGACCGGCGTGACTGGTGACTTCAGGCGACGACTGGATCGAGGTAGACGCCAGGGCAGAGCGGCTGAAGGCCGTTTCGCTGAAGACCGCACCGTATCCGGGTTTCCCCACCGATATGCAGGCGCAGTTCATGGCCTTGAATGCCGTTGCCGAGGGCACCGGCATTATCACGGAGACCATTTTCGAAAATCGCTTTATGCATGTGCACGAGATGCAGCGCATGGGCGCCGACATTCGCATCGAGGGTAATACCGCAATCGTTGAGGGTCGGCCCGGCCTGACGGCCGCTCCCGTCATGGCGACCGACCTGCGTGCATCTGCCTGCCTGGTTCTGGCGGGTCTGGTCGCGCGACGGCGATACGCTCGTTGACCGGATCTACCATATCGACCGCGGCTACGAGCAGATCGAAGAAAAAATGAACCAGCTGGGCGCCCGGATCCGCCGGGTTGCCTGGCTGAAGGTCAGCTGCTTCCGGGGACGGGCGCTCGGACGACGCGTACGCGCGCCGGAAAGCCTGGCCGCCGCGGTTGCCGTGCAGTTCCACGATGTCACCCGGCGGCATGCCTGCAATCAGGTTCAGTGCTTCCTGGCCAAACAGAATTTCACGGCCGTTGACGTGGGTCAGGATATCGCCGCGGCGCAGGCCGGCCGCCTCGGCCGGCGTGTCCGGCATACACTTCGTCGATCCACAGTCCGCGTGCCGTGCTCGAGGCCGGCGGCCCGCGCAAGGTCTGGTGTAAGTTCCAGCGAACTCACGCCCAGCCAGCCGCGTATG
Organism: uncultured Gammaproteobacteria bacterium; assembly: GCA_963759075.1. Classification (GTDB taxonomy): domain Bacteria; phylum Pseudomonadota; class Gammaproteobacteria; order Steroidobacterales; family JABDLF01; genus JABDLF01. Next base: position 79,048 of record CAVWXZ010000019.1, read on the forward strand.
ACCCGGCCGTGCTCGATCAGTTGCTCCATGACGCCGCGCGCCATGCTGACCGGGATCGCGAAGCCGATGCCGGTGCTTTGCGGGCGGATGCGCCCGGACAATACGGCCGTGTTGATGCCGACCAGCTCACCTCGAGTGTTGATCAGGGCACCACCCGAGTTGCCGTCGTTGATCAGCGCGTCGGTCTGGATGAAGTCCTCGAAGGTCGACAGACCGAGTCGGCTGCGACCCGTCGCGCTGACGATGCCCTGGGTCACCGTCTGGCCGAGGCCGAGCGGATTGCCGATGGCAAGCACGATATCGCCCGACCCTGCAGCGTTTCGCTGCGCCCCATCTGGATGGCGAACAGGCCGGGCAGGTCGATCTTCAGCAGGGCGAGATCGGTGTCCGGGTCGCTGCCCAGCACTTCCGCGGCCGCATAGCGCCCGTCGGCCAGCAAGCACCGCGATTTCCAGCGCCTGGCTGACGACGTGGTTGTTGGTCAGGACATAGCCGTCCTGGCTTGACGATCACGCCGCTGCCCAGGCTGTTCTCGGTTGCGGCGCCGCCCCCGGCACTGCGCCCGCGACGTGGTCGGGCAAGATCGGAGGAGCCGCTGCCGTTGCCGGCCGGCTTGCGGCTGATATAGATATTTACCACCGAGGGGGCCGCGGAAGCGGCAGCGTCGGCAAAAGAAGGCGAACCGGGCCCGGTGGCGCCGTTGCGGGCCGCCGGTGAACCCAGCAGATCGGGGCGAATCAGAACCGCAATAAAAGCAACGGCGAGTCCGGCAGAGACCCATTGGGCGACGAAAAGCAGGGTTGTGCGCAAGGAGGACACGGCATTCTCTTTAGTCTGGCCTGAGATTCTAACAGCTGCCGGGCGTCGTGCTATTGGCAGGCCGCGAATGGTCAGGCTGGCAGGCAGATGTGTATAATGTTCCGCTGTTTTAGCCCCGGTCCACATCCGGGCATTTGAAGCCAGCGGATTCGCCCTGGTTAGGTTGTCGTTTCTCAGCCTCGAAACCATCGGGCCGCACGGGCCCCCTGGACTTTCCGGGCGTTGATAGCAACGGGAGTGCGCTCGATGAGCGAGCAGAGTGTTGATCTTGGCAGGCGTCGGTTCCTGACCGTCGCGACCGCTGTAACCGGCGGTGTGGGGGTGGCTTTTGCCGTCGACCCCATTTGTCGCGTCGATGAAACCCAGCGCGAGAGCGCAGGCGCTCGGTGCGGCCATCGAGGTCGACATCAGCAAGCTTGAACCGGGTGCGATGATCAAGGCCGAGTGGCGGGGTAAGGTTGTCTACGTCGTAAACCGCACGGCTCCGGAACTGCGGCGATTGCGAGACTGGACGCTGGCGACCAGCTGCGCGATCCTGATTCGGAGCAGCCTCAGCAGCCGGCCTATGCCCGCAACTATCATCGTTCGATACGTGACGACATCCTGGTGCTGGTAGGCGTCTGCACGCACCTGGGCTGTGCGCCCGAGTATCGTCCCGAAGTTGCACCGGCGGATCTCGGCCCGGAATGGAAGGGCGGATTTTTTTGCGCCTGCCACGGCTCGAAATTCGATCTCGCCGGCCGCGTTTATAAGGGCGTGCCGGCACCGCTCAATCTGCCGGTGCCGCCGCACCGTTATCTCGCGGACACGGTAATCCTGATTGGTGATGACACGGGAGCCAAGGCATGAAGCATCAAAAAGCCTCTGCTGCGCAGTACACGGGCGGGCGTCTGGCGGCGTTCGGGAACTGGATCGACGAGCGGTTCCCGATGTCGCAGATGTTGCGCGAGCATCTGTCCGAGTATTACGCGCCGAAGAACTTCAATTTCTGGTACTACTTCGGCTCGCTGGCGCTGCTGGTGCTGGTCATGCAGATCGTCACCGGCATCTTCCTGACGATGAACTACAAGCCGTCGGCCGCCGAGGCCTTCGCGTCGGTCGAGTACATCATGCGTGATGTGCGAGTGGGGCTGGCTGATCCGCTACATGCATTCGACCGGCGCTTCGATGTTTTTCATCGTCGTTTATCTGCACATGTTCCGCGGGCCTGATGTATGGCTCCTTCAAGAAGCCGCGCGAGCTGCTGTGGATTTTCGGCATGTTGATTTATGTGGCCCTGATGGCCGAAGCCTTCATGGGCTACCTGCTGCCGTGGGGGCAGATGTCCTATTGGGGTGCGCAGGTCATCGTCTCGCTGTTCGGCGCCATTCCGGTGATCGGCGAGGGGCTGGCGGAGTGGATTCGCGGCGACTTCTACATCTCCGATATCACGCTGAACCGATTTTTTGCTCTGCACGTCATTGCGGTGCCGCTGGTGCTGCTGATGCTGGTGGTTGCGCATATTCTGGCGCTGCACGAGGTCGGCTCCAACAACCCGGATGGCATCGAGATCAAGAAGCACAAGGACGAGAACGGCATGCCGCTGGACGGCATCGCCGTTTCATCCGTACTACACGGTCAAGGACCTCGATCGGCATGGCGGTCTTCCTGGCGATCTTTGCGGCGATCGTTTTCTACGCGCCGGAGATGGGCGGCTATTTCCTCGAGCACGCCAATTTCGAACCGGCGGACCCGCTGAAGACGCCGGAGCATATCGCGCCGGTCTGGTACTTCACGCCGTTCTACGCGATTTTGCGCGCGATTCCGGACAAGCTCGTCGGTGTGCTGCTGATGGGTCTGGCAATCATGGTGCTGTTCCTGCTGCCCTGGCTCGATCGCGGGCAGCGTCAGGTCGATTCGCTATCGCAGCGGCGATTTTCAAGTTTGCGCTGTTCTGCTTTCGCGATCAGTTTCGTGGCGCTGGGCTATCTCGGGCTGCAGAAGCCGACCGATACTTATACCTGGTTGTCCCGGCTGTTCACGGTCATTTATTTCGCTTTTTTCATTCTGATGCCGTTCTACACGAAGAATGAAAAGACCAAGCCAGTCCCGGAGAGGGTCACGTACCATGGCTAGGAAACTGATTGCCATTGCGTGTCTGCTTTGCTTGCCTGTGGCAGCCTTCTGCCGCCGGTGGAGGCGGGGCGCTGATGCATGCGAATAATGATCTCACCAACATTCATTCGCTGCAGCGCGGCGCACGAAATTTCGTGAACTACTGCCTTGGTTGTCACTCGGCAAAGTATGTGCGCTACAACCGGCTGGCGGCAGATCTGCAGCTGAGCGAGATGCCCAGATGCTCGACAATCTGATGTTCACCGGCGAGCGCGTATTTACGACACTATGGAGATTGCGATGCCGCCGGCCGAGGCCTCGGCCTGGTTTGGCCGGACTCCGCCCGACCTGTCGCTGACAGGGCGCTCGCGCGGCGCCGACTGGATTTACACCTACCTGATGACGTTTTACGTCGATGACACGCGCACCGATGGGCAGCAACAACCTGGTGCTGCCTGGCGCCAGCATGCCGCATGTGCTTTGGGAATTGCAGGGTCTGCAGCGAGCCGTGTTTCAGTGAAGAGCCGGATGCCGACGGTAACGTGCAGAAAGTGTTTGAGAACTTTGAGCCCGTCACCGAGGGCAGGCTGAGCGAGAAAGAGTACGAGCAGTTTGTTCGTGATATACGTAATTTCCTGGCCTACATCGGTGAGCCCGTGCAACTCGAGCGCCGGGCCATGGGCGGTTGGGTGCTGGCGTTTCTGCTGCTGTTTTTCGTACTCGCCGTGCTCCTTAAGAAGGAGTACTGGTCCGACGTGCACTGATCGCGGACACCCGTTTAATTGACCTGGAGTAACGCTATGGCAGTCGTCGCCAATCGGCGGTCGGTAATGACCTTGTTTTCCAATCCCACCTGTCCGCACAGTCACCGGACGCGCCTGGTGTTGTCGGAGAAAAGCATCAATGTTGATATCGTCAACGTCGAGGGTCCCAAGCTGCCGGAGGACCTGCTGGATCTCAATCCGTATCACAGCGTGCCGACACTGGTGGACCGGGATCTCGTTTTGTATGACTCGCGCGTAATCATCGAATATCTGGACGAAAG
>CAVWXZ010000020.1:0-33919 GCA_963759075.1 uncultured Gammaproteobacteria bacterium
TGGTGACGATCAGCAGCTGGCTGAGCTGGTCGCCGGCATGACTGCGTATCTCGATCGCGTTGACAGCGAGCTGGCGTAGCAGCTGCGCAGCCTACACTCATGCCCCTCAAGATACTTATCATCGATGACCACCTCGAATACCGTGAGCTGCTTGCGCACCACATCACCGCGCAGTGGCCCGATGCGACCGTTATTCATCACGATCCGGTGGAGCGAGGACGCTTCGACAGGGCGTTCAAGGGGGGCGGCGTCGATGTCGTTTTGCTTGACTACAATCTTGGATCGCGCTTTGACAAGGCAACAGAGAATGGCCTTGCATGGCTGAGAGATTTCAAGAAACGCCCGGGTTTCCCGCCGGTGGTTTTTCTGACCGGTGAGGGCGATGAATTGCTGGCGGTTCAGGCGATCAAGGCGGGCGCCGAGGATTACATTCCGAAGAGTAAACTCAACCACAAGGTTCTGATCAATGCGATAAAGTCGGCCGTGCGTTCGCGGCGACGGGCATCGGCACTCGCGCGCTCGGCAGCCGGCGGATTCGACGACCTGGGGTGGGTTGGCCATTACGATCCGCGGCTATGACCTGATCCGGGAGATTTCGAATCGAGGCTGGTCCTGGGTTTACCTGGCGCACAGCGAGGCGCTCGATCACGATGTCGCGCTCAAGGTGCTTGCGCCAGGTCGGTGATGCGTCGGACGGCACCAGCGCTCTGGAGACGGTTCATCCAGGAATATGAGGTGATTTCCAAGGTCAACCATCCGAACGTCGTGCAGATCTACGGCCATGGAATCGCAGATGACCACGCCTACATCGCCATGGAGTATTTTTCGGCGGGCAACCTGAAGCAGCGCATGGGCGGCAAGCCGATGGATGAGGCCAGCGTGATTGGATTCACGCGCCAGATTGCGAGGGCACTGATGACTATTCACGAAGTCGGCGTGCTGCACCGGGACCTCAAGCCGGCCAACGTCATGCTGCGCGAGGACGGCACGGTGGCCTTGATCGATTTCGGGCTGGCCAAAGAACTCACGCTGCGCGACGCGCTGACCGAGACCGGCGAGGTGTTCGGTACGCCTTATTACATGAGCCCGGAGCAGGGCCAGGGTGAGCGCGCCGACGAGCGCGCCGATCTCTACAGCCTGGGCGATCATGTGCTTACGAAATGCTGACCGGCAGCAAGCCTTACGCCGCGGCGACGCCGCTGGCGGTCATTTACAAGCACAGCCATGCGCCGGTTCCGGAGTTGCCACAGCGCCTGCGGCGTTTCCAGGGCTCATCGACAGCTCTGCTCGCCAAAGGATCCCAATGAGCGTATCCAGAGTGCACGCGTGGTCGTGGATGCGCTGGACCGGCTGCCGCCGGCGCAGGGTCGAGGCAGATTCTGGCGGCCACATGGCGGAAGTTCATTGATGGTCCGGGAAAATTGTAAAATGCGGGCCCGGCGGCTATCGTTTGGGAGATATAAAGAAAGTCGGCCCAGATCGACCGGTTTTAACATAATCTATGAATTGCCGGGTGCGCGTGGAACCCGGCAGAAGTCAGAAGGGCGCCACATGCGAATAGCATTGCTGGAAGATGATCTGGACCAGGCACGCCTGATCGAGGCGTGGCTGGTGCAGGCGGGACACAGCTGCCAGCACGGCAGCGACGGTAAGACCTTTCTGCAGGAACACCTTGCGGGACAGTTTCGATGTGCTGATCCTGGACTGGATGTTGCCCGACATGCCGGGCATCGAGGTCTTGAGGCGATTTCGTGACAGCGAGCAGGGCTACACGCCGGTGCTGTTTGTCACGAGCAAGGATCGAGAAAGCGATATTGTCGAGGCGCTGGAGGCCGGTGCAGATGACTACATGACCAAGCCGGTGAGCGAACTGGAGCTCAGGGCGCGCGTGCAGGCGCTCGGCAGGCGCGGGCGCGACGGCAGGAAGGCGGAGGAGTTGCCAGATACGGCGCCATATGCAGATCGATACCAGCCGGGAAAAGATCGTTCATGGACGGCGACGAGGTCGACCTGACCCATCGCGAGTATGAACTTGCGGTATTCCTGTTTCGCAGCGCAGGTCGGGTTGTGTCCCGGGACCACATTCTCGAATCGATCTGGGGCATGCACGGTCAGCAGCTGAATACGCGCACGGTGGATACCCACGTCAGCCGGCTGCGCAAGAAACTCGCGATCGGCGAAGGAAAACGGCTGGAAACTGACGGCCATTTACCAGCATGGTTACCGACTGGAGAACATGAATCGGACTGATGCGACCTGCTGAGTGGTCCCGGGACATGAATTACAAATGAGTGAAAAACGAGAAAATGTGGTGCCTGCTGAAGAGGGATAGCGAACAGAATGTCGACAAGATTCGCGAAATCCTGTTCGGCGCAAATATGCGCGAATACGAGCAGCGTTTTGCGAACCTCGAGCAGCGCCTGATTGCCGAGAATGAAAAACTGGGCGAGTTCATCGAAAAGCGGCTGACGGGTATCGCGACCGCCACCCAGCGTGAATTGGCCGGCCTCGCCGCACGGATCGAAGACCAGCAGCGTTCCCTGGCTTCCCTCGATGAAGCTAACCGCAGCGAGTTTGCCGGGCTGAATCATCAGCTGGAGGAACGCCTCGGCGATCTCAACGAGCTGCTGGGCAAAGAGTCTCAGGCACTGCGTAACGACCTGACAGAGCAATACAGTGAGATCGTAGGCCTGGTCAGGAAAACCCGCGAGTCGCTCAGCGACGAACTTGACCAGAAGAGCGGCAGGCTCGAGGGCGCCAAGCTTGATCGGGAAGGTTTCGCGGCCATGCTGGTCGACATGGCGGGGCGCCTGCGCGAGGGCGGCAGCGGGCACGGGAATTGAGCTGTCCCGGCTGTCTGAGCGCGGTATGAAGGGGTGAGCGAGCTGGAAAAACTCCGGGAACTGCTGTTCGCGGAGGAACAAAAGACGCTGCAGGACATCAAGCAGCGCACCGAGTCACCGGGCATACGCACCCGGGACGTCGCCGAAGTTTTACCTGGCGCGATTGCCGTCAGTCATCGCAAGGATCCCGGGTTCGTCAAGGCACTGCATGAGCCTGTGCGGGAGTGCTTTGAGTATGCGGTCCAGAAAGACCCAAGGTCATTTGCTAATGCGCTTGTTTCCCGTCATCGGGCCGGCTATTCGCAAGTCCATAGCTGAGACATTCAAGACGCTGGTTCAGTCCCTGAACCAGACGATGGAGTACAGTCTTTCTCCGCGCGGCATCAAGTGGCGAATGGAAGCGGCGCGCGCGGGCATTCCCCTTGGCGAATACATCCTCCGCAAAACGCTGGTTTACCGGATCGAGCAGGTCTACCTGATTCAGAAAGAGCGCGGTCTGATGGCAGGGCACGTGCAGAACGAGAGCGCGGTGGTGCAGGACGCCGATGCCGTATCCGCGATGTTCACGGCGATTCAGGACTTCGTATCCGATTCGTTTTCACCCGAGCACGACCAGCATCTGGAGACGGCCGACATCGGCGAGTTCACGGTGTGGGTATTGCAGGGCCCGCATTCAATGATGGCCTGTGTGATTCGTGGCGTTCCGCCGCGCGGCCTGCGCGATCAGCTCAGCGAAGTGCTTGAACGCATCAATGGCCAATACGGTGAGGCACTGAAGAGATTTGATGGCGATCCGGTGGAGCTCGAGGGTGTGGAAGACCTGCTGGCGGATTGCCTGCTGCTCCAGCAGCGTGGGGACGCAGACGCAAGCAGCAAGGGCGGCCTGTCATTGCCGCTGAAGCTCATTCTTCTCGTGCTGGGTGCGGGGCTCGCCTGGTGGGCTGTAAGCAGTTACCTGGGGGCCCGGCAGCTGGACGCTCTGCGTCAGGTCATTGCTGACACGCCGGGCCTGGTTGCAACTGATCTGAACAGAGCTGGCGGCCGGATCACCGTCCATGGCCTGGCAGATCCGCTGGCCGATGATCTGGCGACGGTGACAGGGCGCGCCGGCATCGCTGCCGCCAAGGTGGATGGACAACTGCGAGCCTTCCAGTCCCTGGAGCCCGAGATCATCCTGCGCCGGGCGGGCAGCATACTCAAACCGCCTGAGTCAGTGCAGCTGAGTCTGCGGGGCGACACCCTGGTCGCCACCGGTCGCGCCGAGGCGGCCTGGCGCTCAGACTTCGCGTCGCGCGCCCGCCTCATCCCGGGGGTCGTGAATGCGGACGCCAGTGGCACCAGGCCGAGCGATGAGGACCTCTTGCGCCAGGCGCGGGAGATGCTCGAGCCGCCCTCAGGCGTGACGCTGGCCGTGGCGCAGCAGGTTTTACGGATTTCCGGAGTGGCTCCACAGGCGTGGATTGGCGAGGTCAGCGCGCGGGTTGCGCCGCTCGCGGATTTGCACGCGGTCGTGACCGACACCTTGCAACCGGCTGAGCTTGAGCGCCTCGAGTACCTGGTCCGCGAACTCAATGGCCGCGAATTCTATTTTGAAAGCGGTGCTCGCTTGCTGGACGCCCGGGGCACTGCGCTCGCGTCAACGGCGACGCGGCTACAGGAAGCTTTTGCGCTCGGAGATGCCATTGGCCGCACGGTAAATGCGCGCGTTGTCGGGCATGCCGATGGGCTGGGTGGGCGCGCTGAGAATCTGGACCTGATGCGGCGTCGTGCGCTGGCAGTGGTTGCAGAATTCGTGGCGAATGGGATTCCTGGCGGGCGCATAAATGCGGAAACCGCGCCGACGACGGCCGCCCCCCGGGCAGACGCGCGCGAACGCAAGGCGGTTCTGCTGGTGAGTCTGACGCCGGACTCGCCCTGAGCCCGATGCAGCGCATCGCGAAAAAGGTCTGCATCATCGGTGACTTTGCCGTCGGCAAAACCAGCACCGTCGCGCGCTTCGTCAATAATATTTTTTCCGAGAAATACCTGACCACCGTCGGCGTTAAAATTGATACCAAGGACATGACGCTCGCAGACGGCCGGAAGCTGCGCATGGTGATCTGGGATATCGCTGGTTCGCAGCGGTTTTCTGCCGTGGAGTTTTCCTACCTGCGCGGCGCCCAGGCATACCTGCTGGTGGCGGACGGGACGCGCAGAGAAACTATGGACAGTGCCCTGGCCCTGCGCGAAGCGGTGGAGGCCCGGTTTGGCAGAGCTGCCGTTCGTGTTTCTGGTTAACAAGAACGACCTGCAGGATGACTGGGAGGTTTCGGATGCACAGATCGAGGCGCTCAGAGCTTCCGGTGTAGTGGTGATCTGCACCAGTGCCAGGACCGGTCAGTGTGTTGAGCGCGCGTTTCTGGCCCTGGCCGACGCGCTGGTTGGCCAGGTCTGAGCAACATGTACGAAGCGTTGCCCGATCCGCCGCGCGGGTTTGTCGCACGCCTGATGGAGGCGTCTTTCAGCTGCCTGTGCATTGGGCTCGACAGCGCGGGCCGGCTGATCAGCCAGCACGGCGATCCACGGCATTTCGGCCTCCGGCTTCCAGCGCCCGGACAATCGCTGGGCGAGGCGTTGCCCGTCATGGTGGGGCTCGACCTGCAGCTGCCACAGGTTCTTGAGCGCATCACATTGCAGAGCGGCATGGCCGTTGATCTGCACGTCCTGCCCGGTCCGCCCGCCTGGCTGGTACTGATCGACCGCAGCGACCTGGTGAATGTGAGTCAGGAGCAGCAGCAGGCGGCCAACGAATCGCGGCTGGTTAACGTGGAACAGCGCAGGCTGATGGATCAGCTGATCGATTCAAAGGCCGAACTCGCGCTGCGAACTCAGGAGATTGAGGACAGCAACCGGCGCAAGACAGAATTTATAGCGGGCATGGCGCATGAATTCCGCACGCCACTGACCTCGGTGCTGGGTTACTCGCAGCTGCTGGCGGAGCGCCTGCGGGAGGATGCGGTTTCGGTTTCCTATCTGGCGGCCGTAGACAGGGCAGCGCGACATCTCCTGTCGCTGGTCGAAAACAACCTGGATCAGGCCCGGCTCGAGGCTGGAACCATGGTGATTCACCGGGTGGATGCAGAGCTGCGCCAGATGGTGGACGACCTGACGGCCATTATGGCGCCGCTTGCCGCAGACAAGGGCCTGTCGTTTGGCGCTTTTGTTGAGCATCGGGTGCCCGACATGCTGTGGCTGGACGATGTGCGACTGCGTCAGGTGCTCGTCAACCTGCTGAGCAATGCCGTCAAGTTTACCGATGAGGGCGAAGTGCGATTGACTGTGGACTGGCAGAACGGGGAATTGATATGTACCGCCAGTGATACGGGACCGGGTATTCCGGCGGCGGCCCGTGCACGGATCTTCGATGCCTTTGAGCGCCTCGAAAACACGCAGCTCAAACCCGGCGCCGGCCTCGGTCTGAACATCACCCTGCGTCTCGTGCAGCTTATGGGTGGCGAGATCGAACTGGAGTCCGAGACCGGAAAGGGCAGCGCGTTTAAAGTCCGTTTGCCCGCCCGAGCCGGTCGCGTCGTTCAGCGCAAGACAGGCCATGAGAATCTGGGTGAGCACCTGGCGAGGCGTGCCCGGGAGCCAGCCACAATCCTGGTTGCAGAAGACAGTCCCGATATTATGCTGCTGCTGGAGGCGTTCCTGGTGCCGGCAGGTTATGAGTTGATCAAAGTATCTGACGGCAGGCAGGCCGTTGCGCAGGCGCTGTCCAGGTCGCCTCCGCTGGTCATCCTGGACCTGAACATGCCGGAACTCGACGGCATGCAGGCCGCCGCCGAGCTGCGCAAGGCGGGTTTCAAAGGCAGCGTGATTGCCCTGACGGCCAGTCGCGGGGCCGAGCACCGGCAGGCAGCGTTGGCGGGGGGCTTCGACGAGTTCCTCAGCAAGCCTATTCAGATGCCGCAGCTGTTGAGCACCCTGGAGCGCCTGCTTGAGCGCCGTTGAGCAGGTTCCGGCCGAGATCGCTGCCTTTTTGCAGCAGCCCACACCGGCGGCATGGGTGGACGCTGCAGCCGGAGATCTGCCCACCCTGCTTAATGACCATGCCAATTGCGAAAAGAAGGCGGCGGCCACGGCACTCAGTCTGATCTTCCGCTATTCGGGCGACCTTGTGCTGTGCGAGCGCATGTCGAGGCTTGCGCGGGAGGAGCTGCGGCATTACGAGCAGGTGCTGCGCCTCTTGCGCAAACGCGGGATTGCGCACCGGGCTGTCAGCGCCAGTCGCTACGCCCAGGGGCTGCATGAAATCGTGCGCAAGGAAGAGCCGGGTCGGCGCGTGGATACCCTGATCCTCGGCGCGTACATCGAGGCGCGATCCTGTGAGCGCTTTGCGCTGCTGGTGCCGCAGCTGGACGAGGAGCTGGCGCGTTTCTACGGCGGCCTGCTGGCCTCTGAAGCGCGGCATTTCCGCCATTACCTCGAACTTGCTGAGCAGGCGGCCGCAGGGTCCATCGTGGCTCGGGTGGCTGAATTCGGCGAGCGGGAAGCGACGCTTGCCACGACGCCGGATGATTGCCTGCGCTTTCACAGTGGGCCACCGGATACAGGGGAAGGCCGGGTCAGGACGGTCTCGGCAGCTCCCTGAGCTCGAAACCCTCCGCGTCCCAGACCACGACGCTGCCCTGGGTGTACCAGTCGCCCAGCACGATTCGGGTTGCCGGCTGCTCGTCCACCCGCAGCTGGTGAACCTTCGGTCTATGGGTGTGCCCATGCAGGAGCATATTCACCCCGTGTTCTGACAGGGACGCAGTCACCGCTTGCGCATTGACGTCCATGATCGCCTCCGGCTTGCCCTTGTTACGGGCAATGCTCTGCGCGCGGGCCTGTTCCGCCATCTGCAGGCGCTGTTGGAGCGGCATAGCCAGGACCTGCCGCTGCCAGGCCGGGTCGCGCGTGGTGCGCCGAAAGGCCTGGTATTCGTGATCGTCAGTGCACAGCGTATCCCCGTGCATCAGCAAAACCCTGGCGCCGTACAGGTCCACTACCGTCGGGTCCTCAAGCAGGGTGCAGCCACTGTCGCGCGCGAACCGGTCACCGATCAGAAAATCGCGATTGCCACGCATGAAAAACAATGGCACGCCGCTGTCAGCGAGGGCCTTAAGGCCTGCAACTGCCCGGCGCTTTTCCGGCTCCGGATCGTCATCGCCGACCCACGCTTCGAACAAGTCGCCGAGGATGTAAAGCGCCTCAGCCTGTCGGCCTTCCTGCTCCAGAAAGGTCAGGAACTGCCCGGTGATATCGGGTCGGGCCGGGTCCAGGTGCAGGTCAGAAATAAACAGCGTGCTCATGTTTTGTCCGATTTGCGCACTGCGTTCGCCTGCCCGGGACTCACGCGCGTAACGCGCTCGATGATGACCATGCCTTGCGGGACGTTTTGCCGGAAAGGCCCGGCCGGTCCCGTTGGGATTTCGGTAATCCTGTCGACCACGTCCATGCCCGCCACGACCCTGCCGAACACCGCATAGCCCCAGCGGTCTTCGCTGCCGTCCAGCCTCGCGTTGTCCGCAAGGTTGATAAAAAACTGGCTGTTAGCTGAATCGGGATTGGCCGTGCGGGCCATGGCGATCGTGCCGCGCAGGTTGCTGAGCCCGTTGCGTGATTCATTGGGAATTGGAGGGTCCTGCTGCTTCAGCTGGTACGCGGTGTCATAGCCCCCGCCCTGGGCCATGAATCCGGGGATGACCCGATGAAAAATAACGTCCTCGTAAAAACCCTTGTCGACGTAGGCGAGGAAGTTCCGGACCGTTTCGGGTGCGCGCACAGCATCGAGCTCGATCACGATATCGCCCGCAGAGGTCTCCATTGTTACGCGCGGCAAGGCTTCAGTGGCCCACGCGCCTGAAGCGAGCAGCAGGCTCAGGAAAAAAATGGCGGCTGGTCTGGAAAACATACTGACTCCTGTCGGGGCGGGGGCATCAATAAACCGGGCACATGATACCGACAAGCCGCCCGCCACTGAAGTTCATTGCCAACATGCTTTTGTGAGGGTTGCTGAAAACAGCTACCATTCCGCGTCATGCCTGACGCTATACCCAGAACCCGCTTCGCGCCGAGCCCCACAGGCTTCCTGCATCTCGGCAACGTGCGCACCGCGCTGTTCAACTATCTGGCGGCGCGCAGGCTGGGCGGGGAGTTCATCCTGCGTTCCGAGGATACAGACGCCGAGCGCAGCCGCGAAGAGTATCTGGAGGCAATGCTCGCCGACCTGGCGTGGCTCGGGCTGAGCTGGTCCGCCGGTCCCGAAACGGATGACCGGTACGGCCCTTACCGGCAGTCGGCGCGCAGCGAGATCTATGCCCGGCATTTTGCGCGGCTCGAAGCAGCCGGCCAAACCTATCCGTGCTTTTGCAGCCAGGCGGAGCTCTCGGTCGCGCGTAAAGCCCAGGTCGCGGCCGGCAAGCCGCCGCGTTATGCGGGCACCTGCCGGGAGCTCAGCGCGGAGCAGCGTGCGCGTCGCGCACAGTCGGGTCAGCCGGCCACGCTCAGGTTTCGGGTGGGCCGTGACGATACCGTTCGCTTCCAGGATATCGCGCGCGGACCTCAGCGCTTTGCGGTCTCGGATATCGGTGACTTCATTATCCGGCGCTCAGATGGCACGCCTTCGTTTTTTTTCAGCAACGCGGTCGATGACGCACTGATGGAAATCACGCATGTGCTGCGGGGCGAGGACCACCTGAGCAACACTCCCAGGCAGATCCTGCTGCTCGGAGCGCTCGAACTTCCGGTGCCGCGCTATGGGCATATTTCGCTGGTCGTGGCGCCAGACGGTACGCCACTTTCGAAGCGCCATGGGAGTACGGGGCTGCGCGAGCTCCGCAGCCTGGGCTACCTGCCTGAGGCCATTTGCAATCACCTTGCCCGGCTGGGCCACGCCTATGAGGAACCGGGTTTTATGTCGATGGAGGCACTTGCAGCGGGCTTTTCAATGGAGCGGCTGGGACGGTCCCCGACCCGCCATGACGAGGCGCAGTTGCGGCATTGGCAGAAAGAGGCCCTGCATGTGGCCGATGACGCAACGTTCGAAGCATGGCTGCTGGGCGATGAGTCGCCGGTGAAGGAAGAGCTTGGCGCTCTCCTGGACGCGCGCCGTGGGCCCGAGTTCGCAAAGCTAATTCGCGATAACGTGGAGATTGCCGGTGACGCACCTCACTGGGCATTGCAGCTTTTGTCGGAGCCGATGCCGGTCACCGCGTCGGCCGGAGAGGTGCTCAAGAGCTGTGACCTGGCCATCATCGAAACCGCGCTGGAACTTATCGGTGCGTATCCCGATGATTTCAAGGGGCTGGCCGGCGCAATTCGCGAACGAACCGGGCATGCCGGACGGGCCTTGTTCATGCCGCTGCGCGCGGCGCTGACCGGCGATACCCATGGTCCGGAGATGGTCAGGGTTTACGCTTTTCTGGGCCAGGATGCGGCGCGCTCGCGACTCGGCCAGGCGCGCGCCCTGCGCGTCTGACAACGGGCGGGGCAATTAAGGTGGGTGACCAGTGATACGTCTTCACAACAGCCTGAGCGGCAAGAAAGAAGTCTTTGAGCCTATTGTTCCCGGCAAAGTGCGCATGTACGTGTGTGGCATCACGGTCTACGACTACCTGCACATCGGGCACGTCCGGATGCTGGTCGTGTTCGACGTCATTGCCCGGCATCTGCGCGCGCGTGGTTATGAGCTGACCTATGTCAGAAACATCACGGACATTGACGACAAAATAATCAGCAGGGCGCACGAGAATCATGAGCCCATCGGCGCACTGACCGAGCGCTTTATCAAGGCCATGGATGAGGACTGTGCGGCGCTCGGGATCGCCCGTCCCGATGTGGAGCCGCGCGCCACAGAAACCATGGACGAGATCATCGCGATGATCGAGAAGCTGGTGGAAGGGGGCTATGCATATCAGGGTGCCAACGGGGATGTCTTCTATGCAGTGGCATCTTTTCCAGGCTACGGCCGCTTGTCTGGAAAGCGGCTGGCCGACCTGCGGGCCGGGGCCCGCATTGAGGTCGATGCCGCCAAGCGGGATTCCCTGGACTTCGTGTTGTGGAAGCAGTCCAGGGAGGGCGAGCCCAGCTGGGCATCGCCATGGGGTGACGGCCGACCCGGCTGGCATATTGAATGCTCGGCTATGTCCACCTCGATACTCGGCGATTATTTTGACATTCATGGCGGTGGAATGGATCTTAAATTTCCGCATCACGAGAACGAGATCGCCCAGTCCTGCGCAGCCACCGGCGCGCCGTTCGTCAAATATTGGATACACAACGGCTTCGTCAGAGTTGACGAAGAAAAGATGTCAAAGTCGCTGGGCAATTTTTTTACCGTGCGCGACGTGGTCAAAAGTTTCGCGCCGGAAGTGGTGCGTTACTTCATTCTGAGCAGCCACTACCGCAGTCCGCTGAACTACTCTGAAGACAATCTGGAACAGGCCCGTAATGCACTGGAAAAACTTTATCTTTCCTTACGTGGGCTGAGCGAAGACAGCCCTGTTGGTCAGTCCGGATACAGCGAGCAATTCAATCAGGCGCTCGATGACGATTTCAACAGCGCGGGCGCGATCGCCGTGCTCAAGGAAATTGCCGGCGAGATCAATCAGGCGCGTGCTGCAGATGATCGCAAGCGGGCCGGGGTGCTGGCGGCAGACCTGCGCGCCCTGGCTGGTGTGCTCGGCCTGCTGGGCAGTGATCCCGAGGCGTTCCTGAAGTCCGCAGTGTCGGTGGGCCAGGCGGGCGGCCTGGACGATGCCGCCGTTGAGGCCTTGCTGGCGGAGCGTCGGCAGGCCAGGGCCGACAAGGACTGGGGCCGTTCCGATCAGATCCGGGATGAGCTGGCTGCGGCCGGGGTGATTCTCGAGGACGGTCCCGGCAAGACGCGCTGGCGGCGCGGCTAGCGCTCGCTCAGCTTGCAGGTGCCCGGGCGAGGCGGGCTTTCAAGGTATTTTTGAGGAGCATGGCAACGGTCATCGGACCGACGCCGCCCGGGACCGGGCTGATCCAGCCGGCCCGCTTGCGTGCTTCCTCGAATTCAACATCCCCGATAACTTTGCCGTTCGCAAGCCGGTTGATCCCCACGTCGAGCACGACAGCGCCTGGCGCGATCCATGCGCCGGGCACGAGCCCCGGCTTGCCTACCGCCACGACCAGGATTTCGGCCGAGCGGACGTGCTGCTCCAGGTTGCGTGTAAAGCGATGACAGATGGTGATGGTCGCGCCTGCCAGCAACAGCTCCAGTGCCATCGGGCGCCCCACGATGTTCGAGGCACCAACGATGACCGCATTCTTGCCCCGGGTCGGGATGCCCGCGTCCTCCAGCAAGGTCATCACGCCCTCCGGGGTGCAGGGGCGCATGGCGGGCAGCCGCTGGGCCAGTCGCCCGACGTTGTAGGGGTGAAAGCCATCTACATCCTTGTCGGGGTCAATGGCCTCAATGACGGAAGTTTCGCTGATTTGTGCGGGCAGGGGCAGCTGCACGAGGATGCCGTCGATGTCAGGGTCCGCGTTCAGGCTGTTGATCAGTTCAAGGAGCGCAGCTTCCCGGGTCTCGGCGGGCAAATCGTAGGCCCGGCTTTCGAAGCCCGCAGCCTTGCAGGCGCGGCGCTTGTGCTGGACGTAAATGGCGGAGGCCGGATCGCCGCCGACGAGTATCACGGCGAGTCCGGGCGGCCGGGCCCCCTGCGCAGTGAGCGCGCGCACCTGCTCCGCCACCTGCTCGCGGAGTTTTCCGGCCAGCTTTTTGCCGTCTAGGAGTGTTGCGGTCATTATTTCTGGGCCCGGAAAAACGCGGCATTCTCTCACCGCTGGCAGCGCCTGACAAAGACGTCGTGAGATGCTCGCCTGCTAAAAGGCAAATTGACTGTCCTCAAAGCGAATCGTATCATCCCCCGGCCTCGCGGGCTGACCTGACGGTCGCCTGGCAGGGCATGTCGTAAAGCTGGCGGGGCATAGCGCAGTCTGGTAGCGCATCTGCTTTGGGAGCAGAGGGTCGGGGGTTCGAATCCCTCTGCCCCGACCATTACAGCGAGTGCTTGCTGAGGGAACGAACCGGTCACGCGCCCGTAGCTCAACCGGATAGAGCATCGGCCTTCTAAGCCGAGGGTTGCAGGTTCGAGTCCTGCCGGGCGCGCCATTGCCCGGCGTCGGGACGCGCGAGATTTATGGTGGGCGTAGCTCAGTTGGTAGAGCCCCGGATTGTGATTCCGGTCGTCGTGGGTTCGAGTCCCATCGTCCACCCCAGTTTCTGCGGGAGCCCGATGGGCGCCCGGGATGTTTCCTGGGCCGTTAGCTCAACCAGGTAGAGCAGTGGACTCTTAATCCATTGGTTATAGGTTCGATTCCTATACGGCCCACCAATTACGCGGAAAGGCCTGGCGCTGGTGCCGGGCCTTTTTGCTGTGGACGGGCACAAATGGGTGCAAATTCCCTGTTCTGCCCTGCAGGCGGGGCGTGCACTCCGTTATAATTGGGAACTGGCCGGAGTGGGCCCTGAGGAGCTACGGCGGGCGACGACGCGAAAGTGGCGGAATTGGTAGACGCGCAGGATTTAGGTTCCTGTGGGGCAACCCGTGAGAGTTCGAGTCTCTCCTTTCGCACCAGATTCGAAGCGGCGTAATGCGGTGGACCGGCAAATGTCGCGCCACGCGCCGCCGGGTAGGCAAATGGTTGAGGAAACAGGAACATGATGGTGTCGGTGGAATCCGGAAGCGGCCTTGAAAGACGCATGCGCGTGCAGGTGCCGGCAGAGAGCATCGAAAAAGAAATCGAATCGCGGCTGCACTCGATTGGCAAGAAGGCGAAGCTGAAAGGCTTTCGTCCGGGTAAGGCGCCGTTGCACGTCATTCGCAAGCAGTACGGGCCCCAGGTGCGCAAGGAAGTGCTGAGCGAGATGATCCAGTCCAGCTACTCTGAGGCCGTCGGGCAAGGAAAAACTGCGCCCTGCGGGTGGGCCGCGTATTGAGGCGGGCACGCTCGAGCAGGGCAAGGATCTGGAATACACCGCTATCTTTCGAGGTCTACCCCGAATTCGAGATCCAGGGCCTGGACAAGATCAGCATCGAGCGTCCGCAAGCCGACATCACCGAGGCCGATGTCGATGACATGATCGCGAAACTCCGGCGGCAAAAGGCGACCTGGGAAAGCGTGGAACGCGCGGCAGCGAAACCGGATCGGGTCGTCATCGATTTTGAAGGGCGGATTGACGGTGAAGTGTTCGAGGGCGGGACGGCCAAGGACGCACCGGTGGAGCTGGGTGCCGGCAAAATGCTGCAAGGATTTTGAGGCCGGACTGGCCGGCATTCTTGCCGGAGAAGAGCGCCAGATCGAGGTACGCTTTCCTGACGATTACCATGCGCCGGAACTGGTCGGCAAGAACGCCGTGTTTGCGGTCAAGGCGCATTCGGTCGAAGCGCAGATACTGCCGGAACTGGACGACGGCCTTTTGCAAGGCCTTTGGCGTAGATGAGGGCGGTATCGATACCCTGCGCAAGGAAGTCAGGGCGAATATGGACCGCGAGCTGGCCGACGCGGTGCGCGCCAAAGTCAAGACCCAGCTGATGGACGGTTTGCTTGCGCAGAATACGCTTGATGTGCCCAAGTCGCTGATCGAAGAGGAAATCAACGTAATGCAGAAGGAAATGTTCGGCGGCGAGCTCAGCGACGAAAAGCGCGCAGAGCTGCCGCGCAAGCCGTTCGAAGAGCAGGCAAAGCGCCGCATTGCGCTGGGCCTGATGCTGGGTGAGGTCGTGCGTTCGCAGTCAGCTCGCGGCCGACCAGGACCGGGTCCGCAAGAAAGTGCTGGATATGGCAGGCAGTTACGGTGAACCTGAGCAGGTCGTGCGTGCCTATATGAGCAACCCTTCGCTGTTGCGCCAGGTGGAGAACATGGCTCTGGAGGAGCAGGCTGTGGACTGGCTGCTGGCCAACACCCGAATCAGCGACAAGGCCACGACATTCAAAGAGGCAATGGACGCGGCCTGACGGTGCGCGAATAAAATATGAAATCAATTAACGAGTTTCAGGTTTTTGCAGGGGCTGACGACGGAGTGCGTAACAACGCCCTGGTGCCCATGGTGGTCGAGCAGACCGCACGCGGTGAGCGCGCCTATGACATTTATTCGCGGCTGCTTAAAGAGCGCGTGATCTTCATGGTTGGCCCGGTCGAGGACCACATGGCAAATCTGGTGGTCGCCCAGCTGCTGTTTCTGGAGTCCGAGAATCCGGACAAGGACATTCATCTCTATATCAATTCGCCGGGCGGCTCGGTGAGCGCCGGCTTGTCGATCTACGACACGATGCAGTTTCTCAAGCCCGACGTCAGCACTATCTGCCTCGGCCAGGCGGCCAGCATGGGCGCGGTGCTGCTGGCCGGTGGCGCCAAGGGCAAGCGTTATTGCCTGCCGCATTCGCGGATGATGATCCACCAGCCCCTGGGCGGCTTCCAGGGCCAGGCCTCCGATATCGATATTCACGCCAAGGAGGTGCTGCTGGTGCGCGATCGGCTGAACACAGATTCTGGCGGAGCATACCGGGCAACCCCTTGAGCGGATTGAGAAGGATACGGATCGGGACTTCTTCATGAGCGGCAAGGAAGCCGTGAAATACGGCCTGATCGATAATGTTCTGAAGAAACGCGGATAGCTTGCCGAAGGAGCAGCAAAGCCCAAGGAATCTGATTAAGATTGCGTCGTGAAACGCTGATTTATAGAGACTTTTTACTTATTCACGGGCTTTGATTGCGACCGGTATCATGCTATACATGCATCTAGGAATGCCGGGTCCAGTACCCGGTCTGAGAACGGCAGGGGCTTAATGAGCGACGACAGCGGCAAAAGCGAAGACGGCAAACTTCTTTACTGCTCCTTCTGTGGCAAGAGCCAGCACGAGGTTCGCAAGCTCATTGCGGGTCCGTCGGTGTTTATCTGCGACGAGTGCGTCGAGCTGTGCAACGACATCATTCGCGAAGAGCTCGATGACCGCAGCGAAGACAGGCCGCGAGAAACTGCCCACGCCGCACGAGATCAACCACACGCTTGACGAATACGTCATCGGCCAGGCGCGCGCCAAGAAGGTTCTGGCCGTAGCCGTTTACAACCACTACAAGCGCCTGGGCAACAAGCGGGCGGATCGTGGCAAGGACGAGCATTGAGCTGGCCAAGAGCAACATTCTGCTGATCGGCCCGACGGGCTGCGGCAAGACCCTGCTGGCCGAGACGCTGGCGCGACTTCTCAATGTGCCTTTCACGATTGCCGATGCCACGACGCTGACCGAAGCCGGTTACGTCGGTGAGGATGTCGAGAACATCATTCAGAAACTGCTGCAGAAATGCGACTACGACGTCGAAAAGGCGCAGACCGGGCATCGTCTACATCGACGAGATCGACAAGATTTCCCGCAAGTCCGACAACCCGTCCATTACCCGTGATGTGTCTGGTGAAGGCGTGCAGCAGGCGCTGCTCAAGCTAATCGAAGGAACCGTTGCCTCGGTGCCGCCGCAGGGTGGGCGCAAGCATCCGCAGCAGGAATTTCTGCAGGTAGACACCTCCAATATCCTGTTTATCTGCGGTGGCGCATTTGCCGGGCTGGAAAAAATCATCCTGAATCGCTCTGATTCCAGCGGCATTGGCTTCGTGGCCGACCTGAAGACGCAGCTCAGCCAGACCAAGGTTGGCGAGGTGTTTCAGAACGTCGAGCCGGAGGATCTGATCAAGTTCGGCCTGATTCCTGAGTTTGTGGGCCGTCTGCCGGTGGTGGCCACGCTGAACGAACTTGATCAGGAAGCGCTGGTTCGTATCCTGATCGAACCCAAGAACGCGCTGACCAAGCAATATCAGAAGTTGTTTGAAATGGAAGGTGCGGAGCTGGAATTTCGCGATGACGCGCTGCTGGCGGTGGCCAAGCGGGCCATGGAGCGCAAGACCGGTGCGCGGGGCCTGCGGACGATACTTGAAAGCGTGTTGCTGGATACCATGTACGACCTGCCCAATATGCAGGGCGCCACCAAGGTCGTGGTGGATGAGGCAGTGGTGACCGGTGAGACCAAGCCCTACGTCATCTACGAGTCGGAAAAGAAGGCGGCGGGCGCCGCCGGCGAACCCCAGCGCAATACCGGCTCTGCACATTGACCCTCAGCCCTTGAAATCGGCGGGATCGCCCGCATTTCAATTGGGCAGCGACAGCCGGCAGACCCCGGGCCATCCTTTTGCCCGGGCCTGTTGCCCTGATTCGTTGCGATCCCGGACGATTAAATCTGCCAGCAAAGTGAAGGCTCAACTATGCAAAACATGATCCAGGGCACAGCGCCGGTACTGCCACTCAGAGATGTGGTGGTTTATCCACATATGGTGATTCCGCTGTTCGTCGGCCGCGACCGGTCGATCAAGGCTTTGGATTACGCCATGCAGAACGGCAAGCAGATTCTGTTAATGGCCCAGAAGCATGCCGAGGTCGATGAGCCGGAAGTCACCGATCTGTACGAGGTCGGGACACTGGCTAATATTCTGCAGCTGCTCAAACTCCCGGACGGTACCGTGAAGGTACTGGTCGAGGGGGCAGACCGCGCGCGGGTCGACGAAATCGAGGTCCTCGAATATTTTTCGGCGGCCTATTCGGTGCTCGAGGAACCGCCAACCGAAGATGAGCGCGAACTGGATGTCTTGAGCCGCTCCGTGGTCTCCCAGTTTGAGCAGTATGTGAAGCTCAACAAGAAGGTGCCGCCCGAGATTCTTACCTCGCTTGCTGGCATCGAGCAGCCCGGGCGTCTCGCCGATACCGTGGCTGCCCATATGGCCCTGAAGCTTGCCGACAAACAGGCGGTGCTGGAAATTGTCGACGTGAACGCGCGGCTGCAGCACATCATGGGCATGATTGAGGGCGAAATTGACGTCCTGCAGATTGAGAAGCGCATCCGTGGTCGCGTCAAGCAGCAGATGGAAAAAAGCCAGCGCGAGTATTATCTCAACGAACAGATGAAGGCGATCCAGAAGGAACTGGGCGACATGGAAGATGCGCCCAATGAGCTGGCCGAACTTGAGAAAAAGATCGCGAAAGCCGGCATGCCCAAGGAAGCTAAAGAAAAGGCAAGCTCGGAACTCAGCAAGCTCAAACTGATGTCACCCATGTCGGCTGAAGCGACCGTCGTGCGCAACTACATCGACTGGCTGCTCAAGATGCCCTGGAAGAAACGCAGCAAGACCGACAGCGACCTGGCGCACGCCGAGTCGATCCTCGAGGAGGACCATTACGGGCTTGAAAAGGTCAAAGAGCGCATCCTGGAGTACCTGGCGGTGCAGCTTCGCGTCAAGAAGCTCAAAGGCCCCATCCTTTGCCTGGTAGGACCGCCGGGCGTGGGTAAGACTTCGCTCGGACAGAGCATTGCCCGTTCGACCAACCGTAAATTCGTGCGGATGTCTCTGGGCGGCGTGCGGGATGAGGCGGAGATTCGTGGTCACCGCCGTACCTATATTGGCTCGATGCCTGGCAAGATCGTGCAAAACATGGGCAAAGTGTCCGTGCGCAATCCGCTGTTCCTGCTCGATGAGATCGACAAGATGGCGATGGATTTTCGCGGAGATCCCTCCTCGGCGCTGCTCGAGGTGCTTGATCCGGAGCAGAACAACACTTTCAGCGACCATTACCTGGAGGTCGACTTCGACCTTTCGGAGGTCATGTTTGTATGTACCGCCAACAGCCTGAATATTCCTGCGCCGCTGCTTGACAGAATGGAGGTCATCCGGCTCCCCGGCTATACAGAGGATGAGAAAACCAATATCGCCAGTCGCTACCTGGTTCCCAAGCAGATGAAAGCGAACGGCCTCGAAGACGAGGAACTGAAGATTTCTGATGCGGCGATACGCGACGTGATCCGCTATTACACGCGCGAAGCGGGTGTGCGTAACCTGGAACGGGAGATCTCCAAAGTCTGCCGGAAGGTCGTTAAAAGGCTGCTGCTCAAGCCGCGTGACAAGGCGATTCACGTTACGCCGCGCGGGCTGTCAAGGTACTTGGGGGTCCGTCGCTTCCGCTATGGCAGGGCCGAGGAAAACAACCAGGTCGGACAGGTAACCGGACTCGCCTGGACCGAAGTGGGTGGCGAATTGCTGACTATCGAAGCTGCCACCGTGCCGGGCAAAGGCAAATTGACCCATACCGGCCAGCTGGGCGAAGTAATGCAGGAATCGATCCAGGCAGCGCTCACAATCGTGCGCAGCCGGGTCAACGTGCTCGGGATTGAGCCCGACTTCAATCAGAAGATGGATGTGCATGTCCACGTGCCTGAAGGGGCGACTCCCAAAGACGGTCCGAGCGCAGGTGTCGCCATGTGCACGGCACTCGTGTCAGCGCTCACAAAGATTCCGGTGCGTTCTGACGTGGCGATGACGGGCGAAATCACGCTGCGCGGCGAGGTCCTGCCGATCGGCGGGCTCAAGGAGAAGCTCCTTGCAGCGCACCGCGGTGGCATCGCGATTGTGCTGATTCCCGACGAAAACAAGAAAGATCTGGTGGAAATACCCAAGAATATCAAGGACAAGCTGGACATACGTCCGGTGAAATGGATAGACGAGGTGCTGGAGGTCGCGTTGCAGCATTCGCCGGTTCCGGGTCCCGGAGCGGAGATCGCCGGGCCCAAAGGCGGCGAGGACGCGATGAAGACGGGCCGCCAGGACGTACACGCGCACTGAAAAGCCTTGGTTGACAGTGCTTTTTTGCGCTTGGTATAACACTCGGTCAGCGCACACCCGCAAATGTCATTCCGCGCCTGCCCGTATAATGGTCAGACAGGGCCGATACTTCGTGCAGGAGCGACAAAACCCGCTATGCTTTGTAGGATGTTGCCTATCGACCCCGGTGCCTAGGTGCCGCATTCAGGGCAAATCGGTCGCAGACCGGATTGCCGTAGCTTCAAACGAACGACTTTAAGAAGGTATACAGATGAACAAAGGCGAACTTATTGACGCCGTTGCGGCGTCGGCCGATCTCTCGAAAACCGATGCCACTGATGCGGTGGATGCGGTCATCAAGCAGATTACCCGTGCACTCAGGAAAGGCGACCAGGTATCGTTGGTCGGGTTTGGAACGTTCTCGGTGAAGCGTCGCGCAGCACGTGCCGGTCGCAATCCAAGAACCGGCGAAACCATCCAGATCAAGGCCTCGAATGTGCCTGGATTCAAGGCTGGCAAAGGCCTGAAGGATGCCGTAAACTAGCGCGCCTTTCGGGTGCTTAGCTCAGCTGGTAGAGCGTCGCCCTTACAAGGCGAATGTCGGCGGTTCGATCCCGTCAGCACCCACCAGGATAGGAGTGGTAGTTCAGCTGGTTAGAATACCGGCCTGTCACGCCGGGGGTCGCGGGTTCGAGTCCCGTCCACTCCGCCAATTGGTAAGGGCGTCCCTCGTGGACGCCCTTTTTGCTTGGGTTGAGCTACTGACCTTTTCACACTAAGACGACTGGAAGATGTTACAGAAAATCAGAGATAGGCTGACGGGCTGGGTCGCAGGCATTATTTTCTTCTTTATTGCCGTGGCGTTCGCCTTCTGGGGCATTGATATTGGCGGCGCAAATCTGAACTACGCCGCTAAGGTCAATGGTGAAGAAATTCCGATCGGCGATTTTCGTCGTCAGCAACAGGCACAGCTTGCGCAGTACGCGCAGTTTTATAAAGACGGCATCCCTGCCGAGGTCGAGAGCCGCCTTCGAGAAGGCCTGCTCGATGGCTTTATTCGCGAGGAGCTGATCAGGCAGCGGGCGAGCAAGCTCGGCTATCGTGTCGGTGATGACGCCATCGCTTCCGCAATTCGTTCATTGCCTGCCTTCCAGGTTGGTGACGAGTTTTCCATGGAAGTTTATGAGGCCCGACTTGCAGGGCAGGGACTCTCGCCAGCAGGTTTCGAGGCGCGGATGCGACAGTCCATGCGCAACGAGCAGCTGCAGCGCGGTCTTTCGCAGAGCGGCTTTGTGACCGCTGCGGAACTGGCCCGTTACGTTGCGCTGGAAGACGAGCAGCGTGAGGCGTCATGGACGGTGCTGCCCGCGGCGGCTTATCAGGCGGCGGCCGAGGTGTCGGAAGAAGAGATTCGTGCGGAGTATGAGGCGAATCCGGACACCTACCAGTCGCAGGAAACGGTCGCTATCGAATACATCACGCTGCCGCGTTCTGAGCAGAGCGCCAGCAAGGAAATCAGTGAGCAGGCGCTGCGCGAATATTACGATCAGGAAAGGGCCGTTGGCCGGTTCGCGGGTGCCGAGGAACGGCAAGTGCGGCATATCCTGATAGCCGTGGACGAGGACAATGATGATGCGTCCGCGCTTGAGCGCGCCGCTGCGCTGCGGGCCAGGATCGACGCGGGCGAAGATTTTGCAGCCCTGGCGAGTGAGTTTTCCGATGACCCGGGATCGGCGGAACAGGGTGGCGACCTTGGCTGGTCGGAGCCGGATGCCTATGTGCCAGCCTTTCGGGAGGCAATCCTGAGCATTCAGCCGGGCGAATTGGTCGGACCGGTGCGTACGGAGTTCGGCTATCACATTATTCGCCTCGAAGAGGTGCGCGGAGAGTCCGCCAAGCCCTTCGATGAAGTGCGGGCCGAGCTGCTTGCTGAGCTCAAGGCCAGTGATGCCGAGAATTATTTCTATGAGCGGGCGGAAGAACTGCGCCGGCGAGCCTTCGAGGCATTCAACGAGCTTGCCCCGGTCGCAGAAGACATGGGACTTGAGCTGGGTAAACTGTCCGGCATCACCCGCAACTCGGGCCCGGGTATTGCACTCAATGCCGACGTTCGTGATACGGCTTTCAGCGATCCGGTCCTGCTGGACAGCGAGAACAGTGACCTGATCGAGCTGCCCGAAGGCGATGCGTTGGTCCTCCGGGTTACCAATCACACGCTTCCGGTGCTGTTGCCCTATGACGTGGTGCGACAGCAGATTGCGGACAGCCTGGCCAGGGCAAAAGCCGAGGCGCTGGCCTCGGAAGCCGGACGTGCGCTGGTGGAAAGAGCGCGCTCCGGCGTGAACATGGCCGACGCGGAGCGTCCGGCCGGCTCGCAATACACGGAGCGAAAGTCTCTGCGCAGGGCGGAACAGGGCGTTCAGCGAGAGCTCATCGAAGCAGTATTTGCCGCCCCGCGACCTTCGGGGCCAGCGTATGTGAACGGGCTGCGCCTTGCCAGCGGTGATTACGCGGTGTATGCCGTGCACGCGATTCGTCCGGGGGATGTCAGTGCCCTGACCGCAGAAGAGCGTTCGCTCCGCGCGCGTCAGCTCAGCAGTCAGAATGCCGGCCTCGAATTGGCCGCTTATGTCGACGATCTGCGACGCTCGGCAAGCGTAACGATCAACGAAGAACAGCTGAACTGAGGCGGCGAATAATCCGGCACGCGCGTGCCGCACGAGACAGGAGAACGCGATGAGATGGTTCCTGAGGCTCGAGCTGCACTGGCAGATTCTGATCGCGCTCGTTGCCGCAGGGCTTTCCGGCTGGCTGACCGGCACGAGCGGCACGCTGTTCGGTACCGTTACTTTTATCTCTGTGTACGAATTTGTCGGCACGTTGTTCATCAACGCGCTGAAGATGCTGATCGTGCCCCTGATCACCTCTTCGATTATCGTTGGTGTGGCGGGCATCGGTTCGTCGGGCAACCTGGGCCGGCTCGGCGGGAAGACGCTGCTCTTTTATGCCACCACCACGCTGGCGGCGATTCTTGTGGGCCTCGTGCTCGTCAATATCATCGAACCCGGCACCGTAGATGGCGAGCCGGCGCGTGAGCTGCTGGCGCTGGATGCCGACACGAGCGATATCGAGGCACGCGTTGGCGGCAAGGGGGCCGGGGACGTGGTGCAGATCTTCCTGCGCATGGTGCCGTCGAACATCATCGATGCGGCCGCCAACGGGGAAATGCTGGCGCTGATTTTCTTCAGCCTGCTGTTCGGTTACTTCATGACGAAGCTGGGTCAGGACACTGCCGAGCCCCTGTACGTGTTCTGGAAAGCCGTTTTTGAAGTGATGATGCGCATTACCGAATGGGTCATGAAGTTTGCGCCCATCGGCGTTTTTGGACTGGTGGCGGCGGTGGTCGCCAAGACCGGCCTCGGTGCGGCCGGCCCGCTGCTGGTGTTTGCTGCAACCGTGGTGGCGGCGCTGCTGGTCCATGCGCTGGTCACGATCCCGCTGCTGGTCCGCAGCGTCGCAAAAGTCAGTCCCTGGCGCATGTTCCGGGCCATGGCCCCGGCTCTGATGACCGCGTTCTCAACGGCTTCGTCGTCCGCCACGCTGCCTGTGACCATGGATTGCGTCGAACGGCGCGCGGGGGTGTCGAACAAGATCAGCAGTTTCGTTTTGCCGCTGGGTGCAACCGTGAACATGAACGGTACTGCGCTGTACGAGTGCGTTGCCGCAATTTTCATCGCCCAGGCCTACGGGCTTGATCTGAGCTTTGGCGTGCAGTTTTCTATCGTGCTGATTGCGCTGGTCACGTCGATAGGGGTGGCCGGCATTCCCTCGGCCTCGCTGGTAGCAATCGCGATTATTCTCGCTGCGGTGGGACTGCCCATGGAGGCCATCGGCGTGCTGCTGGTGTTCGACCGGATCCTCGACATGCTGCGCACCAGCATCAACGTTCTGGGCGATGCGACCTGCGCTATTATCGTTGCGAGACTCGAAGGCGAAGAGGGTATCCTCGCTGACGATCCTGCGGTGCCTGCCAGCGCGACCTGAGGCGCTATTCGATTTTCATGCCCACCGTACTGTAGCCGGCGTCAACATAGAGAATTTCGCCTGTGATGCCTGCCGCCAGGTCTGAGCACAGGAAGGCGGCCGCGTTGCCCACATCTTCAATGCTCACATTTCTTTTCAGCGGTGACATCTCGGCCACGTGGCCGAGCATTTTTCGGAAGCCACTGATCCCGGCTGCAGCCAGCGTCTTGATGGGGCCTGCGGAAATACCGTTCACTCTCGTGCCACCAGGCCCCAGGTCGCTGGCAAGAAAACGCACGCTTGATTCGAGGCTGGCCTTGGCGAGGCCCATTACATTGTAGTTCGGGACCGCGCGAACCGCGCCCAGGTAACTCAGCGTTAGCAGTGAGCCGTTGCGGCCCGCCATCATCGGGGCGCCGGCCTTGGCCAAAGCGCAAAAGCTGTACGCGCTGATGTCGTGGGCAATGCGAAAGCCTTCGCGGGTAATGCTCTCGGTAAACCCGCCGGCCAGCTGGTCGCGCGGCGCGTAGCCCACCGAATGCACGATGATATCCACACCGTCCCACTGGCCGCCAAGCCAGCTGAATGCGTGGTCGATCTGCTCATCGCTGGCGACGTCCATTTCGCAGCATAGTTCTGATCCGAGCGCGCCAGCCATGTCCTGCACGCGGCCCTTAAGTTTCTCGTTCTGGAAGGTGAAAGCCAGGTCTGCACCCTGTTTCTGCATGGCCTGTGCAATCCCCCAGGCTATGGAACGCTGACTTGCGAGGCCGACGATCAGGGCGCGCTTGCCGGATAGAAATCCCATGTTAAATCCTCATTGCTTCCTGGATTGATAGTGCTCGCTCAGCCGGATTGGCGGGTTACGTCGACATACAGTGTCAGTTTCTGTCCGGGGCGCAGGTACTTCTGGCGCGCGGCTGCCTTATTCCATTTGCGCAGCTCGCTGACGCTCACGTTAAAGCGCCCGGAAATGCGATAGAAAGAGTCGCCCGAGCGCACCGTGTAGCTGATCCTGCGCAGCGTTCGATTGCCGGCTGATGACGCCAGCGTGGTTGTCGGCTGTTCGCTCCTGCCGCCCCAGATCACGAGCTCGCGGCCGACGCTCAGCGTGTCGCGCGGCGCCATGCCGTTCCAGCCCGCGAGCGCCCTGATGCCAACACCATGGTCGCGGGCAATTTTCCAGAAGCTGTCACCGGGCCGCACCACATACACCGTACGGCTTCCGCTGCGCCTGGTCTGCCTGAGACTGGCCAGCCGACCGTCCTCGCTTTTGCTGTAGGTGGCGAGACTGCGGCTGGCAGTGGGAATCATGAGGTCGGTCCCGGCGCGAATCTGGTGGCCCCGAATATGATTGACCTCGCGCACCAGCGCGACGGTGGTGCTGTAACGATCGGCGATACCCGACAGCGTCTCGCCGTCGGCAATGCGATGTCGTTTCCAGCGCACCCGCTCCGATTCCGGCAGGCCGCTCAGCGCATCGCGCAAAGGTCCGGCCGCAGCGACGGGAACCAGCAGCCGGTGCGGCCCGTCCGGATCAGTGGCCCAGCGATTGAATCCGGGGTTCAGCGAATAGAGTTCGTTGAGATCCAGGCCCGCCAGGTCGGCCGCAAGAGCCAGGTCAATCTGGCCGGCGGTCTCGACGACTTCGAAGTACCGGATATCTGCAATTGCAGGCAGTTCGAGGCCGTAACTTGCAGGATCGCGCAGCAGTTCGCGCAGCGCCAGCAGCTTGGGTACGTAGGCGCGCGTTTCTGCTGGCAACGGCAGATGCCAGAAGTCGGTCGGGCGACCGGCGCGCCGATTCTTGCGCAGCGCGCGGTCGACGTTGCCCTCGCCGGAGTTGTAGGCGGCGACGGCCAGCAGCCAGTCGCCGTCGAATCGTGCGGCCAGCATCTCAAGGTAGTCCAGCGCGGCGCGGGTTGAGTCCGCGACGTCGCGCCTGCCGTCGTACCACCAGTTCTGTTTCAGCCGGAAACGCTTGCCAGTTCCGGGTATGAACTGCCACAGACCGGCAGCCCGGCCATGCGAATAGGCGAAGGGATCAAAGGCGCTTTCTACTATAGGCAGCAAGGCCAGCTCGAGCGGCATGCCGCGCGCTTCCAGACTGCTTACGATGTGGTACATGTACGGCTGGGCACGCGTCATCACCCGCTGCATGTACTCGGGGTGGCTCTGGTACCAGTCGAACTGCCGCGCTATCCGGGTGCGTGCCTGCACCGAATCAGAAAAGTCAGCGTTCAATGTGTAGCCAGCCCGAATGCGATCGAGGATGTCTGCAGGCGCGACTGCTTCGAATGCTTCTGCATCTGGCGCAGTCTCTGCTCCGGGCGGCAGGTCCTGTTCAGGCAATGTGGCTGAATCAAATGCCAGCTGGACAACTTCGGCCTCAGTGGCGACGAACTCCTCGTTGACCACCGCCGGGATGGCCGCCTCGGCGCTTTGGCTTTCCGGCTCCGGTGCGCCGGCTGTCTGGCACGCCGCCAGCATGAGCGCGGTCAGGGTGAGCAGGGCGGACGCCTGTGGCGCGCGCTGCGAGTTGTTGGCAAGGTTAATGCGCATTAAATTGCGTTCCTCAAAAGTTGTCTTTCCATGCTCTCAGCTCGGCGAAGACCTCAACCTCGTCCTGCAGCTCACGACCCGCATGGTTTGCAACACGCTTGCGTATCACAGGGGCTCTGCAGCGCAGGAACGGATTCACTGTCTTCTCCAGCGCCATACTTGATGGCAGGGTGGGTTCGCTGCGCGCGCGCAGCGCTTCGCATCGCGAGCGATAGTCTAGAGCCTCAGGGTTGTCCGGGTCCACGGCCAGTGCAAAGCGCAGGTTGGCCAGCGTGTACTCGTGACCGCAGTAAATCGCGGTGTCGTCAGGGAGTGTGCAGAGCCTGTCCAGTGAGTCCAGCATTTGCCGGGGTGTGCCTTCGAACAGGCGCCCGCAGCCGGCACTGAACAGCGTGTCGCCACAAAAAACGGCGCCATGGCCTGCAAAAGCGATGTGACCCGCCGTATGTCCCGGGATATCCAGGACCTTGAACGAAAGCCCAATGTGCGGCAGCGCCGCAACCTCGTCCTGACCCAGCGCGAAGCTGCACTGCGGCACGGATTCCCGGGCGGGTCCGAACACCGGTACATCGAAGGCTTCGCGCAGCCCCGCGATCCCGCCTGTGTGGTCGAAATGGTGGTGCGTGGCGAAAATACCCGCAAGCTCCAGGCTTTGCTCTTTCAGCGCGTCGAGCACCGGCTCTGTCTGTCCAGGGTCGACCGCCACTACCTGGCGGCGGTCCATCGGGGCGTGGATCAGCCAGATGTAATTATCGCTGAATGCCGGTATTGCGGAGACTTCGAGCATGCGGTGGATGCTACCGGAGAGTGCGCACCGCATAAAGCAAGCAAGCCTGATTATAAAGCGCGCTCATGCGTTATCCTTGCCGGATGGACAAGGCGGCCTCTGACATTGAAAGCTGGCTCGAGACTCCGCTGGGAGCCGCCCTGCTCGAGGTTGAGATTGCGGAACTGGAGCGCGTGACAGACCAGTTCTTCGGCTTTCACCTCTTGCAGATCGGCACCTGGGGGCCGCTGGAGAGCGTGCGCATGAAGGCGCTGTCGCGCGAATCGGCCCTGCTGTCGCCGCGGCCGGGCAGTGCGGTACAGATTGTCAGCGAACCCGCGCAGCTCGCGATTGCCAGCGACAGCATCGACGGCGTGATTCTCCCTCACACACTGGATTTCAGCGCAGAGCCTCATCATGTTCTGCGCGAAGCCGAGCGCGTGCTGACCGGGGAGGGCAAGATCGTGATCCTGGGATTCAATCCGCTCAGCTTCTGGGGCGTCCGCAGAGTGTTCGGCACCCGCCGTTTTCTCCCTGGCCTGAAGCACATGATTGCGCGGCGGCGGATCTGCGACTGGCTCAGCCTGCTGGGATTCGAAACCCTGGAATTGCGCGACTTCTTTTATCGGACGCCAGTAAACCGGAAGGCGTTCCTCGAACGCACCAGTGCCTACGAAAGATTCGGGGGACGCTTCGGCGGTTTCCTGAGCGGCGTTTATCTGGTGATGGCGAAAAAATGCGTTTACAGTGCCTTGCCGCCACGGGCCGTGAAGCTGCGCAAGAAGGCCTCTGTGGTCGGCGGACTGGTGGAACCCACTTCGAGGAATCGCGGGTGAGTGAGGTCGAGATGTATACCGACGGTGCGTGTCGCGGGAATCCTGGTCCGGGCGGCTGGGGTGTGCTGCTGCGCGCTGGCAAGCGTGAGCGGGAGCTGTCCGGTGGCGAAGCTGACACCACCAATAACCGAATGGAGCTGACCGCTGCCATCGAGGGCCTGAAAGCGCTGCAGACGCCGTTGCAAGGTGGCGCTCTATACGGATTCGCGCTATGTCATGGACGGCATTACCGAATGGATGGACAACTGGAAGAAACGTGGCTGGAAAACCGCGGCACGCAAACCGGTCAAGAACGTCGATCTGTGGCAGGAGCTGGATCACGAGTGCCAGCCGTCATGACATCGAATGGCACTGGGTGCGCGGCCATACCGGGCACGATGGCAACGAGCGGGCCGACGCGCTGGCCAATCGGGGAGTCGATGACTTGCTTGCCGGTAATGGGCGACGGCAAACCTGAGGTCGGAGATCAGATCTGATGCGCCAGGTGGTACTTGATACTGAGACGACGGGGCTGGAGCCGGAAAAGGGCCACCGCGTCATCGAGATCGGTTGCGTCGAGCTCGTCAACCGTCGGCCGAGCGGCGCCACCTGGCATCGCTACCTGTGCCCGGATCGCGCCATCGATCTCGCGGCGATCGAGGTCCATGGCCTGACGGCGGATTTTTTGTCGGACAAGCCGCGCTTTGCTGATGTAGTTGACGAGTTCCTGGCATTTGTCAGCGGCAGCGAACTGGTGATCCACAATGCGCCTTTTGACGTCGGATTTCTCAACAGCCGAGCTGGCCAAAATCGCGGACAGCGGTCCGCTGGAAAGTGGTGCGAGCATGCTCGATACCCTGGCGCTGGCCCGCAGCAAGCACCCGGCCAGAAGAACAGTCTGGATGCGCTGTGCAAGCGCTACCATGTCGACAATTCGAAGCGCGAACTGCACGGCGCCTGCTGGATGCGCAAATCCTGGCCGACGTTTACCTGGCGATGACCGGCGGCCAGGCGAAATTGCTGCTGGGCAATGAGGGCGAGGGGCGGCGCAGCGCGGCGAGCAAGATTCGCAGGCTCGATACCGCGGGGCTGGAGCTTGCTGGTGATTCGCGCCTCGAGTGAGGAGCTTGCGGCGCACGAGCAGCGCCTTGCCGGATCGACCGTCAGAGCAAGGGCCGTTGCCTGTGGTTGAAATCTGATCCTTGAGCGCCTAGGTCCGCGGCACCGCAGCGGGGCGAAGGCCGCTGGCCCGGGGCCTGGCGTGGTATCTTGTTGAATCGCCTGCGCTGTGGCGGCACAATAGCGGGTCGGCGGCGGCGCCAGTCGGCAGGCAGCACCGGCGACCCGAAACAAAGCGAAATAACAAGGGATTTCAATGGCTTATTCTTTGCCTCAGGCCTTTGCCAGGAACTTCCTTGGCAACTCGCCGGAGTGGTACAAGTACACCATCATCGCGTTCCTGATCATCAACCCGGTGCTGTTCCTGGCCTTTGACCAACCCTTTGTGGCTGGCTGGGTACTCGTTGTCGAGTTCATCTTCACGCTGGCCATGGCGCTCAAGTGCTATCCGCTTCAGCCGGGCGGGTTGCTGGCCATCGAGGCGATCGTCATCGGCATGAGCACACCGGAAGCGGTCTATCACGAAACCGTCAATGCTTTCCCGGTGATCCTGCTGCTGATGTTCATGGTGGCCGGCATCTACTTCGTGAAAGATCTGCTGCTGTTTACCTTCACCCGGATCCTGCTGGGCGTGCGCTCAAAGACGCTGCTCTCGGTTTTGTTTTGCTCCGTGTGCCGGCGGTTCTCTCGGCCTTCCTCGACGCGCTGACAGTGACGGCGGTGATCATCACCGTGGCCGCGGGTTTTTACTCGGTTTATCACAAGGTCGCATCCGGCAAGGGCTTTCATGTCGAGCATGAAGACGGCTCGGATGAGGGCGTGCAGGAACTGCATCGCGAGGACCTCGAGCAGTTTCGTCCGTTCCTGCGCAACCTCATGATGCATGGTGCAGTGGGTACGGCGCTGGGCGGCGTCATGACCACCGTCGGCGAGCCGCAGAATCTGCTGATCTCCCAAACGGTGGGCTGGGACTTCATCACCTTTTTCCTGCGCGTCGCGCCGGTGTCGATCCCGGTGTTTTTCGCCGGCATCGCTACCTGCGTCGTTGTCGAGAAGCTGGGGCTGGTTCGGTTACGGCGCGAAGCTGCCGGAGCCGGTGCGCCGGGTGCTGACGGAATTCAGCGCCGCCGAGGACGAGAAGCGCAATATTCGCGACAATGCGAGCCTGATTGCCCAGGCGCTGCGTGGTGCTCGTGCTGGTTCTGGGGCTCGCGTTTCATGTCGCGGAGGTCGGCATCGTCGGCCTGATGGTGATCGTGCTGGCCACCTCTTTCACGGGTGTCGTGGAAGAGCACCGGCTGGGCAAGGCCTTCGAAGAGGCGCTGCCGTTTACCTCGCTGTTGGTGGTCTTCTTTGCCATTGTTGCGGTGATTCACGAGCAGCACCTGTTCTCGCCGGTCATCCATCTACGTGCTGGGCCTGTCCGACGAGCATGCAGCCGGTGGCGTTCTATATGGCCAATGGCGATGCTGTCTGCGATCAGCGACAACGTATTTGTCGCGACCGTGTATATCACCGAGATCGCGACGGCTCTGGAGGCCGGTACCCTGACACGCGAGCAGTTCGAATTGCTCGCCATCGCGATTAACACCGGCACCAACCTGCCCAGTGTCGCGACCCCCAACGGGCAGGCTGCGTTCCTGTTTCTGCTGACCTCGGCCCTGGCGCCACGCATCCGTCTTTCCTACGGACGCATGGTTATCCTGGCGCTGCCTTACACGATCGTGCTGACGGTGGTTGGCGCGATATGTGTGGTTTACCTGCTCTGACACTTTAGCAGGATGCCTGCGCTCTGCAGGCCGGCGCGCTGCATCCGGCCCGCTAGGGAGATGCCGTTGTGATCGAGCTCGAAACCCGCGACCCGACCAAGTCTGCCGGCCTGGCCGACGCTGAAGAACCACCGAGAGTCGTTGCGGAGCTGACGCTGCGCGAGCTGTTCGGGCGCAACCCGGCGCGCTTTGAGCAGTACTCGCTCGAGGCCTGCGGCCTGCTGCTGGACTATTCGAAGAACCGCATCACGCGTGAGACGCTGCCGCTGTTGCGGGCAACTGGCTGATGAGTGCCAGCTGCGAGAACTGGATAGCTGCGCTGTTTGCAGGCGAGTCGGTGAATACTACGGAGCACCGTCCGGCGCTGCATATGGCCCTGCGTGGCAGCGTCGAGTCTTCTGCCGAGCTGGGCGACGTGGGCAGGCTGGTGGCCGCCGAGCTCGCGAAAATGGAGCGACTGGTCGGCGCACTGGAACGCGGCGAGATCACAGGTGTCACCGGCGAGCCGCTGCGCGAGGTGGTCAGCATCGGCATAGGCGGCTCGGACCTGGGTGCCGTCATGGTGACCGAGGCGCTCAGGGATTTTCAAACGGGCAAGCTGCGGGTGCGCTTTGTCTCCAGCATCGATGGCGTTGATCTTTCGGATGCGCTGCAGAGAGGTCGATCCGCGTCGCACCTTGTTCATCATTTGTTCCAAGTCCTTCACCACACTGGAGACCATGACCAATGCGCACGCAGCACGGCGCTGGCTGGTTCAGAGCAGCTTGGGTGACGAAGAAGATGTCGGGCGAACATTTTGTGGCCATTTCCACGAACGAAGCGGCGATGGATGCCTTCGGGATTCCCGCCGATCATCGCTTTGCGATGTGGGACTGGGTCGGCGGGCGCTATTCGGTGACTTCGGCGGTGGGCCTGCCGGTGGCGATGGCGGTGGGCATGGACAACTTCCGAAAGATTGCTGGCAGGCGCACGCGAGGTAGACGAGCATTTTCGGGATGCGCCGCTGGAGGCTAACTTGCCGGTCATCATGGGCCTGCTGTCGGTCTGGTATAACAACTTTTTTGACCTGCCTTGTTTTGCGCTGCTGCCTTACGATCAGCGCCTGCATCGCTTCCCTGCCTACCTGCAGCAGCTGGATATGGAGTCCAATGGCAAGCGAGTCCGCCGCGACGGCGAGGCGGTGACGCACCGACACCGGCACCATCGTGTTTGGCGAGCCCGGGCCCAACGCCCAGCATTCCTTCTACCAGCTGCTGCATCAGGGCACGCGAACTGTGCCCATCGATTTTCTGTTGCCGGCCGAGGGCAGCGGCGAGTTTACCGAGCAGCACAAGCTTGCGATTGCGAGCTGCCTCGCTCAGAGCCGTGCATTTATGACGGGTCAGATCGGAGGCGGATGTGCTGGTGGACATGACCGGGCGTGGTTATTCCACGGCCGACGCCGCAGAGATTGCCCCGCACAAAGTGCATCCGGGCAATCGTCCCAGCAATACGCTTGTGTTCGAGCGTGTCGATCCGGAGACGGTCGGCAAGCTGATCGCGCTGTATGAGCATCGGGTGTTCGTGCAGTCAGTCATCTGGGGCATCAATCCGTTCGATCAGTGGGGCGTGGAACTGGGCAAGAAGCTCGCTGAAGGGCTGATTCCCGCTGTCGACGGACAAAGCATTCCTGACGACCTGGACAGCTCCACCACGGGTTTGCTCAAGGCAATCACGCAGCTGCGCGGCTGACGGGCCCCTGTTTCCCCGGAGGCATTGAAAGTGTGAGTAAGCTGCGCCCCGGCGGTGCGCTTCCGCTCAATCTCTGCGGACATCCTGTCCGCATCGAAGCGGCGAGTGGCCCTCCCGCCATCCCTGGCTCCGGGCCACTCACACGCCGCTGCAGCACGCCGCCGACCCGCCTGTCACGGCAACATGAGAGGTGACCGACACCGATCGTTGCACCTGATTAAGCGTCTCCCGAACTACACGCTCAGCTGACAGGGAGCGGGGGCGCTTCGAACCGACATCAGGCGCCAGCAGGAGGGAGAAGCGCTACCGGCTCCAAACCATCGAATGCCGATCTGCGCCAGTGCGCCGCGAGCGTCTTTGATCTGCAGCAAGTGGGCGACCCGGCAGCGCGCTTCCGCTCAATCTCCGCGGACATCCTGTCCGCGTCGAAGCGGCGATTGGCCCTCCCGCCATCCCTGGCTCCGGGCCACTCACACGCCGCTGCAGCACGCCGCCGGCCCGCCTGTCACGGCAACATGAGAGGTGACCGACACCGATCGTTGCACCTGATTAAGCGTCTCCCGAACTACAGGCTCAGCTGTCAGGGAGCGGGGGCGCTTCGAACCGACATCAGGCGCCAGCAGGAGGGAGAAGCGCTACCGGCTCCAAACCATCGAATGCCGATCTGCGCCAGTGCGCCGCGAGCGTCATTGATCTGCAGCAAGTGGGCGACCCGGCAGCGCGCTTCCGCTCAATCTCTGCGGACATCCTGTCCGCATCGAAGCGGCGAGCGGCCCTCCCGCCATCCCTGGCTCCGGGCCACTCACACGCCGCTGCAGCACGCCGCCGGCCCGCCTGTCACGGCAACATGAGAGGTGACCGACACCGATCGTTGCACCTGATTAAGCGTCTCCCGAACTACACGCTCAGCTGACAGGGAGCGGGGAGCGCTTCGAACCGACATCAGGCGCCAGCAGGAGGGAGAAGCGCTACCGGCTCCAGCCCGACAAATGTTCAGCCGCACGATGCTACTGCAAAGCTACCAGGGCAGGGATTGGCTGGCGCCCGGGCAGTGCGCATCAACTCTATTCAAGTGAACCAGCAATGATCAGCGACATGTTGAAGGCCCCGCAGGGGACCCGGCAGTGAAGAACAGGGGGCCGGAATCAGATGCCAGTCCCGTTCGTCGGCACGCTGAATGATTTATAATAGCGGGCAATCTCAAAGCCGGATGTCACCTGATGAAGCGCAAAATTCGCAAAGCCGTCTTTCCTGTAGCAGGCCTGGGTACCCGCTTCCTGCCGGCCACCAAGGCCAGCCCAAAAGAAATGCTGCCGGTAGTGGATAAACCCCTGATCCAGTATGCGGCGGAAGAAGCCGTAGCAGCAGGCGCGGAAACGCTGGTTTTTGTGACCGGCCGCACCAAGCGTGCGATTGAGGACCACTTCGACAAGGCCTACGAGCTGGAAACTGAGCTGGACAGCCGCGGCAAGGAAGAGCTGCTCGCGACAGTAAGCTCGGTGGTGCCCGATCATGTTGACTGCGTGTTTATACGCCAGCGCGAGGCGCTGGGTCTCGGTCACGCGGTGCTGACAGCGCGCGCCGTCATCGGCGATGAAC
>CAVWXZ010000021.1:0-75704 GCA_963759075.1 uncultured Gammaproteobacteria bacterium
CCTGTTCGCGGCCCGGGCCTGCGGGGTCCACAAGGTGTTCAGGATCGGCGGAGCACAGGCGATCGCCGCCATGGCATATGGCACCGAAAGCGTGCCCCGCGTGGCCAAACTGTTTGGGCCGGGTAATCAGTGGGTCACCTGCGCAAAACCCAGGTGTCGGTGGAAGCGGCGGCGCGGCCTGCGACATGCCCGCCGGGCCGTCCGAACTGCTGGTGATTGCCGATGACACGCGCCGACCCCGCCTCACTGCGCGGCCGACCTGCTGTCACAGGCGGAGCACGGCCCGACTCCCAGGTCCTTCTGTTTACCGATTCACCGCAACTTGCGCAGGGCGGTGCAGGATGAGCTGCAAGGCGCAGCGCGCGCGGACTGCAGCCGGCGCGAGATCGTCGAGGCCGCCCTTGGCGTTCGGCCTGCATCATGGTGAAGACATTGACGAGGCGATCGAAATCTCCAATGAGTATGCGCCCGAACATCTGATTCTGAATGTCGTGCAGGCCCGCGACTGGCTGTCCGACGTGCGCAACGCCGGTTCCGTCTTCCTCGGCCCGTGGGCGCCGGAATCGGTCGGTGACTACTGTTCCGGCACGAACCATGTCCTGCCTACCTATGGCTGGGCGCGATCTTACAGTGGCCTCGGTCTGACTGATTTCATGCGCTCGATGACGGTCCAGGAGCTGAGCGCCGATGGGCTGCGCCGGATTGCTGATACGGCCTGCACGCTTGCCAGGGCCGAGGGCCTGGATGCCCACGCGCGGGCCGTCGAATTACGCCTTGCGGAAACGCGAAGAGGCCGTGGCATGAGCATTCGCGACCTGATCCGACCTGACCTGCGTGATTTCAGCGCCTATGCATCGGCCGAAGCCAGCGCTGAACTTGTGCGCCTGCACGCCAACGAGTCGCCATGGTCGCCGCTGGAAATCGCGACGACATCAATCGCTATCCGGATCCGCAGCCGCGGATGCTCCTTACCGCGCTGGCGAAGTTTTATGGCGTCGGGCCGGACCAGGTGCTCGCTACTCGCGGCAGCGACGACGGCATCGACCTGCTGATGCGTTGTTTCTGTCGCGGCGGAACGGACGAAGTCATCGTATGTCCCCCGACCTTCGGCATGTACGAGATCGCGGCGCGCATCCAGGGTGCCGGGGTACGCAGCGTGCCGCTGGAAGCGAACGGATTCGCTCTGGACTGTCGCAGGCATCATGGCCGCGGTGGCCCGTGCACCCGGCTGGTGTTCCTGTGCTCGCCCAACAATCCCACCGGCAACCTGATTGATCCGGAAATGCTGGCTGCGCTGTGTACAGCGCTGCGCGGGCGTGCGCTGGTCGTGGTCGACGAGGCCTACATCGAATTTGCTGACGCATCGAGCCGTCGCGGGCATGCTGCAGAGGTTCGACAACCTGGTGGTGCTGCGCACGCTGTCCAAGGCCATCGGTCTGGCCGGCGCGCGTTGTGGCGCCTTGCTCGCGGGCCACGAGGTGGTGCAGGCGCTGCGCAAACTGATGCCACCCTATCCGCTGTCGCGGCCGACCATCGAGCTGGCGACTGCGCGGCACTCGGCATTGCCGGGCGACGGCAGTTGCAGGTGCGGGTCCAGATCATTCGCACGGAGCGTGAGCGCCTGGCCACGGCGCTGCGCGTGCGGCTGCGGTAGCTGCGTCTGGCCCAGCGAAGCCAACTTTCTGCTGCTGCGCACCGTCGATGCACCGTGCGTGATGAAGACGTGCCGCAGACCGGGAGATTCTGATCAGGGACGTCAGCGCGCAGCCGGGCCTGGCGGTCTGCGTGCGCATCACCGTCGGCACGCCCGAGCAGAATGACCGGCTGCTGCAGGCGTTCGGGGAGGCGGCATGAGGGTCGCCTTTATCGACCGGGACGGCACGCTCATTCAGGAGCCCGCCGACGAGCAGATCGATCGCCTCGACAAGCTGCGGCTCGTGGAGGGCGTGATCCCGGCCCTGCTGCAGCTGCGCGCGCGCGGACTATCGCCTCGTGATGGTCTCCAACCAGGACGGCCTCGGCACGCCCGCCTTTCCGGCGGAAGAGTTTGCGCAACCCCATGACGTTTCTGCTCGAGCTGCTTGGTTCGCAGGGGATCGAGTTTGAGGC
The DNA here is from genome assembly GCA_963759075.1 of uncultured Gammaproteobacteria bacterium. GTDB lineage: Bacteria > Pseudomonadota > Gammaproteobacteria > Steroidobacterales > JABDLF01 > JABDLF01. Next base: position 2,110 of record CAVWXZ010000021.1, read on the forward strand.
GGTTCGCATCTGCCCGCACGTCGCGCAGGATGAGTGCGCCTGCCGCAAACCCGGCACGGCGCTGATCGAGGATTATCTGCGGAGCGGGAAAATCGACATGGCCCGCAGCGTGGTCATCGGCGATCGTGACTGCGACATGCAGCTCGCGGAACGCGCCGGACTGCGCGGCATGCAGCTCGGCAATGGCCTCGACTGGTCGCGCATCGCACGGGGATTACTCGCGCAAGCGCGCGCTGCCTGCGTCGAACGCAAGACCAATGAGACGGACATCAATGTCAGCGTAGCCCTCGACCAGTCCGGGCCGGTCACCATCACAACCGGCATCGGTTTTTTCGATCACATGCTGGAGCAGCTGGCGTTTCATGGTGGCTTTTCGCTGCAGCTCGAATGCCGTGGTGACCTGCAGATCGATGAGCACCACACGGTCGAAGATTGCGCGCTCGCGCTGGGCGAAGCTCTCCGGGAGGCACTGGGCGACCGAACCGGCATCGGCCGCTACGGCTTTCTGCTGCCGATGGACGAGTCCCTGTGCGCAGGTTGCGCTGGATCTGAGCGGCCGCCCCTGGTGCAGTTTCGAAGCCGACTTCGGCCGCGAGCAGGTGGGCGGTTTGCCCACCGAGATGGTGCCGCATTTTTTCCGTTCGCTGGCGCAGGCGCTCGGCGCGTCACTGCACATAAGCGTGCGTGGTGAGAACACGCATCACATGATCGAGGCTGCTTTCAAGGGCCTCGGCCGGGCACTGCGGCCGGCGCTCAAGCGAACTGGCGAGCAGCGTGCCGTCCACGAAGGGGCAGCTGTGAGCGGGGTAGTCATCGTCGATACCGGGGGCGCTAACCTCGCCTCCCTGCGCTTCGCGTTCAAGCGTCTTGGCTGTGATCCGCTGGTGAGCGCTGAGCCCGCGCAGGTCGCCGCCGCCAGCCACGTGGTGCTGCCCGGCGTGGGCGCGGCGCGGGAGGCGATGCATCGCCTTCGCTCCAGCAAGCTCGATCGCCTGATACCTGATCTCACGCAACCGGTGCTCGGCATCTGCCTCGGCATGCAGATCCTGTTCGAACGCTCTGCGGAGGATGACGTCGAGTGTCTGGGCGTGTTCGACGGAAGCGCGGAGAAGATCACGCACGACGCAGAGCGCCCGGTGCCGCATATGGGCTGGAATCGCATCAGCAAGAAGCGTGAGTGTGACCTGCTGAACGAGGTACCGGACGGCAGCTATTTCTATTTTTTGCACAGTTTCGCAGTGGCAGAGAATCAGCATACGAACGCTGCTGTGGACTATGGCGGCAGCCTGGCTGCAGTAGTCTCGCGCCGCAATTTTGCTGGCACTCAGTTTCACCCCGAGCGCTCCGCAAGTCAGGGCGCACGGCTTCTAAAAAACTTCCTGGAGTCCTGAACATGCAACTCATACCTGCCATCGATCTGCGTGCAGGCCGCTGCGTTCGCCTGTTGCGCGGTGACTTCCGGGCAACCACGGTCTACGCGGATGATCCTGCTACGCTCGCGCGAAAATACGCAGATATTGGTGCCGACATGCTGCATGTTGTCGATCTGGACGGCGCGCAGCAGGGCCGGATGGTCAACAGGCAAACGGTGATTGCGCTCGTGGAGGCCATGAGCGGGCGCGTTCAGTTCGGTGGGGGCGTGCGCGACGAGGCCGCGGTGGATGACGCGCTTGGGCTTGGCGTCGCGCGCGTGGTGATCGGCAGCATGGCCGTGCGCGAACCGGAAACGACAGCACGGCTGCTGCAGAAATTCGGTCCCGACCGGATCGTGCTGGCGCTTGATGTTTCGCTGTCCCACGATCAGGCACCGCGGGTCATGACACATGGCTGGACCGTGGACAGCGGTATGAGTCTTGCTGATGTCATCGCTCGGTACGAGAACGCGCAGCCCCTGCGCGTGCTGTGCACCGACATCGGTCGTGACGGGGCAATGAGCGGGCCGAACACGAAGCTCTACCGGCGATGCGTCCTGCAGTTCCCGGGCGTCAGGTTCCAGGCCTCAGGTGGCATCCGCAACGCTGCTGACCTCGAGTTGTTGTCAGCAATCGGGCGTCGAGTCGGCCATCTGCGGCAAGGCGCTGCTGGAAAAGCGACTGACTGCCGAGGAGATCGGACCATTCTTGCAAAGCGCATAATTCCCTGCCTTGACGTGCGCGATGGCGAGGTGGTCAAGGGCGTCCGCTTCCGCAGCCATCGTAGCGTGGGCAACATCCTGGAGCTCGCCTGCCGTTATCGTGACCAGGGCGCGGACGAGCTGGTTTTTTACGATATCACCGCGAGCCCCGAGGGCCGCTCGGTGGATCGCGACTGGGTGACGGCAGTGGCCGAGGTGCTGGACATTCCGTTTTGCGTGGCCGGTGGCATTCGGTCGCTGCAGGACGCGGAGACCGTGCTGAACGCAGGTGCCGACAAGGTGTCGGTCAATTCTCCGGCGCTGGAGAGGCCTGGGCTCATCGATGAACTGGCGGCTCGGTTCGGCAGCCAGTGTGTCACCGCCGGTGTCGACAGCCGGATGGGCGAGGAGGGGCTCGAGGTGTATCAATACACGGGCAGCGAGGCAAGCGACGCGTCGGGTTCGCCGCAATACCCTGGACTGGCTGCGCGAGGTGCAGGATCGGGGCGCCGGCGAAGTCGTACTCAATTGTATGAACAGCGACGGCGTGCGCACCGGTTACGACATCGGGCAGCTGGCGGCTGCGCGTGAGGTCTGTCGTGTGCCACTGGTTGCATCGGGAGGCGCGGGGAAACCTGCTCACTTCACGGCGGTATTCAGGGATGCCCGCGTTGATGCGGCGCTCGCGGCGAGCGTCTTTCATGACGGCGACTTCACCATTCCCGAGCTGAAGCAAACGCTCGCGGAGCAGGGTGTGGCGGTGCGCTTATGATGCTCGATGAACCGGAAACACTCGACTGGGACAAGGGCGGCGGCCTGCTGCCGGTCGTGGTGCAGCACGCGCTGTCGGGCGACATCCTGATGCTGGCCTATGCGAATCGCGCGGCGTTACAACGTACGCTGCAGGAGGGGCAGGCCGTGTTCTTCAGCCGCTCGCGGAACAGCCTGTGGCTGAAGGGCGAGACCTCCGGCAACACGCTGGTCATGCAGTCTGTGACCGCGGATTGTGATGGCGACAGCCTGCTCTATCGGGTGATTCCTGCGGGCCCGGCCTGCCATCTGGGGACCAAATCGTGTTTTGCTGCCCCTGTGGGTGGCGTATTGAGCGAACTCGACGCGGTCATTGAGCGAAGGATGCGCGAGCAGCCAGCTGGCAGCTACGTTGCGGGGCTCGCGGCACAGGACATTACGCGCGTCGCACAAAAGCTGGGCGAGGAGGCGGTGGAAACCGTGGTGGCCGCCACGGCGCAGGGGGACGAACAGCTATTGGCCGAGAGTGCGGACCTGCTTTTTCATCTCATGCTGGTGTTGCGCAAGCGCAAGTTGAGTTTTGTCGACGTGCTGGCCGAGTTGGCGAGCCGGCAACAGGGCGTTTGAGTCTTGCCACCTGACGGGGCAGAGGAATTTCATGACGGCTGCGGGGATCACCTATCCTGTACTTCCTGCCTGACCCGGCATCGATGATGGTGACCCGCAGCGTGGGTATTTTTTCGCCCAGGGCAGTGACGTCAATTTTCAGCTGCGCCGGCGGGCTGCCGGATTTCAGCGTTCGCACGACCCGAGCGTATTGACCCTGGTTGCCGTGGGCTGCCGCGGCGTCGAGATCCGTCGTGACGTCGGAAAAAAGCTGCAGCGGCGGTCGTCAAGCTCGTTGGTAATCAGCAGAATCTCATCGAGCCAGGCTTTGATCGAGGCTTGCTGATCCGCTGGCTCGACAAGGCTCAGCGCGCCGTCGGTGTCGGCATCAAACTGCGAAAGCACCTGCGTACCGACGCTGATATTGAGATTCAGTGTCTGACCGATAATGACGAGATGATCCGGGATGCTGTTACCGGTCACCGTCAAAAGCAACGCGCCGGGATTTTCGCTGACCGATGACACCGGGTTCAGGACCTCGCCAGTCGCGGCATCGAGGATCGTGGCGTTGTCGCATGTCCAGTTGTCGTAGCCCGAGAAGTCCGCCATCTGCGTGCAGTTGACGCCTTGCCGGATGGGGGTGGGATCTGTCTATTCCCCGCTTGCAGTGGTGGTCGTCGGCGCAATGCCTGAACCGGCGCTGCAGGCAGAGAGGCCAGGCAGGCAGAAGAAAAGCAGGCTGAATCTGGTTCGAATCACGAGTGTTACTCCTGACAGTCGCACTGAATTTGGGTGTCAGGAATGAATTAAAGCAGCAGGCCGAGCAGGAAATTTGGAGATATTGTGGATTTTTCTGGCTCGCCCGGATTGCTTGCTAGACTGTCAGCCCGTCGGCGCCCCGGGAGGGGGTCAACAGGGCGCCGGAGACAGCTTTGACTGGAAGGTAAATCGGGGAGATGCGCTGCGATGCGCTGGACAATTGCTAACAAGTTGCTGCTGGCGCTGTTGCTGATCAGCCTGTTTATCCTCGGGATGAGTGCGACGCTGACGCGCTGGAGTTTCCAGCGTGGGTTTCTCGATTACGTCAGCGAGCAGGATTCCGGCAAACTGGGCCAGCTTACAGAGCGGCTGGCGGGCTTTTATGAGAAAGAGGGTGGCTGGGACGCCCTGCGGCGCAACCCTCGGCGCTGGCCGGAGTTGGTCGGGGGCGATGATCTCTTGCCGCGCGGACCCGAGCGCGGGGCGCCCCGGCCGCCGCCGGGTCGCGGATTTCCGCCGCATGATGATCCTCTGCAGATGCTGCCGCGTCTCAGTGTGTTTGACGCCGATGGCAGCCCGGTCATCGGCAGTCCGATGGCAGACGAGGGCGGGCAGTCGGTGGAGATCGTTCTCGCTGGCGAACTGATCGGTGAGCTACGCATCGCGCCGCCTGCGCGCCTGACCGAGCGGGTTGACCTCGAGTTCGTGCGCAGGCAGACACGTTCGATTTATCTCATTGCGTTGCTGGTGCTCGGCGCAGCTGCTCTCGCTTCGCTGCTGATCGCAAGGCAGATGACCCGCCCTATAAAATCATTGACGAAGGGTGCGCATGAGATGACGGCGGGTCGATATGATGCGCGCATTACGGTGACCAGCAATGACGAACTCGGCGCGCTGGCCCGGGATTTCAACAAGCTGGCCGCAACGCTCGCGAGCAATCGCCAGGCGCGTCAGCGGTGGCTGGCCGACATTTCGCATGAATTACGCACCCCGCTGGCGATCCTCACCGGCGAGCTGCAGGCGATAGAGGACGGTGTGCGCCGCTTCGATGCCGCGACCTCGCGTTCGCTGCAGGCGGAAGTGACGCGCATGACACGTCTGGTCGGAGATTTGCACGAGCTTGCTTTATCGGACGAGGGTGGCCTGAGCTACTCGCGGCAAGTGCTGGATCTCGCTGCGTATCTGCGCGAGGCGCTGGCTGAGGAGGAAGCCAGGATTGCGGAGGCAGGCCTCAGGCTGGAGCTGGAGATCGCCGAAGGCGAGTTGCCGGTTCGGGCGGATCCGGCCAGACTGAGGCAGCTGTTCGGTAACCTGCTGCAAAATACGCTGCGCTATACCGAGGTTCCTGGCGTGCTGCGAGTCAGCTGCAGGGCAGTGGGTCAGGTCGCGAGGCTCGAGTTTTCAGATTCCGCGCCCGGCGTGCCTGCGGAGGCGATTGCGCATGTTTTCGACCGCCTTTACCGGGTTGAGGGATCGCGCAGCCGGGCCACTGGCGGCGCCGGGCTGGGGCTCTCAATCTGCCAGGCGATCGTTGCTGCTCATGATGGGACAATTTCCGCCAGTGCCTCGAACCTGGGCGGGTTAACTATATCTGTCACGCTGCCGTTGCTTGGCGGCGACGAGGTCGCGCATGGTTGATACCGGCAAACAATTGGTGCTGATCGTAGAGGATGAACCGAAGATTGCGGCGTTGTTGCGCGACTACCTGCGCCAGGCTGGCTACGCTACGCATTGGATCGAGAGCGGTACGACGGTCGTTGATTGGGTTCGTGAAAATCATCCGGACCTGATCCTGCTGGATTTAATGCTCCCCGGAAAAGACGGCTATGCAATCTGTCGGGAGGTGCGGGCGTTGGCCCCGATCCCGATCATCATGGTGACTGCCAGAATCGAGGAAATTGATCGCCTGCTGGGTCTGGAGCTCGGTGCCGATGACTATGTCTGCAAGCCGTTCAGCCCGCGCGAAGTGGTGGCCCGTGTCAAAGCGGTTCTGCGTCGTGTGCGGGCTGTTACTGCGGAAGAAGACGGCTATCGTGGAATTCTTGTGGATGAAAGCAAATTCAGCGCAAGCGTCGATGGCCTGAAGCTGGATCTCACGCCGGTGGAGTTCCGGCTCCTTGCGTTCCTGGCGCGGCACCCTGGACGGGTCTACTCGAGGGAGCAGTTGATGGACAAAGTGTATGACGATGGTCGTGTCGTCAGCGATCGGACGGTCGACTCGCATATCAAGAATCTGCGGAAGAAGATAAGAAGAAATGCCGACGACGATGAGCTGATTCACTCTATTTACGGCATTGGCTACAAGCTGGAGTAGCCCGACCTGCTCACCCTCCGGTTCATGCCGGGACCGGCGTGAATCCGCTACTTCTCCACATTTGCTGCGTGGCCTCTGCGTATTGCATGGCTATTGTCTGGTCGTGGGCACGGTGATTTTTGGTTGTGACTTTTTTCACCTGTCGCCCGCATATGTTTTTCGAATGACCATCAGCAGGAGACGATGATGAAAAGCCTTTTGATTTCTGTAACGGGAGTGTTGGTGATGGCGGCTCTGAGTGGGGTCGCCGTGGCGGATCGCGCTAACGATGCGCCACGCGGTGAGCGGCGCGGCCCGCCTGCAGTCGCCGTGGAGGCCTGCGCTGCGGCCGTGCAGGGCGATGTCTGCTCGTTCGAAGGGCGCGAGAGCGAAACGGTGAACGGCACCTGTGAAACACCGCCGCGCAACGACGGGCTGGTCTGTTTTCCGGAAGGCGGACCGCCTGACCATGCCGACCGTGGTTCACGCAGTGAACGGGGCGAGCGGGACAAATGATATACGCGCGACGCTGAACGAAACGGGCCCGGCAAAAACCGGGCCCGCTCCGCGCTCGTCGTTTGCGTAAACAGCGTCTAGCTGATCGCGATCCGACGGCGCCTGGACACTGCCAGTTTCGGAAGTTTCAGCGTCAGCATGCCGCCCTTCAGTGTCGAGGTTGCCTTGTCGACATCCACGTCACTCGGCAGGGTCACGGACCTGCTGAATTCTCCGCGGGTAATCTCCGAACGGAAAAACTCGCCTTCCTCTTCCTTCTCTTCGGTAAAGGTCTTGCCCTTGATCGTCAATATGTTGTCGATCACGAGAACTTCCAGGTCGTCTTTTTTGACGCCGGGGAGTTCGGCCTTGACCAGAATTTCCTTGTCACGATCGATTACGTCGAAACGTGGGAACGCATTGTCATAGGCACTCATCTCACCGAGCCGCGAACGGCTCCAGCCAAACGGCTGCATCCAGCCGCGCGATACTAATGCGTCAAACATCCTGTCCATATCCTCGAACGGTGCGAACCGATCTTTGGACCTGGCAACATCCTTCTTTGCACGTTTTGTCACTAGGTTTGTCATCTCTCTCCTCCTGCCACGCGGACCCTCTCCCTTTGCGGGCAGGCCGGCGGCGCGAATTCGGCACTCCCTGTTGCCTGACCCCTGGGCCGGTCGCCTGACCGGCCCGGGACCCGGAACCCGGCGGCTGACCGCGCTTCCAAAGACGCTCATCAACCACCTGCTCCCACTATTAATATGGGTCAGATTCGGGGGCATTCAATAGGTACTTTTGCCTATCCAGACTTCCTGTCGGGCGCCGTCTGCGCTCAGGGAAGGGCTTGAAAATGACGGGTTAAGCCTCATTTAGGGTCAGGCAAGCCAGCGAAAAATCAGGTAAACCAGAACAGGATTCAGCAGCATCATGAGCCAACATATCGTTTGTCCGAAATGTAATGCCGTAAACCGGGTGGCAGCCGGGCGGCTGAGTGAACAACCGAAGTGCGGGAAGTGTCACAAGGCCCTGTTCAGTGGCAAGCCCGAGGTGCTTGGTGCCGCTGCATTGCAAAAACAGGTCGCACGCAGCGACGTGCCCGTGCTGGTCGATTTTTGGGCGCCTTGGTGCGGCCCCTGCAAAATGATGGCGCCGGCCTACGAGGCGGCGGCGGCACGACTTGAGCCGGGCGTGCGGGTGGCCAAAGTTAATACCGAGGAGGAACAGGCATTGGGGGCCAGCCTCGGCATCCGCAGCATCCCGACGCTCGTCCTGTTCCGTGGCGGCAAGGAAGTAGCGCGCCAGCCTGGGGCGATGGGTGAGTCAGACATCGTCAACTGGACACGCTCGCACCTGTGACAGTGCGCTGCGCGCCCGGCGGGGGCAGCGAAATAGCAGTCTGACCCCGATTAAGTGTGCGGTGATGAAGCCGCTTATCTGGTCGCCACCTGCTTTGCGGCCGGCACCGGGAAACCGCGGTCTCTCATCAGCGCATCGATGCGTGCGTCTCGCCCGCGAAACGCCCGGTACGCGTCTGCCGGATCAACGGAGTTGCGAACCGAAAACAGGTGCCTGACGAGGCGCGCGGCCACGTCTTTGTCATAGAAGCCGCCGGGCGCCTCGGCAAAGGCTTCGGCAGCGTCCGAGGTCAGTACGTCCGCCCACAGGTATCCGTAGTAGCCAGCGGAGTAACCCTCACCTGAGAAAATGTGTCCGAAATGGGGCGAGCGGTGACGCATAACGATCTGCGGCGGCATCCCCAGATCAGCCAGGGCTTCGCGTTCAAAGGTGTCCGGATTGATGTCGATGGGATCCACCGTGTGGTAGCGCATGTCGACCATTGCCGATGCCAGGTATTCGGTGGTCGCAAAGCCCTGATTGAACGTGGCAGCATTCTTGATCTTTTCTATCAGCTCCGGCGGCATCGGCTCGCCTGTTTCCTGGTGCACCAGAAAACCGTTGATCACCTCGTCCGTGATAAGCCAGCGCTCGAGCAGCTGCGACTGGAACTCCGTGTAGTCCCTGACCCCGCCATTCAGCCCGGGGTAGTCGACCCTGGAGGACAGTGAGTGCAGCGCGTGGCCGAATTCATGAAACAGGGTCTCGGCGTCATCCCAGGAAATGAGCACCGGCTCACCCGGGGCACCCTTGACGAAATTGGAATTGTTGGACGAGAGCACGGTTTTCTCGCCATTCAGAGTGGAGTGTCCGCGATAGCTCGAAGCCCAGGCGCCTGAGCGCTTGCCCGTGCGGGCAAACGGATCGAGATACCACAAGCCAATATGCTCGCCGCTGGTTTTGTCGGTGACTTCCCAGACTTTCACATCCGGGTGAAAAACGGGCACGCTGCCCTCGGGCACCGGCGTAAACTGAAAGTTAAACAATTCGCCGGCTACGAAAAAGATGGCGTCGCGCAGCTTATCAAGCTGCAAGTATTGCTTCACTTCGTCGGAGTCGAGGTCATACCTGGCCTTGCGCACTTTCTCCGCGTAATAGCGGTAGTCCCACGGCTCGATGCTGATCTTGTCTCCGGCCGCATCGGCGATGGCTTGCATATCCGAGACCTCTTCGCTGACCCGCGCCAGGGCTGCCGGCCACACGGCTTCCATCAGTACCAGGGCGTTCTCCGGTTTCTTGGCCATCCGGTTTTCGAGGCGCCAGGCGGCGTAGTTGTCGTACCCGAGGAGGCCTACGCGCTCGTCCCGAAGCTGAAGAATCTCAGCGATGATGGCATTGTTATCGAACTCATCTCCATTATCGCCGCGGTTGTAATAGGTCTCCCAGACTTTCTTGCGGAGCTCGCGCTCATCGGAGTAAGTGAGAAATGGTGACATCGACGAGCGTGTATTGGTTATCGCGTACTTGCCCTTTTCACCCCGCTCTTCAGCTGCAGCCGCGGCCGCTCTGACGAACGACTGTGGCAGGCCGCCGAGCTGCGACTCGTCAATGTAGAGTACGTAGTTTTCTTCATCGGCCAGTACGTTGTTGCTGAAACGCGTATACAGCTCGGCCAGGCGCTTTTCTATCGCTGCATAGCGGTTCTTTTTTTCGCCCTGCAGCGTAGAGCCATTACGAACGAATCCGTCGTAGCTCAGCTCGACCAGCCGCTTCTGAGCGTCATTCAAAGTCCCGTCGTCGCGCGCGTCGTAGACCGCTTTCACGCGTGCAAAGAGCGCCTGATTCTGTGTAATTTTCGACCTGAACTCCGAGAGCTTTGGCGACATTTCTTTCTGGATGTCGCGAAATTCGGGTGATGACAGGTTGGCACTCCAGATCCAATAGTAGGTGAACACCCGATCCAGGTCTTCGCCGGCTGTCTCCATGGGCACGATCGTGTTTTCGAAAGTGGCGGGCTCTGGGTTGCCGGCGATAGCCTCGAGCTCGGCGAGCTGGGCGCGCATGCCGTACTCGAGAGCGGGCTTGAGCGCAGCCAGGTCCATTTCGTCGAAGCCAGGAACGCCGCCATGCGGGCCTGACCATTCCGCGAGGAGCACATTGTCGGGTCTGGCGATGTCGCTTGCTTGCTGCAGCGCTTTTGTTTGGTTTACCGCTGTTGTCTTCTCGGAGCAGCCGCTCGCAAGAAACAGACAGCTCAGGGATACGGCGACGATGATGGTGCGCATGGTTGCAGTCCTCTTCGGGGTGCCGGGGCCGATACGAACCCGGCAAAATGGAACGCGGCATTCTAAGGGTATCGGGCGGTTTGAGCAAAGCGACAGGCGCTTGTCCCAGCGGGTTCGCCGACGGATTGCGTCCTCGGATGGCCGCCGTCAGAGCCGCAGCGCGGCATGTGGCCAGCGCTTTTCGGCCGCTAGCTTGCCCCGGCGCCTTCGCCGTCCTGCCTGTTATCGCAGTGGCGCTCGAGGCCTCTCAGCATTTTGTCCAGCGGCAGCGGCCGGGAGGCAAAGTATCCCTGAAAGAAGTCGCAGCCAAGTTGTTTTATTGACTTGAGTGTCTCTGCATCTTCGATGCCTTCCGCAACAACCTTAAGGCCAAGTGACTTAGCAAGGCCGACGATTGCATGCACGATCTGCAGGCTCTTCTTATCTTTGGTCATGCTGTTGACGAATGCCCGGTCTATTTTGAGCACGTCGAGCGGAAAACGGTGCAGATAGCTCATGCTCGAGTAACCAGTTCCGAAATCGTCTATGGCCAGCTCAACGCCTACTTCCTTCATCTGTGCGAGCGAACGAGCTGCCAGCTCCGGCGATCGAATCAGCAGTTCTTCTGTGATCTCGAGCTTAACGCGCGAAGGATGTATCCCAGTGCGTCTGAGCGTATCAATCAGGGCGCCGGTTTCAGCCAGATCCTCGATCTGGCGCGGGGAGACATTGACGCTCATAAACAGCGGCGCATGTCCGGTGACGCGAGTCTTAAAGACCTTCTGGAATTGCGGCAGGTCCCGGCACGCGCGCTCAAGCACCCATTGCCCGATCTGTACGATCAGCCCCGTATCCTCCGCAGCCGATATGAAATCAACCGGCGGGACCAGGCCGCGTTCCGGATGCTGCCAGCGAATCAGGGCCTCGAAGCCAGCGATAATCCCGCTGCGCAAGTCCACAATAGGTTGATAGTAAAGCTCGAACTGCTGCTCGTTCAGAGCTTCTTTCAGGTCCTGCTCGAGCTTGATGCGGTTTATGGCGAAATCACGTGCGCGTTCATAGCGCGTATCAATCTCGGCAAGCGTCATCGTGCCTTCTGAATAGAGCCGCTCGGCGTCCAGCACCCGCCGCAGAGCCCAGCGAAAGCGCTCGACCACGAGCCGCAGCAGCATGTGGGTCATCGGGTCCGAAGAAGCGATCTTCTTCTCGACCGTCCTGCTGTCGATCGGAATGGCTACGGTTTCCTCGAGCGCGGTCGCGCTCGCAGACCGTGTAGATTTGTCGATGATCGCCATTTCGCCCAGCAGTTCGCCCGGGCCCATCGTGGTCAGCACAACCTTCTTGCCCTGGTTGCTGGCAGACAGCTCGACTTTTCCGGATTCGATGAAGTATGCGAAGTCGCCGACCTCGTGTTCCCGAAAAATGGTTTCGCCGGCAGCAAAAGTCTTGCGTTTCTGGTCTTTTAAGATGACGCGGCTCCTCATCGACGCTGTGGCTGTTGGCTGAAGCGACGTCTCAAATTGTTGAAACGTCAACTGACGCGCTGATTCTACCCTCATTTTTTGCGCATGGGGGTAATTAGCGCGGCGTGATTGCGCGGAATCGAATCCGGGATCGAGTTGCTCTGTGCAGCACTTTTCTTCCTGCGGGGGCAGGTGCACCTGAACCAGGCCGCGGAAAGACCATGAAGGCGACCTGGTTGCACAGAATCCGGGCATGCTCAGGCCGGGCCAGGCAATGCCTGGCGGGTTCGGATTGGCAAAAACCAGCGGTGACGCATGCCGGCAGGAATCAAGACTGAACAGATGCAAAACCTGGTCGGCAAGGAGTCCGAGGCCTCATCGTGATTGCAGATCGCCCAGGAGCGCGTGGATCGGTTGCCGATGTCAGCAGCGATTACCCGTTCATCCATGTCGATCCCGATCGAGCGGTCGTGTCCGAATTCGGTGGGACCATAGCCCATGGTTTTCTATTGCTGTCCCTGTTGCCCGGCCTGCTGGAGGAAAAAACCAGTCTGCCCGAGGGAGCGGGGGGGTCAGAATGAACTACGGTTCGGACAAGGTGCGCTTTCTGCACCCTGTGCGGGTCGGTGGTTTCGTTCGGGCGCGCCAGAAAATTATCAACGTTACGGAAAAGGCACCGGGCGTGTGGCGGGTAAAAAGCGAGGCGCGGCTGGAGCTGAAAGGCGCAGAAAAGCCGGCGCTGATTGCCGAACTCCTTACGCTGTTTTCATTCAGTTAGTTCGCCAGGCCAGGTGCGTAACTGAAGCTTCCAGGTCTGCAGTTTCCCTGACTTTTCGGCTAAGTCCTCCGGGCAGTCGACCGGCGATTGCGTGTGCTTCTCTGCTGTCCCCGGGGCTCGCGAGCCGTACAAGTTTCTTTTCATCCTCTTCATTTTTTCTTCACGCCGGCATTGCTAACTTTTGGCCGGTGAAAGCAGTGGGCGCCATTTCGGCGTCCGCAAAACAATGGAGTTTAAAAGATGAAAAGATTTTTGGCCTGTGCAGCCCTGCTCGTACCGTTCATGGTCGGGGGCGCAATCGCCGAGCCGACCGTCCAGGTTGCCGGCGGCAAGACCACCGTGCGGCTGAGCGAGGGATTCGTGGGTGCGTTGTCCGGCCTGGGCGTAGCGCCATCTGCTATCGCTCCGGGCAAGTTGAAGGCACGCAGGGGTGGGGTCTTCATCAGCTATCGGATCCCAGGTGGGGCGGTGGACGCCGGCGATGGCTTCCGTGGCGACATCTTTCACGTTGGCGGTCTGTCGTTGACGGCAGGAGAGACTTCGGTTGGCCTGCTCAATTTCGTGATTGATACGCAGGATGAGCCTGTTTTGACTGGCCTGGTAACGGTGAATGGCAGCTTGGTGGGCCGCGTTCCGCTTTTCAATCTCGATTCCATCGCGCCGCATGTGGCCCGCAATGGTCGTGTCACAATTTCAGGGGTTGGCGTTACGCTGACTGACGTCGCTGCCAGTGCTTTGAATGGAATTTTCGGTATCGATGCGTTTGTTGAAGGTGCCGACATTGGCACGGCATTGGTGAGAACCAGAATCCTCGCCAATGACGACGATGACAGCAGCAGCGACGATTGAAGCGGGACGAAAGCTACGTCGAACAACAACTTGATCGAAGTTGCGGAAGCCGGACTCAGGTCCGGCTTTTTTGTGCTCGGTGGTTGCCTGAGTGGTCAGGGTACGGCTTGCCAGCCCTCAGGATTCGGGCATGTTTAACATAATGCAGAAAATTTTCGCAGCAATGCCCTGACTCCCCCCGGCGTTCTGTCTACACTTACCGGCAGGGGCGCGCTCAGAGCGTGGTTCGATAAGGCCAGGGTCATCGAGGTCGGCAAGGGGGTAGGTCCCCATTGCGGCTCATTGGCCAGCCAATAACAAATAACGATTGGGGATTTCCGATGCATAAGAATCTTGCTCTGTTCGCTTTTCTGTTCGCCGGTGTTTTTCTGGTGAGTTCCCCTGCGATGGCCGGCAAAAAGTCCGAGATCAGGGTGATGACGCAGAACCAGTATCTTGGCGCCGACCTGACGCCGATCATCGCTGCTGACAGCCCGGAGGCCTACAGTATGGCGGTTGTTGCTGCGCTGATGTCTGTATCAGGCAACAATTTCAAAGAGCGAGCCGAAGCGCTTGCGGAAACGATCGCGAAGAAGAAGCCGCACCTGGTTGGGCTGCAGGAAGTGTTCGAGTTCGGGTGCATCGAGTCCGGCACAATGCCTGGCGCATGCGAGCTGTTCAGAGGAGCATTCAATGATCATCTTGCAGAGACATTGACTGCCCTGGATAGTCTGGGCGCTGGGTATACAGTAGCAGCGGTCGTGAAGAACCTGGATATCAGCCCGGCGACTTTCCCGATCCCAGGTTTGCCCGTTTATCTTGATGCAGACGATATTCCCGAGATTTTCGTTACGGTGGTCGATCGGGACGTGATCCTTGCGCGCAACGATGTGCCGACGACTCTGGTGCCTTTTAACAACCCCGCGGTGTGCAGCAAGCCCTCGCTGGACGGCTGTAACTTCGAAGTTGCTGCCGCCACCGTTCTGCTGGGGACGACGCCCATCGAATTCAAGCGCGGCTTTGTGGGGGTGGACGCCCTCGTTAAGGGGCGGATCTTTCGCTTCGTGAATACCCACCTTGAGGTCCAGTATCCGGTTCCCGACCCCGCTGCTCCTTATTTTCAGGCGGCCCAGGCCACGCAGTTGCTTGCGACCGTGCAGGCTTTGCCAGCTGCACCGGGGACGGAGTTGATAATTGTCGGTGACATCAATTCCTCGTCCGAGGACGAAGCGTTTCCCTTGCCACCTTTAGGCGCACCCGGTCAGCCACCCTACGCCCAGTTTTCGCAGGGCGTAAATATTGTTGGCGAACCCGCTTTTGCCGCGCTTGCCGATGCATGGCTGGCGAGCGGGTCCAAGGGCCCCGGCTATACCTGTTGTGAGCTGCCCGACCTGTCCAACGCAAAGTCAGTGCATGATGAGCGCATCGACGTTGTGTTTTCGATGACGTTGCCTCACAAGGCTAAAGTCAAAGTGCTGAACACAAAGACCAAGGACAAAACGTCCTCGGGCCTCTGGCCTTCGGATCACGCCACCGTTTCAGCGCGTCTGAAGTTCAGGGCCGATACTCAATCAGACGACGATTCGGATGACAACTCGGACGATGATTCGGATGACAATTCAGATGACGGATCGAATGGCCGCCCGGGCAACAAGCCGCGCGGCTGAAAGTCGTAAACTGCGGCGGGCAATTTCGTAGCTGAGGCGATCACGTCTGCCGCCCGGGGCTGCCGGACTCATGACGTTTGTGGGGAGTTTTTTGACCCTGATGGGCAGAGCGATGCTGCTGAGAATTTGGCCTTGCCCGCGGCGTTCCGCAAGCCAAAGGCGGCGTGCGGTCGGCGGTCGGCCACCGATCGTGCGAAAATAGCAGTCTGACCCCGATTAAGATCGTGCGGAGATAGCAGTCTGACCCCGAATTAGTTTGTGTTGGGGCGGGTGGTACCTTCTGGAGATACGCCGATGAAATTGTTCCGCGTTGTTTCCCTGGCCGGGCTGGGCTTGTTGGTCGCTGCGGTGACTTGTTTTGCCGACGAGAAGCAGGGCGGGTCGGCACCTGGCCCCGTCAACAGAGTCGACATCAGCGAGTTTCTGAGTACATCTGGTCAGCCTGCGGCCGACTACTTCAGCGTACTGGCGGACGAGGGTTTCGAGATGGTAGTCAACCTGGCGCCGCCGCAAAGCCATGGTTCATTGCCGGATGAGGGCGCGCTGGTTGCTGGCCGCGGCCTCATATATGTCAATATTCCGGTGGACTGGGATCACCCTGATCCGGCCCTGTTTGAATTCTTCGGAAAACTGCTGGACGACAATCCGACACGCAAGACGCTGGTGCATTGCCAGGTCGGTTTTCGTGCCTCGACTTTTACCTTTCTGTACCGCGTGCTATACCTGCAGCAGTCCGCGGATGAAGCGCTGGAGGCAGTGCACCAGGTCTGGGTTCCGAATGACACCTGGACGGCGTTTGCTAACGCTCTGCTCGCGGAGAACGGCAGCGATTTTGAACTGCTGAAGAACTGATTTTCAATTACCTTTGAGGTTTGTGATGCAGGTAGCAGGTTTGTCCATGCGATTACCGGGTGCCATTCTGGTCGTGCTGGTGTTGTCAGTCTCGCTGAGCGCCTGCGGGCCTTCAGCCGGAGCCGCGCCATCGGTCAGCAATACCGAAATCGCCGCGCGCATTGCTGAGTCGTCCGCGCCCATCATTCTGGACGTGCGCTCAGCCGAGGAGTTCAAGGAAGGGCATATTCCCGGGGCCGTCAATATTCCCTATGACGCGCTCGAAAAACGGCTTGCCGAACTGGCTGCAGACCAGGCTGACGAGATCGTCGTGTATTGCCGCTCGGGTCGTCGCGCTGTCATTGCCGAGGAGATTCTGGCTGCGGCGGGTTTCAAGAACGTCAAGGACCTGGCAGGGCATATGAATGGCTGGGATGCGGCCGGGCTGATCACTGAACAGTAGCCTTGTGCTTGTATGGCATTGGGGCGGGCCATGCCGATCCGTCCTGCAAAAAATCGGAGTCTTTAATGCGCGTAATGACTGATCGACGCTCGTTCGTCCTGGTGACAGTGCTCGCCGGCCTGGCGATTGCCGGCTGCGAACGTGGTGGTGGGCCCGGGCCAGCAGCTGAGGAAGCAGCACAGGGTGCGTCGGAGTCCTGGGATGGATTCGTCAATCGCTACCTGGAAGGATTTTTAGCCGCGCATCCGGCGTATGCGGTGGTGCTCGGACGCCACGAGTTCGATGGCCAGCTGCCGGACTGGAGCGAGTCGGGCATCATGGCGGAAATCACGCGCCTGCACGAGGCGCGAAACGCGGCGCTGGCGTTTTCGGATTCGCAGCTGACAGCCCGGCAGCAATACCAGCGCGACTACCTTGTGGCGGTCACGGACCGCCATCTGTTCTGGCTGGAAAAGGCCGAAGCGCCTTTCAAGAATCCTGCGTTTTACCTTTCGTGGCTGCTTGACTCGCTCGATCCCGCCCCCTATCTGACGCTGCACTACGCACCTATCGAAGAACGCATGGCTGCCTATACGCGCTATGCGGAGAACATACCCGGAGCGGCGGGGCAGATTCGCGACAACTTGCGCATGCCCATGGCGCGCAGCCTGCTCGAATACGGCATTGCATCTTTCGGCGGATTCGCCGACTACTTCACCAACGACGTCCCCGGCATCTGGGCGTCAGTGACTGACGCAGCGCTGCAGCGTCGCTTTCGCGAAGCCAACACAGCGGCAGCGATTGCGATGGGGGAATTGACCGCCTGGCTGGAAGCGAACCGCGACTCGGCCACCGAAGATTTTGCGCTGGGCAAGACGCTGTTTCAGCAGATGATCTTCGACACAGAACGCGTGGATATTTCACTGGCGGAACTTGAACTGATAGGCCGGGCCGATCTGGCGCGCAACCAACGCGCCCTGGCCGCAGCCTGCGAGGCGTTTGCGCCGGGCGACAGCATTCGTGACTGCTTCGCGAAGATGGCGCAGCGCAAGCCCGAGGGCGGCCCCGTTGCGGCGGCGCGCAGACAGCTCACGGAAACCCGTGCCTTTGTTGTTGCGAACGAGCTGGTCACCATCCCGGGTACCGAGGAAGCGCTGGTCCGAGAGTCGCCGCCCTATGCGCGGTCAAACTCCGCATATATCAATATTCCCGGTCCTTACGAGAAGGGCATGCCCTCAACGTATTACATTTCGCCGCCCGATCCGAGCTGGGCGCCCGAGGTGCAGGCAGCGTTCATTCCTGGCGAATCTGATTTGCTGTTTACTTCGGTGCATGAGGTCTGGCCGGGGCACTTTCTGAACTTCCTGCATGCCAATCGCGCGAAGTGGGCATTCGGTCGGGCATTCGTGACCTATGCCTTCGGGGAGGGCTGGGCACATTACGCTGAAGAGATGATGCTGGAGGCAGGCCTGCGTGACGCGTCGCCGGAGACCCGGATCGGGCAGATTGCCAACGCGCTGCTGCGCAATGCGCGGTTCCTGTCCGCTATCGGTTTGCACACCCAGGGCATGACGGTGGCAAGAGTCCCAGCAGCTGTTCATGGAAGAGGCCTACCAGGATGAGGGTACGGCGCGGCAGCAGGCGGCCCGCGGCACCTATGACCCGGAGTACCTCAATTACACGATGGGCAAGCTGATGATCCGGCGCCTGCGCGACGACTGGGTGGCAGCGCGGGGCGGACGTGCTGCCTGGCGCGAGTTTCATGACCAGTTCCTGTCTTATGGTGGTCCGCCGATACCGATGGTGCGCGGGCAGATGATGGGCGGTGCACCGGAGGCGTTGTTCTTGGCCCGGGTAAGACACATGAGGCCAAGAGCCGGTGACCAGTGCAAATCGATGGGATCCAGCGTGGCGAGCTGACCTACTAACAGATCGGGAGTCAAACGATGTTCAGAGATTTCAACAGCTGGGAGTTATTCAAGGCGAGCTTCGAAGTGCTCAGGCAGGACCGTGAGTTGCTTTGGTTTCCGGTACTGTCTTCGCTGGCGACATTGCTGGTGATTGGCAGCTTCATGGTGCCGCTATTTTCTGGGGTTCGACTGCTCAGGAGATCCAGCAGGATGAGCCGCTGCCCTTCGGCTTCTATGTGGGCATGTTTGCTTTTTACATCGCAATGTATTTCGTGATGTTCTTCTTCAACACGGCGCTGGTGGGCGCGGCGATGATGCGCCTCGACGGCCGTGATCCCACCTGTGAGCGACGGTCTGCGCATCGCGAGAGACGCGCGTCGGCGCCATCTTCGGCTATGCGGTTATCGCGTCCACGATCGGGCTGTTGCTGCGCGCCATCGAAGAGCGGGTCGGTCTGATCGGGAGAATCATCATCGGATTGCTGGGCGCCACCTGGACCGTCGCCAGTTTCCTGGTGGTACCCGTTCTGGTGACGCGCAACGTGGGTCCTGTGGACGCCGTAAAGGAAAGCGTGCTGCTGCTGAAGAAATCCTGGGGTGAGAACCTGATCGGGCACTTCGGGCTCGGCGCAGTGTTCGTGGTGGTCTACCTGGCCCTGTTTGCTATTCTCGCCGTGTTTGCGATACCGCTGGCCTCGCTGGGCGCGGGCTGCAAACGCAGTATGGCCAGCATGCCGGTCGGGCTGGTGGCGCTGGCCATCATCGGGCTCCCGGCAGTGCTGCTGGTTGCGGTCGTGCAGTCGGCGCTTGACGGGCATCTACTCGGCGGCGCTTTATCGCTACGCCACCCGGCACGAGGCCTCTGACGGATTCTCGTCTGCTTTGCTCGACTCGGCGTTTCGCAGCAAGGGACAGTAGCAGGACTCAGGGCCAGCTCTGCGGGACCTTCTGGATCCTGGAAATATCGTAGCCCTGTTCCTGCAGGTACTTCAGCGAGCGCCTGGTATTCCGGTTCTGGCAATGCTTGGTTCGCGCGCCATGATCCAGACGTAGTCGCGTTTGTTGCGGCCGATGATGGTCTGCGAGTATGCGTCGTCGAGGTACACAATGCGGTAGTCGCCCTTGAACGGCCAGATGAACTGCATGCCCCATACGGCATTGCTGTCGGTATCCCGCACAAAGCCCTTGGGGCGATAGGTTTTCTGCTTGCCATCGAAGCTGTCTTTGCGAAACGTGAAGGTGGTCGCAATGGTGCCGTCTTCGTTGAGCGCGTAGGTCTCAATGGCATTGTGTGCGCCTTTTTCAACGAAAGTAGGGATATTGGCAATCACGTACCAGTCGCCCATGAAGCGCTTGAGATCTACTTTGTCGACGGTGTTAATGGGGTCGCTGACCGGCGCGCCGGTGCAGCCTGCGAGGCCTGTAGTGGTCATGATCAGGGCTCCGAATATGCCAAGGGTTCTTGATAAGACTGATAACTGCATTATTGTTTCTCCGATCCCGCGCCAGCCGACAGCGCGATTGCGGCCATTTCACCGAGCTCGGCAGGCGAGCGGCGGTATTTAAGCGTCCGCCCGTTGCTCAGCGTGCTGTCCAGCCCCAGCCATTCGCCGGTTCCGGCGCCATAGCTCACGACCAGGTCGAGACCTTTGGCCGAAAGCTTGACTCTGTCCGTGAGCACCCGGCGCTGGCCGATTGCAAGCTCAGCCGCAGGCAACGCGGTGGTTTCTACCTCAAGATACTCGCCGGTCTGAGAATTCAGAAGGCGACCGCGCGCGAGCAATGAGCGATCCCAATAGGCGAAAGTTGCCACGCAGTCGTCGACTGTGGCCTGCCCGTCCGCGGTCTCGATGACGAATTGCTGATCCTCGACTTTGCCCAGCACCTCGAACAGCTTGCCGTTTGACTCCGTGCGCGCATCGATACTCTGCAGACAGCCGTTATTCCACAGCTCGGAGTTGCGATGCTCGTAGTCGAAGGCGGTAATAAACAGGACTTTGACCTTGAAGTCTGCCTCGCTGCGCAACAGCTGGCCGTTGTCGAGCTCGCGCAGCTCAAAGCGATGGTAGCCGATCTCCTTGTTGTCGAGATAGACGTCGAAACTCCACTCTCCGCCCGCGACGGATTGCCCTGATACCGGACCCAACAGAGCCAGGCCAAGGGTCAAAGCAGCTACGCTCTTAAAAAATTTCATAAAACTAAAGCTTTCCATGATCGTCATCACTCCTGATTTGCCGCTTTGCGCGGTCCCGGAAAAAATGCGTTGGTGCGTCGGATGTAGTCCCGATACTGAGGTCTGCGTTCGCCAATATCCTTCTCGAGCAGTGCGACCCCTGAGACCCGCAGCAGCAGGAAAGACATTACAGCGGGGCCCACGATGGTCCACCAGCCGCCAGCCGAAAATGCGATCAGGTAGAAGCCCCACCAGACGCAAAAGTCGCCGAAGTAATTCGGATGACGCGTGAATCGCCAGAAACCACGGTCCATCACCTTGCCCTTATTGGCCGGATCGGCCTTGAAGCGCGAAAGCTGATAGTCGCCGCCGGCTTCGAACATGAAGCCAAGTGCCCACAAGGCTACGCCGAGAACATCGAAGGTTCCGATGGGCGCCGCAGAGGTCACCGCCGCCAGCAGTGGCAGCGAGATCAGCCACGCAAGCCCGGCCTGCAGCGCAAACACGATAAACAGGCTTTTCCATACGAAGCCGGGTTCATTGTTTGCGCGTATCTGCTGGTAGCGCCTGTCTTCTCCGGCGCCGTGGTTGCGCCAGGTGATATATACCGACAGCCGCAGGGCCCAGATAGCAACCAGAATAAGCACCAGGATTGCGCGCGGGCCTGCTGCGCCGGTACTGGCCACGTACACGCCCGCCGCAATCAGGAACATCAGGGACCACAGGCTATCTACGATGCTCACGTTCCTGATGGGAATACTGATAAGCCAACCGATCAGCGCCACGACCAGCAGAGCACCCAGTCCGTTAAACCATGTGCCTGGATCAAACATCTTGCCGAACCTCGGGCTCGCTGTTTGCATAGACAGGCTTCTGCGCCGGGTTGACGCCATTGAACGCGTCGGCGAGGACGGTCAGCAGCGGCATCAGAATGGCCCAGCCAATACCCTGGACCGCAAGCCCGAGGGTGAGGTCCGGCATTACGACCCCACCGAGTTTGTAACCGGTCAGGTAGGCGACCGGTCCACCGATCGCACCCATGACGGCTGCAATAATCGGACGGCCTTTGAGCCAGCCCATCGAGACATTGAGAGTGGTTCCAAAGAGCACCCACATGGCAATGATCCAGTGCGGCGCAAAACCGGAGAGGAAATTGCCGGACGGATAGCTCATCACGCCGCTGCTGACAACCAGGCTGTCCCAAGCCGTGCCGATCACGGCGATCATGGCCAGCAGCCGCAATTCGGTAGCCGGATTGGCGGAGAAATACAGGTGCAGCGCGACCACGGCGGCCACGGTCAGGGTGCCGGCGAGGGCGAGGTCGTTGGCGCCGCCAAGCACGCACGCGAACCAGCCGATCTGGAAGGCCGCGAAATTCACAATAAAATTAGGTTTCATATTTTTCGCTCACGCGTCAGGTTTAGCTGCGGTACCTGCAGCGAAGGGCTTTTCAAAAAGATAGTGGCTGACCCACCACTGCTGGCCTGCGTCGTAGCCGAACAGTTCGGCACAGGCGATATAAAACATGCGCCAGCGCATCCACCAGGTACCCGCATTGTCGCGGCCGTAGGTGGCGGCCAGAATCTCCATGATGCGCTCCCGGTTGTCATCCATCCGCTGCAGCCAGGCGTTGGATGTTCGCTCGTAATGCCGACCATCCCAGCGCCAGCGATTTCCGATCTTCAGGTCGTCCTGGAAGCAAAGCGGGAGGGTGTCGCTGGGCATGATCCCGCCGCTGAAGAAATATTTACTCATCCAGTCTGTTTCGCCGCGGTCTTCGAACACATAGGGGGCTGAGCGATGGCAGAAGATGTGCATGAAAAACTGACCGCCGGGGTTCAGCCAGCCACTGATGCGGCCGAACAGCTCGCGGTAGTTGCGCATGTGCTCAAACATTTCGACGGAAACCACCCGGTCAAACCGTTCGGTTGTTGCGAAGTCGTTCATGTCGCGCGTCAGCACGCGGACATTCTCGAGCCCCAGTGCGGCAGCCCGGCCCTCGATGTACGCTCGCTGCGACGCAGAGTTGGAGACTGCCGTGATGCGGGCGGCGGGGTAATCTGTGGCCATGCGCAGGGTCAGTGATCCCCAGCCGCAGCCGAGCTCGAGAATATCCATCCCGTCAGCGAGGCCGGCGTGCTGGCAGGTGAGGGCCAGCGCGACGTCTTCGGCCTCGTCGAGCGTAGTCGTGGCTTCCGGCCAGTAACAGCAGCTGTATTTGCGGTGCTTGCCCAGGCACAGCTCGAAAAAAGCCGGGGGCAATTCATAGTGCTGCTCGTTGGCCTTCTCTGGTACCAGCGCCACGGGCGCAGCATCCATCATCGCCACGAAACTCCGCTCGTTGGCAGCCAGCATCTCGCAATCATGCAGGGGCAGGCTTTGCAGGCGCTGTTTCAGCAGCCGCCTGACGGAATGCCTGATGATGTTCTCCGGGACATAGCCCTGTTCTACCCAGTTAATCGCCAATTTCGCCGTGCTGCTCATCAATGCTCCCAGGAGTCACTTGGTACTCGTTTGTACAAGGAAAGTATCCCTCGCCGGCTGTGAAGGATAAGTGAAGTCAGGCGGGGCGGGCGCTGCAGGGCCATTGCAACGGGTTTTTCGGGCCGCTTACGCGCGGGCTGGCCGCTGACCGGGACCCGTCAAAGGGGCTCCGAACGAGCCTGGGGGAAGCTGATCTCGACCCGCGTGCCCGCACCAAGCTTGCTTTCAATGCTCACCGGCCAGCCGAAGCGGTCAGACAGCCTGCGCACGATGGTCAGGCCAACCCCGTAGCCGCCGCGCTGGCTGCTCTCGCCACGCACGAACGGCTTGTACATTTCTCTGACCTTGTCTTCGGGCATGCCGACGCCGCTGTCCTCTATCACGACGTGTCCCGGTGAGACTGTGACCCTGACTTGGCCCGCATCGGTGTAAGAAAAGGCGTTTCGAAGCAAGTTGCCAATCAGGATTGAAAGCACTTTCTCCGGAGCTTCGAGCAGTAGCCGGCACTGCTGCTTCAGATCGGCCTCTACCGGCTTGCCTTCGGCCAGCACCCGCGCGCGCTCAAGCTCTTCGACAACGATGTCATTCACGCACAGCGGCTCGACGGGCAGGCCTGATTCGCTCTCCCGCGCGAGCAGAAGAAAGGCGGTGATCAGCTCCTCCATGTCTCGGCCCGCGCGCCTGATTCGCTGCGCGGCCCTGCGGCCGGACTCGCTCAACGATGGATCTGCGGCCAGCATGTCGCTGGCCATGCGCATGACGGTCAGCGGGCTGCGCAGCTCATGGCTGGCATCGCGGGTGAAGTTACGCTCGCGATCGACGAACTCGTTGAGTCGTTGCGCGAATCGCATCATGGCCCGGGCCAGCGCCGTGACCTCCTCGTCGGGGTTTTCCGGAAGCCGCTCCGGGTCAAAAGCTGCAGGGTCTGGCGCCTCGATATCCAGTTCGCCGACTTCACGGGCAAGGGCGATGATCGGCGAAACGGCCCGGCGTGAAGCGCGAAAGCCCAACCACACTGCCAGGTACAGAATCAGCAGCACGACGGCCAGCGGGACGAGCCCAAAGTAAAACGACAGATCGTCCACCCGCCGGCCGTCAAAGACCAGGATCAGGTGCTTGCCATATTCTTCCGACACAAACACGAGGCCCTGCACTTCGCTGCGCTGCAGGTTGTGGAAGCCGAGCGGGAGCCCGGACAGCGGTTCCGGCGCCTCATTCATGTACGCCGTGAGATTGCGCGTATCCGGCAGCGGGAATTGCCGGTTGTCGCCATATTGTTCCCAGAAATAGCTCGCTTCGTCGCGCAGCGCCTGGCGAATCAGTACCTCTTCGATCAGGGCCTTCGCGAAGACCACACCGAGCACGGCGGCGATGCTGATAAAAGTGACCTGCAGCAGCAGTGTTCTGCTCAGGCGTGCGCGCAGCCCTCTATTCTTCATCGCCTTCTTCTTTGAGGCGATACCCCATGCCAGACAGAGTGTGTAGCAGTGGCTTCTGAAATGGCTTGTCGATGGCTTTGCGCAGGCTGTAAAGGTGGCTGCGCAGAGTGTCGCTGTCCGGCAGCACGTCGCCCCAGACCTCGCGCTCCAGCTGCTGTCGGGTCACCACTCGTGGCGATTCGCGCATCAGCGTCGTCAGCAGCTTGAGTCCGATGGGTGGCAGGTTGATGTCCTTGCCGCCACGGGTGACCTGAAGCGTCCCGGTGTCCAGTCGCAGGTCGCCGACCTGGTAAGTTTCATCCGTAACCGTGCCGCGCTGCCGCCGTAACAGCGCGCGAATGCGCGCCTCAAGCTCGAGCACCTCGAAGGGCTTGACCAGGTAATCGTCGGCGCCGGCGTCGAGCCCTGTCAGCTTGTCGTCCAGGGTATCGCGCGCCGTCAGCATCAGAATCGGTATGTCGCTGCGCGCGTCCTCCCGCAGCTTCTTGCACAGCGCAAGGCCGTCCATGCCGGGCAGCATCAGGTCGAGCACCATGATGTCGTACTCGTTGTCGGTCGCCAGCTGCAGACCGCTGACACCATCGGCGGCGTAGTCGACCTCATAGCCTCTGGACTCGAGGAACTCGTAGATCATTTCCGCGATGTCCCGGTGGTCTTCGATCAGCAGGATCGTGGCGTTGGTTTTATTTTCGGGCATATTGACGTCCAAATTATTACGCCATTGTAGTCCGCGCTGACGTGAAGGTCGCGTGAAACGCGGAGATCAAGCCGGCGGGAGCCGCGAATGGCGCGCAAAAAAAACCACGCCTGGAACAGGCGTGGTTTTTTGCAGTGAGGCTTTCGGGCGCCTAGTTTCTGCGCTGCGCCTTGCGCCCGGTGGCGCGTGGCTTTTCGCTCCGCGCAGGCGCGGATCGTGACGCGGCGGCCTGTCTGGCCCTTGGCGGTGCAGCGGCTTTGGCCGGCCGGCTGGCCCGCGGCGCTACATTAACACTGCGCTGCGCTGCCGGCGGTGCGGCGCGGGTCGCCTGGGGGCGCACGCTCACGCTGCGGGCACGGTTTGCGGGCAGCCCGGCAGCCGATTGGCTCTGTGCCTGCCTGTACGTTCGCGCAGCAGTGGGAACGGACCGAGTCTGCCCTTTGGCGCTGGCCGTCTGACTGTTGCCACTTTGTCGGGCCAACTGTGCTGTCGGGCGACTGCTGCGCACCCGGTTGCTTTCGCTGCGGGTCGTGTAGTTGCTGCGATCGGGCGAGACGGGGCGCGCCCCCGTTGCCCGGGAACTTGTGCCATTGCGGGCGTTACCTTGCTGCGGCTGTGTCGACGACCGGACGCGCGTTTGCTGCCGGGGCTGCCGGTCGGTTTGGGTGCGTGCGACGCTCGCCTGTCTGCTTGTGTTCTTGCTGGCTGTGAACGGCGAGACATAGCCGCGTTTTGCGGTGGTCTGGCTGCGGGCACGATACCGCTGCGCAGGGTTGGCTGCGCTGCGCTGGGCAACGCTGCCGCCCAAACCCGCACTCCGGGCGACTGCACGCGGCGTCCTGACGCCATCCCTGGGTCGCGCACCATGCCGCGGCCGCGGCTTCCAGACGTCACCGGCGTAACCGCCCCGGCTAAAGGCCCGGCGTGGACGATAGGGTAGGGCCGCGCGATGCCGGAAATAATGCCTGCTGTAGTAGGTGCGCCCGTAGTACGGGTGCCCGCGGTAACCATAGTTGTAGGTGTAGAGCCGATGACTGTTCCAGTTCAGCCGATACGCGGTGGACACACCAAAGAAATAACCCAGGGCGAACGAGTAGTCCGCCGGATAGGGGTAGTAGTAGGAGTAACGGGGATACCGATGATAGTAATAAACCGGGTAGGGCTGATAGACGACAACCCGCGCGGGCTCGTAGTAGGGCACATAGATTACTTCCGGGTCCGCCGGCTCGATTTCGATGACCTCGTGATCGACGGTGACCACCTGGCGTTCGTCTCTTTTCAGGTTGCCGGCGGCATAGGCGTGCCCGCGAAAACCCGCAACGGCATCCATCAGTTCGGCCTGCTGATTAAGGAACGCCTCGCCCAGCGCCCAGGTCCAGTCGAGGTCGTCGTTCATTAGTTCGATGACTTCCGGATAATTGAGCAAGGCAACCACCGCGTCGTCCCAGTCATCGGGCGGCTGCAAGCTGCTGTCGCGCTCACGGTTGTCGAGATATCGCGCCGCCTGCACGACCTGCACCGGGTAGGTGGAGGCGGGCAGGATCAGGCTGACCAGGTCATCCGGATACAGGGCAATCGGCCCCGCCAGGTCCTCCAGTTCGCCAGCGGTCATAGGCGTGTAGCCGGGCGCTCGCTGCAACTCGGCGCTTTCGTAGCCGTCTTCGACGACCTCGTGGGTGGTTTGCGCCAGCGCCGGCATCGCCGCGAGGGCGAGCATGCTGAGCAGGGCCATTGTCCAGGCGCCTGTTGCTGAGTTTTTGAGGATTTTGGTCATTGCGTTCTCGATACGTAGCTATACAAGTTGAGCAAATTGTATCGGTGCGAGCCTGAACGCAGCCTTAATGAGGGTGGCCGAAGTCCCGCTAAGTTGTTGATTTGCAAATTTCGCGCGCGTAAATCGCTGAGGACTGCCGGCTTCGAGGCGCGCGAGCTGCCTCGGCTTCTGCTGGCGAGCCGATTCCGGGCCACGTAGCACCAGCATGCCCGGCACACGCTGAAACCGCCATGCAGCGTCGACTGTGCCGCCGACGTAGCTCGCAGATTCAGAAAAAAGAAACGGAGGCCGGGCTTTACCACAATCCATAACCGTTAAATTTCTTTACAGATTCGCGATTCCGGGTTTCTTGCGCCATCGGACCAATTTTACTTAAGCGCAACTAAGTGTGAAACGCGTCACATTTCCATATTCGTAAGCCGGTTTCGTTTTACTTAAGGGCAGGGCCGGCGAAACCCGGCACAGATCTTGCTTTTCTTTCGGATGGCAGAAACAAGAAATAGCAAACACTCTGTGGAGGGAAATATTATGAAAATCAAAAAGCAAAATCTGGTGCTGGCGGCGGCAAGCGGCTTGCTGCTGTTCGCTCAGCAAAGCGCCTTTGCGGTGCCAACGCCCATTTTTCCGGGTGACGACAGCAGTGTGCAGGTGACACTTGGATTCACCTTTGACTTCCAGGGCGTGAATTACAACGATGTCTGGGTCAATGGCAATGGCAATCTGACCTTCGGCGGTGGCGATACTGACTTTTCGGAGTCAACGGCCGAGTTCTTGTCGCAAGAACCAAGAATTGCCGGGGCCTGGGACGACCTGCGTCCCCCAAGTGGCGGAACGGTTCAGTACGAAGGTGATGCAAGCTCCATGCTGATCGAGTTTATCGAGATACCGGAATATTTCGCCAACGGCTCGAACACGTTTTCG
This sequence comes from uncultured Gammaproteobacteria bacterium, assembly GCA_963759075.1. GTDB lineage: Bacteria > Pseudomonadota > Gammaproteobacteria > Steroidobacterales > JABDLF01 > JABDLF01. The sequence continues at coordinate 30,134 of CAVWXZ010000021.1, forward strand.
TTTGAGTTGTTCTCGACTGGCGCGATCGAGCTGGTGTTTGGTGAGATGAGCATGCTGGATGGGCTCGTGGGCATCAGCCCCGGCGGTGGTTTGCTGCCGGATCCAGGCGAGGTCGATTTTTCGGCCGGGCCATACGTCTATGGCAACACCGGCGTCATCTACGAGCAGTTCAGTGCCTCAGACTTCGATCTGTCTGGCCTGACTCTGCGATTCGAACCACAGTCGGTGCCAGAGCCCGGCACCCTTGCGTTGCTGGGGTTGGGTCTTGCGGGAATGGGTTTTGCGCGACGCAAGAAAGCCTGAACCGATAACATCCGATAACGAAAAACCCCGGCTCAGTCCGGGGTTTTTCTTTTCTGATCTTGGCCGCGTGCGTTGTTCTGAAAGCTCAGCTTCAAGGTTTTTCCTGCTCACTGCCAGGCACGCCAGGCTGGCGGAAGACCCGACCGGCACGATAGAGCGCTATGCGGGTTTTGATCTCGTCAGCAAACACAGGGTTGCCGGCGGCCAAAGCAAGCGCCCGTTCCGCGACCCGGGTGGCCTGCTCGAAATCTCCCGATTCCGCCAGCGCGGCTGCAAGCAGGTCCGCAAATCTGGGTTCGTCTGGCCGCGCCGTCACGAGGCGGTTCGCCAGCTCGATGGCGCGCTTTGCATCGCGCAGATTGTCCCCGGGTGCGGTGGCCAGTTCCCAGGCCAGCGCGAACACAAACCGGGAACTATTGGGCGCAACTTTGAGGCCATCTTCAAAGCGCTGGACGGCCTGATGATGCTGCCCCAGCAGCTGTCGCGCCTGTCCGATGTTGTAGAGCGCGGCGGGATCGCCCGGTTTCAGCAAACTGAAACGCTCCCATGACTCGATCGCGCGTTCAAGCTGCTTGTTGTTGGCGTACAAGCCGCCGAGGTTGAGGTGGGCATCGGCTAATCCCGGGTCCAGTTTCAGCGCCGTCTCGTACGCCCGGATCGCGGCATCGGGCGCTTGCTGTTGTTCATGCACTACCCCAAGATTGAAATGGGCCTGTGCGTAGCCCGGGTCCTGTTCAACGGCCTTGGCAAGCACGCTGGCCGCGCTTCCCGGGTCACCCGACCGCAGCAGGGCCAGGCCGTAGTTGCTGAGCATGTCAACGTCAACCGGGTCCAGGGCAAAGGCCTTTTTAAACTCGGCCAGCGCCTCGTCACGCCTGCCCTGACTAAGCAGCGTGGCACCCAGGTTCGAGTGGTCACGCGCGCTGCCCGGCCGGAGCTCGAGGACTTTTCTGAACTGCGTCTCGGCGGCTTTGTAGTCGCCCTGCTCGCCAAAGCGCGCGCCGCGATCGGTATAGGCGCGCGTGCTTACAGACAGATTCTGCATGGCCAGCAGCGTGGGGTCCTCCGGCCTCAGGGGCGTATCAAAAATCCTTGCCAGCTCTTCGGACTGGCGCGCCTTATCGTCGTCACCCTGGCGCAGGTAAAGTTGCGCCAGCAGCCCGTGCACTTCGCCGAGCTCTGGCAGCAGCGCGCGTGCCTGCTCCAGGTGCATGACGCTGGTTTCCACTTTGTTGTTCAGGAGCGCGAGTCGGCCGAGCCCTAGCAGGGCGAACGCCGACTCCGGATTCCGGTTCAGCGTGTCGGCGTAGACTTTTTTTGCCGCGTCATAGCGGCCCAGTTTCAGCAAAGTTTCCGCAAGGGCGATGCCGATTTCCTCGCGTTCCGGCGACAGGGCAAGCGCATTTTCGAAATAGGGTATGGCTCGTTCCGGGCTGATTTTTCGCTGTGCTTCGGCGGCCAGGTAATGCCAGCGAAAGCTGTCGGGCGCCAGGAGGTAGGCGCGCTGGTAGCAGGCGAATGCAGCCTGATACAGATCATGCGCATGGTAGACCTGCCCCAGCCGGCCCCACGCGGCGGCGGATTCCGGCTGCTTGCGAAGTTGTTGCGTAGCGCGCTCGATCAGCGCCGCGACCTGCGGCTCCATTTCGCTGGTGTTGACCACAGGGATCTCGACCTCAGGGCGCGTGACCCATTGCCATGTGAGGGCCAGCGCGAGCGTCAGGGCTGCTAGCGCGACGGCTGCCAAAAACCAGCGCCGCCTCTGTGGTCTCTCGTTCACGGTCTGTCCTCGGCGGTCATGGCCGAGCCTCGGCCTCTCTCTAATGTCAGCAGCTGATTTGCAGCGACGCCGGGAAAGGATTCCTGCGCGCCATCGGGCCAGACGATTAACACCTCGTCTGCGACATCCGCTTCGCCGAGGCCGAAGTGCACGGTGGCCGCACCGCTGGAGAGATAACTGCTTGTATGCAGCACGGGTCGGACCTGCCACTCTGTGCCGATACGCACGCGTGCCAGCGCGCCGATTGCAGCTCGCTTAAGCACCGGATCGACGACGTTCAGCTGCAACCAGTTCCCCTTATTCAAGAGATCGTTGCGATACAGTCGGGCGTGGCCGTTAGAGTTGCTGATCAGCACGTCCAGGTCACCATCGTTGTCCACGTCGCCGGTAATAAGGCCGCGGCCGATATCGATCTGCGAGCATAGCTGTCCCGCTTTGTTGCAGCTATCTGTAAAGCTACCGCCACCGGTGTTCTCGAAGTAGGAGTTGGTTTCAGCGTAGGCCGCCTGCAATTCTTTCAGCACATCAGGCGTCGTGCTCGGGGCGCGGTCTTGCCCCTGGGCTCGGCGGACCCGGCCGTTGGCAATGACGAGATCCAGGTCACCGTCGTTCTCCGCATCAAAGAAGGCGGTCCCGAAGCCGGTAAATGGCATGCTCGGCACGCCCAGGCCGGATGCCGCGGTGGCGTCCAGCAGGGAGGCGCTGCCCGAATCCATCAGCAGTGTGTTGGTTTCCTGGTCCAGGTGGGTAAGAAGGACGTCAAGGCCAAGGTCGCCATCGGCGTCGCCAAAAGCAATGCCCATGCTGGCCTCCGGTTTGCCAAAGATATTCAGCGCAACGCCATAGGCTACACCGCTTTCCTCAAAACGACCGTCGGCGCCGTTGATCCACAGATGGTTTCGCTCACCATCGTTGGCAACGAGGATATCTGGCAGGTGATCATCATTAAAATCGAAACAGATGACGCCAAGCCCTTTGCCTGCGACAGCCGACAGGCCGCTCTGTTCGCCAACGTCTTCGAAACGTCCTTCGCCCTGATTTCGGAACACGCGGTCAGGCAGCCCACGGTAGGCCTTCGGGCCGCAGTACTCGATGGCACCGGCGGCGCCGGTACAGGATTTCGGCGGTTCATCGCTAACGTACGTGGCAATCACCAGGTCCAGGAGGCCGTCGGCATCAAGATCACAAAAAGCCGCGGAGGTGGACCACTGATTCGCATTGATGCCAGCGAGCACACTTATGTCGGTGAAGCTGCCGTTGCCGTTGTTCCTGTAGAGCCGGTCCGGCCCGTAGTTGGTCACAAGGAGATCGAGATCGCCGTCATTATCGATATCACCGACGGCGGTGCCCATGCCGTAGCCGTTATCTGCAAGTCCGGCCTGTGCGGTGACGTCGATGAATTTGCCCTGCGACGTCTGTTGAAAAAGCTGGTTGGCCGCCGCTGGCGAAGGTCCATTCAGTGTGCCGCTGTTGACGAGATAAACGTCCAGGTCGCCGTCGTTATCGTAGTCGAACAGGGCTACCCCTGAGCCCATGATTTCCGGCATGAGGTATTGACCGTTGACCCCTGAATGGTGCACAAAAGCCAGGCCCGCATCGGCAGCGATGTCTTTAAACGCTGCGTCAGATGGCGCGGGCGCCTGGACGGCCGTTTTTGCGCCGTTCGAGTCTGGCTTCCCGCACCCCGTCAGGCAGAAAATAACAAGCGGGAGGGCCGCCAGTCGCAGCGTCAGGTCGCATTTGGTCAAAGACAGGTGCTCCGCAGCGGTAAGGTAGTCAGATCACGCGTGAGGATAATGTTTGCACATATTCGATGCGTTTTCTGTGACGCTGGTTGCGCGGGCCTCGTCTCGGTCTTGACCGGACCCGGGCCATCGAGGCTAGTGCGCGGCAAGGAGCCGGCCGCAAAATAGTCTGGGGCGTGCTTTGACCGAGTGCCGCCGAAATAGCTACCTTGAATTGCGGCGTGATCGGTTCACAAATTGGTAGAGCCTGGCTCTATCCGCCGCGCCGCGAGCTGCGCGCCCGCTGCCGCCTGCGCAGCTCCTGCGGGCTTAAGCCCTTCACCCACAGCATCCGCCTGATTTGCCGGAGCTGCTTCGCGAGTTTCTGCGAGTTCATGGCCTCGGACAGCGGCGAGCCCACCCGCAGGGTCTCGGTCATGCGAAAGCGTTCGGTGGCCGTGGGCTGCCCGGCTACGATGCGCGGCCGGTATCGCAGCGCGTAGGCCAGTTTGCGCAGAGAGCGAGTCAGGGTTTCGGGGCCGCTATGCTCTATGACCTCGACGTCCGACACCCTGCCGTCCGCGCCAACGCGGAACTCATAAGTCACTTCCACCTCGCGCTCCTGTATCAGCAGTCCTCGGTTCTGGTCAGGCACGAACGAGTGCGGGAAGTTGAGCACAACCGGTCGGGCGAAGATCTCTTCCGCATCGCTGCGTGGTGACGCTGCCTGAGTGAGGCCCTGCCATGCCCGGGCATAGGCCGTGCCGGCTTCATCGGGGCGTCTCATCAGGGAATAGAAGTCGCCCAGGCGCACGGATGATGCGGCCCGGTCACCGGCGTCCACGCCAGGCTGCTGATTCAGTATTTCATCGGCACGCCGCAGTGCTGCCTCGCGTTCTTTTGCATAGTAACCAGGCTTGCTCGCCGTGGCTGATAGCTGGGTGAGCGGTTCGATCAAGGACGGGTGGTTGCTGCCGTAGGTGCCCTCCAGCATTGCAATGGCCCGGTGGTACAGATTCCGCGCCCTGCGGTCGTCACCGATCAGTCGATACCAGGCCGCGTAACGCAGCATGCCCGGGACGTGTTCGATGGCTTCTTCCCCATGTACGCGGCGGCTGAGGTTGTAGGCGAGCTGCTTTTCCCGGCCCGCTTCGTCCGTGTCACTTTGCGCGAAAAAAGCCAACGCCAGCTGCTCTATCAGCTCCAGCTGGTCCAGGCTATAGACACCGTCGCGCCGGTGAGTGAGATGTTGTGCATAGCGCAGGCGGGCGATCGCTCTCTCGTACTCCCCGGCATCCATGTAGATCATGGCTAGTCGCAGCAAGGGCGTCATCAGCGACTGGGTGTACGAGCCCTCATGCTGCCGAATAAGGTCGACCGTCCGCTCCAGGCGAGCCGCAGCATATTCCTTCTTTCCCGCCGCCAGTTCTGCCGACGCCAGTTCGCCGAGTATCGGAATCAGCGCTGCGGAATCACGCCCGGCCGCGCGCTCCTTTGTTTTTAAGGCGCTGCGCAGGCGCTCGGTCTCTGCGGCTAGGCTGCCCGCGTCCTCCACAGATTCACCCATTGCCTGTGCCGGCACGGGCAGGTAAAGGCCGCTGGCAAGCGTCAGCGCTGTGACAACGCTCAGAACGATCTTGTTTGTTGCCCCCGGCATCGCTGTGGCCCCCATACTGATATTCTTATTGAGCTTCAATATACCTGTAGTTAAGTGGACCGTCGAAACGGCGCAATGTTGCGCGGCGCCCTCTATTGCAGCGCGATGGCGGCCCTGTTCGACCGACGCGCTGCAACAACGTAGATTCGGCAGGCCCTGCAGCGCAAGGCGCGGGTGGCTGCGACGGAGATTTGCGATGCCGGAAATGAACAAGAAACCGAAAACAAGCGTTGTGTCGCTGCTGGGCATTCCTTTCGACGCTGGCTCCTCGTACATGCGTGGGCCTGCACGTGGGCCCGCGCGAATCCGACAGGCGCTCGGCAGCAGCGCTTCAAATCGCACCGCAGAAGATGGCTTCGTGGTCGCGGAAGGTTCGAAATGGCGGGATGCCGGCGACATCGATTGTCAAAACAACGACGAAGACTTTGCCATGATTGACAGCACGATTGCGGAGCGTCTGTCGGCGAGTGAGCGCGTACTGTCGCTCGGGGGCGATCATTCAATTACCTACCCCATCATGCTGGCCTACGCGCGACGCTTCCCGGGGCTGACCATCCTGCATATCGATGCGCATCCGGACCTTTATGACGAACTTGACGGCAACCGGCTGTCCCATGCCTGCCCGTTCGCGCGCATCATGGAAAACAAGCTGGCGACGCGGCTGGTGCAGGTGGGCATCCGCACGCTCAATGAGCACCAGGCCAGGCAGGCAGAGCGCTTTGGCGTCGAGGTTCATCCCATGAACACCTGGCGGCCGGCTACCGACCTTGCTCTGTCTGGCCCGCTATACCTGAGCATCGACATCGATGCGCTGGACCCGGCTTTCGCACCAGGCGTGTCGCACCACGAACCCGGAGGGCTGACCGTCCGTGAATTGCTCGGCGTTATCCAGAACATTAATGTGCCGGTGGTGGGTGCCGATATTGTCGAATACAATCCTGACAGAGATATCAATAATATGACTGCAACGGTGTGTGCCAAGCTGGTTAAGGAAGTTTCGTCTGTGCTGGCCCGCAGCGAACTTGCGTAAATGTATCGGGCGCAGTCCGCCGTGAATCTGAAAGGGGTCGGCGGAGGCAAGCGACTCCGGAGGTATTAGCTTCAGTGAATCCAGGTGCAGGCACGATACTGAGTGAGCGCGATCTTGAGCCTGCGCCGCTGGCGCGGGCGTGGACATTGCCCGCGCTGGCTTATACCGACCCGACCGTGTTCAGTCTCGAGCGAGAGGCGGTTTTTGCTGCCGGCTGGCAGCTGGCGGGCGGCAGCCGGTCACTCGCAAAGCCCGGAGACTTCAGGGTCGAAGAAATTGCCGGGGCGCCCATCATCCTGGTGCGGGGCAGAGATCACGAGCTGCGTGCGTTTTATAATGTGTGCCGGCACCGGGCCGGCCCGGTTGCTGCGGGGGCGGGCAACTGCAAAGTCCTGCGCTGCCGCTATCATGGCTGGGTTTATCACCTGGACGGCCGCCTGCATAGCGCGCCCGAGATTGGTGACATAGAGGCATTTGATCCGGCTGACTTCGGTCTGCGGCCCCTGGCCGTCGCGCAGATCGGGCCGCTGATTTTCGTTGCGCAGGAGCACGCCCAACGGCCTGGTTCGCTATCCCTGGAAGATGTTTTCGGCAAGATCAAGGCACGCATCGGGGATCTGGACTTTTTGCAGCTTGGCTATTACGGGCGTGACACCTACGACATTGCGTGTAACTGGAAGGTCTATGTTGACAACTATCTGGAAGGCTACCACTTGCCGCATGTGCATCCTGAACTCACAAAGATTCTGGACTATCGAGACTATGCGACCGAGGTTTTTCCTGGCTATTCGCTGCAGTTCAGTGACATAGAGACACCGACCGCGGCCTATGCTGCGGGCGCGGCGTATTACTATTTTCTGTTCCCGAACATCATGCTGAACATACTGCCGGGCAGGCTGCAGACCAACGTGGTTTTGCCGCTCGCCCCGGATCGCTGCCGGGTGATTTTCGATCACTATTACGCTGAAGTTCAGGGCGAGGCGGCCGAGGCGAGGATTGCTGAAGACCTGCGCTTCGGCGACCTGGTGCAGCGGCAGGACATCGACATCTGCGAGCAGGTCCAGCAAGGCCTTGCATCCGGTGTTTATGAGCGCGGACGCTTCTCGGTCAAGCGCGAGCAGGGCGTGCACCATTTCCAGGAAATGCTGAAAGCGTCCTACCGACGCGGGCGATGAACGCGGCGAGCGTGTCAGTGCCAGGAGCGTCGCTCATCAGGCGATTCTTCAGGCTTGCCGCATTGCTGCTGCTTGCCATGGTGGTTCTTCTGGCCGGCGCGGCGGGGCTGCTCTGGTTCGATGCCAGACAAGTCAAGAATGAATTTTTTGACGCGCGCAAAGGCGAGGTCGTCGCTGCATCGGTAAGTGAAATCGCGCAAGATCAAGGTCAGCGCAGTGATCTGGTCAGGCTGCGGTCGGACACCGGGCTTGCGGTGACGCTTCGGGTGCTGCGACCGAGCAGCACGCAGACGCGCCTGCCGGTGCTGCTGATTCTCGGTGGCCATCGTACCGGCAGCCGGGCGGTGCAGCTGCTCGGCACGCCAGAGAAATTCGCGCTGGTCGTCATGGACTATCCGTATCACGGGCCGCAGTCGATTCATGGTCTCTTGCCGGCTTTGAGGCATCTGCCCGGCATTCGCCGCGCGCTGCTGGACACGCCACCCGCCGTCTCGCTCGTCGTGGACTGGCTCGAGGGTCAGCCATGGCTGGAAACGCAGCGGATCATCATGGTGGGCGTCAGCCTCGGCGCACCTTTCGCCGCCACGGCAGCGGCACGAGATACCCGGCTCAGCGAACTGTGGCTGGTCCACGGCGCCGCGGACAACCGGCTCTGGTTGCAGGCCAACCTCGCGCGACGCATCCAAAGTGAAGCGCTGCGATCCGTGCTCGCGACGGTGCTCATGTGGGTCGCCAACGGACCCACGTTCGACACCACAGCCCGGGTGGCGGCGATATCCCCGCGCCCGGTGCTGATCGTCGGCGCCCGCTCGGATGAGAAAACTCCGCCAGGCCAGACTGAACAGCTTTTCGAAGCGGCGAGCGAGCCGAAGTCGTTGCGCTGGACCGACGGCGGACATGTCAGGCCAGGCCGTGATGACGTTATCGGCGAGTTGCTCGGGATTGCCCGTCAGCAGCTCGCGAATCCGGAACCGGGGCTGTCTCGGTGATTAGCCGGCATGGCCTGGTTTGGGGTTAGAATCAGGTGCGCCTCTCAGAAGATCAAGAATAATCATGCACAAGCCCGCCAAGGCACTGGGACTCTGGACCTGCACCGCCCTCGTAATCGGAAACATGATCGGGTCCGGCATATTTCTGTTGCCCGCCTCGCTCGCGGTCTACGGTGGTATCAGCCTGCTCGGCTGGCTCTTTACATCCGCGGGCGCGGTAGCGCTGGCCATAGTTTTCGCCGGGCTTGCACGCACCGTCCCGCGGGCCGGCGGTCCGTACGCATACAGTCGTGCCGGGTTTGGAGATTTTGCGGGTTTCCTCGTGGCCTGGGGATATTACATTTCTCTTTTGACCGGCAATGCCGCCATTGCCGTGGCCATGGTGAGCTATGCTTCAGTCTTCTGGGCGCCGCTCGGCAGTTCGCCAATCCTCGGCGCCATAACTGCCATGGGCGCGATCACCGTGCTGACCTTCGTCAATATCCGCGGCGTGCGCAATGCAGGCATAGTGCAGCTCGTCACCACCGTCCTCAAGATTGCGCCGCTGCTCGCCGTGATCGTATTCGGTCTGTGGTATTTCGATGTCGACAATTTCAAACCTTTCAATCTCAGTGAGGAGTCAACCTTTGGTGCAGTCACGGCTACCGCCGCGCTGACGCTGTGGGCTTTTCTCGGTCTGGAATCCGCGACGGTGCCGGCCGACGATGTCATTGATGCCTCAAAGACCATCCCGAGAGCGACCCTGCTCGGCACGCTGATTGCTACCGTGATTTATATTCTGGCCACCGTCGCCGTCATGGGAATCGTCGCACCGGCGGACCTGGCCGTCTCCAACGCGCCGTTCGCCGAGGCGGCCAGCCGCATGTGGGGCAACTCGGGTTCACTGATCATCGCGGCCGGCGCGACGATCTCCTGTTTCGGCGCGCTAAACGGCTGGATACTGAACACCGGGCAGGTTCCTGCCGCCGCGGCCCGCGACGGCGTATTCCCCGAGCGCTTCGCGCGATACTCGAAAGCCGGGACGCCGGCGGCGTCGCTGATATTCTCTGGCATCCTTGTCTGCCTGCTGATTTTCACTAACTACACGCGCGGTCTGGTGGGTTTGTTTACGTTTTCGATACTTCTTTCCACCACAACGGTATTAATCCCCTATGTGTTTTCAGCGGTGGCGCAGATCGTGATCGCAATTCGCGACGGGCTGCCGCCGCCCGGGGCCAGCTTGTTGCGCACCGTAGTGATAAGCGTGTTCGCCTTTCTTTATTCCGTCTGGGCCATCGCGGGCGCCGGACAGGAGGCCGTCTATTGGGGCTTCCTGCTGTTGCTCGCTGGCCTGCCCGTTTACGCCTGGCTTGAATCCACCAGGCCGGGCGATGGCAAATCCGAGCAAGTAAAATGAGCAGTCATGTCTGATCTGGATAAATGGCGCAGACGCCTTTCGAGTATTGACGCGGAGCTTCTCAAGCTGGTGGCCGAGCGGCATGTCCTCACCGAGAGAATAGGCGAGTTCAAGCGCGCAACAGGCGCTGCGACCAGGGACTTTGCTCGCGAAAAAGAGGTGCTGGACCTGGCACGTTCGCAGGCGCGTCAGCTTGGGCTGTCGCCCGACCTGGCAGAGTCACTGATGAGTACGCTGATTCGCTCCTCGCTTACCCAGCAGGAGCGAGCCAGGCGTCAGCGCCGAAGGGCAGGGCGGTGGCCAGACGGCGCTGGTGATCGGCGGCGCGGGCAAGATGGGCCGCTGGTTCGTGGACTACCTCGCTTCGCAGGGTTACGCCGTCGAAATCGCTGATCCTTCCGGGGAAATGGCAGGGGTCACCAGTCACCGGGACTGGGAGGCGCTGCCGCTGCACTATGCACTGATCATCGTGGCCACGCCGCTGCGCACCTGCGACCGGATATTGAAAGCACTTGCGTCACGCAAGCCCGCAGGGCTGATCATCGACGTGGCGTCGCTCGAAGACACCGATTCGCCAGGGCCTGGATGCGCTGGTCGCCGCCGGTTGCAGGGTCGCGTCGCTGCATCCCATGTTTGGTCCCGACACGGAACTGCTCTCCGGTCGCCATCTCGTGCTGGTCGACATCGGCCAGCCGGACAGTCTGCGCGAAGCGCGCAAGCTCTTCGCCTCCACGATGGTGGAGACGGTGGAAATGGGGCTGGACGAGCATGATGAGGTTATCGCATTTGTGCTGGGCCTCTCGCACGCTCTGAACATCGCATTTTTCACGGCGCTGGCCCGGAGCGGCCAGAAGGTGCCTCGCCTGAAGGAAATCTCGAGTACGACCTTCGATGCGCAGCTGGCGGTGGCGAGCCGCGTCTCGCACGAGAGTCCGACCGTGTACTACGAAATCCAGGCGCTGAACGAGCACGGCGCCGAGCCGCTGGCGGCGCTGGAGGCGGCACTGGTCGCAACTCCGTACACTCATCGCCGATGCTGATGAACAGGCTTTCGCGGAGATCATGCGGGAAGGCGCGGCGTATCTCGATGGCGGCTAAAGAGAACGGTCTGGCCGCCCCAACCAGCACATTGCAGGCGCACCGTTCTGGCAGGCCGCTACGAGTTGTTTCTGCGCGCGCCCGTAATCATGAGTGCTGAGCTGAACATCGTCGGCTGCGGGCGCACGGGCCGGACGCTCGGCAAGCTGTTCCAGGATGCAGGCGTTTTTCAGGTTCGTGGGGTGATGACGCGTTCCATTGCGAGCGCTAAAGCCGCCACCACGTTTATGGGGGCTGGCGACGCGCTTTCTGACTGGCAGGATTTCTCTGCGGCACCTGTCTGGATGGTGGCCACGCCCGACCGTGCGATCGGGGACACCGCCCGCAAGCTCGCGAGTTCCCGCCGGCTTCGTGAGGGCGATATCGTCTTTCATCTGAGCGGTGCCTTGTCATCTGCGGCGCTCAACAGCTGCCGGGAGGCTGGCGCGAAAACCGCCAGTGTCCATCCTGTTCAGAACTTCGCAGACCCCGCGGTTGCGGTAGGGCAGTTCCCCGGTACCTGGTGCGCCATCGAGGGCGACCGCACTGCGGTGCGCCTGCTGAGGCGGGGCATTACGGCTGTCGGTGGGCGACCACTGGAAATTGCGCCCGAGCAAAAGACGCTCTACCACGCTGGCGCGGTGATCGGCTGCAACTACCTGGTTGCCCTGATCGACCTCAGTCTCGAGGTTTTTGACAAAGCCGGCATCGATCGCAGTCAGAGTACCGCGCTGCTGGCGCCCATCCTGCATGCCACTGTCGACAATGCCCTGCTCGGTGGCGCCGAAACTGCCATGACCGGTCCTATCTCCCGAGGCGACGTGGCGGTTGTCGCCGAGCATCTCAAGGCGCTGGAGAGCATTGGGTCTCATATTGCATCAGTCTATCGGGAGCTGGGGCGCGCCACGCTTGCTCTGGTCGAACGCGGCGGGGAATTGTCAGCAGATCGGATTCGCAGGATGCGCGAGTTGCTCGCTGATCGCTGATTGCCTTTTGCTGCGCTTCACCAGACACTAAAGTCATGGCAAGGCTGCTGGTTTTCCAACATGTTGCGGCGGAGCCGCTGGGGACCTTGGATGCTCTGATTCGTGCGCGCGGCCATCGCGCGCGCTTCGTTAATTTCGAGCGGGATCCCGACGCGGTACCTGCCATCGACCGCTACCGTGGCCTGGTCGTGCTCGGCGGGCCGATGAATGTTCGGGACAGGGTGTCACTGCCGCATCTGCAGACAGAGCTCGCAGTGATAGGTGCGGCGCTGGCGCAGGGCAAGCCGGTGCTGGGGATTTGCCTCGGTGCGCAGCTGCTCGCTCATGCCCTCGGCGCGCGCGTTCACCACAACGGTGTGAGTGAAATCGGCTGGCATGCCGTTTCAACGACTGCTGAAGGCGCGCAGGACCCGGTCCTGGCGCCGCTAAGCGAGTTGCAGAAAGTTTTCCAGTGGCACAGCTACACTTTCGATGTGCCATCAGGCGCGCAGCTGCTGGCCACCGGCGAGACCTGCAGGAACCAGGCTTTTCGCCATGGCGACAGTGCCTATGGTTTTCAGTTTCACCTGGAGATGGACAGCCGGCTGATCGCTCGCTGGTTGGAGCTGCCGCGCAACCAGCCAGAGCTGGAGGGCGGCGGATCAGTGCAGGATGCGAACCACATTCGCGCGCAGACCGAGCTGCACGTTGAGGTCATGCAGTCGGTTGCGGAGCAGGTATTCAATAATTTCCTGGACCTGGTGGGCCGGCCAGCGCGCCATGTGCACCACCCTTCAAGATAGCGCTCTGAAAAATATCCAGGCGAGCAGGGCGAGGCCGGCCAGCAGCGCAGCCACAAGCAGCAGCACCGGGTTGCTGATTTGGGCGCCGAAACGCCGCAGCTGTGTATACATTTTTTCCAAGCTGAAGATTCGATTCTGCTACTGCGCCCGCATGCCCGAGATTCGGAGGCGAGCCCGGGCGGGGGCGGCCCCCCCGGGGCCTCATGCGCATGGGCAACGGGCCGATACGCCTGTAGGACGCGCGGCCGCTGGGAAACTCGTCTCCCCGCTTCAAATGGGCCAGATTGACGCGGCTGGGACCTGGGCACGCTGCGTCGACCAGTTTCCGGGCCTGGATACGTCTTACAATCAGCTACGGGACGTTCTCGGAGACGGTTTTGGGCCAGGCAAAGATCGACAAAGCGCTAGTAAAGCGATTGCTCGCCCGTGATGAGCAGGCCTTTCGTGAGTTCTTCGACGACTATTTTCCGCGTTTGTACAGATTTGCGCTGGCGAGACTGGGCGGCGACGAGCATGCCAGCGCGGACGTGGTGCAGGCCGCGCTGACCAAGGCTGTCAGCAACCTTGCCAGCTATCGTGGCGAGGCGGCTCTGTTCACCTGGCTTTGTACGATCTGTCGGCGCGAAATCATCGACCATGCGCGCCGAAACGCGTCGCGCGCCAAGCATGAGGTGCTGAGCGAGGACCTACCCGAAATCCGGGCAGTGATCGAGTCGCTGGCGACGGCGGAACAGGCGGGACCCGAGCACGAATACAGAAGAAGCGAGCTCGTGCGTCTGATTCAGGTGGCGCTGGATCAGCTGCCAGTGCAGTACGGCGATGCCCTGGAGTGGAAGTATGTGTACGGTTTTTCGGCGAGTGAAATTGCGGACCGTCTGAATCTGAGTATCGATGCGACCAACTCGCTGCTCGCGCGTGCCAAGCGGGCTTTCCGAGAGGCCTACGGGGCGTTGGGACAGGGTTCGGCAGTGCTTACGGGTAATCAACCATGACTGATCAACAAGAGCAAAGCGGCAGTTTCGGCGATCGGGAGCTGGAGTCTATCTTCGCTTTGGCGAAGCCGCGCCCTGCGCCTCCCGAGCATGTGGAGCTGCGTGTCAGGAGAGCTGTGCACGCACAATGGCAGACCGCGACGGCTGAACGTGCCGTGCGCGGCAGCTTCAGGTATGTGGCGGTGGCCGCCTCGCTGGTGGTGGCAGTCGCTGCGGGCCTGCTGCTGATGTCGAAGTCGGGCCCCGGTGCACCGGCATTTGAAGGCGTGCGGGTCGCGCGCGTAACAGGTCAGGCGAATCTGGCCACGGCGTCCGGCGACGTGGCGTTGTCTGCATCGGGTCCGGCGTTGGTATTGGCGCGTGGCGACGCCATAGAGACCGGGCTTGCCGGGGGCGCAACGCTGGAACTGGGCACGGGGCGTGAGCTGCGGGTTGGTTCGGGGACTCGAGCGATCTTTGCCGAGGCCGGCGTGGTAAGACTCGAACGCGGTAAGCTCTATCTGGATTCGGGCCACAGGTCGGCGGGCATGGGAGAAATTGTTGTCGACACCCCAAGGGGCCGGGTGCGGCACCTGGGCACGCGGTTCCTGGTTGCGCTCACACCCGACGAATTGCGGGTTGATGTGCGGGACGGCCGGGTAGAGGTGAGTTCCCCTGCGCTCGGTCCCCGAATTGCAGGGCCAGGACAGGCGCTTCTGCTGTCGGAACACGGCGAGCCTCTGCTCAGCCATGACGGTGCCTACGGACCTCAATGGCAGTGGGTAGAGCGGCTGGTGCCGCCGCTGAGCATTGAGGGGAAGAGCCTGTATTCGGTCATCAACTGGGCAGCGCGGGAATCGGGCCGAACGGTGGCATTCGAAAACGCGGACCTGGAGAGCGCGGCCCGCAGAACCGTGCTGCATGGTGACCTTGTTCTGACTGATCCAATTCGCGGCTTGTCGCAGACGATGCTGACTACGCGGCTGGACTACAAACTCCGGGATGACATCATCGTAATTGTCCCCCGACCCTGAGGGCGCCTCGGGCCCGCTGCCGCCGGGCAGGCGCCTTTCGCGCTGCGTTATACTGAGCGGGTAACCGATTATCGCGAACTCCTCAGAGCCCTGTGAGGGCGCAGGGCAGATGGCCACTTGAGATCTGGAAAGCCAGCACCACTTAATAGAATTTCGCTGTCGCGCAGGTGGGCGCGTGCCGCGCATCGCACTCCGTCATTGCTTTATTTCCACAGCACTCTTCTGGTGCTTTGCTTGCTGGGCATTGCAACCGGTATCGCGAAGGCCGCTCAATCTGATCCGCCTGTTCAGGGCCTGCGCATCGGCGACGTCATCGAGCGTATGCGCGGCGAAGGCCTCCCCGTCATTTACAGTGACAACCTGGTGAGCGACGACCTGATCGTTGCGAATGAGCCGGTCCAGCGTGATCTGGTGCCCATGCTCGAAGAAATTCTCGCCGCACATTCACTGGGCCTGCATGAAGCTGACGGCAATGTCTATGTTGTTTATGCGCCATCTGCCAGAGTGGCGGAGAGTACCGCCTCACTGCTGGTGCTCGTCAGGGATGCGGCCAGTGGCGCCCCGCTGCTGAACGCCAGTGTGCGCGTCGATGGGCAACCTGGTGCTGCGCGCGAGCTACCCAACGCGGCGTTCCAGTTTGCAGAAATGGCAACTGGCAGGCGCACAATTATTGCCGTTGCGCCGGGCTACCGGCCTCAGCAGAGCGATGTCGAGGTGCCAGCGGGCGGGCGCATTTCGATACGACTTGAGCTGGTCGCCGAAGCCTCGTCGTTTGAGACGATTACCGTCACGGCGAGCCGCTATGATCTCAGGAATGCGATGGGCATCGGCAGCGCCTACTTCAGCCAGGAAATGGTTGAGGCGACGCCAGGTCACCGTGAAGACCCGATTCGGGTGGCTCATCAATTGCCTGGTGTCGCCAGCACCGGTTATTCCGCACAGAGTTTCGTACGCGGGGGCGATCGGGACGAGACCGCCATACTGTTTGATGGTATCGAGCTGCTGGACCCCTTTCATATCCGCGACTTTCAGAATATTTTCAGCACACTGGACCAGTACGCAATCTCGGGCGTGGAAGTTTATACCGGCGGTTTCCCTGCGCAATATGGCAGCCGCATGAGCGGTGTGATTGCGATGAATCCGGTGTCAGCGGAGCCCGGCCATCGACATGCGATTGGATTGAGCGCATTGAATACGTCGATCTTCTCCAACGGGCGCTTCAGGTCTGATCGTGCTGACTGGTTGCTCTCAGCGCGGCGCAGCAATCTGGGCACGGTGCTCAGGGAGGCTAAGCTGGGCAAGCCGGAGTTCAACGATGTGTTTGCCCATCTGGGCTATGAACTGACGCCCCGCACCTCGGTTTCGCTCAATGGACTGGTCGCGGCCGACAGGGTACTGATCGTGGCCGAGGACCAGGCCGATGAGCAAAACGCGGCGACCAGTAACACGCGCAACTCGCATATCTGGGCACGCGTCCGCACGCAGTGGAGCGACTCGCTGGAATCAAGCACCACGGCTTTTTACGGCGAGATAGACAATAAGCGAAGCGGTCTTATCAACGACCCGGAAAAAATTGTTGGCACCGTGCTGGATAGTCGCCAGATTCGGGTGTTCGGTTTGATGCAGGACTGGAGTCTGCAAACTTCGCAGGACGTCTTTACGCGCTGGGGTTTCGACTGGCGGCAAAATGATGCCCGCTATGATTATTTTGGTGAGGCCACATACAATGGAATCTATGCCGCCTATGCAGGCGTTCCTGATTCCAGGCTCGTAGATGTTGCGACAGATTCGGAAGGCAATAGCTTCGGTCTTTATTTTTCTCAGCGTCGGAGACTGGGTTCACGCTGGTACATGGAAAGTGGACTGCGCTTTGACCAGCAGACTTATCTGCAACCCACGGACAGCCAGCTAAGCCCGCGTCTGAGTTTCTTGTATCGCTTTTCCGACCAGGCGGATTTCCGCCTGAGCCTCGGTCGCTATTTTCAGGCCGAGGGTATCCACGAGCTTCAGGTGGAAGATGGCGTCGACAGTTACTCGGGCGCACAACGGTCGGATCATGTCATTCTCGGGATGGACTATCGTCCGGACAGGAAGGTGGCATTGCGTGTCGAGGCCTTTAACAAGCAGATGAGTAACTTGCGACCCAGGTACGAAAACTCTCTCAGCAATCTGGAACTGCTGGCTGAGCTGGAGCCTGACCGTGTGCGGGTTGCGCCGGAATCGGCCACAGCCAGAGGCATCGAGGTGCTTTTGAGCTACAACAGTCGCAGCAGCCTGCGCAGCTGGGCGCGGTATTCATGGTCCGAGGTATTTGATGAAATCGCAGACAGAGACGTTCCGCGGTACTGGGATCAGCGGCATGCCGCGGGGGTAGGGGTCAACTGGACGCCACGCCAGTGGACGTTTTCGGCGGCGCTGAATTACCATTCGGGCTGGCCCACCACGAGCGTCAGTCTTGAAATTGAGGACAATGGCACGCCGGAACCAGAGCTTGTCGCACGGTTCGGACCGCGCAACGCCGACCGTCTGGGCAGCTATGTGCGTGCCGATGTGCGGGCCAGCCGCTGGATCGATATTGGTGATACGCGGCTGCAGGTTTATGCGGAAATCAGTAATCTGCAAGACCGTTTTAATCCTTGCTGCGTAGACTATGACATCGATTATGACGCGCAGGATCGCCCGTTCCTGGAGCGCGCGGAAGACAAGTGGCTGCCGCTGATTCCGGAGGTTGGTATTCGCTGGGAATTCTGAGATCCGGTTTGCCGTTGGCTTTGCCGCGACGATTAGGGTCTGTCCAATAATTATCGACGCGTCTGGTTCGTGAGAACGCTGACCAGCTGAAGTAGAATCGACGTCGATAAAGATGGTCATTCCCTGGCAATGACGCCGGGGGACATTCGCAAGAAAAGGGCATGGGGCATGTTACGCGAGCTATTTCACAGAAGGGTCCCGCAGATCCTGGGCCTGTATATTGCGGCGACATGGATGGCGATTGAGATCGGCGACTGGGTTGTCGCACGTTTTGGCCTTCCTGTCACACTTACTTCTTACGTTTTCGTTGGCATGGTGGCACTGGTTCCGACGGTACTCGTTCTTGCCTGGTACCACGGTGCGCCGGGGCGGGATCAATGGACCCGGGTTGAGAAGGCATTTATTCCCGCCAACCTCCTCGTTGCGGCATTCGCCGTGATCTATTTTGTCGGGCCGATGGCGAACGTTGAAGCCACCGAGATCATAGAGGTCGTCGATGAGACCGGTACTGTACAGACCTTTGAAGTACCGAAGGCCGGCTTCCAGCGGAAGCTATCGGTGTTCTTCTGGGCGAACCAGACGGGCGACCCTGATCTCGACTGGTTGTCCTACGGGCTCCCGGTCATGGTCTCTCACGATCTTGCGCACGAGACGCCGCTGGTCTGGACGGCAACGCCTTTCGAGTCAGACCATCTCAAGGAAGAGATGCGTAATAAGGGCTTTGAGAATCTGCTGGGCATACCACGTCCCCTGGAACTCCAGCTTGCACGCGGGCGACTGAATACAGCTCTGGTCAGTGGCAGAATCATGAAATCGGGCGAGGGCGTGGAGGTCGCGGTTGACCTGGTCGATGTCAGCTCGGGTGCGATCCTTGTCAGTTTGAGTGACAGCGGCACTGACTGGCTGGACCTGGCGGATAGAATCTCTCTGGGCATCCAGTTGGCGCTGGATATCGAGGATGCGAAGCTCGGTGAGAACGATCGGGTCTCCGATAACCTGACGAGCTCGATCGCGGCCGCGCGCGCTTACGTTGAGGCATTGCGCGCGGCCGAACTGGACAACGACTATCCGCGCGCAATGGCTGATCTGAACCAGGCCATCGCAGCGGATGACTCGTTTGCTGAGGCTTACAGGCAGCTTAGCTTTTTACAGTTCCTGAGCGGGGCTTCCCAGGATGCTGTGGTGACCATTGACAAGGCGCTGGCGCATGACTACCGGCTGTCCCTTGCCTCAAAATTCACACTGCGCGCAAGCCGTTACCAGTTTCAGCAACAGCTGGGCGCCGGCATCCGCGTGCTGCAAATGTGGACGGAGGTGCAGCCCGAAAACCCGGCGGCGTACCGATACCTTGGGCAGGTGCTCATGGTTGAGGGCAACAGGCAGGACGAAGCGATGCAGGTGCTGGGCAGGGTGCTTGAGCTCAACCCGGCGGCCTACGACATCTACATGACGCAGGCGCTGGTAGAGCAGAGCCGCGGGCGGTTTGACGAGGCGGCTGCGCTGATCCGGGAGTATATTGCCGTACGACCGGATGATTCGGACGCCTACATGCGCCTCGCACGGGTCTATATGGCAGCGGGCCGCCATGACGAGGCGCGCCAGGCTTACGATGACGCGGCCATTCTTGCCACCGACACGTTGCTGCCCGAGCTGGGGCTCGCCAATCTCGAAATACGACTGGGATCGGCAAAGGGCGCGCTGGCGCGGCTGGAGACCCTGCTGGCGCGTGAACTGACCCCGACCCAGCGCGTGCAAACGCTGAATGTCGTATTCGAGGCACAATACGTCCAGGGGCGCCTGCAGGCGACCCTGGCAACCCTGTCCACCATGGACGAAGAAGCAAAGGCCTTTCTGCCGCCTTTGCTGCGGATCATCCAGATTGGCAGCGCGGTGGCCAACTCGCAGGCGCTGCTCGGGCTTTTTGACGAGGCGCGTGCATCCATCGCAGAAATGAAGGCGCAAATGCAGCCGCCCTTTGATGGCTATCTTGCCTTCGGCCTGCTTGGTATCGAGGGTGAGGCAGGCGATGAAGACGCCTACATGAAAGCGCTTGCAGAGGCCGTCGGTTTCTATGAGGCGACCCGCAACGAGGCGCTACTGCCCTATGTGCTGTATGCCAGGGCCTACGGGGAACGGCTCAGCGGCAATAACGATGAGGCGCTGACGCTGATACGTCAGGCCGTGGCGAGTTTCGAGAAGTCCTTCGTAAAGACGCTTTCCGATTCACTGGTTAACTCCGAGGCCAAGGTCGAAATGGCCAGGCTCCTCATCGATCTTGATGCGCTGGATGATGCGGAACAGGTGTTGCTTGAGATGGTGGCTACCGCACCCGCACTGGGCAGCGTGCGACAGGAGCTGGCCCGGCTGGCCCTGGCGCGCGGCGATCGGGTCACAGCTCGCCGGCACATCGAAGAGGCCCTGAAAATCTGGCAAGACGCAGACCCTGAATACACCAGGTACACACAAGCACGGACGCTGCTCGACTCGCTCTGATCCATTGCAAGCCCGCCCGACATTCAGCACGAGGTTTTGAGAACGATGTCATTTAGAAAGTGCAGCTTCGTATTGGTCGCGATGGCGATGATGTCAGTGACCGTCACCGCGCAGGCGGACAAGCGGGCGCTGGTGGGCGGCCGCCTCATCGATGGCCTGCTGGGCGCGCCCATCGCAAACAGCGTGATCCTGATCGACGGTGATGTGATCGAAGCAGTTGGCACCGTGGATGCCCTTCCCGTGCCCGCGGATTACGCTGTCATATCAACCGAGGGCATGAGCGTCTTGCCGGGCCTCTGGGACATGCATGTACACCTGATGATCACTGGGCATGCCGACTACGCCTACTGGGACAAGGCCTATGCAGACAAGCTGGCATCGGAAATTATGCCGGCATCCGCAGAGCAGTTGTTGCTCGCCGGTGTGACGACCGCGCGCGATCTGGGCGCACCGCTGCAGGATTCCCTGCTCATTCGCGGTCAGATCAGTGAGGGAAAAATACCGGGGCCACGCCTGTTTGTGTCAGGCCCGTTCGTCCAGCACAGGCCCTATCCGGGCACCGAAGCTTTTCGCTGGGGCGTTGACGGGGTGCGCGATGCGCGGGCCAAGGTGGACAGGCTGGCGGACGCAGGCGTCGACGTCATCAAGATGGTCGATCAGGATGAAATGACCTTCGAGGAAGCGGCAGCTGTCGTTGACCAGGCGCACAAGCGCGGCCTGCCCGTCGTGGCGCACTCGCATCGTCCGGAAGAAATCCGCCGTGGGCTCACCATCGGCGTGGACAATTTCGAGCATACCGGGCTCGCGGCGGCGCCCGAATACCCGGAAGACGTGATGCGTCAGCTGAAAGAGCGTACCGCTACCGGGCGAGTACGCGGAGGGCCGCTGTACTGGACGCCCACGGTGGAAGGGCTCTGGAACTACGACCAGGTCATTGCCAACCCCGAAGGTCTCGACAGCGACTGCTGGCACCGCGGTCTCAGCGAATCAACCATCGCCGATATCAGGCGCTCAATTGCCAGCCCGAAAGAGCTGCTTTACTTCGACCTGACTCCGAAGCGCAAGCCCACTTTGATCCGCAAGATTCATCAGCTCAGGGAGGCCGGCGTCGTCTTGCTGATTGGTACTGACAGCGGCATCCCGATGAAATTTCATTGCCAGTCCACCTGGAATGAGCTGGATGTGTGGGTGAATGTAATGGGAATTCCGCCGCTGGAAGCCATCCGATCTGCCACTTACTGGCCGGCAAAGATGATGAAGGTGTCTGACAGATGGGGCACCGTCACGCCCGGGAAGTACGCCGATATCATTGCAGTGCGCGGCGATGTCCTGAAGCACATCAATCTGCTGCAGCACGTGGACTTCGTTATGAAGGGTGGCGTTGTCTACAAGCAGGACGGCAGACCCGTCGCTGATTAGCGTTGCGTTTCCGCCCCGTTTGCCCCGTAGTCTTCCAGTCATTCCCGCTCCACCCCGTCGACCCCGCGCCACCCAGTCGATCCCGCTCCACCCAGTCGATCCCGCTCCACCCAGTCGATCCCGCTGCCACTCTGTCTTTCCCGCGCGCGACCCAGTCGATCCCGCTGCCACTCTGCTTCCGCTCAATCTCCGCGGACGTCCTGTCCGCCTCGAAGCGGCGAGTGTCCCTCTCGCCATCCCTGGCTCCGGGCCACTCACACGCCGCTGCAGCGCGCCGCCGGCCCGCCTTCAGAGCGGCTTGGTCGCTGCTGTCGCTAACCGACAAAACGTTTGCGGAGAACCCTTAAATTACGCGCTAAGCGGACAGGGAGCGGGGAGCGCTTCGAACCGACATAAAGCGCCAGCAGGAGGGAGAAGCGCTACCGGCTCCAGCTACAAGAACGCTCAAGCATGGTCTGCGTCCCGGCGCTGCGAGTAACTGGCGACCCCGCAGCGCGCCTCCGCTCAATCTCCGCGGACGTCCTGTCCGCCTCGAAGCGGCGAGTGTCCCTCTCGCCATCCCTGGCTCCGGGCCACTCACACGCCGCTGCAGCGCGCCGCCGGCCCGCCTTACAGAGCGGCTTGGTCGCTGCTGTCGCTAACCGACAAAACGTTTGCGGAGAACCCTTAAGTTACGCGCTAAGCGGACAGGGAGCGGGGAGCGCTTCGAACCGACATAAAGCGCCAGCAGGAGGGAGAAGCGCTACCGGCTCCAATTCATCGTAAGCTGATGTGCCTTTGCGTCATGCGAGACCCTGCCAAGCGCGACCCCGCTCCGTCTGATCTTCACGGCAGCAGAACGACTCAGTTGATCAGGTGCTGCTGAAAAAACAGGACGACGGCCTGCTGATAGACATCCCGATTCTCTTTCTTGCGGTAACCATGACCCTCATTGAGGGCATTCATGTACCAGACAGTGTCACCCTTGTCGCGCAGAGCAGCCACCATCTGTTCTGCCTCAGTCACCGGCACACGCGGGTCATTCTGACCCTGCACGATCAGCATCGGAATCGAAATCTCCTGAACATTATTCAGTGGGCTGATTTTCTCCAGGTGAGCACGCATAGCGGGATCACGCTCATCGCCGTACTCTACGCGCCGCAGGTCCCGCCGATAGTCCTGGGTATTTTCGAGAAAGGTAACGAAATTGCTGATGCCAACTATATCGACGGCAGCTTTAAGCCGATCGCTGTAGTGGACTGCGCTGGCCAGCACCATATATCCGCCATAGCTGCCGCCGAACACAGCAACCCGATCCGCGTCCAGCTCCGGGCGCGAGGTGATCCAGTCGAGCAACGCACCGATGTCCTTGACGGAATCCTCTCTCTTGAAGCCGTTGTCCAGCGACAGAAAGGTCTTGCCGTAACCGGCCGAGCCACGCACGTTTGGGACCAACACGGCGACGCCGAGTTTGGCCAGCCACATCTGGTAGGTGCTGCTGAAACTCGGTCTTGACTGACTCTCGGGGCCACCGTGAATCGAGATCACCACAGGATGGGGGGGCTTGCTTTGCGGCATATACAGCCACGCCGAAATTGATCTGTCATCAAAGGTCTTATAGGTGATGAGCGTCGGCTCAATGAACGTTTCGGTGTCGAGTCCACCCACTTCGCTGAAGGTCCAGCGGACGGGCCCGCCATTTGTCATGCCACGCTTATCAAGCTCAAGCACGAAACTGTCGCTTGGTGATTTCGCTGTATCCAGGGTCATGCCGATACGCCGATCGTCGGGGCTGAATTCGAAGTTGCCGGCAAGGCCGGTGGGAATGCCATCGATCACCCTGTACTTGTGTGATTTTGTATCGAGCAGGTACACGCGCGAAAGCCCACCTTCATTGGCGCTGAAAACGAGGCGGCGCCGGTCGTTACTCAGGCTGCCCTCGTCGATATCCCAGGGAATGTCCGCGGTGATGACTACGGGCTTTGCGTCGGGCTTGAGTGATTGCCATGCGAGTGATCTGAATTCAGAGCCGCGGTCTGTGACTAACCAGAAGCCGTTGTTCGTGTCATCAAACCCCAGCCCCAGATTGCCGCTGAGGTTGTCCCCGCCACCTGCCAATGGCCGGAGATCGCCCGATTCAAGATCTAGCAAATAGATGCGCGAGTCGGCAACGCTGACATAGTTCTGAATAAGCAGGCGCTTGCCCGTGCTGTCGAAATCAACTGGTCCCCACCAGGTGCCATCCGGCGATTCCAGGACCATGCGCGCGCTGGCCGGGTCGGCCGGATCCATTGTCCAGACGTCGTTCGAGCGCCCGTTGCGCCGGGTGCTCTGGAAAGCAAACTGAGTGCCCTGGCGGTTCCACAGGATCGCCCCGTTGCGGGACTCGCCATCGCTCAGCATGCGGGACTCCGCGTTCGCAGGATCGAACAGGAAGATCTGGGCGAATTCGCTGCCGCCTGTATCCATCGTGAAGAGCAGCTCATCGCTACCCGGACGCCGCTGAATGCTGCCGACAGGCTCGTCGAAAAAAGTGAGCTGACGGCGTGCGCCGCCCGGCATGGCAACCCGATGTAACTGACTGACGTCACCAAAACGCGTCCGCACATACATGCTGTTTCCGTTCTTTGTCCAGTCGACAAAGCCGGCGGAACGCACATTCTGATAGCGGTTCAGGTCCGCAGTGATTGCCGCGGGGATCTCCGGAATGTCTTCCAGTATCAGATTGCCGTCGTTAACCACCCGCGAAGTCATCGCGTCGGCATAGGTCAGTGACGGGCTGAGCAGTGCTGCCAGAATCAAGATGAGCAAAGATGAGTGAACAGACATGGTTTTCTCCATCAGTGAATCATGACAACGGACGTTAAGTCAGACCGGAAACGCGGGTTCGTCAGCCTTGTTTGCGCTTGATGTAGCTGTTCACCTTGTCTTCAAGCACATCCAAAGGCAGCGCGCCGTCATTCAGAATCAGCGCATGGAATTCCTTAACGTCGAATTTCCTGCCCAGCTGCTGCTCGGCTCGCTGGCGGAGTTCCCGAATCTTGAGCTGGCCCACTTTGTAAGCCAGTGCTTGCCCGGGGATGGCAATAAAGCGCTCCGTCTCGGACACTGCCCGCGCTTCTTTGACTGCGGCGTTGGCATACATGTAGTCGAGCACCTGTTGCCGGGTCCAGCGCTTGTGATGGAGGCCCGTGTCCACGACCAGCCGGATCGCGCGCCAAAGCTCGGCCTGCAGCGCTCCGTAATACTGGTATGGGTCCTGGTAGACGCCCATTTCCTTGCCCAGCGACTCGGCGTACAGGCCCCAGCCCTCTATATAGGCCGTGTAGCCGCCGAAACGACGGAATGCTGGCAAGGTGTCGAGCTCTCTTTGCACCGAGATCTGGAAATGATGCCCCGGAACCGCTTCATGCAAGAACAGCGACTCCATAGCCCATTTCGGGCGCGCTGACAGGTCATAGGCATTGACATAAAACACGCCGGGTCTGCTGCCATCCGGGCTGGCCGCCTGGTACGAAGCACCGGAGGCCGACTTTTCCCTGAAAGGTTCGACGGCCCGGATCTCGTAGCCAGCTTCGGGCAGCCCGTAGAAAAGTGTGAGCGCACGCTCGTGAACGTTATCGCGCAATGCACGGTAGCCTTCAATCAGTGCCCCTCGCGTCTCGTAGTAAAACCTCGGGTCAGAGTTGAGGAACTCGAAAAATGCCTGGAGACTGCCGCCGAATCCGGTCTCGGCCATCACCTTGCGCATCTCACCGTGTATGCGCGCAACTTCATCCAGGCCGATCTGATGAATCTGATCCGGAGTCAGGTTTGTTGTCGTGATGGTCCTGACGTTGTACGCATACCATGCGGCCCCGTTGGGCAGCGCTGACAGGCCGACGGTTTCCCGTGTCGCGTCCATGTATTCGTGCTTGATAAAATCATGCAGCGCCTGGTATGCCGGGACAATCTTGCCCATGATTGCGTTCTTGTAGGACTCGGTCAGGCGCTGTCGGTCGGCTGCCGAGAAACTTTCCGGCATATTGCGGATCGGCTGGTAGAAAACGCTTGCCTCCGGATCATCGGTGATATGTGCCTGCAGCTGCGGCAGGGTTTTTTCCATGATGATCCGGGGCTGAACGATTCTGCGACCCATGCCTTCACGCATATTGGCCTTAGCCTGGTCCACCCAAATGACGAACCCGTTGATCCGTCCCAGCCAGTTCTCATAGTCTCGGACAGTATTAAAGGATTGCAGGCTCGACCCTGAGCCCATGACGGCAAAAAAATTGGGGGTGCTGAAGAACTGACTGACCGGAATGAGGTGGGCCGGAAATCTGAAGCCCTCAATCGCGTTCTCGCGCTGCCGGACAAAAATGGTATGGGTCAGCAGGTCCTGTTCAGACAAGGCCGTCAGATCGATCTGGTTAGCCCTGTCCAGGTATTTTTGCTGCATGGCCAGCGTTCTCTCGAGATGCGCTGGTCCGATGCTGTTTGGGAAGCGATCGTCGAATCGATGATCGCCAATCGATGTCGCAAAAATCGGGTTCAGCCTGACGAAGTCCTCAAAGTAGTCCGCCACGACGCTACGCAGTGTTTCCTTCGCTTCGTCCGGGCTCATCTTTTGCACCCCGCCGGCGGTCTCGGGTGCGGCCGGCGCCTCCTGGTCCCCGCAGGCGACCATGAACAGGGCAAGAAATAGAGCCGGGAGGATCCTCAGGGGCATGTGCAAACTCCTTATCTGCGGTGCCAAGCATAGTATGGAGTGCAGGTTTGGGGCGCAAGTTTGCGACTCCGGCAGGTACCGTTGCCGCGATTCTCCGCAGCAGGAAGCGGTTTGGCTTACCGGATTGCGCGGGCGCTCCCGGAGCGGGGAGTGTGGTCACCTGCAGCCGGCGTCAGCGGGATCGAGAGACACCTGGGCGCTGTTCTCCCTGCCAGTCGAATGGCAAAGTCCTGGCAATTCGGGCCGGCCAGCCAGCCGGGCAAAAATGTCCTAAACTTTGATATGGATACCAACACTCATTTAAGTATGGCGGCAACGCGCTCTGGCAGATTTGCAGGGCGGCTGTATTCACTGCTGCTTGCAGCCCTCATCAGCTGTGCTGCGCTGGCTGGCCAGCAGGCCTCGCCGTTACTTTTTTCAGAACAACCCCTGGCAGTTACCCTGGTCGCCGATTTCGACCAGCTACTCATGCGCAGAAACTGGTCGACTGAACGCTGGTTTGACGGGCGTATCGAGCTTCAGGATCAAAATGGTGTGCAGCGATCGCTGGCAGTGCGACTGAAGGCCCGTGGTGGCTTCAGAACCCGCGACAGGACCTGCTATTTCCCGCAACTTTTCGTGGATGTTTCTGACGCAGATACCGAGGGAACAGTGTTTGCCGGGCGCAGGATCCTTCCTCTGGTCACGCATTGCAGGGGCGCCTCTTCCTACTCGGGATACATTTATCGCGAGTACCTGGCCTACCGGATCTACAATTTGCTGACGGAAAAATCACTGCGCGTACAGGCAGCATTGGTCACCTATATAAACGAAGAGAAAAAGTCTGCGGTGATTGCCAAACGCTATGCGTTCTTTGTCGAACACTTCGATGATCTTGCGGCGCGCCTGCAAGCGAGCAGAGTGGAGCCCGAGGTATTCCTTCCCGTTTCGGCAGACGGCTTCGAAATGGGCGTCATGGATCTGTTCCAGTTTATGGTAGGCAATACCGACTGGTCGGCGGCATTCCGGCACAACATACTGCTGCTGCAGCAAGAGGGGAGGCCGGTCTTCGCGGTACCCTACGATTTCGACTTTTCCGGTCTGGTCAATGCGAAGTACGCGACGCCTGCGAAGATGTTCAGAACTTCTTCAGTCAGAACGAGGATCTATCGGGGTCACTGCCGCGATGATTTTGATGAGCAAATAGTCGCCGACTATTTTCAGAACAGGCGACCGGAAATATTTGCCCTGATCAAAAGTATCGACTGGATACCACCCTCGGTCCAGCAAGACTCTGCGAGCTACATCGAGTCTTTTTATGCGGTGCTTGATTCGCCCGTCAAGTTTCAGAAGCAGGTGATACAACAGTGCGGTCGCGGCATGCCCGTACCCGAAAAGTGAACCGGCGAGAACGCCTATTTTGCTGCGGCGGTTCGAGCAAGCAGGCCCGCGAGCAGGGCCCCTGCCAGCACCAGCGAAAGTGATACTACATCTGTACCCTTGAAGGGCCCGCCGCCCACGCCATAGAGCGCCAGCAGCGACAGGCCCAGGCAAACGAGCAGTGCACCAGAGATGAGTCGCGGGGCCGATAAGGTCTGCTCGGGCCCCTTGCGGCGCTCCAGCGGCGCCAGCAGCAGCGCGACGGGCAGCAGTAGCAAGAACAGCACGGCCAGCCAGAGCGGACGCGTCCACCACCAGATTTCACTGCCTGGCGGCAATCCCAGGCCAAAACCGTCGGCCAGATACAGCAAAGCCACGAGCACCACCATAATTGTCATGTGCCACAGATAGACGGTCATGATCATACCGTTAACAAGAATGGTGGCCGCCCAGGCCGCACTTCGCGACAGCCAGCGGCGCATCGGAGTTTCCAGCGACAGCAGGAACCCGAACTGGGCGACACCCAGGGCAAGCAGGGTGAACTTTGGCGGCAGCGTGTTGCTGATATCGCCGTCCGGTGAGCCCACCATGGCAAGCGGGTAGGGGCCCGGCAGGATCAGCGCCGCAAGCGTCGCCAGGCCCATCGATCCGAGCAGAAACATTTGCAGGGGCGTGCCGGTGCGGCCATCGCGCCAGGCATAGCCGAGCTGATGCACCGCGAGCCAGACCCAGAAATAGTTGCCCCAGCCCGGCCAGCGCAAATCCTGCAAGAAGAACAGCATATCGGTGCCCATGGCGAGCGCAGCAAACCCCAAAGTGCTGGCCCAGCCGAATCGCTCCCACAGCCGGTAGGTCGCTGGCGCCAGCACCACGATCATGATGTAAATGGCCAGGAACCAGATCGGAATCAATGAGGCCTGCGAGGCAAGCTGGATGACACCGCGACTGACGCCGAACAGGCGCATCAGGATGGCGAGCACGGTCCAGGCCAGCAGCAGCAGGAGCAGCGGTGCGATCAACCTGTTCAGCCGCGCATTCAGCCAGGTTGCATAGTTGACGTTGCGACGCCGTGCGCTTTCCAGGGAAACTGCATTGGCGTAACCGCCGACGAAAAAGAACACCGGCATGACCTGGAACAGCCAGGTGAGCCAGCGCGTCCACGGCTGAATGCTGAGCATATGACCGGGTTCAAGCTGCCCGTCGGCGAAGTAAGCTGTGGAAATGAGCCAGTGCCCGACGATGACCAATGTAATGGAAACGGCACGCAGCAGGTCGACGTAGCGATTGCGCTCCGGCGGAGTTTGCGCTGCCATTGAGATGGCTTGCGACCAGATCTTGCTCACGCTTTACTTTTCCGCGCCGCCGACAGGTTTCTTTCGGTGCCGGTGCTTGTGCAGGAACGACCAGACCAATACGCCGATCATGCCACCTCCGATGCCAGCGACATAAGACGGCAACTGTGCATCAAACAGGTTGCGCCATAGCGCGGTGATGACAAAGCTCATCAGGATAATTGCCAGCAAGGTCGCAACCAGTCGCTGCCAAAGCTTCATTCGCTTACTCCCGTTATGCCTGAGTCACCCTGAAAGTGTAGCAAGCAGGTAGAGAAAAGGCCCGGTTTGCCGGGCCTTTTACATGGGCGCCGGATCGGCTGCTATAGCTGGGCCGGGACAAACCGGGTCAGCACGGCGTCCTTGAGTACGTCGGGCGGCAGCAAGCCCTGGGCCAGCACGAAGTCATGGAAAGCCTGCTGGCTGAACTTGTCTTTGAGAGCCAGTTCGGTTTGCGTACGCAGGGCCTGCATCTTGCTGTATCCGTAGTAGTAGGCCGTAGCCTGGCCAGGACTTCTATAGGTGTAACGTTCGATCTCGTTCTGCGCCCAGCCCTCACCCAGCACCACGTCTTCGGTAAGGACGCGCTTCGCGTCTTCAGGCGTGATCAGGCCAAGATTCAGCATCGGATCCAGGAACATCCGCGCCGCGCGGGTCAATCGATATTGCAGCGAGATCATCTGTGCATCGAGGGGCATAAAGGGCTTGGCAATGGCCTCTGCGTACAGCCCCCAGCCTTCAACGTTGGCACTGTTGAACGCGAATATGGCCCGGGTGATGGAGACACCGGTTTCCAGCATGGCCGAGAACTGCAGCTCATGCCCGGGCCGCGCCTCGTGGGCCGTCAGGGTCCAGGTGCCGGCCTTGAAGTTGTCGTCCGTTTCTTGCCAGCTACCATCTTCGTTCTGCCTGAGCTGGGGGAGGACAAATTCCGGGAATTCGCCCGTGTTGCCAATCAGCCTGGGGACATCGAGATGTGCCGAGGGTTGCGCTGCTGTTTCGGCGGCGCTTGCAATTCGGATGCCCGCATTGCGTTCGGGCAGCGTCAGCAGCTGTTCCCGACGGATGATCGCCTCGAGATCCGCCAGGCGGGCATAGTAGTAATCGAGTAACTGATCGCCGGGTATGCGCTCTTTTTTCAACAGCCGGATCACCTCCCGGTAGTCGGTCGTGTCATAGCCTTTTTCCCTGGCAATGAGCGGAGCCATGGCCTGCATTTCATTGCGAATATCCATGTATCCCTTGGTGGCCTGTTCGATCAGGCTGGCCGGGGAGGCATCCACGCCCCAGTTCTTCAGTGCGTCCTCATAGAGCACGGGCGGCATGCGGAAATCATCCCGCGCGCGCGGCAGGATCTCAGCGCGGATCCATTCGTTGTAATCATTAAGCTGTGCGGCGACGACTTCGTAAGGTTCTTCCCAGCCTTCGATGCCGGAGTTTTCAAGCAGGTCTTTCATGCCCGAAATAAAAGTCCCGGCGCGTTCCAGGTCCTGCTCTACTTCGCCTTTGTACGGCCCCTGCAGGCCTTTGACCTTGAAACGCTCTCTGGTGCGCGCCTTCGCCAGCTCCACGATGGGCTGATAGCCTTTCTCCATACCTGCGTACTTGCGCAGCCGGACCACCGCGGCCGGGTAACGGGACTTGTCTACCTGCGGGTCAAGCAGGCTGCGCGTGCCGAAAAACACGGTGCGCGTTATGTTGTAGTAAGGCAGCAGGTACTCGCGGTTCAGCTCGCCGCTGCGCAAATTATCCTGCCCGGACTTGATGAGTATTTGCAGGTCCTGACGAACCATCGGGTGTTGCTCTTTGGCCAGGCGTTTCTCCAGTTCCCTGACCAGGCTCCGGGTTGCGGCCTGGGAGCGCTCGTAAATCCCTGCCTTCAGGTCAAAAATCTCCTCGTCCAGACCCTCGACGCCAAGCCGTGCAGCGCCTTCTGGCCCGAAGCTCGCCAGCAGGTCCAGCACCATTTGTGCGTTCTTGTTGCTTTGGGCCACCCAGTCCGAATCTCCTTGCGAGAATGCCGGCTGGCTCGCGGTCAACAACAGCATGATCGCCAGAGAAATAAGTCGTTTGTACATAAGCGGATGACCTCGCGGGACGGGTGATTGGTTTGGCCGCAGCGGCTGTTGCGAGAGATGCTACCCTCAGATTGTCGCAAAACCAAAAAAATCCCGGCGCAGACCGGAGAACGGCGGCAGCGGCAAAAGAAAAGGCCGGGAGCTTGCGCCCCCGGCCTTACCTGCTTCCAGATTGCCCTGGAGTTATCGAATCAGAACTGTTGACGCACTGTCACGTAGTCGAACTCGATGTCCATGGCGGTTGGGTTAGTGATGGTGATCGTATAGGTACCGATCAGGAAAGTTTCCGCGAAGGCGGTCAGCTCGCCGAGCGCCGAGACCGCAGTGCCCACCGGGAGCCCGGCGGAATCTGTGATCTGAAGCTGCAGCATTTCACTGCCCGTACCCTTGGCGGTGACGAATATCGATGCCGTCGAAGGCGCGACTTCCAGCGGGTAAGACACTGAGCCAAGCGCCGGTGCAGAAGAGCTCTGCCCCTGCACTTCGTCGTAGCCCTTGCTGTCGTACTTGTCCTCAATTTCGTCACCGTCGTCATCGAGGTCCTGCTCGTCAAGGGTGCCGTCGTTGTCATCATCGTCGTCGCTGGCGTCGGAGATGCCGTCGCAGTCGGCGTCCTTGGAGCAGCCATCATCCCGGCTCGAACCGTCGTCGCTCGAGTGGTCATCGCTGCTGCCATCGTCGGCGCTGCTCTGGTCATCGCTGGAGCCATCGTCGTCCTTGTCCTTCTTCGTCACTTTGACCTTCACCTTGGCGGTATCAAATCCACCGTGGCCGTCCGAGACGGTGTAGGTGAATTCGTCGTTACCAACGAAGTCCTGGCCGGGTGAGTAGATCAGCGTGTCACCGCTGGGATGAACTGTGCCGTTTTCACCCTCGGTGTAGCCGCTGATCGACAGCGCATCATCATCCTTGTCCTTGTCGTTATTGAGGACGTAAATGGCGATCGGCGTGTTCTTCGGTGTTTTGACCTTGTCGTCCTTGGCCTTGGGCGCGTGGTTGGCACCTTCTGCAAGAACCGACACTGCCACCGAAGCCATCGCGCTGCCGCCATGACCATCGCTGATCATGTAGGTGAAGTTGTCGCTGCCAGAGTAGCCGGCTGCCGGCGTGTAGGTCACGGTATTGTCAGGGTTGATACCAACCGAACCGTTAACGCCCTGAGAGACATTTGACACGCTGAGGCTGTCGCCGTCGGCATCGCTGTCGTTAGCGAGTACATCGATGACTACAGCAGTGTCTTGATCCGTCTCGGCGGTGTCGTTGACAGCATTCGGATCGGTGTTGCCAGCCGGCCGCACCATAACCGTGACGGTTGCCATGTCGCTCCCACCCCTGCCATCTGTGATGGTGTAGGTGAACTCATCGGAGCCCGAGAAGCCGGCGTCAGGCGTATAGGTAACGGTGCCGTCACCGTTGTCAGACGCCGTGCCGTCAGCGGGGGTGCCGACGCTCTGGATGGTAACCGTGTCACCGTCAGGATCACTGTCATTGCTCAGCACGTCGATGATCACTGCTGTCTCGTAGTCCGTGTTCGCCGAATCACCGACAGCATTCGGATCAGTGTTGTTTGGCGCCGACACATTAACCGTCACGGTTGCCGGGGCGCTCTCGTCCTCGAGGTCAGTGATGGTGTAAGTGAAAGTGTCAGTACCAGTAAAGCCGGCATTCGGCGCGTATGTCACGGTGCCGTCACCGTTGTCAGACGCCATCCCGTTAGCTGGCGAGCCAACGCTGTGAACAAAGACCGGATCATGGTCTGGATCACTGTCATTGCTCAGGACGTTGATGATCACCGACATGCCCTGCACGGTGTTTGCAGTATCGTCGCCTGCAATCGGGGCCTGATTTTCGCGGGCCACGTCAGCTTCGACGATATTGCTCCAGTTGGTGGGCACGTTGATACCACCTGTGCTGTGCGAGGAACGCACGCGATAGTAGTAGTGACCGTCCTCCAGGTCGCTGCGCACGAAGCTCGTATTCGTGGTGACTGAGAGGTCGGTCCAGTTGGCGGTGTCGATGCCCACGTCATCCACCCACCAGCCGATGGGCGTATAGGCGAGGTAGTTCGACGAGCCCACAAAGTAGCGGAAGCGCAGCTGGATGTTCTGACCGGCAAACGCCGACAGGTCCACCTGGCGTTGTCCCAGCGGGTCAAGCTGCGGGGGGGTGCCGTCGAGGCCAGCCAGGTACGGGTTGGCCGTCGAATACAGCTCCACCCACTTGTTGGTGCTTTCATCGAGCACCTCCACGAAGCCCTGGTCATCCAGCTCACCGGCGAAACCATCGTGGAAATACAGAATAGTCTGTCCGGTTGCCGGAATGGCGACAGGCTGATTCCAGGTCATGATGCTCGACGTATTGCGGGCGTCGTCATCCACGACCGTGAAGAAGGCGAACTCGCCGCTGTTGCTGCGACCCGGGAAGCTGTCCCAGGCCACTGCGACCGGACCGCCCTCACTGCTCACCGTCCAGTTACCGATGCCGTCTTCGGCGTCGTCGGCAATCAGGGTTGCCAGGTTGGTGGCTTCCTGCAGCTGGTTCGGGCCGTTGGCGCCTTCGGTCGGCTCCCAGGTCAACTGGTAGCTGCCGTTGGTGTCAGGATCCTCGTAACCTGCACCCATGCTCAGCAAAGGTCCGGCGGTGTTGAGGTCGCACTGCGGGTCGGCGATGACGTCTACAGAGGCTGAGCCAGTCCCGCCTGCGCTTGCCAGAGAGACGCCGTTAATGAACATCTGTGCGCCTGTGGGCAGCTTCCAGAAGCCGTCGGGCGTGTCGTAGTTGTCCACGTGGGTGCAGCCGTTGAACTCATCACGACCGACGTCGCCGGTATAGGCGGCGTCATCCAGGTTGGGCGCATCGTCACCCGGGTTGGGTTGCGAATCGACGATGGTCTGTGCCGGGGGGTTGTCCACACCGGTGTTGCCGTAACCATGGCTCTCGTCGGTGTAAAGAATGGCCACGCCACCGCTCCAGGTTGGGGCGCCGCGCTCGGATTGCTCCTTGCCATCGCTATCCCAGCTCAGACGGTCGCGCAGTTCCACATAGTAGGCATGGTCGGCATCAACGCCTGCCGAGGAGCTCACACGGCTGAAGTTGTTGGGGAAAATGCGAGTGTGTTCTTCCTCGCTACCTTCGAAGTCGCTGGCGTAAATGGAGTTGCCATTGGCAGAGACATCGATGTCATCGATGAACCAACCACGCTTGGTCAGGGCTGCATCGGTGAAATAGCCGAAGCGAATGATGATGCCGCCCTGATTGCCGGCGTAGGCAGACAGGTCGAAGCGGTCGGTAATCCATTCCGCGTCCGGGTATTCATCAAGTGCGCGCTCGGTCTCACCCAGCTGGTTAGTCACACCGGATACACCGGTAATGCCGTTTTCCAGATCGATCAGGCAGTTGTTGGCGTTAGGATTGTATTCGGTTGAGGTAATGGTGGTCTTGCCTTCGGGCCGTGCGCTGGGTAGCGCCGTCCAGGACACGCCACCGTCGTCGGAAACCATCAGGAAAGCGTAGTCCCAGTCCCACTCGATCTCGTACAGAGACTGAAAACTCAGCTGCATGCTGGTGCCCGCTGCGTACTGTTCGAATTCAGGCATGTAGAAGTCGACGACGTGTGTTCCACTTGTGCTCGCGTTGGGGCAGGTGAAGTCGTTGCCGGCGCCGGAATGCCAGGCGCGAACGCCGCTGGGTACAGACTCGATCAACTTGATGGTCGGCTGTGAGAACTTCAGTGCATCGGCATTGTGGATGCCCGGGCCGGTCAGGGTGTACGGGTCGCCGTTCGGGGTCTTCCAGTGAATCTCGCCGGTGTCCGTCTTGGACTCACGCAGGGTGTAATTACCATCCTCGGCGTCACGCGGCACGATCCAGCCCAGGTCCTGACGCGTGAAGACCGTCATGAACTGGCTATGATCGGAAGCCATGAGTTCCCAGGAGCCGAAGGTCTCACGGTTGCCCAGGCTGTAAAAGTCAGGCAGGCCCAGGGAATGCCCGTATTCGTGGGCGATCACGGACATCTTCTCAATGGCCGCTTCCGGATTCACGTTGTAGGGTCCAACCCGCACCATTACCGGGATGCCGGTGTCAGTGGTGGTCATGGTCTTGCGGCCGCTGTCAGTCCAGTACATTGGCTCGCCGGTGTGCGACTTCAGCTGGTCATTCGAGACATAGCCGGTCTCACCGTTTTCATCGGTGAAGTAGTACTGCAGATCTGACTTGTGCGGCCAGACGTTGTTGGTGCCGGAACCGGTATTACCGTTGCCACCCTTGCCGGCGAAGGCGACATTAAAGAAGTCCACGACGCCGTCCTTGTCAGTATCGAACTCGTTGTAATCCAGCTCGGGGTCGGCGATGGCGGCCGCGTCATAGGTGATCTTGGCAGTCGGGCCACAGCCATCATCAATCCCGAATACGATGCCTTGTCCCGTTACAGCACCAACCAGGCCATGGCCGGTTCGATCAGAGCCGTAGTAGCCCTGGGTGCCGGGCAGGCGGTACCAACCGTCAACGATGCGATTGCCGGCTGTAGCCAGAGGGGCGCCCTTGCCACCGGTCGCAGGATTGGCAAAGGTTGTGCCTGAGCAGAAGCCGTTAGGCGCCAGTCCGGTTGAAAATTTGTAAGGGTAGTCTCCGTAACCCGTGTCCGCCGTACCGACTATCGGTCCGACCTGGCCTTCGGGAGACAGCTGGCCGAAGCTCATGTCCTGGTAAAGCTGCCAGAGCGAGCGGCCCGTGGTACGGGAGTTAACGGCCTCGTCCAGTGCTTCTGCGCTGTGATTGGCGGTGCACTCGAGGAAGGGGTCGGGCTGGCCGCCGCGTTCGTCGGCACCGGTGCAGTGGTGGATGTCCTGGTACTCAACCATCACCAGCGGGAACGGGCGCTTGCCGTAGCGTGCGGATTCCAGGGTAGTGACTTTGGGGCCAAGGGTCGCGGCCGACAGTGATTCTGTTCCCACTGTGTAGCTGGCCTGTGCGGACAGGTTCTTCCACATGATGGTGGGGTCTTCAGTCAGGCTGGAAGCGCGGGCAGTGACGATGATCTTGTTGGCACCGTGGTTAGCGCCAAGCTCAAAGGTCAGTGTCTGACCTGCGACGTTGGCGGGCGCAACGCTCGCGGAAACAAAGGTGGCTTCCGGCGGCAGTGTGACGTTAATGGTGCCTTCGGCTGCGCTGCCTTCGGCGTCATAACTGATGGTAAAGGGATACTCCTGGCCGGGCTCAACCCAGCCCTTGGCTGAGAAGAAGTCGGCGGAGAAGGTGGCGGCCATGCCCGCGCCTGGCAAAGCCATTGCGGCAGCGAGCGCGCTCAACTGCAGCCAATTGGGTTTCCTGTGCTTCATGTTCTGTCTCCGGTCAAGTAATTATCAGTGACGGGAGAAAGCCAGCTCAGGCTTTAGCGTGGTCAGGACGGGTATGCCCCCACGTCTTTCCCCCCTTGGATGGGAAAGTTACGCGAGAGGCAGTGAGCGTGATATCCGGGAGAACACCCAGACCAGACAGGGGTTTCTACTCAGGCCAGTGACCTGCTTCAGCCAAATGGCTGAAGGCATTCGCCAGTCCGGCCCATTGCTCGTGGCAGCTTGTCGGGAGCCGTCGCAGAGCTGGCGGGCCTGCCCTCGCAACCAAAAGGCAACGATCTGAGGGGGCGCCGAGGACAACGTGTCCCTGCTACGGCTGTACATATTTTGTACAGGGAGCAGCTGCCACCGCGCTGCTTTCGCTGCGAGGAGCAAGCGGTGTATATATATACCGGCAGATGAATTTTTGCTGCGGTGTCAGGAAGACGCGCCGCGACAGCGCAATAGAGGAGCGGCGATTTGCTGGTTGCAATTACCAGAACAGTCAGTCCGGCGATGAGTCATTGCGAGCTTACGCACATCGCGCGTGAGGTGATTGATCTTGAGCGCGCGGATCAGCAGCATCGTCAGTACGAAATGCAGCTGGTCGGTGCTGGCTGCGACATCATTCGCTTACCCTGCGAGCCGGCGCTTCCCGATTCTGTATTCGTTGAGGACGCAGCTGTCATTCTTGATGAAGCGGCGGTCATGACGCGGCCTGGCGCGGAATCCAGGCGTGGCGAGGTCAGGTCGGTTGCCGGCGCTCTTGGCACCCATCGACCCCTGCTTTATATCGAGGCGCCCGGAACGCTAGATGGCGGGGACGTAGTGCGGGCGGGCCGGACGCTTTATGTAGGCGCCGGGTACCGCAGCAATGCGGAGGGGGTGGCTCAGCTGCGCCGCTTGCTGATGCCCTATGACTACCGCGTGATTGCCGTTCCGTTCTCGGGCTGTCTGCATCTGAAATCCGCTGTGACATGGATCGCAGAACAAACGCTGCTGATCAATTCGCAATGGGTCGGTCAGTCGCATTTCGAAGGCTACGAATGTATTGAAGTTGATCCGTCGGAGCCGGCAGGCGCCAACGCGCTGGCCGTGAACGGTGAACTGGTCTATCCGCGTGCGTTTCCGGAAACCGCACAGAAGCTCGAGCGCAGAAATTTCCGCCTGAGGTTGGTCGATATATCAGAATTCGCCAAGGCAGAGGGTGGTGTGACCTGCTGCAGTCTGATTTTTGGTCGCGAAAAAGACTCAGGATAGAATACTGGCAAGGTGAGCGCGCGCGCCTGAATCAGGGTGTTGGCGGCTTGTCTTGCGTCAGAGTGCGAACCCGCGCCCGCTTGCCGCCCTCCTGGCGTGCCTCATTTAAAGCCGCCCGGGCCAAAGCCGTAAGCGCTTGAACATCGGTGTGCTCGGCGCTGGCCACGCAGGCGGCGCCCACGCTGATAGAGATAGTTACCGCCTGGTCCGCCGCGTCGACGGGTGTTTCATTGACGCAGGTCAGAATGCGCTGAGCGATACCCGCCGCGCGATTCGTAAAGCAATCGCCCAGAAAGAGCAGGAAACGATCGCCCTCCAGCCTGCCAATGAGATCCTGGGGTCTTATCGCCGTGCGTATCCTCTGCGCAGTTTCCATCAGCACCGCATCGGCAATCGCCTGACTGTGTGCGCCAGTGACGCGACTGAAGTCGTCGATATCCACCAGCATGATGCACACGGATGACTGCTCCCGCCTGGCGCGGGCCAGTTCTTTAGCCAGCAGCTCTTCGATGCCATGCCGGTTCCAGGTCCTGGTCAGCGGGTCGATCATGCTCTGCCGCTTCGCTGCACCCAGCTCAATGAGCAACTCGACCTGCGCTTCGCTGAGTGCTGTCACACTGATTTCATTTTGTACCCACAGTGCCATGCTCCTGAGGTCTTCGCGCTCGTCGGCGCTGAAAGTGCGTGGCGCGTGGTCGATCAGGCACAGGGTGCCCAGCTTTTTGCCCTGGTATTCCACCGGGTGGCCGGCGTAAAAGCGCAGAAATGGCGGGCCCGTAACCAGCGGGTTATCGGCAAATCGTTCGTCGGTCAGTGCATCCGGCACGACCATTGCTTCATCCATGAGAATGGCATGGCCGCAGAATGAGATTTCCCGTGAAGTCTGGTCGGCCGTCAGTCCCTGGGCGGACTTAAACCACTGGCAATCCTCGGCGACCAGGGACACCAGCGCGATCGGCACATCGAACACCTTGCGGGCCAGCCTGGTGATCCGATCGAAGCGCTCTTCCGACGGGGAATAAAGCATACCCAGCACGCCGAGCGCTGCCAGGCGCTGTTCTTCGTTCGCGGGTATCTGCGGCTTTCTCATTTGCCCCCACCAGCAGACTGCCTGCGTCTGTTGCAGGCCTTCAGTCTCGTGCTTGATAAGGTAGCATAAATACCCTGGGCAATTCCTGTGGCACGGGCCCGGGATGCGCAGCATGATGTTTGTTCCAGGTCGTGTTTGCCGGTGCAGTTCGCGTACACATGTCCACGCGCGGTGGCAAAACCAATACAATGGCCTGCGAACCCCAATGGAGCGAGCGTCATGCGATTCAAGTCCCTGTGTACTCTGTGCCTGATTGTAATTACGACGGCCTGCGGCGGCGACCAGGTGCCGGCTGCCGCGCCGGCAGCAGGTCATGCTACCAAGGGCGAGTTGCTCATTGTTGATACCCATATCGACGTACCGTACCGGCTGTTCGATAAATATCAGGATGTGTCCCGTGCGACTGAATCAGGAGACTTCGACTGGCCGCGGGCGAAGGCCGGTGGACTCGACGTGGCCTTCATGTCGATTTATGTGCCCGCCGGTTACCAGGAAGAAGGCGGCGCCCGGGAACATGCGGACGTCCTGATCGACATGATGGAAAAGTTAGCCGCTGATCATCCTGAGGCATTCAGCGTGGTGACCGGCACGGCCGAGGCGCGTGTCGCCGCAGCTGCCGACAAGGTCGGCCTGGCACTGGGTATGGAGAACGGCGCCGGAATCGAGGATGACCTTGGCAACGTGGCCCACTTCTATTCAAGGGGCATCCGTTACATCACACTTACTCATTCGAAAGCCAACCTGATCTGCGATTCTTCGTACGACGAGAATCGACCGTGGGGTGGACTGAGCCCTTTCGGTGAGCAGGTCGTGCGGGAGATGAACCGGCTAGGGATCATGGTCGATGTCTCACACGTTTCAGACGCCGCTTTCTACGCTGTCCTTGATGTAACCGATGCGCCGCTCATCGCCTCGCACTCATCTGCGAGGCACTTTACACCGGGCTTCGAGCGCAACATGAGTGACGAAATGATCGAGGCGCTGGCCGCCAACGGTGGCGTTATCCAGATTAACTTCGGTTCGGCTTTCCTCACCGCCGAGGCCAACGCCTGGAGCAAAGCCTTCTATGCAGAGCAAGGCACCCTGCTGGCAGAGAGCGGTTGGGATGATGAGGGCGAGGAAATCAAAAACTGGGACAGGCGCTATCGCGAGGCCAGCCCCTATCCATTCGCCGACCTGAGTGACGTGCTCGATCACATCGATCATGTCGTTCGGGTGGCCGGCGTTGAATACGTCGGCATCGGTTCAGATTTTGATGGCGTTGGTGACTCTCTGCCCGTGGGCCTCAAGGACGTCTCCGAGTACCCGAACCTTGTAACCGGGCTGCGGCAGCGCGGCTATTCCGAAAAGGATATACGGCTGATTCTGGGTGAGAATCTGATGCGCGTGTGGAGAGCGGTCGAGGAACATGCCCAGGCCACGGCTCAGCAAGACTCGTGACCAGGCCTGTCGCAGCTGATGTCAGCTGAAAGGCGGTGGGCCGAGCTTCAGGTCAGGCCGACATAGATCAGCCGGAGGCCGATAACCAACAGCACCGCGTAGGTAAACGTAAAAAAGGCATTTTCGTTGACCTTGTTGTGCAGCCAGGTGCCGAGTATGACGCCGATGGGTGCCAGGGGCGCGAGCGCCAGGGACACTGAGAGATTGGAAAAATCCAGCTGTCCGAGTAACGCGTAGGGCCCCAGTTTGAGCCAGTTCACGACGAAGAAAAAAGCGACGGTGGTCGCCTGAAAGGAGCTCTTGGAGGGTCTTTGCCTGAGCAGGTATACCTGTAGCGGCGGACTGCCAGCGTGGACCGCGAAACTCGTGAACGCCGCAGCCGAACCCCAGAATACGCCCTGCCACGAGCGCGGCCTGGCTGATTGTTTCCCCGGATTGCGAAACGCGAACCAGTGCAATGAGAAAACCGCGGCGAGCAGGCCGACGAGAACGCGCAGCCCGTCGGCGGACAGATAGCGGAACGTCAGCCAGCCAAGCAGTGTTCCAAGCACGGCGCCGGGCAGCAGTACCCTGAGCTGCGCAACATTCCACCGTTTCCACCAGGCCCGAACCGCAAAGGCGTCCATCAACAGAAGGATGGGCAGCAGGATGGCGGCGGCACGCAGGGGATCGATCGCCAGGGACATGAGTGGCACGCCGATCAGCACCGGTCCGCCGGCGAAGCCGCCTTTGCCGATGGCGACAATCATGACGGCCAGCGCGGCGGTTGCCAGGAATATCGGGTCCTGAATCAGCTCAAGCACGCGAATGCTCCTGGTTGGCAGGTCGAGCGCCCGCCCGCGGCTGTGCTTGCAGGCTGGCGATCACTTTTCACGCTTCAGGCGACCTTCCTTGCGGAGCACCTCACGAAGTACATATTCGATTTGTCCGTTTAAACTGCGCAGGTCCTCGTTTGCCCAGCGCTGCATCGCGGCGAGTATGTCCTCATTAATGCGAAGGGCAAATGCTTTGCGTTTGCTCATGGTTTATCTGTGAAAACGGCCCGGCCACGATCGCGGCCGGGCCTGTTCATGTGAATCAGGAGTACAACGTTCCCGTGTTGACAACCGGCTGAGCGTTTTCTTCTCCGCACAGCACGACCAACAGATTGCTGACCATATTGGCTTTGCGTTCGTCGTCCAGATCGATGACGTTTTCCTTCTTGAGCTCAGCAAGCGCCATCTGCACCATGCTGACGGCGCCTTTGACGATCTGGGTGCGCGCCGCAATGATGGCTGAGGCCTGCTGGCGGCGCAGCATGGCATTGGCAATTTCCTGAGCATAGGCCAGATGGCTGATGCGGGCCTCGATGACTTCTATGCCCGCTTTTTCGAGGCGCTCCTGAATTTCCCCGCGCAGGGCGTCGGCGATCTCAAGCGGATGGCTGCGCAGCGCGACAGTTTCATTCTCGTGCGGCTCATAGGGATAGGTCGTCGTCAGGTTACGGAGGGCGGCCTCACTCTGGATGTGGATAAACTCTTCGTAATCGTCAACTTCGAATACGGCCTCGGCGGTGTCTACCACCTTCCATACCACCACGGTGGCGATTTCAATCGGGCTGCCGTAGGAGTCGTTGACCTTCAGCTGGCCGCTCTCGAAGTTTCTGATGCGTGTGGACACTGCTTTTTTGCTGAAAAACGGATTGGCCCAGCGCAGCCCGGGTTCGCGTGCAGTCCCGGCATATTTGCCGAACAACTGCAGCACCTTGGCCTGGTTGGGATGCACCATGAACCAGCCGCCGCAGAGAACCAGAACCGTGGCTGCAGCAATCAGCGAAGAAATTATTCCGACAGTTGATCCAGACTGGGCAGATGCAATTGTTGTGTAAACAAGCAGCG
Source organism: uncultured Gammaproteobacteria bacterium (assembly GCA_963759075.1). Lineage (GTDB taxonomy): Bacteria > Pseudomonadota > Gammaproteobacteria > Steroidobacterales > JABDLF01 > JABDLF01. Next base: position 72,159 of record CAVWXZ010000021.1, read on the forward strand.
CCAGCAGGGCCGGAATGACGATCAGCATCGGATATCCGGACATAACCTTGCGGGGAATTTCGCGGATCATCAGCGTCTCCTAAATGTGTATCAGAATGATATCATAATAATACTAATGGCTGAGGCCGTCAACAGTCAGCGCATGGCATTGTTGCGCAGGCATGAACAGGGGCGCCGGCTGGTGCGACCGGCAGCAGGATGAGGAAGAAACTTCGTAGCTGCTTGTCAGGGCCCGCGTGGTATCGAAATGCGCCTGCGGGTCGAGTGCGGCGCAGCGTCCGGTTCAGGCGCGGTTCAGTCAAAATTCAGCGCTGGTTAAGTCCGGCAACCATAAGCTGGCTGCGGGTTGATAAACAAAGGAACCGAGCCATGCGTAAATTATTATTGCTTTTGCCTTTATTGTTTGTGCCGGCGATTGCCAGCGCTGCCAATAACACGCCACTGCAAAGGGCGGCCTATGAACTCAAGGTCAGCGCAGGTCAGTTGCAAAGAGATGCTGCACGCCTGCGTGTGAACCGGCGTATCAAAACCGAAGTCGGGCAATTCGCGCTATTGAGTGACCGGTTTTTTCGCCGGGCAAACTACGCTCCCCGGTCTCCGCGGCTCGGCCTGATGCTGGTTCAGCTGGAGCGGGCGTACTACGACATGGACCGGGCGTTCCAGCATGTTCCGGTGCGCGGCAAGGCGCGCAAGCTGCGCAAGGGAGTGCGCAAGGCAGGACTGGCGCTTTTCCGGGTGGAAAATCAGCTTTGGTCGCGCGGCCGTCTGGCATTGAGCCGGTCACAGGGGGGTTACGGCGTGGCGGGCTATCAGCGCCTGCAGCCGACGGCGACGGTTCGCAGATACCGCCATTAAACGGGCATTTTCAGGCCTCAGCCTGTGCAGGGGCCGGCGCCTGCCGGCCCCTGCTCTATGCGTGCCAGGGTGCCGTCGCCCGACCGGCGCAGACCGGTTAAACTGACAGCCGGACGCGGAGAATCAGCATAACAAGTGAGCAGCCATTGGCCGTCCGGTTGGAGGATTGATGAGCAGGATAGGCGTATTGGGTGCGGGTATGGTCGGACGGGCTATCGCGCGGGACCTGGCTGCGCGGCACGAGGTGACCTCGTTTGACCGGGACCCCGGGGCACTGGCAATGCTTGCTGCGCAGGGCATTGCGACGGAGACGACGGATCTTGCTGAGCCCGGGCGCATAGCGCAACTGGTCCGCGACTGTGACCTGGTCATCTGTGCGGTGCCGGGTTTCATGGGCCTGCAGACACTGCGTGCCGTATTGGCCGCTGACAAAGCGGTGGTGGATATCTCTTTTATGCCGGAGGACGCGTTGGCACTGGACGCCCTGGCCCGGGACAAGGGCGTCACGGCGGTGGTGGATATGGGCGTCGCCCCGGGGATGGACAACCTGATTTTTGGTCATCATGACCAGCACATGAAAATCTCTCGCTTCGAGTGTCTGGTGGGCGGTCTGCCCAGGCGGCGCAGCTATCCGTTCGAATACAAGGCGCCATTCAGTCCCATCGATGTGATCGAGGAATACACGCGTCCGGCGCGCTACGTGGATAAGGGCCGGGTCGTGACGCTGCCTGCCCTCTCGGAGCCGGAGCTGGTCGAATTCCCGGAGGTCGGGACACTGGAGTCTTTCAATACCGATGGTTTGCGGTCCCTTATAACGACTATGAAGCATGTGCCGGACATGAAGGAAAAAACGCTGCGCTATCCGGGCCATCGCGATCTGATGGCTGCACTGCAGGCGGGTGGCTTTTTTGCCGAACAGGCAATCACGGTAGATGGGTGCACGGTCAGGCCGCTGGATTGCTCGGCTGCAATCCTGATGGACGCATGGCAACTTGGCAGCGAGGAGCCCGAATTCACCATTATGCGTGTCACGATAGAGGGTGAAGAGGCGGGCGAATCAGTGCGCTATGTCTATGACCTCTATGACGAGTATGACAGCGTGACGAAAACCAGTTCGATGGCGAGAACAACGGGCTATGCCTGTACCGCAGTCGCCGAGCTGCTGTTGAGCGGTGCCTATGTGGCCCCCGGCGTATCGGCACCGGAGCAGCTCGGTGCGGCCGGTGATCACCTCAAGGACGTGCTCCGCTACCTCGCCGACAGAAACGTGAATTACCGGACCACCCGCAGTTTAACTGCGTGAAAGGCACAGGCCGGGATGCGGCAGGCGAGGGCCGAAAACAACAAGCTCGATCTGCCACCGGAGACATCTGACGCAGTGCTCATGATCATGGCCTGCCATGATATTTATCAGGTGCTCGAAGCAAGCGGCTGGACGCGCATCGATGGTCCCGCGCTGACAAATTCACGATGCGCTTCCGCAAGCCATAAAAAAACGGGGACCATTGCGGTCCCCGTTTGTCTGGCTTTCCGGCCTGTGAGGCCGCGTAGCAGTCCGGATCAGTAGCGCGGGCGAGCCGGGCGCTCCGTGCGCGGGCGGGCCTCGTTTACTTTTATTTTGCGTCCCCCCAGATCACTGTCGTTCAACGACTTGATCGCGGAGTCTGCGGCTGAATTATCTGACATTTCCACAAAGCCGAATCCCTTGGACTGGCCGGTGAACTTGTCGGTAATTACGCTGGCGCTTGAGACTTCGCCGAATGCCGCGAAGGCAGTACGGAGATCGTCTTCAGTAACGCTGTACGGGAGGTTTCCTACATAGATATTCATAATTCTCTCTAAAGTCCGGCTTGCTCGAAAATCTCACCGCTCGGCAGGCAAGCCTACAGGCTGCAAAGTGGTGTCCCGCCAGTCTGGCGAAATCCGTTGCCGACAGAAGTCAGTTGCCTGAATCCGGTGACCACAACGCCGCGGAGTTTAGCAGATGAGGCGGCCGCTGCGACACTGCCAGGCCGGCCTCAGCTGCGGCGCTCAGACCTCCCTGTTCGGGTTATCAGCAATGAAGTGTCTGGCCCGGCGCCGGTTAAGTGCCCGGTAGCAACTGGGGTGTGAAGTGACCGGCCGGGCAGGGTAATTGCGTCGTGGCGATGCTGGCCGGGGCAGGGCATCCCGGCAACGGCGCCACCGGCTACAGTGCGTTTCCCGGGGCGCCCGGGCTGTCCGGGACAGTTGTACGGGGGGCCATACCAAAAGGTAAAATCTGGTATCTTGCTGAACAGATCTGCAGCCAGGGATAGCAAGGATTGATACTATTGGTTTGTGGACGTTTATATTGATGGCTGATTTCTCGGAGGAGACAGGTAATGAGTGACAAAGGCAAACTGACTCGCAGGCGTTTTCTAGGCACAGCTCTCGCAGCAGCGGTGCTTGCACCGGTCGCAGGACGCGGTTTGATCGGGCGTGCCCATGCAGGCGAAATGCCGCAGCTCTCAGAGGATGATCCGACGGCGATGGCGCTCGGCTATGTGCATGATGCGACGAAAGTGGATACGAGCAAATTCCCCAAACGCACAGGTGACGCCGGCGCCGCGCAGTTCTGCCATAACTGCAGCCTTTACCAGGCTAAAGCAGGAGAAGACTGGGGCACCTGTGGTATTTTCCCCGGCAAGCTGGTCAAGGGTGCCGGATGGT
>CAVWXZ010000022.1:0-13441 GCA_963759075.1 uncultured Gammaproteobacteria bacterium
ACGCCTGCACAAGCCGCACAGCGCAGCGTCAGCCGGCGGCGAACAAGCCGCTACTACGCGAGAGTGGGACCCTGTCGAGGTCTGGCGCCGTCACATAAAAGACGCCCGCTAGCGCTCCCATTCAGGGGCACGCATTCTGGCGCAACATTTGTTCACCGCGCCGAACTCTTTATTTGCTTAGACTCTGTGGCGTCGTGCAAGAAGCCTGCTGTACCGAATTGTATCGGTGCACGGGTCAGCGCCTTGCCAGAGCTGATCTGGTGAAGGCGGCCTTGCGGTCCGGGAAATTTCTCTGCAGTTAAAAAGGCAGACGCCGGGCCCACATGGTTTACCAACCGTTCTGGTTTCCCCGAGTCCGCCCTCTGCGGGGTTACTGGCAGGAATGTTGGATAATTGCCCACAGGGATGTGGGATTTTTTTGCCGCGCGGCAGCTCCTCCTGCGAGGGCTATAGCCTTTCATTTGTGCTGATCCTGAGCTATCCCTGCCGGTATAAGCGTCCGCCCCCGGGCAATCTCATCGGCTGCAATGGCGAGGCCCCGCAAAAGTGCCTTGCGCTGCCTTATAGCAGGCCCTGGCGTTGTGCGCTGGCTGCGCTGCGGGCGGGCTCAGGCCGACCTGACAGGGCGCGAACTGATAGTATCGTTTTATCGGTGTCCGGGGCCTGCGAAACTCGCTCGCCAACCGCTGTCTAACAGAATCAGTGCCTCAGGGGTTTTAACGTGAATAGTGAATCAACAGTGAGACAACGCCTGGCGAGAAGGCTGCTGCCTGGTGTTGCCGTAGTGGGGCTGATTGCATCCGGTGCTCTCGCAGCCAGCGACGGAGTGATTCCGGAGTTCCAGGCCTCATACAAAGTGCGCGCCAGCATCGCCAGCGGTGAGCTGTCCATGTCTCTGGCGGCATTGGAGGACGGCAAGTATCTGTTCGCGACCCTGACTCGGCCGCGCGGCCTGGTAAGGGTGATTGCGCGCGGGGAGATCGATGAGCGGAGTCACGTCCGTTTTGAAGGCAATACCGTCGTGCCGCTCGACTATGTTTTGCTCGACACAATCAGCGACGATCATGATGCCAATTACCAGTACGACTGGGCGGCGGGCGAGGTGACTGGCGTGGAGCGCGGTGCCGAGGTAAGCGGAACATTGCAGCCCGGCATGCTCAACAGAGCGGCCCTCTATCTGGCGATTATGGCTGATCTCCGCAATGACGCGCTGCCCGAGAGCTACACCTTGTTCGATCGCGGGCAGGTGAAGTCTTTCAATATTACCAATGCCGGCAGTGAGACTGTCGAAGTGCCGCATGGCCGCTTTGAAACAGTCAAGCTCGTGCGCGACTCAGATGGTTCGAGCCGCAGCATGATTCTGTGGTGTGCGCCTGCACTTGGCTACCTGCCGGTAAAAATAGAGTTGATGAAAGGCGACAAGCGCATCTCTCGCGCGGAACTGAAGTGGGTTCAGGGACTGCCGGCACCTGCGACCGCGGAACATCCTGCTGCGACAGACTGATCTGCCATGATCTAAACTTATCCCCATGGCCGGACTGCAACCAGACGCCGGCTCTCAGAATAGTGAGGGAGATTGGTCATGAGTTTTTCTGAGTTGTTTGCCGATGTAAATTTTCTGGCCGTTACCGTCGCAAGCATCCTCGCATTCGTGGTCGGGGGGCTGTGGTATTCACCGGTAATGTTCTTTAAAGCGTGGCTGAAAGGCGCCGGACTCACCGAGCAGGACACGCGGCAAGGTCACCCAGCCAGGATCTATGGCGGCGCGTTTGTCATGACATTCATCGCCGCCACGCTGCTTGCGGTGGTTATCGGGCACCAGCGCTCGCTGGGCGCTGGCCTCCACTGGGGCCTTATTGTCGGCCTGGGGTGGGTCGCGACTTCTTTCGGTACGAATTACCTGTTCGAAAGGCGCACGCTCACCCTCTGGCTGGTGAATGCCGGCTACAACGTGCTTACTTTCGTGCTGATGGGCGCAGTCATTGGTGTGTGGCAATAGATCCGCCGACGGTCGCAAGGGGGCGATGCTGTATGGCGTTGTTGCCCGATGGCCTGGTCACGCTTATCAGCGACTTCGGTCTGCAGGATCCGTTTGTAGGCTGCATGAAGGGGGTTATCGCCAGCCTCGCACCTGCTGCACGGGTGGTTGACCTATGTCATGACATCCCGCCGCAGGATGTGGACGCAGCGGGGTTCTGGCTCAGCAGGAGTTTCAATTATTTTCCGCCCGGAACCGTGCATGTAGCCGTTGTCGACCCGGGCGTCGGCGGCGCGCGCGGTCTGTTGCTGGTTACGGCGGCCGGGCACTGTCTGCTTGCGCCCGACAATGGCCTGCTCACTCCGTTTCTGACATTGCCCGAAGCGCGCGCCGTGCTTGTATCAACTGAGGTCCAGGAGCGCTTTGCCCTGCCAGATCGCAGCGCCACGTTTCACGGTCGCGATGTCATCGCGCCACTCGCCGCCGCACTCGTCACCGGCCGGCTCGAAACTGAACAGGCAGGAGAGGTGGCGCACGCGCCGGTTGCAGGTGGACTGCCACCGGTCATCATGTCGGCAGGCCAGGTCCAGGGGCAGGTGGTTGTTGTTGATCACTTCGGCAACCTGATTACCAACATCGATGGGGCCCTGATCGGTAAAAAATCAGCGCTGGAGGTCTGGGCAGGCGGGCATCAGTTTGCGTTTCGAAAGACCTATTCAGAGGCGGAACCCGACGAAGTATGCGCGCTGCTCAATTCTTTCAACGTGGTCGAGATTGCCTGTCGTAATGGCAGCGCACAGCGTGCAGTGGGGATTGCAAAGGGTGATATCGTCCAGGTGATCAGCCCACAGAAATAAACCACCAACGCGGCGCGGCGCCATTGAAATCTATTGGGGCAGCGGCAGTCGTATCTCCTGGCGGACGCAGAGCCGCCGCCGTTGAATTGGCGGCCGACCTGGCGCGCAGCTGGCCGCTTCGAACAGGAAATATTTCCGAACATTGGCAGCTGGGAAAAACGCATCGAGGCCTTCCCATTCTATGCGAAGACCTATTCTCCCCACTGGCAAGTCTGAGACAGCGAATACGCCGGTCACCCGCGCGGTCCTGGCGCAGTGACGAACAAAAAAGGCCCTGTACAAACAGGGCCTTGAGTGGCTGGCAATGTGCGCGCCGGCTTACTCGGGCAGGGTTGGCATTTCGCCCGCTGCCGGCTTGATGAACTTCAGGGTCATCCGGTCGCTTTCGCCAATCGCCAGGTATTTCTCTTTGTCCTTGTCCTTCAGTCGGAGTGAAGGTGGCAAAGTCCAGACCCCTTCGGCGTAATCTGCGCTGTCTTTCGGGTTGGCATTGATCTCTGATCGGCCGGCCAGCACGAAGCCAGCGCGCTTCGCGAGTTTTATAACCTGCTCCTCAGTAACGTAGCCGCTTTTTTTCATCGTCTCCAGCGAGGTGCCCGGCCTGGCGCGATGCTGCACGACGCCCAGAATGCCGCCGGGCTTTAAGGCCTTGTAAAAAACCCCGAACATAGCCTCGCCCTGGTCGGCACGCAGAAAGGTATGAGTGTTTCTGAAAGTCAGCACCATGTCGGCGCTGCCCGGTGGCGCGATCTCTGTGGCAGCGGGCGGCGCAAGCCGCGTAACGATGACCTGGTCATAAACTCCGGGGTCGGCGGCGAGTTTCTTTTCGAATGCTTCCTGCGTGCGAGCGCGGTAGGCGGGCTGGCCTTCTGCCTGCTTATCGTAGCCGGCCGCGTAATAGCGGCCGCCGTCGCGCAACACCGGCGCGAGAATCTCGGCATACCAGCCGCCGCTGGGCCAGATTTCCACCACCGACATGTCTGGCTGGAGGCCGAAGAACAGCAGCGTATCTTTCGGATGGCGAAACTTGTCCCTGGCAGCATTGGCGGGATCGCGGTGAGCGCCTGCAATAGCGGCGTCGATGCGTTTTGCGCTTGCGCCGCTGTCATGTGCCTGCGCGGGCGCGATGCCTGTCATGAGCATCAGGGCAGCAAGCTGCAGTGTGAAAAAACGTGTGGTCATAGGTTTGTCTCCAGGCGGCTGGTATCCCGGCGAGCGCCGGCGGTAAATGAACAAGCCGGGATTATACCGGCGGGAACGAGCATATACGCCGCGAAATCCGGCAATCTTCAGAGAGGCGCCCTTCGCCCCCATCTGGGCAGGCGTCCGGTCCGCGAGAATCTGCCTGATCAGGCAGCGACCGTCCCGCTGCGCGAACCAATCCACAGCAGGCTGGCGGCAGCCAGCGTGGTCAGCCCGGCCGCCATCAGAAAGGCCACCTGCTGCCCCAGCGCCTGCCAGACGAATCCGAACAGGACCGCGCCCGGCAGCGCGAACAGGCCAACCACCAGGTGATAGATCCCGAAGGCCGTGCCCTTCCGGTCGGGCGGCGCAAATTCGCCAACCAGCGAGCGTTCCGCGGCCTCCGTAAACGCCAGCGATGCCGCGTAGGCCAGGAACATGCCCCACACGATCCAGGCATTACTGCTGGAGACCGCCAGGCCGACCAGCAAAGCAATGCGCAAAATCCAGCCGGTGGCCACCACCGGGATACGGCCAACCCGATCGGAGAGGCTCCCGGTGGGCATGGCCACCAGCATTTTCACTGCGCTGGCCGCCGCCCAGATGAGCGGCACCGAGGCCAGCGGCAGCCCGCGTGCCTCTGCCCAGAGAATCAGAAACGCCTCGGGGGCGGTCGCGAGGGCCAGGCCGCCGGAGGCTACGATCAGCCCTTTGAGGCGGGCATCCAGCAAAGACCAGCGCAGGGGTGAGCGTTCAGGGAGCGGCGCAGTGTTGTGCTGGTCCTGCAGGCCAAATACCAGCAATCCGATAACGATTACGCCGGGAATTGCCGAAAGGTAAAAGACCTCGCGAAGTTCGACATGCATGCTGAGCAGGGCGAAGGCGAGCAGGGGGCCTGCCACTGAACCGGCATGATCCATCGCGCGGTGGTAGCCGAACGCGCGCCCAAGCCGTGCGCCCCCGGCGGCTTCCGCGATCATCGCGTCGCGCGGGGCCGTGCGCAGCCCTTTGCCGACCCGATCGAGAAAACGACAGGCGAGAACCAGCGTCCAGCCCAGCGCAAGTCCAATGACCGGACGCGCCAGGTTGGAAACGCTGTAGCCACTGAGTACCAGCTTTCTGGTGTTCCAGCCGCGGTCAGCCAGCCAGCCGGAGACCATCTTGAGCAGGCTGGCCGTCGCCTCGGCAACGCCTTCCACAATGCCGACGACAGCCGGTCCCGCACCCAGCGTCAGCGTGAGAAAAACCGGCAGCAAGGGCGTGATCATTTCGCTGGCCATGTCGTTCATCAGCGACACCAGGCCCAGGATCACGACCGTCCGCGGCAGGAAACCCTTCATCAGAAATGTTGCCGCGGTTCAGTCAAGCAGCCTGGCCACGATGCGGAAACGAATGCGCACATCATCCTGTACGCTGATCGCGCCCAGCAGAATCGACAGCGGCTCGATGCCGAAGTCGGACTGCGTCAGTACAAAGGCACCGCTGGCGGTAAGCCGGTCCTGCCCCAGTTCGAGGCGCACAGGCACGGGTATCGACTTGCTGCTGTCCTTCAACGTCACGCGCGCAAGCACGCTGAACTCCGGCAGCTGACCGAGGACTCCAGCGGACTGGATGACTGCGGACGGGTAATTAGCAACGTCGAGGACCTTCTCACCGAGCATGTTGTCGCGGGTAGCCGCGATGTCTTCGGCGGACGGGACGCTGGCAAAGTCCTCGCCTTCTTCCTGTCGCCATTGGGGATTGTCGACTTCCAGCGCAGTCAGATCGACCTGCAGATCGAAGCCAGAGGCGGACAGGTTCTTGTTGACCACAACTCGCCCGCTGAGCACAGGCCCGCCGATCACATGATTGTGACCGAAGCGGCTCAACAAGCCCCCTTTCATCACCAGGATCCGGAGCTCGGAGGCGGAAGTATCGATCTCGTAGACACTGCCAGCCGGAAGGGCCGTGACCGTAACGGGCGGCACTGGTTCCTGCGAAACTGTTGAGTTCGACGTGGGTGCCTGGCTGCAGCCTGCCAGTGCGAGGCCCAGCAGCGCCGGCAGCAGCGTCAACCTGGATAATGCAGATACTTGCATCGGACGAACGATCCTGTGCTCGGTCAATACGCCATATAGTGGCCCAAAACCGCCGCCGTGTCGTGTATATTCGCCCAGCCATGAAGCGGCGGCGTCGCGAAGGTGCGGGCAAAATTATGCGGTGGAAGAATTCGACTGAGTATTACGGCATCGTGGCGCAAAGCTTTCACTGGCTTATCGTACTGCTGATCATCGCGCAGTACCTGCTCGGTAAGATCGCAGATGAGCTGCCGCTGGGTATGGATAAGCTGATCATGATGAGCCGGCACAAGTCGCTGGGCATTACGATCCTGGCGCTGGTCCTGTTGCGCATCGGCTGGCGCATGATCAACGTCAGGCCAGCACCGCCGCAGATGCCGCATGCTGTGCTGAAGGTGGCGGGTTCCGTGACCCATCTCGCCCTCTATGGGCTGCTCATTTTGCTACCGGTCACCGGCTGGCTGGCGTCATCCGCTGCCAACAGCCCCGTCAACTGGTGGGGCCTGGCGACGCTGCCCGATCTGATTGCACCGGACAAGGCGCGCTTCGAGTTGCTGGGCGAACTGCATGAAGTGCTGACCTGGCTGCTGGTGGTCATCGCGGTGATGCATACGCTGGCGGCGCTGGTGCACCATTTTATTTACAAAGATGCAGTGTTGCGCCGGATGCTGCCCGCGTGGCCCGGGCTGAAAAAAGAATGAGTCTTGTAAGGACGGTCTCCTTCGCAATCGTCATGGGCGCGCTGTTCGCGTCTGGCGGCTGGGCCGATAATGCAGTGTCATTCGCGGTGAATCCTGCCAGCCGGCTGAGCTTCGTCGCCGTTCAGGCAGGCTCCCCGTTTTCGGGAAGTTTCGGGGCCTTTGACGCAAAGATCGTTTTCGGCGCCGATGCGCTGGCAGACAGCAGTTTCAACGTGCACGTTGTTCTGAAGTCTGTCGATACCGACTATCCGGACCGCGATGAGATCCTGCGCGGCAGGGAGTTTTTTGACGTTGCGGTCTATCCGGAGGCGACGTTTGTCGCCCGCCAGTTTATTGCCCGCGAGGCGGGGGCTTTTGTGGCCAGCGGCGTATTGACCATAAAGGGTGTCGCACAGCCGCTGGAGCTGCCATTCACATTTTCTCCCTCCGCAAGCGTGCCCGGACAGTGGGTTTTGCAAGGCTCGGCCCCGGTCAACCGGTTGGATTTCGGTGTTGGCACCGGAGAGTGGAGCGATCCCAAATGGCTGGGCCACGAAGTCACCGTGAGTTTCGAGCTCCTTCTCAATAGCGGCGCGCGTTGAATCGGCGCATAATTCGGTCAGCCGACTAAAGTGGAGTAGAAGCACGTGGCGGATTCCAAACTGATGAGTAAAGAAGAGCTGGCGGAAGTACGTGCCGAGTTCGAGCTTTGTGATCTGGACAAGAGCGGTCGCCTCGACATTGACGAGTTCTATAATTTCGTACGCAGGCTGACGCCTGAAGCGACGAACGAAGAAATCGAGATTGGCTTTCTGGAGATCGATACGGGCCATGACGGCTATATCGAATTCGATGAGTTCGTGAGCTGGTGGCAGGAACGCTGAGCTTCCGCTTTCACGCAGCCGCGTCAACACTCCCGCCCTGACCGGACAGCTTTTGCTGTGCCCGGCCGGGAGCGAACAGCAGGCCGCCAAGCAGGCGAAAGGGCCCGTTGCCGGGCCCTTTCACAGCGCCTGAACGCGGCGCAGCGTTTAGATTCTCAGCTGGAATCAGGGATTGAAATCATCCAGAAGAATCAAGCCAAGCGGCTCGCCGCCGCCCTCGGCATCACGCGCGACCGCCGTATAGATGCTGCCGGCGTCAAGCAGGATTTCAGCTGGGCCGATTGCAGGGACCTTCGATCCGGTCGGCGTCACCGTAACCGCGTAGTTGCCCTCAGCGAGGGCTACATAGCCAGTGTCTGCCAGGAATGGCACTGCTGTGAATGCCGGGTCGACGTTGGCGATATCGACCCCGGGTGCGGTGACATAGATATCTACCGCGCCAGCTGAAGGCGAGCCATGCACGATGCGCACGCGCGCCTCGGTCGCGATAGCCCGATTGTCGTCAACCAACACCAATGGCTGAATGTTCGCAAACAGGTCCATTGCGTAAACCGAGTATTCGTCGGGGTCCAGGGTCAGGTCGGCATCAATTACCACCAGGCTGGGATTGTTGGCACCGGTGACCTTGACGTTGTACGCGCCGGGCGGCACTTCCACATAGCCCGTAAAATCCGGAAACGCAAGGTCCTCGATCAGCGGGCTTTCAAAGTTGTCATTCACGACCACATCTACGGCCGGCGAATCGGCAGAGTTGTGAATCACGCGCAAAGTAGCGGGGGCATTCACATTTTCAATCGTGAATGAGCTGCTGCCATCCTGCACGACGAGCTTCACGGGCGACGAACCCGGATTGACGTTGTCGATAGCGCTGACGACCAGATTCGCGTCGGCCGGCAGAGCGACGGTTCCCGAGTCGAACGCGACCTCACTGGAACCCGCGGGGGTGATGCGAATGCGGTAATCGCCCGCTGGCACGACCACAGGCGTCAGCGAATCCTTAAAGGAAAAGCTGCCCAATGGCGCACTGGCCCCCAGCTCGTCCATCGGCGCCGTCACGTAGACGTCAACTGCGGGCGCTGAGGAAGCAGCGTGAATGACCAGCACCCGCACAGAACCCGCCGGCGGACTGACAATCGGACTGGACACGGCCAGCGCTTCAATATTTGCAACGCTGCCTACCGCCAGAATGTCGAGATTAAAGTTGCCGGCCAGGTTGACATCGAGAGGGCCCAGGACCGTGGCTACGCCGCCGGGCACGATGCCGTCCACCTGCACCGAGTACGTGCCTTCGGGCAGGGTGAAGTCGCCCGAACCGGTCTCGAACGGCACCTCGCCGAGCACCTGGCTGCCGTTCACGAGCACGTTGACCGCAGGCGCGTCAGGCGATGCATGTAGCACCCGAATGACTCCATTTGCAGCGCTGGGGACGGGCGCATTGAAAGTCGTGTCATCGTCATTACAGCCCGTCAGAAAGACGGCCGTCAACGTTGCCACAAACATCAGCTTAAGCTTAAACATCCTCGGTCTCCTTGATAGTCGTAAATAAAGGACCGGTGTTTTATAAAGCTTGCTATGTCAAATTCGCGTGAAGAATACGCAGCATGTTTTTCTTGCGTCTGTCGTGGATCGATCAGGCGCAGCGTTGCCCCCGGACAGGGGCAACGCTTGTAGAAGTTCCTTTTGCAGAGACGCTAGGCGGGCTCGGCGGCGAAACGCTCTCCGAACCAGCCCAGTGCCGCGCCACCTGCGAGGCTGTAGAGCAGCATCTCGAGGGACCACCATAGCCAGATTTGATCCGGCAAATTAAATATGCCCGACCAGCTTGCCATTGCGGTGGCGTTGAACAGATACATTATCAATCCGAACTTCAGCCCTTTTTTCCAGCCTGGACCGACAAAAGCGGCGCGAACGACGCCGTAAATACCGGCGCTCACAAAAGCCATGATGAGGCCGGTGGTAATCCAGCGCGGCATCAGGGCGCCCATCTCCGGCGGCTCCGCGTTGAGCTCGGGGCGCCAGAACTGCGCAGTCGCGTCATACAGCTGGGCAAGAATGCCTTCGTGCAGAATCGGCCCCGTAATCATCCCGAGGAGAAACTGCACGATGTACATGAGCAGTCCGCCCGCAAAAATCAGTTTCCAGTTCATCGTCAGTTCCCCCGCTATTATTTCAGGCAGTTTGTTAGGTATAGCAGACAGGACTATTTTCTGCCCGCGACGTACTCGTTCAAGCGCTCAATCTCCGCGACCAGGATCGTGAAACTGGTCGTCGGTGAATCCGGCCTCTGCGGCAAGCCGCTCAGAGTACATTCTCCAAACCTCGGAAAATGCGCTGAAGCCGCGCCACTTAAATAGTCGTTTCATTTTTCCTCTCGGGGGTGCGTTACCGTCACCGCTGTCCTCGGATTTGTTTCCCGTATCGGTTAGTCGTGGCGAAATTGTCGGATCGAGAGGAGGCGCTGCGGCCGTTCGGCTTCTCAAGTCATATAAATCAGCTGCTTGAACTGCAAGTCTGGCTACTGATTGGAGCCAGACCGGGGCGGCATCTGCGGATTACGCGTAGATATTACGGATATGGAACGGGCAAACGGTGGTCGCGGTGGGGAGGCGTATCGAAGCCTGCGCCGATGCCAGTCAGGGCACCTGTTATTTCAAAGCGCTACAATACGGGGGTAATTCAACTGCACCGTTTGCTCAGGAGCGCGAAGCATGTCCACGCCCGCCGAAAAACCCCGCAATCACCCGTTTGCAGACCTGCCGCACGGCATCGATCTCTTGCGAGATCCAACGCATAACAAGGGCACCGCTTTCACCAAGGCCGAGCGCAATGCGCTGGGGCTGCGTGGCCTGCTGCCGCCGGGTGTGCTGACGCAAAAGCAGCAGGAAGCCCGGATACTGCGGCACTTCCGCGAAACGCCGAGCGACCTGGACCGCTATGTCCAGATGAACGATCTGTGTGATCGTAGTGAGCAGCTCTTCTACAGCGTGGTAATGGCCAATCTCGAAGAGATGATGCCGGTTCTTTACACGCCGACGGTGGGTCTGGCTTGCCAGGAATACGGCTATATATTCCGGCGGCCTCGTGGCGTTTATATTTCTGCCCGCGATCGCGGGCGGATGCCGGAAATCTTTGCAAACTGGCCGCATCGCGACGTGCGCATCATCGTTGTAACGGACGGTGAACGCATCCTGGGCCTCGGCGACCTGGGGGCGAATGGCATGGGCATTCCGGTGGGCAAGCTCGCGCTGTACACGGCCTGTGCGGCCGTGTCACCCGAACAGTGCCTGCCGGTGATGCTGGACGTGGGCACGGAGAACCGGGAGCTTCTCGACGCACCTTTGTATATGGGGCACAAGAAGCCGAGGCTGCGTGGCCAGGAATACGACGACATGGTCGAGGAGTTCATGCTCGCGGCAAACGAGGCTTTTCCTGGCGTGCTCATCCAGTTCGAAGATTTCGCCAATCAAAACGCCTTTCGCCTGTTGGACAAATACCGGGAACGTTTTTGTGTGTTCAACGACGATATTCAGGGTACCGGGAGCGTGGCGATGTCGGGCATTCTCTCGGCGCTCAGAATTACCGGAGGCAAACTCTGTGACCAGAGATTCCTGTTCCTCGGTGCCGGCGAGGCATCAATGGGAATAGGTGGGATGCTGACTGCACTGATGGTTGAGCAGGGCCTGGACGAAGCGGAGGCGAGGAAGCGCTGTTGGTTCATGGATACCAAGGGGCTCATAGTCGAGGGTCGAGAGCGGCTGAACGAGCACAAGGCGCACTACGCACATCCGCACGAGGAAATAGGCGATCTTCATGAGGCAGTGAGGAAGCTGAAGCCTACGGCGATCATGGGCGCCTCGGGGCAACCCGGCTCTTTTTCGAAAGAGGTGCTCAGGACCATGGCCAGGATTAACGAGCGCCCGATTATATTCGCCCTTTCAAACCCGACATCCAAGGCTGAATGCACGGCGGCCGAGGCCTACAAATACACCGACGGCCGGGCCGTGTTTGCCAGCGGCAGCCCGTTCGCACCGGTGAAGCACAAGAACAAGACCTTTATCCCCGGCCAGGGAAACAACGCCTATATCTTTCCGGGCGTAGGCCTCGGTATTATCGCGAGTCGTTCCCGGCATGTGACCGACGAAATGTTTTTCACGGCCGCAAAGACCGTGGCGAACGTGGTGGATGAGGATGATCTTTCACACGGACGAACCTATCCACCCTTCGAGAAAATCGGAGACGTATCGCTGGAGATCGCCACCGCCGTCGCGAAGATCGCCTGGGATACGGGCCTGGCGCAGGCGCCGCGACCGAAGAATATCCGCACTCACATCGAGGTCATGCGCTACGATCCGACCTATCACACATACGTGTGAAGTCTGCGGTTTTGAATTGTCGCGAATACCGTGGACGTGTGGTTGGCGTGCCCTGTGAATTGCGGGCTTGGGGTCACGGCGCGTTCGAATTGCGGTCCGGTTGCCAGCCGCGCCAGCCATTGAAGGCGAGGGCGGCGAGCACGATCAGCTGCATGGGTGCCCAGATTCGCTGCCAGCCAGCCGCCGCGACTGCATCGGTCTCCGCCAGCCTGACGCCGCATGCGCTCAAACCGTCAAAGGTCGTGCCCGACAGGTAGGGTAAAATAATCCACACCGCCCAGGGTGCGAGCACTACCAGCGGCAGCGCGAAGTAGCGGAAAACCGCTCCCATGCCCCGCACGCCGTGGACATACAAGCTTGTGAACGAGCCGCCGAAAGCCAGCAGGCCAGTAAACAGTGTGACCTGCCAGGGGCTCGCATCGCCACCGTCACAGGGCGCAATACTCACGACCAGCAGCATCACAAGGTGCATGTAGATCATCATCCATGACACGAATGTGACCCCGATACGCAAGACGATTTCAGCAAAGCTCATAGCAGTTATGGCAACCTCGGGATGCGCAGCGCAGAATGGCCGCCACAACCTTAGTCGGTTTCTTAGCCAAACCCAATATCAGGGCCCCTGACATGATCAAAGTTCACCATCTCGAAGACTCGCGCTCGCAGCGCGTGCTGTGGCTATTGGAAGAGCTCGGGCTCGAGTACGACATCGTTTTTTACAAGCGTGACCCGGTAACCATGCTGGCGCCGGATTCTCTGGCCGATGTCCATCCGCTGGGCAAGTCGCCTGTTGTGGTGGACGGTGAGCTGACTATTGCCGAGTCCGGAGCGATCATCGAGTATCTCGTCGATCAGTACGGAGCGGGCAAGGGTCTCAGGCCCGAGCGTCGGGAAGAGCGCGTCAGATACAGCTACTGGCTGCACTACGCCGAGGGCTCGCTGATGCCGCTGCTATTGATGAAGCTCGTCTTCGACAGGCTGTCAAAGCCACCGATGCCGTTTCCAATGCGTCCGGTCGCAGGGCTGATTGCCGCGGGCGTGAAAAGCAAGTTTATTAGCCCCAGGCTGACCCAGCATCTGGATTTTGTAGACAGCGAGCTGGGCAAGCAGAAGTGGTTTGCAGGGGGAAAGTTTTCCGCAGCGGACATCCAGATGAGTTTTCCGCTGGAAGCGGCCGCCGCCCGCGACGACGCTGGCGTGACACGATCAGCAATCAGCGATTTTCTCAAGCGTATCCATGCGCGTCCCGCCTTCAAGCGAGCGCTCAAGAGAGGCGGGCCGTACGCCTATGCTGACTAGTCCGGCCTTTTGCAGGTGCGGGACGAGCTGAAATCGCTGTCAATGTGCTTGCACAACCTCAGCCTTGCCCTCTGCCTGACGTATCAGGCTGTGCGCATTGCTCAGCCAGCGACAAGTGTCGCACACGCATT
>CAVWXZ010000023.1:0-123986 GCA_963759075.1 uncultured Gammaproteobacteria bacterium
TGCACTGCCATTCTGTGCGGCGCGCCGGGAGCGGCCGGGTTGGCTGGTTGCGGACGTTCGGATCATTTCCGACGATTTTTTCAAGAGATGCTCCTTTCTCTCGGCTTCAGGCCAGCATTATGTCAACTGGCAAGCGACTGTCTACAAGTAATTATAGTGGAGTTTTGTTAACCATTTATGACATTCGCCAGTCATCCGGCCCCGTAAGTATCCGGCGAAAGGTCAGGTTGATTCTCGGGCCGGGCGCCGATCGGCCAAGCCGCTTCGGCACCTGGTGCAGCCAGTATTTCTGCGTGGGCCCACGCATGATCAGGAGGCTCCCCGATGCAAGCGGGAGCTTCAGAACCGGCAGTCCGTTGCACCCCGCATTCCGATGGCGCATCTGGAAGTCACGCGTCGCACCAAGACTCAGGCTCGCAATGACCGGCGCGTCCCCCAGCTCGGGTTCGTCATCGGCGTGCCAGGCCACGCTGTCTTTGCCATCGCGGTAAAGATTGATCAGCACTGAGGTAAAACGCGTTGCCGTTGCCTGTTCGACCTTCTCACGCAGGCCTGCCAGACGCTCTGTCCATGGTTCAGGACTGAGCGGGATGCCAGAATAGGCATAGTGCAAGCCGGCATCGCCGTACCAGGCATTCAGGCGTGGTACGGCGACCTGACGCCCGTACATCTGAATATAGTCCTGCCGCCAATTGACCGCACCGGGACTCATAAGCGCAGCGAAGGCGTCTCTGGCCTCCTGCGGCGCGAGAAAAGATTCCAGGTAGGCGAGCTCGGCATCGGGGAGGTCGATATCCCTTGCCGTAGCACCCTGCAGGGGCTCTGTTTCGAACAAATCTCCGGTGTTCATGGACTGCGGGCGGGACCTCAAAAATAAACCTGGCAGGTGGCGACAACGCAAATGCCTGTCTGCACGCCAATTTACAAAATGCTGACTATAATGGGAGTAGGATTGGCTGGCCAGGCGGCAGCAGCTGCAGTGGAATTCTTGCGCGAAACAGAGGGAGCCGGTATGTCAGACGTTATGGATAAATTGCACGCGGATCACGCACATATCGCGCGCCTGATGAGTCTGCTGGAAGAGCAGATACAGCTCATCCATGCAGAAGAAAATCCCGATGCCCCGCTGATGCAGGACATCATGGCCTACATGACCCATTACCCCGACCTGATCCATCATCCGCTTGAAGACCTGATATTCGAGCACGTGATCACGCATCGAACCGTCTGCAAAGGATACGCTGCAGTCTCTGAGCAGCGAGCACGACAAGCTGGCGCAGGCGGGCCATCAGCTGAAAGCGAGTGTCGATTGCCTGGAAAGTGAGGCGCTGGTGCGTCGCGCACTGCTGGACCAGCAGGCCACTGATTACGTGGCGCTGATACGCAAACATATGCAGGCCGAGGAAGAATTCGCCTTTCCGCTGGCCCGCAAACTACTGGATGAAGACGAATGGGAACAGATTCGCTCGGAATTCCGGGTTAAAGACCACGAGGTGTTCGGGATTGCCCTCGACGGTCACTACGCCTCGCTGTATCAGGCCATTTCGGGCACTTCCGACTGACTAGCGGTAGCGCCCCAGAATCCCGGTCAGCTTTTCTGCGCCGGGACACAGATCCTTGTACGCCAGGTCGACCAGCGGAGCGTCGATGCTGCCGGCAATCTGGTGCATCGTTTTCTGCTTTTCGTTGATATACAGCAGACCCGTGACGATTTCGCCCTTTTTCTGCCGTTCCTCTACAAAACTGAATGCAACCCTGCGGCTCGTGGGGTCGTAGCTGCTGTCGGTCTTGCGCAGCACGATCCGGCTGCCGTCGTGCATGTCCACGGGCATCGCCTCGCCTTTGTCGTAGGCCGCCCGGATCGGGGCAGTGGGCGGAATAAAGTCAGCGTGAATTGCAGGATGAAAAAACCGCCGCGTGTGCAGGTAGCTTTTGGTTGATGCCTCGTGATCGTTGAACGTCACGCACGGCGACAATACGTCGATCAGCGCAAATCCATTGTGCGCAATGCCCGCCTTAATCAGGGGCACCAACTGCGCCTTGTCACCGGAAAACGATCGCGCAATGAAGCTGCCGCCGATAGCCAAAGCCGCGAGAACCGGGTCGATCGGGGCCTGCTGGTTCACCTCGCCTTTCTTGGCCTTGCTACCCACATCAGCGGAGGCAGAGAACTGGCCTTTGGTCAGCCCATAGACACCGTTGTTCTCGATGATGTAAAGCATGTTCAGATTGCGCCGCAGAGCGTGCGCGAACTGGCCGATGCCAATTGACAGGGAATCGCCGTCGCCGGACACGCCGACATAGTAAAGCTCGCGATTGGCAGCGTTTGCACCGGTCGCAACTGACGGCATCCGGCCGTGCACCGAATTCAGTCCGTGAGCACTGCCAAGGAAATAGGCCGGCGTCTTTGAGGAGCAGCCGATGCCGCTCAGTTTTGCCACGCGGTGGGGTTCGATCTCCATTTCGAAGAAGGCCTGGATCAGCGCCGCGGTAACGGAATCGTGACCGCAGCCGGCGCACAGGGTCGACATGCCGCCCTCGTAATCGCGCATGGTCAGGCCAAGCGCGTTTTCCCGAAGCGCCAGCTTGCCGACCTTAGGTTTGCTGATATAACTCATGCGACAACCCCTTTCTCCAGCACCTTAGAGACGCCGTCGATGATGCAGCGGCAATCCATTGGCAGTCCGCTGTAGTTGAGTATCGAAATGAGTTTTTCGCGCGCCACCTCGGTCTCCAGCAGCAGCAGACTCCGCAGCTGCGCGTCCCGGTTCTGCTCAACCACGAACACCTGCTCGTGCTGGTCCAGGAACGCCTGAACTTCGTCGCTGAAAGGGAAAGCCCGCACCCGGAGATAATCGACCGAAATGCCACGGTCCGAGAGTCTGTCGATGGCTTCTCATACGGCACCGTCGCAACTGCCCAGGGAGATCAGGCCAAGTCGGTATTGCCCGCGAGCTGAATCATCGGGCCCGGCACCAGCTTGGCGGCCGTCCCGAACTTGCGGGTCAGGCGATCCATGACTTCCTGGTATTCGTCGGCGTCCTCGGTGTAGCGACCGTACTTGTTGTGCCCGGAGCCGCGTACGAAATAGGCGCCCTTGGGATGCACGCCCGGGAAGGCTGCGCGCACAGATGCCGTCGCCGTCGACATCCAGGAAGCGATAGAACGCCTCCATCTTCTCCAGTTCCGCCGCGCTCGACTACCTTGCCACGATCCGGCTGATAGCTGTCGTCCCACTCCAGCATCGGACACATCCAGTCGTTCATGCCGATGTCGAGGTCCGACAGCACAAACACCGGCGTCTGCAGTCGCTCGGCGAGATCGAACGCCTGCACCGCAAGGTAGAAGCACTCCTCGGGATTGGCCGGGAACAGCACGACGTGCCGGGTGTCGCCGTGCGACGCATAGGCGCAGGTCATGATGTCGCCCTGCTGCGTTCGGGTCGGCATGCCGGTCGAGGGCCCGACTCGCTGCACGTCAAAAATCACCGCCGGGATCTCGGTGAAATAGGCGAAGCCGATGAACTCGCTCATCAGCGAAATGCCCGGGCCGCTGGTCGGCGTGAACGCGCGCGCGCCGCACCAGCCAGCGCCGATCACCATGCCGATTGCCGCCAGTTCGTCTTCCGCCTGAACGATGCAGTAATTGCGTTGCCCGGTTTCCTCGTCGATCCGATATCGCTCACAAAACCTCTTGAAGCGCATCCATCAGCGACGTCGATGGCGTAATCGGATACCAGCCGCCGACCGTGGCACCGGCATACACGCAGCCCAGCGCCGCAGCGGTGTTGCCGTCGATCATGATCTGTTCCACGGTCTGCGCGCCATTTTCTCGAGCGCAGGATCAGCGGGCAGTCAAAATGCTCCCTCGCGTAATCAAACCCGAGCTCGATGGCCTGCATATTGGCGTCCACCAGCTTCGGTTTGGCGGCAAACATCTCGGCAAGCAGCGACCGGATCACTTCGAGGTCCAGTTCCAGCAATGCCGCCAGGGCGCCAACGTAGGCGACGTTCTTCATCAGAATGCGCGTACGCACGTTGTCAAACGCTTCATTGCACATCCGTGCGAAGCGGCATACCCATGCACCTTGACGTCATCGCGACGCAGCTGGCGATCCCGCGGCCAGGTGGAGTCGTAGAGCAGATAACCGCCGGGACTGATCTTCGGCAAGATCCTGCGCGTAGGTCTGGGCATTCATCGCGACCATGATATCTACCCGCCCTGAACGGTTGACATAGCCGTCGCGGCTGACCCTGATCTCGTACCAGGTCGGCAGGCCCTGGATATTGGACGGAAAGAAGTTCTTGCCGGACACCGGTATGCCCATGCGGAAAATCGCCTTCATCAGCAGACCATTGGCACTGGCCGAACCGGTGCCGTTCACATTGGCCATCTTGATGACGAAATCGTTGATCCCGGGGGTGCCGCCTTGCGCGCTCATGCGCGACCGCTTGACCTCGAGCGAACCCGGCGTCTCGTCCGCTGCATAGGGCACGCTGCAGCGTGGATTTCTGCATGTCCCAGGCGGCCGTCGGGCAGCGCTCCGCGCACAAGCCCGCAGTGCACGCAAACGTTTTCATCCTTGACCATCACGCGCCCGGTTTGCGGCAGGGCTTCTGACACATAGAGATCCTGATCCGTGTTGTGCGCAGGCGCCTCGAAGCGATTGCGCAGCTCTTCCTCCTCGCCGTTGCGGGTAATCGTCAGGCAGTCAACCGGGCAGATGTCGATGCAGGCATCGCACTCGATACACAGTTTGGCGGTGAACACGGTCTGAATATCGCAGTTCAGACAACGCTCCGTTTCCTGCAGCGTCTGCTCGGCCGTAAAGCCGAGTTCCACCTCGATGTCGATGTTCTTGAAGCGCGACGCGAGGTCCACATGCGGCATGATCCTGCGCACCGCCGGATTGAAATCGTTGCTGTAACTCCATTCGTGGATGCCCATCTTGGTGCTGGCCAGCTTCACACCGTGCGGCAGGCGCTCGGTAATGGGGCGCGTTCTGGCAATACTTGTGAATGGAGATGGCTGCCTGATGGCCATGCTCGACGGCCCAGATAATGTTCTTGGGACCAAAGGCTGAGTCGCCGCCGAAAAACACGCCTTCGCGCGTGGACTGAAAGGTCACCGGGTCGACCTTCGGGCACGTTCCAGCGATCGAACTCAATGCCGCATTCATCCTCGATATAGGGAAACGCATTTTCCTGGCCCACCGCGAGCACCACGTCGTCGCAGGGCAGCGTAATCTTCTCCAGGGTTGTGGCCTTGAGGCGCCCATCTTCGCCTTCACTCCAGCTCACCTTCGCGAACTCCATGCCCACCAGCGCGACCGTTCTCGATGATGAAGCGCTCCGGCGAATGATTGAGCATGATTTCCACATGCTCTTCCTCGGCATCTTCCAGTTCCCAGTCAGAGGCCTTCAGGAGATTGCGCGGCTTGCGCGCCATCACGCGCACGTCTTTGCCGCCAATACGCAGCGAGGTCCGGCAGCAGTCCATGGCTGTATTGCCCGCCCCGATAATAAGCACCCTCTCGCCGATGCTGTCGATATGTTTGAAGGCAACCGATTCCAGCCAGTTGATGCCGATGTGGACATGCGTCGCGTCATCGTGACGTCCCGGGATATCAATGTCGCCGCCCTTCGGCGCGCCGGTGCCCACGAATATGGCGTCATAGCCCTCGGCGAGCAGCGCCTTCATGCTGGTGACGGGGCTGTTCAGCCGCAGGTCAACACCCATCTCGACAATCATATCGATCTCGTCGTCCAGGACCTTCGGCGGCAGACGAAAGCGCGGGATGTTGGTGCGCATCAGGCCGCCAGTCTCTCCCAGCTTTTCGAAGATTGTCACTTCGTAGCCGAGCGGCAGCAGATCGTTGGCCACGGTCAGCGACGCGCAGCCCGGCACCAATCAGCGCTATGCGCTTGCCGTTCTTCGTTGCCGGAATGGCCGGCAGCCGGTCACGGATGTCATCGCGGTGATCGGCGGCAACACGCTTCAGGCGGCAGATCGCAACAGGTTTTTCATCCACCCGGCCGCGCCGGCAGGCGGGCTCGCACGGGCGGTCACAGACGCGCCCGAGGATGCCCGGGAAAACGTTGGACTCGCGATTAACCATGTAGGCATCGGTGAAGCGCCCCTGGGCAATCAGGCGGATGTATTCCGGCACGTCGGTGTGGGCCGGGCAGGCCCACTGGCAGTCCACTACCTTGTGGAAGTAATCCGGATTTCGTGTATCGGTGGGATCCACTGCCTGGTTCCTTACCTCACGCGAGCGCCTGTCATTCTGCTTATCGGCAAGGCCGAATCCAGCGACGTGCTGTTCGGGCGTACTCTACCGCATGCCAACCGTCTTTGCACCAGCCGGGCGCAGCTACGCTCAGCGGATGTCCTGAAGGCCCACGAAAGTGCCACCGTTTCGCTCACACAGGATGCGCATCAGGGTCGCGAAGCGGACCCCGGTAATACCAACCTGGTTGAAATTTCCGACCTTGAACAGCACCGGAAAGCCGACCGCGTGAATGCGGACGAGCCGCTTCCCGTCCCTGCCTTCACGGTTGATCTTGTCGACAGTATCAACCACTTCCTGAATAGAGCGGCCGGTAAATTCGTCGCCGAATACGTAGATGCTGATTTTCTTGTCCGGTGCATAGAAGGTTGAAATCGCCCGGGTGATGCCTTCCACCGGGCTGGAGTTACTGAAAGCGTTCCAGGTCTTCAGCCTGTCGACAATGGCCTTGCGCCTCGCCGGTGTGTCCGGAATCCAGCGCCCCTGGTACTGCGAAAACATGTAGTTGCCCATGTCGTTCAGCACCTGGATGCCCTTCACCGCCGGATACACATCGAGCACCTCGCGCACCTTCTTTACCGCCAGGTCCCAGGCATAGTTGTACATGCTGCCAGAGGTGTCGATGACGAAAATAATGTACTCGCTGTCCACCGGTATGCCCCCGACCTGGTTGTCGTCCACGGGACGTCGGTAGTCGGACAACAGGCGGCGCATCTCCTCGGTCATGCTCTGGCGGGCGCTCGCCAGCTGGTCACGCAGCGTATTGCTGACCGCCGATTCATCCTGCGATGCGGCGAACCGGCCGCGAATGCGAGTCAGCTCGCCCTGCAGTCTGGCCAGGCGTTCTTTTTCGTCGAGAGCTGCTCTTCCTTGCTGATCAGCTCGCGATTCAGCGTCGTTACTTCGCCGCGAATATCGAGTAGAGCTCTTCCTGCAGCTGCGCCACGAGGCCCTCGAGATGCACGCTCGTTTCCTCCAGTACCACGGGTTCAAAAACCTTGGTCAGCACAAGCAGCAGGATGATGGCCCCGAAACCACATGCGATCGTGTCCAGAAAAGACAGGCTCATGCCTTCAATTTCGCGCCTTCGTCCTCATGCTCAGGGCCAATCCGCCGAAGGGCTCATGAATGAGCCGCCTGTCAGCTGCGCCAGCGCCAGTAACTGGAGGCCGCCATGGGGTCGCCCTCCATCGGGAACAGGACTGACGTTGACCGGGATACCTGCCGGCAGCACGTTGAGACTGCGGTCGATGTGGCGAACACGATCGCGACCTGAAACCTTGCCGCTCGTGACGATTTTGTCGCCCATGGTCGGCAAGCCGTCGACGATCAGGTAGATATTGTCCGGCTGCGGATCCAGCTTCTGGCGGCGACTCCCAGCCTTGTGCAGACTGGTGCCGTTGGCCGGCACAACTGCTCCTGCAGCGCATTTACCGCCTGCTCCAGCGAGGCGCCGTCGCCGGCGTCCAGCCAGCGCCCGGCGCGTGCCCGTGAGCGCGGGACGTGCCTCGGTATTGAATGTGTAAATCTGGAAACTGCTGGCGACCGGAATCTGGGTGGTCAACCAGTCCACCGTGCGCAGTGCACGCTGCCACTTGTCGGACTCGCGCTTCAGGTCATCCGGCAGGTTGCGCCGGCGAATCACGTTGACGATGGTTTCATCGAGCATGCTCGCAGAGGCATCCAGCAAGATCAGTATCCGCTCGCCGCCCATGCGCAGCCCGGTCAGGTACTGGCGATTGCCGTCACCGATGAAACTACGTGTCGCGTCGCCCTGTCCCTCATCGCTGGTTACTGCGCCTTCCAGCCGGCGGCTCGCCTCTTCCAGACGCCTGAGATCGGCCTTAAGCGCGTTGATGTCTTCTCGCCGGGCGAGGCTGCTGTCTTCGTACTCGTGCCAGTTCCTCGCGCAGATCGCGCAGGTCTTGCATGAGCTGCCGCGACAGGCCCTCGGTGGTTACGATATCCGTCTGCGTCATTTCCGAGTGAGTTGCGTGCCAGCACCAGGCGCTCGTCGCCCTGCAGCACCTCTTCCTCCAGCAGGCTGACTTCGGCCAGCAGCACCTTGTTGACCTCCTCGGACTTCGCCACCGTGCCGTGATTGATGATCATGAAAAACAGCACGATCGGCGCCGAAACCGCAGGACATGATGTCCAGGAAGGACAGGCTGAAGACGTTGAATTTTCTTCTTCTGGCCATGTCAGCTGACGAGGCTGATGACCTGGACCGGCTCCTCGTGCCCGTGGAATTCCAGGCGGTCGCCCACCGACAAGGCCAATCTTGTCATCCACCTGACGACCGTTGAGGAACACCTGGGTCACCGGCCGCGGTTCTACCCAGACGCGCCCGTCCAGCCGGCGCACCGAACACTGTGGCTCACCCGCCTCTTCGGCCGTAGTGACCGTATCGCCGTCGAGCGCCAATACGGTCGGCACGCGCGGAAATCGGCCAGGCCTGACCCCGATAGAGGAGGTGCGTGGGCAGGGCCTGCTCCGGCACCGGTGCCGCCCCCTGCCGGGCGCCCGCCGCGCCGCGCCGCAGCTCGGTATGAAAATGCACGGCGTCATCGTCGCCCAGCAGTTCGCTGGCGTGGACGAAGCAGCCGCTGCGCTGCCGCACCGGCAGACAGGGCGCCCACACTCAGCCCGGGCAATACCGACACCGCATTAACGCAACCCAGGGAAGCCATTGAACCGTGCCGAGAGCAGCAGACCGCCGCCGTCGCCTGCCCCTGCCTGCAGCTGCTGGACGATGCGAGGATAGGTGGAGGTTGCCGCCGCGACCAGCTGATCCCGGCGCACCGTCACGCTGTAATTCTTGCCCCCGTCGCTGAGCTCCACGGTACTTGCGCCGCGCTCGCCGAGGTCGGCAAGGCAGGCCGGCAGGCAGTCGTGCAGCAGTTGCTCCGTTGCCGCGCTGTGCATCGGATCAAACCGGGTCGCGTGTACAAACTGGTCGGCGATGGCGTTGGCCCACAGGTTATTGAAGTGAACCAGGCCCTCCTCGGCAACCACCAGGACTTTCTCCCGCGCCAGCATGTGCCCGGCCAGGATCTCGGTCAGCAGTATTCTGTGCAGTGAAATATCCAGGTGCCAGAGCCTGCCACTCTCAGGAGTGCTCGCCGTGGCGGCCACTGCCGCGTCGACGATGCTGCGCACCCGCAGGCCAAGTTCCTCAGCAAAACCGAGCAGCAGTCCCAGCTGCTCGGCGGTCCAGCTGCCCGGCACCGCGAAGACAACATCGGCGTCATCTTCGCCCACCTGCTGCCAGATGCTCTGCAGGTGCGCGAAAGCGAGGTCGGCATGATGTCGCACCTGCGACGTAGCGCCCTGAATCGCTTCCACACCGAGACGCGCCCAGAAGTAATTATTGGTCCAGCGCGGCTTTATTCTGGCGACAGCCTGAGCCTCTCCGCCCAGGTACAGCTGATCCCCGTCCATGACAGCGTAGCCGGGGCTTTCGAGCAGCAAACCGTCTTTATTGCTGACCGTCACCGCGGCGTCGTTGACTTCGATTACAAGCATGCTCACGGCGGCCGGCTCAGCGAGTCTGCATGTGACGAATCAGGTGCCGATCGAGGTAGGTCTGCGTGTCCAGCACCACGCGCTCCTGTGCCTGCTGCAGCTGGTGCAAAACAAACATCACCACGATACTGATCAGCAGGGCGATAAACGTGGAATTGAACGCAATGCCAAGACTCTCGGTGACGCCGGAAATATCGCCCTCGACAGCCTGGTGAGCCTGCGCCAGCGCCTCGCCGATGCCGCGCACGGTCCCGAGGAAGCCTATGGACGGGATCGCCCAGGCGATATAGCGAATCATCGAAAGCTCGGAATCCAGCCGATCGGACTCGGATTCGCACAGATCGCGAACCGCCGTAGATACGTCCTGGATGTTGCTTGTGGAGCGGAAACGATGCAGGGCGGTCAGAAATGTCCGCGGCAGCAAACGCTGCTGAGTTTCTTCAGGCAGGGCCTGAACCGGGCGAGCGTAATCGCGCGTGTCCTCCGGCAACACGCTGGTGCCCTCACTGATCTGTACCAGTTCCTCATCCAGCAGGCGTCGTTCCCGCGCTGTCTGCACTGCCTTGTGGCCCATCAGCGCAAACACCCACAGCATCAGAATGAAACAGGATTCCTGCTCATAATCCCTGATCAGCACATACACAGAACGCTCGGGAACAAAGTTGACGTCCTCGTTCATGCGAATACGTTGCTCGATCAGAATCGCTTCGGCATTGGGCCTTACGATAGACACGTAAATGCTGTGCACGATGATCACTGAGATGATCAGCGCGAATACCTGAAATAAGAATTCCGCAGGGACCTGTTTTCCGGCGATACGCTTCATAATTTTTGCCTGCTCAGATGTCCACCGGAAAAGAAACGGCACCGTCGGCCCCGATCTCCTCGCTTGGCACAAACTCTTCCAGAGAAACCTCGCCCATCTGCCCGACGACAGCATCGGCCGGTACGGCCTTGTCAGTGCTTTCGCCTTTGCTGTCAGAACCCGGCGCGGATTTTTCGTCGGCCGGCTGGCTTGCGCTTGCAGCAGGCACGGCAGCCGCCTCGTCCTCTGCGGCGTTGACCCCCTGGGCAAGAACAGACAGGAGACCAGCGACAAAAGCGCCACGAAAATAAGCCAGTTTAATCTGCATAGCGTGCAATCCTGAATCCAACATCGTTGCGCGGCTCCGCGCCGTAGTCACGAAAACTCCACCGCAGCTCGGTGATCGTGCCGTGCATCCAGCTAGAGCCTCTTATTACGTAGTATTCGCCCTGTGCGGGGCCAGCCGGGTCCCGCTCCATCGCACCACCGGGCGACGGGTTAACGGCATAGCGATCATTGACCCATTCTGACACGTTGCCGCCGAAGTCATACAGGCCGCGTGCATTGGCAGCGTAGCTGGCCACCGGCGCTGTGGCCGCGTAGCCGTCGTTATAGTCTGTGATCACGCGAGCCACCAGCGGTCGTGCCGCGTCGTCTGCGAAGTTCCCCGAGCCTGGCGTCGGCGGCATGCTGGCACCCCAGGGATATTTGTCGGCACTGCTGCCCCGGGCTGCCCAGACCCATTCTGCCTCGGTCGGCAGGCGGTAGCCGGTACCCGACCGGGCTGGTGCAGCTCCCAGCTGCCATCACGCTCTATGTAGGCCGGGGGCAGGCCATCCTGCGCGCTCAGCCAGTTGCAATAGCGGACAGCCTGATCCCAGCTGACTTTGACAACCGGGGCCTTCTCAAGGTTCAGCGTCGAGCGCCCCACGATGCCGGATTGGTGGCCGCCGTCGAAAGCTTTGAACTGTTCGTTGCTGACTTCAGTTGTCAGCAATCAGATAGGGACGGGTCAGGGTTACATTGCGCATGACTTCGTTGGCCCGCCGGCCCGGTTCCCGGCGCGACGCACCCATGCTGAAAAACGCCGGGCCGAATCAGCCTCAGGGTCTGCCCGGCCTGCGTGGTTATCTGCTCGGGCAGCGCGTCATAGCGCGCCTGTTCAAGTGTCCGCAGGCGTACCGGCAGGTCCTGTTCGAAGGCAGGGCGCGGAGTAATCTCTGCTGTGAACGCTGCATAACCTTCGCGCTCCACCCTGAGCTGGTGCGCAACCGCCGTCAGGCGCAGCTGTTGCGAACCAGCGCCAACCAGCTTGCCGTCCACCAGTACCTTGCTGTCACGCGGCACAACATTGACATTCACGGTACCGATCTCGGGCTCCAGGCTGACTTTGATGCTGCGACCCTCGCCGGAACGCACCGCGATGGAACGCGTTGCGTTGACAAAGCCGGCGCGCGAAAACTGCACTTCATACGTGCGGCCCGGCGGCAGCGCCAGGCGCAGCGGAGTTTGCCCGCGATAAACACCTCCAACGGTGACGTTGGCGCCGACAGGCTCGCTGTCCAGTGCGAGGCGCCCGTCGGATTTCTCCAGTTCAAACGCGGGCAGGCTCAGCGCGTTGCCGGCCACCAGCTGCATTTCTGATTCAACGGTCTTGAATCCCTCCAGGCTCAGTTCGAGCAGGCGCCGGCCTTCGATCACTTCGATCTGCGCTGGTGTGACAGCGACTTGCTCTCCATCGATCCTGACCTCTGCACCGGTCGGCACTGTCGTGACCTCGAGCCGGGCCCACGCCGGCTCGAGCACGACCCGGACTTCCTGCTCTTGTCCGGCGCCGGCGACTTCGATCTCCGCAAGGTACGGCCGGAAGCGCTCCGCCGTCACTTCCAGTGAGTGCGCACCGGGCGCCACTGCGACCGCCAGCAGAGGCGTCTCTCCAAGCAGGCTGCCATCCAGCAACACCTGCGCCCCGGGTACAGGCACGCTGATAAAACTGACCCTGCCCGGCAACTTGGCCAGGCTGAACATGAACACCTGGCTCGTTTCATCGGTTACGACGAAGCGGGACTGCAGCGGCTTGTAGCCGGTCTTTTCGGCGCGCATCTCATAGCTGCCTTCCCGCAGCAGGAAGCGCTCGCCCAGCTCGACCTTAAGCAGCCCCCCTGATATAGCGAATCGATCGGGCTGCGGGTCAAACTCGAAATGCACAGCGCGCGCCGTAAAAACATAAGCAGCCAGCGTGACCAGTATCAGCAAGGCCACGCCGGCGACCACCCAGACCGGCCTGACGAATTTAAAAGGAGAATGGACAGGAGGTGGTGGCGGCGAATACGGGATCGGCCTGATTAACTGGCTCAAATCGGATCCTCACACACGACGCTCAGCGCGAGGCCCACCGAGCCGGCCTCCACCACGAATTCACGCCGCACGTCGCGGTAGCCGGCGCGCGCGCCCACGGCCGTGTAGCGCCCGGGTATCAGGCCGACGGTGCGCGCCTGAAAGCGGCCCAACTGGCCGACCTTGAATATGGTGACCTCAGTCTGTCCGTCTGAGCGAAGCTCGACGACCACGGGCTCCCGCGCAAGGGCAACCTGGCCGGCAAGCGCACTGATTTGTTCCTTTAAGCGAGGGCCGGGATCGCTGATCGAACGGGCCTGGGCGAGCATCGCACGCGCCTCATTGTAAGCGTCGTTGCTGAACATACGCAGAGGCTCCCTGATCAGCAGCGCCATGCCATCTTCCAATCGCGCCCGCTGCCGGGCCCGCGCCAGCCCATCCCGCGCAAACACCAGGGTACTGTCAGCTTCCAGCGCCGCCTGATATTCAGACTCGGCGCGTCGCCATTGTTCTTCACGCTCGGCCGCCTCCGCTGTCGCGCGCCGGTCGGAAATTTCACTGTTGCGAACCTTGATTCCCAGCTGCGCCAGCGCATCCCGCGGTCCCGACGCGTCCGGCCGCATCTTCGCTGCCTGCTCGAAGGCTGCACGCGCTTCCGCTGCGTCGCCCTGGTTCAGGCGCGCAAAACCGCGCGACATGAGCTGCTGATAACGCTGGCCAGTCAGTTTCGCGCTGACGCGTGCCAGCGCTTCGGCGGCCGGCGCAAACTGCGGATCCATATCCCTGGCCTCGCGAAAACTATCGCGCGCCAGCTGCAGCTGATCTGACTTCTCCTGTTCCGAGCCGGTCGCCATCAGCCTCAGCACTTCTGTTAATGCCGTGGCGCGTGTCAGCCCCGCCTGCGCGTCCGGGTTTTCTCCGTCAATCAGCGCTGCGAGTTCAAACTGCCGCGACGCCTCATCAGCGTCACCGGCCTGCAAAGCGGCCGCGCCAGCCTGCAGCGCCTCCGACAAAACCTCCCCTGAGCGGGCTATCAACGTCTCTGCCAGCGCGAGTCCTTCACGGTAGCGCGCAAGCGCCGCTCCGAATTCCTGTCGCCTGTAAAGCGCGTCACCCTCCTCACCGGCAAGCCGGGCAGCCGAGTATTCATCCGCGGCCCATACATCCGTATGGCGCTCATCGAGCGCGACGAGGCTGCGCAGCAGGGACATCGCCGCATCCTGAGCGTCCTGGCGAATCCTGGCCGTCTCGGCGGCAGCAAAGGGCGCCATCCCGGTCTCTGCTGAGGAACTCGCCGTACCTTGGTTCACCTGGCCCGTGCGGCGCATGCCGCCTTCATCACCGGCCACCGCCGGGGGCGACGGCTGGGGCAGGAAGAAAATGACGACAACTGCCAGGGCGAGCGCTGCAAGCAGCGCCGGCCCCGCAATCAGCATCGGCACGCTTGCACGCCGCGACGCCCTGGGTTTCTCCGCTGCTCCGTCGTTGCCCGGCGCGCGCGCCCGGACGGCGATCGGACCGGCGCTTGCGCCGGCTGCCATCAGCGCGCGTGGCTCCGGCACGTCGTCGAGGCGCAGAATCCTGATGATCTTGCGTCGCACAGCATGGATATCGGGCACGTCTGCAGCCGGCGACTGCAAAGTAGCGAAGAGCTCAGCGAGCTCTTCGGGAATCGGCGCGCCACTCGCAACACCCGCCAGCAATGCCAGCAAACTGCCAAGATCCCGGAGATCTTCGCGGATGCCGGGCAAGCGATCCGCAGGCGCCAGCAGCAGGGCAACGCCCGTTCGGTCGAGGAACGCCTTGCCGTCGGCCGTGACCCGAATCGAGCGCGCATCGATCCCGCCATGCGCCATGCCCAGGTCATGCAGATACGCGAGCGCGCTCAGCGCAGGCATCAGCCTGGTCAGTGCCTCGCGGTAGCCGCCCGCCGAACCGTCACGCAGATCGGTACCGTCGATATGGGCGTGTGCGCAGGCGACCCTGCCAGCGTGGTCGAAAAGCCCAAGGCAGGGTATGACGCCGGGATGAACGAGCTGACTGATGCGAGCAAATTCGCGGCGGACCTGCGCAGACACGCTGGCACCGGCTTGCCGCGCCGGGAAGCGCAGGACAGCGGGCGCCTCCCGCGTTTCATCGTCGGCCAGCCAGCACTCGCAACCCGGCTCGGGCTCAAGTCTCCTGGTCAGCTTGAAGCGTTGGGCAATACTCTGGCCCGGGATCAGATCCTGCATGGTTGTTATCGGATCTCCGGATCAGCGACTGCCGCCTTCCGTCGCCGGGACCTCCGGCGATTCCTGGACGAGGCCGGTCTCGGCCTGATAGATCTCACGCAGAATGCGGCGCCACTCTCGATACTGTTCCTCGACGCTGCCATTGAGCTCGACGACGCGGCCTTCCACATCGATAACCATTGGCGCGACCTCAGTATTGAGCGAGCTGTCAAGCTCTTCGAGTGCGTCCTTGTGCAGCTTGGTTTCCTGCGACCTGTCCCAGCCGCCCTTGATCGCATACAGGCCCGCAATCGCAGCGCCAACGCCGACCGTACTCTGGGCGCTTGAATTACTGTTCTTGTCAATCAGTATGCCGCCCAGAACCATGGCGGCGCCGGCCAGATAACGTTTGCGAGCGGATGACTGCACCGCGCGCAAGGCAACGATTTCGTCGTACGTGTAGTGGCGCCAGTTGTCGTAGGGGAGCTCCATATCCGTACTGAAGCGCGCGTAGTATTCATCCAGCGTATCAACCAGCATGTACTCGCGCTCCTGCACCTTGCGCAAGCGCGCAATCATGGCATCGTCGTCGGCCGGCAATCGCACCACAGAATAGCGCCCCTTCTTGTCCTGCCTGAGATACTCATCAAACGCATAGGGCGAAAGCTCGGTCGCGTACCTGAGCTGTGCGACCTGACGGATCCGCTCGATGTCATTGGCCTGCAAGGCGCTGCGCGCCAGCACAAGATCATTGGAGATGTTGTTATAAATATCCTGGAACGGGTCTACGTTGCCGGCGACGCCGCCTTTGTAGGCAAACTTGCTGGCGGTATCGGTATAGGTCTTGTCCAGCCATTCGCGTCCCGTCGCATCGACGGCCCGCACGGCAAGCTTCAGGCTTTCGCCATTGGAATCGATGATCCGGCCCGTGACCTGCAAATCGGTAATGGCGCGCTCGTCGGGCACGACCCGCACCGCACCCCAGTAGCCCGTAGTCTGCAGCGTCTGCTTCAGCTGGTATGGAATGTAGCGGGCTTCTGCGCGGCGCACTTCCGGAAACAGGCCTGCCTTCTCGATTTCCTGCTCAGTGGCGGGCAGACCAGGATCAAAGACGACGACCTCCACATCCAGGAGCTGCTGCTCCGGCACCTCCTGTTGCGCCACCGTGGCGACTGTCGCGTTCTCCTTCACAACTCGCTGAGTGCTGCAGCCCGCCATGAGCAGCAGCGCCAGGCAGGCCGGGAACAGGCCTCGGACTGACATCGGAAATCCATCCATATTATCCGCCACCCTTCTTGTAGCTGATGTACTCACGCCAGAGCTTCTCGCGCAAAACCGGATCAGTTTCGTTCAACGCCGCCTCGCGAATCTGGCGCGCGACGATATCATCGTCAGCGCCGTCTGGAACGCCTTCCGGTATATCGGCCGGCCTGACCGTGTTGGTGTCTTTCCTGCCCTGGCCAATATCTTCCACGCTGGCGACGTCACCGCCCGCGACCGGCTCGATCATCTCCTCGCCGTCAGCACCCGAACCTTCTTTGCCGAGTTCTTTTAGTAAGGCCGCGGCCTCGGTGCCAGGATCCGACACATCTTCCTCACCGCCGGGCAAAGCTGGTATCCCGCCGCTTCGCTGGCGGGCCAGCCGGTTGCGTTCATCAAGCAGGCGCCCGTCGAACACGACCAGCGAGCCGTCAAGCTCCCCTTCCAGTGCCGCCACGCGGTCATCTGCCCCTGGTTCGCCGGGCATGAGCACGATCAGACCACCCGGGGGCAGTCCCTGACCGCCATCTTCCGCGCCGCCAGGCGGCAGGTACACGCCCGTAATGATCAGCGCCCGCACCGCTTCTGCTACCGCTCCCTGGGCCTGATCCACCGAGCCCTGGGCGCCCGCAACGGCAACCACCACGGTCGGCGCGCCGCTGGCCCCGGACGCCGGCGTGTCTTCGGCGCCGGGCAGGTCTTCCTCGGCGCCGCCAGGGGCGGCATCTTCAAGCCCCGCAAGCGCCTCCTCTGCCCCGGCGGCCGTATCCGCTTCGCCGGCATCGCCGCTTTGCAGATCAGTCGCGTCGCGCGCAGCTGCCAGCGCATCTTCGGCTGCCGCAAGCGCTTCCTCGGCCGCACTGATCGCTTCATTCAGCTCCGCGGGATCACCACCGCCGGCCGCTGCTTCGGCAAGTTGCTCGCTCGCCTCGTCCAATGCAGCCTCCGCGCTTTCCAGCGCACCGGCTGCCTCTCGGGCAGCAGATGACGGCTGGCCAGACTCCTGCGCCGCCTCGGCGACGTCTTCCCGCGCGCCGGCTATTGCCTCACTTGCCCTGGCAAGCTGCTCACTGGCCCGCGCCAGCGTCTCCGCATCCGCAGCCGCGGTATCCTGACCGGGCGGCGTCCAGTCTGGCGTGCCGGGTGCCGCGCTGCTATCCGCAGGCGAGGACGGCGAGGACGTGGATGACGGCGGTGACGGCAGCGACGGACTGGACGGCGATGACGTGGACGAAGGCGGTGACGGCAGCGACGGACTGGACGGCGATGACGTGGACGAAGGCGGTGACGGCAGCGACGGACTGGACGGCGACGATGTGGATGATGGGGGCGATGGCGGCGAGCTCGACGGCGGCGAGGGCGTCGTCGGCGTAGTGGTGCTCTGGCTCGCGCAGGCACCAAGCATCAGGCTCAGTGCAAAAATCACCGGTATTCTCAGTCTGAAAAGCATAAGGGGCCTCCCGGGTGCCTGCCGGCAACGCGACATGATCCGCCAACTATAGCGCCGACCGCGCCCCGGAATCATGAAAAACACGTATCGCCCCGTGCCGAAAGCCCTGTTGGGAGGGAACCCGGGGCTCAGCAGGGGACTCCTCGTTTAGACACGGCGACCTGGCAAAGTTCGCCGGCTGAGAAATTCCGCCGTACAGCGTACTATCCTGCATCAGGGCGCGGCCAGCCCGGTGCGACCCGCACGGCCGCGGTTTCAGGGTCATGGCAAAGGAATATGACTGACATGCTGGCAAAAAGACTGGTGAGAAATCTGCTGCTGGCATCGGCAGTCATGGCGCTCGCAGCCTGTACCCATGTTGTACCGGTAACCGGCAGCATCCCGACGCCGGTGGTCCAGTCCCTGCCACTCACAGTCGGCATTTACATGGACGAAGGATTTCGTTCTTTTTCGCATGCTGAAAAGCGCGGCGCCGGGGAGGAATGGGTCATCGGATCAGGCAAGCTTAACGAAGAGCTGTTCACAAGCCTGTTTGACGCAATGTTTGCACGAACGGTGCAGGTCGACGCCCCGCCCTCAGCCGGGGCCACTGGCGACGGGCTGGACGCCGTGCTACAAATTAAGGTCAGCGAATTCGGTTTCCTGACCCCGCGCGAGACGGGGCAGCGTTTCTTTGCGGTGTCGTTTAAATACCAGATTCTGCTGTGGGAGCCCGATGGCACCCGCATCGCTGACTGGCGGGTGGTGGGCTATGGCAAGAGCCCGTGGAGCGCCTTCAAGGACGAAATCGGCTTGCGCAACGCCACGGCGATCGCCATTCGCGACGCCGCTGCGGCCGTGGCGCTGGGCTTTGACCGAGTGCCCGCGATCGCCAGCTGGCTGGAGAGCAAGGGCATCAGCGATAATGAAACAGATGAATCGGAGCAACTGACCGGGAGTGGCAATGAGTAGATCTGCAAGGCCGTACAGAACAGGGCTGCTGTTACTTGTGTGCGCCTTAGCCTCGGCCTGCGTTTCAACCAGAATCGAGGAATCGCGGCGCGCAGTCACCACCATGAGCAGCGATGAGACAGTCGTCATTCTCGGGCGCACAAAACACACTGACGACGAGACAGAGGCGAGCTTCACCGAATGTGTCAATGATGCGCTCGCCGGCGCCGACTCCCGCCTCGGACTGATCAGCGAAACAGATTTTGTGGACGCGATGTTTCCGTTCTTTGAGCCGCGACTTGCGCCCGCCAACCTGGATGACCTGGCCCGCATGCTGAATGACCCGCTGGTGGCGCAGAAGATTTCGGAGATTCAGGTCAAGTACCTGGTGTGGCTGGACGGCAACACCGAGACCGTTGACCAGGGCGGCACGATGACCTGCTCGCTCGGCGCCGCCGGTGGCGGTTGTTTTGGCCTCAACTGGTGGGAGCGCGATTCATCTTATGAAGCGACCATCTGGGACATGGAAAGCCTGAACGCCGCGGGCTACATCAGCGCCGACTCCACCGGCACCTCATTCCTGGCCGGCCTTATGGTCCCCATTCCGATCATCGCCCGCACCGGGAAGGCGGCCTGCGAAGGCCTTGCCGGTCAGCTCAGTGAGTTTCTGGCCATGCCGGGCTCGTGAGCCCGCTGCCTGGTTGCCGGAAGGTGATGATTCACCCGCCGGGTCGCACGATGGTCAGGTTCTCTTGCAGACGAAATCCTTCGGTTCGTGCGGGTTTACCGTCGATAATGCGCGGGCGAAAGCGCGCTTCCCTGATGTAGCGACGGACCTGCCTGCTGACGGAAGGGCTCGCCTCAAGGTTAACGACCCTTACTTTCAGCACCCGGCCATTTTCCCCGATGGTCAGATCGAACTCGACGTCAATCTCATATTCAACGAGGCTCATGTCAAAGCCCTGCTGCAGCGTCGCAGGGGTCTGGTCCATCAGGTAAATCCGCTTCGGAAAATTGAGCACCATCGGTTCCGAAAACAGGCCCGGCTGATCAGACGGCAGTGACCCATCGGCATGCAGGGCATCCCAGCCCTTGCCGTAGGCGTCGGCTGCCAGCGAGCCCCTGTTGATCAGAATATAGAAATCCCCGAGGTGCCCCCATGCCGCGGCGCGATCCACGGTATCCAGATCATCCTGGGCATCAACGATCGCGACCATTCGTTTCAGAGCCGCCTCGCGCTGCTTCCGATACTGACTGATCTTGTGTGTGGTCGTGCCCAGTCCGAGCAGCGGCGCAATCAGGCCGGGATCCTCTTTACCTTTCGAATTCTCGATGACCTTAACCGCGCGCTCGTAGAGCTTTCTCGCATCGCGTACGTTGCCTGCCCGCCTGTACCAGTCTGCCAGCTTCAGAATCGCGGGCACGAGTTCCATGCTCTGCGAACCGAACTTCTGCTCGCTCACAAAATAGGCAAAGCGATTGTGCCGATCGGCCTCTGCGTAATTGCGCATTGCGACGTAATTGCCCGACATTCTGTCAACGTACTCAAGCTGGTTCAGGCTGTAAACACCGTCCGCGCGATGCACCACGTGCTGTGCCCGCTGCAGCGACTCGATGGCTTCCTCGTGCTTGCCGGCGGCACTTTGCGCCTCTCCGAGCAGTGCCAGCGGCCCCGCCAGGCGCATGTCATAGAGGCCATACCATTTTTCGAGCAAGCCTATTTCGCTCTGCAGGGTCGCGGCCGCGGCGGCATTCTCGCCGGCCGCGAGCTGAGCGAGCGCCAGCGCCTCGAGCGGTGCGGCAAGTGCGATATCATCAGCGCCCACCTGCGCCTCCTCACTCAGCAGCGCCTGCCGGGCGGACCAGACAGCGGGGTCAGCGGCAGCCGCCTCTGGCGCCGGCGAATCCGCCGCCGGGGTCTCTGGCTCACGCAGGGCTTCTTCTGCCAGGCCGGGTACCGCTGCTGCGGCTGGGAGGTTTTCCAGCGGGTCGGCGAGGACCGGCGCAGCGGCAATCGCGTCAGGGCCGGACGCAAGCGCGACCGGCGCGCAGGGCAAAAGCGCCAGCAGGGCGAAACTCAGCAGTCGTGGGAGATTCATGTTGTTGGGGATAGTAGCCCGGCACTCCATTCATTCGAAAGCCGTCACGGGAATTTTTCGACCCCCTGCCCCGGATATGGTTCAGGAAGCAAGGTCAGCGGCGTAAACTGCCCGTTGCGATTGTCTACAATGTCTCTGCCTTGTAACAGGTGCTGTATAGAAATGCCCGACATGTTTCACTTGCGAAGATCTGCGGCAATGCTGGCTGTGGCCGGTGTGCTCGCATGCGGCCATCTGTCAGCCGGCAATGAAGCGGGTGCCCGGGACAATGCCGAATCCACCCTGCTCGCCATGACCGAGGCCGAGGAACTGCGCATCGGCAAGCAGCAGCACGCCCAGGTGATAGCGACCTACGGCGTGTATCCGAGCAAGCGGCTGCAGGCGTACATTAACGAGATCGGACAAAAAGTCGCCAAAGTCAGTGACCGCAGCGACATGGAATTTCACTTCACGGTGCTCAACGATGACACCGTGAATGCGTTCGCTTTACCCGGCGGTTATCTGTACATCAGCCGGGGCATGCTCGCGCACCTCAATTCGGAGGCCGAGCTGGCCGCAGTACTGGGTCATGAGATTGCGCACGTTACGGCCAGGCATGCGGCGCGCCTCGAAACCCGCTCGAAGGCCGTGGATTTCCTTGGCAAAGTAGCTGGCGTGGCAAGCGGTACGACGGGCGTCTTCGATATGGCCAACGCTTTTGGCGGCGTCTTTGTGCGCGGATATGGGCGCAAGTTCGAGCTGGAGGCTGACGAGCTGGGTGCGCAGTTTATGGCCCGCGCGGGCTATCCGCCGGAATCCATGCTGGCGACCATCGAGCTTCTCAAGCAGCGCGAGAAATTTGAGATCCGGGCGGCCCGCCAGGAAGATCGTGAGGCGCGCGTCTATCACGGGCTGCTCGCCACCCACCCCGATAACGACAAGCGCTATCGCGAAGTGATCAAGGCCGCGGAGCAGATCGGTGGCGTCGACGGCAACGTCAATGCGGAAGAATACCTGGCGCGCATTAACGGGCTGACCTGGGGCGAACGTGACCAGGTGGGCATCCTGCGCGGAAGACAATTTTATCATTCCCGACTGGGTATCAAGCTGCGCTTCCGAGAGGGCTGGCGACTCGACAATCAGGGCGGGCGCGTAATGGCGATCGCGCCCACCAACGACGCAATACTCCAGATTAACGGCGTGGGATACCGCGGCGGTACGCCGCAACAAATGATGGAACAGCAGCTCGGTGCAGACAATTTGCGCGAGGCGCGCAGCCTGACCATCGCCGGCATGCCCGCCTATATTGCCATCGCCAATCGCACCGAAAGCCCGTTCGGCCCGAAGCCCGTACGCTATGCGATCGTATTTGATGAACGCAAACGGGTGGCCTATATTTTCTCCGGCTCGGGCAAGCACGACCTGAGCCGCCTCGCCGCGGATCAGGACTTCATTGCGATGATATTCAGCCTGGACCGAATGCAACGCGCAGACTACGAATCGGCACGCAAGCTGCAGGTCAGGGTGGTGCGCGCGGATGAAGACACGCTGTTCGAAAAGTTAGCCAAGGACTCGCCAATGCCCAACTACCCGCTGGAGCAACTGCGGCTGATTAATGCGATGTACCCGGACGGCGAACCAGCCGCGGGACAGTTGTTCAAGGTCATTCAGTGATGAGTAGGGTTATCGGGCGCGGTTGCCGAACCTGCGGCTTTCACTGTTAGCCGGTGGCCGCTTCTCTGGGCTCACACGGCCAGCGCCAGACGAGACATTGATTCAGGCAACCCGGGACGGCAGAACAAGCGCGCGTCACCGAACTGCTGGCGGCCGGTTCGCCGGTCGATACCGTTGACCGGGAGGACTTCTCAGCGCTGCACTGGGCGGCCACGCTGGGTGAGACCGAGATCGCCCGAACACTGATTGAAGCAGGCGCGGACATCGAGAAACGCGGCCCCCGCCGCGAAACGCCATTGATGCTGGCGGTCGCTTCGGGCAACCCCGACCTGGTCGCATTTCTGATCAGCAAAGGCGCCAATGTGAAGGAAGTCATGGCCACCCGGCAAACAGCGCTGCACGCTGCAGCCATCCGCGGCAACACCGAGGCGGCGCGGCTGCTGGTCGCGGCGGGAACGCCCGTCGATGCCGTGACCGAGGGCACAAGACGCTCGGCCCTGCATATGGCGTCTGCGGCGGGCGCCACGGACATCGCCCGGCTGCTGCTGGCAAACGGTGCGACGGCTCGATCGGCCCGATTACGCTGGCCAATACGCCCATTATGCTGGCGATAAGCGGCGATCGGCGCGACACCATCGACTACCTGATCTCTGCCGGCGCCAATTTCAACACCAGCAACCTGACCGGTGCCGCCACGCTACACATTGCCGCCGCCGAGGGCAATACCGAACTTGTCAGGAAACTGCTGGACACGGGCATCAAGGTGGACCTGCGCCATGACAACAGGACAACCCCCTGCATTGGGCTGCGCTGGGTGGCCACCCGACACGGCCAGGCTCCTGATCGAGTCGCGGTGCGAACGTCGAGGCGGCTTTGCGGATTCCCGCGACACGCCGCTGCATGCGGCAGCGATCGCAGGCAATGAAGACAGTATTCGCCTGCTGCTTGCGGCCGGGGCCAGGGCCGATGTCGTGTCGCGCTACAGCGTAACGCCGCTTGATCAGGCCGTCGACAATCGCAACTCAGGCGCTGCCCGCCTGCTGATTGAGCACGGCGCAAATGCGAAAAGAACCCGGCGTGGCGGGCGCAGCTATCTGGAGGACGCAATCGTTTCGGGCAGCCTGCCCATGCTCGAACTCATGCTCGAGCAGGGTCTGGATCCCGGCAGGGGAGACGTCGATGGCGATACGCCACTGCATTTCGCGGCCTACTACGGGCGCATGGAGATGGCGAAGAAGCTGCTGGCGGCAGGTGCGAGCCGGGAAGCAATTAACCGCGGAGGTTACACGCCGGCCGCTCTCGCGCGCCGCGCAGGGCATGAAGAGCTGGCGACGTACCTGGAAAAAGGCTGACTATCCGGGAAGCAGGGCGCGAAGTGCTCAGTGATTGCCGCCCGAAAAATCGTAACTGAAGAAGCCCAGCAGATCGGTCAGCTCGCCCGCGCCTCCCGCATCGATAGCATCCCTGGTGATAATGGTCACAGGTGAAATGGTGGTGGGCATGGCATCGTTTAGGTTGACCACCTGCGGGATACGGGATCCCGAGATCTGCATCAGCCGAAGTTCGTTAACCCGGGAAAACTTTCGTTCGGGCTGATAGGGGTTGGCGATACAGCCGGCCAGCAGCAACGCGGCCGCGAACAGGCCTGCGGCACGCACGGGCATTGCAGGCATCATCGAATCTGGCCGGAACATCGGGCTTGCCTGCGACATGAGCGGTCAGCAGCGCCCTGCGATCATCATGCCTCGGGAGGCCGGGATCATATCGTTGCTGGGTCGAACCATGTTGGGGACGATGCGTGACAATGCGCGGCACAGCGAACTCTCACCGGTTTTCCGCAAATCGTCTGCCGAAATAATACTGGTGGGCGTAGCGGTTCTCGGATTGTGGTCCTTCATATCGATCATCTGCGGAATACGCGAGCCGGTTACCACCATAAGTCGCGCGTCAGAAGCCTGAGCAAACTTGTCCTCCGGGATGTACGGCGAAGCCGTGCACGCTACCAGCGCAAAGACAATGATCCCAAAACTGGTCAACCTGGCAAACATCTGCTCCTGCATCGTTCCTCTCCCTTGCAGCGGGTTTGTAATTGATCTGACCCCGACCTGGCAGGAGAAATTCTGCAGCGGGGCACCCTGTGAGAATAGCCCCGGCGGGGTCGGCGCGCAAAACCCGGCTTTTCCGTGCTTTAAATCAATGACTTATGCGCTACTCAGCTCGCAAGGCCTCGACAGGCGTCAGCTGGGCGGCGCCACGCGCCGGTAGCACACCCGCCACCAACCCGATGATCACGGCGACCCCTTCCGCCATGATCACGTACTG
This sequence comes from uncultured Gammaproteobacteria bacterium, assembly GCA_963759075.1. GTDB lineage: Bacteria > Pseudomonadota > Gammaproteobacteria > Steroidobacterales > JABDLF01 > JABDLF01. The sequence goes on from CAVWXZ010000023.1 coordinate 24,884, forward strand.
CAAATTCGTGTGCACCGGCAGGGCCGGTAGCGCCGCATGCAGAAGCCAGGCGCCGCCAGCGCCCACGATCAGACCCAGCAGACCACCCAGCAGCGCAAGAAAAACGGCCTCGGCAAGAAACAAGGCGCAGCACCTGGGCACGGGTAGCACCGAGTGCGCGAAGCAGGCCGATCTCACTGCGGCGTTCGCGCACGGCGATCGTCATGATGGTGAAGATGCCGACCCCGCCCACCAGCAGCGAAATACCGCCCAGCGCAGCCGACTGCGAAAGTCAGCACGCCGAGTATCGAGCCCAGCACATCCATCATTTGCTGCTGGGTGGTGATCGTGAAATCCTCGCCCCCGTGGCGTGCAAGCAGGATGCGCCGAATGCCCGCCACGACCTCGTCCACGGGCGCGCCTTCGCAGTACAGGACGTCGATCTCCATCAGGCTGTCGCGATTGAACATCTCCAGGGCGCGGGCGGCCGGAATGTAGACCGTGTCGTCCAGGTCGAATCCGAGCATCTGTCCTTTCGGCTCCATGACCCCGATGACCCGGTAGCGTTCGCCGCCGACCCGAATGCGCTGGCCCAGCGGGCTTGTCCGCGGCAAACAACTCTTGCTCTGCACCTTGCTCCCCAGCACCGCCAGCGCCCGCGGCGAATTCGGATCATCGCGCGGCAGAAATTCACCCAGCGCAACCTCGAATCTGAAGGTACGGGGCATTTCGGCAGTCGGTACCGTAAACCGTGGTGCGCCGCTGACGACCATTGCCCTCCACCTCAGCGTTGCCCTGGGTAAACGACACGACCGATTCCGCGTACGGCGCGCGCTTCAGCGCTTCCGCATCCTCGAGGGACAGCGGCCGCACTGTGCCAAAGACGCCGATCGAGGCACCGAACGTCGTAGCGCGACCCGGATTGATGCCGATCAGGTTGGTGCCGAACTGGGTGAATTCGGAAATCACGAAGCGGTTGATGCCCTCACCGATCGAGGTCAGCAGCACCACCGCAGCGATGCCGATCGCGATACCCAGCGTTGTCAGCCCGCTGCGCAGCCGATGCGCCACGACGGCCTGGCCGGTCATCCGCAGCACGTCCCTGAAGATCATTTGCCCGCCAGTGCCGTGACGGGATCCAGTCGCGCGGCCCGCCGCGCCGGCAGTATGCCGAACACCAGCCCGCACAGCACGGCGACAACCACGGCAGCAATCACGGCCCACAGCGGCGCGCCCATCGGAATGGCGGGATATAGCCTGCCAATCAGATAGCTGCCCGCCTGCCCCGACCACAAGCCCGAGCACCGCGCCGACAAACGAGAGCAGCAGCGCTTCGGTGATGAACAAGCTGCACCACCTGACGTTCCGACGCGCCCATGGACTTGAGCAGGCCGATTTCGGCCGTGCGCTGACTGACCGCGACCAGCATGACGTTCATGATCAGCACGCCGGCCACGACCAGGCTGATGGCGGCGATGCCGGCCAGGGTCATCGTCAGCGCCAGGAAAATACGGTCGAAGGTTGCCAGCACCGCGTCCTGGGTGATGACGGTGATGTCTTCTTCGCCCTGGTGGCGCCCGGTGATGATCTCGCGAACCGCCTTGCTGGCAGCGGGCAGGGCATCCCGCTGCGTGCTTCGACCAGAATCCGAAACAACGACTGCGTATTGAACATGGCCTGGGCGGAGGCCACCGGGATGATGGCCAGCTCCTGCACGTCGATGCCGATCGAGCGGCCTTCCGAAGCGAGCACGCCGATCACGCGGAAACGCCGATCGCCGATGCGCAGCCACTGGCCGACGGCCGGCTGATCACCGAAGAGCTCGCTGCGCAGCTTGTCACCAATGACACACACCGAGCTTGCCCGCTGCATGTCGCCACCAGGCAGGAAATCACCGCGCCGCATTGTCCAGCGACGCACATCCAGCAGCTCCGCGGTGGAACCCATCACCGGCACTTCGCGCTCCAGCCCCCCGAACGAAACGCCAGCGGAACCGACGACCACCGGCGCGATGCGCGCCACACCGTAACTGCGCCGCACGGCCTCGGCATCATCCAGCGTCAGGTCGCGCGGGGTCTGGCCAATGATGATGGCGGGCGCACCGCCCGAGGTTTCGGTGCGACCCGGGATCACGATCAGCAGGTTGGTACCGAGAGAACTGAATTCTCCGGTTACGTAGCGCCGCGCGCCTTCGCCCAGCGAGGTCAGCACTACCACTGCGGCGACGCCTATGGCCATGGCCAGCAGCATCAGCAGGCTGCGAATACCGCTGCGCGTCAGGGAACCTGCGGCGAAATGCAGTACATCGTAGGCCCTCATGTTTGCGGGCCACGCACGTCGTCCACGATCTTGCCGTCGACCATATGCAGCCTGCGTGAAGCACGCTTGCCGATCTGCGGATCGTGGGTCACAACGATAAGTGTGATGCCGGCTGCGTTCAGGCGTTCGAGCACCGCAATAACATCCGCGCCGGATGCACTGTCGAGATTGCCGGTAGGTTCATCGGCCAGGAGCACTGCGGGCTGCATGATGGTGGCGCGGCCAATCGCGACCCGCTGTCGCTGCCCGCCGGACAACTGATCAGGCCGGTGGCCAGCGCGGTCCGCCAGGCCCATATCCGCAAGCACCCGGGTCGACCCGCTCCCGCCGCGCCTTCGCGGGCACACCAGCAAGCATCAGGGGCAGTTCTATGTTCTCGAGTGCCGTCAGCCTCGCGACCAGATGAAAGAACTGAAACACGAAGCCAATTTTCTCGCCGCGCGTATGTGCCTGTTCTGCGTCCGACATCTGCGTGGTATCGCGACCATCCAGCAGGTACTGACCGGAGGTCGGCTTGTCCAGCGAGACCCAGGATATTCAGTAGCGTGGACTTGCCCGAGCCGGAGGGCCCCATCAGCGATAGGTATTCGCCCGCCTCGATTTCAAGGTCGACGGCGTCGAGTGCGTGCACCTGCTCGTCGCCGACCTGGAATGTGCGGTGGATATTACTGAGCGCAAGCATGGGTTGTGTCGTCAGGGACTGTCTTCTGGCCTGACCCGCGCGCCGTCCACAACGCCGGGCCGGTCTACAGAGATAACGATACGCTGGCCTGGCTCGAGCCCGGCCGTAACCTCCGAGTATTCCCAGTTGCTGATGCCCCGGGTGACTTTCTGCGCCTTGAGCAGGCCCTGGTCCGCCTCGAAGACCAGCACAGTGTTGCCCTGCATAATCGCCTGGCTCGGAATCCGCACCACCTCCTTGCGTTCAGCGAGGATCACCTCGACATCAGCGCTGTAGCCCGGAAGCAGCTTCTCCACGGGACCCGTGAATTCCGCCTCGATCTCCACCGTGCGGGCCTGCTTTTCGATATCAAGCACGTAGGGCGCAATCCGCCTGACCTGAGCGTCAAACCTGCGCCCCGGAAAGGCATCCATCGTAACCTCCGCCGGCATGCCGGTTTCGATCGCCGGGGCATCAACCTCGTCGATCGGCGCCACGACATACAGGCAGGAATTGTCTACCAGGTCGATGGCGGGCGGCGTGGGAATGCCTACGGGTGAAGGGGTGATGAACTCACCCTCCTCGCCGTTGATTTCCGCGACCGTGCCCGCGAACGGGGCCCGCAGCCGGCTGCGCTCGAGCAGATCGTGCGCGAGTTTCACCCCGGCATCTTTCACCTGAATCAGGCTGCGCCCGGCATTACACGCAGCATCACGGGAGCGCGCCTCGCCAACCGCAGTATCCAGCGCCTCCTCGGAAACCAGGCCCTGGGCCCGCATCTTGCGCAGCCTGTCCGCCTCCTTGGCCGCCACGTCACGCATCACGCACGCCTGCACGGCGCTGGCGCCGGTGGCCGCCAGTTCTTTCTCGGCGAGCAGCAGCTGATCCTGGAGGTCAGCGTTCCACAGCTCCAGCAGCAGTTCGCCGGCCTCTACGCGCTGGCCTTTCCTGACCTTCAGGCTGGCGATCTGCCCACCCATCTGCGGCGCCAGGCGTGCACGTTTGCAGGCCTTGACAGTCCCTGCTCGCGTATTCGCGATGGTGGCGCGCACATCGCCACGCTCCACGGTGATCAGCGCAACCGCCACTGGCTTTTCACGCAATGCATTCCACGCGATCAGGCCGATCAGCGACAGTACGATGACAATGATCAGCGCCCGTTTCATAGGTATCCCCGACGTTGCAACGCGGCCCTCAGCAAAACCACGTGCCTCGCCCGCAGCGTTACTACCGCCTGCCTGAGGCTACACGTTGCGTGGATGCGGCCCAATAAGGACTTTCCCACGCGCTGATCGTGAGGGGGGCAAGGTCGCGGCATGCGCGCAGGCAAGATCACCCGCAAAGCGCCTGCTATGCGTCCGACGAAGGCGGCTCCACTTCCGCAAGATCTTCATCGAGGATGCGCGATGCAGTGCGCGTGATGATGAAAATCACGGTCGACACTGCCAGGAAAGCCACCACGGCGAGAACGGTGCCCGCCATGCCCGTATCCACCTCGCCGCGGGCAACAGCAACGATGTCCTCTGCTGTGGCCCCGGCAAACACGTACAGCGCGATCACCGGCAGCATGCCCAGCCACGTCGCCAGGGCATAGCGGGACAGGCTGACCGGTGTCAGTCCATACAGGTAGTTCAGCAAGTTATAAGGAAATACGATGGACACGCGGGTCAGGAACACCACCTCAAAACCCTTCTTCCTGATGGCCTTGTTCAGCGCGTTAAACTTCGGATAGCCCCGCGCCTTGTCGGCAACCCAGTCATGCGCCAGTGTGCGCGCCATCTGGAAAGCGGCGACCGCGCCCAGCAGGCTTGCCACCGACACCAGCAGCGTGCCCGCCAGCCAGCCATAGAGGTAGCCGGCCGCAACCGTGAGGATCCATCCCGGCGCCATCAGCACCGTAACAAGGATGTAGCAGAGAACATAAAGCACCATGGAACGCAGCGGATTCGCGCGTGCCCAGTCTGCGTACTCCAGCAAATACTCCATGACCGGATAGCGCACGATCAGAAAAGTAAGCCCGGCAGCCAGCGCCAGGAGCACTATCAGGGTGCCAATTTTTGAGTGCGACAAACTCCCGACCCTTCAGCCCGCGCCTGCCGGATCACCACCAGCAGCCACGGCAGTTGCATCCTGCATCACTTCCCAGCCCTTGCGCGACGCCAGCGCCGCAAGCTTTTTGTCAGGCAGCACCGCAACGGGTGTGCCGACTTCTGCAAGCAGGTAGTGATCCGCCCACGAATCGCCGTAGGCCACGACCTGCGTCATGCTGATCTGCGACTCACGGCTGATTCGCCGCGCAATTTTGAGCTTGGTTTTTCCATAGGGATGCTGCTCCGGCGGGCGGGCGACGAGCCGGCCATCCTGCACCGGGCAGCTGCTGGCCAGCACATGCTCGAGGCGCAGGAACCTGGCGATGCTGTCTGCGATCGGACTCAGTGTGCCCGAGAGCAGCCACACTGAGTCGCCGCACTGCAAGTGATGGCGAACGCGGGCGCAGGCGGGCTCAAAGAAAGCGTGCATGAGCGAAATCTGTACGAACTCTTCGGCCAGTTCCTGCACTTCCTGTTCATCGATGCCGGCCAGGTAGGCTTTGTTCTTGCGCAACACTCCGGTGCCGAAGCGAGGAAAGTAGCGGACGGTAAACCAGAGAAAATGCAGGGCATGGCGAAAGCCCGATCCGTCGCTGCTGCCAGAGAAAGCGAGCGAAACGGCGCTCGGTGCTGGCGACCCGTGACAGCGTCCCGTCAATATCAAACAGCACGAGCTTCATTCGTGACCGTTGCCTGCAGACGGTTCGATGTCCGGTTCGGCCATGAACTCAATGATGACCGGCAGGCCACGCGCCACACACAGCAGACCGTGACCCAGATAAGCACGTCACCGATCAGGCGCAGCACGCCGCCCCAATGCTCCCAGAAAACCGGCACCAGTTCGTGCAGCGGATGGATCAGCAACAGCCAGCAGAACACGATGCCCTTGATGGCCGCATAGAACCCTCGCATGAAGCGACCGGCGACCAGCCATTTTGCCAGCGGATGGCGCAGCATTTCGAAGGGCGCTTTATCCTGCGCGCTCGACTGATGTGCACGGATTGCGTCGACAATGCTCCCGCGCACCACGAATACCAGCGGTGCCCACAGCGGCACGAGCCCCAAGCGGCAGGTAGGCGATCCACAGTGACGAGTTCGATGATCCGGTCGACTGCAATATCGAACATCGCGCCGAATACGCTGGTCTCGTTTCGCTTGCGGGCCACATAGCCGTCAAGCCAGTCCGACACGAATATCAGTATCAGCAGCGCCACGTTGGCCAGGTACCACCAGGACGCGGGCTGGTAGGCGAAAAAAATCACCACGAACAGCAGGATCAGTCGAGCTAGACGTAATCAGGTTGGCCATTTTGTTTTATTTTGTTCCGCGCCCCGGGCAGGCGGTGCGGGCATTGTTAAGGAAGCGCCGGTTGATCACAAGGCAAATGGCGGACCGATGGCTGCCCTTTCCGACCCCGGATCCGCTGCGCTGGCGCACCCCAGACGAGGCCAGGAGCACAATAATCGGCGGGCACTTCAGCCGTCAGCGGCGGTCTCGGGCCACAGGCGAATCAGGCCCTCCTGGGCCGTCGACGCCACCAGCACACCGTCGCGCGTAAACACCTGACCACGCGCGAGCCCGCGCGCACCGGACGCGCTGGGGCTGTCCAGTGCGTAGAGCAGCCATTGATCAAGACGCGCCTCTCTGTGGAACCACATCGCGTGATCAAGGCTCGCCATCTGCAGGTTGCCATGCATATATGAAACGCCGTGCGGCAATACCGCGGTGCCGATGAGGTTGTAATCGGACACGTAGGCGAGCAGCGACCGATGCAGCTCCGGCTGATCCGGCAGGCTGCCAAGCGCACGAAACCAGACAAACTGCTCCGGCGGACTTTTCTGCTGGTTGCAGAAAATCTCTTTGCTCAACATGTCTGAATTCAAAGGGGCGCTGAACACTGAGATAGCGGCGCATTTTCTCCGGCATCCGATCGAGCACCTCACGCGTGTAGTGCCGGGAATCGGGCAGGTCTTCCGGAGGCGGCACATCCGGCATCTGCGCTCTGGTGTTCGAGGCCCTTCCTCGATGCGTTGAAACGAGGCGGCCAGGTTAAGAATCGGCCGGCCGTGCTGAATCGCCACGACGCGCCGACTTGGTAAAACTCTTGCCGTCCCTGCTTCGATCCACCTCATAAACGATCGGCGCCTCGGTATCACCGGCGCGCAGGAAATACGCGTGCAGGGAATGCGACGACCCGATCTTCCACCGTGCGCGTCGGCCGCCGACAGTGCCTGGCCGAGCACCTGCCCGCCGAAAACCCGGCTGCTGCCGATATCCCTGCTCTCGCCCCGGAACAGGTTGTCCTCCAGGCGCTCGAGGCGCATCAGTCGCAGCAGGTCTGCCAGCACCTCACTATCGTCTTGTGCCGACTCCGGTTCGTTCATGCTGTCTTGCCTTTTGCCTGATTGCCGCCCGTCGCCCGAGTGGCCGAAGACACCTTGGGGCGCCCGTGCTGCCCTCAGATTAGCGTATTCGCGAGCCCCGGGCACGGCCGAAAGTGTGATGTATACCCGGATTCACCCGCAGCCGGTCACTACACTGGATATCTCTGAAATACAGGCGGTTTCTTGTGAACGGACATAATAAGATCAAATGCTTGCTTGGTATGCGAGACCATAATTGTCATAATCACGCTCAGGCCACTCCGGTCCACGCGCTCGAAAAAAGGGGCCGCAGATGAATCGAACACTTGTCGCACTACTCGGGCTGATAGCGACAGCTGTTCTCGGACTTGCCTTTTTCGTCTACCAGGCACGTCTGACCGCCCCCGTTGAAATCAAGCTGCAGAAGCCGGAAAGCGTGCAGACCCCGGTCACGGAAACGGCCGCCAGGGATGATGGCGCCGGTTTAAGCCTGCGACTCTCGACAACCCTTGCTGAGGCGCCCACCACCCGGCCGGCGCCAAAGCTGAGCAGCCCGCCACCAGTTTCCCTGCCGGCGCCGGGCCTGAGTATTGGCGGCGCACGCCTGTCGCCCCCTGTGCTTTTCAGCGGCCTGTTTCTGCTGTTATCCGGCCTGCTCGGCGCATGGATCACCTGGAACCTCGCCGGACGCGCCGGACCGGTTCCGAGCTACGCCGATGAGTCACACTCGGAACTAGGCGGGCGACTCAGCGCCCAGGAAGCCGTCATTGATGTCTTGCGCGAGGAACTGGATACCTGGCGCACGACTGCCGGGGAGCTGCGCGCAGCCCACGACAAGCAGTCACATACCATCGAGCAACTGCGGGACGAACTTGCCGCGGCACCGACCGTGGTCGAGATGCCCGAACCGCAGCTCGACAGAATCGACGAGCTGGAGGAGACGCTCAAGACCTTTACCGACCAGGAAGAGCGGCTCGAGCAGTGGCAAAGCACTGTTGCGACCCTGCAGTCCGAGGTGCGCGGCAAGTCCACGCTTATTGATCAGCTGCACGACCACATTACCGCCGCGCAGGAACGGGAAGTGGCGGCGCAGGTCCGGCTGGCGGGGCTGGATGAGGCGCATACGAGCATTGCTGAGCTTGAACGGCAGAACGAGTTCTTCAATGACGAGGTTAATCAGCTGCGCGAGCTGGCTGACAATCTGCGGCGCGAAAGCGAAGAAAAAGCCGGGAAACTCGGCGATGCCCTCGTCAGCGTAGAGAGCCTCGAGGCCGAGAAGCAGATACTGACCGACAAGGTCGGCGAACTCGAAGCCGAAAGAGAAACCGCACGCACCGCAACCCAGGCCCTTGCCGAACTCGAGCGGGATTTTGCCGATGCGCAGGCCGAAGGGGCGCATGCGAGGGCGGAGCTTGAACAGCGCCAGCAGGAAATTGCGGATCTCGAACAGACCAACGCCGAAGACGCGCAGCGGGTCGCTGAACTTGAGGACTTGCTCAACAGCGGGAGGCGGCGCTGCGCGGCGAACTCGGAGATGTGCGCGGAGACATGGAAAGCCTCCGGGTCGAACTCAACAGCACGCGCTCCGATCTTGAAGAAACCAGGGCAGCCCTGGCGCGCCGTGAGAATGAGCTTCAGGAGCGTGATCACGCAATCGCAGCGCTGAACGCCCAGGTGGATGGTGAGGAGCTGCGACTGCGCGAAGCCACGGCCGCGCGGGATGCCCTGGTCATCGATCTCGAGCAGGAACGCGAGGCGCTGCGTCAACAGCTGGGCGAGGTCGAACAGGCGCTCGCCGCCTCGGCGGAAGAAACCCAGAACCTGCGGGAGGGACAGGACTCCCGGACCCATGAGCTACAGGCACGTTTGTCGGCCAAGAACGCGGTCGTGGTCGAACTGAAGGAAGAGATCCAGGCGCTCAGGCAAACTGCAGAGGAGGCGCGAGCTTGCCACCGGCGAACAGGTCGCCCGGCTCGAGGCATTGCAGGACGAGCTCGCCAGCAGCGAGCGACGTGTTACCGAACTCCAGGACGGCCAGACAACGGCTGCTGGACTTCGAGAATATCGCGCGCGAAAAAGACGCCACCATCTGCCAAGCTGGATTCGAAGCTGCAGAGAGCGCTGCAAAAGAGTGAGACGCTGGAAGCGGACATCGAGCGTCTCCGAGACTTCGAGAGTATCGCCAGTGCGCGCGACGAGAAGATTTCCGACCTGGAGCAGCGGCTCGAGGAACGAGAGAACGAAATCGACATGCTCGACCTGGAAGTCCAGCGACTGCGGCAGGTCGAAGAACGACAACAGGATACTGACGGCCAAGAGCGGCCAGTTCCAGACCGCACTGATCCAAAAATCCGTGGAGATGGAGCGCCTCCAGGCTGAACTCGAGCAGCGCGATGCGAGCATGCGCGCACTGGAACAGGAACTGCAGCGGCTCGCGGAACTGGAGCAGCTGGCGGCCACGCGCGCCGACAAGATCCTGGAACTGGAAGACGAGCTCAGCGGCCGGACCGATATCATCAATACGCAGCAGATCGATCTGTTCGTCTGCGCCGGATTGAAGACGTTGCACCGGAGCTGGAGGCGCGTGTGCGAAGGAGCTGGAGGGCCGCCTTACCCAGGAGACCGTGGATAACGAGGCTTTGCGCTCACAGCTGGAGGAGCGCAATCGAGCACTGTCCGAGCTTGCGGAACAGTACGCACAGCTGCGCGAATCAGCGGAGCCGGGCGGCGCGGCGTCAGATCCAGCAGCTGCACGTCGTGCAGTCTGAGCTGGCGGCCAGGAACAGCCGCCTGCAGGAGCTTGAGTCCGGGCTGAGAAACCGCGACGACGAGCTGGCAGTATTGCAGAACAAACTCCGGATTCTGGAGGAGGCGAAAGGCGAATACGCGCCGAAACTGGAACGCCAGGGTGAGCGGCTCGCGCGGCTGGAAAACGAGCTTGATGACGCGCGGAAAAATCTGCGCGACCTGTATCAGGAAAACGAGCGCCTGGCGGAGTTCGAACGCCTGGCAGAAAGTCGCGGCGAGAAGATCTCGGTGCTCAAGGCGGATATCGACAAGACGGCCAGTCATTTCGGCGAAATGAAGAAGCAGGTCGAAGAGGCACGCAAGGCAAAATTCGAGGTGCGCGAGCGGGAGGCGAGGCTCAGCCAGCTCAAGAGCGAGCTCATGGGTCGGGACCAGCGGATCAGGGAACTGCAGGAGCGCCTGGTTGCCCTGGGCGACACCGACAGCAAGCTCCAGGCCTGGCAGTCTACCGTCGCGACCTATCGCAGCGACCTCGAAACAAAAGCGCGCATCATCGACCAGCAGCGGGAGGAGATCGACGAGCTGCGCGGCCTGCATGATGTGGTGCGGGACAAGGAAAAATCGATCACGACACTGGTGACCGCCCTAAAACATGACTCGAGGAATATAGAGAAGCTCAAGCGACGGATCCTGCGCTGGAAGCGCCGGGCCGCCATGCTGGAAAACAAATTGCGCGGCACCGATCCAAGCATCAGGCAGGTACTCAAAGACAAGGACGCCGCCGCGAGTGCCCCGGCACAACCGCAAGGCCCGGGTATCACCGTCACGGTGGACAAGCCGACACTGACCTCCGCGGACCTTGAAGAACTGAGTACGGATCCGGATATCAGCGGCATCAATCCGGAACTCGCCGAAAGTGAATCCGGGGCCGTCCCGCGACCCTCAGGCGAGGCGCCGGAGTGGCTGAACAACCCGCCCGACGGGGCACCGGACGACCTTACGCAGCTGAGCGGCGTGACCGAAAAACTGTCCGGACTACTGAATGACGCAGGGGTTTTCCATTATCGGCAGATCGCGCGCTTTACGCGCAAGGACCTCGAATGGCTCAATCACCTGGCCAACCCGCTGCCCGAACCCCTGCTGTCGAACAAGTGGATCAGTCACGCCAAGGTCCTTCACTACAAGAAGTACAAGCGCCCCGCCTGAGCTTTCAGTCGTGCCCGCTCAGGCGCAGGCCGGCGTAGATATAACGCGGCGGCGACGGCTCGAAATACCTGCCTCCGAAAGCATTGCTCCGCAGATTGTCGGCAAAGCGCTGATCGAGCAGGTTGCGGACGCCCGCAAACCACTCGAGTCGGCCCGCTGCCAGATCAAATCCATAGGCAACTCTCAGCCCCACGTCCAGAAAATCGGGGCTGCGTACCGCGTTGGCATTGTCGGCAAAAATCCGCCAGACCCGCGCGGCATCAACGCCCAGCGCCCAGCTTTCTTCCAACCGCCATTCCAGGCCGCCGGCGAGCCTCAGGCCGGGCGTCCCCGGTATGTGTCGGCCGGAAAAGTCACTGCCGTCCTGCTCGAAACGTTTAAACACCGCATCGGTCCAGGCACCTGAGAAGCTGAATGCGAGGGGCTGCCCGCTGCGGAATTTCGTCGACAGCTCCACGCCTCGGCGACGGGACCGCGCCGCATTGCTGAAAAAGCTACGCCCGGGCTGGGCGGCCAGTTCGTACCCCACCAGTTCATCTTTCAGGTCGATCTGATAAGCGGTGAGTTCGAACCGGGGCAGGCGCGAAGATCCGGCCGGCCAGTGCCTGACACCGATCTCCAGCGCCCGGGACGACTGCGGGCGAAGGGCGGGATTGAAGCCCGCACCATCCGGATCCGCGAACTCGGTCGTGGTCGGGGTCTCGAAGGCCGTCGAGTAGCGCGCATAGAGGTCGAGGTCTGCGCGGGCACCCAGCAAGAGCCCCAGCGCCGGGCTCACCTTGCCGAAGCTGCGTGCGCCGGATTCATCACCATCCGCCAGGAATCGGTCGCTGAGTGAGAAGCGCAGGGTGTCATAGCGCAGTGCCCCCTGCAGAGCCAGGCGTTGCGAGAGGCTCAGGTCGCTGGCTACAAAGGCGCCGAAGGCGGTAACGGTCTCCAGCTGATCGACGCGCAGCGTGCCCCTGTTGCCCGCGTCGTTATCGAAACGCCGGCGACGATCATGCTGCTGATCCAGGTCAAGTCCGGCCGACCAGCGCATGGCCGGGCCGGGCTGCCAGCGATACAGGGCGCTCGCGCCGGCCACTCTGCGCCCCAGCTCAACCGCACCCCCGTCGCGAAACGGTAAGGCGTTCTCAAAATCACGCCATACGAAGTAGTTGCTCAACTGCAGGCTGTCCTGCGCGTCCAGAGTGCGCTGCCAGCGCCATGCGAGGCTTTGCTGGTCAAGTTGTTCTCCCGCGTTGAATGCCAGGTTGTTGAGGGCGGCGCTGCGCGGTTGCTGCTGCAGGTCTGTGAAGCTGAGTCCACCCGGGTCCTGTGCTTTCGGCGCATCCGTCGCGCGCGCGCGGATATCCAGCACATCGCGCTCACTGAGCCTGACATTCAGATCGGCTGACAGGCGCAGGTTTTCACTTGCGGCATGCTGACGGTATCCGTCCAGCGACTGGCCGGCGACCGACAGCCTCGCCACTGCACCAGACGCCGGCACTGCGGTCCGGACGCTGGCCCCGAAGCTGGAAAAACCGTGCGCACCCAGGCTGTAGGAAAGTCGCCAGGGCGGCGCGGCGCGCACCGGCACGGTTTCGATGAGGATGACGCCACCCGCAGCGTTGCCGTACAGGGCCGCTGCCGGCCCCCGCAACACCTGAACGCTGCGTATATATGCGGGGTCCAGTGCGTCGACCTGCACCTGACCGTCGGGCAGACTTTCGGGCATGCCATCGACATAAATGCGGATCCCGCGAATCCCGAAGTTCCCGCGCGCACCGAATCCGCGCAGGTCCAGCCGCAGGTCCTGTGCCGCATTGTAGTGGCCCTGCACATACAGCCCCGGGACGGTCACCAGTGCTTCGGCGAAATCCAGGCCCTGGAACGCCCGCAATGCGTCATCGAGCAGGATTGTCTCGGTCGCTGCCGCAAACGCCTCGTTCGGGACCGGCAAGCGGTTGGCGGTGACCACCACTTCAGCAATCTCTTGCCCGTCGGCGAACGCCGGGACGGCCAGGACTGCACACAGCAAGACCACGCCAAGCATGCGGGCGAGAAAGTGGCTCCGCCGCCGATCCGTCATCACGAGCTGTAGTCCGCCATCGCCTGCCCTTTGCTTGCCGTGCCGCATACCGCCGGGGCTGTCTGCAACTGTTAGAATACCCGCTGCAATTCAAAGCTTACAGGAGTGATACAACAGCATGACAGTTGCCAGCAAGGTGCACCCCAGGGATGGCGATGCCCTGATTATTGTAGATGTGCAGAATGACTTTCTTCCAGGCGGTAGCCTCGCGGTCACAGACGGGGACGCGGTGATTCCGGTGCTGAACAGCTATATCGACATGTTTGCCAAGGACCGGCTGCCCGTGGTTGCGACCCGTGATTGGCACACACCGGATCACTGCTCCTTTGTCGCACAGGATGGCCCCTGGCCGCCGCACTGCGTTGCGGCCACCCGCGGGGCGCTTTTTTCGGAGCACCTCGCTCTTCCCGAACGCGCGATCATCGTTTCCAAAGCGGACCACCAGGACAAAGATGCGTACTCAGGATTCGAGGGCACGGATCTGGCCAGACATCTCAGGGAGCTCAATGTCAGGCGGCTGTTCATCGGTGGTCTTGCGACTGACTACTGCGTGCTCAACACGGTGCTGGACGGTTTGCGTGAAGGCTTCGAAGTGCTGCTGCTGGAGGATGCGATCCGGCCGGTCAATGTAAAGCCTGGCGACGGTGAGCAGGCGGTTGCCAGGATGAGCGCGGCGGGCGCGGTGGCCGTCGACCACAGCATGGTTGCGGCCTGAAGCCATTGAGTTTTCTGCGGGACAGCGACCCCCTGACCAGCCCGCTACTGACTGATCTTTATCAGCTCACCATGCTGGACGTCTATTTTCGTCGCGGCATGCGTGAGACCGCCGTGTTCGAGTTTTTCGTGCGCCGACTGCCAGCGCAGCGCAATTTTCTCATTGCCGCGGGCCTGGAACAGGTGCTCGATTTCCTGAGCCTCACTGCACTTTTCAGAAGCAGAGCTCGCGTGGCTGTCCGCCAGCGGAAAGTTCAGCGATAATTTCACCACCGAGGTCAGGCAACTGCGCTTCACGGGCGATGTCCACGCCATGCCCGAAGGCTGCATATTTTTTCCGCACGAACCGATGCTGCGCATCACTGCTCCACTGCCGGAGGCGCAGCTGGTCGAGAGCCGGATCATCAACCTGCTCCACTATCAGTCGCTGATCGCCTCCAAGGCAGCACGCTGTGTTCTTGGCGGCACCTGGCAAGCTGCTGATCGATTTCGGCATGCGCCGGGCACATGGCGCCGAGGCATCGTTGCTGTCCGGGCGGGCCAACTACCTGGCCGGCTTCGCAGGCACCGCAACCGTACTTGCCGGCGCCCGGTTTGATATCCCGCTGTTCGGGACCATGGCGCACTCGTTTATCCAGGCCAATGAGAACGAACCTCAGGCGTTCGAGGACTTTGCGCGCGCGTTTCCGGGCAACGCGGTGCTGCTGATCGACACCTATGACACGCAGGCCGGTGCCGAGAAGGTAGCGGCCCTGGCAGCCCGCCTGGCAGCAGACGGTTTGCGTATCAAGGCGGTGCGCATAGACAGTGGCGACCTGAACCAGGCAAGCCGCGATGTCAGGAAGATCCTCGATCGAGCAGGCTGCAAAGACATCGGGATCCTCGTGAGCGGCAATCTTGATGAATACAAGCTCGCGAAGCTTGTCGGCCAGCGCGCGCCCATCGATGGCTTTGGCGTCGGGACCAGTCTGGATATTTCCGACGACGCGCCGTCACTGGACTGCGTCTACAAGCTGCAGGAATACGCGGGCCGGCCGCGGCGCAAGTGCTCAGCAGGCAAGGCCACCTGGCCGGGCCGCAAGCAGGTGTTCCGTCAGTTCCGGAACGGCGTGATGAGTAACGACATCGTGGCGCTCGAAGGCGCAGAAGAACAAGGGCAGCCGCTGCTGGTTCCGGTCATGCGCGATGGCAAACGTCTGCAGACATCCGAGTCCCTTGCGGACATTCGCGAGCGCGTCGCACAGGGCCTTGGCAGTTTGCCAGAGCCGCTTCGGTCACGTGATGCAGCAGTACCCTACTCTGTTCACATCTCCTCATCGCTGACGGAACTTGCTGAAGAGGTCGATCGCGCATCGCTATGATGCCGCCCGCAGATGCCGCCAGATGAAAGCGTAAACAAGCAGGTTGATAAGCAGTACGCCCGTAGCCAGGATAAGCTGTGTCCCGTGAGTCAGTGCCCCCGGATAAAGTAGCGGCACCAGATACTCTTCAACAAAACCCTGCTGATAAGCCGCTTCACCGGCGCGCTTGCGCAGCGCGTTCTCCAGCGGCGTGAGCGGGCAGATCCAGCCCCGCAGTTCCACCAGCACGGCCCACGCCGCCGCGGGCAAATGCACCAGCGCCAGCCACCGCCAGCGCAGCACCAGCAGGCCGCCGGCCACCGCGAACACAACAAACAGCAAATGCAGCAGAACAACCAGGTCAGCGAGCAGGGATGGGTTCATGGGCTTGTCACTGACCCGCTGACGAAACCGCATGCTGGCGGGGGCCCTGCTGAGCCTCCCAGCCATCGGGGACCACGAAGCCGCGCGTGACTTCGCGGCCATCCGCAAGTGCCACCACCATGCGCGGCCAGTTCGCCGAGAGAATCTCATCTGACCGGGCAAAGCTGCCAGGTCTGCGCCGACCGGAAGGTTGCCGGGTAAGTCCGCGACCGGGGCGAGCCATTCCCGGCGCGTCAGACACCGCCAGGTCCAGTTGCGTCCCATGAAGTGCCGGGGGAAGTCGCTGACCCGCAGCCACCAGCCTCTGCTGTGCCCGGATGCCGCCAGCGCCGGTGGTTCCGCCGGTCCAGACAGCGGATAGAACAGCCTGCCCTTCATGATCACCCGGCTGGCCTCTATCTTCAGGCCGCGAGCATCGAGCAGCGCCCTGGTCTGAGCGTGCTGCGGCAGCTTGAGCTGATGCTCCAGCATTCGTGAAACCTTGATGTCGAGCCTGTCTTTGAGCCCGGGGCCCACCCACTCGACAGGTGCGCTGTCGGCAGCAACGTGCAGCCTGCCGAGGTAGAACTTTACCGCCACTTCCCAGTGTTCGATGCGTTCGAGCGCATGGTTTTTCACCAGCATGTCGAGTTCACCCAGGGTCTCGCGACCGCCTTCCCTGCGTGGCTGACGAACGGCAAGGTTACGCACCAGCAGTTCGTAGCGCGGGTCGTGTTGCAGCCAGAACCCCAGCAGCGCTTCGAAGTAGGCGCCAAGACGCTTGTCACGGCGCGGGGGTATCGCCAGCGCACAGGCCTTTGCATCGACATCCAGGGCATTCAGCTCGTCGGTAAAACCTGCGAGCTGTTGCCGATACCAGTCAGCATCAGGCCACAGGGTTGACTGATCGTTCGGGCGCACCAGTGGCGGACTGCCAACCGCCCAGGCCAGATCACGAACCATGGGAATACGCCAGGGCAGGCTGATCTCCGCGCTGCTATTCGTGGCTATCTCTGACAAATCTGTTGGCGTGTCTTGCTTTGCATGTTTCACCGTAACCAGGAACTACTTTACACTGCCTGCACGAGCCCGGGCACAAGGACATCTCCGTAGCGGTCATGTTGCTGCAAAGAATATCTGGCACCACGCGCATCGCTTACCTGTTTACCAGCCTGGCTGTCGTGGCTGCTTGCATCCTGAGTCTGTTACCAACGAACCGGGCCTGGCTTGCCAGAGCGGGTTCGGTCATCGTAGCAACAGGCATCGTTCTCACCTCCATCCGGGTGCCGGAAAACGCGCGGCGGCTCCGGACCCGGCGCGGCCATTGGGGAAATCAGCTCAAGCATTCCTGGCCTGGTGAGAATGGCAATACCAATCCATCCATGCATGACTGGGCCGGAGATATGCAAGCGCGAGGATACCTGGCAGTAAGAGCAATCGGGCGTCTACATGCTGGTTGCCGGCATGCTTTTGTGGGGTTTGGGTGATCTTGTGGGGCTGCTTTTTGCCTGATCAATTCAGCAGCGTCGGATGTGGTCGAGCCTGGCAGGGCTGCGGCTTGTTGCTGTGCCTGGTCCTTGGCGCCTGCAGCATGGCGCCGCAACGGGCACCGATGCAGGAACCGGCGACGCTGCCAGGCCAGGCAATCAGCTTTGCTTTCGGCGGCGACCTGGCCGGGCAGAACGTGTGCCGCGATGAGGCGCTCGGCTTTCCGATTTTTGAGCATATCCTGCAATCGCAACCGGCGTTTTTCATCGGACTCGGTGACATGATCTACGCCGACTCCGCCTGTGAGGCGGTCGGGCTTTATGGCAACGCGCAGATTCCCCGGGCGTCGCAGATCGCCACCACGCCCGAGGAGTTTCGCGCACACTGGAATTACGTTGGCGATGATCCGGGTTTCGGCCGGCTTTTGCGGGAGGTGCCCTATTTCGCGGTCTGGGACGACCACGAGGTACGCAACGATTTCGGGCCGCGCGACGATCTGGCCGTTGGTTCCACTGACCTGCATCTGATGCCAGCGGGCCGCGCCGCATTTAAGGCGTTCGGCAAGTCACACGGCGACACGCTCTATTTCAGCCACCGCTCTGGATCCGAGCTCGAGATCTTCTTTCTCGACACCCGCAGCTATCGTGACCTGAACAGCGCAGCCGACAATCCGGCCCACCCCAAGACGATGCTGGGTGGAGCACAGCGCGAATGGCTCGTGGAACGGTGTCCGCGCATCGAACGCGCGCTGGAAGATCATCGTGAGCAGCGTACCTTTGTCCATCCCCACCGGCTGGCCGGCGGAAAAGGGCCGCGACGGCTGGGCCAACTTTGATCAGAACACCGGTTTCGAACTCGAATTGCTCTCGATGCTGCACGCCTTTGCCGATGCCGGCGTCATCAATCTCGTGTGGCTTTCAGCGGACGTGCATTTCGCGACGGGCTTTCGCTACCAGCCCTTCTACGCGCAGCCGGGATTCATCATGCACGAATTTGTAACCGGACCGCTGCAGGCAGGCTTGTTTCCGAATGAAGCGCTGGACGAGACCCTGCGGCCTGAGCGTTTGTTCTATCACGCCCCGCCAGACCCAGAGGCGGTGGCCGACTTTGCCGAGGCACGCGGCTGGTTCAACTTCGGCGTGATCCGCATCGGCGTGGATGGCCAACTCCAGTTCACGCTGGTGGATGGCTTCGGCGACCCGCAGGCCACCGTCCTGCTGACGCCCAACCCCCTCCCGGCCTCTTCCAGATAACAGGCCTGGCTCTTTCAGGTGGCCTGGTGGCCGCCCGCTGAGCAGCACCCGGCTCACCTGTGGAGAATACGTATTGCGAATCATTCGTATTTGCGTTAACTTTTATTGTACCCGGCTGTGGGCAAGCCGCTGGTCTCTAACACACTGATTAAAATAAGGAAAATAGACTACGATGCGATACTACAATCACCGGCGCCTCGCCTGCGTAGTGTTCATGGCGGTGCTCAGCATGGCCGCCAGTGCCGACGAGGCCGCTGGCGAGGATACCGAGGATTACGCGAAGCTCCGAAATTTCGCCGTTCTGGGCGACGCGCGCGCCGCACAGGAAAGTGCCGGTTCGGCGCATTTTATCGGACCCGAGGCGCTGGCCACGTTCGATGACGGCGACATACAGCGGGTGCTGCGTGCCGTACCCGGCGTCTACCTGCAGGACGAAGAGGGCTACGGGCTGCGCCCCAACATCGGCATTCGCGGCAGTGGCCTGGACCGCAGCGCGCGCATCACTCTGCTCGAGGACGGAGTACCGATCGCACCGGCACCCTACTCGGCACCTGCCGCCTACTATTTCCCTGATCTGCAGAGAATGCATGCCGTGGAAGTCGTCAAAGGCCCGGCGACCATCGCCCTGGGACCGCGGACCACCGGCGGTGCAATCAACATGATCTCCACGCCGGTCCCCGATGCCCTCATCGGCGAATTCGTGCTGGCGGGCGGTGAAGACAATACTTTTCAGGGCACGGCCCGCGCAGGCAACAAGGCCGGGCGCCTTGCCTGGTTGATTGAAACCAATCACCAGCAGACCACTGGTTTCAGACAACTCGACGGCGGCGGCGACACCGGCTATTCGCTGAGCGATTACATCGCCAAGCTGCGTGTTTCGTCAGCCGGAGGCAGCCCGTGGGACCAGAGCCTCGAACTCAAGCTGGGATACTGGACGCACGATGCGGACGAAACCTACCTCGGCCTGACCGATGAGGACTTCATCGCTACACCGTACCGCCGTTATGCAGGCTCTCAGCTGGATCACCTGAACGCGCATCATGCGCAGTATCAGCTTGCGTGGACGCTGGCGCCTGCGGGCGGCTCCTGGGACCTCGGCGTCACTGCCTACAGGAATGAATTTCACCGCAACTGGTT
This sequence comes from uncultured Gammaproteobacteria bacterium, assembly GCA_963759075.1. Taxonomy (GTDB): domain Bacteria; phylum Pseudomonadota; class Gammaproteobacteria; order Steroidobacterales; family JABDLF01; genus JABDLF01. The sequence goes on from CAVWXZ010000023.1 coordinate 44,616, forward strand.
CAAGCTCGGCAAAGTGGGCGGCACCTCAATCAGCAGCGTGCTCGCAAACCCGGCGAGTTTCGCACAGGAGTTGGCGTGGCTGCGCGGCGACGCCGACAGTCCCGACGATGCCCTTAATATTCGCAACAACAACCGCCGGTATTTTTCCCAGGGCATTCAGACTCATCTGAGCCGGGATTTTTCCCGCGGATCCGTCATGCACGCGATCAAACTGGGTCTGCGTGTGCACGAAGACGAGGAAGACCGTTTGCAGGATGAAGATCTCTACCGCATGAGCAGCGGGACGATGGTGCAAACCAGTGACGGCGCGCCGGGGAGCCAGGACAATCGCGTGAGCAGCGCAGACGCGGTGGCGCTGTACCTGAGCGACCAGATCCGCTTCGGGGCGTGGTCCCTGTCACCGGGCGTTCGCTACGAGCGCGTGTCACTGCGCCGCGATGACTTCGCTACCAGTGACCCACGGCGAGCAGACGGCGCGCTGCGAGTGCGGGAAAACAGCATTGATATTTTTGTGCCGGGTGTTGGCGTGACCTGGCGGGCGTCGCCGTCCATGCTGTTGATTGGCGGCATTAACCGCGGTTTTAATCCGCCGGCGCCCGGTGGTGAAGCAGGCGCCGAGGAGAGCGTAAACCTGGAAGCGGGGTTGCGTTACCGCGATGGCCGCCTGAGCCTCGAAGCGATCGGCTTCGTCAGCGACTACTCCAACCTGGTGGGCACCTGCACGGCCTCCACCGGTGGCAACTGCAATATAGGCGATCAGTTTGACGGTGGGCAGGCGACCGTTCGCGGCGCCGAATTCGGCGCGCGCTATCGCTTAAACGGCGTATCGAGATTTGAGCTGAGCGTGCCGCTGGAGCTGGCCTATACCTGGACCCCGACTGCGGACTTCGATACCGCCTTCGTGAGTGGATTCGAACCATGGGGCGACGTGCAGCGCGGCGATCGCATGCCCTACATCCCTGAGCAGCAGCTGCAGTTTGGTGCCGGGCTTGAGGGCAATAGCTGGCGCATGAACGTCAGGGCCAGCTATCAGGACAAGACGCGCACGGTGGCAGGCGCCGGGCCTTTGGATCCTGCCCAGTCAACCGACAGCAGAGTGGTTATCGATCTGGCACTGCACTGGCAATTACAGCCGCGGCTGCAGCTGACGGGGCGCATCACTAATGTGCTGGACGAGGTTTACAACGTGGCACGCCGCCCAGCAGGCACACGTCCCGGAATGCCGCGCACCGCGCTGGTAGGTCTCCGCTACGAGTTATAAGACGCCTCCTAAGTAAACAGGCGACGAGTAGCGGCGAGGCCCAGCGCGCCCCCGCCTCTAGCGACGTGTAGATCGAGGCCTGTAGATCGGGGTTGTAGATCGGGGTCAGACTGCTATCTCTGTAGATCGGGGTCAGACTGCTATCTCTGCGTGTAGACCAGGGTCAGACTCCTATCCCTGCGCACATTGTAGATCGGGGTCAGACTGCTATCTCTGCGTGTAGACCAGGTCTGTAGACCAGGGTCAGACTCCTCTCCCTGCGCACATCGTGTAGCGCAAATAGGGGAAAGACCGCCAAATCTGGCTCTCCGTCTTTCAAACTCACCAATCCTTGGGAAGAATTAGCAGTCTGACCCCGATTTATCGACCCCGATTTATCGTGGCGAAGGCCTGCGCTCCCGGGCCTCAGAGACTGGCTCTTCGGCCAGCTGGCGGAATTCGCGCACAGTGAGTACGAGCCCGATAGCCATCAGCACGAACACGACGATCGCGATGATCATGATTGTATTTGTACTCATAGCCCTTACCTGCTCCGGCTCATCAACTTGAAGTAGATTCCGAAGCACAGGATTGAGGGAACCCACAGGGCCGTGAACAATCCCTCCTCTCGCTGGCCCGAAAACCACAAATAGCCGGACACCACGAAAGAGATCGCAACGGCCAGCAGAATAAAAATGTCAGATGTCTTGGTCATATCTTGTCCTTTCTCAGTCCTCCCAGAAACCAATGGCCGCCAGCAGACAACCGGCAACAGCCAGGCCGGCGATGCTGCGTAACCCCGATTGGCCGAGGAACGTGGCTTCGGTTAATGGCACAAGGCCAAGCAGCCCCCCTGCCAGCAGCAGGATAGCTATCAACAACATCCCGATGCCGACAAATGCCATACGGACGAAGATAAGGGTATCGATGTGAAGATTTGATGAAGAGGCGGAAAGCGGGTGAGTAATCGGGGTCTGAGTAACCGGGGTCAGACTGCTATCTTTGGGTTGGCGTGTAAATTGGGGTCAGACTGCTAATTCTGGTTTCCACGTTTTAAACCCAGCAAGTCCTTTGGAGAGAATCAGCAGTCCGACCCCGATCTATGTGGAGATAGCAGTCTGACCCCGAACTTTGAATTGGCAGTCTGACCCCGATTTGTGATTTGGGGCGGGGTTCTCTGCTAGAGTAAAAAGTCGACGGTGACCAAAGCCTTGGAGGTCGTTCGGTGGGTGAGGCCAGACAGCCGCTGTTAATTGAGAGACTGCTGCAGGCCGACGTTTATCCGCATCCGGTGTCCGGGCTGCGGCTGATCGAAACCCATATCTCGTGGGTCGTACTCACCGGTTGTTTCGCATACAAGCTCAAGAAACCCCTCGACCTTGGCTTTCTCGATTTTTCCTCTCTGGAGAAGCGCAAGGACGCCTGCGAGGAGGAGCTGCGTCTGAATGCAAGGCTCGCACCCGGGCTTTACGTCGCGGTCATTCCCATTACGGGCACGCCCGACAGGCCGGAGCTGGATGGCGCTGGATCGGCGATCGAGTACGCGGTGAAGATGCATGAGTTCCCCCAGGAGAACGAGCTGGACCGCATCGTGCAGTCCGCCGAGCCCGACCCGGCACAGCTCGACGCGCGCTTCCGCGAATTCGGCACGCAGCTGGCCGAATTCCACATGGGCCTGCCTGCCGCGGCCGCTGATACCCCTTACGGCGAACCTGCAGGTATCGCACGCGACGCGCTGGACAACTTTGCTGCGCTCACGGCGTTCGCGGACGTGCCGGCGTTTGCGGCGCTTGCAGGCGCGTTGCGGTCCTGGACGGAGCAGAGTCTTACAGAACTTGCGGAGCTGCTGACGGCGCGTAAGGCCATTGGCCTCGTGCGTGAAGGGCACGGGGATCTGCATCTACGCAACCTGGTGTTGCACGACGATCGGATTGTGCCTTTTGACTGCATCGAGTTCAGCCCCGGACTGCGCTGGGTCGATGTGATCAACGACGTTGCCTTCCTGTTCATGGATCTCATTCATCATGAGCGCAAGCGGTTCGCCTACACTTTTCTTAATGCCTGGCTCGCGGTCAGCGGTGACTATGCCGGCTTGAGGCTCGCGCCGTTTTACAGCGTCTACCGGGCCATGGTGCGCGCCAAGATCGCGGGCATCGAGCTGCTGCAACATGGCTGGCAGGCCACTACGGACAATCCCGAGCTGCAAGAACGCTTCACAAAACTCTGCAGGCACCTCGAACTCGCATCACAGCTGGCCCAACCGGGGCATCCGCTGATTATCATCACCCACGGCGTTTCGGGCTCCGGCAAGACCTGGGTAGCCTCCCGGCTTGCCAGCGCGATGGGTGCGATTCATGTGCGCTCCGATGTAGAGCGCAAGCGCCTGTTTGGCATGACCGCAGATGCGCGCAGCAGCGCAGATGAAAAGCCCGGGCTATACGGGCGAGCTGCCAGTCAGCAGACCTATGAGCGCCTGCTGAACGTGGCGCAGACCGTGGTGAAGGCCGGATTCCCGGTGCTGGTCGACGCGACTTTTCTCGCGCCCCGATACCGCGACCAGTTTGCACGCCTGGCTGACGACCAGCGCTTGCCTTTTGTCATCCTGGACTGCCAGGCCAGCGCAGAGACCCTGCGTGCCCGGGTCGCAAAGCGCTCCCGTCAGGGCAAAGATGCCTCAGAAGCGGACGCCGAAGTGCTTGACCGGCAGCTGGCATCAGACTGGCAGCTTGCGCCGGCTGAGCTGGCCCACGCCGAAGTGCTTCAGACTGATGAGGAGATCGACCTGGAGGCACTCGTTGACCGCATCACTTCACATGCAGCCAGAGCGCCAGAAGCAGGGAGCCCGGGCCCGGCCAGTAAAACGTAAAAAAAAGGGCGGTCCGAAGACCGCCCTTCCAGTTCTTCTTTTTATCTTCTGATCAGAAGCTGTACTTCACGCCCAGGCGAATCGACCACAGCGACGGGCTGGAGACCCTTCTCTGACCGGCAGCCTCGAAATAATCCTCAAACACGTAGGTGTTGGTGGCGGAATCGATTCGTGCATCGACGATGCCCTGCATGCGCGGGAAGCTCGCCTCGCGCAGGACGCCCCACTCGTCGTTGAGCAGGTTGCCAACGTTGTCGACCACCAGGAAGGCCTGTGCGCGATGGCCTTCCATGAGACCAGGAATGTCCTGCGAAATGCGCACGTCAAACTTGGTCCACCAGTCGCTGTCGAACTCGTTCCTTGGTGCGATGCTGCCGGCGTACTTCGACAGGCCCGACGCGTTCACGAAAGCAAAGAACGCGGTCTGGTCGAAGCCGGGATCAAACATGACCTTGGGATCGCTCGGGCCGGTGGGCACGTACAGCAGATGACGGCCGTCGATCAGGTCACCGAACATGTCACCGTCGTCGTTAGCAAACATGTAGCTGAACGGACGACCCTTGTTGCGGCTGCCAAACATCGTGAAGCGGGTCTCATAGTCGCCGAAGAACTCCTTGCCGTATTTCAGGCGCAGCGTGAAACGATGCGGGATCTGGTAGTTCGAGGTCGCCACGCCCGGGTTGTTGGGATCAGAAACCGCCGCATTCGCGTAGTTCGAGAATGCCACCGAGCTGGTCATCGGGCTGACTTCCCTCGCTTCCGTGTAAGCGTAGGCAAACGTCCAGTCCAGACCGAAGTCATAGCTCTTGCTCAGACCAAACGAAAGGGAAGTCTGATCGCCGTCGCTGCCGATCACGTTGCTCAGGATGAAGTCCTGGTTGAAGTTACGGCTCGAGCAGGCACCCGAAGTCGGATTCACACAGTCGGGGTCGCTCTTGTCGATGCTGCGATAGATCGGACGCCCGTCAGGCGCGGTGCCCACGACCACCTGGGTGGCATCGATGATAACCGCGGAGTTGCGTGACTTCGTGTACATGAAGTCGGCGTTCAACGTGTAGTCCGAACCCAGGCCCCAGGGCATATCGAAGTTATAGGTGCCGCCCAGTGCGAACTTCCAGTTCGAAGGAATATTGAAGTTCGGGTCCAGCGCATTCACCGAACTGTTCGCAGCCGCACCTGCGACGTAATCGATATACGCCTGTGGGATGTCATAGCCGGGTCGGCCGCTGCCTGACAGCGGCACGGCACTGCCGGGATCGATCGTCCCGTCGCCGTCAACGTCACAGTCCGGCCCGCCAAGGAAGCGGCAGCTGACATTCAGGTTGGACAGGCCAACATTGAACTCACGCGCCTGGATCTGGGTGACGCCGTCTACCTGGTAGTTGTTGGTCAGCCAGACGTTCGGGTTGCCGCCCGAATACAGGCCGACACCACCGCGCAGGGTCAGGCGATCTGTAGCATCCCAGGTAAGCCCGAGACGCGGCTGCAGCAGCCCTTCGCCGTCGAAGTTCGTGGCGTTGGTGTAGCCGTTGCGCGCTACGAAGTTGGAGTTCTCTGTGGGCAGAGCGCTGCTGGTGTACCAGTCATAGCGCAGCCCCATCACCATCCTGACTTCGTCGTCCGCAAAGGAATACTCGTCCTGCAGATACAGCCGTGTTAATCGAGTAGCTGAGTGCGCCAGCCGCATCCTGCGGGTTGTTGGTGCCCGCCGCGTTGCCGTAGTAGATATCATCCGGGCTCAGCGCCTCGAATGCATCGATACAGCCGTCGGGATTACCTGAATTACACATTTCATCAAACTGATACTGGCCGATGGAGTGCTGCAGGAACAGGTTGGAGATATCGAGTTTTTCACTCTCGAAACCGCCGGTCCAGATGTGGCTGCCGCTGGTGTAGGTGCGCGGCCAGCTTGAGCGACTTCGAAGTGTAGTCGAGCTTGTTGGACTGCCGGGAGTCGTCGCCACCTACATAAACGATAGCGCGCGAGAACGATGCCGTCACCGTCTACGTCGGCATAGGTTTCGATCTGCATCTCGGGGAACATAACGTCGTTGCGGGTCTTCTGGCTGTTATCCAGTTTCCCGTAGCTCGCCCGAACTTCTGTGGAGAAGTTGTCGCTCCAGTCGGAGAACAACATCGCCGAATAAGCATCGAGCGTCGGCACCACGATTGTAGAAGTGGTTCGAGAACTCGTACTCGTCATCGTCGCCGTCCGAGCGCACCGTGTTGAAGCCATCGTTGTAGTTGTAGGTGAGGTTGGCACGGTGACTGTCGTTGATGTTCCAGTCGAGCTTGATCAGGTATTTTTCGTCTTCGACCGGGGCGCTCAGAAGCGGCGAGCCCGGGTCATACTCGTACATGCTGTTCGCGATCTGGGCGATACGGGCAACCTGGGCCGAGGTCACACCGGCCACCGGCCGTGCCGCAGGTCTCGTCGCCCGCGCAGAAATCGTAGGTGTCAGCCGTCTCGTCTTTCTGGTAAGCAGCGAAGAAAAACAGCTTATCCTTGATGATCGGCCCACCGACACTGAAGCCATAGCGCTTCTCGTCGAAGCTGCCGGTCGGGATGCTGTCGCCCTCCAGGCTGTCGCCGATCAGCGAGTCATCGGTGTAGTCGATGAACACGGAACCGAAGAACTCGTTTTCACCGGACTTGGTCACCGCATTGACGTTACAGGCCGTAAAGCCACCGTACTGCACGTCAAAAGGCGCCAGTTCCACCGACACCTGCTGAATGGCATCGTAGGGGAACGGCATGCGCTGCGTAGGATAGCCGCTGCGGTTCAGACCGAAGTTGTCGTTGAGCTTCACGCCATCGACGGTCAGGCTGTTGAAGCGCGAGCTCGCGCCGAGGCACTGGATGCCGTCTACGTCAGCCTCGTCGATGTAAATTCGCGGATCGATGCGGATGAGATCCTTGATGTCGCGGTTTACTGACGGTGCGTTTTCGAGGTCATCAATATTGAAACTGGATGACGGGCCGAGGGCGACCTCGGCGGTCTTAATGCGTGCCGCAGTAGTAATGACCTCTTCCGTGACATTAAGGCCGAGCGACACGGTGAACGTGTAGGTCTCGCCGAGGTTCAGGAAGATTTCGCTGACCGTGGCATCAGCATACTGCTGAGAATCGGCCTTGATGGTGTATGGACCACCGACGCTCAGGCCGGTTGCGGTGAATATGCCGTTGGTATTGGTGACCGCCCTGCGCCGGTTGCCCGTGCGCGTATCGGTGATCAGCACCGGCACGCCGGCCGCGGGTACACCACTGGGCTCAAGCACCGTGCCGCGCATTTCCGCGGTGGTTTCCTGTGCCATCGATAAAGGCGCTGCCAGCGCAAAGGCCAGCATCGCTGTCAGGCAAAACAGGCCGCGTTTCGCCCAGGCGAAACCAGCCGTCGATCCAGTGTCAAGCGCCGGATGGTTGGTAATCTGCGTCATCATCATTGATCCCCAAAAATTGATGTTTTGAACAGGAGAATGTGGTCGATTTTTGTGTGACCCAAGCGCGTAACTATAGGCGCGTTGGCGTTACTCTACAATTCCATTGTGCATTTTTTGCGACACTTCGCCGACACGCAATTGTGGATTGCCGCAATGCAAGGCGAAGACGCCGCGCGGCGCGAGGTCGCGGCGCCGCCGCTGATCGTTCGCGACCACAAGTCTCTAAAAGCAATTACATTAATATCAAGCATTTAAGGGTACATTCTCGTACTTGGCATTCAGAGTGCCACCCAACCGCCTGACGTATGGCCCGGCGCATTTTGCGCGCATGTCCGGTGCCCTTTTCCGATCACTGTTGCATGCTCGCAACACCCATTTGCGCGATTTAGCGCGGCGCGATGGCCAGCGTCAGCGGCCAGTGATCTGACACCCCCTCCGCGCCTGGCATGCGGAAGCGCCGCGGCGTGCCGTCGTCAGTGCGCTGCGCAGGTACAGCGTTCGCCAGCCGAACCGATCCGCGCACCAGGCCCCAGCCATTGCCCGCCTGAAAATTGCGCGAGAGCAGGATCATGTCCAGGAACGACCAGCTGTCATTTCTGCTGTAGTAATTGGTGCCCGGGCAGCGATCGCACTCCAGCTGATGCGCCACCAGCCACCAGGGCGCCGCGTACTGCTCGAGCATCCGCTGTTCAGCATCTTCCAGACCCGGTGTATTGAAGTCTCCGGCGGCAAAAGCCAGCCGCCCCTCCGGTAACACCTCTTTACAGGCTACCCAGGAAGCGATAAGCGTCGACGCGCAGCTCGAACGGGTGATACGGGGCCGGGAAATGTACGGCGAAACCGGTGAGGATCTGTCCGTCGGGCAGCACGAAGTCTGCCTGCAGGATCCCGCGCGTATCCTGGCGACGGCGCTCCTCGATCACGCGGAACGGGATCTCGTGCAACACGGGTTTGCCGGCCAGCGGCAGGCGGCTCAGAAATGCAACGTCGATGCCGCGCAGGTCGTTGCCCTCGATCAGGATGGCGGGTTGGTAGCCGAGATCCGCCAGGTACTCGGTGCGCTAAGCCGCTCCAGGATGCGAACGTTTTCCACTTCCTGGAACGCGATGATGTCGGCGCCCCGCCCGTTGCTCACCTGTCGAATGACGCGCGCCAGCCGGCCAAGCTTGGTGGTGACTACTTCCTCGTTCCAGTCCCAGTACAGGCACTGCTCGCGCCAGTAGTCGTTGTCGATTTCCGCGCAGCCGGCCTTGTGGGCAGCGCTCTGCTTGCTGGCCAGCGGCAGGTAGGTTGCATCGTTCTTGCCCGGGTCGTCGATAGTGTCGAACAGATTCTCGACGTTGAAGGTCATGAGGGTGATATGGCCCGCTGCAATGGGCTCGCCGACCGGTGTGGGCGCGCAGCCAAAAAGCAGCAAGGAAATGCCTGCCAGTATGATTTTGTGCACGATGGGCTCCCGCAAGTTCGAATGAGGGCGCCTAGTCTGCCACCTTCAGGCGGGAAAGCGGAAACTGCAGGCGAGCTGCGGCCGGCTATTGCGATCGCGCACCTGCAGGCTCACCAGCGGCTCGGGGCGCGCGGCCCAGTCCACCGTCAGCAGGCCGAAATTCAGGCCCTTGTAGGCACGCCCGAGGCGTGCGCTATTGGGCTCATCCGGCATCGTCTCCCAGTAATGGGTCAGGCCGCTCGCGGTCACCTCGTACAGAGGATAGAAACCCGGCTCCTTGTGCACCGTGAATTCGGCGAAGTGGCGGTCGCCGCTCAACAGGATCACGCCATTTTTGTGCGCGTCGACGATCAGCTTGAGCAATCGCTCGCGCGCCCGCGGATACGCTGCCCAGCGTTCCCATGTCGTGGTCCTCGGGCAAAACCTGGGTGCCGGAGACAATCAGGTTGAGCTGCGCGGCGCTGTTCGCGAGTTCCTGTTGCAGCCAGGCCCATTGCGCCTCGCCGAGCAGGTCCGCGTCCGGCCCCGGCCGGTCCCGGTGGTAGCGCACATCCAGCAGGATCACCTTGATCTGCCGCGGCGACTTCGCCCAGCAGATAGCTTGAATACACGCCCTCACGCAGCCGGCGTGGGTCAGCGCCGGCAACGCCAAGAAAATCGAGCAGCAGCTGCTGACTCTGCGCCTTCATGGGGTACTCGCTGCCCGCATCGTTGGCGCCGTAGTCGTGATCGTCCCAGGTGCCGATCACCGGCGTTTTCGCAATCAGCGCGCGGTAGCCGGGATTTGCGCAGCTGAGCGTGCGTATTTTCCTGCCAGCACCGCCATGTCCCGGGTGTCGCCGTAAACGATATCGCCGGTCCATATCCACAGATCCGGCCGTGTCTCGATAATCGGCGTCCACAGTGGCTGGGGCAGATCGCTGCGATTGCAGGACCCGAATGCCACGCGGGTCACGTCCCCGGAACCGGGCAGGGTCTGGCAGGCAGACGCCGCAAGCAAGAAAGCGAGCGTAACTGTGGACGCCAGAAAACGGATCACAGAAAACTTCATGAACATTCAGGGCTCGCTATGGGATCGGAATGGGCTCGTCTTTGCGCAGGCGCATGAACGGCGCCGGCGTGCCTTCGCTGGTAATAAACAGGCTGCGCCCGTCGGGCGTGAAAGCGAGTGATTCGGCCTGCACCATGAAAGGCGTGGCGATCAGCTCGGGATCGCGGGTAAACGCGCTCATCCAGTCTTCGTCGGGGTTGCGCTTGAATAGCCAGGTTGCGCTGTAGGTCAGCACCGCCGCACTGCGGCCGTCCGAGGAAATATCCAGCGCGGTATTCTGAAACGAATATTTCCCGTAGCGATTATTGGGCAGCTTTTCCTTGTCAAGCGGCAGCGGCAGCCCGGTGACGTAGCCGAGACGCTTCGCGACCAGCCGCTGGCTCGCGTACTCCGGACCAAGCGGGAGCTCGTACAGCACCGGCGGCTCCGTGCGCTTGCTGATGAGCAACACCTTGCCGGTGTCAGGGTCCACGGCCACCGATTCACAATCCCGCGGCCCGTCCGGGTAGACAAATTCCTGCAACCAGCGCACCGGCACGCGCGCGTTCATGGGCGGCCTGGGGCCGTCAAACTCCGGCTCCTCGACGATATACAGGGTGACCGAGGGTCGCTGGCCGGGGTTGTCGCCGACGTCGGCGATCAGAATATGCGGCCGGCCCTCGTAGTCAAAGGTAGCCAGCTCCTCCCAGTCGAAGTTGGCAGCGCCGGTTACCTCTGACGCGCCCCAGGTAGGTGCCGCGCTCGTTGAGCATGTACAGGGCCGCTTCGCCACCGCTGTCATTCACGGTCCAGAGCCGCTCGTCGCGTCTGCGCGAAACGGCCAGGCCGCTGTCCTCTGACAGCAGCGGATCCACGATGCGGCCGTAATCGTCGTCGAGGATAAAGGGCGCACAGTCCAGCACTGAGCGGCTGCAGACCGCTTCGCGATCAAACGTTGGCGAGCCCACGCAGGAGGCGATGAGCAGGACCAGGCCGGCGGCAGCCAACGCCCGCGCGTACCACAGGCTCCCGAAAAGGAAGCGAGCGCCCGCTCTAACCAAGGAATTTGCCCGGCGTCGCGAACGCCATTATGGAAAAAACTGTCGCCATTTCACACATCCCTGCCGAGTCTCCGTCGCGTAGCAGAATCCGTACCGGCCTCTTGTTTTTTGTTACCGGGGCACGGACCGCCATGCCGTGCGGAAGCCGACTTTACCAGCAAATCGGCCCGCTTCATGAAGCACGCGCTTCACGTTTTCGGCTGAAACTGGCGGTCGACGCTGCTAACCTTCCAGAGGCACAACAAACCTGTACGGGCGCGGGACAAGAACAAGAACTATGACCAAGCATATTGCAATGCTGAAAATCGCGATCGAGGAAGCGCACGCCGGGCTGGCGGAAGGCGGCATCCCCATCGGCGCAGCGCTGTTCGACCAGCAGGGAAAGTTGCTGGGCCGCGGCCATAACATGGCGGGTGCAGAACGACGACCCGTCGGCGCACGCCGAAACCGAGGCCTTTCGCGACGCCGGCCGGCAGACGGATTACAGCCAGACGGTGATGGTCACCACCCTGGCGCCCTGCTGGTACTGCAGCGGGCTGGTCAGGCAGTTTCGCATTCCCCGGGTCATCGTCGGTGAGTCGAAGAACTTCAGCGGCGGCATTGAGTGGCTGACGGAGGCGGGCGTCAGCATCAAAGACCTCGCTGACAACGATTGCGTTAACATGCTGGCCGAGTTCATTCGCGACAACCCGGAGCTCTGGAACGAAGACATCGGCCACAACAAATCATGAACAACGCGAGCAGATCTTAAAAATACGACGCGTGATCCGGCATGCCCTGGCTGCGCACTCACTGGCGGTGTTGCGCAAGGCCGATACGCCCACCGGCATCTTTCGCTGGCACTCGGACCAGATCGCCGGCCTGCTGATCGCGGAAGCGACCCGCGATCTCGCCACGGTCGAGTTCGAGTTGCAGACGCCGCTGGCCACGACCCGCGGCCAGCGGCTTGCGCGACCGCTGGTGGCCGTGCCCGTGCTGCGTTCGGGGATTGCGCTGGTGGGCGCCATTCAGCGCATGCTGCCCGACACGGTGGTCGGCTTTATCGGCATGGAACGCGACGAGGAAACGGCCAAGGCACGCCTCTACTACCAGAAGATGCCCGACGGACCTGTCGAGCTCACCGGTGCTGGTGCTCGACCCGATGCTGGCGACCGGCGGCTCCATGTCCGACACCCTGCAGCAGGTGCGCAAGCTGGGCGCCACCGACATCACCGCGATCTGCGTTGTCGCCGCACCGGAGGGCATTCGCCGCATCAACGAAGAACACCCCGAGGTCAGAATATTTACGGCCGCAATCGACAGTCACCTGGACGAAAACTGGTATATCGTTCCGGGGCTCGGCGATTACGGCGATCGGTATTTCAATACGCTCTAGATTCGCAAGGCGGCCATCCGATGAGCAAGGACAGATTTACGGTCTATTTCGCCGGCGATCTGTTCGACCACAAGCACCTGGCCGGCAATGCCCTGCTGGCCTCCAACATCGAACGCGTGTCCGAGACTCGCTACCACTGCATCCTGCCGCAGGATCTCGAGCAGACGTATGAGCGGGCGGTCAACGTACGCAACATGGATCTGCGCCAGGTCATGGAATGTGACATGGCCCTGTTCAACTTCGACGGCGCGGATCTCGACGCCGGCACCGTGGTCGAGTTCATGCTGGCCAAATTTCTCGACATCCCCTCGGTCATCCTGCGCACCGATTTCCGCAGCGGCGGTGACCAGTGTCCCGACGGCGATGACTGGAATCTGATGTGCTCTTTTTATCCGCGCACAAAGATCGTGCGTATCAACGGCATGGAGTGGTACCAGAAGTCCCGGCCGGGACATCCCAGCGTCGAGCACGGCCTGGCCGCGATGTATAACAAGGTCGCAACGCTTGTGGTCGACGCGCTGGACGCGGTGCGCACCGAGCCGCCGCTGCTGGAACACAATCCCAATCGCGTCGAGACCATGTATCGCTGGGCACTGCGCTTCCCGGGCGGCGAGTTCTACGAGTTCGCTGGCGGGGATGAGTTCATCGGCAAGCTCTTGCCTCGCAAGCGCGAGAAAGGCCTGATTCCCTGATCGCGCACCAGGAGCGGAGGCAGACAGCATGACAGACGTTTGCGTGGTGGGCAGTTACGTCCAGGACCTGGCCTTCAATACGCGCGCCTTTCCCGCGCCCGGCGAAACACGCATCGGCACCTTCAAGACCGGTCCCGGTGGCAAGGGCTTCAACCAGGCCGTCGCCTGCAACCGCCAGGGCGTCAGCACAGTCTTTATCGGTGCCGTGGGCGACGACCTGTTCGGGCGCGGGGTACGGGACTTTATCGCAGGCGAAAACCTGAGCGCCCACCTGCAGGTGTTCGAAGAGCACGCCAGCGGCGCTGCGTCTATCGTCGTCAATGACAAGGCCGAGAACCTGATCGTGGTCGCACTGGGCGCTAACGATTATCTGACGCCAGGGTATGTGGCACAGCACGCCGAGCTGGTCAGAGACGCGAAGGTCGTGGTCTGCCAGGTGGAGAACAATATTCAGGCCACCGACGAAGGCCCTCGCGCTGGCCGGCGAAACCGACGCTATTGCGCTGCTCAACCCCGCGCCCATCAATGAGAAGCTGAGCAAAGAACTGGTACTGATGGCGGATATCCTGGTGCCCAACGAAACCGAGTTCGCTTTTCTGATGCAGCATCTGTTCGACGTGGAGTTGCCAGACGAATACTGGACTGCAGCTGACACCGCCCTGCACGCATTTTGCTGCCGGGCGAACGTAGGGGTCGTGATACTGACGCTGGGCGAAAAAGGCTGCTTCGTTTCCTGCAACCCGAACGCGCCCCGTGCGAGACGCGAACGGCTGCCCGACAAGCTCTATTTCCGGGTGCCGGCCGCAGCGGTTTCGCCCATAGACACCACCGGTGCCGGCGACGCCTTCAGCGGCGGGCTGGCCGCGGGCCTGGTGCGCTTCGATTGCGACCTTCGCCGCGCGGTGGAATACGCAAACGTGATAGCAGGTCTTGCCACCGAGAAGCCGGGAACGGCGCCGGCCATGCCGGACCGCGCGGCCGTGGATGCGTTCATTTCAGCAGGCGCCTGAGCTGACCGGCCCAGGCAGCCCTTTTTGCCCACTCGCATTCCGATGCATGTCAGTACCGTTTTCATGTATACGGTGAATGCCCGCCGCGATCTGAATTGAAATCAGCGGCGGGCGCCTGGAAGATTGCGTCGGAGGAGTCTGGCTGCTACGGCAGGGTTTCCACCTTGATCAGCCTGAGGACGATCTCGCCGCCCGGAAGCTGCTCGGCGACAAAGCCTGTGTTGGGCTTGAAATATTTGAACTCGGTTCCATCCGGCTCATTGGCGATGAAGTCTTCGGTCATCAGACACTCTTCACCACCGAAACCGCAGTTGAACTCCGGATGACCCTCTATTTCAATCTCTGCATTACGTGACAAGACTTCCGCAGCGTCCTCGGCATCGCCCAGCGCGAACTCCTGACGGTATACATCACCCACCTGAGGATTACCCTTCATGATGATGCCGGCCTGTGCGCCCTCTACGCCCGCGATGAAAGAACCATCGAGGTTTTCCAGGTAGCCATCTTCGAAGTTTTGCGAGACCTCGCCGAAATACCAGACATCGCAGTTGCTGGCTACCGCATAGTAATCGTCCGTGTCCTCAATGCGCTCCCCGGGTTCCCACGCGTCGGGACCATTCCCGAGAGAATCCTCATCGACTTCGTACACCGTGTCACGCACAACGATAGTCTCGACGCCCTGGATCTCACGAGTCTCGTCGGTGACCTCTACAACGATGATCTCCTCTTCACCTGCCGTCTCGTTTACGAAGGTCGTCACGGTCCCGACCACCAGCGGATAGAACTGGTTGCCATCCGGACACGCAAATGCATCGTCATCCGGATCGAAATAAGCAGGATCAACCTCTGTAATGTACGGTCCCGCATCCGGGAGTCGTTCGCAGAGGCTGTCGCGACTTTCTGCCTGCTCTCCGCATTCTTCGCGCGCATCCCTCAGTTCCTGCCTTGCCTCACGTCGGCAGCTGCGCCCCTCGTCGCTGTTCAGGCACTTTGCTGACTGTTGGTAGAAGTCGTCCACGACATCGGCTCTACACGCTCGAAACATTTTCTGGGTCGTCCTGAAACACGCCTCGGGCCTGTCGTTACTTCGGTCGTCGTCACTGCCATCGTCATCCCGGTCAGCCAACGCGGCTGTGCCCCACAACAAACCGAATGTCATAATCACCGTCCCGGCGATTGCTCGAGATATACTGCAATTCATTGTCATTTCCTCCCATTACGCAAGTTGGCAAGCGCCGGATGGTGCGCGTACGTGCGGCGCCTGCTATGTGTGACGAGCGTCGCGGGCAAAACTGGTCGTCCGCACAAATGCAGCAAGAGGACAGCGAGCAGCGTCAACGAGGATGTTGCGGTAGGATGAACGGCAGGTGTCGGGGGAATAACATGCCTGATGACGGGCAACACAAAACAAAGCACGCTTCCACAGCTGACCTTGGCAGGATCTCTCGCGCTTTCGGTTTTACACTGAAAGGCCTGCGCTTTGCCTGGCTTAACGAGGCCGCCTTCCGCCAGGAAGTGATCCTCGTGATTCTGCTTGCGCCCGCGGCCTTTTACCTTGGCACAACGGCCATCGAGCGCATCCTGCTGATTGCAGTATTACTGCTGGTGCTGATCACAGAGCTCCTGAACTCGGCAATCGAGGCCATCGTCGATCGCTTCGGAGAGGAGCGCCACACGCTATCGGGGGCGGCCAAGGATATGGGCTCCGCCGCGGTGTTTTTCAGCCTGGTGCTGGCGGGCGTCACCTGGTTCGGCTTCGCCCTGGCGAGGTTCTCGTAGTTCGTTGCGTCGGGCCCCGGATGCCTTGTGCCGGCCTGCAGGCTGACCCCTCTGATTACATCGCGGCGATGCGCCGGCCAAATTCGTCCACCGAGTCCCAGTTCGTAAACTCGGTCGTACTGCTGGGGTCCGTCGGCCCCTTGGTGATCCACATGATCAGACGAATCATCTGACGATCTATGAACTTGTATCGCGGGTAGTCTATTTTTCCCGGCAAATACGGCCATGGTCTTCGGCTGCCAGGCAATCTGCTTCAGGAACTTCTGCAGGTAAGGGTTTGTCTCCGGCAGATTCTTTTCCGGCTTCCTCGCCACCACGTTTACCGAAAACAATGCGCTGGGCTTGCTTTCCAGCGTCTGCTGGTTCTTGTTGATGAACTTGCTCACCTGCGGCTGGTGCTTGCCGTAGCGGATGCTCGCACCAATTACGACCTTGTCGAAAGGCGCCAGATCTACATCTGCATGATCGCTCATCGCCAAGACCGTCGCCTCGTGCGACTGCGGAGCGAACCACCTCCTGCAGGCGCTCGCAGATCATCTTCGTGTGTCCGTCCGTCGTTGAATAAATAATTAGAATCCTGGCCACAACCGTTCTCCGAAAATCGTCCGTGTAAATGTCAGTTTTGTTATCGCTTGCCGGTGCCACGCGCCAGCGCGCGAAGTCTCTCCACGCGCCAGTTTCGCATAAACATGCTTAACCGACCTGCCTGCCCGGCCAGATCGCACCCAACTCTTTTCTGACCGGCTGCTATGACCGAATGTTCACCCGCATAATCAAAAAAGGGCCCGCGCTTCAAACGCGGGCCCTGCGCAGACGCTCGGTACCGACTGCGCTACGGCCTCGTGCCTCCCAGGATCGGGTCGTCGCTCCAGCCCAGGCTCGTCCAGTCGAACTGGCCGCTGGTGTGGCAGCTGGTGCAGGTGCCGCCCTTGCCAAGCGCCTGTTCCTTCGGCGCCACCTCGTGGTTGACGGTCAGGTACATGACGGTATCGACGAACTCGTAGTCGCCGGAATACGTCTGACCCGTATAGGCCGCGCCATCCTGCAGAGCGAGATCCCAGTCGAAGTTCGCCCAGTACGGATTGGGGCCACCCTTGCCACCGAACAGGTGCGGCACCAGCATGGTCTTGTTGTTCGCATCCGCCACCTGGTTGCCGATCATCTTCTTGAACGGATAGATCATGGCGTTCGGCGTGTTGTAGTCCGCCGCGGGCGCGCCAAGCACGACCGGCGTGGTGGTGTACTGATCGTTGACATTGATCATCATGCGATCCCACTTGCCGTCGAAGTACAGCAGTGTGGGCCGCACATTGTTCTTCCAGACGAAGGTGCCTTTCTTCTTGTCATAGGTTGGCCGCCCCGTTACCGGGTCATCGGAATAGGAGTCGATATCCTGACCGGCATCTTCCCAGTACCACTCCGTCTTGGTCGAGGTGTCCCTCGCAAAGGTGGGGATGTGGCAGACCTGGCAGGCCAGCTTGCTGTGATCCGGATTCGCCGCCGTCAGAATCGACTCGACCGGGTTGCCAACATGGACGCTGTAGACATCGCCGTGGCAGTCCTGGCAGGTCTTCATCGAACCTTCGTCGAGTCGAGTGATACGGCATGCCGCCGATACCATGATCGACCAGCTTGTCATCGACTTTCTTCACGCCGTGGCACATCACGCAGTTGAAGTTGCCACCGTCGGTGCCCATGTGCACGTCGTACTCGCGCGTGGTGGCCACCAGCGACATAGCGAGGTCGCCGTGCTTCACGTTGTCACCGCCGCCCGCGTTAGCATGGCAGCCGATGCAGTTGGTGCGGCTCGGTACGCCGTCGTTCTGCGCCACGCTGCGCGCGACGACATTCAGGTCTACGCTCGGATCGGGCAGCCCGGCGGTTGTCAGGCCCTTCTTGTAGGTGCCACTCTGGTCGTGGCAGACCAGGCAGTCGACGTTTTTCGGATCGCCGAATGTCAAAGGTCTTGTCGTCGTAGCCGTACCCCGCATGACACTCGGTGCAGCGGCCTTCGTTGGTCGGGACCGCGATACAGAAGTTGTTGATCAGGTCGTTCTTGCCGTGGATCTCGCCCTCGTAGCCCTGCGATGTTGGAGGCGACGCCCTGCCAGGTGAAGTGTGCCTTGGTCAGCATGTCGGCGCCGGTGAACCCGTGACAGTTCAGGCACGAGCCTGTGCCTTCATAGTCGTGGTCGGTGAAATAGCCCTGGTGCAGCTGTTCGCCCTCGTAGGCGCCGGCCACGACCGCGTTGCAGTCCGCAACGTCGACGACGCCGTCGCCCGTCACGTCTTCCTCGGGATCAGCTTGCCCGTTGGCATTCAGATCCCAGCAGCTGATGCCCGGGTGCGCCAGCTGCGCCTGCCGAACCTGAAGCGCCTGCAGCGCCCGCGGCTCCGGGTGCGCCGTCATTGCCGTCGCAACCGGAAAAGTAAGAGCCGGACAAAGCCCCGCCAACAGTGCCAGAAATCCACGTGGTGATACGACGTTGCTTCGTTCATTTCGGCCTCCTGCGCTCACGGCGCAAAGCTGGGGCCAAGTCCGCGGAGTGTCCCGAGCCGACCCGGCCAGAGTGAGCATCTGCAGGAAGCAGGGAAGGATATGTTCCGAATGGGTGTGCCCGAGTATCGCCGGCAGCCATTAAGGAAGTCTTCCTTATACTTCCTGGCAGAGTTTCCGAATATTACATTTCTCTTAATGTGGACTCTACTTGCTCAAGGAATTGTTGCCAGTCTGGAGTTTCCGAAGCACGCAGTACGTACAAATGCATAGCCGGGCACAGACGGTGCCCGATTATGTCAGCGGCTTCCTTCGTTATCGCGCCCGGGATCGAGGCGATCTTTTGGCTGGCGAACAGCGCGCCCGGCACCCGCTCAGGCTTTGTCAGCGAACAGGCCGAAATACAGGTTCGCGACCAGCACAAGGCTGCCAAGCACCAGTCCGCCGACACCGATGTAGGTGAACAGCTCGGTGAGAAAATGTTCGTGCGCGGGGCCGCGCCCGATGGAAGGTGCGAGCAGGAACATGCTCAGCCAGGAAAACGAGTACAGGCTGCCGAGGCCCAGCAACACGGAAGTGCCGGACTTCAGTTTTCGCGACAGGCTCGAGAACATTACCAGGATAATCAGGCCCAGCGAGTAGGCCGAGATACCGCCGGCATGAAAATGCGCGCGCTGCGCATAGCGCCAGATGCCGCCCTGGCTGCCCGCGTTGTGCAGCTCCGGGTTCGCGGCGATCCCTTCGGCCACGTAGTCCTTGAACGCATCTTCGTTCACGCCGAAGGCAATGCCCAGACCGATGTTAAAGAATAGTCCGAGCAAGACTATCGCAAGCCCTGCTTTAACGGGTGAAAGTTCAGCTGTCATTTGTTCTTCTCCTCAACTCGATTCGGGGCATCAGCAAGACGGCGGAGGGATCATAAGCCAGCCGCCGTCGGCGAACAATTGCGGGCTGCGCCCGGATGGTCCGCTGGATTCCCGCCCCCGGATCAGGTCCGGGGCAGGCTCCGCGGGAATGACAGTAAGGCGGAAATGACGAGTGAACGGGCGTAGCGCCAGTAGCCGGAATGACGAATTTGGGCGCAGCTTTACCGGGGATCGGGGATCGCTTCGTAGCGACATTGCGACAGCAGGAGCCAGAAGCGATACCGGATCCCAAGTGCGACGGCCGGGGAAACACTGCGCGATAGTCCTGCCGCGATTGCTTAGCTGCGTTCGCAAGTAAAGTGTTGCGGCTGCGCCGATTCGCTGGAACTGGATTCCCGCCCCGGATCAGGTCCGGGGCAGGCTTTTCGCGGGAATGACAGGAAGGCGGGAATGGCGAATTCAGGCACAGCGTTACAGGGGATCGGGGATCGCTTCGTAGCGACATTGCGACAGCAGGAGCAAGAAGCGATACCGGATCCCAAATGCGATGGCCGGATACACACCGCGCGATAGTCGTCCCGCCATTGCTTCGCTGCGTTCGCAAGAAGGTGTCACGGCTGCGCCGATTCGCTGGAACTGGATTCCCGCTTTCGCGGGAATGACAGGAAGGCGGGAATGGCGAATTCAGGCACAGCGTTACAGGGGATCGGGGATCGCTTCGTAGCGACATTGCGACAGCAGGAGCAAGAAGCGATACCGGATCCCAAATGCGATGACCGGATACACACCGCGCGATAGTCGTCCCGCCATTGCTTCGCTGCGTTCGCAAGAAAGTGTCACGGTTGCGCCGATTCGCTGGAACTGGATTCCCGCCCCGGATCAGGTCCGGGGCAGGCTTTCGCGGGAATGACGAGTTCTGGCACAGCGTTACACGGGATCGGGGATCGCTTCGTAGCGACATTGCGACAGCAGGAGCAAGAAGCGATACCGGATCCCGACCACTACGCCTCTCAGACTGGCAAGACGCAGGCCCGAGCAGAGACAACCTTGCGATAGTGACGAGTTCAGGCACAGCGTTACAGCGGGATCGGGGATCGCTTCGTAGCGACATTGCGACAGCAGGAGCAAGAAGCGATACCGGATCCCGACCGCGACTACACTCGAGCCTGCATCAGAGCGCAGGGGCTGCCGCCGCCCTCACTTCCCGATGGGATGCCAGGTGGTTTTGACTTCCTGGGTGTCGGCGATCAGGTAGGGGTTGCGGCTGTCGGCATCGGCCCAGCGCGCCTGGCCGCGCACCACCACCCGCTTGATGTTGTCGGCGGCCAGCGTCTGCACCAGCTTGATCGTGCTCTTCGTCCTTGCCGCAATAGACGATCGCGTTGACATCCATGTGCGAGGCGAAGTGTTCCAGCAGTTCGTCGCGCTGGCCGGTGAGCAGGTTGACCACGCCGCCGGGCACATCCGAGGCGTGCAGCACCTCGGCGAAGCTCACCGCGGCGAGCGGCCGCGACTCGCTGGCGAGCACCACGCAGGTGTTGCCGCCGGCGATGGCAGGCGCCAGGTTGGCGATCAGACCCAGCAGCGGGCTCTTCTCCGGCGCCACCAGCGTCACCACGCCCGTGGGCTCCAGCAGCGAAAAATTGAAGTGCGACGAGCTCACGGGATTCACGCTGGAGAACACCTGCTGATACTTGTCGCACCAGCCGGCGAAGTACACCAGCCGGTCGATGGCCTCCTCAACCTCGGCCTTCGCCGCCGGCCGGGTCGCGCCCTGCTCGAAGAGCTCGGCAATGAACTGCTCCTTGCGGCCCTCCAGCATCTCGGCCACGCGATACAGGATCTGCCCGCGCAGGAAGGCGGTGCTGGCCGACCAGCCCGCGAAAGCGGCGCGCGCCGCCACCACCGCCTCACGGAAGTCCTTGCGGCTGGACAGGCACATGTTCGCAAGCGCCTCGCCCTTGCGGTCCAGCGCCTTGTAGAAGCGACCCGACTCGGTGCGCGGGAACTTGCCACCAATGTAGATCTTGTAGGTCTTCAGCACGCCGACGCGCTCGGGCTCGCTGGCCTTTTCAAGCCTGCGGGTTTTCTGCGCCACGCCCGTGCTCGCGCCTGTATCAGCCTGGCGGGCAGAACGCGCAATCAGTTTGTCATCGTTAGCCATGTGCTCGATTCTCCGGTTCAGGCCAGTTCCAGGTAGGCGTTAAGGCCATGCAGGCCGCCCTCGCGTCCGACGCCGCTTTCCTTGTAGCCGCCAAACGGCGAGCCCGGATCGAACTTGTTGAAGGTGTTGGCCCAGACCACGCCGGCGCGCATCTGGTTCGAGACCTTGAAGATCTTGGCGCCCTTGTCGGTCCAGATGCCGCCCGACAAGCCGTAGGGCGTGTTGTTGGCCTTGGCGACGGCCTCGTCCACCGTGCGGAAGGTCTGCACCGCCAGCACCGGGCCGAAGATTTCTTCCTGCACGATGCGATGCGACTGCGCGACGTCCGTGAATACGGTGGGGCGGCACCAGTAGCCTTTGTCCGGCAGCGGCACAGGATGACTGGAACATGGTGCCGCCCTCCTGCTGCCCGATCTCCAGGTACTTGTTGATGGTTTCGAGCTGCATCTTCGAGTTGATCGCGCCGATGTCGGTGTTCTTGTCCAGCGGATCGCCCACGATCAGGGTTTCCATCCGGTCGCGCAGCCTGCGCGACCACGTCCTCTGCCACCGACTCCTGCACCAGCAGCCGCGAGCCCGCACAGCACACGTGGCCCTGGTTGAAGAAGATGCCGTTGACGATGCCCTCCACGGCCTGGTCGATGGCGGCATCCTCGAAGATGATGTTGGCCGCCTTGCCGCCAAGCTCCAGCGTGTAACGCGTGCGCCTGCCGGCCAGCGCCTTCTGGATAATGCGCGCCCACGTCGGTGGAGCCGGTGAACGCGATCTTGTCGATGTCGGGATGATCGACGATGCGCCGCCCCGGTCTTGCCCGCGCCGGTCACGATGTTCACCACGCCCGGCGGCAGCCCGGCCTCCTGGATCACTTCGGCCAGCAGCAGCGCGGTGAGCGGCGTGGTCTCGGCGGGCTTCAGCACCACCGTGTTGCCGCAGGCCAGCGCCGGCGCGATTTTCCAGGCGGCCATGAGCAGCGGGAAGTTCCAGGGAATGATCTGCCCGGCGACGCCGACCGGCTGCGACTTGCGGCCGGGGAACGCGTAGTCGAGCTTGTCGGCCCAGCCGGCGTAGTAGAAGAAGTGCGCGGCGGCCAGCGGCACGTCGATGTCGCGCGACTCGCGGATCGGCTTGCCGCCGTCCAGCGACTCGATCACCGCAAACTCGCGCGCCCGCTCCTGCATCGCGCGCGCAATGCGATAAATATATTTGCCGCGCGGTGGCCGCATTGAGTTTCGACCAGTGCCGCCGGTAGGCCTTGCGCGCGGCCTTGACCGCGCGATCCACGTCGCCGGCCGCCGGCTTCCGCGACCTCGGCGATCTTCTGCTCGGTGGCCGGATTGACCGTGGCGAAATACTTGCCGGCCTCGGGCGCCACGAACTCGCCGCCGATGAACAGCTCATAGCGGTCGCGCAGGCGCAGCTGAGCGGTGGATTCCGGCGCCGGCGAGTAACTCCAGTCCGTATCGAACTGCAGGCCAGCGCCCTGTCCCCGGTCTTTGTCTTTGCTGCTCATAGTGGTTCCGGTATCAATCCTGTGAGAAATAATCGGGCGACTGGTAGGCGCCGGTCTCCTGCTTGACTAGCTGCATCAGCACGTCGTTGGCGAGGCTGCTGGCACCGAAGCGAAACCATTCCGGCGACAGCCACGCCTGGCCCAGGGTCTCGCGCAGCATCACCAGGTAGTGCACGGCCAGCTTGGCCTTCGAAATGCCGCCCGCCGGCTTCATGCCCACCATGCGGCCGGTCTCGCGATAGTAGTCCCGGATCGCCTGCAGCATGACCAGCGTCACTTCCATGGTCGCGGCGGGCTGGATCTTGCCCGTGGACGTCTTGATGAAATCGGCGCCCGCATGCATGGCCAGCACGCTGGCCCTGCGCACGTTGTCCAGCGTGTTGAGCTCGCCCGTTTCAAGAATGACCTTCAGGTGCGCGTCACCGCAGGCTTCCTTGATGGCGACGATCTCGTCGAATACGTGGGCGTAGTCGCCACCGCAGGAATGCGCCGCGCGATATCACCATGTCGATTTCGTCGGCGCCGGCCGCGACGGCCGTGCGGGTTTCTTCCAGCTTGAGCCTGAGGTCGGTCATGCCGCTGGGGAAACCGGTGGCCACCGAGGCCACGTGAATGCCGCTGTCGCCGAGCGCCTCGCGCGCCACCGCCACCATGTTCGGATACACGCAGACGGCAGCAACGTGCGGCAGGTCGGGCAGTGCGCCATGCAGGTGCCGCGCCTTGGCGCACAGCTGGCGCACCTTGCCGGGCGTGTCCATGCCTTCCAGCGTGGTCAGGTCGATCATGGACAGCACCATCTTCAGGGCCGCAACTTTCGACGCCTTCTTGATGCTGCGCGAGCGAAACCGCGCCACGCGCTCTTCGACGCCGACCTGGTCGACGCGCGGCACGCGGCCCAGGTCGGGCAGGATCGGCTCGGGATGCTTGTCAGGTATTGCGTTCATTCAAAAAGCGTAACGATAAAACGGGGAACCAAGGTTGACAGGCGGCGGCGGAAAATCCACCTTTTCAAGTATACTGCACCGTCGCCGGCCCTGGGCACCCGTTGCAGGCAATTACAAGAACACCATGGCAAAGCTCTATTTTTATTACTCATCCATGAACGCCGGTAAGTCCACCGCGCTGTTGCAGTCCAGCTATAACTACAAGGAACGCGGCATGAACACGCTGATCTTTGCGCCGCAGGTGGATGATCGCTACGGCCGCGGCAAGGTCAAGTCGCGCATCGGCCTGGAAGCGGTCGCCAGGACGTTCGCGCCCCGGGATAACCTGCTGCAGATCGCGCGCTCCAGGGCGGAGGAACAGCCGCTGCATTGTGTCATGGTCGACGAGGCGCAGTTCCTGACCAAGCGCCAGGTATTCGAGCTGGGCGAGATCACCGACACAATGGACATTCCGGTACTCGCCTACGGACTACGCACGGATTTTCAGGGCGAACCCTTCGAGGGCAGCAAGTATCTGCTGGCCTGGGCCGATAACCTCAAGGAGCTCAAGGCCATCTGCCACTGCGGAAAAAAGGCAACTATGGTCGTACGCATGGATCCCCAGGGCAACACGGTGGTGGAAGGCGCGCAGGTGGAAATTGGCGGCAACGACCGCTATATCTCCATGTGCAGGCGACACTTTAAGAAAGCGTTTTACAAGAAGCCCTGACCGGAGCGCCCGGAAACACACCATGCCCTCCCGACGCCTTTATTCCAGGGACGTTTTCGACCTTGGCCAGTTCTTCAACCTGTCGCGGGACATGCTCTGCATTGCAAGCATGGATGGGTACTTCCAGCTCGTGAACCGCGCATTCGAAGAAACGCTTGGGCACACATCCGATGAACTGCTGGCCAGGCCCTTCCTCGAACTGGTGCACCCGGACGATATCGAGGCCACCATGCGGGAATTGGAAAACCTGTCCGGTGGTGTGACGACCCAGGCGTTCGAGAATCGCTTCCGCTGCACCGATGGCAGCTACAAGCGCCTGCGCTGGACGGCCTATCCTAAGCCAGAGCTGTCGCTTATCTACGCGGTGGCGCGCGATATGTCCGAACGTGACCGGCTGATCGATCGCCTGCGCGACGTTTCACCTGTTGACGCCCTGACCGGTCTCGCGACCCACAGTGCCTTTGAGCAGCAGCTGCAAAACGAATGGCACCGGGAACAGCGCTTTCACCAACCGCTGACCGTAGCCATCGTGGACGCCGACAATTTCTCTGACTACAACTCGCAGCATGGTCATACCGCAGGTGACGAAGCGATTCGCGCGATTGCGTCGGTGTTGCGCCAGCGCTTCCACCAGGCCGGAGACCTGACCGCGCGAATTGCCGGAGAAAAATTCGGGCTCCTGCTGCCGGGTTCCGAGGCCGCGGCGATTGCCGCCCAGGCGGAGCTGGTCCGTAGTGAAATCGAGCAACTCAACATTCCGCATCCACTGGTGCAGGCGGCCCCGCGGGTGACCGTGAGCATCGGCATTGCCACGGCCATACCCGCAGACGGGATGCAGCCGGAAGCCCTGGTGACACAGGCTGATGCCGCCGTAAAAACCGCCAAGGAAGCGGGCCGTAACAAGGTCATCGTGTACCAGCAGGAACAGGCACCCGCCCGGTAGCTACGCCTGGCTCGTCGTCACCGGATCCTGATGAATCAGCACGTCAGCACCTGGAAACGCAGCCATGATCTCCCCTTCCACGTCATCCGATATCCGGTGTGCGGTGGCAAGGCTCATGCCCTCGTCGAGTTCGAGATGCAGCTGGATGATGTAGGTTTGCCCGGAGCGACGCATGCGTAATTCGTGGATGCCCCGGACTTCCGGATGGCGGCGGGCGATTGCACGGATTTCATCCTTCTGCTCCTCGGGCAGTTCCCGGTCCATGAGCAGATTCACCGCGTCCCCGCCGATCTGAAAGGCGCTGTAGAGAATGTAGACAGCGATCACAATAGCGATCAGGGGATCAACGCCCGTAACACCCATCCCGGACATGACCAGCGCGGCGATAATGCTGAGGTTGGTCAGCAGGTCCGTGAAATAGTGCAGAGAATCCGCGCGGATTGCCGTGGAACCCGTGGCCCGTATTACGTGTCGCTGGATCGCAAGCAGCCCCAGAGTCGCTGCAATCGCGAAGACCATGACGCCAATGCCGATGCCGATTTCAAGCACGGGCTGCGGGTGAATCAGCCTGTCGACGGCGTGCAGCATCAGAAAGACCGCCGAGCCCGCAATGAACGCCGCCTGCGCCAAGCCTGCCAGCGGCTCGGCTTTGCCATGGCCAAAGCGATGATCGTCATCTGCGGGCTGCAGGGAATAGCGCACCGCCGCCAGGTTCAGCAACGAGGCCATCGCGTCCATCAGAGAATCGATCAGCGACGCCATCACGCTGACCGATTCCGTCAGCCACCAGGCGCCCAGCTTGACGAAGATCAGCACGACCGCAGTAATAACGGACGCGCGAGTTGCCAGGCGAAGCAAGCCCGCCGCTTTCTCAGGACCAACCTGGAGCCGGGTGTTCACAATGACGTGTCGCTACCGTTGGCCGGCGGCGGGCGACAGCGGACGGCATAGCGAAACTCTGTATTGTAAAAACTATCGTCCTGCAATGCGATTTCCCTGCGTTCGGTCACCTCATAGCCCAGCGCACACGCGCCGCGCACCGCCAGCCATTCCGACAGCCATTGCATGCGCGTCGCCTCAGCCGCCGGATCATTACGTTCCAGGCCCGGAACGGCCCGTGTCTCGAAAACGAATTCGACGCCGGAATCCGGTACTGCGCTCAGGCGGCTCAGGCTATGCCGCTCAAAGCCCCCGTCTGAAGTTGCACAGGCGGCACACAGCAGGCACGCGCCGATTACGGTTTCTAACCTGATCATCGCGCGACTATAAGGCAAGTTGTACGCGCTTTGCAGTTGTTCGCCAAACCGGTACCCTGACCGCACTGTCAGAGCCACAGAGTCGGGACAACATTAGACAATGAAAATTACGGGCTGCGCGTGCATGTTTCTTCTGCTGGCCGGTGCTTTGGCCGGCTGCCTCAGCACACCCACCGCGGAGGTGCCGCAGTCAGGCAGCGGCTGGTACCGCCAGGCCCAGGCAGACCTGGCCGCGAAGCTCCGCCAACCGCCCGCAAAATCCCGCGCGAAGAATATTATCCTGTTTATTGGTGACGGCATGGATATCTCCACCATCACCGCCGCTCGTATCCTCGAGGGACAGCGCCGCGGTGAGACCGGCGAGGAAAACCTGCTGTCTTTCGAGTCATTTCCCTTTACGGGTCTCGCCAAGACTTACAACACCAACCAGCAAACACCTGACTCGGCCGGGACGGCCACCGCGATGCTGTCTGGCGTCAAGACCAAGGCCGGCGTCATTGGCGTATCGACGGATGTCACGCGTGGGGATTGCGCGTCGGCTGCCGGCCGCGAGCTTACAACGATACTCGGGCTTGCCGAGGACGCGGGCCTCGCCACCGGCATTGTCACCACGGCTCGCATCACCCATGCGACGCCGGCTGCGGCCTATGCGCATTCGGCCGATCGCGAATGGGAAGGCGACTCGCAGCTGCCGCTTGAGGCGTCGGCCTGCATGGATATCGCCCGGCAACTCGTCGAGTATGCGCACGGAGATGGCCCGGAGGTTCTGTTCGGCGGGGGCCGCCGCTATTTCATGCCCACAGGCGAAGCGGATCCCGAATACCCGGACCGGCGCGGTCATCGTGCCGACGGCCGGAACCTGGTGGCTCGCTGGCTGGAACGCGCGGGCAGCGGCGGCCGCTACATCTGGGGTCGTGACGGCTTCGACACACTTGAGACCAGTCCACCGGAGCGCGTCCTCGGGCTGTTCGAGCTCAGCCACATGCGCTACGAAGCGGATCGCAGCCAGGACGCCTCCGGCGAACCTTCGCTGGCCGAGATGACGGCCACGGCCATTGCGCTGCTGGCGCGGAATCCTGATGGTTACTTCCTGCTGGTGGAAGGCGGAAGAATCGACCACGGACACCATGAGGGTAATGCCTACCGCGCGCTGACTGACACGATCGCGTTTTCGGATGCCGTGCGCGCAGCCTCTGCCGGCGCGAGCGCTGAGGACACTTTGATCATCGTTACGGCTGATCATGGCCATACGATGCGCATCGTCGGTTACCCGACCCGCGGCAACCCGATACTGGGCCTGGTCATAGAAAATGACCTTTCAGGAGAGCCGCGCGGAGCGCCACACCGAGACCTGACCGGCCTGCCCTACACGACCCTCGGCTACATCAACGGACCGGGCTACCAGGGTGCCAGCCAGTCGCAAGCCGCAGGTCCCAAGCGCTTTCCCCATGAGCAGTCCGCGGGCACGCCCCACCCGGGCGGGCGCGCCGATCTGAGCGCCGTAAACACGGCCGACCCCGACTACCTGCAGGAAGCAGGCATTGCCACCGCCGGTAACGATGGCACTGGGTCAGAAACGCATTCCGCGGGCGACGTGCCTATTTATGGGTCCGGCCCCGGCGCGCAGCTGCTCACCGGCGTACATGAGCAAAACTATATTTTTCACGTCATGCGCATGTGGCGGACCTGTAGGCTCACGTGAACACCTCACGCACCAGCCTGACACTTTTCGAACGTTTCCTTCACCTGTTCACCGTGGTGCGACCCGGCGAGGGTCGCTGCGTATTCCTGATGGTGCTCAAGGGCTTTCTGCTGATGTTCTCCTATTACATGCTGAAGCCGGTGCGCGAGACGCTGCTGCTGACAGATGGCAGCGCCGAGATCGGCGCCTATTCGGCGGCGCTGTCTGCCGGCCTGCTGCTGATCGTGATTCCGATTTACAGCTTCTTCTATCGTCGCACCAACCGCGATCGCCTCACCCAGCGTATAACAATATTTTTCATTATTAATCTGATGCTCTTCTACGTGCTGGGCAAGATGGGCTTGCCGCTTGGCGTCGTGTTTTTCGTCTGGCTGTCGATTTTCAACCTGATGATCGTTGCCCAGTTCTGGGCGTTTGCGACAGATGTATTCAACGCCAAGACAGGCCAGCGTCTGTTCGCCGTCATCGCCGTTGGTGTGTCGCTGGGCGCCACGCTGGGTTCGCTCAGCTCGGCGAAACTGGCGGAGTTGATCAGCGCCTACGACATCATGCTGGCGGCGGCCCTGGTGCTGTGTCTGCCACCGATACTCAGCAGTAAGGCAGAGCGTTCCGTGCCACCCGAGTCGCGTGGAGACCGCGGTGAACTTGATAACGGCGCGTCGCAGAATCCGCTGGGCGGTTTCGCCGTCGTTGCGCAGAACTACTACCTGGTGCTGATAGCCTTGTTCATCGTGCTGCTCAACTGGATCATGACAACCGGCGATTTCATCCTGCGATCCTGGGTGGTCGAGTATGCGGCGAACATCATCGCCACCAGCGGGGCGGCCACTCTCAGCAGGGGTGAAATTATCGGCCGCTTTTACGGCAATTTTTTTGCCCTGATTTCAGTCATCAGCATGCTGATCCAGCTGTTCCTGGTGTCGCGAATTTTCCGCTATTTTGGCGTACGCATTGCCGTCATGATCATGCCGGTTGTCCTGATTCTCAGTTACGGGATCATCGGCTTCATTCCGGTATTTACCATTATTCAGTGGGCGCGCACCCTGGAAATCAGCACCAATTATTCGCTGCAGAACACGGCTCGCCATGCCCTGTTCCTGCCGACAGCGCGTTCCGATAAATATGAGGGCAAGACCACCATCGACACCTTCTTCTGGCGTTTCGGTGACATGGTCCAGGCGGCTGCCATTTATGCCGGCATACACTGGTTCGGATTCGAGGCACGCGAATTTGCCCTGACCAATGTCGGCCTGGCGGTGATCATGTTCGGAGTATCCTGGCTGATCGGCAACGAGTATTCCCGGCTGATGCGCGCCAACGTTGCCAGCACGCCTCCGGTCGTGAGTCGGACCCTGATCAATATTTCCGCGCGCCCCGGCGAAAAGATCGAACACTATATCGATGCGGACAGCTTTATTGATGCAGATCCCGGGGATATCCTCATTTACCATGCGCGCCTGGTCAGCGGCCAACCGCTGCCTTCCTGGTTGCACTTCAATAGCCGTGCACTGGTGTTCAGGGGTCGTTGTCCTGAAAGCTTCGCTGAAACCCTGGAAATCGAAGTAACCGCCACCGATATCGATGGCCTGTCAGTCAGCGATACCTTTCTCGTCGAGCCGGCCTGACACCACAACGCCCTGCCGCAGAATTTCGTCGCGCCGCTTAAGGATGGCGCGCAGCTGCTTCTTCTGCAGCAGGTCGCCCACCAGCTCATGCAGCGTATCGCGATCCAATGCCGCCAGGCGCTCAGCGAGCGGTTCAGGTATGCGCAGGGGCGCATTTTCGTAAACAGGCGGTCTGCCGCGGTGGGTACGAAAGGCGCGTGAATGATCGATCAGGCGCACCAGCCCCTTGTCCCGATCAAACAGCACGTTGCTCTGATTGCGATCCTCGTTATAGATCAATACGTCGAAGATCCGCATCAGATCGTACTGCTCCTGGACGTCGCAGGCCGGATAGATCGCTACATTTTGCTGACGCCTTTCCAGGTCGCTGATGGAATTTTCTACCCAGAACTGCAGGGATCCCGACTCGCCCGAAAATTCGCGCGCAACGGTCACCGGGATGAGATCGATGCCAAGAAACTTGTCCAGCCGATAGGCCGCGATATCGTTCCTGTAACTGTCGGAGATATTGAGGCGAGAGTCCCGGCGCGTGCCGGTGCCTTCGCTGGTGTCAGTGTCCTCGCCCTTGAACACAGCACGCAGGGTCAGGTCGTCCTTGCTGAGCGTCAACCGCCGGGGCTTGGTCACGCCCATCCCCAGCGCCTCGCTGCCTGTGATCTCTGCGTCGGCGAGGAACAGCTCCAGATCGTCATCGGTGACGCCGGCCGGCCGCGTGCCCAGGCTACGGACTTCTGTGTCGGGCTCAGTCCAGAGGTTCTGATCGGCGTAGTAAGCACGCAGACCGGCCCGCGTGATTTCCAGCGCAGAAGCGCGCCCTTCGTAGTAGGGCAACATTCCGGTGTCGATCATCAGCAGGCGCTCGCCGAGCCGCCCGGTAATCCTGCGCGTCGGCGTCGGCGTGTGCCCCACCACCACCCGGCGGGCGCCCAGGTTGTCCAGCGCCGAGGCCAGGCGGCCGCTTTCCCAGAGCGGGTGACACCATGCGTTGCCCCGATACCAGAGCGGGCCATCCACCCTGAAGATCAGTGCCGACTGCATCCCGACGTAGGCCTGCAGCAGGGCGACCTGATCCGGACTCAGGTCTGGCACAAGCAGCTCGGCAGCGACCGGCGCAGCGTTACTGTCCGGGTCCTGCCCGGCCCCGGCAGCCTGCCGCTCCGCCTGCGCGGCGATTAGCCGCTCCGCCGTATCAAAGCGCTCGCCGTAGTCGTCCAGCCTGCCGATCAGCCCCTCGTTGATGAGCCTGCGGGTCAGGGCCAGGTAGTCCGACAACTCCTCGTGCATCCTCGCGTTCAGCTGCTCGCCGGGCTGTGATGCCATGGCTGCAGACAGCCCGCCGTGCACAAAGACGGTGTCACCGATACGCAGCACATATGGCAGCCCGTCGATCCAGCGGCCGTAGCGACCGGACAGTGAAAACGCCTTGCGGTGGGCGAAAAAGCCGGGTGGATGCTCCGCCGCAAACCGCTCGCGCGCCGCCGCTTCTGCCTGCGAATCCAGCGCGTGATCACCCAGGTAATCCTGCAAGGCCGCCGCCCTGTCGCGGGGGTCTTCCTCGGCAGCAAAGGCCGCGTACTCTCCGAGCGACACGTAGCGCAGGTCGCTGGTGATGTTCATGACTTCGTGATTGCCCGGCACGACGTGCAGACGACCACCGGCAGCAATTGCCTCCTCCTGGAGCCGCATCAGCAGCTCCATGACCCGCCTGGAGTCGGCGCCGCGGTCGAGCAGGTCGCCGACGCTGACCAGGTGGGTCTTACCCCCCTGCCAGCGGTTTTGCTCGTCGATCAGGCCCGTGCCGCGCAGGACCGCGAGCAGCTCCGGCCAGGCGCCGTGGACATCGCCAATAGCCACGACGCGCTCCGCGGCAGGAAAACTCCAGGCTGCAGCCTGCGTCGGCTGGGCATGCAGAAAATTCGCCGCTAGCAGCGAAATAAGCGCGTAGAGCGCGCGCGGGAAGAGGAGTCGAGCCATGTATACCCCCGGCTTTTCCGGATAACTGCTGTCTGGCCGGCGGTATATCCGACCAGTACCAAGTTTAGTCGGTTCAACACAATCGCGTGTCAACCTTGTAAGGGCACGCGAGTTCTGGAACTATCATCGCCCGGCCGGAGACCCGGCCTGACCCCTTTTCGCATGGAGACCCGTACCGTGTTCAAGCACCAAGCAAGACTGATTGCCATCGCAGCGCTTCTGCTCGGTACGGCCACGGCCCTGGCGCAGGACGCCAACAACCCCTGGTACGTGGCGGGGCTGGCAAGCTATGTGGATGACGATGCAGACCGTTTCGTCGATGACGGGCTCAGCGGGGGCCAACTGGCGTTAGGAATACCCTTCGGAGCGACCTGGAGCGTGGAACTGTTCGGCTCTGTACAACGAGTTCAATGCAGACGGCTACGACGCGGACCAGGAGCAAAAGGGCCTGGGTATTGGCGCCGTGCGCCGGTTCAACACGCGCGGCAAGCTGCAGCCCTACTTTACCGTCGCGGGCGGCTATTCGAAGACCACCCGTGATTCCGGCATCGACGAGTCGGCGCCCATGGCCTCCGGGGCGTTGGGTCTGCTGGTCAATTTCGGTCAATCGCGCTTCGCCTGGCGCAGCGAGGCGCGCTACAGGCAGGTACTGGAAGACGTGTCGCTTGCCGATATTTACCTGAGCACCGGGCTGCAGATCGCCCTGGGGCACCGCGAGGACAGCGGCATCGATGATGACGATGTTACCGACGGTGATGGCGACGGGATCCCGGACGCCATCGACCGCTGCCCGCAAAGCAGGCCGGGCGTAGTCGTGGACGCGGTGGGCTGCGCCGCCGCGGACGATGACTTCGACGGCGTATCGAATCGGCTGGACCGCTGCCCGCGCACGCCGCGCAACGTGGCGGTTAACAGCCGCGGCTGCCCGCCGGACAGCGACCGGGACGGCGTGATCGATGCGCTGGATGCCTGTCGCGGCACGCCCTGGGGCGTTGACGTGGACGAACGCGGTTGCTCCGCGGTGCGTGATGCCGATGGCGACGGGATTGCCGACGAAGCGGATCGTTGCCCGGCTACCCAATCGGGACTTGCGGTGGATAAGACAGGCTGCCCGCTACCGAAACGCATTGATTTGCCCGGCGTCGCATTCGAAAACAATTCGAGCCTGCTGGTTCCGGGCAGCACCCGCACTCTCGACCAGGCGGCCGCGATCCTGCTCGCCAATCCGGGGCTGCGCGCACAGGTGGCCGGTCACACCGATGATGTGGGCGAGGCCTCTTACAATCTCTGGCTTTCGCAACGGCGCGCCAACGCGGTACGCACTTACCTGATAGCCAGGGGCGTCGCAGGTGAGCGCCTGACCGCGCAGGGCTTCGGCGAAACCCAGCCGGTAGCCGATAACGGCAGCGCCGCGGGGCGCGCCCGCAATCGTCGCGTGGAGCTGCGCACTATCTCGCAATAAGAAAACGCCGGGCGGTGCCCGGCGTTTATTGTGATCAGCGTTTCTTGCTGACCCTCTTGGTCGCCTTCTTGCGACTGGTTTTCTTTGCCGCTTTTTTCCGTGCCGGCGCCTTCTTTGCAACTTTCTTGCGTACGGCCTTCTTACGTGCCGGTGCCTTCTTCGCTGCTTTCTTACGCACAGTCTTCTTGCGTGCCGGTGCCTTCTTCGCTGCTTTCTTACGCACAGCCTTCTTACGCGCCGGCGACTTCTTCGCGACTTTCCTGCGCACAGCCTTCTTGCGTGCCGGCGACTTCTTCGCGACTTTCTTGCGGGCGACCTTCTTCTTGCCCGCCGCTTTCTTGCGCGTGGTTTTCTTCACTTTCTTGCCGCGTTTAGCTGCAGCCTTGTCCCATTCCCGCTCTACTGCTGCGAGCGCCTTGTCTATCCCCGAAGCCTTGCGCAGATAGTCCCGCGCCCTGCGCAGGTCATCCTGGATGGGCTTCAGCTGCTTGCGATACTGGTCTGCCTCTTTCCTGGCACGATCCAGCATCGGTTTCAGTTTCGCGATGCGTTGTTCTACCTGGCGCCGTGCGTTGGCCGTGCCAGCGCTGGCAAGCTTTTCGCCGGCTTTCACCAGATCTTTGCGCGTCTTCTGCACCCGGTTATTAGCCTGCTTGAGCTGGCGCCCGAGCTTGCTGGCCTCCCGCGACAAGGTCTTTGCCGTGCGGCTGGCGGTCTGCGTAAACTGCTTGCGCGCCTGCTGAAACGTCTGTTCAGCCTTGGTGACGTGCTTGGGCATTAGTGCTCTCCCTATGTGACGAGTGTTCAATTACACGTCCGAAGTATAGACGCTTGTTGCCGATAGCGGCACTCAGGACTTTCCGAAATCAAGCAGCGCATTCGGATTAGAATAGACGGCCCCGAATTCGAGCGTGTGCCATTGGACCAGTCCCTTTCAGAGTACTTGAGTAACGGACTCCGGGCGCATCGGGAGCAGCGCCTGGAAGACGCAGCGAGCGCCTACCAGGCAGCGCTGCGTATGGCGCCAGATAGCTTCGATGCCCTGCAGTTACTCGGCATGCTGAGACACCAGGAGGGCCGGATTCCCGAAGCGAGATCGCTACTCGAGCGAGCCGTTGCCGCGCGGCCCGACCATCCCGGCGCGCTGAACAACCTCACGGCGGTCCTGCTCGCCGCGGGTCAACCGGCAGAAGCAGCAGCACACTCCCGCAGGGCGCTGGCAGTGTCACCGGATGACGCGCTTGCGCTCTATTACCTGGGCTGCGCGCTGCGCCTGCTCGGGCAAAACAGGGAAGCTGCCGCTGCACTTGAACGCTCGCTCGCCATCCGGCCTGGCGCAGCCGATACCCGCAACCTGCTGGGCATCCTGTGTCACGAACAGGGTCGATTTTCTGCTGCGGCCGGCCACTTCGAAACCGCGCTGCGGTCGCGGCCCGGGCATCCCGAGTACCTGAACAACCTCGGCTTCGCACTGCTGGAGGACGGTCAGCCAGGCGCCGCACGCGCGGCGCTTGAAGCGGCGGTACGGGGGCGACCGGGGTTCGGCGAGGCACTGGTCAACCTGGGTCGCGCACTGCATCAGCTGGGGCTCGATGGCGAGGCCATCGGCGTTTTCAGCAAGGCGCGTGAGCTCGATGCAAATGTGGCGGCCGTGCCACATCAATCTGGGCATTTCGCTGCACGCGCTCGGGCGGGCGGATGAAGCTGAACAGGCGTATACAGCCGCGCTCGACATACCAGCCGACAACGTTTCCGCACTGGCCATCTCGCCGCGCTTTACGAGAGCGCGAATCGACTTGCGGCAGCCGAACAGACCTTGCAGCGCGGTCTCTCGGTTGCGCCGGATGATCCGTTCCTCAATCTAGTGGCAGCCAAATGCGAACGACGGCGCGGTGATTACGACGAGGCGGAGCGACGGGTTACACGCAATCACTCGCTTCGTCACCAGGCGACAAATGGTCGCAGGCGCTTTATTACGAGCTCGCCCGGATTCGAGGATCGCGCCGGTGCCTATTCGCAGTCGATGGCGGCAGCAAGCAAGGCCAACCAGCTCGCGCTCGGCGACTGGCGGGGTGGGGCGGCGGCGGACAATCCCTATAACAGGATGCTCGCTCAGCTCAGCGCCGCCGTCGAAGGCAGCTGGATCGAAGACTGGTCGCCACTCGGCGAGCAGGGGGCGGGCCCGGCGCCGGTGTTCCTGGTGGGATTCCCGCGCTCCGGCACCACCTTGCTGGACACCATCATTGGCAGCCACCCGGACTTTCGTGGTGCTCGAGGAGCAAGCCCGCCGTCGAGGCCATGCGGTTGACGCTCGATCAGCAGCCAGGTGGTTTCATCCGGGCCCTGAGCACGCTGGATGAGGCCGGCCGCGCTGGCGCTGGCGTGCACGCTACTGGCAGGAAGCTGCAGACGCACCTCCATGAACCGCTGGGCGACCGGCGCCTGCTGGACAAGCTGCCTCTCAACATCGTGATGCTGCCGCTGATCAAGCGGGTCTTCCCGGACGCGCGGGTCATACTCGCGCTGCGTCACCCCGCCGACGTTTGCCTCAGCTGTTTCTTCCAGGAGTTCGACTACCGGCGGGCACCTGCGATGGCCAATTTTCTCTCGCTGCAGGACACCGTGGATTTCTACGGCGAAGGTCTTCGGCCTGTGGCGGCACTATCGAGCACAAGCTCGCGCTGCAAGGTGCATACGGTCCGCTACGAAGACCTGGTAGTCGACACCGAAGGGGTCACCCGCGCGCCTGTTCGATTTTCTTGGCAGCGCCTGGGATCCCCGCGTGCTCGATTATCACCGGGGGGTGCCGTGACGCGGGGTACCATCGATACACCAAGTTACCATCAGGTCAGCCAGCCCATCTACACTCGGGCCCGCTATCGCTGGCGACATTACGAATCCGCGCTCGCGCCCTGGCTGGACACCCTGCACGACTGGGCGGAAAAGCTCGGCTATGCGCGGCTCGCGGCCGAACCTGCAGACCAGAGCGACTATGACCACTGAACAAAAGAGCTCAGACGATTGGGACCTGTACTGGGCGCACGGCTACCTGACCTCGTGCGCCAACGCCTTCCCCGGCAACTACGAGGGGCAGATTCGCGCGGTGTGGGAGCAGTTCTTTGCCGAGCTGGATTCCGGCGCCCGGCTCCTGGATCTGGCCACCGGCAACGGCGCCATCGCGCTGCTGGCGGCCAACTACGCCATTGCGAATCAACGAAATTTCGAGATTCATGGCATCGACCGGGCCCGGATAAATCCGGCTGCCGCGTGGCAGGGAGACCCCGCCGTTCTGGAGGCGGGTGCAGCTTCCGGGGCCAGACCGGCGGCCGAACGCACCGGCTTCCCTGCTGCGCATTTTTCCGCGGTAACCGGCCAATACGCCCTGGAATACACCGATATTCCCGCCACGCTCAAGGAGCTCGCCCGGATCCTGGCGCCGGGGGGCCGGGGCCGCTTCGTCATGCATCATCCGGACTCCGTGGTGATTCAGACCGGCCGGGAGGAGACCGGCCACGGCGAGCTGCTCTTCCGGGACACCCACCTGTTCGAGAAGGCCGAGGCTTTGCTGCGCTGCATCATGACGGCGGACTCGCCCGAGGCGCTGGCGAGGCTCGCCAAAGACCCCGACGCCCAGGCGGCCAGGACTGCTCTGAACGAGGCGGCGGCCCGGATCGGCCAGGCGATCGAGGCGACCTCGGAGCCGGATCTGCTGACCACGGCGCTGGGCTACGTAGGCCGGGCGATTGAGGAACGCGCAGCGCTCGGAGCTGAGCAAACTCTGGCCCTCCTGAGCCGCGGGCGGCGGGAGATCGAGGCCAACCTGGCCCGGCTTGGAGATCTGTTGAGCGCTGCCGTGTATCCGGAACAAATGCTTGAAATACAATCACTTATGAAGAAACTGGGGCTGCAGCCCGGCGCGCCCGAAACTCTCAGCTACACGCACGAGGGTCGCCCACTCCTGATGGGCTGGCTGCTCGACATCCGGGCGTCCTGAACGCCGGCTTTCTTGCCTTGTCCGCGCCCTGGCTGAGCGTCGTTTTCGGCCTTCCACGGGGCCATCCGACGCCCCAAATTTTGTGTTGCGTTTTTACTACACGCCGCAGAAAGCAAACCGGAAATGTTGCGATGTTGCATCAACACAACAACCTGGCGACCCGGCTTGTGGCGCCTGCTGACGGCCGGCCGAGCGCCAGATTAACTGTCGAAGTATTGAAATAATTTTACTTAAACGCACCTAAGTTATTGGCTTAATAGAGGGTTCTACAGGCCCGGTTCGGGCCTGGCTGCGGCGCTGAGGACACCTCGACCGAGCATGTCTGTAGCCAATCCGCCGCAGGCCAATTTTGCCTGTGCATGTGTAATTTTTTTACCACATAACCTTGCCTTTCGGATTTTCTGTGCTAATCTTCGGCTACCGCGGGCACCAGCCCGGGTGCTCGCCTGTGGATATAGGCCGGGCCGAACGTCGCCACACATAGGAGCTTAATAACCTTGAAGTGGCACGCAAGCGGAAAACTTAGATCCTTACAACACAATCTACCTCTACCTAGGAGAGGCACTTAATGAAAAAACACAACCTTCTTCGTAACGCGGTGCACGTCGCACTGACGGCCGGAGTCGCAACCACCGGCGGCATTGCGTATGCCGCTGACGACGTTGCGCAACAGGACAAGATCACGGTAACCGGCTCGCGCATTCAGCGAGTCGATATCGAAGGTCCGGCGCCTGTCACGGTCATCAGTCGCGATGACATCGACGCATCGGGTGACATCTCCGTGGCCGAAGTGCTGCGTGGATCCACCTTTAACTCTTTCGGTTCTTTCAAGCCCTCATCGGGTAGTTCCGCCCAGTCCCAGGCTGTCGTCAGCCTGCGTGGTCTTGGTTCGGGACGCACCCTGGTGCTGCTTGACGGTCGTCGCGTTGCGAATGCTCCTGCATTCAGCGGCACCGGCCAGAACCTCAACACGCTGCCTCTGGCCGCTGTGGAACGCATTGAGATCCTGCGTGACAGCGCCTCGGCTATTTACGGTTCCGACGCAATCGGTGGTGTGATCAACGTCATCCTGCGTAAGGACTACGAAGGCCTCAACGTGCGCGCCGGCGTCGGTCGTCCGACCCGCGAAGGCGGCGACGAAGCCACGGGTTCGCTGGTTGGCGGCATCTCGTCCGCTCGCGGCAACCTGATCTTCTCCCTGGAGCACGACGAGCAGGGCATGATCTTCAACGGTGATCGTGAGTTCTCGAAAGTCGGCACCAGCGCCTTCGGCTTCCTGGGCAGCTACTTTGCCTACGGCCCCGCCGCCGGCGAGTCTCTGGGTACTTTCCCGGACGCTCGTTGCCCGGATCGCGGCCCTGGCGGCACGCCTGCCTTTGACGGCAGCGCCTTCCAGGACTCCGACGTCAGCGGCAGCCTGTGCCGCTTCAACTACGCGCGTACCTCGGCCAATGAGGCCAGCATCCGCAAGGACAGCCTGTTCATCAACGGCACCTTCGAAGTCAGCGACGACACGCAGTTCTTCGCGCGCACGACCTTCACGCGGACCAACTCTTTCGGTCGTTATGCCCCGACCCCGGTGGTTGGCGCTACGCCGTTCCTGCCGACCATGGGCGCTACCAACCCGAACAACCCGAGTATCGGCCAGACGGTCGACACAGACGGTGACGGCGCTAACAGATTTCACCGGCCCATTCGACCTGTCGCTGTACTTCCGGAACGTACCGGGTGGTTTCCGCGACTCGTTGGTCGACGACATCTTCATCGACGCTGTTGCCGGCTTCCAGGGCTCGATCGACCTGTTCGGCGGCGCCGACTGGGAACTGGCCGTGCAGCACAGCCGCGCGACCACGTCTTCCATCGACTTCGGCTTCGTGAACTCGCGAATCTGCAGTCGAGCTATCGACGATGGCTCCTTCGACATCTTCAACGTTCCAGGGTCTGATCCCGGCTGGCGTTAACCCCGCAACGGGCACCGATCCGGCGTCACTCGACTTCCAGGCAGCTGCCAGAAGCTTCCGGGTCGACGGTTTCGTCAACAACGCTTATAACTACCGCGGGCTTTGACGGCCAGATCAGCTTCGACGTTTACCAGATGGAGAATGGCGCTGTGCCGATCGTACTGGGCTTCGACTACGCTGACGAGTACTACTCGCAGGACTACGACGCCGTGCAGAACGCCGGTACCGTCGCGGGTTCAGCTGGTGGTAACGACACCGTCGGCAGCCGCTCGCGCTACTCGATCTTTGCCGAAACCTCGGTCCCGCTGCATGACATGTTCTCCATGAATGCTGCGCTGCGTTACGACAGCTACAGCGGCAACGTCGGCACCTCGATCGTCCCGAAGATCGGCTTCGAGTTCCGCCCGATGGACACCCTGCTGGTTCGCGCCGGCTACGGTGAGGGCTTCCGGGCACCGACCCTGAACAACCTGTTCAGCACCGGCGGCCAGAGCTTCAACGCTGCGGTCGACACGCTGCTTTGCCGGACCGACCAGCACGGGCATGCCCGGCACTGGTGCCGCCAGGTGACCCCTGCACGGTCCACGCAGTATCAGAACGTCTTCGGTGGCAACCCCAATCTCAAGCCGGAAGAGTCCGAGAGCTGGGGCGTAGGCTTTGTGTGGAATCCGACCGCTGACTTCTCGACCTCGGTGGATTACTACAACATCGAGTTCACCAAGCAGATCACCAGCATTCCGTTGCAGCAGATCCTCAACAACGAGGCGAATGGCATCGGTCCTGGCGGCACCAATAACGTGACGCGTGGCGCCGAACGGCAAGATCATCCTGGTCAACGCCGCTCTGACCAACCTGTCCGGTATCAAAACCGATGGTATCGACCTGAATGCCGTGTACCGCTTCAGCGTCGGCGAGAACTGGGGTGACTTCGCTGTTCGTCTCGACGCCTCGAGGGTGTTGAAGTACGAAACCGAAGTGAACCCGGGTTCTGGCTTCGTGGATGCACTGGCGGGCGTTGCCGCTCCTGATACTGCGCGCCAACCTGGGCCTGAGCTGGACCGGTGGTGACTTCGGCGCCAACGTGGGCATCGAGCACATCGCCAGCACGAGCTTTGCTGGCACGGGCTCGGGCCTGGCGTCGTTTAACCCGGTGGCTATTCAGTTCACCTACGACACCCCCTGGAATGGCAAGGTGACCGTTGGTGCGCGGAACGTGTTCGATCGGGATCCGCCGCTCAACGACGCGTTCTCGATCACCCGTACTACAGCAACCAGCTGCATGACGTTTACGGGCGCGTACCGTACATTCGTTACGAGCAGGACCTGTAAGGTACGACAGGGAAAACGAAATAAAAAGGCCATGGAGGCCAGGAAAAGGCCCGCGCAAGCGGGCCTTTTTTTTGTGTGGCGTTCTGGTGGCTTTAGCCGCAGCATCGCTATTGGCCCCGGCGCCCTGCGCTGGCCGTGCCTGATCAGTTCCGGCAAAATGCCTCAATGAGCAAGCGCAGCCCGGCAGACAGGCAAGACAAGGCAGACACCGGGGCGGCGGGCATGGCGCTGGCGGCAGCGCGACGGGCCCACGGGGCCGGCCAGCTGCAGGAGGCCGAACGCCTTTATCAGCATGTGCTCTCCGAGTTTCCCGAACACCCCGACGCGCTGCACATGCTCGGCCTGTTGTCTCACCAGGCGGGCCGGAGTGACGCCGCGGTTGAGCTCATCAAACGCGCGATCAAGAAGAACCCGGCAGACCCCAGCTATCACGGCAACCTGGCGCTGATCCAGGACGCACGCGGTGAATTCGCAGAAGGCGCGCAGTCGAACCGGGCGGCGCTGGCGCTGAAGCCTGAGCACTTCGGCGCACGCTTCGGCCTGGCGAACGAACAGCGCATGCTCGGCGACGTGGAGGGCGCGGTTGCAAGCTACAGACGGGCGCTGGAAATCAAGCCCGATCATGCGGGCGTGTTATCCAACCTCGGCAGCGCGCTTGAAGCCCTGGGGCGGCACGAGGAGGCGATCGCCTGCTTCTTGCGGGCAGCGGAGCTTGCCCCGGGCCAGCCGGGCATCCACTCGAATCTGGGCAACGCCCTGCTGGGGGCGGCGCGCTTCGAAGACGCGGTAGCCGCGTTCCGCAATGCCACGCAGCTCGACCCCGGCTTTGCCGACGCGCATTGCAATCTGGGCGTCGCGCTCTGCCAGCGTGGCGACTTCAGCGACGCCCTGAGTGCGCTGGACGATTGCCTGGGCGTGGCGCCGGCACACCGTTCCGCGCTGGCATTCAAGAGTATCGCCCTGCACGAGAACGGGCAGCACGAACAAGCTGAGAGGCTCAGCAACCTGGCAGAGTATGTGGTTAGCAAGCAATGTACGGCTGCGCGCGGTTTTGCTGACCTCGACACCTTCAACCAGGCCCTCGCAGACCACGCGCTTTCGCACAAAACCCTGGAGTACGAGCCGTTCTCGAAATCAACGCGACGCGGGCAGCAAAGTGGCAACCTGCTGACAGGCGAGAAGGGCCCCGTAGCGAGGCTCGAAGAAATGATCCGTGAGCAGGTTGCAGCTGTTCTGGAGAAGAGCCCGTTTCCCGCCGGACACCCGTACCGCGGACAACGGCCCGCACAGTGGTCACTCAACGTCTGGGCAACCGTGCTGCACAGCCAGGGTTACCAGGCCCCCCACATGCACCCGGGGGGCTGGCTGAGCGGCGTTTACTATGTCGCCATGCCAGATTGTATCAACGATCAGGACACGCAGGGCTGGATCGAGTTTGGTGCCGTCCCGGAGGAACTGGCCTGCAAGGGCGAGCATCCTGCGCGCCTGATTCGCCCCGAGCCCGGCAAGATGCTCATCTTCCCTTCCTACTTTTTTCATCGCACCATCCCGTTCACGAGTAACGAGCCGCGCATCAGCATCGCCTTCGACGTCATCCCTGAAGCCTGAACAGGCGGACGCCCATGACTGACACAAGCACGCACGCCGATTCAAAAGAGGCACGCCTGGCCCGCGCCCG
Organism: uncultured Gammaproteobacteria bacterium; assembly: GCA_963759075.1. GTDB lineage: Bacteria > Pseudomonadota > Gammaproteobacteria > Steroidobacterales > JABDLF01 > JABDLF01. The sequence goes on from CAVWXZ010000023.1 coordinate 87,172, forward strand.
TCGCCTCTATGATGAGAACCGTTTTGCCGAATGCGAGCGCATCTGCCGCGACCTGCTCAGTCAATATCCCGACGAGCCCCGGGCCCTGTCCATATTCGGCTACCTGGCGCTGCGGGGTGGCGCCCTGACCACCGCCATCGAGACCTTCCAGCATCTGTGCGAACTGCAGCCGGACTATGCGGGGCATCGGGGGGCGCTGGCCAGCGCGCTGCGGCAGGCAGGCCGGCATCAGGAGTCGCTGGCCGCACAGCAGGCCTGCGTGGCGCTGGCGCCCGACGATCCGGAGGCCATGCAGAACCTCGCCTCTCAGTATGCAGAAACCGGCCAGCTCGAACTCGCACGCGATACTTACACGGCCGTGCTTGCGCGAGCACCGAAGCTGGGGCAGGCGCACTACGGGCTCGCGCTGATCAAGCAGTTTGCCGCCGAAGACCCACAGATTCCGCAGATGAAGGCCCTGCTCGACGACCGTGAGCTGGACCCGGCGAACCGCACGCGGATTGCCTTCAGCCTGGGCAAGGCCTGCGAGGACCTCGGTGAGTTCAACCAGGCTTTCGCGTATTACAAGCTGGGCAATGATCTCAAGCGCGGGCAGCTGGTCTTTGATCCCGAACAAGAGCGCAGCAACGCGCAACGCGTCATCCGGACCTTTTCGGACTCGCTGCGCGAACGACTGCACGGCGCCGGTTTCGCGTCGGCGCTGCCTGTGTTTATCGTCGGCATGCCGCGTTCGGGTTCAACCCTGGTGGAGCAGATCATCGACAACCATCCGGAAGTTCACGGCGCAGGCGAGCTCCCCAACCTGTTCCGGGTTTTGCAGCGCGGCCTGCATGCGCAGACACCTGCGGGCCGGGCGTTTCCGGAAGCCGTTGCAGCGCTGGATTTTGCGACCTGGCAACAACTTGGCGAGGCTTATGTGAGCAGCGTACGGGGACTGGACCCTGGCGCTCGGCGGATCGTGGACAAACAGCTGTACAACTACACTCTGGTGGGCATGATCCACCTCATGCTGCCCGATGCCCGCATAATCCACTGCGTGCGCGACCCGCTCGATACCTGCGTCAGCTGCTATACCCAGAATTTCGGTAGCGAGCGCGGCTTCAGCTGTGACCTCTCGGCACTCGGCCAGACTTATCGCCACTACGAGGAAATCATGGCTCACTGGCGACAGTGGCTGACCGAACCTATGCTGGAGGTGGCCTACGAAGACGTGGTGGCCGATCCGGAAACTCAGGCGCGCCGGCTGATCGAATACCTGGGCCTCGAATGGTCGGATGCGTGCCTGACGCCTGAGCGCAGCAAACGCACCGTGATCACCAGCAGCCTGGGCCAGGTGCGCGCCCCGGTCTACTCCAGTTCGCTCGGTCGCTGGCGGCGCTTCGAAAAGCACCTGCAACCGCTCACGGATGCGCTGGCCGGTAATGCCTGAGGGCGCAGACAACAAGACCCGCGATGCAGCCGCGCTCGCAGACGAGGCACTCAGCCTGCACCAGCGGGGCGATCTGCGGCGTGCAGAGGCACGCTACCGGGACGCCCTGCGGCTTGCGCCGGATGATCCAGACCTTCTGCATCGACTCGGTCTGCTGCTGCTGCATGCGCACAGACCGCTGGAGGCAATACCGCTGGTCCGACAAGCGCTGGCCAGCGACGAAAGTGCGGCGCAAACCTGGCTGCTGCTCGGCATGGCCGAGCTCGCCGCCGCACACCCGGAGGCAGCACAGGACGCCTGCGCCCGCGCGCTTGCTCTGCAGCCTGATAATCCGGCCGCATTAAACCTGGCGGCAAGACTGGCGCAGCAGCGCGGCGACGCCGCGGCCGCACGCGAGTTCCTCGAACATGCCCTGCTCTTAAGGCCCGACTTCGGCGATGCACAGCACAACATGGGCATCACGCTGGCAAACCTCGGAGAGACTGAGGCAGCTCTTCGGCATTACGCACGGGCGCTGGCGCTGGCACCGGGCAAAGCGCAGATTCACTGCAACCGGGGCCTGCTGCTGCTCCAGGCAGGACGGATAGCCGAGGCGAACGACGCTTTCGACGCGGCGCTGGCGCTGAACGACCGACATCTGCCGGCGCGCCTCGAACACGTCTATTGCAAACTCCTGCTTTGCGACTGGGACGGACTCGATGAGGCATTGGACCGTTTGCAGAAGGGTCTTCGGGCCCGGCTTGCACAGCCTGGTGCCAACGCCGTTTCGCCTTACATCCTCAACCTGGCCGTGCTCCCGGCCGATCTGATCCGCGACGTCACCCGACGCTACGCCGCCGGGGTCAGCGAGCAGGCAGCAAAGACCATAACGGTGCAGCCGCGCGGGAAACGGGACGCAGGCCCTCTGCGCATCGCCTATCTTTCTCAGGATTTCGGCGCCCACGCGGTGGGCGGACTTGTGTACCAGCTGTTCCGGGAGCATGACCGCAAACGCTTTCAGATCAGCGCGTTTTCGCTGCGCCATTTCGATGACTGGTTTGCAGAACAGATCCGTGCCGGTTGCGATGACTTCCACGACCTCTCGGCCCTCTCGCGTCAGGCCGCCGCCGACACCATCGCCGCCGCAAAGCCGGATATTCTCATCGACCTGGGCGGCTACACCGCGGGTGCCCGGCCCGAGCTGCTGGCTGCCCGGCTGGCCCCGCTGCAGCTGTCCTGGCTCGGCTACCTGAATTCCAGCGGCGCCGGCTTTATCGACTATCTGGTGGCCGACCGGGAGGTCATCCCACCAGACCAGGAGAGTCCTTTCAGTGAGGCCATTGCGCGCCTGCCCGGCACGTTCCTGCCCGCCTCCCCGCTGCCCGTTGCAGAGCACCGGCCAGCCAGGGCCGAACTCGGCTTGCCGGACGATGCCTGCGTTTTTTGCAGCTTCAACAACCCCTACAAGATTCAGCGCGACACCTTCGACGCCTGGATGCGGATCCTGGACAAGACGCCCGGCAGTGTCCTGTGGCTCTACGCTGGCGGGGAGGCGCGCACCCGGGAGAACCTGCGCAGATACGCGCGCGAGTACGCGGTGGATCCGGCGCGACTGGTGTTCGCCGACGGCCTGCCGATGGATGCACACATGGCGCGCATGCCCTGTGCGGACCTGTTCCTCGATTCGTTTCACTACAACGCGGGCGCGACGGCCGTGGGAGCCCTGCGGGCTGGCGTGCCGCTGCTGACTCTGGAGGGCGAGCGCATGCTGGGCAGAATGGGTGCGTCCCTGAACCGCGCGGCCGGACTCGCCGAGCTTGTATGCCAGAGTCCCGAACAGTATGTGGAAAAAGCACTTGCGCTGGCGGCACAGCCAGGTGAGCTGGCGGCATTGCGCCAGCGGCTCGCGGCGGTGCTGGCGCGCGACGAGGTTTTCAATGTCGGGCATTTCGTTGCCCGGCTGGAGACCATGCTGGAGCAGATATGGGCACAGCAGGCGGCCGGGCTGAAGCCTGCCTCCTTCGATGCCTGAGGCTGCCCAGGTACTGGCCCGCGAATGCTATCCTCTGGTCTCGAAAACCACCGCCATTGATGCTGAGCATGCCTCAATCGCATCCTCCTGAAGGACCTTACGCGCAATGACCGAACAGCTATTTGCAGTACCGTTGGCGAGCTTCAGGCTCGAGAAACCAGAGCCGCTACTCGGCGACCTGGCAACCCTGTTCCTGGGGGCGGAGCAAAAAGGCGACGCCCACCGCAACGAGACTCGCAGGGACACCCAGCATGGCGCGCTGTTCGAGAGCAGCTTTGACCTGTTTCGCTGGCCACAGCCGCCCGCACAGGCGCTGGCAAAGTTTTGCCACACTGCTCTCGCCTCCGTCATCCGCGACGTGAGCGACTACACGGACGAAGAACTCGGCACGCTCAAGTTCGATTATCACGCGTGGTTCCACGTGACCCGCCAGGGTGGCTACCAGGGCCTGCACAACCATGCGAATGCCTCCTGGTCCGGTATTTTTTGCGTGGACCCGGGGGACGCGGTGGCGGATCGGCCGGACAGTGGCGTGGTGCGTTTTCACGACCCGCGCACCAACGCCGGATATTACATGGACGCAGGCAACAGCCGGCTCAAGCCGGGCTTCTGCCACGGCAGCTACCAGATTCGTCACGAGGCGGGCAAGCTCGTTATTTTTCCTTCTTATCTCAATCACGAAATTTTTCCCTACCTGGGGGATCGCCCGCGCATCATCGTTGCCTTCAACTGCTGGATCACTCCGGGCAGCTGAAGATCCGGCGGACACACATTGCGGTGACAACCCGGCACCCCGACGAACGCGTGGCGCGCGCACGCGCACTGTACGGCGCGGGCGACCGGGCGGGCTGCGAGGCCGAATGCGACCGGCTGCTGGGCGAGGACCCGACCGTCGTTGACGCATGGCTGATCAAGGGTGGTCTGGCCAGCGACGCAGGCAGGCTGAACGACGCGCGGGCGCTTTTTGCCAAAGCCGCCGAAATAGCCCCCGACAATCCGGCAACACAGATCGCGCTAGGGCGCTGCCTGGCGGCGCTCAAAATGGAACTGCCGGCCATCGAGGCCATCACGCGCGGCTTGGCGGCAGCGCCCGGCAACCCCTACGCACTGCAGCTGCTGGCGGACCTCGAGGCACGCGTTGGCCGAACCGCCGAAGCCGGCGCGCATCTCGAACAGCTGCTCAGCATGGACCCGTGGAACGCCCGGGCGCATTACAAGCTGGCTACTTTGAAACCTGCCGCACCGGATGACCCCCGGATCGGACAGCTGCGGGCCTTGCTTCGCGCGCGTACACACGAGCCGCGCGACCGCAGCAGGCTGGCCTTCGCGCTGGGACGCCTGCTGGATCAGCAAGGGCACTACGAAGACGCCTTGCGCTGCTTCGATGAGGCCAACTACTTGCGACGCGCGGAGTCCGGCTTTGATCTCGAGCGCGAAGCGGCTTACGTGGCGAAAGCGCGGGCGTTCTTTACGCCGGAATTGTTCAGCGCCAGGCGAGCTGGCGGCTACCGCAGCGAACTGCCCGTGTTCATCGTAGGTATGCCGCGCTCGGGCTCCACGCTGGTGGAACAGATCCTCGCCAGCCATCCGCAGGTGGCCGGCGCCGGGGAGACGATGCTGCTGCCCGGCTCCCTCGCCGCATTGCCGAAGTGGATGCCCGAGGGCAGCGTCATGCCCGATGCCGTCGCGCGTATCCAAGCGGAGGCCTGGACCACGCTGGGCAAAGACTATGTGCGCAAGCTGAGCGCAGTGGCTCCCGACGCCGACCGGATCGTGGACAAGCAGCTTTTCAACTACACGCTGGTGGGGCTGATCCGATTGCTGCTGCCTGATGCAAAAATTATCCACTGCACGCGGCATCCGATGGCGACCTGCCTGTCATGCTACATGACCGCCTTTCGCAACGACCGCGGTTTCACCAGCAGCCTGTCGGACCTTGGTGCCAACTATCGTCTGTACGAAGCGCTGATGGGTCACTGGCAAGACGTCATACCCGATGCCTTTCTCGAGGTCAGGTATGAAGAGGTGGTGGCCGATGTTGAACAGCAGGCACGGCGCATAACCGAGTACCTTGGCTTGCCCTGGTCCAGCCGGTGTCTCGCGTTTTTCGACACGCCGCGCGCGGTGCGAACATCCAGCGAGGCCCAGGTGCGCAGGCCCGTGTATCAGGCATCTCTGGCGCACTGGAAGCACTACGCACATTTGCTCGAGCCGCTTGAGCGCGCGCTGGCCGGGGAATCTGCCGCGCCCTGATGGCCTACCCGGTCCCCGTGCCTGGCAGCGCGTCAATCAGCTTGCCCAGGTGTTTTTCGTAACGCCGCCAGCGCTCAACCGATCCCGTGTACACCGGCTGGCGCACCTGCCAGCGGCTCATGGTGGAGACCTTGCGCGGGTTTTCATGAAAACGCAGGCACGCCGCCTCCCACTCAAGTCCGAGGAAGCCGAGCAGGGACCGGGTTTGCTTTTCCTGATCGTCGATCAGGTCTTCATACTGCACCACGTGAATGCGATCGGCTGCGACTTTCTCCCAATGCTGCATGAGCCTCGCGTAGCGTGTGTAATAGAACGCGATGTCGTCGAGGTCGTTAGCGTAGTAGTTACCCGTGCTGAAGTCCTGGAAAAAGATTGACAGGCAGGTGTCCAGCGGATTGCGCCGGCAGTGTATGAAGCGTGCTTCCGGGAACAGGGTGGCAATCAATCCGACGTGCAGGAAATTAGCCGGGTACTTGTCGGTTACATAGCGCACGCCCTCTGCGAAAGCGGTCAACTCATTGAGATAGGCGTCTCGCGAAGCGCGCTGCCAGGCCTCACCGTTTGCTGTCACCCGCTCCGGGTAGCCGCTTGCCTCCTGCCTTGCGAGGCCTTCCATGAATGCCAGCTCACCTGCCCCGTTGATCATCGAATGGCAGCTCAGGATCTGTTCTGCGAGGGTGGTGCCGGAGCGCGGCATGCCGATAATAAACACGGGCGTGAGCGCGCCCTGGCCGGCCATCGACAGCGGCGGCAGGCCAGGGAAGGCGTCGGCGATCCTGTCGGTCAGCGTGGCGAACTTTGCCCGCTCGAAGACCGGCTGGCGGTTTTTCTTAAGCAGCTTCGCGGCGGCGTAGTGACCGAATGCGGTATCGTGTTCGCCGCAGTCGTTGGCCACCTTGCCCAGCGCGAAATGCAGCTTCTCCCGCGTGTGTTCTGACAGCGCCGGGTCTGCGAGCGAGGTCTGCATGCCGCGCACCAGCGGCTCATCCATGCTGGTGTATTTCCTGAGCTCAACGACCTGCTGGTAGATCTCTATGCGCGCCGGATCGGCCTGCAAGGCGGCCTCGAAAAGCCGCCCGGCCTCCGTGAAGTCGCCGTAGGCCATACGCACCATGCCCTGGCCAAACAGCGCGGGGGAAAAGCCCGGCGCCAGCGCCAGTGCCTCTTCGAAATAATGGCTGGCCTCCTGCTCACGCCCCAGCGCAACCAGGCAGGAGCCGATGCGCGTCAGGGGCTCCCACGCTTCGCGGGCGCCGTGGCGAATAGCAGCCTGGTAGGCCACCAGCGCCTGTGCAGGCTGGTGCGACCGTTCCAATGCGTGACCCAGGTTGAAATGGCCGTCGGGATAGTCGGGCCGCAGGGTCACCAGCTTGCGCAGGTGGCGCACTGCGTCTTCCGGCCTGTCCGTCGCCATGGCCAGCAGGCCGGATTCCTGGAGCGCGGCCGGTACCTCCGGCCCTGCCTCCAACGCTCGTCTGAGGTGGTCTGCCGCGAGGCTGCAGTTCGCCCTGCTGGCGCTCAATATTGGCCAGCAGACACAGGGCCGGGACCAGACCGGGTGTGCGCTCCAGCAGGCGCCTGTACAGGCCAGCAGCGGCGTCCAGCTTACCGGCTTTTTGCAGCGCAACGGCCTCGGCCAGCATCGCCCGCTGATCCGCTGCCTCATTCATCTGGCGCTGCGGTCGCCGTTGCGGCCTTGCGGAAACGTGACATCCACTCGCCCCGGGTTTCAAAGAAATCCTGCAGACCGGCAATCTCGGCTTCGCTGAGCGCCGGGTTCCAGGTCTCGAAGATCAACACCGACGCGGTCGCTGTCACCGCGATTCCAGGCCTCGTGTTCGAAGCTGTCGTCAAAAATCAGCAGGCTGCCCCTGCTCGCCATTGGCGGGTCTCTTCACCCGCGCGCAGTCCACAGTTTTCGGGAATAACCAGCCCAAGATGCACGGTCAGACGGATGTTCATCTGGCCGTAGTGCGGAATGATGTGCGCACCTGGCTGCAACACGGAAAAGAATATCTCGGGCATGTAGTCGCGGGCCCGCGCCAGCGGCACCGAGTCCAGCACCGACATGGTCGCAGGACAGCGCGCGGCATTTTCTTCGATAACGCCGGCGTTGTTCAGATGAAAACTGTTCCAGGACTGAGAGTTCGCCAAGCGTGGAGAAATCCTCGCCCGCGTAGCTGATCGCGTCCTTCCCGGGCGCGATACCGCGGATGTAAGGCTGAAACCCGCCTGCGCTCGGCGAGCAGATCATCCAGCTCTCGCGGAATCTGCGGCGTTGCCTCCTCGACCCGCTCCACCCACTCGAATTCATCTCTCTCGAACCAGGGCTTCGCCGGCATGTCCGGAAACAGCAGGAAGGCCGGTCGCTGCAGCGGGTGGCAATAGCGCTTGTCCTCATCGCCCCGCAGGTATGCTGAAAGGCTTCTTCGAAGCGACCCAGGTCGGCGGCCGGAAATCGTTCGCGCGTTCGCGCCAGCGTCTGTTCCGACAGCAGCCTCATAGTGCTTGCGCAGCACCGGTTGGCGCGCTAATTTCCGCGCGCGGAGGCTCTCGGGCAGGCGCGTGTCCTGGTCCGCCGACCCGCAGCCTGGGCTCGAGCAGCAGCGCCTGCTGAAAGGCCTCTGCAGCCTGCTCGTTTTCTTGCATGCGACAGGCGCACGGTACCCAGCTTCAGCCAGGCTTTGGCCAGATCCGGGTCGAGCGACACTGCCCGCGAAAATGACGCGCTGGCCGCCCTGCGCCTGCGCCGTCGGCCCACTGCAGCACGCCCAGCCGGTACCAAGGTTCGGCCAGCGTCGGATTCGCCTGGATGGTCTGCTCCAGCAAGGCCGTTGCCCGGGCGCGCTCGCCGGCACCCAGGGCGAGTTGCGCGATCGCCATCAGGGCCCCCGCGTGCCCTGCATCCTGCGCGAGCACCGCCAGCCAGGACTGCAGCGCGGCCTGCGCATCACCTGCTCGCAGGCTTTGCTCGCCCTGGCGGAATAGGCTGTCGAGCGCATTGTTCACTGACTGCTCCGGATGTTCATTGTGCATAGGCGTGAGAAGCTCGGTCTCGGCCACCGTCTCCCGGTGCGCCCGGAAAAGCCGCGCGGCTTTGAATTATAAACACGGCAATGGGCTAAGGCAGTTCACCGACGGCCTCCGGCAGGGGACCGAGATGCTTCACGTAGTGCCTGTGCCGGGCCACCGATGAGGCATACACAGGCCTGCCAACCTGCGCATGGCTGGCCGTATTAACGAAGCGTTTGGCCTCGTAGAACCTCAGGCACGCCGGGTCCCAGTCAAGTCCGACGAATTCCACCAGCCGGCGTGATTCCGGTTCCTGGGCGGCGACCAGGGTTTCGTAATGCACTTCATGGACGGGAATTTGCAACACCTGCTGCCAATGTGCCATGAGACGCAGGTACTGGCGATAGTATTCGCCGATGCCCGCGAACGTGTTCGTGAATGCCATCGCAGCGCTGGAAAAATTCTGGAAGTAACACGACAGCGCGGTGTCGCGGTAGTCACGCCGGCAATGAATGATCCGGCAGTTCGGGAACAGCAGCGCGATCAGGCCAAGGTGCAGGAAATTGTGCGGCAACTTGTCGGTGACGCGCTCGGCCGTCGAATCCAGGCTCTCGAGGAACGCCAGGTAACGCCCGGCCAATTCGTCGAGCCCGCTTACCGAGAGACCGCGCACGCACGCGGGATAAGCCGGCCGTCCATCCGGGCTGGCGCCGAGCTCGCGGACGAAATCGCCGATGACATTCAGTTCGCCTGCACCAAATATCAGCGGGTGACTGGCAAGAATCTGCTCTACCAGCGAGGTGCCGGAGCGCGGCATGCCAACAATAAACACCGGCCGCCGGCTCGTGTTTGCCGAACGCGGCGCCCTTCTGAGCCAGTCCTCGCTGAACACATTTATCAGCGAGTCGACAGCCGCACGCAGCTCAGCCGCATCGAAGCGTTCGTCCTTGAGGCCATTGGCCCGGTGATAATGTGCCATCGCCTCATCGTATCGGCCAAGCCTGTCGCAGACATCGGCCAGCGCAAAATAAAAGCCGGGCATGCCGGCGCAGGCAGCCGGATCGCGTTGCCGAAGTTCCTGCAGCGTTGCGAGCGCCGACTCGTGACGCCCGGTGCTGTTTTGCAGACGCGCTCGCGCCACTGCCAGGCCGGGCATCTCGGACTCACCTGCAAGGAGGTCCGGCGACAGGCTGGCCAGCGCCGCTTCGCTATCACCCATCAGCGCCATGATGTCGGCGACGCCCACACGTGCTTCCTGGCTGTCGGGCGCGACGTCGAGCAGCGCCCGGTAGGTGGCCAGCGCCGGATCAAGTTCGCCCAGGTGCACCTGCAGGCCGGCGAGGCCGACATGGGCTTCGGGTAGCTCCGGCCGCAGCCGAATCGCCTCTGCGAAATGCGTACGAGCGGGCTCGTAGTGGTCAAGCAGCCGGTACAGGGTTGCCAGATTAAAGTGCGCGAGGGCGTCGTCCGGAGCGAGGCGCAGGCCCGATCGCAGGCTTGCTACCGCCTGCTCGTTCCGGCCCAGCAGATTCAGCGCGCTCGCCCGGTTGAAATGCGCCTGGGCGTAGTCCGGCTGCAGCACCACCGCCCGGGCAAACTCATGTTCCGCTCGCACATAGTCGCCCTGCGCTCGCAGCACGTGCCCCAGGTTGTTATGCGCCTCGGCGAAATCCGGATCCAGGCCCAGCGCCGAGGCAAAAGCCTGACCAGCAGCCTCGAGCTGACCGAGGTTATTCAATACCCGGCCATAATCGTTATAGGCGCCAGCGGATTGCGGACCCATGCCAATGGCCCGCTCAAGCAACACGCGCGCCGCCTGCCACTGACGCTGCGCCATTTGCGCGCGTGCATGTTGCAAGAGCTCTGCTGGAGTATCGGGCATGCCTGGCAACGCGGTGGCTCAGTCTTCCGACAGGGCGTTTGTGAATGCAGCAAGCTGGCGGGCATAATGCGCGCTGCGTCCGACCGAGGTCGCGTACAGCGGGCGGCGCACCTGCGCATGACTCGCAGTGTCTACGCTGCGAGCCGCTTCCTGAAAATTGAGGCAGCGCGCGTCCCAGGGCAGGCCGAGATGCTCGAGTAATGCGCGCGTCGTCTTTTCCTGATCCTGAACAAGCTGCTCGTAAACCACCTCATGCCGCTTAAGATCGAGGGCCGTCTGCCAGTGCGCCATCAGTCGGGCATACACCCGATAGTATTCCGCAAGGCCAGCGAGATCCTCGGCAAAGGCCAGCGCAGGGTCGATGAAATCGGTGAAATAACACGATAGCGCGATGTCCGATGGGTTGCGTCGACAGTGGACAATGCGCGCGTGCGGGAACAGCATCTGAATCAGGCCCAGGTGGAAAAAATTAAGCGGCATTTTGTCGGTCACGTAGCGAACTGACTCGTCCACCCGGCCCGCCCCTGCGCGGTACTCGCGCGCCAGCTGCGCAAGCAGCTCCGGTTTCAGGCTGTGGAGCCCGTCCTGGGTCAGGGATGGCAGCAGTCTCTGCGCCAGCACGCCTATTTCCGGGCGCTCTCCACAGGCCTGCACCTGCGGGTGTCGCGCCAGGATCTGCTCCACGAGAGAGGTCCCGGAGCGAGGCATGCCGAGCACGAAAACAACTTCGACAGGCCCGGCAGCGGCAGGCGACAGTCGGCTCAGACTGGCGCGTGTAAATGTCTTTGTCAGCGTGCCGACCCAGCGCCGATGCCCGTCCATGTCGAACTTCTTCTGGTCCAGCGCGTGGGCCGCTTCGAACTGGCTGAAGGCACGTGCATAGTCGCCCGTCTCGTCATACAGGGCGCCAAGGGTGAAATGCGCGCGGCGCCTGAGCGAAGCCTCCAGCGACTGTTGCTCGAAATGGGTTTCAAGCAGCTCGATGGCATCCTGCGCCCGCCCAAGGCGCCGCAACAGGCGTGCCCTGACCAGCGCCGTTACGGGATGCTGGCCCCGTATCCCGTGATCGCGCTCCAGCAGTGCGAGTCCCGCCTCGTATTGCCCTTCCCATTCAAGCAGCTCCGCCTTGCCGGCCAGCGCCGCGGCGTTCCCCGGTTCGCTGCTGAGCGCATCGTCGAAGGCCAAGAGCGCCGCGGGCCGGTCACCGAGCGACAGCAGCAGGCTCCCGCGCGTCGCCAGCTCTCCCGCCTCGAGCCTTCGCTTTGCAGCGATCTCGTCGAAGCAGGCCAGCGCGGCCCGGGGCTGACCGGCCGCCTGCAGAGCATGGGCAAGATTCCTGAGCACCTCCTCATCGCCCGGCGACTGTTCGAGCACCGTCCGGAAGCACGCCACGGCATCAAGAGGCCGGCCTTGCCAAAGCCGCACCAGCCCCAGGTTATTGAGCGCAAGCGCATCGGTTTCATCCACCGCGAGCGTCTTCTCGAACTGCGCACCTGCCTCTTCCATTTGCCCGCCGCTTACCAGTGCAGACGCATAAGCCCGGATCAACTCTGGCTTGCCGAGCCTGTCGACTGCCTGGCGCAGGGTCTCCAGCGCTTCTTCGTTTTGGGCCAGGAACTGCTGCGCCGCCGCCAGGCCCAGCCACGCCGGTATCACATCAGGGTCGAGGTCCAGGACCTTGCGAAACAAGGGCTCTGCATCGGCCGCCTGGCCGACGGCGTTGAACAGCTTGCCCAGCGTGACCAGGTAGCGGGTGTTAGCGGGCTGTGCCCGGCAGGCGCGCTGCGCAAGCGGCAAGGCAAGCTGCAGGCGACCGGCGCTGGCGTAGAGGGTCGCGGCAAGGTGCATCCCCTCGGGCTCATCGGGTCTTGTGCGCAGGGCCTGCTCGCTGGCCGCAATCGCATCATCCAGCTTGCCCTGACGGTACATGGCAACTGCCTTGCCAAGCAGTTTCAGGAAATTTTCTTCTCCGGAGTTGATATAGCGCTCCCCGCACTAGGGCGTGTGCCCATCGGCCTCTGCTGCAAGGTCGTACGAATAATACGCGGTGTAAGGCTGGAGACGCGCGAAGTAAGGCCTGAGCTGATTGACATACGCACGCCAGCGGTCATGGCTTTGTGGATCGAATGGATTCGACTGCTGCCGGAAGCTGCTGGCCGTCGTGCGCGCCCCGTCGCGCAGACCCAGCATGAACTCGCCCAGTGCGGCATCGGGCTGCATCCGGATGAAGCGCAGCAGCCTGTCTACCTGCGACTGGAGGCCGTCCAACAGGTCTTCATAGCGCAGCGTCTGAACAGCCAGCGGGAGCTCATCGACATACTGCTGCCAGAGGGCCATGACCTGCTCGTAAAGTGACACGGTGCTTTCCAGCGTCAGAAAATGCGCGTTCGTATCATTCATGCTGTAGTTCTGCATGAAATTGGCAAGTACCACATCACAGGGATGGCGCACCACGAAAATCAGGCGTGCTTCCGGGAACAAGCGCCAGATCAGGCCAGTGTGCAGCATGTTGATCGACTGATTGTCCACCAGCCTGCTGCCGGGCGTGCGCTCCATCAGCCTGTCAACCTGGGCGAAGTAGGCCTGGCGCAGCGCGATAAGCGCGTCACTGTCGAGGTCCGCGAGGCAGTCCGGGTAACCCTTGGCAAGCGCACCGGCCGCGCTCACCACGGCCCCCAGCGCGGAGGCATCGGGCACCAGCTGTATGTCACCATGATGACGCAGCAGATCGGCCACGGCATCCACGCCTGAGCCGGGAAACCCCAGCAGGAAAACCGGGGCCAGCGCGGCCTCACCCGCCTCTGACGACCAGGCGCTGGGCTGCTCGGCCGCAAAAAACTCCTGCAATCGCTCGATGACCGCCGGCATGCGCTGCAGGTCGATGGTATCGGCGCGCCAGTTCTCGGCTGCCAGCCGGTTCGCCTCGCTGGCGTGCAGGAAGGCCATGCCCGGGTCGCCCGCCCGGTCACAGGCCTTGCCCAGTTCGTAGCGGTATTGCTGACCCAGCCTCGGGTCGAAACTGGTCAGATCAAACCTCGTGAGCAATTCAATCGCACGGGCAAAATCGCCGCGCCTGACGGCGACCCGCGCCGCTTCGAAATTGAGCTGCTTGTTATCTGCGTCGATGGTGAGCCCGGCCTCGATCACCGCGGCCATTTCCTCAAGGCGACCCTGCTCGTCAAACATCGCGCCCAGGCGTGCGTAGGGATCGACGAAGCGCGGCTCGATCAGCACTGCCTGCCGGAACGCGGATTCCGCCGCTTTCAGGTTGCGTCGTTCCAGCAGCGCTGCGCCGAGATTGTTGAAGGCCTGTGCAGAATCGCCCCTCAGCCGGATCGCCTTCTTGTAGACCGAAACAGATGCATCCAGCCTTCCGAGCATGTGCAGAAGCACGCCCAGGTCCATCAGCGTGTCGAAATCATCGTCCTTGAGCTCAAGCGCTTTCTCGAAACACTCGATGGCAGACTCCGGCGCGTTCTGCGCCATGAAGACCGTACCCAGACCGTGATAGGCGCGCTGCAGACTCTCGTCACAGTCAATGGCGTTCTGGAAACTCGCCGCGGCAAAGGTGAATTTGCGCTGGGCGCGTAGCACGTAGCCGAGGTTAAGATGGGCCTGCGCAAAACCGGGATCCAGCTCGATCGCCAGCTTGAACTCGGTGGCCGCATCGTCCAGTTTGCCGAGATTGTTAAGTGCACGCCCAAGGTTGTTACGTGCCTCGGGCGTCTCGCCATTGATGACCAGCGATTCCTGAAAGCAGACAAGTGCTTCGTCCGCATGGCCGTTTTCCAGGAGCAGCACCCCAAGGTTGTTGTGCGCTTCGCCCAGCCCCGGATCGAGCCTCAGCGCATGCCGGTAGGCGTGGATAGCGTCAAGGTGCTGCGCTTTGCCCTGCAGAACGTTGGCAAGATTGCTGTAATACGCGGCCTCATTCGGGCTCTTCATGATGGCGCGACGGATCAGCCGCTCTGCGTCGTCAAGATTACCCGCCTGTGCGTCCAGGGTGCCCAGCGAATTCAGCGCCACGGCGTTGCCCGGCATTTCTTTCAGCACGCCGACATAGCCACTGCGGGCGAGATCGAACTTGCCCTCGCGGTGCAGGCGCAGGCTATCCGCGAGGAGATTCGATATATATTCCAGATCCTGTGCCATTCGCTATAGACTGCCCGAAAAGAACGCTGCGTGCGGAACCCGCCGCCGGGAATAACGCCCGCTACGCTGATGAACCCGGAAACCTGCCGGTGCCGGGCAACAAACAGGCGGGTATTGTGAACGCCAGGCGGGGTTTTGACGGTATACGGCTGTGAGCCTGATGCCACACATGGTAACATTTTTGGCCGGTTTTCGAGAAAGCACAATGAGAACTTTAAACATCTGTTTGCTGTTTTTAGCCGTCGCTGCAGGGAGCGCAAGCGCCAACCCGCAGCAGGACATTGAGAAATGCGCCGCGATCACTAACGCAGCCGAGCGCCTGTTTTGCTTCGACAGCCTGGCGGCGCAGCTTGAAGGCGCCGATATTTCCACGCTGCCGTCACCAGCGTCGCAAACACAAAGCAAGCCCGCCGCTGCGCAGCGCACGACAGCGACCGCCACGGCCGCCGCACAGCAAGACGATTTTGGTCTTGAAATGCAGCAAGCGCGCGACAGTGCCGATCAGATACAAAGCCGCTTTGACGGCGCCTTCAATGGCTGGGACGGAGACACGGTGTTCAAGCTTGAAAACGGCCAGGTCTGGAGACAGTCTGAATCCGGCCGCCTGTCCCTGAAAGCCGAACGGCCGATGATCACCATCAAGCGTGGCTGGTTTGGTGCGTATTACCTGAAAGTGGAAGGTGCCAACAAGAGCATCAAGGTCAAGCGCATTCAATAGTGTCGCTGCTTGTCTCGCGGGCTGCGACGCGCCAGGTACGGGCGGATCCTGCCAGGCATGGCGCATGAAATCCGCTGATCATCGGTCAGCATCATTGCGACACAGTCACTTTGTTTGTGCGCTTGCTGAAACCCCTGTCGCCAAACGAGGTCGATACTGCTTATGACTGCCCGCCTTTCACTTTTGCGTCACGCACGCCGGCTGCCACTGCTTGCCGCACTATCGCTGTGCGCGGTGGGTGCGCAGGGGGCGGACAAGACGGGCGACGCCCCCTTCACAGACATCGCCAGCCAGTCGGGCATCGACTTCCTGCATTTCAACGGCATGTCGGGCGAACTCTATTTCCAGGAACACATGGGCCCCGGAGCCGCGTTGTTCGACTACGACAATGACGGCGACCTGGACCTTTACATCGTGCAGGGCAATATGCTCGGTCCGGAGAAAAAGTTGTCTGACGCCCTGTTCAAACCCGCGCACCCGCTGCCGCTCACCGACCGCCTGTATCGCAACGACAGCGGCGCCGGTGCCGACGGGCAATATCGCATCGCGTTTACCGATGTCACCGACAAAGCCGGTATCGGTGGCACCACCGGCTATGGCATGGGCGTTACCGCCGGCGACTATGACAACGACGGCTGGGTTGACCTCTACGTCACCAATTACGGGCGCAACTACCTGCTGCACAACGAGGGCGACGGCAGCTTCGCCGACGTCACCGCGCAGTCTGGCACCGCGGAACCGCGCTGGAGCGTCAGCGCCTCATGGGTGGACTACGACCGTGACGGGCTTCTGGACCTCTACATCGGGAACTACATCGAGCTCACCTTCGAAAACCTCCGGCCCTGCTTCACACCCGCCGTAGTCAGGGAGTACTGCGGCCCACTTTCCTACGACCCGACTCCCGATACGCTGCTGCGAAACATGGGCGATGGGCGTTTCAAAGATGTGAGTGCAACCAGCGGAATCGACAAACAGTACGGGGGCGCACTGGGCGTGATAACCGCGGACTTAAACGGTGATGACTGGATAGACATCTACGTAGCAAATGACGGCACACCGAATCAGATGTGGATAAATCAGGCGGACGGCACCTTCATCAACGATGCCATGTTCTCAGGCACCGCCGTTAACATGGACGGCATCGCCGAGGCCAGCATGGGTGTAGACGCCGCTGATTTCGATGGCGACGGCGACGAAGACCTGTTCATGACTCACCTGAACCGGGAAAGCAACACGCTGTATGTGAATGACGGCGAGGGCCTGTTTGAAGACATGTCGCTGGCCACAGGACTTGCGCAGTCGAGCATGACCTACACCGGCTTTGGCATGGGCTTTATCGATTACGATAACGACGGCTGGCTGGACATCACCATCGCCAACGGCGAGGTACGCCGGATTCCCGAGCAGCTGAAGGCGGGCGACGCATTGCCGCTCAGACAGAAGAACCAGCTGTTTCGCAACCTTGCGAACGGCCGCTTCGAGGACGTTAGCGGCAGCGCCGGACCACTGTTCGAGCTGGTGGAAGTCAGCCGGGGCATCGCTTTTGGCGACGTGGATAACGATGGCGATCTCGACTTCCTGCTCACCAATAACAACGGGCCAGTCCGGCTCGCCCTTAACCAGTCGGGACAGGACAAAAGCTGGCTGGGTCTCCGGCTGTTGACGCGTGACGGGAAGCGGGATGCCCTGGGCGCCAGGGCCATGGTCACTGTCGACGGCAAGCTCCGGCTCTGGCGGCGGGCACGCAATGACGGGAGCTACGCATCCTCCAGCGACCCGCGCATCATCTTCGGACTCGCCGAGAGCAGCGGCACACGGACCGTAGAGGTGCGCTGGCCGGATGGCAGCAGCGAGCTTTTCGGACCACTGGCGGGCAACGCGTACCACACGCTGCGCCAGGGAACCGGCAAGCCGCCCGCACAATGAACCGAGGCCGACTCTGCACCCGAAGCTTTGCCCTGCTGGTGGCGGCGTTGTGGGCAGGTGGGATGCTCGGCCCGGGCAACGCGGCCGTTGCAGATACGCCGGATTTGCTGCCGGTGCCATTTCCTGATCTCGGCGTCTTCGAAAAAGGAGTGCGCGAGTCACTGGCAAAGGCTCAGGCCGCGGTCAGCGCACAGACGGCCGCCGATGACCCGCTGCAAAGGGCGATTGAATACGGGCGGCTCGGCATGCTCTACCAGGCCTATGACATGCCCGAGCAGGCGGAGCCCTGCTATCTCAATGCGCTGCAACTGGATCCGCAGCACTACCAGTGGCCTTACCTGCTGGCGTACCAGTATCAGCTTAACGGCCGGCTCGATAAGGCCGCCGAATTTTATCGCCGCACGCTGGCGATTGAGCCCGACAACCTGCCGGCCCTGCTGCACCTCGGCCAGGCGCTGAACAAGCTGGATCTGAGCGACCAGGCGGAGCAGGTTTTTAATAAAGCGCTTGCGCTCTCCCCCGGTCAGGGAGCCGCTTTGGAGGGCTTATCCGAGATCGCCTACCGGCGGCAGGACTATGCAACGACCATTCGCCTCCTGGAACAGGCGCTGGCCAGGGAACCGGGCGCCGATCGCCTGAATTACCAACTCGGCATGGCTTACCGTCGTCAGGGCGACCTCGACAAGGCGCGGCTGCACCTCGAGCAGCGTGGCAAGGGCAGCCCCAGCATTCCCGACCCCGTCGTCGCTGCGCTGAACGCGCTTTTGCAGACATCGCAGGTCTTTATTAAGGATGGGCTGGCGGCCTACGAGGCCGGGGACTATGTGCAGGCAGCCAGCGACTATGCGCGAGCGCTCGACTCAGATCCGGCCGACAGACAGACCCGGCTGGCGCTTGCCTGGGCACTCGAGCTTAGTGGCGACGACGCCGGTGCTTCCCGGGAACTCGAAATCGTCCTGGCCCAATCGCCCGGTGAACCCAAAGCGCATTACCTCAAGGGGGCGCTGCTCGCGGAGGCAAACGCACTCGAGCCCGCGGCAGAACACCTGCGCATCGCGGTAGACGCCGAGCCCGAAGCGGTCTCGCCGCGCCTGATTCTGGCAACGGTCCTGATGAACCTTGGTGCGTACCCAGAGGCCGCGGAACATTACGCCGTCCTCGCAACACGACAAACCGATGACGAGGTGCTGCTCTACCGGCTCGGCATGGCGCGGCTCGCGGCAGGAGGCTGCGCCGATGCAATCGCGCCACTGGAAGAAGCGCT
This sequence comes from uncultured Gammaproteobacteria bacterium, assembly GCA_963759075.1. Classification (GTDB taxonomy): domain Bacteria; phylum Pseudomonadota; class Gammaproteobacteria; order Steroidobacterales; family JABDLF01; genus JABDLF01. The sequence continues at coordinate 105,819 of CAVWXZ010000023.1, forward strand.
GCGTCGTCGCGCGGGCTCGCTGACACTGATGCAATCATTGCTACGCGCATACGCACTGTGCCCGGACGCGGAAGGGGCAGACGCCGACACCGCGCTCGTGCAGTCGCAGCGTCTGTTCAACGGCAGTCGTCGCTGGGATACCGCGGAGACCCTGGCCATGGCACTGGCCGCCAACCGACGCTATGCAGAGGCACAGGCTTTGCAGGATGAGGTCATCAGGCAGGCGCGCCTGACCCAACAGACCGAGCTCGTCATCGACGGACTCCTGCACAACCTCCGGCGCTACAGCGAGCAGCGCCTGGCGGATCAGGCCTGGCCACCCGGCGATGCCGTATTCAAGCCGCCGATGATCACCCGCGAGGAGCGGCGCAGGCTGGACCGGTAGCTCAGGATCCGGGGCGCTGGCGCTCGCCCACGCGGGGCGGCAGAAACACCGTCGCACCCGCAGGCCAGGGTCGCGCCGCCGGCTGCCCATCCTGGTAACGGCGCAGGTTCTCCCGCATGAAGGTGTGCGTCGCCGCATCTGTGCCGGCGGGCGCCTCGCTGAGCACTTTGCGCTGCAGGGCAACGGCCTCATCCATCGCGCCGCTGGCGGCCAGCGCCATGGCCAGCGCCTCGCCATGTTCGGCATCGGGCAGCTGCTGGTAAAGCCAGCGACCGTCTTCGAGCGCCTGTCGGATTTGCTGCGCGTCGCTTGCGCGGCAGCTTGCGTAGTTGCGGACGATCGCCTGCACCACGGGCCCGTAGGACGCGTTCAGATCGCTCGCGCTCTGCAGGGACCTCGCGGCCTCACTGCATTTGCCCGCCGCGATCTGCGCCAGACCCAGTCGGTAGCGCACCAGGACGCTGCCCGGCAGTTCGCTCGCGGCGCGCCGGTACACCTCTGCAGCTTCGCCGGCCCTGCCGAGCCGCATCAGCGCGTTGCCCAGCAGAAACCGCGCCTCGGTGTAGCCGTCATCGGCGTCCAGGGCAAGACGGTATTCGATGAGCGCATTGAGGTCATCGCCTGCGCGCTCCAGCAGGCGCCCCTTTTGCATGCGCGCGAGCGCATAGCCGGGCTCCAGCTCCAGCACACTGTTCACCTGAGCCAGCGCGGCGTCATAGCTGCCGAGGCGCTCCAGCGCCTGCGCCAGCCCGGCCCGGGCGAGGTAGCTGCCCGGATCGAGTTCGACAGCGTCGGCGTAAGCCCGGGCGGCGACGTCGTAACGGCCGTCGCTGGCCGCCGCCAGCGCCCTGCTGAGGTAGGCCTGGGCGCTGACCGACTGAGCGGCGAGCTGCGCGAGCAGGGGATCGGGATAAAGGGTATCGGCCGCGCCGCGCCGCGCGAAGGCCTGTTTGGCGGCCTGCGTGTCACCCATGCCGCGCAGCGCCAGCCCCAGCGGATGGTAGAGGCGCGTCGCCGCCGGCTGTAATTCAAGCGCCCGGGTGAGCTGCTCTGCGGCAAGCGCGAAGTTGTCTTGTGCAAGGGCAACACGCGCCAGGCCGGCTAGCGCGGTGGCGTTGCCGGGGTCTTCGCGCAACACCTGGTCATACGCGTCGCGCGCCGCCCGGTTGTCGCCGAGATTCAGCAGGGCGCCGGCCAGCCTCAGCCGGGCCGGCATATAATCGGGCGACAGGTCGATCACCGCCTGGTAGGCCTGCACCGCACGTTTCGTTTCCCCCGACTGCTCCAGCAGGTGCGCGTAGTAGTAGCGCCAGCGCATATCGTCTGGCGCCAGCAGCATTGCGTTTTCGTAGCTCGCGGCGGCCGCCGCGAGCACGTGATTCGACTGGTAAACCATGCCGAGCCGGCCGTAAGTCTCCGCCAGCGCTACGCCCTTCAGGCCCTGCCGGGCCTGCTGGAACTCCTGCCAGGCGGCCTGCAGGCGCTCGCTGACACCCGCGTCCGACTGGCTGGTATCCGGCGCACTCAGAACTTTGAGCCGCGCCGAAGGCCCGGGATCCTCCGGCGCCTGACCGCAACCGCCAAGCAGCAACAAGCCCAGCACAAGAACGCGGAGACTACGGCCCATGCTTGTTACCGCCCGATTCTGGCCGGCGTCAGCGCCCTGCCTGCGCCACGTTCCAGACGATGGTAGCGGGCGGGCGCCAGGCCGGACCACTGCTCCACGCTGCCATCGGTCCAGTGCACGCGCACCGATGCCGCCGTTGCGGTGTCGCGCAAAGAGAAGAGCACGCGCGAGTCACCCGAGGACGCGTAGCTGCCATCGCTGTGCGCCCGCCCCCAGGCCCACGCTTGATCTTCGTAAAGCAAGGCCACGCGCGCGCCGAGGTCATCGCGATTGCCTGCAAGCAAGCGCAGACCGATCCAGGGTCGATCCTGAGCAACCACGTTGAGCAGCAGGCGGGCGGGACCGCCGTTGTTGCTGACCACAATATCCAGATCGCCGTCATTGTCGATGTCGCCGAACGCCGCGCCGCGGCTGACCTCGGCCAGCGCAAATGCGGCACCGGCCTGGCCGCTGACATCTGCGTAGCGTCCTTCACCGTTGTTGTGAAACAGCTGGTTGGTCTGTCGTAACGGCAGAACCTCACCGGCCACCACCTGTTCAGGCACCAGCGTGACCGCACCATTAGCGCTGAACAAATCCAGGAAACCGTCTCCATCGTAGTCCAGCCAGCCGGTCCCGAAACCCGTGAACACCAGGCTGCTGTCGCCCAGCCCGGTGGCAATCGTGCGGTCTTCAAACCAGCCCTTGCCGTCATTGACAAACAGCGTGTTGGTTTCCCGGTCCAGATGGGTCATGAACAGGTCTTCATCCCCGTCGGCATCGAAGTCAGCGGCGGCCACGCCCATGCTCGCCTCCGGGCTGCCGCCCATATTGACCGCCACCCCTGCCAGCTCGGCCTCATCCGTAAACCGTGCCTCGCCGCGGTTCATCCAGAGCTGGTTGGCAACGCCGTCATTCGCGACGTACACATCGCTCTTGCCGTCCTGATTGAAATCCGCAGCGATAACGCCGAGCGCCCCGCCGTACTTCGTGTTGATGCCGGCCTCCCCGGCCGCCTCCAGGAACCGTCCTGCGCCACTATTGAGAAACAGGCTGTCGGGCTGCGGCTCGTAGACCAGGGGCGAGCAGTAATCGCGCGCGCCGCCTGGCGATCGGCAGGCCTTGTGGGAAGCGAAACTGAAGTCCACGTAATTGCCGACGTACAGATCAAGATAGCCGTCTTGGTTCAGGTCGGCCCAGGCCGCGCTGACGCTCCAGCGCGCATCTCCCACAGCGGCCGCTTCGGTAACATCGGCAAAAGTACCGTTGCCCTGGTTACGCAGCAGCTGGTTGGCGCCAAAATTTGTGAGGTATAAATCGACAAAACCATCATTGTCATAGTCCGCAGCAGCCACGCCCATGCCATAGGAGGCGGCCACGGACAGGCCTGCCTGAACAGTCACATCTGTAAATTTGTGCCGCATCTCGCCTGCGTGTGAAACGCTGTCGTTGCGGTAGAGGCGGTCGCTCAGCGGCAGCGGGTGGGCGGGTGGAACAAGCGCATCGGCGAGCGTTGTGTCAGGGCCAAGCAGGGCGCCCTGCACGAAGTAAACGTCAAGGTCGCCGTCATTATCGTAGTCGAACAGGGCCACGCCAGAGCCCATCATTTCGGGAAAATACAGCTCTCCCGACATGCCGTTGAAATGTACGAAGTTCAGGCCGGCAGTAGCGGCGAGTTCCCGGAACGGCTCTGCGGCCGGCTCACCGCCAACGTCGCCCGAACCGCAGCCGGCTACCAGCGTCAGCGCTGCGCCCGTAAGCAGCAGCCGACCCGACGCCGCAACGGCATGCCGACCCGCGCGCTGCAGGTATGGACGGCGGCGTGGACGTTGGTGAGTGCCGGGGCCGCAGAACGCGAAAGGGCGGCTGCAGTCTCCGACAGCCGCCCTTTCATCATGGGCAGGAATCAGATTCCTTCCGGGGCCAAAAGGGTCGCGCCCTGGGCCCTTTGCAGCGCTTCCTGGGCTTCCTGGCGCTCCGCGCGACGCTGGGCAACCGTGCGGCAGTTATTGCGCCGGAAGTGCGAACCCGTCACGACGTCACGCGTGCAGATGAGCCGGTCATCTTCGTCACGGTACTGGTTATAGATCGCCAGCTTTTCTTCCTCGGTCATTTTCGACTTCTCGACCTCGGTGAAGCGCTGGGAAATCTCTGCCTTCGATGCGGCGGGTTTTGCGGCGTTGCTCGCGCAGCCGGCCGCAAGCAGTACAGAAAACAGGGCCAAAGCGGTAAGAATGGAGAAACGTTGCATGGAAAAATCCTCTGTGGAAAGGGCGACAGGCCAGATTCTCAGGCAAAATCCGCGTCGTTCGCTCGGAAAATACGGCCGGCAATCTTCTACCATTCCGGTCGCATAATCAACGCCGGGGGCGCCGTTATGGTCAGTCTTCCGGGTACCCGAAGTAGCGCATATGCGGTCGCAGGGCCTCCAGATGCGGGCCCAGCTGCTTTGCATAGCGCCGCCAGCGGCCCACGGCACGCGTATAGAGGGGCTCGGTAACCTGATGGTAGCTGTTGGTGGCAATCCTGCCACGTTCCCGTGCGCGCTTCCGGTAGTCCAGCACCCCGGGGTGCCACGGTTTGCCGAGAAACGCCATCAGGCGACGCGACTCGCCCTCCAGATCTGTCACGAGGTCCTCGTACCTGACGCGGTGCACGGCGAGCGGGAGCGTGCGCTCATACAGCTGCCATAGCCGCATAACCTTGTCGTATACGCGCACCGTATCGGCCAGCGTGAAGAAATTCGCGAACGCATCGTTAGCGTTGAACTGCTGCATGAAGCAGGAGATGCAGACGTCGCAGGGGTGGCGCGCGGAGAAAATGATTTTGCTGTCAGGAAACAGGCGCCAGATCAATCCCGTATTGATGGTCCTGATCGGCATCTTGTCGACGATCAGCTGACCCGCCTCACTGCGCACGTGGGTGGCCGCCTCGGTGAAGTATGCGCGCCTGAGCGAAACGATCGCCTCCTGGTCCAGGGCTGCGAGCGCGTCAGGGTAGCCCGCTTCGTGCTGCATCAGGGCGATGACCAGTTTCTCGATGGTCGGCTTTTCCTCCAGCGTCACAATCCCGGGATGATTGTCCAGCACCAGATCAGTGAGCGTGGTACCGGAACGCGGAAAGCCAAGCAGAAACGCAGGTGAGCCGATATCCGGATCGGGCGGCGCAGTGGCCCAGTCGGCCGGATTGCTCTGTTCAAAAAACGCCAGCGTCCTGTCTACCCGTGCGAGAAACCGGGACGCATCGACATACTGCAGCCGCTCGTTTTTTTGCGCATATCGATTTGCCTGACTAAATGACTCGAACGCGGCGTCGGCGGCCCCCAGCCGGTCCTGGTTCAACCCGAGCTCGTAGGCCAGCATCTGCGCCAGGCGATCGTCCAGTGCGTGAAGATCGAACTGTTCCAGCAGTGCGACGGCGTTCCCCGGATCACCGCCGCGCCGTGCAAGCTTTGCCGCTTCGAGCTTGAGGCGTGGGTCGTCCGGCGCTTTTTGCAAACCGTTGTTCAGCGTCTCAGCGGCTGCGTCCAGCCGGTTGAGGTCTTCATACAATGCGGCAAGTTCCGCATACATGCGCGGCTGATCGGGCCGCAGCGTGAGCGCCTGCTTTAGCGCCTGCTCGGCGCGCTCGGTATCGCGCAGCTCGTTGTGAACGAGGCCCAGCGCAAGCCAGGACTCCGCATCATCAGGCGCGAGTTCCAGTGCCTGCTCAAATACGGGCACGGCGGACTGCAGCCGGCCGGCCGTTTGCAATGCCAGCGCCAGGTTCGCAAAAACGCGCGCATTGGCAGGATCAAGCTCACACGCCTGACCGAAGGCACGCGCCGCCTCCAGCGGACGACGCATCAGCATGTAGACGGTGCCGAGGTTGTTATGCGCCGTGGCAAAATCCGGCTGCAGGCGAATGGCCTCGGCAAAGCGTTGCGCCGCTTGCTCTGGCTGGCCTGCGCCACGGTAAACGTGACCGAGGTTATTGTGAATATCGGCGCGCCCGGGTGAGATCGTGAGCGCGCTCGCAAAGGCCGTTTCCGCATCCTCCCAGCGTCGCAGGTTGTTCAGCGCCCGGCCCAGATCGTTGAACAGGTCCGCATCATCCTTAGCCCCGGCCGCCGCCTCGCCCAGGCATGCCGCGGCCTCCGCGAAGTCGCCCTGCCCGTGCGCGGCGCGCCCGAGCGCGGCCAGCAGTCCGGGGTTGCCCGGGTGTCCGGCGAGTGCGCGTCGGCAGGTCGCCTCAGCCTCCTGAAAACGCCCATCGGCCAGATAGCGTTGTGCTTCAGCAGCTGCGCTGGCCGGGAGCTCTGGTTTTGTACTCACAACCCCGAAAGTGACGAAGGCAGGCGCCGCAACGCGCCCTCAGCCATTGTCCGGTACGAAGAAAAGCAGATGCACAAGCCTGCCGTTTTCTTTGCGGTCCCCGAAATTCTCGCCGTTGTCATGAAAACACCAGGGCCGGAACAGGAGCAGCCGGTTGAACGCCAGTGGCAGCTGAAATTCGAACAGCCATTTGGAATAGTCGTTGCCGTCTTCGTCCACCTGCCTGCGCATGTCGGCAAAACTCACGCCGAATCGTTTCTCCTCGTCGGGAGTCAGCGGCAGCCGGTTAATATCGCAGGCTTTGTGCCGGTAAAAGTGTGTGCCGGTGGCTTTGTCTTTGGGAATGTCCTCGTCCAGCGCAAGGCATACGAGGCCCGCCCAGATGCAGTCGTTCGAATCGACGTGGATCCCGGCCTGATACGCGTTGTTTTTCTGGTGCGCGAGCGTCACACGAAAGCGGCCATGGTTGCCCATCTCCGCCATATTGCCCCGGACGCGCTGACCAACCAGCTGCGAGATGGCCCCGTCGAGCTCTTTGTGCAGCAGCTTCTGATCGCAGTCGAGCCCGACATAGCGCTCGGATTCAAAGTACTGGCCCTGCAGGGCTGTCTCCCGGACCTGGTATGGGTCAGGATAAAAATCATCAACCACCATGAATGAAGTACGCACACATTGCTCCGCTGTGTATTAACTGTGAATGCTGAAGCATAGCTATTATGCACTCTCGACAGCGCAAGTAAGAAGCATGAGATCAGATCGTGTCGCGTGCCTCAAGTGGCTGCGCGCGCCTGGCTTCGCAATGACACCAGCGCCATCGGGACGCCTCACTGGCCGGCTGCGCGCAGTGCTCTCAGTCTGCGGGTCTGGCCTGGTAGAAAGGAAACGGTGCTGCCGCATGCTTTCGGTCAAGAAACTGCAGGTCTTTTCTCTCCTGCAGAGCGGAAAATACATTGTGCGTAACCAGTGTTTGTTCGGCATTGGCGATGTCCTCACCGAGCTTCGAAGCGCGGTTCATCTCATCGCCCTGGGCAAAATTTGGCCCTATCCTGAGGACCTGTCCGTAGCCAATGCCGATACAGCAGCTCACGCCCCGTTGCTTATCCACCTTGTGTTGCTCAAAAAGGCGGATTCGCTCATGGATCTCGAATGCGGCACTGACCGCATCCGCAGGATCTGGAAAAAGCGCTACAAGGTCGTCGGCGAAAGAACGAATAAAACCAGCACCCGAGTCTTGCAATACGGGCAGGCAGACCTTGTGGGCGTCGACGATCCTGAGCAGGCTCACCAACTCCCCCTCCTGAATGGTGCACCTGGTAAAGTCCGTCATGTCCAGCACCAGGATCGCCGTGGTCCATGAGTACTTGGCCACGAATTGCGCCTCGCTCAGCGTGCCTTTCTGCACGGCGAGCAAGTCACGATACTCTTCCTCCCTCCAGCCCTGAAAACCAGCCAGCGTTGCGGCATCCTCAAGCAGCGGGTGCGGATACGTATCGCCAGCGGATCGATTCTGTGCAGACTGCTTCATGTTCTCGCTCCCTGTTTTCGCCCGATCGGAGTTCTTGTTAAAGCAGACAGTCGGGCGCCCGCAATTATAAATCAGGACCATACATTAGCGAGACTCCGGGCATCTTGCAGCGACAAAAAAGGGTCGCCACCGACGGTGACGACCCTTTTGTCTGACGCAGCGGGCTTGCCGTCAGGCTACATTGAACTGCTCGGACTCGGTACTGCCATCCATGGCCGTCGTCGAAGCGTCGCCCGCGGTAATCGCTGTCTGCACGGCATCGAAATAACCGGTTCCGACGAACGCCTGGTGCTTGGCAGCCCTGAACCCGTCAGCCTCGCGCGCGAATTCACGCTGCTGCATCTGCGAGTAGGCGTACATGCCGTCTTTCTTGTAGGCCGTTGCCAGCTCGAACATCGAAAGATTCAGCGCATGCCAGCCCGCCAGCGTGATGAACTGGAACTTGTAACCCATGGCGGCGAGCTCTTCGCGGAAAGTCTGCATGGTCTTGTCGTCCAGGTTCGCCTTCCAGTTGAATGACGGCGAGCAGTTATAGGACAACAGCTGATCCGGGAACTGCGCGTGAATTGCCTCGGCGAATTTGCGCGCTTCATCCAGATTGGGCTTGCCAGTCTCGCACCAGAGCAGATCGGCATACGGCGCGTACGCCAGGCCGCGGTCGATGGCCTGGTCGATGCCGGCGTGCACCCGGTGGAAGCCCTCCGAGGTTCTCTCGCCGACCAGGAACTTCTGATCGCGGGGATCGTTGTTAGCCTGCAGCAAGTTGGCCGCATTGGCATCGGTGCGCGCGATGATCACCGTGGGTACACCCATGACGTCAGCCGCCAGGCGCGCGGACACCAGCTTGTTGATTGCCTCGTGCGTCGAAACGAGGACCTTGCCACCCATGTGACCGCATTTCTTGGCCGAGGACAGCTGATCTTCGTAGTGCACCCCGGCCGCGCCCGCCTTGATCATCGCCTTGGTCAACTCGAAGGCGTTCAGATTGCCGCCGAAGCCCGCTTCTGCATCCGCTATGATCGGAACCATCCAGTCGATGCTGTGATCGCCGTTCATGTGATGAATCTGGTCCGTGCGCAGCAGCGCGTTGTTGATGCGCTCGACCATCTTGGGCACTGAATCTACGGGATACAGGCTCTGGTCCGGGTACATTTCGCCGGCAGAATTACCGTCGCCCGCGACCTGCCAGCCCGAGCAGTAGATCGCCTTCAGCCCGGCCTGCACTTCCTGCACGGCCTGGTTGCCGGTTACCGCGCCGAGCGCGCCGATGACGTTTTCGGTATTGACCTGGCGCCAGAACTTTTCCGCGCCCAGCTCTTGCCAGGCTGTGCTCGATCATGCACCGAACCGCGCAGACGGATCACCTCGGCTGCTTCGTAGGGCCGTGTAACGCCCTTCCAGCGGGGGTTTTCGGCCCACTCTTTCTGCAGTTGCGCCGCGTCGTCTTTTCTCGCTGCCATCACAAACTCCTCATGAATCGGTACCGGTTTTCCAACAGGGCGCGCATTTCCTTGATAGCTCGCTCCTCTGAATGCTTCGCGTTGATGCCGCGTCGCAAATCCTACGCCGCCAGGACGCAGTGCTTCGCCTCATCGAGAGGCACCTGGCACCTTGAGCATTGCACTGCACCATATTACACTAGCATATCTGATAAATTACACAGACAAAATTTTACATAGTAAATTTTACAATGACCGGACTGACCAGACAGGGGCACTTCCTTGGCGCCAAGCTGCGCGGCCTGCGCAAGCGCAGCGGCCTGACGCTGGACGAGCTTTCCATGCGCAGCAGCCAGCTGGATGCGGCGCGCGCGCCTTCAACGTCGTACCTGAGCATGATCGAGACCGGCAAGCGCCTGCCCTCGCGCGCGGTACTCGAGTTGCTCGCCGGCATTTTTCAGAAGGATCCGCAGTGGTTCCTCGATGAGAACCCTGAACTTGAGCCAGTCAGCAGGGCAAACGACAGTGGCGGCCTGACCGGCGTCCCGCTGGAACCGGGTTTCCTGTTCTCGCGGGAATTGCTGCAGAGCGCGCTGCCGGAACTCCTTTCACAGTCTGGCACCACCGGGCAGCAGTTTGCGCACCTGCTGATCCGGATTCACCAGGAAATGCAGCGCAATGAGTTTCCGGACCTCGAACGCAGCGCAGAGGAAATCGGCCGCCGCAGGATGCCGCTTTCGGTGGAAGATCTGCTGGCCGAATACAAGCGACACGGGCTGAAAGTGGAGTGGTTCTCACGGGCAGCGATCGACCAGCGCGTGGGCGCGCGGCACAGCAAGACCTTGCTGCGTTCCTTCTACGAGAAACCCGGTCGGGTGTTCATCAACAGCTGCCTGGAGCAGGATCCTGCGCGCCTCAAGTACGAGCTGGCGAGCCATCTCGGGCACCAGGTGTTGCACCAGGGCGACGGCCAGACGTCTGCGCATGCGACTACCGGTCTTGCACGGCGCGGCGATTCCCAGACCGAAGGGATGGACACGCGCGATGTCTTGTATGCGTGGCGCGATTTCGAATGCAGCTTCTTCGCAGGGGCCCTGCTTTGCCCGAAGCTGCCGTTTCGGACGTTCCTGATGCGCGAGGCTTATCGCGTGGCCGCACATGAGAAGCTGGGCGTCACGCCTGCGGTCGTGATGCGGCGCATGACCGCCGTCTCGCCTTACCGTTACTGGCACTACTTCGATGCCTATGAGCCGGGCTATTTGCGTGCAGTCTATCGCGGTAACGGCATCCCGCTGCCCTGGGGCAACATCAGCATGATGACGGACCCCTGCCCGCATTGGGCGGTATTCGATTTGCTCGGACGCCCGGGGGTGAAAAAACCGCGGTCACAGATTTCGGTGATGCCAGGAGAAAGCCGAAACCGGCTTTACTGCTGTCACTCGCTGCGCACACGTGACGCGGCCGGCAATCCGCATGTCCTGTCGGTAGGCATCGACCTCGCCCCGGCTCTGCTCGACCAGATGGCGGAATCCCAGGACCTGATCGACGCAGTGGCCGAGCGGGCACTGACCCATGGTGGCCAGGAAGAACTGCCCGGCGAACTGAAGAAAAACATTGCCACCGTGGCACGTGTTCTCAACATCCATTGGGTAGAGGAGGCGCTGCTTAACAAGGCCAGCATTATCTGCCCGCGCAGCACCAGCTGCCCGCGCTCCCAGCCTTGCCGCAAAGGTTCTGAAGCGCATGCCCAGTCCGGCGTCGAGGAGCTGCGCAGAGAGGTCCTGAGGAGCCAGGGCTGAACAGGACATAAATACTCGGCGGTGCGCAGCCCGGCCCCCCTGGCGCTGGCGCAATACACCGGGCTTGCCCATACTGGAATGGAGCTTACGCAACGGCCTGCTGCATGTGAACGATTCAGACTCAGCCTCAGACGCCTTCGCACGCGGAGAAATACTGCACCGCGAAGGCAAACTGGAACAGGCCGCTGCCTGTTATCGCGAGGCGTTGAGTGAGCGTGGCGATCATCATCGCGCAATGCATGGTCTGGGGCTGCTCGCTTTGCAAACCGGCGCGCTGCACTCGGCCGAGCCTTTGCTCAGCAGTGCGGTGAGGCTTGCCGAAGACGAGCCCGACTATCATGTCAGCCTCGGGCTTGCGCTGCAGGCGAACGGCAAACCTCTCCTGGCACTTGAATCCTACCGCCGGGCAAGCGCCCTTGACCCGCTGCATTACACTGCGCGCTACCGGCTCGCACTGCTGCTGCACCGGACGGGCGAACCGGAACAGGCGCTGAAAATCTACGAGCAGGCCCGCGCTCTGAACGACAATGAGCCGGCGCTGCTCGTCAACTATGGCGCACTCCTGAATCTGCTCGGGCGCAGCGCCGACGCCCTGCCGCTATACGAAAAAGCAATTAATCTGCAGCCCGGCATGGCGGCGGCACACGGCAATCTTGGCAACGCACTGGCGGCGCTGGATCGGCATGCGGAGGCGGTCGCCGCTTTCGAACACAGCATCGCGCTCGCGCCCGACCAGCCCAAAGTGTATGCCAACCTTGGCAGCTGCCATCTTGCGACTGGCAATCTCGGCGCGGCGCGCAACGCATTCGAAACCTGCCTGCAGCGTGCGCCGGGCGATATCACTTCACTGGCGATGCTCGCTGCCATCTGTAATGAGCAGGGTGAAGTACAGGCTGCGTCGGCGCTGATGGACTTCGCAGCGCTGATGCAATACCGGCGGATCCGGCCCATGCAGGAAGAGAGCCTTGCCGACTACCTGTCCGTATTGCGCTCCAGCGTCCTGGCACATCCGACTCTGAGAGCGGACCCCGACAGCCATACTACTCGGCACGGTCAGCAAACGGGAAGCCTGTGGCCAAGTGAGGACCCGGCGATCCTGCATCTGGTAGGACAGATCCGGGCAGCCGTTTCCGAATATATAGCCGGGCGAAACACCGCGTGGCAACCAGTTCCGACGCTGCCTGCGCTGTGGCCGCCACCGAAACATTTCAAGATCGACATGTGGGCAACGGTGCTCGGCGGGGGCGGCCATCAGGCGCCACACATCCATCCGTCAGGCTGGTTGAGCGGGGTGTTTTATGTCGACATTCCCATGGCCGAGGACGACGCAAGCGAGGCGGGCTGGATCGAGTTTGGCTGCCTGCCCGAAGGGACGGCGCTGCAGGCCGCAGCGCTCACCCATCGCCATCGGCCGAGAGCAGGGGAGCTGGTACTGTTTCCTTCATACTTCTTTCATCGCACGCTGCCGCTCTCCGACGACAAACCACGCATCAGCATCGCCTTCGATATCATTCCACGCCGGGGGACATAGGCCGCCCGGTGCGTGCCCGAACGCAACGGTCGCCAGGCGCCTAGAGGACTTTCAGCAGCTCATCCACCGCCGCCTTCTTTTTCTTGGGGAGCGCGCGGTATTTCGTCAGCAACGCTACTTCGTTCGCATGATAGATCACCATTGCTTCGTGACGCATCAGGTCCTGGACGGCGACGTCCAGCACCTCAGCGATCTTTGCTGTCATCTCTTTGGAGGGCACCCGGCGCCCCGTCACAAACTCCGAAACGGCTCCGGCGCTGGCACCGATGAGTTCGGCAAGTTCGCGGTTAGTCAGGCCCCGTGCTTTCATCAGGGGCTTAAGGGTGTCCGTCCAGTCCATGCGTCGTGCTCCATAATGGTGCAATTGAGCCTGCAAGCTGCCTCAGACCCGCAGGGCTGTCAAATCCCGAACCGCGCCAGGGACGGCGCGTCGGCGAACGAAGAAGTGGCGCCCGTATATCCGGGCCCGTAAACCGCCGGGATGTTAAACTGGGGAACTTAATCACCCGCCGCCCACGCACCGACGATGGGTAGCCCCAGGGTCCGGAACCGATCATGCATGCCACTTCGCTAGCCGCTTGTCTGCTCGCCATGTGCCTGGCGGGCTGCGACTCCCGGGGCCCTGCAGCGTCGGGCGAGGCGAGCTCGGCTGTCAGCATCGAAATAACGGGCCGCGACTTTCTCTGGTTCTACCGCTACGCGGGACCCGATGACGTGCTCGGTACGGCCGACGATTTCCTCGTCACCGGCGACCTGCATGTGCCGGCGGGTGCAAACGCCACGATTCATCTGAAAAGCGACGACTACATATACAGCCTCACCCTGCCCGAGCAGGGACTGCATGCCGCCGCCATACCAGACCTCACGACCGTCAAAGATTTCGAGACGGGTGCCCCCGGCATATACGAACTGCTTGGCGATCAGATGTGCGGCTATCAGCACGAGGACCTGATTGCAAAACTTGTTGTTGAGCCTGAAGATGCCTTCAGAAAATGGGCATCATCCATGCAGGAGACGAAGTCACTATGAAGAGCCAATCTGTCACCGGCTGCCGGACACTCCTGCAGGCGACGCTTGTTATGATTCTGACTATGCTGCCCGGTTGGTCGGGCGCCGCCGGCGAAGTGATGGCTACCGAGCCAGCCGCTGTGCCCCTTTTCAGCCTGACGGATCACACCGGCGAGCGGTTCGGTACGGCCCAGACTCGCGGCTTCGTTACCCTTTACAACTTTCTTAACAGCAGTTGCGGCGAGGATTGCGTGTCGTCCATGCCTGCTATGCTCGCGCTGCAACAGCAGTTGGCGAGGGGCGGCGCACCGGTCTGGCTGGTCAGCATTTCCGGCGATCCGGCCAATGACACGCCTGAGGTCTATGCCGCTTTCGCCCGACAGTTTGGCGAGGTCCCCGGGAACTGGAAGTTCCTGACCGGCCCACAGAACCAGGTACGCCGACTGCTGGACCTGGGCTTCGGCGTGCCGGTGCCGGACGGCGATGACGCGTCGGATCCGGTCTATGAAGGCGGGCAAATAGTGATCGTCGATAAACTCGGGCGCATCCGGGGCACTTACGACGGCACCACACCAGATGTCCTCCCCGACCTTCGCCTGAAGCTCGCGGAACTACTCGGCGAAAGCACCGAATATGCGCCGGGCCCCTATCCTGGCCTGAACGCTGACGGCGCGGACTTTTACGCCAACCCGCCGGATATTTTCGACCCCCCCTGGCTTGCCGGCATGGAAAAGGCGCAGCGGGACACGCTGTCGGATTTTCAGGTGTTCCACGGTTTCCACTTCGATGACCAACGCGAGCAAAGCGGTATCACCTTCCGCCACAAGGTCCCGGATGACAATGCAAGCGCGATGAAGGCCGTGCATTACGACCATGGCAATGGTGTGCCGGTTGCCGATGTGGATGGTGACGGGCTCTATGACCTCTACTTCGTCAATCAGGTGGGCGCCAATGAACTCTGGCGTAACCTCGGCGGCGGCCGCTTTGAGAACATTACCAAGAAAGCCGGCGTCGGACTGCCTGACCCCATCAGCGTCACCGCCTCCTTTGCAGACATCGACAACGACGGCGACCCGGACCTGTATGTCACCACGGTGCGCGCAGGTAATCATCTGTTCGAGAATGACGGCAAGGGCCGCTTCAAGGACATTTCGAAGAAGTCCGGGCTTAATCATTCGGGTCATTCTTCGACCCCGGTATTTTTCGACTACGATCGCGACGGGCTGCTGGACGTCTTCCTGACTAACGTTGGCAAATACACAACCGAAGAGTATGTGAACATCACGCCGCTGTTTCCTGAAGACGCAGCGGACAGCAAGTACAAATACTGGATCGGTTATCTCGATGCTTTCTCCGGGCATCTCAAACCCGAGCGCTACGAGAAAAGCCTGCTGTTCCACAATGAGGGCAAGAACAGGTTCCGGAATGTCACCGAAGAAGTGAAGCTGGATGATGTCTCCTGGACCGGCGACGCCTCGCCCATCGATTACAACAACGATGGCTGGATCGACCTGTATGTCATCAACATGCAGGGCAGCGACCAGCTCTACGAGAATGTGGGCGGGAAGGAGTTTGCGCGCAAAAGCAGCAGCGTGTTTCCGAGAACCCCATGGGGCTCTATGGGCATCAAGTCCTTCGATTACAACAACGACGGCAACATGGATATCTTCATCACGGACATGCATTCAGACATGATGGAAGACATCCAGCCTGAACGAGAGAAATTGCGCGCCAACGCGAAGTGGCCGGAAGATTTCCTGCGCAGCGGTGGGCGCAATATTTTTGGCAATGCGCTGTTCCGGAACCACGGCGACGGGACCTTCGAAGAAGTGTCCGCAGAGACCAACGCCGAGAATTACTGGCCATGGGGCCTCAGCGTCGGCGACCTGAACGCCGACGGCTGGGATGATGTCTTTATTGCCAGCAGTATGAACATGCCTTATCGCTACGGCGTGAATTCACTCATGCTCAACAATCGGGGCGAGCGGTTTATGGACAGCGAATTCATACTGGGCATCGAACCGAGACCCGGTCAGGCTGCAATGCCCTGGTACCAGGAGCAGTGCCCGGAACGGCCCCCCGGTGACGAGCCGTTGCCCAGGGGCTGGGGCAAGAAGTACATCAACACGGTCTGCGCCGGAAAAAGCGGCCGCGTGATCGTCTGGGCGGCGAAGGGTACGCGCACGTCGGCGATCTTCGACTTCGACGAAGATGGTGATCTCGACATCATTACCAGTGAATTCAACACCCAGCCACGGGTACTGGTCAGCAACCTGAGCGAAGTGCTCCCGGACATGCACTACCTCAAAGTCAGGCTGGTGGGCACCCGGTCTAACCGGGACGGGCTGGGGGCGCGGGTCACGGTGCGCACGGCCTCAGGCACCTACACCAAGGTCCACGACGGCAAGTCGGGCTACCTCTCGCAAAGCTCGCAGCCGCTGTATTTCGGGCTCGGCGAAGCGGACAAGGTTGATCAGATTGACATCAGCTGGCCATCGGGCAGGCAGCAGACCGTGGCCGGGCCACTCGCGCCCAACCGGCTGATGGTGATCACAGAGGAATAGCCTGGCGGTCGGGCCGCCAGGCTTGCCTTGCCTACGGGGAAGTGAGATTGACCTGGATGCCAACCGCGCTGTGGCAGCCCTGACAGCCTTCGCTGATGCGCATAGCCGCCGCCCTGGCAGTCTCAAGGTCGGCGGCCCTCTCGACCTCCATGGCCGCCCTGCGCATCTCAACCATGTAGGGCTGCCAGGTGGCCACGGGGGCACTGATACCCTCGTGCCGCGAGAGCCAGTAGGCGGGCGTCATGGCCCCGGCCAGATCACCCTCTTCCAGAGCCGCGTTGAGGCGGGTCAGCTGGCGAGCGTGCGCATGCATGTGCCTGACGAAGGCCTCGGTCCCCACCTCATCTTTCGGCGCTGCCCGCTGCATCGGCATCATTTCTTCTGCGGGCAGCTTGATCTCGCCTTTCTCCGCAGATCCTGCGCTTTCCCTGTCGGCGCACGCCGTTACCGCAAGCGCACACCCGATTACCAAGAACATATGTAGTTTCATCAGTACTCCAAAGCCGGCCCAAGCCAGACATTCAAAACAGATCCTGCTGTCAATCTAACAAAAAACACGCGACTTAATCCACGGCGGCCCCGAGTTGGCGCAGGGCGGCCCGCACAACCGCCTGGCGTCGCGCGCGGTCCGCGGCATCGGGCATATCCATATTAAAGGCGAATACCAGGGTTTGCTTGCGCCCGTCTCCACTTTGCTCGAGCCACCCGACATACCAGCCAATATCAACGTGCACGCCGTCCATGCGCCAACCCGATTTCGCATAAAGGGTCCAGTCCTTGCCCGCATCGGCGCGCATGATCTCTTTCCCCACACGCAGCGTGTCCGGTTTTAGCGGCAGCGCATCGGCCGCGAGCCTGCTCAAAAACCGAACCTGATCGCGCGCCGAGGTTTCCAGCGGGCCGACCAGCCAGTAGGTGGTGAGCTCATCCTGCGATCCAACTTCGCGATTGCCATAGTCGAGCCGCCTGATCCAGGCCGACATGGTGTCATAGCCAAGGTCCCGGGCGATCTGCTGATACACCCAGACAACTGAAGCCCTGTAGGCAGAGGACAGCGTGTGATCCTGGTTCCAGACCTCAAACATACGCCGGGTGCCATCCCACCTGAAGGTGGTGTCCGGTCCGTCGGCGTAAGCCGTCTCCAGCGCGATCAGCGTATGCGGAATTTTGGCGGTGGACGCAGGCGGGAACGGCTGCTCAATCCTGTCGGCGCCGCTCGTCCACTCCGCGCCATCTTCGAGACGGACGATCAGCAACGCGGATGTTTCCGGGGCAACACCGTTGGCGCTTACCAGTGCCGACAGATCGACCGCCGCTGCGGGACTGACGCGAGTGCCCGACAAGCAGCCCGCCGTCATGAACGTCACAACGGACATGGCACATAGCGCTGAAATCAGAATCCGCAAACAGGTCGACTCCTGTGTGAGTGATCGTGATGCCAACAGTAAATCGTAGCCAATTCAATCCTGCAATTTACGCTTGCAGGCGGGCAGGCATGTGCAGGATATCCCGCTGCGTCAGTTGCCGCCTTTGCGGAAGCGCACCCGCATCACCTCTTCCTGGTCCAGCATCTCGAGATAGCCTTCCGCCTGCGCCAGAGCCTCGGTGAGCTCCGGCAGTATGACGTTCTCCAGCGCACGCGTCCGACGTTCGGTGCGCTGGTACTCGCGCCTGAGGCGATGAATGTTGCACGAACAGGCCGCCAGCTGTGCAGCAAGGGTCAGCAGTTGCAAAAACGCCTGCGTGCAGGCGCGAACCTCAGGTGAAGGATGCACCGAGGGCGGCGCCGTGAGCGCGTCGCCGGTCTCCAGCCTGCTATCAAGTATCACTTGCCCCACGTAGGGACGACTCAGAGTCCGCAGCTGCGCTTTTGCCAGATCCAGCGGCGGCTGAACCAGCAGGCCATCGAGTCCGTGCTGTGACACCGCCTGCTGCAACGCTGTGGCCGCCGCTTCCTGAAGGAGCCCGGACTCATCCCGCAGTGCCCGATCAAATGGT
>CAVWXZ010000024.1:0-67194 GCA_963759075.1 uncultured Gammaproteobacteria bacterium
TTTGACATCAACACGCTGAGCTGGATCCGGCTGACGGAGCCGAGCAGCGATGTGGGTGGCGATGAATCAAGCGGCCTTTATCCGGACGGCAGGCCCCGTTCGCGACACACCTATGGCAACCTCGGGTATGCCCCGAATGCCGATGTGTTCGTAAACTTTGGCGCGTCCGGTACGTGGCCGACGCATTCGGTTGGTGATTCCAAAACGCATCTTTTTAGTTTCGATACCAATCAGTGGAGCCAGGGGCCGCCGACCAGTGACGTCGGATACAGGTATGGCGCGACGGCCTACGATCCGGTCACGGGGAAGCTCTTCTACTTCGGCGGCAGCCGGTTTGTTTCCTACGACCCTGTCGCGGACAACGTTGCATATCATGCGAGCTATTCGGCAGAGATCTATACCAACGCGGCCATTGATCCGGTCAGGCGCATCATGGTGGTGGTTGGCACTTACAGCAGCGCGACTCCACAGCTGTTCAAGCTGGATCTCGATAATCCGAACGCTGCGGTGGTCAACCTGGTTCCGATGTCTTCCGGTGACACGTCTCTGGAGACCAGCGGAGGGGTGGGCTTCGCATTCGACCCGGTCAGCGACAAGTTCGTCGGCTGGAAGGGCGGGAGCGACGTATACACGCTGGATCCTGATACCTGGGTGTGGGCGCGGGTCGTGCCGGCATCCGGCAATGCCACCGTACCGACGGCCGCCGAGTCTAACGGTACCTATGGTCGTTTTCAGTACATCCCCTCACGCAATGCCTTCATTGCTGTCAACCGGACTAACGAGAACGTTTATTTTTATCGCCTGAGCGATCCGCCTCCGCCGCCTGTTGAAATCATCCAGGAATTCACCGGCAACAACGGCGGCAGTGGTGGCGGTGCCTCCTGGTTAGTGCTGATTCTCGCCTTTCTAAGCCTCGTTTGGCTGCGGGTTCCCGCGCGAACGTAAGGCAAATTCAGGGAGCGTTGATTGTGGGGACTATGAGCCACGAGCAGACTGCACATGGATCTTGCTGGAAACGGACTGCGGAACGGAACGCGGAATTCAGCACTGAACCATCTTGAAATCCTGAGGCCGCGCTCGCAAATCAGACGATGAGTTCGCCGGGCGCCGGGTGGCTGAGAAAGCCGAGCGGGCTGGCGCTCAGCCCGTAGGCGCCGGACTGAAAAACCACTACGAGGTCTCCCACTTCTGCCTCTGGCAATTCGACGTTGTTAGCAAGCAAGTCGAGCGGGGTACAGAGTGGACCGACGATCGTAACCTGCTCCATGTCGCCGGTAATTCGGTTGCCGATGCAGACCGGGTAATTCTTGCGAATAACCTGGCCAAAGTTGCCCGAGGCGGCAAGGTGATGGTGCAAACCACCGTCGGTTACGAGAAAGGTCTTTCCCCTCGAGATCTTTTTGTCGATAACGCTGGCCACATACAGTCCGCATTCACCGACAAGAAATCGTCCAAGCTCCATGATCAGCGTTGTGCCCGGCAGCTCGCTGTCACAGCGTTCCGCAAGGCGATGGAGATTGTCACCAATCGGCGCGAGATCCAGCGGCTGATCGCCAGGAAAGTATGGAATGCCCAGGCCACCACCGATGTTCAGGGTCAGCGGTGGCGTCGGGCAATGCTTTGCAAGTTCTATGGCCAGGTCAATAG
Organism: uncultured Gammaproteobacteria bacterium; assembly: GCA_963759075.1. Taxonomy (GTDB): domain Bacteria; phylum Pseudomonadota; class Gammaproteobacteria; order Steroidobacterales; family JABDLF01; genus JABDLF01. The sequence continues at coordinate 1,648 of CAVWXZ010000024.1, forward strand.
TCTTCTGCTGCGCCTCGACAATCGCTTCGGAGCGGAGATTCTGCGAGCCGCTGAATATATGCAGGCCCACGAATTCTACGCCGAGACCTTGCAGCGCCTCGAGAATTGTGGGCACCTCCTCAGCATCGATTCCGAATTGCTGCGGCCCGCCTCCCATCTTCATGCCCGATGTCTTGAGCATGAAGTCCGGGTTTACCCTGATTGCGACACGGGCGGGAACGCCATGCTGTTTTGATGCCGAAACGATACGCTCCAGTTCCAGAGGTGATTCGACATTGAGCGTAATGCCGGCAGCAACCGCAGCTTCGATTTCGGGCGGTCGCTTGCCGGGTCCCGCAAAACTGATCTCTGCCGCGGGCATTCCGGAGTTCAATGCGACCTGCATCTCACTGGCGGAGGCCACGTCCAGCCCGTCTACCAGGCCGGCCAGCTCGGCGACCACCTCGGGCATGGGATTGGCCTTCACGGCGTAGTGTATGTGCATGGCGGGCGGCAAGACGCTGCGCAGCGCGGCCACCTGTTCCTGGATAACTCGCCGATCATAAATATAGAATGGCGTGCCCCCTGCGGCATGGGCGATCGCGCTCAGGGGGCGGCCGTCCAGTTGCAGCGAGTTATCTTCATACTCAAAGCGACTGCGAAAATCATGCCCGTTCGAAAACTCAAATCGCACTGTCAATCTCCCCGGAATGCTTTCAACACTGCCGCCTTTACGGTCGGCCTGTCCAGCTTCCCATTCGGGTTTCTGGGCAGTTCGTCGAACCAGAAAAACGACTTAGGCAGCATGAATGCCGGCAGCGTCGTACGCAGGAAGCCAGTCAGGCTATCACTGTCGCCTTTATCGCTGCCGGTCGCCGTCACAGCGGCCAGGATGATTTCACCAAGCTCTTCGTCAGGGGCCGAAGTGACCACGACGTCCTGGATCATACCTGACGCATAAATGGCTTCTTCGACCTCCGTGGGACTGATCCTGTAACCGGAGCTCTTGATCATCTCGTCGTCACGTCCAACAAAATATAGAAACCCCTCTTCGTCGGCGACGACCTTGTCACCCGACCAGACAGCGATTTCATCCAGTACCAACTGGGGCAGACCTGACGGCGGAGGTCGAAACCGGATTGCCGTTTTCTCCTCATCATTCCAGTATCCCGCAGCAACAAGTGAACCTCTGTGAACCAGTTCACCCGGCTCACCTGGCTTGCAGATGCTGCCATGCTCGTTGACCACCAGTACTTCGGCATTCGGGATGGCTTTGCCAATCGAGTCTGGCTTCGCATCGACCAGGTCCGGTGGCAGGTAGGTCGAGCGAAAGGCCTCTGTCAGCCCATACATCAGGTAGAAATCTGTCTGCGGGAGCGCCTCACGTAGTTTCGACAACGTGGCCTTTGGCATTCGCCCGCCAGAGTTTGTGCAGTAACGCAGACTGGTTTTTGCTTCGTCCGGCCAATCAAGGCGGGCAAGCTGGGCCCACAGCGGTGGTACACCCGCCAGGCCGGTAACGCCATTTTTGGCTACGGTGCGAATTACGTCTCTCGGCAGCAGGTAGTCAAACGGTATGATTCGAGCGCCGACCATGAATGCCGTAGTGATTTGACTGAAGCCATAGTCAAAGCTGAATGGAAGTACGGCCAGCAGCCTGTCGTCGTGGCTGTTGTTAAGATAGCTCGAAACACTCTCGGCACCGTCCACCATATTGCGATGTGTCAGAACAACGCCTTTCGGCTTGCCTGTGCTACCGGACTGTATAGAATATGGAGGCGACATCTTTGTCGATTCGGGAGCGTGCTGTTTTTTCTGGTTTACTTTCCGCGAGGCTTTCCCAGGCCAGAAAGGCGGCGCGCGCGGAACCGGCCGGAGACGGCGAAACCGCATCGGTGTGGACAACCAATTTCAGTTCTGCGCAGTGATCCAGTGAATTGCCCAGGGATGTCAGCCTTGCGCCGCTGCTGATCAGCATCCGTGCCTGGCTGTCTTTCAGAATGTGCACAACCTGGTCCGGTTTAAGAACCGGGTTAACTGGAATGAATATTCCTCCCGCAAGACTGGTCGCAAAAAAGGCAGCAACCGCTTCCGTTGTTTTGTTCAGATAAATGGCAACCCGGTCGTTTCTCTGCAGGCCGCTGCTGACCATTCCGGCTGCAATCCGCTCGATCAGATCAAGCAGTTCACTGTATGAGACCTGCGCACCCAGATGAGTCTGGATTGCCGTCTGATCCGGATTGTGCCGCACAGTATCAGCGAGCATAGCGTGCAGGGAGCTTCGTTTGTGAGTCATATGAGTATCAACCGTTTCGCCAGGTGTTAAGTTGATTGGCAACCTTGCTCAGAATCGTGCGCTCCGTACCCGGGGGCTGGCCAGCCAGCATCCACAGTATTCCGATGAGTGCACAATAGGTAATAAATCCGAGCGCGATCAGGCCAATTACAGTGATCAGTAGTGCCAGGACTGACTCTGCGGCGGGCAAGAACCGGACCAGGGCCTGGAGGCTCACAAACATTATGAGGCCAGACAGCACAGGCCTGATGATAACGCGGAGTATGCTGCTCATTTTGACGCCGAGGACCTTCGTCACTACCACGACGTTAAGTGGCGTAGTGATCAAGACGGTAATCAGATAAGCGAGCGCGGCGCCCATGGCCCCGTAAATATTTGAAAGGACAACGATCAGAGGCAGGCAAATTGCAAGTGACAACGCGAGGAGAATAGTCATGACGCCAGGTTTGCCCAGCGCCAGGTAGACCGGGTAAAAGTTGGTCTGCAGTGCCTGGATCGCACCACAGAAGGCCATGATCTTAATGATAGGAATCGCGGCCAGCCAGTTGTCGCCCAGCAACAGCGGTGTGATCAACTCAGCCAGCGAGGCAATGCCCATGCCCGCGGGAATCGCAAATATTGCGATCGCTCCCATTACGCTCAGGAACCCGGCTTGCAGCTTTGCGTTGTCGTCGGCGATGGCCGAATAGCCAGGAAAAACTGCCCGGTTAATTGGGGCGACGAGCTCTGTGGTGGGTAGATTCGATATGTCATAGCCGACCCGGAATACGCCCAGCGGGGCGGCGCCCGCGACTCGTCCCAGCACGAAGTCGACGAATCTTGTAAAAGCAAAGCCGAGCACATTATTCAGAAACGTCCAGGTGGAGAACCGCATCAGTTCCCTGACCTTCGAAAGAGCAAACGCCGGGCGATATGGATGCACCCAGTAGCTGAGGGCAATTCCACTGACGCGCCCGAACACCGCTCCGGCGACCAGCGCCCAGTAATTTCTGAGAAGAAATGCCAGCGGCACTGCTACGGAAAAGCCTGCGATCTTTCTCAGAATCCTGTACCTGAACTCGCGGTCAAAAGTCAGTTCCTTGCGAAATGCGACCACGCCGATGTTTTCGAAACCCTCTACAAGGGAACCCACGGCGAGAATCAGGATGACCGGCACCAGGCGTGGTTCTCTGTAAAACTCTGAAACCGGTATCGCCAACATGGCAATGACGACTGCGGTTCCGACCGCCAGCAAAACGTTTAGCGTCCACGCGGAATTGTAGTGATCTTTGTCGGCATCCTGTTTCTGGATCAAAGCGAGATCGAAGCTGAATGCACCGATCAGTTCCGAGATCGCAATGAGCGACATGGCCATGGCCACGACTCCGAAATCCTCAGGTATCAGGAGCCTTGCCAGGATGATGGTCGAAATAAGGCCGAGTCCGCGTTCGGCCAGCTTAAACGACACCATCCAGGCGGCGCCGATTGCCATCTTTCTGTTAACTTCCTTGTGTTTCACAATGCGCTGGCGACCTGTAAATCGACTTTTGTCACCTGGGTTGTCGGCCAGAAGGCGGGCTCAGCCGGCCCGTCCAATCTGACGTTCCCAGGCCAGAGATGTTTCGACGATGCGCTCGAGATTGTCGAAAGCGGGTTCCCATCCAAGCGTCTCTCTGACTCGCTCAGCTCTGGCGATCAGCATAGGCGGGTCTCCTGCGCGACGTGCTTCTTTGCGAATCGTCAGCGGTTCGCCGTTAACCTTTGCGACCATATCCAGGACCTCGCGCACGCTATGGCCATGCCCGTAGCCACAGTTAAATGTATCTGACCGACCATCTTTGCGCAGGTGTTCAAGCGCTTTCACATGCGCGTCAGCCAGATCCTCCACATGCACATAGTCTCTGATGCCCGTACCGTCCGGAGTTTCAAAATCTGTCCCGAAAATTGACACGTGCGGGCGTTTGCCCACCGCTGCCTCGCAGGCCACCTTCACAAGCAGCGTCGCTTTTTCGGTGGATTGTCCTATGCGCCCCTTGGGGTCAGAGCCTGCCACGTTGAAGTACCGCAGAATCACGGAGCGCATGTCGGTGGCCGCGCAGACGTCACGCAGCATGATTTCGGACATCAGTTTGGACGTGCCATACGGATTGATTGGATTGGTTGGACTTTCTTCAGATGCGGTGCCCCCCTCGGGGATCCCGTAAACAGCGGCGGTTGACGAAAAAATGAAATGTCGGATTTTGGCGTCACGGCAGCATTCCAGCAGATTGCGCGTTGCGCAGGTGTTGTTGCCGTAGTATTTGAGTGGGTCGGCAACCGATTCCGGCACGATCGTGTGCGCGGCGAAATGCATGACAGCTTCAACCTCGAAGGAATCAAGGACATGTTTGACCAGTGATTTATCACCGACATCACCGATGACGAGGTCGCCGTGGAGGACGGCATTTGAAAACCCAGTGGATAGATTGTCCAGAACGACCACGCGCTCTCCGGCTTCACCCAGCATGCGTACTACGTGGCTGCCTATGTAGCCGGCGCCGCCGGTCACCAGTATTGACTTAGTTGACATGGTTCAGGTTGCCAGGCCGGTTTGGCGAGCTTTCGTGATTACAATTGGGTTCATTAAAGCCATTCCTGCGCAATTCTTAAAGACGGCGCATTGGCATAATTGTCCCGCGTGGACAGAAATGGTACCAAGCACCCGGTTGCGCGTACAAACATACGTCGCAGTTCCAGCAATATTCTCCCGTAATGAAGCGGCATGAACGGCTCATCGTTTGCCCGCAACAGTCCGGATCTTGCAGCTCAAGTCGCTGGCTGCAGCGACCAGTCCCTGAGCCCCTCAGCATCTCAGGCTGGGCGGCAGGTTTGCGTGTCGCCCTGGTGAGGCTGCCCGGAGGCGCAAGCTCGCCAACATCCCGCCGCTGGTGAGAACGGCCATACAACATAATCCTGCCCCGCGTCTGCGGGCTTCGCGCAGACTTCATTTGCATGTGCAATTTACACAAAAAAGCTTCAATAAAACAGCATTTTATACTGTCAAATTAATGTGGCTTAAGACATGCAGATATGGGGGGGGCGAATATAACGGCCTGCTCATGGTCCCGGTCGCCTCAAAGGCCGATTCGTTTGCAAGCTGAAGCAATTGAACATGAAAAGACAATAGAAAAATCACCCTCGCTCGCGGCCACTGTGACTACGGCGGCCGACCTGAGAGAGGGCGGCGATCAGTTTGGCTTGCCGCCGGCAGCGACGATGAAGGGACCCGGATTCCCGACGCCGGCGGCGCCAGGCCGCGTTCGGCGTTGGCTTGTCAGGCGCCGTGGCTGGTTCAAGCTGATCTGACGCCTGTTGGCCACAACCGAAAGCCCCACTTTATTGGTGGGGTCTTGTTACGCCTGTTACGAAGATGTCGGTATTTTCCGACCCGCATGGCAGTCGCGGTCATGGAAGCGGTCCGGGCCGAGGGCGCCCGTACCGGAAGCGTCGCGCCGGGACGCAGCAAAAACGTGTCCGGAGTCATGGCGGGCAGGCGCACGGACTGGCAAGATGGCCGGATACCAATAGCTTGCTGCGCAGCATTCTGGCGGCAGGTGATATGCGATGCCCTGGGTGGCAGACAGAGAGCCAGGGAGATCATGATTGCGACGCTTGCGAGGTGGCAATGGCTTTCCGGAACATTCGCTGGAATAGTTTGAAAATAGTCTTCGGGGTCGACCTGCGAACCCTGGCCCTGTTCCGCATGGGGATCGGTACGATGCTGCTGGTCGATCTCGTTTTACGTATGCGGGATCTCAGCGCACATTACACCGATGCCGGCGTGTTTCCTCGCCAGGCGGCAATTGAGTACCTTTCCAACTGGCGAATATCTCTGTACCTCGCCAATGGCAGTTTTGACTTTCAGTTATTGATGTTCGCAATTGCAGGGCTTGCCGCCTTGCTGCTGGCACTTGGCTGGCGGACCCGGCTCATGACCGTGCTGAGCTGGCTCTTGCTGATGTCTCTGCACAATCGCAATCCGCTGCTGCTGCAGGGTGGCGACAATCTCCTGCTCATGATGCTCTTCTGGGGCATGTTCCTGCCGCTTGGTGCCCGGTTTTCGGTGGATGCCGCCCTGGATTCCAGGACCGCCATGCGCGACAACGCATATTTCTCTGTCGCGACCATCGCGCTGCTGGTGCAGTTTATGTCCGTATATTTCTTCAGCGCTTTCCTGAAGTCCGGGCCCGAGTGGTTGCCACTCGGGAGTGCGACTTTTCTGGCGCTGAACACGGATGTCATGGTGACCTGGGTCGGCGTCTGGGCGCGACAGTTCCCAGTTCTGCTGCAGGGACTGACCTATTTCGTGTGGTTCCTGGAATTGCTGGGACCGCTGTTGATATTTTCGCCGCTGTTCTTTATCCCCATAAGACTCACGCTGATGATATTTTTTATGCTCATGCATCTCGGGTTTCTGGGCATGCTGCATGTTGGCCTGTTCCCTTTCATCAGCATTCTGTCGTTGAGTACTTTTACCCCCGGCGCAGTGTGGGACTGGCTGGGATCGAAACTTCGCACGGCGGAGCGCGCGGGCGTGAGCATTTACTTTGACAAGGAATGCGGTTTTTGCCTGAAAGTTTGCCTGCTCTTGCGTGAGTTTGCGCTTTTTCGCAGCACCCCCATTCAGCCCGCCCAGGACAACCCGGAGATCTATGCGCTGATGCAGCGCCATGACAGCTGGGTGGTGAGCGACTGGGACGGCACCCCACATGTTCGGTGGGCGGCGGTGTCTCTGGTATTTCGGCGCTCATTCTGGATGTGGCCGCTGGGCGTAGTCCTGAGCGCCGGCTTCTTTCGGGGGGCTGGCGAGCGCATTTACGGCCTGGTGGCGAGACACAGGGCCGGGCTCGGTCGGCTGACTTCGGGGATTCTCCCGCTGCGCGCGCAGACTTTACCGCGGGGTCCCGCCGTAAACGTGCTGGCTGGTCTCTTCATGGCGCTTATTTTTGCGCACAATGTGGGTACTTTGCAGCCCGATGGCTGGCGCCTGCCGGGACTCCTGCGCAGTGGCTTCAGCGTACTGCGGCTGGATCAGAAGTGGAACATGTTTGCGCCGAGTCCCCTGCGTGCCAGCCGCTGGGTTGTCGCCGAGGGGGAGACGGTAACCGGGACATTGGTACCGGTCAGGAGCAAGATTGACCTGTCGTTGATGGGGCCGCAGGGTGACGGCAAACGCCATCAGTTTCCGAACGACCGATGGCGGAAGTATGCCTACCGCATCGACAGCGAAAAGACGGTTGAACAGGCCCGCTATTTTGCCGCATACCTTTGTCAACAAAGCAACGTCGCGGGCGATGCGCCTGACAAATTGCGGCGGATCAGGCTGTATTCGGAGGCGATAGTCAGTCATCTTGAATGGGCGTCGGCGACAACCTGGTACCTGGATAAGGCAGCAAGACGCATTGAACTTCTCGAATACGATTGTCCGGGCGCTGAAAAGCGTGTGCCCGCAGACGAATAAGAATCAGGCGATCAGTCGCGCCCGGCTTTTTCTGGTTATCATATGAGGACATTGCGGGCCGTCGGAAGGGCAGGCGGCGGAATCCGGCAAGCAAAGGAAGGTTCTCATGCCCGAAGGTATGACGGATACGCCGTATGACACATTGAGGCCTGAAGTTGTGCTGGCCGCCGTTCAGGGAGCGGGATTCAATGAAGACGGCCGCATCCTTGCGTTAAACAGTTACGAGAACCGCGTCTACCAGGTCGGCATCGAAGACGGCGAGCCTGTGGTGGCCAAATTTTACCGGCCGGGTCGCTGGTCAGACCTCCAGATACTGGAAGAGCACGCTTTTACCCTTGAACTTGCTGCCCATGAGATCCCGGTCGTCCCGCCCCTGATGACCGGAGACATCACGCTTCATCATCACGCGGGTTTCGGCTACAGCATCTGTCAGCGCAGAGGCGGGCATTGGCCGGAGCTTCAGCATAAACAGGACCTGCAATGGATGGGCCGCTTTATTGCGCGTATCCATGCGACCGGCGCGACGCAGTCCTTTGCACACAGGCCGGTGCTTGATGCGCAGAGTTTTGGCGCGGATTCGGTCGATTTCCTGCTCAAGGGCAAATGGATCCCGTCGCACATCGAACAGGCTTACGCGTCATTGGCCGAGGACCTGCTGGAGCGCATCGATTCGGCCATTGAGCAGGCCGGCGAGCTGGACCTGATTCGCCTGCATGGTGACTGCCACCCCGGCAATGTCCTGTGGACGGATGCGGGCCCGCATTTCGTTGATTTTGACGATTGCCGCACGGGGCCGGCCATCCAGGATCTGTGGATGCTGCTCTCCGGTTCGCGTGAGGAGATGGAATTTCAGCTGTCTTGCATTGCTGAGGGTTACTCTGAATTCCGTGAGTTTGAGGCCCGCGAGCTGTACCTTGTCGAGGCGCTGCGCACGCTGCGCATGCTGCATTATTCAGCCTGGATAGCCCGACGCTGGCTGGATCCGGCGTTTCCTATGGCCTTTCCCTGGTTCAATACCGATCGCTACTGGGAAGAGCAGATCCTGCTGCTGCGCGAGCAGGCCGCGGCCATGGACGAGGCGCCGCTCAGACTGAGTTGAAGCGAGTCTTGAGCGGGCGCCGAAATCGCTGCTGCCTATCCAGCGTGACGCCTGAGCGACTCTGAAACACGCTGTGCCGTGTGGCCATCCCAGAGCGGAATAGTATTGCTACCGGGGCGGGGGGCTTTAAGCACGCTCGCCACTTCGGCCGCAAGACTGGCGGGCTTCACCAGCTTGTTAGTGCCCAGTTCGATGGTGGCCGGGCGCTCCGTGTTGGGCCTGAGCGTCAGGCACGGAATGCCAAGATAGCTGCTTTCTTCCTGGATACCTCCTGAGTCGGTGATCAGGAGCTTCGCCCCCAGCACCAGGTTCATAAACTGGATATAGGCAAGCGGTTCGCTCAAGGTGATTGTCGAGGTATTTTCGAGCCTCGCAAGCAGCCCGAATTTTGCCAATTGCTTGCGAGTGCGCGGGTGCACCGGAAACAAGAGCGGAAGTTGTTCTGACACGTCTGTGAGCTGGTCCACGAGCATGTTGAGCGTGTCTTCGTCGTCAACGTTGGAGGGCCGGTGTAAGGTCAGCAGTGCGTAGCTTTCCCGCTTCAGGCCCATGTCTTCACGGGTGGTGTCGGCCTCGATCTTGCCTTTCAGCAATTCGAAAGAGTCGATCATGATGTTCCCGACACGCTCAATCTGTTCCGGACGTTTGCCCTCGGCCAGCAGGTTCTGGTCGCCATCCGGTGAGGGCGTCCACAGCAGATCGGACAGCGCATCGGTGACTATCCGGTTGATCTCCTCCGGCATGCGTGCGGTCGCCGCTGCGCAGGCCCGCCTCGAGGTGAGCCACAGGGATGTGCAGTTTTGCTGCAACCAGCGCGCAGGCCACCGTGGAATTCACGTCCCCCACCACGATGAGCCAGTCGGGTCGCTCCTTCAGGCAGACTTTCTCGTAGGCGACCATGACGGCCGCGGTCTGAACGGCATGGCTGCCGCTGCCGACATCCAGGTGATGGTGCAGGAGTCGGCAGGCCAAAATCCCGGAAAAAGTCCGCCGACATGTTCGGGTCGTAATGCTGGCCTGTGTGAATGATGCGCGGCGTGCACCAGTCGTCCCTGTACCAGCTGGTGATAAAGAGGCGCTATTTTCATGAAAGTTGGGTCGCGCAGCGGCAATCAGGTGAACCAATGGCTTTGTCATGAAATCGACTCCCTGTGTCGGTGGTGCGGCATCGGCAGTGCTGGCACACACTGCGCCGGCCAGCCGGATTCTAACGAAATGCTCGCAGGATTGCGGGCAGGATGCGGGTGAATTCAGGAAAAAAGCCGTTGTTTCCTCGCCAAGCGCCTGTATAATGCGCGCCCGCCGCCGGCTGACCCATGATGATCCAGAACCTCAGAAACATCGCCATTATTGCCCATGTTGACCATGGCAAGACGACGCTGGTTGACCAGCTGCTCAAGCAGTCAGGGACGCTGGATGCCCGGGCGGTGGTGCCCGATCGGGTGATGGACTCCAACGACCTGGAGCGCGAGCGGGGCATTACGATTCTGTCGAAGAACACCGCCATACGCTGGGGCGACAAGCGCATCAACATCGTTGATACGCCCGGGGCATGCCGATTTCGGTGGCGAGGTTGAGCGCGTGCTGTCCATGGTGGATTCGGTGCTGCTGCTGGTGGATGCGGTGGACGGCCCCATGCCGCAGACGCGTTTGTGACCCAGAAGGCCTTTTCACACGGCCTGCATCCGATCGTCGTCATCAACAAGATCGATCGGGCAATGGCGCCCGCCCGCACTGGGTGCTGGACCAGACCTTCGACCTGTTCGACAAGCTGGGCGCCTCCGACGAGCAGCTGGACTTCCCGGTTATTTATGCGTCCGCCCTGCGGGGCTACGCCAGTCCGGACGAGACGGCGACCAGCGGCGACATGACGCCCCTTGTTCGAGGCCATCATGAGCTATCTGCCCGCCGCCCGACGTGGACCCGGACGGGCCGTTTCAGATGCAGGTCAGTTCCATGGACTACTCGAGTTATCTCGGTCGCAATCGGCATCGGACGCATCGCGCGCGGCCGCATCCGTCGAAACAACGCCGCGGTCAAGGTGATCGACCTTGACGGCAAGGTACGCAACGAGCGCATGGTTCAGCTCATGGGCTTCCTGGGGCTCGATCGTGTCGAGATTCAGGAGGCTGAGGCCGGCGACATCATCGCTTTTGCGGGCGCGGGCAATCCGCAGATTTCCGATACCGTCTGCGACCCGCGACAGGTGGAGGCGCTGCCGCCGCTGACCGTGGATGAGCCCACGATCAGCATGAGCTTTGAAACCAACAATTCGCCGTTTTGCGGCAAGGACGGCAAGTTCGTGACCAGCCGCCAGATTCGCGAGCGACTGATGCGCGAGGCCAGCCACAACGTTGCCCTGCGCGTGGAAGATACCGAGGAACCGGAGCGCTTCCTGGTGTCGGGTCGCGGCGAGCTGCACCTGGCCATATCTGCTGGAAACCATGCGGCGCGAAGGCTACGAGATGGCGGTTTCGCGCCCGCAGGTGATCTATCGTGAAATCGACGGCGTCCGTTGCGAGCCCTTTGAGCAACTGACCGTGGATCTCGAGACTGCGAGCCAGGGCGGCGTGATGCAGGCACTGGGCGAGCGTGGCGGGGAGCTGCAGCACATGGTGCCGGATGGCCAGGGTCGTGTGCGCCTGGACTACCGGATTCCGGCTCGCGGCCTGATCGGGTTCCAGACCGACTTTCGCACGCTGACCTCGGGCACCGGGCTCATGTACCACGTGTTTGACAGCTATGCCCCGGCGCGCGAGGCGAATCTGGCGCAGCGTTCACAACGGCGTACTGATTTCCAAAGGTCAGGGCAAGTCGCTGCCTACGCCTTGTTCAATCTGCAGGAGCGAGGGCGCTTGTTTATCGGTCACGGCGACGACGTCTACGAAGGTCAGGTCGTCGGCATCCACTCGCGCGACAATGATCTGACCGTGAATCCGCTCAAGGCAAAGCAGCTGAACAACATTCGCGCCGCGGGCAGGGACGAAAATCTGCTGTTGTCGCCGGCAATTCGTTTCAGCCTGGAAGAGGCGATGGAATTCATCGACGATGATGAACTGGTGGAGATCACGCCTCATCATATTCGGCTGCGCAAGCGATTCCTGAAGGAGCATGAGCGCAAACGTGCCAGTCGCGAAGCCGGCTGACTATCTGTGCGCACGCCGCCCGGCCGGGGCCCGGGAGAAATCAGGGGTCTATAACCCTGGGCCGGGAGGGGGTTGGCGGCCGCGGAGGCGCGGCTCGCGGCGGCCGGCTTCGGGATGACCGCGCCGGAGTTGGTCTGGAAGCTGAGGAGCTTCTGCCCGCTGCGCCGGATACGTGTGCCCCTGCTCCGGAAAGCTGAGCGCGCCGACCGCCTTTTCGGTTGTATTCAGGCTCCGGCAAGCTGCGTACGCCAGGCGGTGTGAAAACCGGCGACGCGATTGGCTGTGCGGCGGACGGGCTCTCAGCAACAGGTATCAGTGGGTTAGCCGGCGCAGGTGCGTAGCTGACCGGCGGGCGATAGCCGCCGAGGTAAAAAGGCGACGGCCGGTGCCAGGGACTGCGAAGTCCCGCAAAATAACTCAGTGAGGCACCTGGCATGGCGAAATAGGGGTCGTAAAACGGGTCGCCGTACCCCGATTGAAACGTGCTGAAGCGTGGTACAAGGTAGGCACTGCGCCCGGAAGCGGAAGGCACTTCGCCGTAGACCATCCCGTATTCGTCCAATACGTAAGGCGGATTGTCGTAAGGGGCCGGACCGAAGCTGCTGCAGCCGGCGAGCAGCGCAAGCCAGCCCAAGACTGTCGCGGCCAGGTAGTGGCCGTTCCCGGCACAGTCGTTTTTGATCCCGTGTTTCATGAGTACCTCAGTATAGCGCCTTGCAGGAGCATCCTTGCCGTTTCCAGCTGCAATCTGTGTCCGCAATTATGTAAAAAGACCCGTCAATGCGCCGGATAGTTCCCTTGTCGCGAGCGGCTGGTGCTTCGTTGATGTGGCCGCTGCTCGTAGCGACCGGCAATCCTCGATTTACGTCCGCTCATCACGGCTGATGTCTGATCACCGCTGTATGTGACATGCAGCACACCGCCGGAGCTGGAGTTTGCCTAAGCTGTGCACCACTAGGGCGCTTGTTTTTCCAATATGGAATCGCCCGAACCGGGGCATGGACCGGCCCGTTCAGCAAGCGACGCCTTTTTGGCGCGACCCCGGCGGCAAGGCCGCGCGGCGTATGCGTGCCGAAAAGCACAACCGTCAAAGCGCATGACAGGGGCCGTGTTTTGAAAATTGAAAAGTCGAAAATGAGCGCGACCTGTGGTCGCAGCATTCTTTCCGGTTCAGATGCGATTGGCAAAGCAGATCTTGTGCTGTATTTCGGCGCGAACCAACTGTTGGCATCAAAGATGTTTTTCACAGGCATGCGCGACGCCTATCCAGACGCAATCATAGTTGGTTGCAGCACGGCGGGTGAGATTCTTGGTATCGATATTGACGACAACAGCATTGTCGCCACTGCAATTGAGTTTGAGCAGACGGAGGCAAAGAGCGCCAGTCTCGTGCTGGATGTGGACGGCAACTCGTTTGAGGCAGGGGCGACACTGGCGCGCGAGCTGGCTGCTGACAATCTGGCCTGCCTGCTGGTCTTCTCTGACGGTTTGCATGTGAATGGCAGCGAACTTGTGAGGGGTATCACCAGCATAGTTGGCGACGATATTCCGGTGACCGGCGGCCTGGCAGGCGATGGTGACCGTTTCGAGGGCACGCTGGTAGGCTGCGACGGTCCCGCGCAGGCGAGACGAATCGCGGCTATTGGACTCTATGGCAGCAAGCTGCGAACGGGGCACGGCTCGGTAGGCGGCTGGGACGCATTCGGACCGCGGCGTGTCATTACCCGCTCAGAGGGCAACGTGCTGTTCGAACTGGATGGCAAGCCGGCTCTTGAACTTTACAAGAAATACCTGGGCGACGAGGCAGATAATCTTCCTGGTTCCGCGTTGCTGTTTCCGCTGGGCATTGCCAGCCCCGAGAGCGGCGACTTTCAGCTTGTGCGCACGGTCCTGGCAGTTGACGAAGATGCGCAAAGCATGACCTTTGCGGGCGACGTGCCGATGGGATTCGTGGCGCAGCTGATGCGCGCCAATTCGGAGCGGCTCATTGACGGCGCCTCTGAGGCCGCGCGGATCGCCGACAGAGCCAAGCTGACTGGGCGCAAGCTCGCCGTGCTGGTCAGCTGTGTCGGGCGGAAAATGGTGCTGGGCCAACGCACTGCTGAGGAAGTTGAGGCCGTTGCGGAGGAGCTTGGCAAGGACGCGGTACAGATTGGCTATTACAGCTATGGCGAAATATGCCCGCACGTGCAGTCAGGCTTTTCGGAGCTGCACAATCAGACGATGACCATCACAGTACTCGCAGAAGCCTGATATGCATCGGCTGCTGGCTCGACAGATTCGCAAGGCGACTGAGCAGTCCCGGGATGGACAGCTTTGCATTGAAAAGATTCTCACGCTGGTAGGCGCCTATTACGAAGAAGTAGACAAAGAGCGGCGCCTGACGGATCGCTCAATCCGTCTGATGTCAGAAGAACTGTCAGAGCTATACCAGCGCAGCCTGGAACGGACTGAAACCCGGTACCAGCAGATCATGCAAAATGTCACGGACAGCGTCATAACGCTGGACGAGACGGGCTCGATACGTACGTTCAATGCGGCCGCCGAAGCCACTTTCGGATACCTGGCCGACCAGATCATCGGCAAAAACCTGGGGCTTCTTATTCCATTGGCCGCCAGCTCAGGCGTGACCGCTTACCTGGACAAACTCATTCTTGAGCGTGAGTCTCACTTCACGGAAACGGCTTCCCTGGATGGCGAGGTGCGGCACCGTGACGGCCGCCTTATTGCGGCCGCCATCGCGGCAAACAAAACAGTCCTCGACGATAAGCCTTTTTATATTGTGAGCCTGCGCAACGTTACGGAGCGGAGGCGGCAGGAGGCGGCACTGCGTGAAAGCGAAGCTCGTTTCCGGACGCTTGTTGACAATGCGCCCGAGGCAATAATCGTATTCGACGTTGACGAAAAACGCTTCGTCGATGTCAACGACAAGGCGGCCGACCTGTTCAGAATGAGCCGTGAGGATATGCTGAAAATCGGTCCCGCGCAGGTCAGTCCGGTTACGCAGCCGGATGGCAAGCCCTCGGCAGGCGGTGCGCGAGATGCCGTGTTGGGTGCGTTGCGTGGCGAAACCCCGGTGTTCGACTGGGTGCACTGCGATGCCAGTGGCAGAGAGTTTCCGGCGGAGGTGCGCCTGGTGCGCCTGCCGGCGACCAACCGGCGACTCATCCGCGGCAGCATCACTGATATCACCCGTCGCAAGCGGGCGGAGTCGCTGGCTGCGTGCGAAAAGCGCGCGCTGGAGCAGATGGCAGCCAACGCGCCGATGCACGAGGTGCTCAAGGTCCTGGCTGACATGGTGGATCGCGCGATTCCCGGAGCGACCAGCGCTGTTATGTTGCTGCGACCGGAAGAGCAGGTCCTGGAGCTGATCGCCGCACCACGTATGCCGACGGCGCTGTCAACTGCTCTCGGGCGAGTCAGTATCGAGGAGGGCATGGGCGCTGGTGCACGCGCAGCGTTGCAGGGCGCAAGCGTGATCTCCACGGATGTGGCAACTGATCCGTGCTGGAGCAGGCTCTATTCGCTGGTGCTGGAGCAGGGCATGGCGGCTGCCTGGTCGACCCCGATTCTCGCTGGCCATCAGCATGTGCTCGGTACCGTGGATGTGTACTACCCGCAGTCACGCCAGCCCACCGAGGACGATTTCGAGGTGGTCAGTCGTGTGGCTCACCTTGCCGGCCTGGCAATCGCTCGCTCGCGGGCGGCAGACTCGCTGGAAATCAGCGAAACGCCGCTTCCGAGAGCTGTTTAACAATGTCCTCGACGGTGTGTATCGCAGCACTCCGGGCGGGCAGATTCTGTCCGCAAATCCGGCACTCGTAAAAATGCTGGGCTTCGCAAGTGAATCCGAGCTGTTTGAGATCAACGCCCGCGACCTTTACGCCGACGTCAGCGAGCGCGAAAGGGTTATTAGTCTGCAGGAGGGCGAGGGGCAGGTTCGCAATGCAGAACTCAATCTGGTCAGGAAGGACCGTGAACATATTGTCGTGCTTGCCAATTCACGTGCGGTACGCGATGAGAACGGAGAGTTGGTCGCATTCGAAGGAACGTTGACTGACATTACCGACCGTAAACGCGCCGAGCACGGACGGGTGCGGGCGCTGGAGGAGTTTCGCCGCATTGCGGCAAGCAGCCCGCAGTGTTTCTGGAGCGCCGAATTCGGTGACGACGAACACCAGTCATTCGCTATGTCAGCCCGGCGTGGCGGAGCATCTGGGGTTATACGGAGCAGGACCTGTACGACGATCCCGATCTGATGATGGCTGCGATTGTGCCGAGGGATCGTCGTGCGTTTCGCGACGCGCAGTCCCGCATCATGAAGCTCGGGCGCTCCGAGACGCTGAGCCTGCGCATACGTTCTGCCAATGACGAAGTCCGCTGGATAGAGGCGAGTCTGTCACCGATTCGCAATGAACTCGGAGACGTGAGCGGTGTCGATGGCGTCGCGCGCGATATTACCGAAGCCAAGCGGATGAATGACTTGCTGGCGACTCAGCGCCGCACCCTGGAGCAAGTAGCAAAAAATACCCGACTCGAGACGTTGCTTGACAGTCTGTGCGCGGATATCGAGAACCTGGTGCCGGATTCTACGGCCAGCGTAAAAATACTGGACATGGGGCGCATGCGCTTTCTGGCCGGTCCGAGCGTGCCGGAGAAGCTGCGCGGACTCCTGGATGAGATGAACACAGAGGAGGAGATGGCATCCTGCGGGATGGCTGCCCGCCTCGGGGAGCCCGTGTACGTTTCGGATACCCGAAGTGATGCGCGGTGGAGCGCCATCCAGGGCGTGGCTGAAGAGTTTTCCATCGGGGCCTGCTGGTCGCATCCCGTGACAGCGCTGGACGGGTCCGTGCTCGGCACGTTCGCCCTGACGTTTGCCGATTCATGTGCGCCGGGTAGTGAGCAGCTGGGGATTCTGCAAACGGCGGCGTATCTTGCGGGTATTGCGCTCGACAGACACCGTTCTGTGGAAACCCAGCAGGACCTCGTGCGGGTGCTCGAGCAGGAGAAAGAGCGCGCCCAGGTCACGCTGGAGTCGATCGGCGATGCGGTCATTACCACGGACGCTCACGGTACCGTGGACTATATGAACCCGGTTGCCGAACAGCTGACTGGCTGGGACGAGCGTGCCGCGATGGGGCTGCCGATATCGAAGGTATTCAGCATCCTGCATGAGGACAGCCGTCAGCCGCTCGAAAATCCCCTGAGTCGCTCGCTGCGCGAAGGCAGGGTCGTCAATATCAGTGAGCCCACCGTGCTGGTGAGCAGGAATGGTGAGGAAATCGCCATCCAGGAGTCGTCGGCACCTATCCGCGATCGCGGCGGCAAAGTCATTGGGGCAGTCATGGTGTTTCACGATGTGAGCAAGGCGCGTCGGCTGCAGCAGCAGCTCACGCACCAGGCCAGCCATGATGCGCTGACCGGGCTGATCAATCGGCGGGAATTCGAGAACCGCCTTAGCGAGGCACTGGACGGCGCGGCCACGGACACCAACCTTGTCCACCATCTTCTGTACCTCGATCTCGATCAGTTCAAGGTGGTGAACGACACCTGTGGTCACACGGCGGGCGACCAGTTGCTCAAGCAGATAACCCGGGTGCTGAAGATCAAGATTCGCGCGGATGACACGCTGGCACGACTCGGCGGGGACGAGTTCAGTGTTTTACTTACGAACTGCCCGGCCGACAGGGCGTTTTCTATCGCTGAGGATCTGCGCCAGGCGATCAATGAAAAGCGTTTCGTCTGGAACGACCGTGCGTTTGATACAACGGTCAGTATCGGTGTGGTCAGCATAACTGCCGACAGCGACTGCGCGAACGCGGTCATGAGTGCGGCGGACGTGGCCTGTTACTCGGCGAAAGACATGGGCCGTAACCGGGTGCATGTTTACCGCGAAGGCGAAGCGCCCGCGAGGCACATGGAAATGCAGTGGGTGTCGCGGATTACCAAGGCCTGCGAAGAAGACCGGCTGGTTATTTACCATCAGCCAATTGTGCCACTCAGCGGTGACACCACAGCGCCTGCGCACTTTGAGTTGCTGCTGCGCATGGTCGATCTCGACGGCAAGGTGGTCCCTCCCAACGCATTTATCCCGGCGGCTGAGCGTTACAATCTCATGCCGCAGATCGATCGCTGGGTGGTAACCCATGCCCTGTCAGAGCTGGCGCATCATCGCGACATGACTGACATACCACCCTATACGTTGGCCATCAATCTTTCAGGCACCTCGCTGAGCGATGAGAGCTTTCTGGATTTCGTGCGCCAGGAGATCCAGAATTATGAGCTGAGTCCCGGCGCGGTATGCTTCGAGCTGACCGAGACCGCCGCGATTGCCAATCTTCAGCAGGTCATGCATTTCATGAACGAACTGAAAGCGCTGGGATGCCTGTTTTCGCTGGACGATTTCGGCAGCGGGCTGTCTTCGTTTGCTTATCTCAAGAGTCTGCCGGTGGACTATCTGAAAATCGACCGTCAGTTCACGATGAACATGACTGCGGACGATATTGACCGCAGCTTCGTTGACGCCTTCAACCAGATCGGCCATGTACTTCGGGTCAAGACGGTGGCGGAGGGCGTTGAGGACGCGGCGGCTCGTGACAAGTTGATCAGTATTGGTGTGGACTACGGCCAGGGCTACTTCTTTGCACGCCCGGCCCGCGTGACCGGGCGCCGCAGCTTTAATCGCAAGGTCCCCGATCTCAAGGTGGTCCAGCTCTGACGACCTGGCTGCCGGCGCCTGCGGCAGCCGCCACCCGCTGGTGTAAGATAGGTGCCCGATTATCGGGCATGGAACCCACTGGCTTATGCTTGGCGAAAACCGTTTTCAAAAGAACAAGAACTATCCACTGATCGGCCCCGACGACCCGCCCCCCATCGAGTTGCTCAATCCCGACGGGGCCGTCGCAGTTGCTGCTGGTTTGTGACCATGCGAGTCGCAGTTTCCCGGCCGCGATGAACAAGCTGGGGCTGGACGATATGGCGCTGGACCGGCATATCGCCTGGGACATCGGTGCCGGGCAGGTGACGCGGCTGCTTGCGCAGCGCTTTGGCGCGCCGGCCGTTCTCGCCGGCTATTCGCGCCTGATCGTCGACTACAATCGCAAGCTTGACGACCCGACGGCGTTTCCCGAGGTCAGCGACGGTATCGTGGTGCCGGGTAACCAGGGGCTGAGCGAGGAAGACAAGATTTTGCGCGTGATCAGCTTCTACGAGCCCTATCACGACGCGGTGGCCCTCAGGATCCAGCATGCGCTGGGCGCCGGCGCAGTGCCGGCGGTGATTTCGATTCACAGCTTTACGCCCACTTTTGCCGGGCGCTCCCGACACTGGAAAATAGGCGTTTTATGGGACACCGATCCGCGCATCCCGGTGCCGTTTATTAGCGGGATGAGGGCAAGTGTCGGTGCCGACTGTGTAGGCGACAACGAGCCTTATTCGGGGCGCGATCCGCACGATTTCACGATCGACAATCACGCCGAAACCCGGGGTCTGCCGCATATGTCGATTGAAATCCGGCAGAATCTGATAGACAGTGAGGAAGGCACGGTCGAATGGGCGCGGTTGATCGGGGATGCCCTGGAGCCGATCCTCGCGGACAAAGAGCTGTATCAGTTCATAAAAACGGAGTGACACCTATGGCGCTGCGCGAGCCACCTTTTACCATCGGCATGGAAGAGGAATACCTGCTGGTCGATCGCGAGTCCCGCGATCTGGCCAATGATCCGCCACCTGCAATGATGGAGGAGGCGCAGAAAAAGCTGGAAGGTCAGGTCACGCCGGAATTCCTGCGCGCGCAGATCGAAGTCGGCACGCGCGTCTGCCAGACAGTTCGCGACGCACGCACGGAACTGGCCCGCCTGCGCAGGGGCATCGTTGACGTTGCGGATAACTATGGGCTGGCACCCATCGCGGCATCGACGCATCCGTTTGCCACGTGGACCAAGCAGAAGCACACGGATAAGGAGCGCTACGATGCAGCTGACCAGGGAAATGCAGGCCGCCGCCCGCCGGCTGCTTATTTGCGGCATGCATGTGCATGTCGGTATTGACGACGACGATCTGCGCATTGATCTGCTGAACCAGTTTTCTTATTTTCTGCCTCACCTGCTCGCGCTCAGCTGTTCGTCGCCGTTCTGGGAGGGCCAGGACACCGGTCTCAAGTCTTATCGGCTGACCGTGTTCGATGCGCTTGCCCCGCACCGGTTTGCCTGAGCGCTTCGCGAGCTTCCGTGAGTACCAGCGCCACCTGGAAATACATGACGGGGGCCGGCATCCTGAATGATCCAACCAAGATCTGGTGGGACATGCGCCCGAGCGGGCGCTATCCGACACTGGAAATGCGCGTGACGGATGTGTGCACGCGACTTGACGACGCCGTGGCGCTGGCGGCTGCGACGGTCTGCATCCTGTCAATGCTGTGGCGCCTGCGCGGCAGGAACCAGCGCTGGCGTGAATACGACAACATGTTGGTCATGGAAAATCGCTGGCGCGCGATGCGCTACAGTTTTGATGAGGGCCTGGTGGATTTCGGCAAGGGAGAATTGGTCCCGCACGATGAAATGCTCGATGAACTTCTCAAGCTGGTCCGGGAAGACGCCGAGCGTCTGGATTGCGTCCGCGAGCTCGAGAGTCTGCGCGATATTCTCAAGCGCGGAACCAGTGCCCACCGCCAGGTGGCTGTTTTTCAGAAGGCGCTGGGCAATGGGGCCGTCGGAGGAGGAGGCCCTGAATGCGGTGGTGGACTTTCTGATCGAGGACACCCGGCACGGGATCTGATCCTGTCTGATCCGGCATGCCGATAACAGGGATTTTGTCCGAGCAGCCGGAGCGGCGTTTTTCCGTCGCACCCATGATGGACTGGACGGATAGGCACTGCCGCTACTTCATGCGGCTTTTTACCAGACGCGCGCTGCTGTACTCGGAAATGATTACCGCCGAGGCGCTGACGCATGGTGATTCTGAGCGCCTGCTGGCCTTTGACGATTCCGAACAGCCGGTTGCGCTGCAGCTTGGCGGCAGCAACCCTGAATTGCTGGCCAGTGCCGCACGCCTGGGCGAGCAGGCTGGTTATGCGGAAATAAATCTGAACGTTGGCTGTCCCAGCGACCGGGTTCAATCGGGGCGATTCGGCGCCTGCCTGATGGCTGAGCCCGAGCTGGTTGCGCACTGTGTGCAGGCCATGCGGACCGCAGTTTCGATACCGGTTACGGTCAAAACCCGGATCGGTATCGACGAGCATGACAGCATGGAGTTTCTCAGGCGCTTTGTCAGCCTGGTCGCCGATGGCGGGTGCAGGTCATTTACGATTCATGCGCGCAAGGCGTGGCTGAGCGGCTTAAGCCCAAAGCAGAACAGGGAAGTTCCGCCGCTCGACTACGCGCGCGTGTACCGGCTAAAACAGGAATTCCCGCAACTGGAAATTATCGTCAACGGTGGCATCGCCGATCTGGCAGCCGTCCGCACGCACCTGTGCGAGGTGGATGGCGTGATGATGGGCCGCGCTGCCTACAACAATCCCTATTTGCTCGCGGCGGTGGATCGTGAGCTCTTTGGAGACTCGTCAGCGCCGCTGACGCGCGAGGATGTGGTGCACGCCATGTTTCCGTACCTGGAAAAGCATCTTGCAGAGGGCGTCCGGCTTGCGAGCATGACGCGTCACATGCTGGGTCTTTTTCAGGGGCAAGCAGGCGCCCGGCACTGGCGGCGTTACCTGTCCGAGCACGCGCACCTCCCTGGTGCGGGCATCGAGGTTGTCGAGGCGGCGTTGGCGGCCCGGGCCCGGGCCGCCTGAGCTATTCATCGGTTTCCGCTTCCCGCGTTTCGAAGCGACCCGGCAGCTCGGCGGCCAGCAGCGCGAGGGTAGCGTACACCGCCACATTCTGGTTCAAGTCGTCCCGGTTTATCTTGTCGAGCGTGTCGTCAGCGGTGTGGTGATAGTCAAAGTAGGTACTGGCGTCCTGGCGGGGGGCGAGCACGGGCAGCCCGAGCTTGCGCATGGGCGAGAGGTCGGCACCGCCACCGGCCTGGTTCCCGCCGAGCGTAACGCCAAGCGGCGCCAGGACCTGGTGCATGGCGCTCACCAGTGACTGGTCGGCGTCGCGCACCCTGGACTCAAGCTGATAGACGCGACCCGCACCAAGATCGGCTTCCATCCCGACCACATGGCGGGCTACTGACTTACCCTCCGACTCGGCGTAGGCCAGCGCGCCGGAGAGTCCGAACTCCTCGTTGGCCGCCAGCAGCACCCGGATCGTTCGCTTCGGCCGCTCCGGGAGTTTAGAGATCAGCCGCGCCGCCTCCAGCACAATTGCTACGCCAGCCCCATCATCAATCGCGCCGGTGCCCAGATCCCAGGCGTCGAGGTGGGCGGCGAGCAGCACGATTTCGTCACTGCTGCCGTCTCCGGTCAATTCAGCGATGACGTTCGCAGAGCGCGTGGGTGGCAGCTCGCGAGCGGTCAGTCGCAGGTGCACGGAAACAGGCAGCCCGCTCGCCAGCTCAGCTTCCAGCATGTCGGCATCTGGATTGGAGAGCGC
This sequence comes from uncultured Gammaproteobacteria bacterium, assembly GCA_963759075.1. Taxonomy (GTDB): domain Bacteria; phylum Pseudomonadota; class Gammaproteobacteria; order Steroidobacterales; family JABDLF01; genus JABDLF01. The sequence continues at coordinate 24,185 of CAVWXZ010000024.1, forward strand.
CACGGCCGGGATGCGCTGCACATCAGCCTGGTAGCGGGTGGCGCCCGTGTGACCCAGACGACTGGTCGATGTGCCGACTGACCGGATCAACAGCGCCCGTGCGCCGAGGCGGGCGGCGACAGCGGCTCCGTCGCGACGCTTTTTAACGGCGGTGCCATAGCCGCTACCGTCCCGGCTGCGCGCCATCCTGTCGCCGATGTAGACAACGTGCCCGGCGACCTCGGCAGGCAGCATGCGGGCGAGCGTTTCGAGATCTTCCACAGCGAGCAAGGGTGCGGTGATGCCTTCTTCGGACGTGCCGACGCTGCCGCCCAGAGCGACGGCGGCAAGTTTCTGCGGATAGGGTTCGGTGATGGACACCGTGATTTCACCGCGCTCCCAGCGGGGCACTTCGACGGGCTGGGCATAGACTTTGTCGAAGCCCATGCCCTTCAGGTAGGTCAGCGCCCAGGCCACGGCCGCACGGTCGCCCTCGCGAGCCGGCCAGTCGCGGGCCCACCTCGACCGTCAGGGCGCGCACGATGTCGTAGGCCTCATTCTGCGCCAGGGCCTGGTCTCGCAGGGAGGCTGCGCGTGCGAACAGCGCCCCGGGCATCTGAGGATGGGCGGCTGTGTCAGGCAGGCCCTTGTCCTGTTCCGCCAGTGCTCGAACGCGACCATCAAGAGGGCCGCCAGCGTTACAATTGCCAACCTCATCAGTGTTCTCCCAACACAAAATGCCAATTGTACGCGAAGCCGGGAGTGCCCACAGAGTCTGTCTAGTCGCCCGCGCTTGCATTACAATAGCGCCCCTGCGCAGTTGCGCTCTCGCCGTTTTGCAAGGAACCGACTATGTCCAGCGCCCTCGCTCGTCGCAAGCAGATGCCACGACCGCAAACCAACCATGGCCGAACAAGGCCGATATTCATGAGCTGTATGAGGAGTCAGTGCAGAACGTCGAGCAGGAAACTGACTTCCTGCTGGATACTTTCAAGAAACTGCGCGGCAGAAAGCCGGTCAGCCTGCGCGAGGATTTCTGCGGGACAGCCAACGAGTGCTGTGAATGGGTGAAGCGCGATCCATCCCATACGGCGATCGGCGTCGATATTGACCGCGCAGTGCAGGACTGGGGCCGCGCAGCGTCACCTCGCGAAGCTGACGCCCGACGCACGCAGCCGGGTGCAGCTGATCACGGCGGACGTGCTGCAGGCGGATACGCCGCCGGTCGACGTCACGGTGGCGATGAATTTCAGCTACTGGATATTCAAGACGCGCGAGGCGATGCGCGCATATTTCCAGCGCGTACACGAGCATCTGGGCGATGACGGCATATTTGTTCTGGATGCGTTCGGCGGATCGGAAGCCCACGAGGAAGGCAAGGAAAAGACCAAGTACGACGATTTCAGCTATATCTGGCACCAGAAACAGGTCGATCCGGTGAGCGGGACCTGGTCTGCCACATCCACTACAAGTTTCCTGACGGCTCACAGAATCAAGAAGGCCTTCACCTACGAATGGCGATTCTGGAGCCTGCCGGAACTCAGCGAACTCCTTCTGGAGGCGGGCTTCTGCCCGGGCCACCGTCTACTGGGAGGGCTACGATGAGGACGAAGAGGAGGGCAACGGTGTGTTCGAGCCTGTCGAAGAGGGCGAGGCTGATCCGGCCTGGATTGTCTATATTGTGGCTGAAAAATAACGCGATAAGGTACTGACTGCAGTACGGCATTGCTGTGAGTCACCTGCTGTATTATGTACAATCGCCGAGGCCACACTGGCAGGCCGGAATCAGGGCAAGGCGGAATAAGCTGATGGGTGACGAGCAAGAACTGACGATCCTGTTTGCCGACGTGGTCGGCAGCACCCGCCTGTACGACGTTCTGGGTGACGTAAAGGCGCGCGACACAATATCGTTTTGTGTCGACGTGATGACGGCGGCCACGCAGGAATTCAACGGTGCGCACGTGATCAAGACCATGGGCGACGAGCTCATGGCCACCTTCGACGCGTCGACGACGCGATGGACTGCGGGCGCTCGAATGCATGAGAAATATTACCGACGAGCTGGTCAGGTAGACGGTGAGTCGGTCACCGTGCGTATAGGCTGCCATTATCGGGCCGGCAATCATTGAAAAAAACGATGTGTTTGGTAACGCCGTGAACATCGCCTCGCGGATGACCAGTCAGGCCAAGTCCGGGCAGATTATTACGACCGAGCCTACCGTGGACATTACTGTCGCCGGAGTGGCAGGCGAATACCCGCCAGATCGATCTTGCCAAAGTAAAGGGACGCGTCGATCAGATGGCGCTCTATGAGGTCATCTGGAAGAAAGAAGACGTGACCAGCATGGTGCGTCCATTTCCTGGGATGAAGTTGCCGAGACCAAGCAGGGCAGCATAACTTTGCGTTACAAGAACCAGGAAGTGGAGGTCGATGAGCGCAGCCCGATTGATCGCGATCGGACGTGCTGACGACAGTGACCTGGTGGTCAATAATCATCTGATTTCACGCCTGCACGCCCAGGTAGAACTGAAGCGCGGCAAGTTTCAGCTGCTCGATCAGAGCACCAATGGCACTTTTGTTCTGACCAACAAGGGCCAGGAGTTATTCGTGCGCCGCGACAGCCGTGCAATTAACGGGCGAGGGCTTTATCGGTCTTGGCAAGATGGTCAAGCCGGATTCGCCCACACGCAATCTATTTTATCTGCAAGGACTGAGAGCTCGTCGGTCGCAAGCCGCCGGCGGCTGCTCCGAACTGACCGGGGCGCTGCAGCGAGATGCTTGCGGACCCGATGAGCTCCTCGCGCAGCGCTTCCGGCAGTCGATCGCCGAAAGTTTCGAAGTACTCGCCGATTGACTCCATTTCTTCCTGCCACTGCACCTTGTCGATGTGGTCAGCGCCGCCATCGTTGTCGGCGTCGATATCCAGCCCGTTCACGTCGATGCTGTCGTCGGCCGGCAGCAGGCCGATCGGTGATTCGACCGCGTTGTCGCGGCCCTCGCAGCGCTCGACGATCCAGCGCAAGACGCGAATGTTGTCGCCAAAGCCGGGCCACAGGAAGCGATCATCGGCGTCCTGGCGAAACCAGTTGACGTGGAATACTGCCGGCAACTTATCCAGCTTTTCCGACATCGACAGCCAGTGTGCCCAGTAGTCGGCAAAGTTGTAGCCGCAGAAAGGCTTCATCGCCATCGGGTCGCGGCGCACGACGCCGACGGCGCCGGTGGCGGCTGCGGTCGTCTCCGAGGCCATACCGGCACCTACCAGCACGCCGTGTCGCCAGTCGCGCGCCTGGTAAACCAGCGGCGCGGTTTCGCGTCGACGACCGCCAAAGACGATGGCCGAGATCGGCACGCCCTGCGGATCTTCGGTATGCGGCGAGTAGCTGGGGTTCTGCCTGGCCGAAACCGTGAAGCGGGAATTGGGATGCGCGGCCGGGCCCTTGCCCGGTTCGCCAGGCCTCCCCTCTCCAGTTCGTTACCGGCTTGCCATCCGGGCGACCTTCCCACCAGGGTTCGTTGCTATCGGTGGTGGCGACGTTGGTGAAGATAGTGTCGTGCTGGATCATTTCGTAGGCATGTGGATTGGTCTTGGGACTGGTGCCCGGCACCACGCCGAAAAACCCGGCCTCGGGGTTGATTGCCCACAGCCGTCCGTCCTCGCCCGGGTGCAGCCAGGCGATGTCGTCGCCCAGTGTCGTTACCTTCCAGCCCTTCTGTGATTCCGGCGGCACCAGCATTGCCAGGTTGGTCTTGCCGCAGGCGGAGGGAAAGGCCGCCGCGATGTAGTGAGTCTTGCCCTCCGGGCTCTCCAGGCCCAGGATCAGCATGTGCTCAGCGAGCCAGCCTTCCTGGCGGGCCTGGTAGCTGGCAATGCGCAGCGCATGACATTTCTTGCCGAGCAGTGCGTTGCCACCGTAGCCCGAGCCGATGCTCTTGATTGAGAGTTCTTCGGGAAAATGCATGATGAAGCGCTTCTCCGGGTCCAGGTCGCCGGTGGAGTGCAGGCCTCTTGACGAAGGTGCCCTCGCGTTCGATGCGCTCCAGCGCTGCCTGTCCCATGCGCGTCATGATGCGCATGTTGACGACCACGTAGGGGCTGTCGGTGATTTCTACGCCGCAACGCGCCAGCGGCGAATCGACCGGTCCCATGCAATAGGGAATGACGTACATCGTGCGCCCCTTCATGCAACCCTCAAACAGGGCGTCTATCTTCTCGTGGGCCGCGTCTGGCGCCATCCAGTTGTTGTTGGGGCCTGCGTCCTGCTTGTCAGCATGTGCAAACAAAGGTCAGGTGTTCGACGCGTGCCACGTCCGAGGGATCCGAGAGGTGCAGGTAGCAATCAGGAAAGGTGCCGCGATTCAGTTCGCTCAGCGTGCCGTCTTCCAGCATCTGCGCGACGAGTTCCGCATACTCGGCGTCCGAACCGTCGCACCAGTGAATGTGGGCGGGATGGGTATGCGCGGCCACCTGGTTGACCCAATCAGCCAGGTCCTTGTTTCGCGTGCTCATAACAAATGTCCTTGCAGATTCAGATCCGGACGGATCCGAGCTATAAGTCATTATAACGTTCTGTTCGCCGGCATGCGGGTATTGCAGGCAAAAAAACGCCCTCCGAAGAGGGCGTAAAAAGGGAAAAATTTGCGTTGAAATCAGGCCGCTTTGCGGCGCTGAGCGGTTTTCTTACGCGCCACCTTGGTCCGACGTGCCGACTTGCCAGCGGCAGTTTTCCTGACCGCAGCGGCCTTTTTCGCGCGCGGCTTGCGTGTTACGCGGGCCTTCCTGGCTTTCGCTTTCGCTTTCGCTTTGGCTTTGGCTTTCGTTTTCACTGCCGGCGCCTGCAGGTTGAATAACGCGCTGAACTCGGAGCCCGTGTCGGTCACCACCGTCCAGGTGTTGCGCAGGTCAGACGTGATGCGCTGGCGTGAATGGGGCAGCAAGTCCATCTGCGACTTGACCAGCGCCTTGACTGACGGCGCCCGCGCGGCCAGTTCCAGACGCGCAGCGCTGGCTTCTACCGTGCGCTCAATGGCCTTGGCCTGCACCTTGACCAGCTTGTTGATGCCCTTGTGGGCGATGTCATTAATGGTGATCGTCGTCCGGGCAATATTTCTGACCGGCGTGCGAGCCAGGTTGATCACCTGGGCCGTACCCAGCGCCGCAGAGCGGCTGAGAGCGACCAGCGTTTCGGTGACCATCATGGTCTGGTCGATAGCGCCGGTGGCCAGCTTGTTAAGTTGAAAGTTCATCTTTGGTTTCCTCTTTGAAATGCCTTCATATTTGCGACTGGCGCAGTGCACGAAGGCCCGATGCTGCGCTGCAATAATCTGTTGCGTTGCACAATAATCGCGAGGCGCGGTTTTGTCAATAGGCCAGCACAGGATTCTTTAGCCTGGCCCGCCCGCATTGCTGCCGCAGGCCAGTGGGCGCCCCGTGGTAAAGTCGCGTCATGGCTAAAGCGCCCTCCAGGGCCAGGAAAACGAGTCGCGGATCAGCTTCGCAAGTTCTCTCAAGAAAGTCTCGCAAAATACTGAAAAAAAATAAAAAATCCGGATCTCGGAAGCAGCGGAGGGGCGCGAGTCGCTGGCGCCGACGTTTGCTGTTGCTCGCAGCGGGATTGCTGCTGGCGGCAGTGTTAGTGGCCGGGGCCGCAGTCTTCCTCCTCGACCGGACCATCACCCAGGCATTTGAGGGGCGCCGCTGGGATGTGCCGGCGCACGTATATGCGCAGCCACTGGAGCTTTATGAGGGACGGCCCCTGGGGATCGCCGAACTGGAGCAGGCGCTGGTGCAGCTAGGCTACCGGAAGCAGGCCAGAGCAGGCGCACCAGGCACCTATGCGCGCAGCCGCAGCGCTATTGAGCTGGCGACCAGGCCTTTCCGGTTCTGGGATGGGAGCGAACCCGGGCGCGACGCGTTCGTTCGTTTCTCACAGGGCAGGATAAGCCGGCTAAGCGATGCGGCACAGCGGACCCGCATGCCCATACTGCGGCTCGATCCTCTATTGGTGGGCAGCCTGTTCCCAGGCGTGGTCGAGGACCGGTTGGTCACCGCGCCCGCCGATGTGCCGCAGCTGTTGCGCGATACCTTGCTGGTGGTGGAAGACCGGCGTTTTTACGGGCATCACGGGCTTGATTTTCGTGGCATTGCCAGGGCTATGTGGGTCAACCTGCGTGCCGGGCGCCTGCGTCAGGGCGGAAGCACTCTGACCCAGCAACTCGTGAAGAGCTATTTCCTTGATAGCAGTCGCACCTTGCGCAGGAAGATCGTCGAGGCAGTGATGGCGTTGCTGCTTGAGCGTCGCTACGGCAAAGATGCACTGTTGAATGCCTACGTAAACGAGATTTACCTGGGCCAGGATGGCGCTCGCGCGATTCATGGCTTTGCCCTGGCCAGCCGTTTCTATTTCGGCCGACCGCTGGCTGAGCTCGAGCCTAACCAGCTGGCGCTGCTGGTGGCCATGGTCCGTGGGCCCTCGTACTACGATCCTCGCAGGTTTCCGGAACGGTCGCGTGAGCGGCGCGACCTTGTACTGAGATTGATGGGCGAGGCGGGCTTGCTGCAAGCGAAGCAGCTGACCGAGCAGACAGCGCGCGGCCTGGGACTGGCGGACAAGCCAGTGCGGGGTGCCAGCTACTTCCCTGCGTTTATGGATCTGGTGCGCAAGCAGCTGGTACGCGACTACGATGCGCAGGATCTCGCGCGCGCGGGGCTGCAGATATTTACGACCCTGAATCCTCTGGTCCAGGCAAGGGCGGAGCGAGCGCTGGCCGGGCGCATCGCTGCGCTGGAGAAACAGGTGGCACCCGGCCTGGAGGGCGCCATGGTCGTCACTACGACCGATGGCGCAGAGGTGCTGGCCGCGGTTGGCGGGCGCGATCCGTCTTTCGATGGGTTCAACCGGGCGCTGGATGCAAACCGACCGGTGGGTTCGCTGCTGAAGCCCTTTGTATATCTGGCGGCGTTTGAAGCCGGGGGAGTCAACCTCGCGACTCAGCTTGAGGACTCGCCCATTTCTGTCACTCTGGATAACGGTGAGGCCTGGACGCCGGGAAATTACGATCAGGTTTTCGTCGGCGTGCTGCCGGCCGTGCGGGCGCTTGCCGAGTCGCGCAACGTGCCGGCCGTCAGACTGGGCATGGCGACGGGCGTCAGTGCTGTTGCAGGCATGCTCGCCAGGCTCGGCTTCGAACGACCGGTCAAGCCATACCCGTCGCTGCTGCTCGGGGCAGTTGCGATGTCACCGCTTGAAGTTGCCCAGCTGTATAACGTGCTCGCTACGGGCGGTGCCTATACGCCGCTGCGCAGTGTGCGTTTTGTGCTCGCCGAGTCCGGCGAACAGCTCGGTCGTTACCCCCTGCGAGTGCGCCAGGTGGTAAAGCCGGGGTCCGTCACGCAGCTCAACGCCGGGCTCCTGACCGCTATGCGGCGCGGCACGGGTCGCAGTGCGCGCGCCCGATTGCCGCCGGAGCTGGAGGTTGCCGGCAAAACGGGGACCACTGACGAGCTTAGAGACAGCTGGTTTGCGGGTTTCTCTGCGGATCATCTGGCGGTCGTGTGGATCGGGCGGGACGACAACCGCCCGGCCGGACTGAGTGGCGCCGCGGGCGCGCTGGCCGCGTGGACCGATCTTTTTGCAGGGTTGCCGACCGGTTCACTGGTGCTCGACCTCGATGACACCTTGCGGGTGGTGTGGCTCGATTACCAGACGGGTTTGGAATCCCGGCCCGATTGCGGCGACACTGTGCCGATTCCCATTCCGGCCTCGGCGAAACTCGAGGCAGCGCCCGGCTGCGAGCCGACGCGTAAACGGGATGTGGGCAAGAAAGCCCTGGACTGGTTGAAGGATGTTATCGGATGAGTTATTCGGCGCCGCGAATTCTTGTGCTTTGCCTGCTGCTGCCGGCATGTTCGGCAGTGCCATCTGGCGGCCCCGCCGACGATAGGGCGGGCAAGGGGGCCGGCGAGGTCGTGCCGGTGACTCAGCCGGCGCCGCTGCCGGAGGCAGCGCAGGCAACGCCCCGGGTGCCGGCCGTGACGGCGCTGCTTGCGTTGGCAAGTGAACAACGTGCCGCGGGCCGCGCGGAACAGGCTACGGTAACGCTGGAGCGCGCCGTGCGCATTCAGCCGCGCGATCCGCAACCCTGGCTTGAGCTCGCGCGCATCTATTTCGACACGGGAGACTTCGCCGCGGCCGCACAGTTCGCTGACAAGGCGGCCCGCCTCGCCGGCCTTGATGAGGCGCTCAGGCAGCAGGCCGCAGAGCTTGCCTCGCTGGCCAGGCGTCAGGGCGGTTGAAGTCAATGATGCCGGAGCAAACGTGAGTTCAAACATGGATGACATAGATGCCCTGTTTTCGGCAGAGGGGCCGCTGGCCGATGCGATTGCCGACTACCGGCCCCGGCCCCAGCAGAGGGCAATGGCGGTGGCAGTGGCCGACGCGCTGTCTCAACATGCGACCTTGCTGGTGGAGGCTGGCACCGGCATCGGCAAGACTTTTGCTTACCTGGTTCCTGCGCTCCTTAGCGGCCGTCAGGTGGCGATTTCCACCGGTACCCGCACGCTCCAGGATCAGCTATTCAATCGCGATTTGCCGCGCATTGCCGGGGCGTTGGGTCGGCCGGTCAAGGTGGCGTTGCTCAAGGGTCGGGCCAACTATCTCTGCCTGCATCGGGCAGAGACCGCGCGTTTCGACAAGCGCCTGGGTGGTGCAGCGAGGCGCGCGCTGACGAAGATTCAGAGCTGGGGGTTGCGCACGACAACCGGCGATATCAGCGAAGTAAGCGGCGTGCCGGAGGATGCTGCCGTCTGGCCCAGAGTGACTTCCACTGCCGAGAACTGTCTGGGGCAGGAGTGCGAGTTCTATTCGCGCTGTCATGTAGTGCTTGCACGGCGCGCAGCGCAGGCGGCGGATGTTGTCGTAGTGAATCATCACCTGCTGATGGCTGACCTGGCGCTGAAAGACGGCGGCTTCGGCGAATTGCTCCCGGGTGCCGATGCCGTGATCATCGATGAAGCGCACCAGTTGCCGGAAACGGCCACCCAGTTTTTTGGCACCCATCTCAGCAGTCGGCGCATTGACGAACTGGTTCGCGACCTGATGACTGAGTCCGCATCGTTGCCGCAGCGCGAACAGATCTGGTCGAGCGCGGATGCGCTGAAAGCGGCCCTGAGTCATCTGCGCCTGGCGCTGGGTGGTGGGCAGCAACGGACGCGGCTGGACAACATGAGTGACGACATAAGCTCGGCGCTGGCAGGATTGCAGGCGGCGCTTGCTGCCATGGATGGCAAGCTGGGCAAGCTCGCTGCAGGAGAGTCAGCCGGGTTGGAAAGTTGCCGACGCCGACTGCTCGATTGCCAGACACAGCTGGCGCTGCTTCAGGAAGACGCAAGTGAGGAAGGGCTGCGATGGGCGGACATCAGCGCACGGGGCTTCACCTTGCACCTGACGCCATTCGACGTGGCCGGGAACCTTCGTGACATCATGAGTGCACGGCCCTGTGCGTGGGTGTTTACCTCGGCGACACTGGCGGTAGGTGATAATTTCGAACATTTCAGCAGGCGAATCGGAGCGGAGAAGCCGACGGTGCTGCGTCTCGACAGCCCGTTCGATTTTGCCAGCCAGTCACGCCTGTTCTTGCCGGCCGGCATGCCTGATCCGGGTTCCCCCGAATATACGTGCCACGTCGTCGAGTCGGCTCTGCCGCTGATTCAAGCATCGCAGGGGCGGGCTTTTCTGCTGTTTACCAGTCATCGCGCGCTACGCGAGGCGGCCACTTTGCTCGAGGAGCGGCTCGATTTTCCGCTGCTCATTCAGGGCAGCGCGCCGCGCGAAGAACTGCTGGTGCGGTTTCGTGCAATGGGCAACGCAGTGCTGCTTGGAACGAGCAGCTTCTGGGAAGGCGTGGACGTGCGCGGCCCGGCGCTGTCGCTGGTCGTCATTGACAAGCTGCCGTTTGCTTCCCCGGGAGATCCGGTTCTCCAGGCGCGTCTCGAGGCCATCAGGCGCACCGGCGGCAATCCGTTTACGGACTACCAGCTTCCGCAGGCGGTGTTGGCCCTGAAGCAGGGCGTCGGCAGGCTGATCCGCGACCATAAGGATGCCGGGGTGGCCATGCTCTGCGATCCGCGTCTCGGCAGCCGGAGCTACGGGCGGCTGTTTCTGAAAAGCCTGCCGCCCATGACGCGCTCGCGCTCGAGCGAAGAGGTCTGTGTGTTCCTCGCCGCCCACAGGGCGGCTCACCCCATGAGCGAAACTGCCTGATGCAACTGCTCGCCATCGACACCTCCAGTGACGCCTGTTCGGCCGCGCTGCTGCAGGGCGGGACGGTCAGCGAGCGGCAGGAGCAAACGCAGCGAGAACATGGTCCGAAAGTGCTGGCAATGATCGACGCTTTACTCGTCGACGCAGGCATTGAGCTCTCTGCCCTGGACGCGATAGTCTTTGGTTGTGGTCCGGGTTCTTTTACCGGGCTGCGCATCGCGGCGGGCATTACCCAGGGGCTGGCATTTGCCGCAGGCTTGCCGGTCATTCCCGTTTCCAGCCTGGCCATGCTGGCGCAGGGGCTGCTCGACGAGCGAGAGGTCAGCAATGTGGCCGTGTGTCTCGATGCGCGCATGGGCGAGGCCTATGTCGGTTTTTTCAGGCGCGATTCGGGGGGGCTGGCCCGGCCGGTGACGGACGAGGCGCTGCTCAGGCCGGATATGATCAGCCTGCCATCCGCCGGCGATAGCTGGGCCGCAACGGGCCCCGGCTGGGCAGCGTTTGCAGGGCTGGCCGAACGCCTGGGGCTTGCGCCAGCGCCCGCAGAACTCGCGCGCCTGCCTTCGGCCCGGCATGCGCTGCGGTTGGGTGAGGCGCTGTGGTGCGCAGGCAAAAAGTGCTCGCCTGATCAGGCGCTGCCGGTTTATCTTCGCGAAAAGGTCGCCTGGCAGACGTGAGCTGCGTCATCGCCCTGTAACAATTTTCGGATGTAATAAGAGGGTTTTTGTGGTGGCTCTCGATACGTGTCTGAAGCGACCACCCGCTCACTGGAAGATGAAATAGCGATGTCTGAAGCGACCATCCTGGTACTGGAAGACGAAGTGGCCATCCGCCAGATGATCGTATTCGGTCTGAGTCGTGCCGGCTATCGGGTGACCGAGGCTGGCACGGTGCAGGAAGCGCGGGCGAGTATTGCGGAGCAACGGCCAGACCTGATTCTCGTGGACTGGATGCTACCGGGTGCCAGCGGACTGGAGTTTGTTCGTTCGCTCAAGAAGCGTAGTGATACCAGCGATCTTCCCGTCATTATGTTGACGGCTCGCACAGGCGAAGAAGACAAGGTAAATGGACTGGAAAGCGGTGCAGACGACTATGTCACGAAGCCTTTCTCGCACAAGGAACTGCAAGCAAGAATCCGTGCCGTCATGCGTCGCTTCGGTAGCGTGCAGCAGGGTGAGGTCCTCACCGCGGGCACGCTGATGCTGGATACCGCGAGTCACCGCGTCAGCGTTGCCGGCAAAGAGCTTGCGCCGGGTCCGACAGAGTTTCGGCTCCTGGGATTTTTCATGGCGCATCCTGATCGCGTGTATTCCCGCAGCCAGCTGCTGGACCGGGTCTGGGGTGCGAACGTTTACGTGGAAGAGCGGACCGTGGACGTGCATATCCGCCGCCTGCGCAAGCTGCTTTCCGGCACCGGTTGCGAACGCTTTATTCAAACTGTGCGCGGTGCTGGCTACCGCTTTTCACCCGGGGTGGGCAGTTCATGACCGGTGGCTGGGGTGCCTCCCTGCGGCGCATTCTGCTCGGCGCACTGCTGCTGTCTGTGCTCGGCTGGTGGCTGGACCAGCTCTTGCTGGTCTTGCTGCTGGGCGCCCTCGCATATCTTGGCTGGAACCTCCTGAACCTGTACCGACTGGACAAGTGGATCACCGAACCCGCCGCGATGAATCCGCCGGATGTGCCCGGTATCTGGGGGCAGGTGATTTATCGCATCGCAGGCATCCAGCGCGTCAATCGCAAAGCGAAGAAACGGCTGGCCAAGCTGCTGGTGGAATTCAGGAAATCCACCGAGGCAATGCCCGATGCGGCCGTGGTTCTTGACCGCCAAAACAGGATCGCCTGGTACAACAGTGCGGCATCCCGCCTGCTCGGCGTGCGCTCAGAAGCCGATCTTGGGCAGCGTATCGACAACCTCCTGCGGGCACCCGATTTTCGCAGTTATCTCCGGCGCAAGGAGTACGGCAAGGCATTGCTGATGGCATCACCCGCGAACGACAGGACGTTATTGTCATTACGGATTATTCGTTACGGCAAGCATCAAAGGCTGCTTCTTGCGCGCGATGTTACGGAGCGGGCCACGCTCGAACGTATGCGCAAGGACTTCGTGGCCAACGCCTCTCATGAACTGCGCACACCGGTGACCGTGATCAGGGGGTACCTCGAAGAGATGCGGGAAGAACAGGCGCTGGACAAAAAATGGCAAGCGCCGATCCACGAGATGCATCGCCAGGCCAAGCGCATGGAGAAGTTGATCGGCGACCTGCTTGAACTGTCGCGCCTGGAATCGTCAGATGCCGCTGCAGCGATGGAGCCTGTTGATGTCAGAGCGCTGGCAAATGCGGTCATCCTGGAGGCTCAGGCGCTGGCCGGCGCGGGACCCACGCTGGTGAGCCGCGTGGAGAGCGAAGCACGCTTGTCAGGAGACGGGCTGGCGTTGTATTCACTGTTGATGAACCTGGTAAGCAACGCGGTGCGCTTCACGCCCCGGGAAGGTCGCATCGAGATTGGCTGGGCTGAGGACGCCGGCGGAGGGCGGCTTTGGGTCAGTGACAACGGTACAGGTATCGAGGCTGAGCACCTGCCCCGGCTGACCGAGCGGTTTTATCGGGTTGACGCGGGTCGGTCCCGGCAGTCGGGCGGCACAGGGCTGGGCCTGTCCATCGTCAAGCACATCCTCGAGAGTCATGGCGCGACCCTGGAAATAGTGAGCGAGCCCGGCCAGGGCAGCACGTTCACCTGCGTCTTTCCGCCGGCGCGCATTGCGAATGCCGCCGCTGCCTGAGCATAGTTTTTGGGGCGGCGAAGACTGTCGTGTGTAACAAAACTTTCACAATTCCTCTCTAGACTCCGCGTAACTTTTCTGACCGGTCGCGCGACCGGCTCTTCGCAGGAGATGAGGATGATGTCGAATATCGTTAAAGCGGTCACCGCCACGGGGCTGTTCGTATTGCTGGCTATTGCAGCTTCCTCGCCGGTACAGGCGGCGGAGGGTGAAATTGATGCGCTCAGGGCAGAGATTGCGCGCCTGGCGCAACGATTGAACGAGCTGGAAGCAAGAACACAAAGCGCCGCCGCCCCCGCACCGGCGATGGCTGCCGAGAAAACGGTCAAGGCCGCGTCTGCCATTAAAGTTAAGGGTGACTTCCGCTACCGATACGAGTTCATTGACCAGGAAGGCAATGCCTCGCGCAACCGGAATCGCATGCGCGCCAGAGTGGGCATCGCGGGCGACGTCAACGAGTCTGTTGAGGCGGCTGTGCAGCTGGCGAGCGGCAGCGATGACCCCGTCAGCACCAATCAGACCCTGGGCGACGGCTTCAGTACCAAGGGTATTGGCATCGATCTGGCCTACGTGAAGTGGCAGGCCATGGAGAACGCCGCCGTGACGGTCGGGAAAATGAAGAATCCGCTGCATCGGGCCGGCGGCAACGCACTGGTCTGGGACAGCGACCTGAATCCGGAAGGCGTGGCAGTCAGCTTCGATGGTGGCGCATTTTTTGTGAACGCGGCCGGTTTGTTTGTCGAGGAGCGCTCAGCCACTGATGACAGCCTGCTGTTTGCCGGCCAGCTTGGTTTCGATACGAAGCTCGCGGAGGGCGTCAAGCTCAAGGCGGGCGTGGGCTACTATGCCTACACCGACACCATCGGCAACAGTCCGTTCTTTGAAGGAGCAGCCCAGGGTAATACCGTTGTTGGCGGCGTCCTCGTAAACGATTACAAAGAGCTGGAGCTGTTTGCAGAACTGGGCATGATGCTCGGGGATCTGCCGGTCAGCGTATTTGCTGACTGGGTACAGAACACAGAGGTAGATGCTTTCGATACGGCCTACGCGTTCGGCATGAAGCTTGGCAAGGTGTCTGCGCCCGGCAGCTGGGATTTCGCGTGGATCTATCAGGACATCGAGGCCGACGCGCTGATCGCGACCTTTACCAATTCTGACTTCGGCGGAGGTGGTACTGATGCGACCGGCCACATTTTTTCGGGGCACTATGGTTTAGCTAAGAACTGGACGGCCGGCTTCACGTATTTTCTGAATAAGATCGGCGAAAATGCGGGTGTTGAAAGAGACTACAATCGTCTGCAGGCTGACCTGCAGTTCAAATTCTGAGTTCGCCTCGCCAGAGCATGAGTGCACTGCGCCGATGACGCGCGGGTCGCGAGGCTCTAGTATGTATGCAGGGACTGCAGGCGACGCAGGGTTCGCAGCGAACGAGTAGTGGAGAGCCACGTATGGAAAAGGCCGAAATCAAGCAGCATATTTCGCGCCAGTACAACCAGGAACTGGAGGATTTGCGCAGCCAGGTCCTCGCCATGGGAGGACTGGTCGAGGAGCAGATTCGCAAAGCGATGGAGGCGCTGGTCAATCAGGACAGCCAGCTGGGCGACAAGGTGGTCGCCGACGACGCGGAGGTCAATCGTCTGGAAGTTGCCATAGACGAAGAATGTGGGCGCATTCTGGCCCTGCGCCATCCAACCGCTGGCGACCTGCGGCTGGTGGTGGCGATCATCAAGACAATAACGGACCTCGAGCGAATCGGTGATGAGGCGGAGAAGATCGGCTGGCTGGCGTCACGCCTGGCGTCCATGGAGGCGCCCGCCGCCCGCTATCGCGAGGTACGGCATATCTCCGATCTGGTGCGTGCCATGGTGCACGAGTCGCTGAACGCTTTTGCGCGCATGGACCCGCAGGCCGCTTATGCCGTGGCCAAGCAGGACCAGGAGGTTGACCGGGAATACGAGGCGCTGCTCCGGCAGCTTATTACGGTCATGATGGAGGATCCGCGGTCGATCCGCAGCGTGCTGGATGTCATGTGGGCTGCACGCGCGCTGGAGCGGATCGGAGACCATGCCAAGAACATCTGCGAATACGTGATCTACCTGGTTCACGGCAAGGATATCCGCCATATCGGCATCCGCGACAGCGAAAGTCTTGATGAACTGGAAGGTGAAGCGGGCAAACGAGACTGAATGCGGCCAGCCAGGAAACACTCTGTCACCCGGCTGCAACAAATCCGTAACAATGTATCGCTAAGATGCGGAAAGCAGTTTACGAGGGGCCGGCCCGGGGCCGGCGCTGTAACGGGTGACCAATCTCCAATCCAATTGAGGACCGCAATGAAAAAGTTCTTTTGCCTGATCGCATTTGCCGGAGTGACGCTGGCAGGGTATGCCGGTGCCGCGTCGCGGGACTATGTCAGCATCGTGGGCTCGTCCACCGTGTATCCGTTTGCCACCGTGGTAGCGGAGCGGTTTGGCCGCACGAGCAGCTTTAAGACACCCAAAATAGAGTCAACGGGTTCGGGTGGTGGTATCAAACTGTTCTGCGCCGGCAACGGTGTGGAACATCCGGATATTGCGAATTCCTCGCGGCGGATCAAGGCCTCCGAGTTCGCGCAATGCATGGAAAACGGGGTCACCGATATTCTCGAAGTCAAGATCGGCTATGACGGTATCGTGGTGGCCAACGCCCGGAGCGCGCAGGGGTTCTCGCTGTCGCGGCGGGATGTTTTTCTGGCCCTCGCCAAGCAGGTTCCGAACCCCAACGGGACAGAGACGCTGGTCGAGAACCCGTATGTGACCTGGAAAGATGTAAACAGCGGCTTGCCCGCCAAGGAGATCGAGGTGCTTGGCCCACCGCCGACCTCGGGCACCCGGGATGCATTCGTGGAACTGGCAATGGAAGGCGGCTGCAAAAAGTTTGACTGGATCAAAGCGCTCAAGTCTTCAGACAGTAATCGCTATAAGGAGATCTGCCACACGGTCCGGGAGGACGGCGCGTTTGTTGAGGCGGGCGAAAATGACAACCTGATCGTGCAGAAGCTGGAGGCCAATCCAGACGCACTCGGCGTGTTTGGATTCAGTTTTCTGGACCAGAATTCGGACAAGGTTCAGGGTTCGCGAATTGACGGGGTGGAGCCCACCTTTGAGGCCATTGCCGACGGTAGTTACCCGGTCTCCCGGCCCCTGTATTTCTATGTTAAGGGCGCGCATGTCGGGGTGATACCCGGGATCAAAGAGTATCTTGCAGAGTTTTCCAGTGAGAAGGCCTGGGGACTGGAGGGCTATCTGACCGATCGCGGTCTCATTCCGATGCCTGATTACGAGCGTGGCTGGATGTCGGCCGAAGTGCAGTTGCAGGGCAAGTTGGCACTGCAGGACGGAAAATTTCTGGTCATGGGTCGATAAGCGGGGCTGCCCGCGTGTCGCGCTGAACGAGGGCGACATGAGCTATTTTCAGGCGGCGGCCGCATCAGCGGCCGTCGCGTTATTTGTGCTTGTTGATTTGGGGCGCTGGCATTGAATCTGACCACCCTGGCAATCATGATCGCGGGACTGGCCACCATGGCCTTCTTCGCGGGCCGCCACCGCGCAGTGCAGGTGGCCGGCGGGCGCCGCAAGGTCAGCCGCCTGCATTCGCTGCCTGATCATTACGGTCAATATGCGCTGATCTGGACGCTGATTCCTGCCTTGTTGATGTTTGCGGCGTGGACGATTTTTGATGATGTAATCATCGACCAACGTATTCTGGCGAAACTTCCCGCCCAGTATCAGACACTCGACGAAGGGCAACGCAGTTTGCTGATCAATGAAATCCGTAACGAGGCGGACAGTCTGCGGCCGGGGAGTTCGGGGCAACCTGAAATCGATGAAGCGGGCGCCAGCTACCGCGAACTTCGGCAACGCTCGGCGCACGCTCGTGGGCTGCTGGCACTGGCTGCGGGACTCGTCGGTCTGGCCTTTGCCTGGCAACGCATCCGCTTGCGGATGGAAGCGCGCAATCGCGTTGAGCGGGTGATCCGTGGCTTGCTCATGATCAGTTCAACCGTCGCTATTCTGACGACGGTGGGGATTTTTCTTTCGGTGCTCTTTGAGTCGGTGCGCTTTTTCGGTTCTGTGGGAATTACGGAATTCCTCTTTGGACTCAAGTGGAGCCCGCAAACGGCCATCAGGGTGGACCAGGTCGGGTCATCGGGGGCTTTCGGGGCGGTGCCGTTGCTGGTGGGTACCTTGCTGATTTCGGCGATCGCCATGCTGGTGGCAGTGCCGGTGGGCCTGTTCTCGGCAATTTATCTTTCCGAATATGCGGATTACCGTGTGCGCGCCGTTGCCAAGCCGATGCTCGAGGTCCTGGCGGGCATACCAACTGTGGTCTACGGATTTTTCGCGGCATTGACGGTGGCACCATTCATACGTGAATCTGGCAGCCTGGTCGGGTTGGATGTTGCCTCTGAGAGCGCGCTGGCCGCGGGCCTCGTCATGGGCATCATGATTATCCCGTTTGTTTCTTCGCTCTCCGACGACGTCATTAATGCGGTACCTCAGACTATGCGCGATGGCTCACTGGGTCTTGGCGCAACGCAGTCCGAGACGATCAGGCTCGTGGTCCTGCCGGCCGCCCTGCACGGGATCGTTGGCAGTATCCTGCTGGCGGTTTCGCGGGCGGTGGGTGAAACGATGATCGTGGTGATGGCAGCTGGACTGGCCGCCAACCTGACGATCAACCCGCTGGAGTCGGTGACCACGATCACAGTGCAGATCGTTACGCTGCTGGTGGGCGATCAGGAGTTTGACAGCCCGAAGACGCTGGCGGCCTTTGCCCTGGGGCTGATGCTGTTCGTGATCACGCTGTTGCTCAACATCATTGCCCTGCGTGTGGTGCGGCGCTACAGGGAACAGTATGAGTAGCGAACGACCTGTCTCTTCTGAGCAATCAGCACAGCAGCGAAACCGCACGCAAGGTGGCGGCCAGCCTGCGCAGGCGGCACCGCGCGGAGCGACGGTTTCGATTGCTGGGTGTCGTGTCCATACTCGTGGGACTTGTTTTTCTGGGCATCCTGTTTGCCACCATCGTCGCAACGGGGGCCAGCGCTTTTCAGCAAACCCTGGTCAGACTGGATATCAGTTTTGACGAAGCGACGCATTGATCCTGACGGTGACCGTGACCCGGCGGTGCTGTCGAGCGCAGATTACTCAGCGCTGGTAAAAAATTCGCTCAGGGAACTGTTTCCGGACGTGCGCAGTCGCGGCGATCGGCGCAGTCTGAATTCTCTTGTAAGCACCGGCGCCGCATTTCAGACTGCGGGAAATGGTGATGGATAACCCCGGGCTTATCGGCGAAACGCGCGCGGTCTGGGTGCTGGCCGATGACGAAGTGGACATGGTCGAGAAAGGGCAGATCGACCGCACGCTGCCGGAGGTCGAACGTCGCGTTTCAGATCAGCAGCTCGCCTGGATCGACACGCTGAATTCGGAGGGCCGCCTGGCGCTGCGTTTCAATCGAGGATTCTTTACGCTCGGCGATTCGCGGGAAGGAGAGATGGCCGGCATCCTCGGCGCAACGATGGGCTCGCTGTTTGCCCTGGCGGTGACGCTGCTGCTTTCGTTCCCCATCGGCGTCATGGCCGCTGTCTATCTCGAAGAGTTCGCACCGCGCAACCGGTTTACCGATCTCATTGAGGTCAACATCAACAACCTGGCGGCCGTGCCGTCGATCGTATTCGGCCTGCTTGGGCTGGCCGTGTTTATCAATTTCTTCGGCCTGCCGCGCTCCGCTCCGCTGGTGGGCGGGCTGGTGCTCTCGCTGATGACGTTGCCCACGATCATCATCGCAAGCCGGGCCGCTATTCAGTCCGTGCCACCTTCGATTCGCGAGGCAGCGTTTGGGATTGGTGCATCCAAAGTGCAGACCGTATTGCATCATGTCGTGCCGCTGGCCCTGCCCGGCATGCTGACCGGCACCATCATTGGCATGGCGCGCGCGCTGGGCGAGACCGCGCCACTGCTGATGATCGGCATGGTTGCTTTTATCGTGGACATTCCACAGGGTTTAACCGATCCGGCCACTGCTCTCCCGGTACAGATTTTCCTCTGGGCCGACAGCCCGGAGCGTTCTTTCGTTGAGAAGACTTCGGCCGCCATCATGGTGTTGCTGGGGTTTCTGCTGGTCATGAATGCCCTGGCGGTGATCCTGCGTCGCCGCTTCGAAAGGCGTTGGTAGTTTTGCATCAAAGAGGCTGATAAGATGTCCACTCAGATGGAGCATGGTTTTGCAAAAGAGGCCGCCCGGTCATCGCCGAAAGGTGCAGGCGGCAGCGGCAGTGGGCGGGCATATGGGCAAGACTGAACGCGGCAAGGTGGAAAAGACGGTCGGCAAAATCACGGTCGCTGACCCGCGCATGCGCATCCGCAACCTGGACGTTTTCTACGGCGACAAGCAGGCGATCATTGATGCCAGTCTGGATATTGGCAGCAACGAAGTGATCGCAATGATCGGCCCGTCCGGTTGCGGGAAATCCACGTTCCTGCGCTGCCTGAACAGAATGAACGACACGATCGATAGTTGTCGGGTCAGTGGCAGCGTTATGCTGGATGATGAAGATATTTACGCAAAAGACCTGGATGTGGTGGTGCTGCGCGCGCGAGTCGGCATCGTTTTCCAGAAGCCGAATCCATTCCCGAAGTCAATCTACGAAAACGTCGCCTACGGCCCGAGAATCCACGGACTGGCGGCGGACAAAACTGAACTCGACGAGATCGTGCACACCAGCCTGCGCAAGGCAGGGCTGATAGACGAAGTGATCGATCGCCTCGATCAGCCGGGGACCGGTCTGTCCGGCGGCCAGCAGCAGAGGCTGTGCATTGCCCGTGCGATTGCCGTCAATCCGGAAGTTATCCTGATGGACGAACCCTGTTCGGCCCTGGATCCTATCGCTACTGCGCGCATCGAAGACCTGATTGACGAGCTGCGTGCCAACTACACGATCGTTATTGTTACCCATTCCATGCAGCAGGCAGCGAGGGTATCGCAGCGTACTGCATATTTTCACCTGGGTTACCTGGTGGAGGTGGGCAACACCGACCAGGTGTTCACCAACCCGCTGCACCAGCTGACTGAGGACTACATCACCGGCCGCTTTGGCTGATAACTTTTGCGCCCGACCGGTCTTATGCGAGGCTGGTCTGCTGATATACTCTGCGTCCCGATATGCTTCCAATTCAGCAAATTTTTGTGTTTCTCAGTGAGCGTCGCCGGCTCGTCAACGGCGGCCTCGCGCTCGTGTGCGCGTCGCTGATGGGTTTCGCACTCTATGTGCAATACGGCCTGGGCCTGGAGCCCTGCCCGCTGTGCGTCTTTCAACGCGTTGCGGTGATTTGTACGGGTGTCGTCTTTCTGCTGGCGGCATTGCACGGGCCCGGGGTGACAGGTTCACGTGTTTACGCCGGGCTGGCGCTGCTGACCACCGGCTTCGGTGCTTCCGTCTCGGGGCGCCACATCTGGCTGCAGAATCTGCCGCCCGGCGAGGTGCCTGCCTGTGGTCCCGACCTCGACTATATGCTGGATGTCTTTCCCATGGCCGATGTGCTGCGCATGGTGTTCACAGGTTCCGGAGAATGCGCCGAGGTGGTTTGGCGGTTTCTGGGCCTCAGCATGCCGGGCTGGGTACTCGTATGGTTCGTGATCCTCGCTTCGGCGGCGCTGATCGTCAACGTTCCCCGGGGACCGCGCACGGCCTGAATCAGGCTGCCGGGAGCATCCTTGCAAGGATCGCCAGGTAGATTTCCTCCAGCGTCTCGAGGTCACTGATCCGCACTCGCTCGTTGACCTGGTGCAGCGTGTCACCGGGTGGTCCCAGTTCAATGACCTGCGTGCCTGCAGGGGCAAGAAAGCGCCCATCTGAGGTACCGCCCCCGGTCGACAATTCCGGCTGCAGACCTGTCACCGCCTGAATCGCCGCAGTCACTGCTTTGGAAAGCGCGCCAGCTTGGGTGAGAAAGGGTTCTCCGCTCAGCGTGCATTGCAGCGTGTAATCAAGTGCGTGCTGGTCGAGCATGGCGCGCAATGTCTGTTCGATGGTCGCCGCGCTCCGGGCCGGGGAGTAACGCAGGTTGAACTGAGCCTGCAGCTCGCCCGGTGTGACGTTGCTGGCGCCGACGCCGGCGTGAACAGACGTGAATTGCAGGCTGGTGGGCGGAAACTCCGCTGTGCCCGAATCCCAGCGGTAAGCCGCAAGCTCTGACAAGGCCGGGGCGGCGAGGTGGATCGGATTGGCTGCATGTTCGGGGTAGGCCACATGGCCCTGTACGCCACGTACCGTGAGCGCAACGTTGAGTGAGCCTCTCCGCCGATGCGCACCCTGTCTCCGGTTTGCAGCTTGCCGGACGGCTCGCCGACCAGGCAGTAGTCGATTGCCTCGGCGCGCGCCTGCAAGGCTGCGACGACCGCGCGGGTGCCGTTCCTTGCCGGGCCTTCCTCGTCGCTGGTAAGCAGAAACGCCAGCGAGCCTTGCGCATCCGCGTGCGATTCCAGGAAGCGCTCTGTGGCACACACCATGGCTGCCAGGCTGCCTTTCATGTCGGCCGCGCCCCGGCCTGACAGGTAGCCATCCTTGATTGCCGGCACGAACGGAGGCGAGTCCCATTGACCGGCCGGTCCGGCAGGCACCACGTCTGTATGACCGGCGAAACAAAACAGCGGGCCAGCGGTTCCACGCCTTGCCCACAGGTTGGTGACCTCGCCGACCTGCATCGTCTCAAGGTGAAATCCCATGGCCGCCAGCCGGTCTCCGATCAGCGCCTGGCAGCCCGCATCGTCCGGCGTGACTGATTCGCGCTCGATCAGCGCGCTGGCGAGGTCAATCAGGCGGGTCATGGCCCGGGTGGTCCGAAAATATCGGCATAGCGGGCGGCGCTGAACCCGACATGCACCTGCTTCCCGACGACGAGCACCGGTCGCTTGACGAGCAGGGGGTGGGCCTGCATGAGAACGCTGGCGCTGCGCGCGTCAGCGACCTCGCGCTCAGCCGCGCTCAGGCTTCGCCAGGTCTTGCTACGGCGATTCAGCAGGGATTCCCAGCCGACGGCCTTGACCCAGTCCTTGATTAACCGCATGTCAGGCGGGTGCTCCTTAAGGTCGATAAACGTGGTCTGCACGCCGTGGGTCGCCAGCCAGCCGCGTGCCGCCCGACAGCTGTCGCAATTCTTCAGGCCATAGAGCTCAGGCACCTGCACGCCACTCTCCGGGCGCCGGCCACCGCCGATTGAGGCGAGCGCGCAGCCTGCTGCCTGGCTCTGCGCGATCAGTCATTGCGCAAGAGTTCATTGATGCTGGTCTTGGCACGCGTCTTGTCATCGACGCGTTTGACGATCACCGCACAGGCGAGGCTGTAGCGGCCGTCCGCGGAGGGCAGGCTGCCTGGCACCACGACCGCGCCGGCGGGCACCCGCCCATAGGTGATTTCATCTCGTTCGCGGTCGTAAATACGTGTGCTCTGGCCGATGAACACACCCATGGAAATGACCGCGCCGCGCTCGACGATCACACCCTCGACTATTTCCGAGCGGGCGCCGATAAAACATCCGTCTTCGATAATGGTGGGTGCGGCCTGCAGGGGTTCCAGTACGCCGCCAATGCCAGCGCCACCGGAGATGTGCACGTCACGACCGATCTGGGCGCAGGAGCCTACGGTCGCCCAGGTGTCTATCATGCTGCCAGTGTCGATATAGGCGCCGATGTTGACGTAACTGGGCATCAGTACAACGTCCGGTGCGATATAGGCGCCGCGCCGGACCACCGCGGGCGGCACGACCCTTGCGGCCTGTTCGCGAAAATCGTCCAGCCTGTAGTTGGCATACTTGAGCGGCACCTTGTCGAAAAACCGCGTGTAGCCCGCCTCGAGCAGGTCGCTTTCCGTGCTCCGGAAATACAGGAGAACGGCTTTTTTCAACCATTCGTTAAGCTGCCAACCCGCTGCGGCAGGCTGTGCCACCCGCAGTTCACCCCGATCCAGCAGATCAATGCTGATCGCCAGCGCATCGCGCAACTCGGGTTCGAAGCTGCGCGGTGTGATTTCGGCGCGTCCTTCCCAGGCCTGTTCGATAATTGCGCGCACCTTGCCAATGTCTGACATATCAACGACTCCAGATTGCTTTCAGCGTGTGTCTGTAAAGTGGCGAATGCGCTGTGCGGCTTCAACGCACTCGTCCACGCTCGCCACCAGCGACATGCGAATGTGGTTGCGCCCGGGATTGTTCTTGCCCTCACCGCGCGAGAGATACTGTCCGGGCAGCACAACCACATTGGTGGCCTCGTGCAGCGCCCGGGTGAAGCGCTCGTCGTCTTCGCCCACATCGGCCCACAGGTAAAATGTGGCCGTCGGCGCCGAGAAGTCCATGACCGGTTGCAGAATTGGCACCACGCGTTTGAATTTTTCCCGGTACAGGTTGCGGTTCTCGGCCACGTGCGCGTCGTCTTGCCACGCGGCGACACTCGCAATCTGCGAAGGGATTGGCATCGCACAGCCATGGTAGGTTCGATAACTCAGAAAGCCGCGGATGATGTCCCGGTCGCCGGCCACGAAGCCGCTGCGAAGGCCCGGCACGTTGGATCGCTTCGACAGGCTGTGGAAGGCAACCACGCGGCGAAAATCCTCGCGGCCCGTTTCCCTGCAGACGGCGAGTATGCCGGGCGGCGGTGCGGCTTCGTCCAGGAATATATCCGCGTAGCATTCGTCCGCTGCGATGGCGAAGTCATACTCGTCAGCGAGAGTCAGAGCGTGTTTCAGATAGGCACCGTCCATGACACTGCCGGTGGGGTTGCCGGGCGAGCACAGATACAGCAATTGGCAGTCGCGCCATGTGCTGGCCGGTACCGCGTCAAGATCGGGCAGGAAACCGTTGTCCGCTCGCGTGTCCAGGTAGACGGGCTCTGCACCGGCGAGTAGCGCTGCCCCTTCGTAGATCTGGTAGAACGGGTTAGGCATCAGGACTTTTGGTCGTGGCTGGCTGCGGTCGATCACCGCCTGCGCAAAGGCAAACAGCGCCTCACGCGTGCCGCTGACCGGGAGGACCTGGCCATCCGGATCCACTGCCCCTTCTGGCAAACCGTAGCGTCTTCCGAGCCAGGCCGCGCAGGCGGCACGCAGTTCAAACACGCCAAGCGCCATGGGGTAAGCACCGTAGCCGTCCTGCGCCCCACGCAGTGCATCCAGGACAAATGCGGGCGGCGCATGACGAGGCTCTCCGATACTGAGCGAGATGCGGGCGAGATCTGCAGGAGGCGTGTTCCCGGCCAGCAGCTGGTCCAGGCGCACAAAGGGGTAGGGATGCAGTTTGCTGAGATCGGGGTTCATGGTTTTTCCAAACGGCCGCTTCAGGCGGACGAATCCAGGCGCACGCAAAGCGCGCGCTCGAGTTTCTGGCAAGCACTTTCGGCCAGTGGCCGGCGCGACTGGTCTGAGATGAAGAAAACGTCTTCAGCCCGTTCACCGACGGTGGTGATCTTGGCAGCCTGCAGCCTGACGTTTGCCTTGACAAATTCCTGGCCGATTTCAGACAGCAGGCCCGGTCGGTCGCCGCTCACAAGTTCCATAATCGTACGCTTGTTACGCGCATCTTCGCTGAAGCTGATGCGCGTCTTGGTTGTGAAGCTGCGCAGCTGGCGCGCCGGCGCGCGCGCCACGCGGACCTGCCAGGCCTGGCCGTCAATGACCCGCCTCTGCAGCGCGTCCTTTATTTCTTCAATTCGATCGGCGTCTGTCACGGCTTCACCTTCGCCGTCAGAAACATGAAACGTATCCAGACTATAGCCGTCGCGCGTTGCGGAGACTTCCGCATCGAGAATATTCAGTCCGAGTTCGTCCAGCACCGCGGTGGCCCTGGCAAAGCTCTCGCCGCCACCGGGCATGAAAGTGAGGACGGCGGTTGTGCCACGATCAGTTTTCTCACGCACAGCGGCGAACGGACTGTCTTTGTCGTCCTTGCGGTGGGCTGCGAACATGAGCGTATGCCAGGCGATCTGGTCCGGACGGTGGCGCAGAAAATGCTCGTCGTGCAGATGCGACCAGATTTTTCCAGTCAGGTCAGCAGGGATGCCGGTTTCTGCCAGACGCTCCAGCGTCGCTTGCCGGGTTTCTTCGATCAGTGCTTCCCGGTCTACCGCGTTTTCGAGGCCACGCACCAGGGCAGTACGGACCTGGCGATAAAATTCTTCGAACAGCGACGCCTTCCAGGAATTCCAGAGATTCGGGTTGGTAGCGCGCACGTCTGCAACCGTCAGCACGTACAGGTAGTCCAGGTGCGCCTGGTCTCCGACTTTGCGCGCAAATTCCTGGATGACCAGGGGGTCACTGATGTCTTTCTTCTGGGCGGTTATGGACAGGATCAGGTGATTGCGCACGAGCCAGGCGACCAGGCGTGCGTCGTAGGAACCCAGCCCGTGTTCCCTGCAGAACGCTTCGGCGTCTACCGCTCCGAGTTCGGAATGATCGCCGCCGCGGCCCTTGGCGATGTCGTGAAATAGTCCGGCAAGGTAGGCGAGTTCGGGCTTCGGCAGCGACTGCATGATCTGGCTGCAGTACGGAAACTCGTTGTCAAAGCGGCTGAGCGAAAAGCGGCGCAGATTGTTGATGACGAACAAGGTATGCGCATCGACCGTGTAGGCGTGAAAAAGATCGTACTGCATGCGCCCTACAATGCGGCCGAAGGCCGGTATGTAGCGGCCCAGCACGCCATAGCGATTCATGCGGCGCAGTGCACGGGTCACGCCATTCTCCGCGCTCATCATTTCTATGAACAGGCGGTGGTGCGCGGGGTTCTGCCGGAATTCTTCGTTTATCAGATACCGGTGCTTGCGCAACAGGCGGATGGTCGGGGCACTGACGCCCTTAAGCTCGAGATGCGACTGCAGGATCTGGAACAGTCCCAGCATTGCGCTGTTGTTACGCAGGAAGACCTGGTCGTCAACGGCGGCGAGATAGCCGTTACGGGACTCAAATTCGCTGGTGATCGGAACGGCCGGCGCATTCGGGTCGAGCAGTATGGCTTCTTCAAATAGCTGCAGCAGCATTTCGTTCAGGCGGCTGAGCTTCATGACGGTGCGGTAGTAGCGCTGCATCAGCTGCTCGACTGCCAGCGTGAACGCGGCATCCTGGTAGCCAAACATTTCCGCCAGGCGTACCTGGTGATCGAACAGCAGCCGATCTTCACGCCGACCGGGCAACGATGTGCAGGGCGAACCGGATTTTCCACAGAAATGCGCGGCCCTCTGAGCAGGCTCTGGTACTCGTGCTCGGTCAGAAACTGGTGGCTGATGAGCTGGTGCAGCGTTTCGGCGCCGAAGTGCCGCTGTGCGACCCAGCCGATCATCTGGATATCGCGCAGTCCGCCCGGGACTGCCTTTGACGTTGGGTTCCAGGTTGTAAGCAGTGTCGTGATAGCGATGATGGCGTTGCCACTGCTCTTCACGTTTGGCCTCGAAGAAAGCCTGCGACGGCCATATCTTGTCCGGGCCCGTCTCGGTACGCATGGCCGAGAACAGCTGCGGATCGCCGGCGAGGAGCCGCGACTCCATCAGCGTTGTGGCGATCGTGATGTCGCGCTCGCCTCGATGACGCAGTCTTCGACTGTGCGCACGCTGTGACCGATTTCGAGGCCGATATCCCAGAGGAAAGTCAGAAATGCTTCAATGCCTTCGGTCGGCACCGTAACTTGTTTTGGTGGCAGCAGAACCATGACGTCCACGTCGGATGCCGGGTGCAGTTCGCCGCGTCCGTAGCCGCCGACCGCCACCAGGGCGCAGCCTGTCCGCCTGTTGCGCCGAGTTCGGCCTGCCAGGCCCAGACTAATACTGTGGATCAACCAGGGCAGCACGCTCCCGCACGAGGATTTCGACGGAATCACCGGCGAGGAACGCGCTCCTCGAGCGATGCCGATCCTGATTCGAGTACCGTGCGAGCCGCCTGCACAGGCGGCTGCCCGGCGCTCTGAGCAGCGCTGCAGCGCAGAGCTGCGCCGAACGGCTCAGCCACAGGACCCGCAGCGGCCTCCGCGTTCATTGGCTGCCGGTCTCGGGGTTCAACGCTCGCCGCTCGCGCCCAGCGTCAGCACTTCATGGCCGTGCTCGGTGACCAGAATCGTGTGTTCCCACTGCGCGGACAACGAGTGGTCCTTGGTGACCACGGTCCAGCCGTCGGGCAGCAGTTTCACGTGCCGGCGCCCGGCATTGACCATGGGTTCGATGGTGAAGGTCATGCCGGCTTCGAGCGTCCAGCCCGGTGCCCGGGTTCGCCGTAGTGCAGAACCTGCGGATCTTCATGGAAGACCCGGCCGATGCCGTGGCCGCAGTACTCGCGCACGACCGAGCAGCGCTGGCTTTCGACATATTGCTGAATGGCATGACCGATATCGCCGAGCTGCAGCCGGGCGGACCAGTGCGATGCCCCGCCCCATCGCCTCATGAGCGACGTCGCTGACGCGGCTGGCGATGACCGTGGGCTTGCCCACATGAAACATCCGGCTGGTGTCGCCGTGAAAGCCGTCCTTGATGACCGTGATGTCGATATTGAGGGAATCGCCGTTTTTGAGCACGCGATCGCCCGGAATGCCGTGGCAGACCACGTGATTGACCGAGGTGCAGATGGATTTGGGAAAGCCGCGGTAATTCAGCGGCGCCGGAATGGCGTCCTGAACTTCGATGATATAACGATGGCAGATCTGGTCCAGTTCGCTGGTGCGTGACGCCGGCCTGCACGTGCTCGCCGATCATGTCGAGCACCTCGGCGGCCAGCCGGCCGGCCACGCGCATTTTCTCCTGCTCTTCCGCGTTTTTGATCGTCACTGTCATAAATATGAAGCCTGGGATATGTGCGGCGGGGCTGTCGTGCGGCCTGTTCCGGGCGGCCAGACGGCCCCTGAAACCGGCTGCGCAGGCCGCGCAATTCATTGTTGAATCAGGTTGGTTATGGTATAAAGCGCGCGCTTTTTAAGCAATCTGAATTAAATCCACACATATATCGTCACACCTGGCGGGGTGCCCCGGAAGTTCTATGAACTGAAGGGGTTGCCGGTTGGGGTATATGGAGGCTTAACCCGAGAGGATTACAACATGTCTAGCGTTTCCATGCGTCAGATGCTGGAGGCGGGGGTGCACTTCGGTCACCAAACCCGCTTCTGGAACCCGAAGATGGCCCCCTTCATCTTCGGCGAACGCAACAAGATCCATATCATCAATCTCGAGAAGACCTTGCCGCTGTATCTCGGCGCCGAGCAGTTCGTCAAGAATCTCATCGCCAACGGCGGCACGGTGCTGTTTGTCGGCACCAAGCGCTGCGGCACGCGAGGCCATCCGCAGCGAGGCCGAGCGTGCGGCATGCCCTACGTGAGCCAGCGCTGGCTCGGCGGCATGCTGACCAATTTCAAGACCATCAAGCAGAGCATCAAGCGCCTGTTCGAGCTCGAGGAAATGGAGGAGAACGGCACCTTCGAAGCGCTGACCAAGAAAGAAGTGCTTGGACTCAGGCGCGAGATGGAGAAGCTCGAGCGCAGCCTCGGCGGCATCAAGGATATGAAGTCGCTGCCCGATGCGATGTTCGTGGTCGATGTCAGGCACGAAGACATTGCGGTGAACGAAGCGCGCAAGCTGGGCATTCCGGTTGTTGCAGTGGTGGACACCAACAGTTCCCCGGAAGGTATCGATTACGTGATTCCGGGCAACGACGACGCCATGCGCGCCATTCAGCTTTATGCGTCGGGGCATTGCCGAAGCGGTTCTGGACGGCAAGGCATCGCTGCCGGAGGCGCCGCTGGGCGAGGACGAGTTCGTCGAGCTGGATGAAGACGGCAAGCCGCGCAGCCGGACCGCGCAAGGCGCCGGCGCGTAAGAAATCGCAGCGCAAGTCAGGCCGGAAAAGGCGAAAGCGACTGTGACCATCAGCGAGAAATCGCGCAAGACTGTCGAGGCGCCGGCGGTTGCGGCGAAAGCGCGGCGGTGCCCGAAACGGGCGACCAGGACGAGGCTGAGCGCTGAGGCGCCTGCGACAGGTGGCAGAAGCAGCGCCGAGCCTGAGCAAGGCAGAGGCGCCGGCCGCATAGCGAAGCCGGCCGAGAGCGAGGCAAGGCCGGCCGAGAGCGAGAAGCCGGCCGCGAAGCGAGGCAGCCGGCTGCAGGAGGCTGCGAGCCGAAGCAAGGACGCAGCGTGTCGAGAAAGCCGGTGAAGAAAACGGTAGCCAAGAAGGCTGCGACCAAGAAGACCGCAGCCAAAAAGGCTGCGAAGAAAACTACCAAGAAGGCGGCGGCAAAGGCTAGCAAAAGCAGCAAGAAGGTTGCCAAGAAGAAGGTCGCCAAGAAGAAGGTCAGCAAGAAAGACGACGACCAAGGCCGGCGGCGACAGTTGACTTTGATCGCGGAACAATATGACCGGGCTGGCTACGCCAGCCCGGGCAGCATTACGGAAGGTAGATCGAAATGACAATTAGTGCCTACACAGGTAAAGACGCTCCGGGAACGTACCGGCGCAGGCATGATGGAGTGCAAGAAGGCGCTGGTGGAAACCGGCGGCGACATGGACGCGGCCGTCGAGATGATGCGCAAGGCCGGACTTGGCCAAGGCCGACAAGAAGGCAGGCCGGGTCGCGGCGGAGGGCGCGATCGTGATACGGCACGCCGACGACGGTCAGCGCGGCGCTGGTGGAAGCCAATTGCGAGACCGATTTCGTCGCCGGTGGCGATGACTTCAGGCAATTTGTCGGCGGAAGTGGCGCAGGGATGTGCTTGAGCACGAAGCCAGCCACACACTGGAGGCCTGCTTGGCCTGCAGATGAGCAATGGCGAGCAAACTGTGGACGACACTCGGCGCAGTCTGGTGGCCAAGATCGGTGAGAATATCAACGTCCGGCGCTTCGAGGTGGTTGCGGGCAGCGGGCCCCTGAGTTCCTACCTGCACGGGACACGAATCGGCGTCGTTGTGGCGCTGAAGGCGGCTAGCGCCGAGCTGGCGCGTGACATCGCCATGCACGTGGCCGCCAGCAATCCGCGCTACCTGGATGAGGCGCAGCGTACGATCGGCTGAGCTGGCCAAGGAACGGGAGATTCTGGCGAGCCAGGCCCAGGACTCAGGGCAAACCCGCAGGAAATCGTCGACCAAGATGGTGGACGGTCAGCTGCGCAAGTACCTGGCCGAGATCACCCTGGTGGGCCAGCCGTTCGTCAAGGACCCGGATATCACCGTGGGCAAGCTGCTGAAAGAAGGCCGGCGCCAGGGTGACGGCCTATAGCCGTTTCGAGGTGGGCGAGGGCATCGAGAAGAAAGCAGGAGAACTTCGCCGATGAGGTGATGGCCCAGGTCGGGGTGGCTGATCGAGGAGCGTTGGCTCAATTCGTTTAGAATCCAGAGCCCCGCCCGATGCGGGGTTCTTTATAATGTGCGGTCGAGGCGAGGCTTATGGCTGACAAGCAACCGAAATACCGGCGCATTCTGCTGAAGCTCAGCGGCGAGGCTCTGCTGGGCGAGGCTGACTACGGCATCGATCCGACGGTCATCAAGCGCATTGCCGGAGGACATCAAGGATGTCACAGAACTCGGCGTTGAGGTTGGCGTCGTTATCGGCGGCGGCAATATTTTCCGCGGTGCGGGACTGGCCCGGGCCGGCATGGACCGGGTGACCGGTGACCACATGGGCATGCTGGCGACCATCATCAATTCGCTGGCGATGCAGGACGCGCTCGAGCGGCTCGGCGTGTATGCCCGGGTCATGTCGGCGCTGCGCGTACACGAGGTCTGCGAAGACTACATCCGCCGGCGGGCGATCCGGCATCTGGAGAAAGGTCGCGTGACCATCTTTGCAGCAGGCACAGGCAATCCGTTTTTTACAACGGATACGGCGGCGGCACTGCGCGCGATCGAAGATTGGTGCCGACGTGCTGCTGAAGGCCACCAAGGTTGACGGCGTGTATTCTGCCGATCCGATGAAAGACAAGACTGCGCAAGCGCTATGCACGTCTTGACTACGACCGGATACTTGCCGACAAGCTGATGGTAATGGACGCAACCGCGATCGTGATGTGCCGGGACAATAGCTTGCCGTTGCGGATTTTCAATCTGCATAACAAGGGTGATCTGCTGCGCATCATGCACGGGGACGAAGTGGGTACCGTGGTGGATAACGGAGGATTCGGAATGATCAAGGAGATTCTGGAGGACGCAAAGCTGCGCATGGGCAAGAGCGTCGAATCTCTGCGGCTCGAGTTGCAGAAATTGCGCACCGGCCGTGCGCATACCAGCCTGCTGGATCACATCACGGTCGAATACTACGGGGCCGAGGTGCCGCTGAGCCAGGTTGCCAATGTCAACGTCGAGGACGCGCGCACCTTGACCGTTGCGCCCTGGGAAAAGCCGATGGTGCAGGTCATCGAAAAGGCCATCATGACATCGGACCTGGGGCTCAATCCGGTGACCGCCGGCATGCTGATCCGCGTGCCATTGCCGCCGCTGACTGAAGAGCGTCGCAAAGACATGATCCGGGTTGTCAGACATGAGGCGGAGAATGGTCGTGTTGCGATTCGCAATATCCGTCGTGATGCGCTCGGCAATCTGAAGGAACTGCTTGAAGGAGAAGGAGATCTCCGAGGACGAAGAACGGCGTGCTCACGACAGCGTACAGAAACTGACGGACAGTTTCGTCGTCGGCGTGGATGAGGCGCTGGCGGAAAAAGAGAAGGAATTGCTCGAATTCTGAGCGTTTTCGTCGGCCCGCGTGCCGCCAAATACCCGACTTCCCTATGAACAAGTCCGGCAGTATCTCCGATAGTCAAAACGCATCCGCTGTGCCCCGGCATGTGGCGGTCATCATGGACGGCAACGGGCGCTGGGCGCGACGCCGGGGGCTGCCACGCAGTGCCGGTCACCGGGCGGGCGTAAAACGGGCGCGGGACATTGTGGAGGCCTGCGGACGACGTGGCGTGACCACGCTTACCTTGTTCGCGTTCAGCAGCGAGAACTGGCGGCGCCCGGAAAGTGAAGTCGGCATGCTGATGAAGTTGTTCGTCGAGGCCCTGCAGCGCGAAGTCAGGACTCTGGACGAAAACGGCGTGCGCCTGAGGTTTATCGGTGAGCGTGACGCGCTGACGCCGGCGCTGCAGGAGCAGATGAGCAAAGCGGAATCGCTGACTGCCCACAACGAAGGGCTCAACCTCGTGATTGCCGTGGCTTACGGCGGTCGCTGGGATCTGACCAACGGCCGTGCGCAGCTTGGCGACGCGCGTGGCCGCAGGCGAACTTGTCACCCGACGCGATCAACGAAGAGACTTTGACGGCGGAGCTCTGCGCTTGCGGGTCTGCCGGAGGTTGATCTGCTGGTGCGCACGGGTGGCGAGCGGCGTATCAGCAATTTTCTGATCTGGCACCTTGCCTATGCCGAACTCCTATTCAGTGAACCACTCTGGCCCGATTTTACGGCGGCCGACCTCGACGATGCCCTGGCTTTTTATGCCGCGCGTCAAAGGCGATTCGGTCTGACGCCCGAACAGGCCGCCGGAGCGGCCTCCTGATGCGCAGCCGGATACTGACCGCGCTTGTGCTTGTTCCCCTCGTGCTGGCAGCGGTGCTCGGCCTGCCGGGTCAGACCATATCGTTGCTGTTAATTGCGGTGATCTGTTACGGCGCCTGGGAATGGAGCAACTTCATGAGCGTGGGAACCGTGCCGCGGCTCGTTTTTGTTGTGCTGGTGGCGGGGCTCATCGGCACGCTGCATTTCCTGGCGGGACCGGGGCTTCGCTTCCCATGGATGCTCGAAATCGCGGTGGCGGGCTGGGCCCTGACCTTGCTCTGGGTCTATCGGTATCCGACTCCAATGCCGGCTGTGCTGGCGGTGCTGGTTGGTGCCATTGCGCTGGTGGTCGCCTGGGCGGCCCTGAGTCTGCTCGCGATTGCCGGCTGGCAATGGCTGCTGTTCTTGCTGGTTCTGGTCTGGGCTGCCGACGTAGGCGCCTACTTTGCCGGGCGGCGGTTCGGGGTGCGTAAACTGGCGCCACAGGTCAGCCCCGGCAAGACCTGGGCAGGTGTCTTCGGCGGGCTTGCGCTGTCCATGGCAGTGGCGGGCCTCGCTGCCTGGTGGTTTGCGATGCCGGGCTTCGCCTTCATGCTGCTGTGCCTGGTGACCGTCTTGCTCTCTGTCCTCGGTGACCTGATGGTCAGCATGTTCAAGCGGGCCCGCGGTATCAAGGACAGCGGGCGGCTGCTGCCCGGACATGGCGGCGTTCTGGATCGCATCGACAGCCTGCTATCGGCGTCACCGGCGATGGCGCTGGGCCTGATTCACCTGGGAGTCATTCAGTGACGGTTCAGCGTTGCGGTCTTACGGTGCTGGGGTCAACCGGCAGTGTCGGAGTCAATACGCTGGCGGTGGCCAGCCGCCATCCGGAGCGCTTCGAGTTGATCGCGCTGACTGCCTATAGCGATCATTCGGCATTACTTGCGCAGCTCAGGGAACACCGCCCGCGCTATGCGGTCATGGTTAAGGATGCAGCCGCGACCGTGCTGCGTGCGGCGGTGCGCAGCGAGGGCCTGCCTACCGAAGTGCTGGTCGGGAGCAATGGCGCTTGCAGAGGTGGCGTCGCTGCCTGAAACACAGGTCGTTATGGCAGCAATCGTTGGTGGCGCAGGACTGCTGCCTACGCTGGCAGCAGCGGATGCCGGCAAGCGCATTCTGCTGGCCAACAAGGAAGCATTGGTGATGTCCGGTGCATTGTTCATGCAGGCAGCAGCCAGGAGCGGGGCCGAAATTGTACCTATCGACAGTGAGCACAACGCCATTTTTCAGTGCCTCGGTGGCAGAGGCCATCGCGACCTGGGCGCGCTGGGCGTACGCAGGATCATTCTTACGGCATCCGGCGGGCCGTTCCGGACGCTGGCATCGGATCAGTTCGCAAGCGTCACGCCCGAGCAGGCCTGCGACGCATCCCAACTGGGACATGGGCGCCAAGATTTCAGTGGACTCTGCAACGCTCATGAACAAGGGCCTGGAAGTCATCGAGGCCTGCTGGTTGTTTGACGACGACACCCGACATCAGTCGAAGTTGTGGTTCACCCGCAGAGCGTGATTCACTCCATGGTGGAATACGCAGATGGGTCGGTGCTGGCACAGCTTGGCCACCCGGATATGCGCACACCTATTGCTTACGGGCTTGGTTTTCCGGAGCGCATCGACTCCGGGCTGGCCGGCGCTTGGATCTGACCAAGAGCGGGCCGCTGACTTTCGAAGAGGTCGATGTCGATCGGTTTCCCTGCCTCGCGGCTGGGATACGCGGCGGCCGGACAGGGTGGCAGGGCGCCCACAGTGCTGAACGCTGCCAATGAGGTAGCGGTGGCGAGTTTTCTCGCCGGGCGGCTCGGCTTTGACGAAATCCCGCGCGTGATCGAGGACGTTCTGATGCAGGCGGAGCCGGGTGAGGACAGCGATATCGAATCGGTCCTCGAGACCGATCGGCAAGCGCGCGAGCTCGCCGCTGAAGCCATGCGCGAGACACTGGGCAGGCCCGCATGAGCATGTTTCTTCTTGTCGGTCGTCGCATTTGTGGTCGGCGCTCGGTCTGCTTATTGCCATCCACGAGTTCGGTCATTTCTGGGTGGCCCGCCGCGTCGGTATCAAGGTGCTGCGTTTTTCGATTGGTTTTGGCAGGCCAATCTGGCGGAAGGTCGGTCGCGATGACACTGAGTTCGTGCTGTCAGTGCTGCCGCTCGGCGGCTACGTGCGCATGCTGGACAGCCGCGAGGGCGAAGTGCCCGCGGAAGACGCGCATCGCGCTTTTGACCAGCCAGCCGCTGACAGTCGCATGGCCGTGGTGGTTGCCGGGACCGCTCTTCAACTTTCTTTTTGCGATTGCCGCTTACTGGGTCATGTTCGTGCTGGGCGTACCCGGTGCCGCGCCTGATAGTCGGGGACGTGAGCGCCGATTCGCCGGCCGCCTATGCGGGCCTGCAGAGCGGCGACCGGATCGTCGCGGTGGGCGACAGGGAAACACCAACCTGGCAGGCTGTTTCGATGGCGGTTCTCGATGAGTTGCTGGACGATGCCCAGATTCCACTGACGGTGGTGGGCCGGATGACGAGCGGCAGACGCTGTGGCTCGATGCACGCGGCAAAGAGCGCGAACTGACCGAGCGGGATGCGCTTGTTTACCGGTCTCGGTATCGGCTTTATGGCGCCTCGATTGCCGCCGCTGCTGGCACGCCCGAACCCAGGATCGCCGGGCGAAGCAGCCGGGATCCTGGACGGTGACCGGGTGCTGTCGCTGGACGAGGAGCCGGTTACCAGCTTTGCCGAGCTGGTGGACAGCAATTCAGTCGCGCCCGGATCAGCGTGTGCTCAGGGTCTTGCGGGACGGCCGGCAATTTCGCTGGATTTGTATGTTGGTTCGGCTGAGTCGGATGGTAGAATCGTCGGCCGGATCGGGGTGCCAGTGGCCGAGTCCGCGCTGCAGGCTGTACGAACGGTTCCGCGCAGAACAGCGCTTCGGACCGGTCGCAGCCATCGCAGAGTCGTTCCGTCAGACCGGCGAGATGTCGGCCCTGACGGTGCGAATGCTGTGGCGGATGGTGACGGGAGATGTTTCGATCAAGAACATAAGCGGGCCGATCGATATCGCCACGTACGCGGGCAGTACGGCAAGCATCGGGTTGGTGCCGTTTCTGAGCTTCCTGGCGATTATCAGTATCAGCCTGGGGATTCTCAATCTTTTGCCGATCCCGGTGCTTGGACGGCGGGCAGCTGATGTTTCAGCTTGTGGAGCTGGCAAAGGGAAGCCCGGTTTCACCCAGGACCGAGATGATGGGGCAGCAGATCGGTATTGCGATGCTGCTGATGCTTGATGAGTTTTGCGTTTTACAACGACATTTCGCGATTAATGAGCTGACAGGAATAATCAGGTTTGAAGCTTATACAGAACAACGATAATCTCCTGCATTCTGGTACTGAGCGCCTGGCCGCGTACGCCGCGGAGGCTTTCGTTGTGCGCGACATGCGCGTGGAGGGCCTGCAGCGAATTTCGGATGGTACAGTGTTTAACTACTTTGCCCGTCAATATCGGTGATGAGCTGGATAGCCGGCGTATCGCGGAATCGGTGCGCGCGTTGTACGAGACCGGCCTGTTCAGGGACGTGCAGCTGCGGCGCGATGGCGATACGCTGGTGATCGTGGTGGCCGAGCGCCCGACCATCAGGCGGATTACCGTCACCGGCAACAAGCAGGTCAAGGAAGAAGAACTGCTTGCGGGCCTGCGCGACGCGGGACTTGTCGGAAGGTCGTGAGTTCGATCAGTCCGTGCTGGAAAAGGTCGAGCAGGAGCTGAATCGCCTGTACTTCAGCAATGGCCGTTACGGCGTGAAGATCGATACCACGGTGCAGGAACTGGCGAACAACGTCATCGACGTGACGATTCTGATCAAGGAAGGCAAGGTAGCGCGCATCCGTGAGATCAATATCGTTGGCAACGAGTTGTTTGATGACAAGCGGCTGCTGGATGAATTCAAGTCGAAGACCGGCAATTTCCTGTCGGGTTTTCGCAAGGATGACCAGTATTCCCGGGAAAAGCTCTCTGGCGATCTGCAGAGCCTTTCTTCGTTTTACATGGACCGTGGTTACGCGAGCTTCAAAGTTGATTCCACGCAGGTTGCCATCTCGCCGGACAAGAAAGACATATTCCTGACGATTAAATCTCGCGAAGGTGACGTCTACAAAGTTTCTGACGTCAAGCTTGCTGGTGAGTTCGTGGTGCCAGAGGACAGATCTGAAGCGGCTGGTTTTGGTGCAGCCGGAGAGCACTTTTTCGCGGCGACTGATTACCGAGAGCAATTGACCTGATCAACCTGCGGCTGGGCGTCGACGGCTATGCCTTTTCAGAAGTGAGCCCGTTGCCCGAATTCAACGAAGAAGAGCAAACAGTGGCGGTGACGCTGTTCATTAACCCTGGGCAACGGGCCTATGTGCGTCGCATCAATTTCAACGGCGTCGAAGGCACCCGCGACGAGGTGTTTCGGCGCGAGATGCGGGTCTTTGAGGGTGGCTGGATGTCCAACAACGCGGTGGATCGTTCCAAGACCCGTATCCAGCGCCTGCCTTTCGTGGAAGACGTGCAGGTGGAAACGAGAGCGGGTGCCGGGCGAGTCGGATCTCGTTGATATGAATTTCCAGATCAAGCATCGCCAGTCCGGCACCCTGCACGGCGGGCGTCGGCTTTTCGGATCTGCAGGGCTTGCTTCTGAACGGTGGCTTCACCGAGGCGAACTTCCTGGGCACCGGCGATCGCCTGTCGCGTGAACCTGAACACCGGTCGATTTTCGAGCTTTTACAGCATTTCACATACTGATCCGTATTTCACAGAGGACGGCATCAGCCGAACCCTTGCGCTGACTTACCGCAAGACCGATCAGCTGGTATCCAATGCGTCGCAGTTCACGTCAAATGAGCTGGGCGTGATCGTGCAGTTTGGATTGCCACTGACCGAGTACAGTGGACTCAGCGCCGGTGTGGGCATTCGTGAGACTGAATTGCTCGCCTCGAATTTCAGCCCGGAGGAGTACACTAACTGGGTGCGTGATAACGGCAATACTTTTTTCAGGTCAAGCACCGTTTCAGTGACAACCAGGGCAACGCCAGCGCCTGCTGCCAGGCCAGCAGCTTCAATACTTACGAGCTGTTGCTCGGCTTTACCCGGGATACGCGCAATCGTACGCTTATTTGCAGACCGCGGGCTCGCGCCATGCGCTATCCGCTGGAATACGCATTGCCGGGCAGCGACGTCGAATACGTACGTTGCGCGTTATAACTACGGCATGTTGTTCCCGCTGTGGGGCAACTGGACGCTCTCTTTGCGCGGCAACCTGGCTTACGGCGATGCGCTTCGGCGATACGCGTTACTTGCCGCCCAACAAGAACATGTTTGCCGGCGGTTCGGAGTCGGTCCGGGGCTTTCGGAATAACCGTCTGAGTCCGCTCGATTCGTTTGGCAATCCTTACGGCGGTAACGCACTGATGACCGGTCAGGTGGAACTGCTGTTTCCCGACGCCGGAACGCCTGCGTGGTACGGCGCGACTCGAGCACTGTTTGCAGATTTCGGCAACGCATTTTATACCGGTGACCGTGGCATTGTTCGAGGTGCGCGATGACAACGGTGCTGCCAACCGGACAGGCGCCCGTATTCAATCCCGACTTCTGGGATTTCAGTCTCGATGAGCTCAGGTACTCAGTCGGGTTTTCGGCCACCTGGCTGGCGCCCATCGGTGCGCTGACATTCAGTTATGGCATGCCTCTGAATGCGGTGCAGGGTGACCCGACTGCGACCCGGATGATGACGTAGAGCGATTCCAGTTTTCGATTAATTCCCCTTTCTGAGCTAAGGTAGTTGGATATGATGTTAAACAAAAAAGTTTTGCTACCTGGCGGTCACGCTGGCGGTGTTTGCCATGGGGCCGAACCGGCGCTCAGGCGGCAGATCTGAAGATTGGCGTTATCAACGTTGCGCAAGCTCCTGGATTCTGCACCGCAGACCAAATCGGCACTGCAGGCACTGCAGGACGAATTCGCACCGCGTGAGCGTGAGCTCGTGGCGCAGCAGCAGGAGTTGCGTACGCAGGGCGAAGCGCTGCAGCGCGACAGTGCAATAATGAGTGAGGCCGAACGCCGAAGCAGTGAGCAGTCGCTGCGCGAGAAGCAGCGCGAGCTGGCACGCAAGACCGGCCAGTTTCGCGAGGATGCCAATCTGCGCCGCAACGAAGAACTCGGCCGCCTGCAGCGACTGCTGCTCGATGAGGTCAATGTTTATGCCACCAACAACGGCTTCGATCTGATTATCGGCGATGGCGTGTTGTTTGCACGTGGCGAGGTGGACATCACCGATCAGGTGCTGGCGCGCATGGAGGCAGCCTACAAGGCTGCGGACAAGTAAGCGACCAGAGCGATGTCGGTTACCGCTCGCCGAACTGGCTGCGCGCTTTGGTTGTGAGCTGGTCGGCGATCCGGATATCGCGTGTCCGGGGTCGGGACGCTCGCCAATGCGGGTCCTGATGATCTGAGTTTTCTGGCCAATCCGCGCTACAGGGACTTCCTTGCGCAGCTACCCGGGCCGGCGCGGTCGTGCTGTCCGAGGACGCGATTTGGCCGGATTGCCCGGTGCCGGCGCTGATCAGCGACAACCCTTACGCTTTTTACGCCCGGGCGGCGACCTTGCTGCACCCGCCATCGCGCGCCGGCGCGCGGCGTTCATCCCAGCGCGCTACAATAGACCCCGCGGCGCGACATTGCGGACAGCGCGGCGATTGGTCCGCAGGTCGTAATCGGCGCGAATTCGGTGATGGTGAACAACGTCGTTGTCGGCGCCGGTACGGTGATCGGCGCCGAGTTGCGGCATCGGCGCCGACACGTCGGCTGCATGCCAGCGTCACGCTTTGCGACGATGTCAGTCTGGGCAAGCGGGTCATTCTGCACCCGGGTGCCGTGATCGGTTCCGACGGCTTCGGCTTGGCACGCGAAGCCTGCCGGCTGGGTCAAGGTGCCGCAACTCGGTGGCGTGCGGATCGGCGATGACGTCGAAATCGGCGCCTGCACAAGCGTCGACCGGGGCGCGGTTGAGGACACCGTGATCGGGAACGGCGTCAAGCTTGATAATCAGATTCAGGTGGCGCATAACGTGCGCATCGGCGAGCACACGGTGGTAGCGGCCTGTGCCGGTATTTCCGGCAGCACCGTTATCGGCAAACGCTGCGTGATCGCCGGCATGGTCGGCTTCGTCGGGCACCTCGATATTGCCGATGACGTCGTGGTGACCGGTCGCAGCATGGTGAGCCGCTCGCTCAGCAAGGCCGGTACCTATTCCGGGCGCGCTGCCGGTGGACGAGGCCGGTCGCTGGCGCAAGAACAGCGCGCGTTTCCGCAAGCTCGATGAGCTGGCGCGCAAGGTCAATGCGCTGGAAAAGCAGCTCGCGAAATTGCAGAAGCGAGGGGAATGAAAATGACTGAGGCCTACTGCGATGGATATCCATGAGGTCATGAAGCAGCTGCCTCATCGTTACCCGTTCCTGCTGGTGGACAAGGTACTCGAATGCATACCGGGCAAGTCGCATCACGGCGATCAAGAACGTGACCTTCAACGAGAATTTTTTCCCCGGCCATTTTCCGGAGCGTCCGGTGATGCCCGGCGTGATCATTATCGAGGCGCTTGCGCAGGCGACCGGGTTGCTGGCATTTGCCACTGCAGGGCGCACTCCCGGGGAGGGTGAACTGTATTACTTTGTCGGGATCGACAAGGCGCGCTTCAAGAAACCGGTGGAGCCGGGCGACCA
The DNA here is from genome assembly GCA_963759075.1 of uncultured Gammaproteobacteria bacterium. Taxonomy (GTDB): domain Bacteria; phylum Pseudomonadota; class Gammaproteobacteria; order Steroidobacterales; family JABDLF01; genus JABDLF01. The sequence goes on from CAVWXZ010000024.1 coordinate 64,533, forward strand.
GCTGGTGCTGAAGGCAGATCTTGATGCGCACCCGGCGCAACATCTGGAAATTCGATACGCGGGCCGAGGTGGATGGCAAGGTCGTGGCCAAGGCAGAGATCATGTGTGCACCGGGAGTGACCAGCTGATGATCGATGCCCGCGCGGTCGTCGATCCCGGCGCTCGGCTCGGAAACAAAGTCAGTGTCGGTCCGTTTTCGATCATCGAGGCCGATGTCGAGATCGGTGACGGTACCTGGATTGGCCCGCATGTCGTCGTGCGCAGTGGCACCCGCATGGGCAGCAGAAAATCGTATTTTTCAGTTCGCTTCGATTGGCGAAGATCCGCAGGACAAGAAGTATGCGGGCGAGCCGACCCGCCTCGAGATCGGCGAACGGCAACACCTTCCGCGAGTGCTGTACGCTCAATCGTGGCACGGCTCAGGATGAGGGCGTGACCCGAATCGGCAATGACAACTGGTTTATGGCTTACACGCATGTGGCCCATGACTGCGTCGTCGGCAACGAGACCGTGCTCGCCAACAACGCGACGCTGGCCGGGCATGTGCACGTCGGGCGATTACGCGATCCTCGGTGGCTTTTCAGGTGTACACCAGTTCTGCCAGATCGGGATGCACAGTTTTGTCGGGAACAACTGCGGCATTACCCGTGATGTTCCTCCCTTATGTGCTGGTGGGCGGTCCGCCGGCAGCGCCCAGCGGAATGTAACAGCGAGGGCCTCAAGCGGCACGGCTTTACGCCGGAGCAGCTGCGCAATATTCGCAATGCTTACAGAGTCGTGTACCGTTCGGAGCTGCGCCTCGAAGAAGCGATCGCGAAGCTGCGCGAGTCGCTGGATACACAGGCCGGAGCTGGTGCCGTTCGTCGAATTTCTCGAAAACTCCAAGCGCAGCATCATTCGCTGACGAGTCCGTGGCGGTGGTGCATTGATGCGCGTCGGAATCGTTGCCGGAGAGGCCTCGGGCGACAACCTTGCCGCCGGACTGATCCACGCGTTGCGCGAGCGGGATCCGGATCTGCAGGTTTTTGGCGTCGCCGGTCCGCGCATGCAGGCGGCAGGGCTGCGAGGCCTGGTTCGCCAGTGAGGCACTGGCGGTGATGGGCCTCGCAGAGGTCGTGCGTCATCTGCCGCGACTTGCCAGGTTGCGCAAGCGCCTGCTGCAGAGATTTCTTGCACGCCACCGGATGTGTTCGTCGGCGTCGACGCACCGGACTTTCAACCTGGGGCTTGAGCAGCGGCTGCGCAGACGGCGGCGTGCCCACGGTGCAGTACGTGAGTCCGTCGGTCTGGGCCTGGCGGCGCGGGCGCATGAACAAGATCGGGCGCGCCACGGACTGCGTGCTTTGTCTGTTGCCGTTCGAAACAGCCTACTACGAGGCGCAGCAGCATCCGGCCGTGTTCACCGGTCATCCCCTGGCCGACGAGATACCGCTGGTGAATCCGCCGGCTCCGGCCCGCGAGTACGCTGGGGTCTGCGGCGGCGCGGTGCTTACCTGGCCGTGCTTCCGGGCAGCCGACAGGGCGAGGTTGCGCGCATCGGACCGGTCTTCGCGCAGACGATTGCTCTGCTGGCGCGCGAGCACCCCGCACTCGGGTTTGTGGCGCCCGATGGCCAGCGAGGCCACACGTGCGCTCTTCGCACAGCAACTGCGGGAGCACGCGCCCGGCGTGCTGGTGCAGTTGCTCGACGGCAATGCCCAGGCTGCAATGACAGCCGCCGACGCGGTGTTGCTGGCGTCAGGGACGGCTGTGCTGGAGGCCTTGCTGGTGGGTCGCCCGCATGTGGTGGCCTACCGTATTGCGCCCGTAACGGCCGGCCTTGTTCGCGGGCTCGGGCTCATGCATACGCCATACTACGCCCTCAGCAACCTGCTGGCCGGGAGACGAGCTGGTGCCTGAGTTTATCCAGGAGCAGGCGACGCCGATCGCCCTGAAGGAGGCTGTCGCGGGGCAGATTTTCGAGCCGGCAAAGGCGCAGGCGCTCCAGGCGGCATTTCGCGAGATTCACGAGGCCTTGCGGCAGGACGCAAGCAAGCGGGCGGCCGAGGCGGTTATCGATGTGGCGGGTCGGCCGGCATGAGGAACACTCTGCCGCTGTTTCGCAGACGAAGCGGAGCATGCGTCGGATTGCCGGCGTGGACGAGGCAGGGCAGGGGCCCGCTTGCCGGTCCGGTGGTCGCCGCAGCAGTAATTCTGGATCCGGCGGCCGTGCCCGACGGCCTGGCGGATTCAAAGAAACTGAGCGCCGGACGCCGGGAGATTGCTGGCGACTGCAGATTCGCGCCAGCGCATTGGCCTGGTCTGTGGCGTGGTGCGACCGGGAGGAGATCGATACGCTGAATATTTTACACGCGTCGATGCTCGCGATGACGCGCGCGGTCGCAGGGCTGCGCTGCGAGCCCGGGTTCGTGCAGGTCGATGGCAATCGCTGCCCGCGCTTGACCATGCCCGTGGAGGCGATCGTGCGCGGTGACGGTCTGATACCGGCGATTTCGGCGGCCTCTATTCTCGCCAAGGTAGCGCGTGACGACCTGATGCGGCGACTGCATGTGCAGTACCCTGTTTATGGCTTTGATCGCCACAAGGGTTATCCCACAGCATTGCATCTGGAGTGCCTCGGACGTTACGGACCGAGTCCGCAGCATCGGCGCAGCTTCGCACC
>CAVWXZ010000025.1:0-44519 GCA_963759075.1 uncultured Gammaproteobacteria bacterium
GGGAAGATTGGATCGCTCATAGGGTCTCCTGACTAACGTATCCGCAGGATTGTAGCGGGGACCTGTAGCGGGGCAAACGGCGCACTCGGGTACGCCAGGGATTCAGCCTGTGCGGGGATTACGGCCAACAGTATCGTGTCTGGCGCCTTACATTTAGGTGGTGCGCTGCGCCGAGCGCTGGTTGGGATCTCGCCGGGTTTCCTGACGTGCGCTCTGCACCGGCGCAAGCGGCATTATTGGGTGATCAGCGCCGGATCTGGCAGGGGCTGTAAAGGGAGGACGAAGGAGAAGGTGCTGCCCTCGCCTTCGGTGCTGCACACCTGGAGCGTGCCGCCGTGGCCCTCGACGATCGCCTTGGCAATGGCCAACCCCAGCCCGGTGCCGGCCGCTTTCGATTTGTGCTTGTCGACCCGGCGGTAACGGTCGAAGACGTAGGGCAGCTCAGCTTCCGGTATGCCATAGCCGGTGTCACGGATGGCCACGAGGATCGAATCATCCTCCTGGCGCGCTTCGACCCGCACACACCCTCCCTCAGGAGAGTATTTGATGGCGTTGGAAATGAGGTTGGCCAGCACGCGCTCTATCTGGTGGCGATCGGCATGGGTTGGCAGGGGATCCAATCCGGTTTCAACGCTCAGGTCGATTTGCTTGTCGACCGCCAGGCCGCGCATATTCTCCACCATGCCTTCAATCAGCGGCAAGAGGTCGAGGTGCGCTGTCACCATCGGCATGTCACCGCCGGCCTGCAGCTTTTCCAGGTCGAGGATGTTGTTGACGATGTTGAGGAGGGTCTCCTGGCTGCGCAGGATGACCTGGCTCATGTGCGGTTTCTGCGCCAGCAGCTCGGGATGTTTGCTGATCAGATGGGCATAGAGGCCGATTGAAGTCAGCGGTGTCTTCATGTCGTGGGTCAATACGGCCAGGAAGGCATCTTTTTCGCGCATTAGCTCTTTGAGCTCGCCGGTGCGCGCGGCAACGATGTTTTCCAGGTTGTCCATGTGCTTCTGCATTTTGCTGACGTACAGATGAAAAGCATAGGCTGAAAGCACAATCGGCAGGAAGAAGATGGCCACACCGCTCCAGCCGAAGCGCTGCGCGGAGAAGCTCAGCAGGCCGCCGCCAAAGGCGATGAGACTGATGTTGATCGACATCGCCCAGCGGTTTTCGCGCCACACGGGAAGCGCCCTGAACGCCGTGCCTTGCTTGAAGCGGATGATGCCCATCAGCATCCAGAAGTTGAGCTGATCGTAGAGGATGGCACTGGCTCAGCCAGGCGCAGGATCACGCGTAACGTGCTGTGCGGTAGTCGGATCGCCGACCAGCTGCGTGTAGAACGTGCCGGCCAGGAAGACGGCAATGCTCTGCATGCCGACGTTGAACAGCAGCTGCTCCCAGCTCTGCCGCCAGAAGGTGCGCCGGCCCTGGGCGACCCAGACGGCCGCCGGCGGCGGCAGCGCCGATGACGGCAGCCGCGAAAGGGCCAAAGAGCGGGAAGGCTGCCGCGCTCACGGCGGCCCCAATTTCAAAGGTCAGCTCCGGCACTGACGTGGTTACGGCGGCAGCGGCCACAGCCAGCAAAGAGGAGCAGGAGGAAATTGACGTTGCCCACCGGCAGCTGGAACAGTCCGGCGATGATCAGGCAGACCCCCAGCAGGCTGATAATGTAAAGATAAATGCGGTAGGGTTCACTGGGCAGTAAGCGCCGCTGCCGCGCGGTGAGCGGGGCGTCGAGATCTGTGGCGGCGGGTTTGGCATCTGCGGCCATGGTGGTTTCCTGTGGCGCCGCAAGCCGGGACGGCAACGAAGCGGACGCGCAACTGTTTCAATAGCCACACTGTACCCGATTTGTTTGTGACGCTGAATAGGAAATCTGTCGCGCTGCGCGGGGGTATTTGGTACCGGGGCGGCGATCGAAAAGCCGCGACCGGCACCGGCCGGTCGCGGCTGCCAATCGTTTAGGCAAACGCTGACATCACTCTTGCAGATCAGACTCGACCCACAGCGTCGGCGCTATGCCGGCGGCGCCCGTATCCACGGCGCTGCTCCAGGTAGTGTTCCCGTTCCAGAGGTAGCCGCCGTTCCAGAGGTAGCCGCCGTTCCAGAGGTAGCCGCCGTTCCAGAGATAGCCGCCGTTCCAGAGGTAGCCGCCATTCCAGAGGTAGCCGCCGTTCCAGAGGTAGCCGCCGTTCCAGAGGTAGCCGCCGTTCCAGAGGTAGCCGCCGTTCCAGAGGTAGCCGCCGTTCCAGAGATAGCCGCTGTCCCATGACAATTGGCCATCGGCAAATGTGGCGTCAGCCATCCCGTCCGGGTTGACCCACAGATTGTCGACCGTGCGCGCCCCGCCCAGGGCGAGCACCGTATCTTCCTCAGCCATGACGAAATAGAGGAAGGTGGCCCCATCATCGCTGAGCAGGCGCTGTACCGGACCGTTGTAGTGGAAGGCCATATCCGGGTTGTTGGCGGGATCTGGATCGTCACCCGGCGTCCAGGGATGGGCCAGGTCATTGTGGATGTCCATCCCGACGTTCGCGATGCCCGGTTCAGGCCAATCGGTATTCAGGACCGCATCCGGCGCCCAGATGCGCCCCATGCCCTGCTGGAAAACGCTGTAGGCCAGCGAGCCGTCCTCGGTCAAGGCGGGCACGGCAGACATTTTCAGCCGGAACTTGACCATGTCCGGCGTCAGTGAAGGGTCTGCTTCAAGCATCAGGGCCACGACGCCGGAGGCCACCGCGGTGGCCATGCTGGTGCCGTTCATGCGGAAGAGGACTGATGTCGCCGCGTAGTCGGGGTGCATTGCGGCCAGGTGCGGCCGTGTTGTCGCTGTCGTCCGGGTCGTTGTACATGAACGAGACGATGTTGCCGCCCGGCGCCAGCACGTCGGGCTTGATGAAGCCGTCGAGCGTCGGACCGGTGGCCGACCAGAAGGGGACGGCGTCGTCCGCCCAATAGCCGGCCGTACGCGCGCTGTCGATGGCGCCGACGGTGATGATGTAGGGATCGTTGCCGGGGACGGTGATGGTCTCTGCGGCAGGGCCTACGTTGCCGGCGGCGGCCAGAACGACGATGCCTTCCGCCCAGGCCGCTTCGACCGCCCGGTTCAGCGGGATCGACGAAGTAGGGGTCGGTCGCGTAGCCGCTCAGGCTGAGGTTGAGCACGCGGACATTGAATAGTTCTTTGTTGTCTACGACGTACTGGATGCCCTGGATGACGTCCTCATAGGTGCCGGTGCCGTCGCGTCCGAGGACGCGCACGCTGAGAACAGCGGCATCGGGTGCGATCCCCATGGTGACGCCGGTATTGGCGTCAGTGAACTGGTTCCAGATGATGCCGGCGATGTGTGTGCCATGGCCGTAAGGATCCTTGCTGTCATCCGAACCGAGGAAGCAGTGATCGGGAAACTGCTGACCGGCTGTGATAGTCTCTTTCTTTTTGATCCGCACAATCCGGCACGTTGAGTCGACAAAGTCGGCCTGCCCGGCAAAGCTGTGGGCGATTTGCGAACCCAATTCCGTTTTCACATCGTGGCTGAAAAAGATGCCTGTGTCAACGACGGCTACAGTTACACCGGCGCCGGTAATCGGCTCGCGGTCCATCGTACGTTCGTGCAGAATGTCGGCGCCAATGTCGATTGCGGTTGTACTGGCCAGGTCCCACACTTTTCTGCTGTCCGTCGGCAAAACGTCCGGGCGACCGTCCCAGGCAGCGGGCAGTCGGGCCAGAACCGAGACTGTACTATCCCCTTCCAGCAAGCCGACATTGCCACTGCTGTCCAACTGCGGCGCCTGTACTATCGCACCGGAGACGGCAGTTCTGTAGGAAGGAATGCCGAAACGATTGAGGAAAATCACCTCTCCTTCTGACGTGCCGATGAGGACGTCATTGCCGGCCACGATAGGTGAGGTCAGGATTTTCCCTATGGTAGCGTACTGCCAGGCCACGGTTCCAGTGATAGTGTCGATGGCGTAGACCACGCTGTCCTCAGCGGCGACCAGGACCAGGCTTTCCGCAAAGGCCAGCACCGGGCTGGTCTTGAAGGCGCCGTCTGGCGCAGTAAACGTGAAGCGCGCCTGCCCGACTTGATCCAGCCCATAGAGTGTGTGGTTCTCTGTTGTTACATAGAGCGTGCCATCCGATCCTGCGGCCGGTCGAGACAGGATCCGGCCGTCGGCGATAAAGCGGTAATGGGTGCTGCCATCGACGGCATTGAAGGCCGTGACCACCTGATCCTTACCGGCAATGACAGACAAAGCCGCCGGCAACAATCGGCGCCAGAACATAGTCGCCACCGCCGTCGGACGCGGACACCCAGCGTTCATTACCGGCCGGATCCAGTGCAGCCAGATAGCCCTTGTTGGATAGGACGTAGAGGGTGCCGTCGCTGCCGAGGGTTGGGGTAGACAGGATTTTGCCATTGGCCTGGCTGATCTTGTACGACCAGAGCTTTGCGCCTGTGTTTGCGTCTAAAGCGAACACTTTGCGGGCCTCATTGGCCAGGTAGATGGTGCTTTCGTCAGCGCTGAGGAGTAGACCGCTTTTGAAATCTGAGCCGCCGCGCTGAAACCGCCAGAGAATCTCGCCATTCGGCGAGATGGCCCAGATCTGTTTGCCTTCGCCGCTAAGGTAGATGGTGCCGTTTGAGGCAATGACCGGAGCGTGTAGTAAGGTCCGCCGCTATTCACGGCGACTGAGGCGCGGACGCTGCCGTCCGGGCCGATAATCAGCAGCTTGCCGTTTTCGTCAACGGAAACAAAACCGCCGTCCGGCAGCGGCGTCAGCGGCATTCTCTGCGGGTCGGTCAGGGCGTGCGTGCCCTTGGTAACCGCGTACGCGTGAGACGTAGCCTTCCTCATCATAAGGGCTGTCGGCCGTCGCCACAGCCGTATTGCCCACAATGGATACAACGCCGGGGGTGGCGGCGATTGCCGCCACGCTGTCAGCGTCAACTACAGCGCCGACGGCATCGATCAGCCACAAATCACTGGTAATCGTTCCGCCCGCTGCGACCACGGCAGCGGCAGCTGCTGTGCTGCTGCCGGCGGTGATGATCACCGCCTGTTCCGCCGCGCTGCCGTCGACGAGCCCCGGATCGACAAAGACGGTCGGCGCGCCGGGCGCGCCGGCTGCCGGCTGAAAGATGATGAAAACGACGAGGGCCACCAGGCCCAAGGTCAGGAGTGGGTAGGCCCGGCGGTGCCTACCGCTTTTCGCGCCAGGCCGTGCTGTTTTCTGAAGGTTGGTCACGCTCGGATTAGCCATGTTTCGATCTCCGCTATCCCCACGTTGTTGCAGTCTGTCTTGCCTGCAGGATCGGGGCAGAGTGTTTGCCCCATAGTCAGTGTTGGCCCAGCGTCTTGCGTGCATTCTTACAAACGGTCACGCTTGCCAGTACATAAGTACCAACCCGACGACGTGCAGACGAAAGCAATTGCCGATCAGGCGGCTACCTGCCCGCGCGGAGGTTGACTCGCTGCCGGCGGAGGCCAGGATGTTGAAAAGCGCGTCCGGGTGGAATGGCTTGTCGAGGACGTCGTCCGCCAACCTCTTTAACCCTTCGGAAACGAGATCCCCTACGCCGGATCCGGTCATCGCCACCAGCCGGAAATGACGCGTTTCCTGGGAATCACGGAGCAGCTGCGCTGTCTCTTGCCCGTTCTGCCCGGGCATATGAGCGTCGAGCAGAATCACGTCCGGGCGCTCCCGCTGCGCAATTTCGAGCCCTTGCTGCCCGTCCGCCGTGCTATAAACCTCGACATCTCCGTCCAGGTAGAGCGGCAGGAGGTCCTCGAGAAGCTGTCGAATCACAATGTCGTCGTCAATAATGAGGATCTTCATCTTTTTATGCCTTGCTGTGAGTTGCCTCGTCTGGTCGAGGGCGCCTTGTGGCGGCACGTCAAGCAGGACGGAAGCCGTCTGTTTTCAATCTACAGGACGTCGCTTAAGCGGGTCTGAACGTTTCTTGAGATTTTCTTAAAAGCGGTCGGGGAGAGTGGTACTGAGCTACCAATAGGGCGTCTGTTGGGCCAGAAGTGAGGCATGGCGCGCGAGAATCCGCCGCCGGGGACGCAAGGCGGCCCCGGTTTCTGTGTGTGTAGACACGGGATCGACCCGCTAGAGAGGGTTAAAGCGGTAGCCGATCCCATGCTCGGTAAGCAGGTAGCGGGGCGCCCGTGAATCAGACTCAATCTTGCGCCGCAGATGGGAGACGTAGACATGAACGTAGTCCACGCTGTCGCGATAGGCGTCCCCCCAGACGGCGCTCAAGATCTGCTCATAGCTGCAAATGTGGCCCGCATTTTGCAGCAGGAAACCCAACAGCTTTTGTTCGGTGCCGGACAGGCGCACCTTCTTCCCGGAAAGGCGCACGTCGTGGCGTGCCAGGTCAATACTGAGGTTGCCGTCGCTGTATACGCCCTCCGTTGGACGCGCCGCGACGGGCGCCTGGCGCCGCAGCAACGCATTGGCCCGCGCCAGCAGCACCGTGTCGGAAAAGGGCTTGGTCAGGAATTCGTCGACGCCGAGATCGAATCCCCTGACCTGGTCCTGATCGTCACTCAGCGTGGTCAGCATCATGATCGGCACGTCGGAGAGCAGCCGGATCTGCGCACAGACCTGCCAGCCGTCCATTTCGGGCATGCGCACGTCGAGCACGACAAGTTCATGCTTTTGCTCGAAGAGCAGCCGCAGCCCTTGTTGGCCGCTGGAGGCCGTCGTCACCGCTGCGCCGGCCAGGCTAAAGGTAAGCTTGATGACCTCGCATAACTCGCGATCGTCATCGATTACCAGGATCGTGGCGCCCTTAAGAGAAGAAAAATCAACCATAATGCTGCGCTTGATAACAATGAATCAGGTTCTCATTGTAGCAAAGCGCGGGCAGTGCCAAATGGGAAAATAGGCCCGTTGCGCCCTTGTGGCGGATCTGCAGCTACCCGCGTTGCCAGAGCCCCGGGAAGGCTCTGCCCCAGAATTTGCGCCGCCGCGCGGCGGCCGGGGGCAAGGCAAGCCTTGCGGCTACTGGTGCCAGGTGATTGGGGGCACTTCCGCCGGGTTGGCGTAGGGGCCGTTGCGCAGATCGTCAAAATAGCTGCCGCTAAGCAGGCCGCTGTAGGAGAAGATGGCATGACCCGCCGTTCCGATGGCGCGGGCAGCGTTGATCCGGTTGAGGATTTCATCAAAGGTGCAGTAACCGGCGCCGATGCCCGGAATCACGTAGCGTCCGCTGGCGCCGGCCTGGAAATCCGCCACCAGGGTCTGCCACTTGGACAGCGTCCAGAAGCCGCTGTAGGGACAGGAAAATGTGGTCGGATAAATCATGGGCGAGATGGAGTCGATGTAACCCTCCGCCACCCAGCGCTTGGAGTCCTGATAATAGTCGTGAAACCCTTCGGCCCCGCCCCAGTTCCAATAATCCTGATAGATGGGCCAGACCGCCGCCGAGAGCCAGATGCCCTGGTTGGGCAGGACGACGTCGTTATAGAAGCGGTTGACGGTGCCGTCCACCTGCTGCCGCTGCCAGTTGGCGTAGTTGCCGTCGCCGAAGCAGCCTAAGCCCATAGCGCCCTTCGCTGACGGGGTCACAGGATGTGTTGGATCCGCCGTAGCGAATGTGGTCGAGGTGGATGCCGTCGATGGCGTAGCGGTTGACCAGGTCACTGGCGACGCCGATCAGGTGGTCGTCGAGGAAGATTGAGGCGGGCGTGCCGCGCTGGTAGCCGGCACAGTGAACGCACGTAGGATGTCGACCACTGCAGCCCGTTGTTGCGGCCAAAGCTGCTGCCGTGTGCGTTCTGCAGCTGGTAGTAGAGATGGGTCGGCGTCGTCGCCGGAGGCACGCTGCCGCAGTCCCAAACGGGATAGATGTTCAGATAGGCGTGGAGCTGGATGTTGGCCGCGTGGGCTTTTTGCACGAAGTAGGCCAGGGGATCAAAGGTGGGGTCGGGTGGCGGGCTGCCGAGCGTGCCGCCGCTGACCCGCTGCGCCCAGGGCTCCAGGCCGGGCGTGTAGTAGGCGTCGGCCGTACCGCGGACCTGGAAATAGATCGTGTTGAAGCCGGCATAGGCGGCGTTGGCGACAATTTCGTCGATTTTGGATCGCGACGCGGGCTGGCCGAACGAGGTCCAGTCGAAGCGCGTAACCCACAGCGCACGGACCTCATAGACAAGCGGCTGCGGCTTGAAGATCACCGGCAGGTAGAGGGGGTTGGCGGCGGCGGGCGGCGCTCCCAGCGTCTCGACGTCCGCGCCGTCCTGATCGACAATGGGCGCCGGCGGCACATAATCCGCGGCGCGACCGGGCTGGGTGTCCAGCAACAGCAGGCATAGCGCCAGGAGTGGTAGCAGCAGCCAGAAAGGGTGCCAACGTGTTGATCTCATGCGTCTGTCCCCGATAGCAGATCTGAATTAAGCCGCTATTATCCCACGATTGGTGCGCCTGTCGCGTAGGCCGGGCGTGAAAAGTTGCGGCGCCTCATCTAGGGCCGCGCGGGAGGGGAGGGTGCGATTGAATCCCGTTCGCGCCTGGGTTATCATACGTTTGACACCCAACCTGCCGCCCGCGCGGCCCCAAGCAGGCTCAATCCCGTGACCTTGATTGACATAACAAGAAGACTAGACCCGACGCTGGCCGTATGGCCTGGCGATGCGCCGTTTCCGGCTCCAGCCGCAGGCGCAGATGGCCGCGGGCGAAATCGTCAATGTGACCTCGCTCCACCTTAGCGCCCATACCGGAACCCATGTCGACGCGTTCCACCATTACGTGGACGGGGCGACGGTGATGGATCGCATGGATCTCGCCCTTTATTGGGGGCCGGCGCAGGTGGTGACGGTGGATAAACCGGCCGGTCCGCTCTACCCGGCCGACTTTGCGGCCGTCGACCTGGCCCGCGCCCCCCGCCTGCTCCTGCGCAGCAGCGCCAGCCACGCCGACCCGACCCGCTTTTTCCGCGACTACGTCTATCCCGATCCGGCGCTGGCGGCCGAGCTGGGCCGCCAGGGCATCCGCCTCTTTGGCACCGACGCCCCCTCGGTCGATCCGCCGGATTCCAAAACTGCCAACTGGCTGGGTGACATTTTCGGCGGCTGGCTCATGTCGCATGCCGACATCGCGGGCTCGATACATGCCTACCGGCGCGCGGGCGGAAAGGTCGTCACGGTGTCTGTGGATGATTTCACCTTTCTGCAGCCCGTCTTTGTAGGCGACGTCGTGACCTTTTTCTGCGAGCTGCGCCATGTGGGCCGCACCTCAATGTCTGTGGCAGTGGATATCCAGGTCGAGCGGCCCGGCTCGGAGGCCGGCACCTTCATTCCCGGTAGCAACGGCGGCAATCACCTACGTCCATATCGATGATCACCGCAGGCCCAGGCCCGTGCCACAGCAGCCAGCCACCGCGGAGCAGTGAGTCGTGCCGTTTTGGCTATAGGCCCACAAGCTCATTGTGATAAACTTCAGCGGATTTTGGCCAGCGGGTCCCAGCCGAATTCGCAAATGCATCAACCCTGGCCTTGCAGAAGACGCGGATACCACGATTAATGACGGACAAAAACATCACACCCCGGCGACTCAAGTCGTTCTCCCCGCTGGACGGGCTCAAGCAGGATAACCTCGAGGCGCTGGTCAGGAAGACGCGACTCAAGTCGCTGCCCGCGGGGGACACCCTGTTCGAGGCTGGTGATGATGAAAAGGTGACGCTGTACCTGCTGAGCGGCCAGGTGGAACTCGTGAACCAACAGGACAAAGTGGTGAAATCCATCACCGCCGACTCGCTCGGAGGCCCGTCATCCATTGGCGCCGGTCCTGCCGCGCAAAGCTGACTGCCCGTGCCGCTACGCCAGTCGACTTCATCACGATCGACAGCGACCTGCTCGATGTCATGCTGACCTGGGACCAGACTGGCTCTTACGAAGTAAGTGAACTGCGCTCACAGGAAGTCGTCAGCGAAGACGATGACTGGATGACTACGCTCCTTCAGACCAAGGCATTTCACAAGATTCCGCCGGCTAATATCCAGGCGATCTTCATGCGCATGCAACGCGTCAGCTATAAAACCGGCGATACCGTTATCAAGCAAGGTGACGAGGGTGACTACTTCTATGTCATCACCAGCGGGCGGTGTGCCGTCACCCGCGAAACGCCCCTCAATAAGGATGGCATCAAGCTGGCCGAGCTGCGCGTGGGAGACAGCTTCGGCGAGGAAGCACTGATATCAGAAGCCAAGCGTAATGCAACCGTCACTATGCTCATGGACGGCACCCTGATGAGGCTTGGAAAGGAGGACTTCAACACACTGCTCAATGAGCCCATGCTCCAATGGGTCAATCTCGAGCAAGCCGAAAAAATCGTGGCCGACGGCGGCAAGTGGCTGGACGTCCGGTTGCCCAGCGAATTCGAGAATTTCAGCCTGAAAGGCGCTATCAACATCCCGCTCTATTTCATCAGACTGAAATTACGGACCCTGGATCCGGATACCCGTTACGTAGTGTGCTGCGACACCGGCCGAAGGAGCTCGGCAGCCGCCTATGTGCTGAATGAGCGCGGTATTGACTCTTTTGTTCTGGAAGGCGGCCTGACCATGTCCGGGGCCATAAAAGAATAATTTCATGCGGCATTGCCGCTTCCGGTCGGAACAGCTTCCCGAAACCAGACGCTCCCCTACATCGTGTGCGTTCTCTTGTCGCCACCCAGCGCACCAGCGAGATAGGTTTCAATCTTCTTCTGCGTCATGCCGCGGTCCTGATCACTGAACTGAACGCCAATGCCTGCCGAACGCTTGCCCTGTGCACCCTTCGGCGTCAGCCAGATGATTTTCCCGGCCACCGGCAGCTTCTCTTCTTCGCCCATCAGATTGAGCAACATGAAGACCTCATCGCCGATCCGGTATTCGGTATTGGTCGGGATGAAAAGTCCGCCGTTCTTCACAAATGGCATGTAGGCCAGGTAGAGCGCGCTCTTATCCTTAATCGTCAAGGTCAGTATGCCTGGTTTGGTCATGCCGTCTCTGCCTGTCTTTTGTCAGAGTCTGTTTTCAGTCCGCGCGTCCAGGGTACGAGCAGCTCTTCAAGCAGCAACCGCTTGTTTACCGCGGTGTCAAGAATCGCTCGCGCCCTGATTAGCTCGTCAGCGTATCCGAACAATAATTCCAAGTCTATGTTTCTGACCCGCCTTTTGCAAGACCCCTTGCGGAGGGCCGCCGAGCGCTCTGGCCCGGGCAAGACGCAACACCTGGTGATATACCCAGTCCAGGCAAAGTGCCGCACCGGTCTTTTCCCAGCTGTCAGCAACCTGCAGCGGATCGGATCGGCCACGCAGGATGTTGCACAGATCGTTGGTGAGCCGGGCATCGAGGCCAGCATGCCCCGCTTCCATCAACGACAGCGCCTTCAAAGGCGCGCCCCCGGCGAGACTCAGCAAGGGCGCCCAGTCCACCGCGGCGTCCTGCGTGATAACCAGTCCAGCGCCACGTCCGCAGATGGACTGCTCACCTTGATACCCTGGCATCTGCTGCGCACCGTAGCTGGCAACGCGGCAGGCCGACTGGTCAGCAAGATAATAGTGGTACCTGCAGGAGGCTCTTCAAGCGTTTTCAAAAGACTGTTTGCTGCCCCGCGACTCATGCTGTGGGCGGGCGTGATCAGCCCGACTCGAGCTGTGCTGAGCTGCCCCGTCAGCACCAGCGCCGAGATCAGGTCCCGCACCTGGTCGATGCCAATACCCTGTTTTCCCTCTTCGGGCTCAAGGGCCCGAAAATCCGGATGAGTGTCGGCTGAAAACAGCCTGCAAGCCTTGCACTTTCCACAAGGCCGGCGCCCGTAATCGGGCTCAGAGCACAGCAGGGCCGCACTCAGACGGCTTGCCAGTGCGGCCTTGCCGACTCCATCAACGCCCTCGATCAGGATCGCGTGAGGCAAGCGCCCGGACGCCATTGCCTCCGCCAGCGCGGCGAACGGCTCACGCAGCCACGGCAGGTCCTGGTCAGTGTCGGACATGTTGCAGTTGTTCTACCATCAGCACCCGCAGTGCGGCCTGTACATCGGGCAACGCCCGCTCAGCGTTCACAACCCGGACCCGCCCGGGCTCCCGGCGCGCAATGTCGAGATAGGCTTTGCGAACCCGCTCGAAAAATCCGCGCTGTTCCTGCTCAAACCGGTCCAGCTCGCCACGCTTGCCGGCGCGCTTCATACCCACTTCCACGCTCGCATCGAGAACGATAGTGAGATCGGGCCGCAAGCCGTCCTGCAACCATTCCTCCAGCGCCTTGATATGCGCCGTATCAATGCCGCGCCCGGCGCCCTGGTAGGCGTAGGTGGCGTCCGTAAAACGATCGCACAACACCCATTCACCGCGTGCCAGCGCCGGGCATATTTTTCCCGCAAGGTGCTCAGCCCGGGCCGCGAACATCAGGAGCAATTCGGTATCAGGGGTACAGGGCGGATGTCCCGGGTCAATTAAGACTTCACGGATCTTTTCGGCCAGTGGCGTACCGCCCGGCTCCCGGGTCACTACGACACTTTGCCCGGCTTCCTCCAGCACGCGTTCCATGAACGCCAGATTGGTGGACTTGCCGACACCTTCGATTCCCTCGACGGTGATAAACCTCCCTGCTTTGTGCAATGCCATCAGTCTTTTCCGCGTTGTCTCAGGGTTTCCAGGTATCGGCTGACAGCCTTGTTGTGCTCGTCAAGCGTCGCTGAGAAATAGTGACTGCCGTTACTTTCGCCAGTCGCCACAAAGTAAAGTGAGTCGCCGTCGTCGGGCTGCACGGCAGCCAGCAGAGACGCCTCGCCGGGCAGGGCAATCGGCGTCGGCGGCAAGCCCGCCCGAGTATAGGTATTGTAAGGGGTATCGCGCGTCAGGTCGCGACGCGTGAGGTTGCCATCATAGGCTTCACCCAGATCCGTAAATAACCGTGGGGTCGGTCTGCAGACGCATGCCGCGCAGCAGGCGCCTGATGAATACGCCGGCGATTTGTTGTCTTTCTGAATCGAGCGCTGTTTCCTTCTCGATGACCGATGCCAGCACCAGCGCCTCATAGGGGCCCGCGAGCGGCAGATCCGACTGGCGCTGCGCCCAGGCATCGTCCAGCCTGCGCTGCATAAGCATGAAAGCCTGGCGCAAGACGTGTACGTCCCGGGTGTTGCGAGGAAATCGGTAGGTATCGGGAAAGAACCGACCCTCCGGATGCAGCCCCGGCACACCCAGGGCAGCCATCAGGCTTTCCGGTGCTGCGCCGGCCACGGTGGGCGTAACGGCCGGATGCGCCCGCACCGCGGCCAGCATCTGGGCAAACGTCCAGCCCTCGACGATGGTCAGCGAATGCAGTATCACCTCACCCGATACGAGCTGCTCGAGCAAGCCCCGCGGGCGATGTGCCCGGGCTGTATTCTGTACTCACCAGCCCTGCAAGGTCGCCGGCCTTGCCCAGCAAACGGCTGTACCAGAGGAAGAACTCAGGCTCGCTGATCAGGCCGTCTTGCATGCAACTTATTGGCGACCTGGCGCAGCCTGCTGCCAGGCTCGACCACGAACGTCGATCTCCTGACCCATCAGTGATACGGCTGCTGCATATAGCGATGGATCCACAGGCCTGCCAATGCGCGGCAAGCAGCGCTGCCAGCGTTGCGACGAGCGGCCAGAATGGTCAGCAGCTTTCTCACGCCTCTGCATCCTTGGACAATCAGTCGCGCAATCGCAGGGTCATGGCGCCGACGGCGAAGCGCTGCTGATCCACACGGGTGACGGGCACGATACCCGAGAGCGTATTGGTAAGAAAAACCTCGTCTGCCGCACGCAAGTCATCACGGTCAAGCCGGCAGCATTCCGTGGCGATGCCGTCTTCACGAGCGATCTCCAGCACTCTTTCGCGGATGATACCGGCAACCCCGCAGCGATCGAGAAGCGGTGTGCGCAGCCGGCCACCGCTGACCAGGAAGACATTGCTGTGCACGCCCTCCACCAGGTACCCGTCGTTATCGAACATGAGGCCTTCGCCAACCTCGCGGATCGCGTCCATTCAGCGCGCGCCAGCACCTGCTCCAGCCGATTAAGGTGCTTGACGCCCGCGAGCGATTCGTTCAGCGCGAGTCGCATCGCGCAGATCCGGACTGTAATCCCCTCGCGCCGCTCGCCGCACTCGTCGTCAGGCCAGGGGTAGCTAAGCAAGATTCGCGTTGGAGCAGGACATTGCGGTGGCGCATAGCCACGCTCACCCTGCCCTCGGGTCACTATGAGTTTCACAACCGCACGACCGGAACCGGGACAGAGTTGGCGAATTTCCCGGGCCAGCAAATCCTGCTCCGGAGCCGGCATGCCCAGTATCTCGCAGCCCCTCGCCAACCTGCGCATATGCCGCGAAAAATAGCGCGCCTGGCCATCAATCACCGCCATCGTCTCGAACACGCCGTCGCCGTAGTGCAGACCGCGATCCTCGGCAGCCACGCTGTCGCAGACGATTCCGTTCACCAGAGCCTTCATTGCGCCGCCGTGACGATTGCGTTGATCAGCCCACGCGCCTTCGCGCTCTGTTTCCTCGAGTTCCCTGTCAGGCTCGGAATCCGCGACGATGCCGGCACCCGCGCTGAATACAAGCCCGCGGCCACGACGAACCAACGTGCGTATAAGGATGTTGAGGTCGAGGCTGCCATCGCGATTCAGGTAACCCATCGAGCCGGTGTAAGGCCCCCTGGGCGCGGCTTCCAGTTCGGAGATAATCTGCATGCAACGCACCTTCGGGCAACCCGTAATCGTCCCGCCAGGAAATACCGCACGAATCGCCTCACCGGGGGTGACCGATTCGCGCATGCGCCCCTGCACATTGGAGACGATGTGATGCACATGTGCATAAGTTTCTATCACCATCATTTCATTGACCTCGACAGTACCGGGCACACAAATGCGACCCAGATCATTGCGCTCGAGATCGATAAGCATGACATGTTCGGCACGCTCTTTCGGATGCCCGATGAGTTCCAGCGTCAGCGCCCGGTCCTGCACGGCATGCGCACCGCGCGGACGCGTACCGGCTATCGGGCGGGTCTCGGCCCTGCCCTCCTTCAATTCGCAGCAGACGCTCCGGGGACGAGCTTACGACTGACCAGTCATCCCACTCGGCCAGACCGCAAAATGGCCCCGGGTTGCTGTGCCTGAGGCGGCGATAGAGGTCACCGCCCACGGACATCTGCAGCCAGCTCCGCCTGCCATTGCCTGGCCAGATTGGCCTGAAAAATATCTCCGGCCTGTATGTAGTCCTGGGCTTTTCGCACCGCTTCCAGGTAGGGCCCGGGCGGCGGCGCTCAACTTCGCCACCCAGTATGCCGCCGTGTGACTGGCCGGGCTGCGCAGCGGCGCAGGTCCTCCAGCACGATGCCCGGATCAATTGATGCCTGTCCTCGGCCAGGAACACGGTGCGCCCCGTCACGCGATCCCGGATCACGGCGGCCGGAATCCGGCAGGCGAACGCAACGGGCATGCCCTGGAAATCCCTGAGCCGCAGCACCGGCTCCACCTGCCCGGCCAGCTCGTACCCGAGGTAGACAAACCACCCACCCCGAAAGGGCCAAAAGCGCTGATCCTGTCCCGACCTCGCCACGCTCCTGGGCCCACCATTCATCGAGCGCATCAAGGAAATCCGGGCGCTCTGCCGGCGGCCCGCGCGGAATCCAACCGTAGCCAGCGTCCCGGAAACGCAAACAGGATGTCGAAGCGACCCTGCAGTGTGCCGTGGGCGGCACTTTCGGCAAGGAACGGATAGCGGCGCGGATTGCACTCATGCAGCACGCAGCAGATCATCGAGTTGCGGTAACTCGTGAATTTCGAGTTGGTAATGGCTCGCCATATCGCTGGAGCGGAGTCAGCTGACGTCAGCTGCTGATCTGCGCGACAGTCATCGCGGTCACGGCGACCTGCCAAACACCAGCGTGCCGTTGGTTCCGCCGAATCCGAAGGAATTGGACAGCGCGATGCTGATGTTCTTGTCGCGCGCCTCGTTCGGCACGTAGTCAAGGTCGCACTGCGGATCCGGATTCTGATAATTGATGGTCGGCGGCAAGATGCCGTCGCGGATCGCCAGCAGCGAGAACACGGCCTCGACACCGCCCGCCGCGCCGAGCAGGTGCCCGGTCATCGACTTTGTCGAACTGACCGCGAGTTTCTTCGCATGGTCGCCAAATGCTCGCTTGATCGCGATCGTCTCGCCCAGGTCACCGACTGGCGTCGACGTGCCGTGCGCGTTGATGTAGTCGACGTCTTCGGCCGCAATCCCTGCATCTTGCAGTGCATTAGTCATGCACAGCCGAGCGCCCTCACCGTCCTCCGGCGGCGCCGTCATGTGGTGCGCATCGCCACTCATACCAAAACCGAGCATCTCGCCATAGATCGTGGCGCCGCGCGCTTTGGCATGCTCGTACTCCTCCACCACCAGCACGCCGGCACCATCGGACAGTACGAAGCCATCGCGCTCCGCATCCCACGGCCGGCTGGCGCCTTCCGGATCGTCGTTCCGCGTGGACAGCGCACGCGCCGCGCAGAAACCGCCCATGCCCAACGGCGTCGTGGCCATTTCCGCACCACCGGCAAACATGACGTCGGCATCGCCGTACTGGATCAGCCGCGCCGCCAGTCCGATATTGTGGGTCGCAGTGGTGCAGGCCGTCACCACGGCCAGGTTCGGGCCCTTCAGGCCATGCAGGATCGAGAGGTGCCCGGAGATCATGTTGATGATGCTGGCCGGAACAAAAAACGGTGAGACTTTGCGCGGCGAACCCGCGGCCTGCAGCGCAGCGGCGTTCTTTTCGATCGTGCCGATGCCGCCGATCCCCGCACCCACCGCCACACCGATGCGCGCCGCATTGTCTTCGGTGACCTCCAGGCCCGGCGTCGCTCATCGCCTCCTGACAGGCCGCGATCCCGTAGTGAATAAACGGGTCCATCTTGCGCGCTTCTTTTGCCGACAGGTACTTGCCAATATCGAAATTGCGGATTTCACCCGCAATCCGCACGGGAAACTGGCTGGCATCGAAATTGCTGACCGGAGCGATGCCGCTGCGTCCTGCAATAATGCTCGACCAGGCCTCGGCCACGCTGTTGCCTACCGGCGAAATAATGCCAAGTCCCGTGACAACAACCCGTCGTTTAGACACTGTACGCCCTCAGCTGATTGAAATTACGCCAACTCAGAAACAAAGGTGCCGTTGCCGCTCGCGTGGCAACGGCACTGCATGCACGAAATGAATCAGTCGACCTTGCGATCCTTGATGTAATCGATGGCTGCCTGCACGGTCGTGATCTTCTCGGCTTCCTCGTCGGGGATTTCACACTCGAATTCTTCCTCGAGTGCCATCACCAGTTCCACTGTGTCCAGTGAGTCGGCGCCGAGGTCATCAACAAACGCGGCCTCGGGCGTGACCTGCTCTTCTTTTACCCCAAGCTGCTCCGCGACGATTTTTCTGACTTGTTCTTCGACATTGCTCATGGTTTCTGAAATCCTCTGCCACTGGACAAATAATACCGCCGACCATGGCCGCACGGATAACTGACGTCGACATTGTAAGTGAATCGCAAGGGGCAATCTACATCGGCCGCTGTGTCGATCATGCGCTGCACCATAAGCTCACGGCATGTACATGCCGCCATTGACGTGCAGCGTTTCTCCGGTCACGTAGCTGGCCATATCAGAGGCCAGAAACAGGACCGCCGCCGCAATCTCCTGCGGCTTGCCCAGCCTGTCCAGCGGAATCTGACCGGTCAAAGCCGCACGCTGCTGATCGCTCAGAGCGTCGCGTCATGTCGGTCTCGATGAAACCAGGCGCGACCGTGTTGACCGTAATGTTCCGCGATCCGACCTCACGCGCCAGCGATTTTGCGAAGCCGATCATGCCCGCTTTGGCGGCGGCATAATTCGCTTGGCCCGGATTGCCCGTCAGCGCCGACTACCGAGGCAATATTGACAATGCGGCCGAAGCGCGCCTTGACCATGCCGCGCAGGCAGGCCTTGCTCATGTGAAATACGGAACTCAGGTTGGCCGCAATGATGTCATCCCATTCGGCAGTTTTCATGCGCATCAACAGATTGTCGCGCGTGATTCCAGCATTGTTGACAAGTATCGTGCGACCGTCTCGTCTGCCCGCCTTGATATCATCCATCAAGGCCTCTATCGATTCGCCGTGCGTGACATCGAGGACGGCGCCACGGCCCGTTATACCAAGTGCCGGAAAACCGCTCGCCGATTGCCTGCGCGCCCTGCTTCGCTCGTTGCAGTACCAATCACGGTGGCACCGGCCTGCCAAGCGTTTCGGCAATGGCCGCGCCAATGCCCCTCGAGGCACCGGTAACCAGGGCAGTCGCCTGCTTCAGTAGCTGATTTCGTACATCAGATCCCCCTTGCCAGTCAGTTCGGCCGCTTTTTCGAAACTTTCCGGATCTATCAGTGCGACGACGTCCATGGCACGATCAATGCGCCGGTTCAGACCAGCCAGCACTTTACCCGGGCCGCACTCCAGCACAGCCGTCCACCTCTGTTTCACGCAGCCACTCGATGGTCTCGACCCAGCGCACGGGACTCGAGAACTGGCTGACCAGCGCGGCGCGAATATCGGCCGGGTTCTCATGCGTCGCTACATCCACGTTGTGCACAACCGGAATTTCCGGGCGCACCACGGTTATGCCTTCCGAGACGCCTCGGCCAGACGGTCGGCGGCCCCTTTCATCAGGGCACAGTGTGACGGCACGCTGACCGGCAGTTCGATGCAGCGTTTCGCACCGGCCTCCTTCGCCAGAATACCAGGCCCGTGCGACTGCGTCTCGCTCGCCGGCGATGACCACCTGCCCGGGCGCATTGAAATTGACCGCCTCTACCACCTCGGCCCTCGGCGGCCCGGGCGCATACCGCGCGCACCGCATCGTCACCCAGTCCGAGCATCGCCGCCATGGCGCCGGCGCCTCCGCCACCGCCTCCTGCATGGCGCAGGCCACGAAACTCCACGAGCGACAACTGCATCTCGCGAAATCGATTGCGCCAGCACAGACCAGGGCCGTATATTCGCCGAGACTGTGACCGGCCAGATAATCCGGCGAGCAGCGCTGGTCTCCTGCCAGCACCGCCAGGTCGCGACACCTGCGCAGAGCATCGCCGGCTGCGTGCGACTGGTCAGGTTGAGCTCGGTCTTCCGGCCCCTCCTGGATCAGCTTCCAGAGGTCGTAAGCCAGGACCTCCGAGCGCCTCGGAAAAAGTCTGCCTTGACCACCTGCAAACTTGCTCTGCCAGGCCCGACATCATCTCCAATCGACTGCGAACCCTGCCCCGGGAATACGAAAGCAAGCTTCATTGCGACAACTCCTCTTGTTTGGTGCAGCCCGGGATCGCGCATTATACGCGCGCCGCGCGTTTCTCCCGTGCGCCGATAGCAGTGCCGCCAGCACGCCGCCGACCGCGCCATAAAGATGCGCGTCAACGATGACCGGACCACCAGCGGACTCGCTGGTCAGCGGCAGCGGGCCTGCCAGCTGTTCCCACAGCGAGTTTCGCGGCAAATATCGCCAGCATCACCCAGGCCTCCCAGCTGCCGTCACGCAGCCAGCGGAGCATGCCCGCCGCGAACAGGCCATGCAGCAGCCCTGACAGGCCTACGTACCATTGCAGTGCGGATTCAGAAGCAGAAAACCGGCGTCCATGAAAAACAGAGAGAGCGCGACCACCAGCGAGCCACTGGACGAGCCTGAAATCTCGCCGGAACAGGAACCAGACCAGCAGGCAGCCGGCAAGGTTCAGCCAGAGGTGGGGCCACCCAAGGTGCACGAAATGACCGCTGACCAGCCGCCACCATTGCCCGTCGTCGATGATTGCCAGCCGCTCAAAGCGCAGGGCAATCGCGGCCAGGCTGCGCCGGCCAGCCCGATCGCAATCGTCAATCCGGGCGAGACCGATCGCGGGCAGGTCGCGGCCCGCTTCGAACTTCAGGGTCTTTAACATAATCTAACAAACCGCGATGCATGATGCGCTGCCTAAATTTGTTATCATAGGCGCTTGAAATCGCTGGCCATCGCACATTCTTCGCCAGCCCGGAATCCAAGCAGGAATACAGCTGATGAATTCTAACCTACGCGCCGGTCCCGCGGCTTTACCCTGATCGAAATCATGGTCGTCGTCGTGATCCTGGGCATTCTTGCGGCCATCGTGGTGCCGAGAGTCATGGATAACCCCGACAAGGCGCGAGTGGTGACGGCGAAACAGCAGATCCGCACTATTGAAACGGCGTTGAACATGTATCGGCTCGATAACTTCAAGTATCCACCACGGATCAGGGTCTCGAGGCGCTGGTCACCGCCCCCCAGCCGATTCATCGTTACGCAACTACAAAAAGGACGGCTACATGCCGCGACTGCCGTCTGATCCCTGGGGCAATCCTTTTCAGTATCTCAATCCGGGCGCCCGCGGCGAGATCGATATTTACTCCCTCGGCGCGGATGGGCAGCCCGGCGGTGACGGCGTGGATGCCGACATCGGCAACTGGGATCTGAACTAAATCTCGCTGCAGACACCTCCAATGCAAGTGCCGCCTCCGGCAGCAGGGGTTTACGCTGCTGGAGCTGATGGTCGTCATGGTGATCATCGGTGTGCTGATCGCCGCCGCTTTGCTCAGCACATCGTTTACCAATATGGATCGAAAGCTCGAAGAAGAAGGTCGGCGATTCTCGGCGCTGCTCAGGTACGCCCGCGAGGAAGCGATCCTGCAGACAAGAGACCTTGGGCCTGCAGATCGGCGAGAACGACTTTCGTTTCCTGATCCTGGATCCCCTGACCGATCAGTGGACGACAGCCGACTTTGATCCGGTACTGAGAGCACGCCAATTCCCCGATGACATTCGCGCTACCCTGTGGATTGAGGGCGCAGGTTTCGAACTGGGCAATCCGGACGAGCCGGTGCCTGATCCGGGCGACCATGCCGCAGGTGTTTGTTCTGTCGAGCGGCGAGGTCTCACCATTTGAGTTGCTGCTGGAAAGCGAGTCTGCGACGACGCGGGTTACGGTAACGGCGCAGATCAATGGCCAGACCGAAGTACAGGCGGACGACTCTTGGCTTCTGAACAACGCGCAGTTTCTCGAGGGAGTCGGGGCTTCACGCTCATTGAGGTTCTGGTGGCGGTCGGAATTATCGCTATCGGCCTGACCGGCGTCCTGACCACCATCAACGGCATTGCCAATTCATCTGCTTATTTGCGTGACAAGACGCTCGCCAACTGGGTCGCCCAGAACCACATTGCCGAACTGCGACTGGACCTGGTCTGGCCGGAAGTTGGCAAGAGCACCGATGAGACAGAGATGGCGAACCAGGAATGGCGGATCGTTACGGAGGTCAGCGCGACGCCGGTTGAGAAACTCCGTCGCCTGGATGTATCGGTCTCATATCTTGAGGCTCCGGACGATCCGCTGATAGTGATCGCAGCTTTTGTCGGGGAACCGGAAGCACCGGCCCCGGACCGCAGCTGGCGGGGTGGCGCAGGCACCCTACAGGGCACTCCGGGCGACGATCCCGCTTCGCCGGGCGACGACGAAGATGCGGGTGACGGAACATGAGTGGCACGTCCGGCTCAGACACCGCGCAACGAGGCTTTACGCTTATTGAGCTCATGGTGGCCATGGCCATTTTTGCGCTGGTCGCGCTGATGTCCTATGCAGGACTGAGCCAGGTTATCAATGCGCGCATCGCGTCTGAGCGCAGCCTGTCGAGACTCTCAAACATCCAGTTTGCGCTGCGTCAGATAGAGATGGATCTGGAACAGCTGCATCCGCGGCCAGTGCGGGAGGAATTCGGTGACTCGTTGCAGCCCGCGGTCCTGGGCGACTTGCGCCGATTCAATCCGCTCGAATTCACCCGGGCCGGCTGGCGCAATCCGCTGGGCACACCACGCAGCAGCCTGCAACGCGTGGCCTATCGACTGGAAGACGGCAAGCTGATCAGAAGCCACTGGAACGTGCTGGACCGGATACAGCCAAACGAACCGCTTGAGTTTACGCTGCTGGAAAACATAGAAGAATTCGACCTCAGGTTTATGAAGTCTGACGGCGACTGGCTGAACGGCTGGCCTGATCCGGACGCCGCACCAGCGGCCCAGCTTGAGATGCGGCCACGCGCCATAGAAATCGTTCTGCAGTTCGCGGATGAACGATATGGATCAATTACCCGCCTGATCGAGGTTCTTCGCTGACATGCGCCTGCCCCGCACTCTGCCGCCCACCGGAATGAAGCAGCGCGGCATCGCACTGATCACCGCAATTCTGATAGTGGCCATTGCCACCATCATTGCCACCAGTATTTATTTCGACGGTTTTCTTTACATCAAGCGGTCATCCAACCTGTTGTTGAACGACCAGGCACGCCTGTATGCGTTAGGCGCAGAAGACTGGGCGGCTGATATTCTCAGGCGCGATGCTAAAGAGTCCCCCGAAACCGACAACCTGGGAGAAGAGTGGGCAGCCGAACTGCCCCTGCTGCCCATCGATGGTGGCACGCTGGGCGGACAGATTGAGGACCTGCAGGGGCGATTCAATCTCAACAACCTCATACAACCAGACGGGCAGATTAACGAACGGGCGTTCGAGCAGTTTCAGCGTCTGCTGGAAGGGCTTGGATTGCCGCCACAACTGGCCGGAACAACAGCAGACTGGCTGGATCCGGACCAGGAGCCCAGATTTCCCGGATGGCGCTGAGGATCCCGTGTATTCTGCCCGCAGAGTCCCTTACCGTGCTGCCAACGGCCCGATTACCACGACCACGGAGTTGCTCGCAGTAGAGGGTTTCAATCGTGAGTTTTTTGCGGCCATCACGCCTTATGTCACAGCGTTGCCTGGCGGCACGCGGGTCAATGTCAATACGACCAGCGCGCCCGTCCTGTACGCGATGATCCCGGACATCAGCCCGGCCGACGCCGAGAGTATCATTGAGAATCGGCCGGAAGACGGCTTCGTTACGATGGAAGAGTTCCTCAATCTTGCTGAGAACGCCGACCCGCTGGAGCTAAGCCTCAACAGCAACTATTTTCGCGCGTTTGTGCGCGTCACTGTTGGCACGAATCAACAGAGCATGTACAGTCTGCTGGCCCGCGACGCAGGGTCTGTCAGAGCCGTGTTGCGTAATTTCGGTAGTGAGTAGCAGCATGTCCGAGTACTTGTTCATTCGACTCTCGCCTGACGCGGCCGACCAGGTCAGCTGGATAACGACCGACGCGGGCGGCAGACGCATAGGTCTGACGCAATCCGGGCAGCTCACGGAGGCTGCCGGAAAAGCCGCCCAACGCAAATTGGTCCTGATTGTCCCGGGCACTGAGATCGTCCATACCCATGCGCGCGTCCCCGTGCGGAGTGGCAGCAAGCTCAGGCAGGCTGTGCCATACGCGCTTGAAGACCAGCTTGCAGATGACGTCGAGAACCTGCATTTCGCGCTCGGCAAGCGCGGCAGTAACGACTTGATTCCGGTAGCCGTCACCGCGCGCGACAACATGCGCAGGTGGCTGGCCTTAATGGAAAACGTCGGCCTGCGACCGCAGATCATCGTTTCAGATTCGTCTTGCGTTCCCGACACGCCCGATGGCTACACGGTCATTGTGGATGGCGAGTTAATCCATGTGCATGGTCCGGAGGGTCTGGAACTGGTTTTTGAAGGCATGGGCCTGGACCAGGTACTGGAACTGTCCGGCGTACACATGGGCGAAACAGAATCTGTATCGAAGCCCATCAATCTCTATTTGACGCGGGAAGCCCATGACCGTAACGCCGAGTTGCTCGAGTTTCTTTCCGGGCAGCTGCCGGGACTCAACTCCCGGGTCATGGTTGATGGCAGCCTGGCGCACCTGGCAGCGGGAATGTTTGCACGCGAGGCCACCAATTTGCGACAAGGTGAGTTTGCGCCACGCGGCAGTCCCGAAAAACTCTGGAAACCCTGGCGCTGGGTTGCAATCCTGGCTGCCGCAGTGCTGCTGGTGGGCCTCGGTGGTCAAGGGCTGGAATTGCTGATGCTGCGCAAGCAGGAACAGGCGCTTGATCTGAAAATGCGAACCGTCTTCGAAGAGGTCTTCCCGGATGTGCCGCTGGGCGGGGACCCCGCAAATCAGGTGCGCAGTCTTCTGAGTGCCATGCGATCCCAAGCCGGAAACACTGACCCGGTGTTCCTTGACGCCCTCGGCGCATTGTCAGAGGCAAGCCAGGGTGACTGGAATGGTCGCATTGAGTCGGCCAGCTTCAGAAACGGCGTGCTGGATCTGAAAATTCTCGTGCCCAGTGTCGAGGTTCTTGAGCGCATCCGGCAGAACATGGAACAGGCTGGCGCTTTCGTGGTCGTGCTGGAATCTGCCAACCCGTCTGGTCAGGAAGTCGAAGGGCGCATCCAGTTGCAACGGGTGGGTGCATGATGGACGCCCTGAAGCAATGGTTCGAAAGCCTGCAGGAACGCGAACGCATACTTGTATCGCTGGGTGCAGTAGTCGTCCTGGCAACGGTGCTGTACCTGCTGCTGCAGCCATTATTCAGCGCAACGTCCAATGCGCGGGCACGGGTGGCCGAAAAGACCCTCGATCTCCAGATGATTGAGAACGCGCGCGGCGAAGTGAGCAGGCTGGGTGGCAGCCGCATCGCGTCGGCGGGACAGCCACTGGTCGTAGTCATTGACCGCAGCAGCAGCAACGCGGCCCTTGCGACGTTTCTCAAGCGCAATCAGCCGGACGGCGACAACGCGATCAGGGTGACCTTTGAAGGCGCACCCTTCAATAGCCTGGTGGACTTTCTGGCCGACCTGCAGTCGGCCCACGGGCTGGCGCTGAGCAGTGCGACGCTGAACAAATCCCAGGTGGAAGGCACAGTCAATGCCAGTCTGACCCTGGTTCGCACAAGCGACTGACGGGGGCGCTGCCTTGCTGCGTGGATACGCTTTTGTACTGGTCGGCCTCGGCGCATTCCTTGTGTTTCTCGTGGCAGGCCTGCCTGCCGGCGTCGCCTACGGCTGGCTGCCGGCAAATGCCGTCAAAATGGCGGGCGTGACCGGCACCGTATGGAATGGCGGCGCTCGCCAGCTCGCAGCAGGTGGACTTAACTTCGGAGAAACAAGCTGGAATTTTCGGCTCTTCGGCCTGCTGTCAGGCGAACTTTCGTACTCCTTTGACACGCGCGTCCAGGGACTGCCGGTGACGGGCATCGCCGGAGTCCGTATGAACGGGCATACGCACCTGCGCTCGCTGCGCGGCAAGGTCTCAATAAGGGCCTTCGATAACCTGGCGCCTACCGGCTTTTTTGATGGCGCCGCAGAGTTCAATCTGACGGACCTGGAGCTGGACAACGGCTGGCCGGTGACGGCAACCGGGAGCGTCGCAATTGAAAATCTGCGCTTTCTCGCGGCACAACCCCCGCTTGCTCTCGGCTCATTTGAGGTCACTTTTGCAGAAGCGGACATGCCGCCAGTCCGGGGGACCATTGCTGACACGGCCGGCGGACTTGCCATCGATGCACAGCTGGTTCTGAAGGAAGACCGGTGCTACGAGCTGGACGGCACTGCGGCCTTGCAACCTGGGGCAAAAGCAGAATTGCAGAAAGTGCTCGCCTATCTGGGTCCGGCGGGTGCAGACGGCAAGCGCGTTATTGAACGAAGAGATTGCCTGTAACGCGGGGCGCTCACCGCGCCTGTTTCTGAAATCTCAAGCCGCAAAAGGATCCCACTGGCGCCATCCTCGGTAGAGCGGGAAATACAACGCGCTGCGAATGGGTCGCACATCGTATAGCGCCATTACGGCTGCATAGCGTGCCAACTGCGCCTTGTATCTTGCCACCTCCTGATCAAAGAACGCGTCTTTGTCGCGACCTTCGTGGACGCCGATTTTGAAATCGATGATCCAGCGCAGCCCGTCCTGATCCACAAACGTCCGATCCAACACGAAGCTCTTCATGACGCCGCCCTCAACCGCGGTCAGGGCCAGTTCGCTCTGTGCAGAGGAGTGCGTAGCGGCAAGCACCCACTGCCCCCGCCTGTCCTCCAGACTGTTGCGTATTGCTGATTCAACCAGCGTGTTGGCCTGATCAAGATCACACGCGCGCACGCCCATTTCCAGCAGCTGAGCGCGGGCTACCCTGACCAGTAGCTGCAATTCTGAGGTACCCGATTGTGCAATCTGCTGCAGCGCCCGATGGACCACAATTCCGATGTAACGCGCGGTCTGACCGGCCCAGTCGAAACTGATTGCTTCTTCGCTCACCAGGCGCTGCGGCTGAATCCTGGTCTGTGGTCGGATCCCGGGGTCCGGCTCAGGCAACTGCCATGCAAGGGGCATCCGCCACAGGTACTGGTCGGATTCAGGCGTATTGTGTTGCCTGCGCCGCTCGCCCTCATTGGGATCAACAGCTGCAAGTGCAGAATCAAAGTACGCTTGGGCAACAGGCCACAAGGTCGCAAGCATGCTGCGTTTTTTTGGCCCGGTCAGTACGCTTTCACCTTCCTTCTCCGTTGTGCGCGCCCGCCCCAGAAGGTGAGCACGCTGCCTGGCGCGGGTCACGGCCACGTACAGCAGTCGGCCCTGCTCCAGCAATCTGCGCCTTTGTTCGAGGCCATGCAGATAATCGTGCAGCGGATCCCGACCCTCGGCTGACCCGGCCAGCGGAGACAAAACAAGATCAATCTCGCCGCCTGCACGCGGAAACTCCATCCAGCTGAGCAGGCGCCTTTCCTCTCTCCCCCCCGTCCTGTCGAGTCCGGGCACAATCACGACGTCGAATTGCAGGCCTTTGGCTTTGTGGATGGTCATCAGTCGCAGCTTGCTGTCCGCATCGCGGGCCGGCATCGCATATAACTCGGAGAGGCGTTCATCCAGCACCACCGGGTCTTCAATGACACCCCCCTTCTCTACCGTATCGAGCAGCGCAAAGAACGCCTGAGCATTGTCGAGGTCAGCGGGCAAATCCAGGCAGGCGGGTCCCCCCAGCCTCCTCCAGGCGCCCTCCACCCACCTCCTTAGCGGGCGGCGACCTGACTCCGCCAGCACTGGCCAGAGCGCGTCGACAAAGCGCCTCACCCGGGCCTGGCCATCGGCGCTGAGGCAAGATACGCGACCTGCGTCTGCCAGCAATTCAGGGACCGTCAGGGTCGGACTATCCGCAGCCAGCGCATGGAGATCGGCCAGCGTGAGACCACACCATGCGGCCCGCAAAAGAGACAGCCAGGCGGTCCGGTCGCCCCGGTGCAGCATGGCCCGGGTGAGCGCAACGAGGTCGTGAACGACCGGCCGGCGGTCAAGGTGTTCAATCTCCACCGCCTGTGGCGCGAGGCCCGCGGCGCGCAGGGTGGGCACGATGTCCTGCAGGTGCTTGCGCCCGCTGACCAGAATAGCGATGTCAGCATCGGGATTGGCCGCCCGCTCCTGCAGGACCAACTCGGCGACCCGATCTGCCTCGTCCTGCGTATGCCCGTCGATGAGCGGGTGAAACTGCACCGCCTGACCCGCGAGCGGCGGGTGGAACGGATCGGAGCGGGTGAACGGCACGGCGGCTGTTTGCAGGTCAACTTCTGCAGGCATGATCCCGGGAAACGACTGGTTCACCCAGTCAACAACCCCTTGCTGGGATCGGAAATTTACCGAAAGCCGAACTGGCTCAAGCGGCAGACCAGCGATGCCCTCATCCCACGCCCTGAGAAACAGGCTGACCTCCGCCTCCCTGAATCGATAAATCGACTGCATCGGATCACCGACACAAAACAGCGTCCTGCCATCACCCGGCGTCCAGCCCGCCGTCAGCCTTGAGAGCAGTTCGTACTGACTCGCCGAGGTGTCCTGAAACTCATCGGCCAGAATGTGCTGAATGCGATAGTCAAGCGCCAGCGCGAGATCGGTCGGCATGTCGGGCCCACCCAGCGCATCAAGCGCGGCGCGTGCGACCGCCGTGTAGTCCACCTGCCCGTGGCGACGAAACACAAGCTCAAGCTGCGCCGCAGCCAGCGGCAGAACTTCGAGCAACGCGTGCAGGGCCTGCCATTGCATCTCCGACAATGGTTCGACCGGCAGGCCGCGCACAATTTCCAGGGCTTCGCGCAGGCTTTCATCACCACTGAGCTGAGTGACCAGGTCAGCCAGCTCATCCTTGCGGTCTTTCTTGCCAGGCTCGAAGCCGACGACGATCGTCCATTGCCGCCGCCAGGTATGCGTGGAAGTCAGCAGCAGCTCCGCCACGCCTTTCCAGAGCGCCAGATCGCTCTGTTCGCACGCAGGCTCCCGACCCTCGGCGAGTGCGAGTACGGCCGATTCTCTGCCGACCCTGGCCAGAACCTCCGCGCTCTGCCTGCCCTGCTGCACCAGCGCCTGCAGCGCGCCCGCGGGAAATTTTTCGCGCAGGCCCCGCAGCTCGTTGCGTACCAGGGCCCGAATAGCGCGCTCCATTCCTGGCCTGTCCAGCGATCCGCCGCCACCCGCAAGGAGGTGTCGCAGCCACTGTTCGCGACGGGCCAGCATCTCGGAAATACGACTGGCCGCGCTCTGCAGATTGTTGTCGAGGTGCCCGATCAGGGTCTCCAGCGCCGGCCTGCTGGCAAACGGCTCTGCGACCATTTCGAGCGTGGCGATCGCTGCCTCATCGTAGAAAACCTTCGGCACCGGCGACACATCCAGGCTCGCGCCCGCTCTCGCCAGCAGCGGCATCTGCCGCGTGAGCACGGCGTTCAGCGCATCTATGGTCATGATCCTCAGGCGCGCAGGGTGCTCGGTCAAATGCCAGTGATGAAGCGCATCTCTGTCAAGCACGGCCCTTGCCAGCTGCCAGGTCTGTGCTTCGTGCTCACTCTCAGGGATCTCCTCAGTGGCTGCGCTGTGCAAGGCGCTCAGCAGCCGGTCTCGCATCTCTCCCGCCGCCTTGCGCGTAAACGTGATGGCAAGCACTTCTTCAGGATGATCGACCAGCGCGAGCAGTTTGAGAAATCTCTGAATGAGCAGTTCGGTCTTGCCTGATCCGGCCGGCGCCTGGACGATCACCGACTGGCCGACGTCCAGTGCAGCCTGGCGACTGCTGTGGTCCGCAACTCTTGTGCTTGCTTCAGACATCTTGTGACAACTCCCCGAGATCGAGCCGCTCATCGACTCTGCACAAGGTTTGCAGATGGCAGTATCGGCAGGCGTTGCTCAGCGGATCAACGCGACTCGCTCCCTGCTGATACTCGCTTGCCAGACGGCCCAACTTGTCGCCCCAGTCATTCATCAGAGCCTGCCAGTCACTGACGCCCTGGTCAGCGAGCTGAGTGCGGGTCGGCGGCTTCACGCCGGGCGGCATACCGTCGGCAGCCGCACAGACGCCCGTGAACTGCACGCCCGCCGATCTGACTTTCACAAAGGCGAGGCCGCGGATATCCTCCAGTCCCAGCCCAACGGCATAGAGCGGCAATTGCGGTGCTCGCGGGCGACTCCCGAACCAGTGACCCGGCGTTGCATTGCCAGTCTTGTAGTCAATCAGCAACCGTCCTCCGTCGCCAAGGATATCCAGGCGATCGAGACGGGTGCGAAGCTGCAGGGGCCCGATGCTGGCCACCCTGCGCTGTTCCAGCATTTCCACTTTGAAGGATGGCCGTTGCAACTCGAGCAGCAGTAGCTCGCCGATGAGCTTTTCAAGCCGCCGGCTTTCGAGTTTAAGCAGGCGCCGCATGAGCGCATCTGCGTCGATCTCAAGCGGCTGCATCACGCTGGCTATGCTCTTCTTCACCAGGGCGCGACGCGCCGCCGGCGCGAGACGCTCAAGCGTGTCCCTGCCGCCCAGGGCCCGCCATAACTCATGCAGGCTGTCATGCACGATGCTGCCGCGATTAATCGCATCGATGCCTGCCGCAGGCTGGGCCATCGGCCGCGCGCGCAGGCGCAATTCGGCGAACGCACGAAACGGGCACCAGGCCTGCAGCTCAAGCACCCGTGCGCCGCCTTTACCTGCCTCGGCCGCCGTCAATCCGGGCGCCGAGACATCGCTGATCTTTTCCAGACCCGGGCGCGCCTCGAACAGGCTGACGTCGCGCTGAAAGCGCTGTTCGGCATCCGCCTCGGTCACCGCGTCTTCCCCAAACACTTCTATCAGGGGGCTTTGGCGCAGTTCACGATCGCCCTCCTTCGCTGGCCAGCTCAGGACGACCTCGTCAGCGCTTGCCGTCAATCGCTTGAGCTGAAGTCCCGCAATCGTCAACTCCCTGGCGGATGAGCTATGCGGCATGCCCTGCGCGCGCTGCAGCGCATAGGGCAAAAATGGCGTCGGTGACGGGGCCGGTGGCCAGACGCCGTCATGCAAACCACAGACCCAGAGTCTGTCGAACTCAAGCCCCGCCGCCTCGAGAACGCCCAGCACCTGCACAGCGCAGCGATCAGACTCGGGCTTGAAGCGCGCTTCCGCGGAAAGCCTCTCCAGCAGACGCAGCAGCTCTGCGATGGATACCTTGCCCAGCACGTGTTCATACGCTGCAATTTCTTCAAGGAGTTCGCGCCAGCGTGCCAGCAGCTGATATTCGTCACTGTTCAGCGCCTGCTCGCCGGGCCAGCCGAAAACGTCCAACCAGGCACTGATCGCCTGCACCCAGTCGTGAATACCCATGTGCCTGGGCCAGGCCGCTCGTAATGCCAGCGCCTTGTCTATGCGCGACAGCAGCAAAGGACATGCGTCGTCTGTACCGGCGTCAATAGCTTTGCGGATTTGCCCGGCGATGTGCCCCAGCGACCAGCGCGTGCCACCGAACTCCCGCAACGCAACGTCCAGCGCCGCGCGCCGATCCGATTCCAGCTGGGCCTCGCCCAGAAAGCGCGACCTGAGCAGCTGGCTGGCCTGCGCCCACGAAGGCACCGCGGCAGCAACACCGACAAGCCCCAGCGCCGTATGGACCATCGGCTGACGAGCGAGCGGCGGCCCCGCGGAAATCGAAAACACAGGCTCTATTGTTTCTGACTGTCCCTCGCAGTCACCAGGCGACAAAACATCCGCAAAGACCCGCCCCACCTCCTCGTACCGCTCGGACAAATCAGGCACCACGACGCCGATACTGCACCCTGGATCGGCCTGCAGTGTCTCGCAGCACCAGTTTGCAGCGGCGGTCAGCTCTGCCGGTGCGTCTGCGGCACTTCGTTTCGTGACCGCGCCCTGGGTGCGCGCCGGCAGCCAGCGGGTAACCGTGGTTCCGCATTGCTCCAGTACGTCGCTCAGGCGCTGCTGCTGGGGCGTCAGCTCATCGAAGCCGGCCAGCGTGAGAAGCCCGGGCAGTCGCAAGCTGCTCTCGTCAGCGAGCTGGTCTGCCAGCAAGTCGGCAAGTCGTGTCTGGTCGATCCAGCCTGCTGCTTTGCAGATGCGCCTGTACTCGCCCGCCCAATCCAGAAACCTGGCCGCATCTTCCGATGCGAACTCGCGCGCTTTTCGCCACGGTAACTGCCATTCCAGCGCAAGCTCCCAGGCCTTCGCCGCCTGGCGCGCTGCGGCACGCGTTTGCAGCAGACTGTCCCCTTCGCTTCTGAATACCACCTGCTCCCATACCAGCTGGAACTGGCCGTTGCCCAGCAGTCGGAGCGCTGCCGACCCCTGACCGGCCCAGAGCATTTCCTGCCACAGCGTCCGGATCCAATCAGGCCAGGGCAGAACATCGGGCCGCTGCCAGACCGCTTCGCGCTTGCTTTGCAAATCGGCGAAATGCAGCATCACCTCGCGCGCAAGACGGCGACTGGCCGTCACCACCGTCCCGCCCTCAAGCAGTGATTGCAGCAGCTCAGCGTATTTTTGGTTTTCGGGTTTCAATCAATCATGGCCTGCGAAGAGCGTCCGGACAGGGACGCCGGCCATGATAGACCGCAGGAATTATCAGTGCACGCAAGGGTTCCGGGCGCCACCCTGCCAATGACCAGCGTGGGAATGTGAGCGCGGCACGGTGACCGACCGCATGGCCGCGTATCAGGCCGGTCCGGGAGATTGGGCGGCCGGATAAAATCTCAGAACAGGGACCCTGAATCAGGTGTCCGAGCTTGCGGACGGCTCTTCGCTGAACTCCAGCACGTAAGTACCCAGTTCGATCTCATCGCCATCACGCAAACGCTTTTTCTTTATTCTCTTACCGTTGAGGTATATGCCGTTCGTGCTGTTCAGATCCTCAATGTTGCTGCGCTTGTCGTCAGTAAAAATCTGCGCGTGATGGCGGCTGATAAACTCGCTGTCGATCTGGATGTCGTTGTCCGCCGTTCTGCCAATGATGAGTCGACCGCGGATCAGCGGAAACGTCTGCCGCTCACCGCCCGGTCCGACAACGCATAGCTCGCCTTTCGTAGCACGCGGTCCCATGCCGATGCGGCGAATGCCGGTGCGGTCAGTGTGCGTGCGCTGTGCGTATTCAACCCAACCCAGTTCTTTGACAGCCGCCTGGATCATGTCAACATCAACTTTCCTGGCGTTTTCTGCAAAACAACAGATCAGGGCAGTGTCACACAGCGTGTTAATCAGCCGCGGAATACCACCCGTGTAATTGAAGATTGGCGCAAAACTGTCGTCCGCAAATATCTTGCTCTTGCCGGCGCCAGCGACATGCATGCGATGCTCGATGTACTCCCGGGTCTCATCAGGGGTCAGCGGCTTGAGGTGATAGCGCAGGCGCGTTCTCTGCGCCAGCTGCTCCATTTGCGGCGAGTTCAACACGCCGTCCAGCTCGGGCTGCCCCACCAGGATAACGCTGAGCAGCTTTTCCTTCTGGGTCTCAACCCCCGAAAGCATCCGGATTTCCTCCAGCACGATCTCGCTCAGGTTCTGGGCCTCATCCACAATAATGACAACCCGCCGGCCCTCCTCATGCTGATCGATGAGAAAGTCATTGAGCATCTTCAGCAGCTCGGCCTTGCGTTTCTTAAAAGGATGAAAACCGAATTCAACCAGCACTGACTGCAGAAACTGCACCGGGGTCACCTGGGTCTGGTAGATCCGCGCAGTGACAATTTCTTCGTTGTCCAGTTCGGAAAGAAACTTCTCAATCAGCGTGGTCTTGCCAGAACCGATTTCACCGGTAATGACCACAAACCCATCGGTCAGCAACACCGTGGAATCCATGTAGGATTTCGCCTGTGAATGCTGCCTGCTCAGGTACAGGAAGGCCGGGTCCGGCGTCAGGCGAAACGGGAATTCTTTGAGTTTAAACAGATCTAGATACATTTTGCGCGGTGTCCTGAGCCTGCTCCCGGGCTTTGACGATAAAATTACAGCTGCGCGGATTATGGATGCTGAGGGCCATCGGTTCAATCACGGCACAGGATTTCACAGAAAAGAGCGCCGGTCAGCCTGTTTCCGGCCAGTCCGCACGCTATGATAAGAAGCCTTCAGGGCCCGCCAGGTAATCAGGATTAGTCATGCAAACTGCATCCCCAGCCGCCGAGAGATTGCACGTGCTGGTTCTCGCCGCCGGGGCCTCGGTGCGGCTCGGGCGACCGAAGCAGCTCGTGCTGTACAAAGGGGTCAGTCTGCTGCACCGCGCCGCAGTGGCTGCAACGCAGCTGGCCGGCTCCCGCGTCACCGTGGTGCTTGGTGCCCACTCCAGAGAGCTCGAACACGAGCTGCAGGGACTCGAGGCCAGCGTGATCCTGAATTCAGACTGGCGTGACGGCCTCGCTTCCTCAATCCGCAAGGGGCTTCTGACCCTCGCACCTGCCCGCCAGGCGGCCTTGCTGATGCCATGCGATCTGCCACTGCTGGAGGCCAGTACGCTGGATTTTCTCGCCACCCGCTGGAACGACGCGCGCAGCCGAATTGTCACCTGCCAGTCAGACCGGGGAGCAGGCTTGCCGGCCATCGTCCCGCGGCGCTACTTCAAGGCTTTAATGAGCATCAAGGGTGATCCCGGGATTAACAGCTTTCTGGCCAGACATCGCGAACTGAGTGAGCATATCTCGCTGCCTGAATTGCAGCTGGATATCGATTCAAAGGCAGATCTTGAGGCGCTGCACGCGCTGGAAGGCAACCCGGATAACGTTCGCGTCAGCCGCTAAGTTCGTGGAGGCACTGCGCCGCCGCCGGCAACCGGCTTATGCGCTCAGACGCCTTAACCGCACCGAGGAGTCGTAAGGATCACACCCGGCATTTTCTTCACCGGCCAGGCTGAGTTCCACGAAATCCTTGTTCAGCACGTCGCTCATACTGAGGATGTGCCTCCAGGCCTCTTCATTCTGACGCCTGAATATCTTCAGCGCATCATCGGCGCCTCGCGCATCGGTATTTTCCGGCGTTTCTTTCATGGGGACTCATTAAGGAGAATGTGAAGCAGAAGTTTAGCAATTCGCGGTTTACCCGGTGTGATCGAATTCACAGTACCTCGGGTAAAACTGCCGATTTTTGCCCGTGAATTGTCAACATTGTTGGAGTCCCGGGATTCTCAGCCATTGCAGCTGGGCGTCGTGCGCCTGGTGGTTTGCGAGATCCAGCGCCATGTTTGCTTCGGTTATCCCTCCGAAAGCTTTGCGAATTGGCATACTTCCGGAACCGGCTGTCAGAACGCCATCAGCCCTTCTTGTTGTTCTTCTCTTTGAGTTTTTCCAACGCCGTAAGCATTTCGGTCTTACTCTCGAACTGCTTGCCGGCTAGCGGCCCTCGGTGACACAGGAACCTGGCTTCGCCAGGTTGTCGCTCACTTTCTTTCTTTTTGGCTAAATCCAAAAAGAAAGAAACAAAGAAAAAGATTTGGTCGGGGTGCGTCGCGCACGCCTGCGCCAAAACGAACGGCTCGCGAAAGTACGCGACGAGACCGTAACGTTTAACAGGAACCTGGCTTCGCCAGGTTTTGTCGCTCACTTTCTTTCTTTTTGGCTAAATCCAAAAAGAAAGAAACAAAGAAAAAGATTTGGTCGGGGCGAGAGGATTTGAACCTCCGACCCCTTGCACCCCATGCAAGTGCGCTACCAGGCTGCGCTACGCCCCGACACGATCTGATTGAACCATACCGCCCGCTGAGACGGGCGCCACATGATACCCGAACGCCCGTATCCGGATGCATCAGCGAAGGGTGAGACAGCTGCTAGCGGCGCAGGATCTTCAGCACCTCTTCCAGTTCGACGCGCAGCTGCTGGATGATCTGCTGGCTCTGCGTCACATCTTCCTTGGCTTCATCGCCGGTCAGCTGCTGGCGAGCGCCACCAATCGTGAAGCCCTGCTCGTAGAGCAGGCTGCGGATCTGACGGATGATCATCACGTCCTGGCGCTGGTAATAGCGCCGGTTGCCACGCCGTCTTGACCGGCTTGAGCTGCGGAAATTCCTGCTCCCAGTAGCGCAAGCACGTGCGGCTTTACGTCACACAGTTCGCTGACTTCGCCAATCGTAAAATATCGCTTTCCAGGAATTGGCGGTAATTGGTCGTTATTGCCCGGTTCCAGCATAGGCTTCTACTCGCGCTTTTAGTTTTTGGCCCGGCCGGAATGTCACAACCCGTCGGGCGGTAATCGGAATTTCCTCTCCGGTCTTTGGATTGCGACCAGGGCGTTGGTTTTTATCGCGTAAATCAAAGTTTCCAAAGCCGGACAACTTGATCTGTTCCCCGCAGGCCAGTGCGGCCCGAAAGTCTTCGAAGAACAGGTCGACCAGTTCGCGCGCTTCCCGCTTGTTGAGCCCGAGTTCGTCGATTCAGCGACTCGGCCATGTCTGCTTTGGTTAAAGCCATTTGGTTCAGTCCCGTATGCTTGCGCGCACATTCTTCTCAAGCTGATCCGTCACGTGTGCCACGACCGAGTCAGCTTCCTCATCAGTAAGAGTGCGTGAAGAATCCTGTAAAATCAAGCCTAAAGCGACGCTTTTTAGTCCTGAATCTATGCTTGTCGCCACGATAGACATCAAAGATTACCAGACTTTTCAGTAACTCAGGCCTGTTCACCATGACAGCCGCCTCGATGTCCGCCGCCGACACCGCCTCGGGAACCAGGATGGCGAGATCTCGCCGAATCTCCGGATAACGGGAGATAGCAGCAATTTCGGGTAATTTAGCGGCAGTTAAGGCCATTAATTCGATTTCGAACAGCTGCGGCACGCGCTCCAGATCCAGCGCTGCGACGTGTTCGGGATGCAACTCTCCAAGCCAGCCAACGACGCTGTCGCCTCGCATAATGCTGGCACTGCGACCAGGGTGCAGCGCAGGATGCGCCGCGGGATTAAACATAATATTCGCAGGCCCTCCTGATAGCGCGAAAAGCGCCTCTACGTCCCCTTTTAGGTCATAGAAATCAACCTCATCCGGACCTGCTGACCACTGCTCCGGAAACCGGCGCCCCGCTATTACACCAGAAAAGACATTATCTTGTTTAATATCATCATCTTCTGGAATAAACCTCATACCTGACTCGAACAAGCGCACGCGCTCCTGCCGATGGCTCAGGTTGTCTCGCAGAGCCAGCAGCAACCCGGGCCAAAGCGAAACACGCATCTGCGCCAGGTTGGAGGCAATGGGGTTGTTCAAAGCGATGGAGCGCCGTTTCCGGGAACACAGGCAGACTGCAGCGCCGGATCAACAAAACTGTAGGTGATGGCCTCGTGATAACCGCGGGATACCAGTTGCTCCTTTAGCACCGGAAACGGGCAGGCGCTGCTCGGGGCTCGTGTCGATACTGAGCGTCGCCTGCCCCGGCGTTTCCGGGATCTCGTCAAAGCCGTGGATCCTGCGCGACCTCCTCAATCAGATCTTCCTCAATGCCGATGTCGAAGCGATGCGCAGGCGCCGTAATGCTCCAGACGCCCGCAGCCAACGCAGGCGGCATGCCGAGACGGGTCAGGATATCTGTGACCTCCTGCTCCTCGAAATGGGCACCAGTGACACTGGCGAGGCGCTCAGCTCGCAAGGCAACCTGCCCGCGGACTGGCAAATGCGCAGCGGACTCTGCCAGCGTGACGGGTCCTGCCTGGCCGCCGACGATTTCCAGCAGCAGCGCCGTCGCCCGTTCCATCGCCCGTTCCTGCAGAGAGGCGTCCACACCGCGTTCGAAACGGTGCGAGGCATCGGTGTGCAGACCGAATGAGCGCGCCACCCCTGCCAGTGGTTCCGGAGCGAAGAAGGCACTTTCCAGGAACACGTCCCGGGTGTCTGCATCGACGCCCGAGTGCTCTCCGCCCATGACGCCCGCTATTGCCAGCGGCTTGACCTTGTCGGCAATGACGGTGGTCTCGGCGGTCAGGGTAATCTCCTGGCCATCGAGCAAGACCAGCGCCTCACCTTCTGCGGCCTTTCTGACAACGATGCCGTCGTCGAGCTGCCGCATGATCGAAGGCGTGCATGGGCTGACCAAGCTCGAGCATGACGTAGTTGGTGATATCGACCACCGGGTGTATCGGCCTGATACCGGCTCGCCTGAGCCGCTCGGACATCCACACCGGGGTACTTGCGTTCGGATCGATCCCGTTCACCACCCTGCCCACATAGCGGGGGCAGGTATCCGGCGAGCGAATATCGATGCTCAGGACAGCGTCGCTGGCTGCCGGCACGGCGGGCGTTTCCAGGCGCGTAAACGGCACCCGAAAAGCCGCCGCAACTTCGCGCGCAATTCCTTCCATCCCGAGGCAGTCACTTCGATTAGGGGTCAGATCCACTTCAATGATGTGATCATCCAGATCCAGGAGTTCGCGCAGGTCGTCTCCGGGCTGCCCTGCTGCGCCCATATCCATGATGCCGCCATGGTCGTCCCCGAACCCCAGTTCGCGTGCAGAGCACAGCATGCCCTGAGACTCGACACCGCGCAGTTTCGTCTTCCTGATTTTCAGGCCGCCCGGCAAGTGCGCGCCGATGGTGGCAAGCGGCGCGTGCATCCCCGCGTAGATGTTGCTCGCACCACATACGATCTGCAGAACTTCGCCGTGACCCGCGTCGACCTTGCAGATGCTGAGCTTGTCTGCATCGGGGTGGCTATCGATGCTGGCGATGCGGCCCACCACCACCGATGTAAATTCTCCCGCAACGGGCCCGACCGCATCGACCTCCAGGCCCGACATGGTCAACCGTTCCGACAGCGCGTGAGTATCGGCCGGAAACTCGATCCAGGTCCGAAGCCAGGCTTCACTGATTTTCATGCCGCAACCCCCTCACCTGAACTGCCTCAGAAAACGCAGATCGTTTTCGAAAAACGTGCGCAGGTCCCTGACCCCGTAGCGCAGCATGGCCAGCCGCTCGACGCCCATACCGAACGCATAGCCCGTGTATACCTCGGGGTCAATGCCGACATGCCGAAACACGTCCGGGTGCACCATCCCGCAGCCGAGAATCTCGAGCCAGCCATTGCCCTGCATCCACGTCAACTTCTGCCGACGGCTCGGTAAACGGAAAGTACGACGGCCGGAAACGAACCTTCACATCACGTTCGAAAAACGCTGACAAAAACTCGTGCAGCACGGATTTCAGATTGGCAAAACTCACGTTCTTGTCCACCAGCAGCCCTCGACCTGGTGAAACATGGGCGTGTGGGTCTGGTCGGAATCGCAGCGATATACGCGTCCGGGCGCAATAATCTTCAGCGGGCAAGCGACCCTCCATCATGCTGCGAATCTGCACGGGAGACGTATGCGTTCGCAGCAGCCTCTGTCCCGGCAGATAAAACGTATCGTGCATGGCCCGTGCCGGATGATGGCTCGGGAATATTCAGCGCTTCGAAATTATGAAACTCATCTTCGATTTCGGGCCCTTCTTCAACCACGAAACCCGCCTGCAGAAACAGCGACTCAATATGCTCCATGGTCCGCGTGACCGGGTGCAGGCTGCCGCGTCTCGTGTCCGCGACCCGGCAGGGTTACGTCCAGTGTCTCGGTCGCCAGTCTCGCTATCCAGCGACATCCGCTGCAGGCGGGCTTTTCTCGCTTCGAGCGCCTCGCTGAGGGCGCGCTTGGCCGCATTGATTTGCTGCCCGGCAAGCGGCCTGTCTTCGGCAGCAAGTTTCCCGAGGGACTTGAGCTGACTCGTCAGCAGCCCTTTCTTTCCCAGAAAGGCCACCCGCACCTCATCGAGTCGCGCAAGCGCGGTCGCGCCGCGCCGACCTGTTGACAGCCCGTCTTTCAAGCAACTCATCGGTCTGGCGTTCACTCATTGCTAGCGATTCCGTGTCACAGAAAAAAGGGAAAAGACCGCCGGCCTTTTCCCTCTGATTTCAATGCGCACGCCCAACCTGGCGTACGCGCGGGATCTGGATCAGGACAGGCCGGCCTTTGCGGTTTCGGCTATTGCCTCGAAACCTTCAGGATCATGCACCGCGATATCCGCCAGGACCTTGCGGTCGATTTCGATCTCGGCCTTCTTCAGACCGTTGATCAGCCGCGAATAGGACAGCCCATGCATTCTCGCCGCCGCGTTGATGCGGGCAATCCACAGCGCGCGAAACTGGCGCTTGCGCTGCCGCCGGTCACGATAGGCATACTGGCCGGCCTTGATAACCGCCTGCTTGGCGACCCGGAAGACTTTGCGTCGGGCACCGTAGTAGCCCTTCGCTTTGTCGAGAATCTTCTTGTGGCTCGCCTTGGCGACGACACCACGTTTTACTCTGGCCATCTGACTACTCTCCCCGCTCAGCTGTACGGCAGCATTTGCCGGACGCTCTTCACGTCGGCATCTGCCACTTGCAGAGTTGCACGCAGCTGACGCTTACGCTTGGGCGTCTTCTTCGTGAGGATGTGGTTCAGATGGGACTGGCCACGCTTGAAGCCACCCTTGCCGGTGCGACGAAAACGCTTCGCCGCCCCGCGATTGGTCTTCATCTTCGGCATTTCTACTCTCCTGTTTTAGCCCGGTCCCAGGCACAAACGCCGGTTCCGGGCGGAGCACCGACCTGAACGGCCAGCACTCACTTTTTCTTTGGTGCAATCACCATTACCATCTGACGGCCTTCCATCTTCGGAAACTGCTCTACGCTGCCGATCTCTTCCAGGTCATCACGAACCCGTTTCGAGCAGCTGCGCACCCAGCTCCTTGTGCGCCATCTCACGGCCGCGGAACCGCAGGGTTACCTTGGCCTTGTCTCCGTTGCTCAGGAACTTGATCAGATTACGCAGCTTGATCTGGTAATCCCCTTCATCCGTTCCCGGGACGAAACTTCACTTCCTTAACCTGAATGATCTTCTGCTTCTTCTTCCCCAGCGCAAGCTTCTTCTTTTGCTCAAACAGGTATTTGCCGAAATCCATGATTCGGCAAACCGGCGGCTCGGCATTCGGCGAAACTTCCACGAGATCCAGACTCGTCTGCCTTGCGCCGCAGCTATGGCCTCGCTAAGACGCATCACTCCCACCTGCTCTCCCTCAGCGTCGATCACCCGTACTTCCGGTGCGGCAATTTCCTCATTGCGCCTGAACGCGTTTATTAGCAGCGATATTTTATTCCTCCAAAACAGTACGGCCGCGGCTCGCGCTCTCGGCATGCGAGACGATCGGCAAACGCCTG
Source organism: uncultured Gammaproteobacteria bacterium (assembly GCA_963759075.1). Classification (GTDB taxonomy): domain Bacteria; phylum Pseudomonadota; class Gammaproteobacteria; order Steroidobacterales; family JABDLF01; genus JABDLF01. The sequence goes on from CAVWXZ010000025.1 coordinate 40,390, forward strand.
CAGCGGCATGCTGCCAAGGTCCTCACCGCCACGCGTGCGCACGGCCAGGCTCTTCGCATCCACCTCCCGGTCACCTACGACCAGCAGGTAGGGGATGCGCTGAATCGTGTGCTCGCGGATTTTAAAGCCGATTTTCTCGTTTCTCAAGTCTAATTCGACCCGAAATCCCTGATTTTTCAGGAACTCGGCTGCCTCAGCGCACAAATTCGGCCTGCCGATCGGTAATTGTCATGCACCACCGCCTGCACCGGCGCCAGCCAGACCGGCAGCGATCCGGCGTAATGTTCGATCAGAACGCCGATAAATCGCTCCAGGGAACCCAGGATCGCCCGGTGCAGCATGACGGGCGTCTGCCTGGCGCCGTCCTCGTCCACATACTGGGCGCCCAGGCGCTCCGGCATGGAGAAATCGAGCTGCATGGTGCCCGGCTGCCAGACCCGGCCGATGCTGTCGCGCAGGGAGAAATCGATCTTCGGCCCGTAGAAGGCGCCCTCGCCCGGCCTTCAGCTGCCAGTCCAGCCCCTTGCCGTTCGAGCGCGTTCTCGAGCGCCTGCTTCGGCCTTGTCCCACAAGGCGTCCTCGCCGACCCGCTGCTCCGGCCGGGTCGACAGGTTGATCGACCACATCGTCAAAGCCGAAATCCGCGTAGACCTCGAGCAGCAGATCGATAAATCGCCGCTACTTCGGCCTGAATCTGGTCCTCGGTGCAGAAGATATGCGCATCGTCCTGGGTGAAATCGCGCACCCGCATCAGGCCGTGCAGCGTGCCGCTGGCCTCGTTGCGATGGCAGGAGCCGAACTCCGCCATGCGCAATGGGCAGGTCGCGGTAGCTGTGCAGGCCCTGGTTATAGATCTGCACGTGGCCCGGGCAGTTCATGGGCTTGATCGCAAACTGGCGGTCTTCGGAGCCCGTCGTGAACATGTTCTCGCGCGTACTTGTCCCAGTGGCCGGACTTCTCCCACAGGCTGCGGTCCAGAATCTGCGGCGTGCTTGCACTTCCTGGTAGCCGTGCTCGCGCCAGCTTGGCCCGCGCATGTAGTTTTCGACCGCGCGGTAAAGCCGCCAGCCCTTGTCGTGCCAGAACACCATGCCGGGCGCTTCCTGCTGGGTATGGAACAGATCCAGCAGCTTGCCGAACCGGCGATGGTCGCGCTTCTCGGCCTCTTCGAGGCGATGCAGATAGGCCTTGAGCGCCTTCTTGTCGGCCCAGGCCGTGCCGTAGATCCGCTGCAGCATTTCGTTGGCGGAATCGCCGCGCCAGTAGGCGCCGGCCAGCTTGGTCAGCTTGAAGGCCTTCAGCTGCCCGGTGCTGGGCACGTGCGGGCCGCGGCACAGGTCCTTCGAAATCGCCCTGGCCGTACAGGCCGATCTCCTCGCCCTCGGGAATGCTCGCAATGATCTCGGCCTTGTATTCCTCGCCCATGCTCGCGAAAATGCCGACCGCCTCGTCGCGGCCAGGACTGCGCGCTCGCACCGGCAGATCCTGCGCCGCGATTTCGTCCATGCGCTTCTCGATCTTCTCGAGGTCTTCCGGCGTGAAGGCGCGCTCGTAGGCGAAGTCGTAGTAAAAGCCGTCTTCGATCACCGGACCGATGGTGACCTGGGCCTCGGGAAACAGCTGCTTGACCGCCTGCGCCAGCAGATGCGCGGTGGAGTGCCGGATGACCTCCAGCCCGTCGTCGTCCTTGGCCGTGACGATGGCCAGCGCGGCGTCCGCGTCGATCACATAGGCTGTATCGACCAGCTCGCCGTCGACTTTCCCGGCCAGGGCCGCCCGCGCCAGCCCGGGGCCGATGTCCTCGGCGACCTCGCGCGACGGTGACAGGCTCGTCGATATTCGCGCCGACTGCCGTCGGGCAGCGTAACTACGGGCATCGCTGCTATTCCTGAGCTGTATTGATCCACATGCAAAAAAAAGGGCGCTCGATGCGCCCTTTAGCATGTGATCTGGTAGGCGCGAGCGGGATCGAACCACCGACCACTACCATGTCAAGGTAGTGCTCTACCACTGAGCTACGCGCCTGAAGGGCGACAGAAGATACCGGAAGGCATCGCTCTCGAAGCAAGTCAGCTATCTTAGCAAAATACCGGATTCTCGAGCAGTCACCCGGCCAATTCATCCGGCACGCCGAGCGCCAGTTTGCGCATGGCCTCGATCTCGTCGCGCAGCCTGGCCGCCTCCTCGAATTCCAGATCCCGGGCATGCCGGTACATTTGCTTTCTCCAGCCGCGCCAGCTTTCGCAGCAACACGTCCGGCGACATGGCCATCCATTCGTCGGCCGTTCCTCGGCCACCTTGCGCGAGTCCGTGCGCCGCGCGGCCTGGCGCTGCGAGCGGGCGCCTTCCATGATGTCCGCCACCGCCTTTACGATGGTCCGCGGCGTGATGCCGTGCTCCTCGTTGATAGGCCAGCTGCTTGCTCGCGCCTGCGGTCGCGTTTCGTCAATGGCCCGCTCCATCGACCCGGTCATCTTGTCCGCATACAGGATGGCCTTGCCGTTGAGGTTCCGGGCTGCCCGGCCGATGGTCTGAATCAGCGAGCCCTCGGAGCGCAGAAATCCCTCCTTGTCCGCATCGAGAATCGCCACCAGCGATACCTCGGGCATATCCAGGCCTTCGCGCAGCAGGTTGATTCCCACCAGCACATCGAACTCACCCAGCCGCAGATCGCGGATGATCTCGGTGCGCTCGACGGTTTCGATATCCGAATGCAGGTAGCGCACCCGCACGCCGTGCTCGTGCAGGTAGTCGGTCAGGTCTTCTGCCATCCGCTTGGTCAGCGTCGTAATCAGCACCCGCTCGCCGCGCGCCGCGCGCAGGCCAATCTCTGACAACACGTCGTCCACCTGGCTGGCGACCGGCCGCACCTCCAGCTCCGGATCGACCAGCCCCGTCGGCCGCACCACCTGCTCCACAACCTGACCGGATTTCTGCAGTTCAAACTCCCGCGGCGTCGCCGACACAAAAATGGTCTGCGGCGAGAGCTTCTCAAACTCGTCGAAACGCAGCGGCCGGTTGTCCAGCGCCGACGGCAGACGAAAACCGTACTCGACCAGCGTTTCCTTGCGCGAACGGTCGCCGCGGTACATGCCGCCCAGCTGCGGGATGGTCGCGTGGCTTTCGTCGATGATCAGCAGCGCCTCGTCCGGCAGGTAGTCAAACAAGCATCGGCGGCGGCTCGCCCGGCTCGCGGCCCGACAGGTAGCGCGAGTAGTTTTCGATGCCGGAGCAGTAGCCCAGCTCATTGATCATCTCGATATCGAACAAGGTGCGCTGCTCCAGGCGCTGCGCCTCGACCAGCTTGTTGGCCTCGCGCAGCTCAACCAAGCCGACTCGTCAGCTCCGCTTTTATGAACTCCACTGCCTTGAGCAGCATCTCGCGCGGCGTCACGTAATGCGTCTTGGGATAGACGGTCAGGCGCGGCACCCTGCGCAGCACTTCGCCGGTCAGCGGATCGAAATAGCTCAGCGATTCAACTTCGTCATCGAACAGCTCGATACGCACCGCTTCGCGCTCGGACTCAGCCGGGAAGTATGTCGATCACGTCACCCCGCACCCGGTAATTGCCGGGCGCCAGCTCAACTTCGTTGCGGGTGTACTGCATCTCGGCCAGCCGTCTCAGCACCGTGCGCTGCTCCAGCTTGTCACCGCGCACCAGATGCAGCACCATCTTGAAATAGAGCTCCGGATCACCCAGACCATAGATCGCCGAAACGGTGGCCACGATGATGACGTCGCGCCGTTCCAGCAGCGCCTTGGTGGCCGACAGTCGCATCTGCTCGATGTGCTGATTGATCGAGGCATCTTTTTCTATAAAGGTGTCAGAGGACGGCACATAGGCCTCGGGCTGATAGTAGTCGTAGTAGGAAACGAAATACTCGACGGCATTGTCCGGAAAGAACTCCCTCATCTCACCGTAGAGCTGCGCTGCCAGCGTCTTGTTGTGCGCCATGATCAGGGTTGGCCGCTGTCACTGCATGATGACGTTGGCCATCGTGAAGGTCTTGCCGGAACCGGTGACGCCGAGCAGCGTCTGGCGGGCCAGTCCGGATTGCAGCCCGTCACACAGGACGGCGATGGCCTCCGGCTGATCGCCGGCGGGCTGGTAATCGGAGACTAGTTTGAA
>CAVWXZ010000026.1:0-77376 GCA_963759075.1 uncultured Gammaproteobacteria bacterium
CGCATCGGCCGCCGCCTTCCTGAGCAGTGCCCGCGAGGCGTCGCCGGACAAGGCACGCGAATTGCCACCCGCAGCAGTGCCTTCCAGCGCGTGCACGCGCTGCTCTGTTGCGTGCTTGCACACACCGTGCAGACGGCTGATTCGCTGTTGGGTAGTGCGTACGATCCCGCGGGCGCGCGACCTGGCGTCAGCCACCAGTTGTCCGGCCTCGGCTGCGCTGCGCTCAATAGACAGGCGAGCTTCCCGTTCCGCGCTCAGAACGCGCGTGATCGCCCCACCGGGGTCTCCCGCGTTAATCGGTTTGCCCATGTATTGATTATCGGAGTCCCCCGCACACCCAGCCATACGTACTTCTACTCAGCGTGAGCGGATCACGCGCGGCGCGCCGGCCGCGGCCAGCAAGGGACAATGCCTCAGCGGCTAGGTCAGGAGACCCTGGGTGATGCCGGTGTGATAGACGATGCCGGCACCTGCAACCAGGGTGATCACCCCGATTACTGCCTGCAGCCCGTTGTGCAGCCAGGTCATGCCGTTGGCCGAATAGCGCAATGGAATAGCGATGATCATTGACAGCACTGCCATGCCGGCAACAGACCCAATACCAAAAAGCACGATGTAGAGCATGCCCGCCAGCGGCGAGTGCACCGTATGCATGGTCAGGAGTATCAGCGCGGCCGAGCCCGCCATGCCGTGCATCATGCCCACCAGCAGGGCGCGCACCGGAAAATTAGACCTGTGGTGTTGATGCCTGTGGACCGCGGGATGACCGCTGTCACCCGCATGCGAGTGCGCGTGGAAATGCGCCCCGCCATCATCGTGCCGATGCACGTGAAAATGAATGCGGTCACGGATCACCCGGCGCAAGACATCGCCGCCCAGTCCCAGCAGCATCAGTCCGACCATGAATTCGAGCGCCAGCGCGAGCGTTTCCGGCATCACCGCATCCAGCATCAGCACGAGCGCACCGAATATGCCCAGAGTAATGGTATGACCAAGGCCCCACGCCGCGCCCTGGCGAAGCGTATCCCCCATGCTCTGGCTGCGTGTCGCAAGCGACGCCATTGCAGCAAGATGATCGGTTTCCATGGCATGTCGCATGCCAATAAAAAAACCTAAAGTAAGCAAGCCGAAAGTCATGCGACTGCATCCTCAAACTCTGCCAGCTCCATGCTCGCCAGCAGCATCTCATCACCACTGACCAGGCGCGTTCGGAAGTCGCCGCAGGCGGCACACAGCAGCCGGTTTGGGGCTACCTCCGAAACCTCGTCACACTGGCTGCAGCGAATCGATACGGGCACGGTCTCAATGATGAGCTCTGCCGTTTCCGCCAGCGTACCGGTCGCAGCCAGTGGCCAGGCCCGCTGCAGCAGCGGCGCCTCGACACCTGACAACGGACCAATCTGCAGCACGATGCGCCGGACGCTGCCGGCCCGATGTTCGCGGGCGACCCGCTCAACCTGCTGCATCAGCGCGATACAGATTGACAGCTCATGCATCAGCGGGACCCCCGCATGCCGGTCAATAGCTCACGCCGCGTCATCGTTCGCTTCGGGCGCTGGCTTTCCCAGGGGTACTGCTCTGTCTCCGCAGACGCCTCATCACCGTCCTTGCTGTACAGGCGACGCAGCACGTCAAGCGCGACCTCGCGCGCGGTGTCCTGATTCTCGAAAGGCCGCATCGTCGTGAACAGCGGCAGGCTCAGGTGCGGCTCAATGCCATCGAGCCGGGTCAGCATGCAGCGATAGGTACCCGCCGGAAGCTCGACCTCGATGCTCTCGCCAGGCGCCAGCGCTTCCCAGGTCGTCCCCATCCCCGGGCAGGAAGACGAGGTTCATGCACCACGGCGTGATCAGCACGCCGCCTGTGCGGCCAGCCCGGCACTCGAAGCCCACAGCTTCCGTTTCCAGGTTCGCGTTGTACACCGGCAGCGCAAACATTCGCGGCTGTACCGTGTCCCGGTACGCCGTTATCAAACGCGTAAGCATGGCTGCGCCCTGCTACAGATCTGCCAGTGGCAGAAATTTGTCCGGCTCAGCGTCACACTGCGGACAGCGCCAGTAATCCGGCAGGGCCGGGAATGGCGTTCCCGGGGGTATCTGTTCGACCGCATCGCCTTCGGCGGGGTCATAAACATGCCAGCAGATGCGGCACTCCAGCCGGGTATTGTCGCTGATCCTTCCGCTCATTGCGGCCGGCTTCATGCCAGCTCCGTCCAATACGGCTCAAGCAACTCCTGAAAACGTCGGCGCGAGTCATCGATATCGTCCTGCGCTGCGCAGGCCACTTCCGGGATCTCGGTGATCTCCAGCGTGTTCGAGTATTTGCGTGCCCATGGAGTTGGTGAAGCGCACCCACCAGATGCCCGGATAGGCCGTACTGGTGATCTTGCAGTCGCCGTAGCCACGCGACAGTGTTTCTACCGGCCCCACGCCAAGGACCTCGTCCAGAAACTGATGGTCGCCCTCGGACAAGCGGCAGCATAGTCAGATTGATCACGTGCGCCGTCTGCCGGCTGCCAGTTGGCCACGAAGTCCTGCGATCTCGGTCAGTATCGGCAGCGCATTCATCACGTCCTCCGGCGCGGTGTCGCGCAGCAGCCCTCTGGCCGCCGCCGCGTCCGGCGCCCGCCGTGCCAGCACCGGCACATCACAGACTTCAATCAGGTCGCGGGTAATGTGACCCTCTGCATCCAGGTAGAAAGTGCGCCAGATCCCCGCCAGCACGGATTCCTGCATGCGCACCTGGATGTTCTCGTCGCTGTATTTCAGGCTCACCTCGCCTTCACCGAGAATCTGGTTGACGAGGTCGCGATTCTCGGCATCCAGCGCCGAGATGTCGGCGATGGCGGGCATACCGCCGACGCGATAATCCTTAAGCGCCTCGCCCAGCCATTCGGTGACGGCTTTCGCACCCTGCAGGTGCAGCACCTGCTCCGGTTCCGGCAAATCCGGCGCGCTGTAGCGACTCATTTCCTTGGGCAGCGAAACGAACTCCAGGCGCTCGGTGTCCTGCTCGAGCGGCTGGCTGCCGGGGCCGATGACGGTGATCGGGATTCTCGTTAAGGTATCCATTGCATGTCGTCCCCCGTCTGTGTGACTCAGGCGCTGACCACCGGAATGGCGAAACCCGGAGGCCGCCTGATTTCAGCTTCCATCAACGCGCTGATGTCGCGCAGGTACTCGGACCAGTTCTGTATCCGGGTGATGGCGCCGAGGTAGCCGCCATCACGCAGGAAAACCAGCGCCGGCCAGGCCGTGAAGCCGTAGCGACGCTGTAAGTCACGCTCCGAATCCGCCGCTACGACACCGGGAATGAGTCGACCGTCGAAGGCGTTGACGAGTTCGGGCAGCACGACCGCCACGTCGGTGGAGTCGCGCACGGTCTTTGGGTCACCGGCAAAAAACAACACGGTGATGCCCGGCTGGCCGATAAATGCGTCGTGGCTCTCAAGCGTGACTTCGGAAATCCTGATTCGTCGATCAGGCGCTGAATGAGCGGGTGCGTCATTGTGGCCGCCCCAGCTCGTAGCGCTGCATGTCCAGCTCCTGCGGCCCGACGAGGTCCATAGTTGCCAGCGGCTGTTCCCGCTCACGCACGTTTATTCCCCATTCGGCGAGCACGGTGCAGGCACAGGCAAGCGCTTCAGGGATGCGTTTACGCGTGCACTCCCTCAGGCTGCCGCCATAGTCATCGAGCTGCTCCGGCTGCACGCCGATCAGCGCGAGCTGCTGCGGTTTCTCCCGCAGCAGGCTTGCCGATGCAAGCACTTCCTGGAAGCCGGTCTGATGCATGCTGACTTTCTTGGCACCCATGTATTGCGGCACGTCCTCGTCGCGGATTACGCGCAGCTCACCGGGCACCAGGCCAAAATCAATGGCATCGAAAATCAGCACGCGCGACACGTCGCTCACCCAGGGCAGCAGAAACAGACCCTGGGTGCCGCCATCCATCACCCGCACATCATCGTCAAAGTCGTAGCGGCTGTTCAGCTCCTCAACGCAGCGCACCCCGAAGCCTTCGTCGGCCCACAGCACGTTGCCGATGCCGAGGATGAGCGTGTCGACGTCCCGCCGGCACTCATCAGGGCTGGTCGTCCTTGAACATCCGCCAGCCGCTGATGATCGTGCTGATGCTCGACTGCCTGCCGATGATGTCGGCACGCACTGCCATGTAAATATGCACGATGACGAAAAACAGCATGATCCACATGCCCATGTTGTGCCAGTTGTAGAGTGGCTTCGTTGCCGCCCAGGAGGGCAATGACCCAGCCAAAGAGGCTGTCCGCCCAGCTGCCCGCGCCGAGACCGGCACCATACAAGGCAAAGCCCGTGATGATCATGAAGAAGGTCATCAGCGTGTTCGTGAAGAACATTGCCACCTGTGCCAGTTCGTTGTGGCCCAGCAACTTGCGTTGCTTACGCTCCAGGAAAAGATAGAAACGCAACTCATACAGGAGATCCTTCCACCACTCTGATCTCCACACCGGAATGATAGAACACCTCACGGGCATAGCGGTTGCCCACAAAAGCCCAGTAAATGCGCACTACAAACCCGATAGCAAACACGTAGGCCGAAATGAAGTGAATCAGCCGGATGTTGCCCATCAGGAAATGATCGCTCGCCTCCCCTGCCAGCGACGGCAGCGGATTTGCAATCAGGTAACCCGTCACCGCCAGTGCCAGGAAACTGAACGTGTGCAGCCAGTGCCAGATTCGCACCGGCATCTCGAACACGTAGGTCGGTTTCAGGTTGGCAGCATCTATGCGGGCCACTTGCCACGTTGCTGTTCATGTCAACGTCCCCTTTTGGTTAACGCACTTTCACGGTTGCCAGTTCCTTGCCGTCCGGCGACATCACATGGGTCGCGCAGGCCAGGCAGGGATCGAAGCTGTGAATGGTGCGCAGGATCTCGAGTGGTTGTTCCGGATTCGCCATGGGCGTGCCCAGCAACGCCGCCTCATAGGCGCCAATGTTGCCTGCAGGATCCCGGGGTGATGCGTTCCAGGTGGTCGGCACCACGGCCTGGTAGTTCGCTATCTTCGTATCCTTGATATGCACCCAGTGCCCGAGTGCGCCGCGCGGCGCCTCTACCGCCCCGACGCCCTTGACGTCGCTCGGCCAGCTGTCAGGCTCCCACAAATCCATGTTGGCCGTCGCCGTATCACCGGCCTTGAGATTCGCCATCATGTTGTCGAAGACATAGCGCATCTTGTGGGCGGTAAACGAGCATTCCAGTCCGCGCGCAGCCGTGCGTCCGAGCGTCGAGAAGAGTGCGCCCAGCGGCAGGCCGAGATCACTCAGCAGGCCATCGACCTGGTCCTTGATTTCCTCCCTGCCCCGTGCATAGGCGATCACGTAGCGAGCCAGAGGACCCACTTCCATGGCGTTACCGCGCCAGCGCGGTGCCTTGACGAACGAATACTTGGCACCCTCATCCAGTTCCTCGATGTTGGTCTTCGTGCCCTTTGCGTTCGGGCCCAGCTCGAAGTGCGGCTCGGTGATGCCATCCCAGGGATGCAGACCCTTCGCCTCGTCCGGGTACTCGTACCAGGAATGGGTTACAAACTCCTGGACCTGCTCGGGATCGCGCACGTCTACCTCGTGCACGGTCGAAAGATCACCGTTCAGGATGGCGCCACCCGGCAACATCATGTTCTCCTGCGACCAGTCGTTGGCCACATCAGGGAAGTCGCCATAAGCCATCAGGTTCTTGCTCGACAGGCCGCCACCATAGTTCCAGTCCTTGTAGAAGGAAGCGATGGCCTTGAGATCCGGGATGTAGACCTGGTCCACGAAGTCGATGGAGCGGTCGATGATGGATGACACAAGATTGAGCCATTCCATGTTGATGCCGCCGGTATCGTTCAGGCTGAACGAGCACGGCATGCCGCCCACTACCCAGTTCGGGTGCGGGTTGCGGCCACCGAAGATGGTGTGGATCTTGACGATCTCGCGCTGAAAGTCGAGTGCTTCGAGATAGTGGGTCACCGCCATCAGGTTGGCCTCGGCCGGCAGCTTGTAGGCCGGGCTGCCCCAATAGGCATTGGAGAATGGCCCCAGCTGCCCGGATTCGACGAAACGCTTCAGCTTCGCCTGCGTGTCGCGGAAATAACCCGGCGAGGACTTCGGCCAGGGCGAAATACTCTGCTGCAACGCCGAAGTTGCCTTGGGGTCGGCGCTGAGCGCACTGACGACATCGACCCAGTCCAGCGCATGCAGATGATAGAAATGCACCAGGTGATCCTGAGTGTACTGCGCGAGCATCATCAGGTTGCGAATGTGATTGGCGTTGGTCGGAATCTGGATGCCGAGCGCGTCTTCCACCGCGCGCACCGACGTCAGCGCATGCACGCCCGTGCAAACACCGCAGATACGTTCTGTAAACGCCCAGGCATCGCGCGGGTCGCGCCCTTTCAGAATGACTTCCAGGCCGCGCCACATGTTGCCGGTGGACACGGCGTTGCGAATCACGTTGTTGTCGTCGACGTTTACCTCTATGCGCAGGTGTCCTTCGATGCGGCAGATTGGGTCGACTACGATGCGTTTGCCGCCCGTATCCAGATTAAATCCGTTGGCGGTGACTGACTCAGTCATGGCTCGACCCTCCCTTGTTGCTATCCCTGGTATGGGCTGATAACCGACGCCGCGGCATGTGCTGCCACGCCGACGGCAGCGGCACCGGCCAGGACTCCGCCTATCTTGTCTGCGGTGGATTCGATGCCGACCGGCGACATTGAGATCGGTCACGCGCGCCGTAGAAAGAACCCCGATCCCAGAAATTATCTTCTGCGCAGCCGAGGCAGCCATGCCCGGACTTCACCGGCCAGGATAATCCGCCGTTCCATTCAACGGTGGAACAGGCGTTGTAGGTGGTCGGCCCCTTGCAGCCCATCTTGTACAGGCAATAGCCTTTGCGTGCGCCTTCGTCATCGAAACGTTCGACGAACTGGCCGGCGTCAAAATGCGGCCGCCGGTAGCACTTGTCGTGCAGCCGCTGGCCGTAAAACATCTTCGGCCGGCCCTGACGATCGAGCTCCGGGAAACCGGTCGAAGGTCAGCATGTAGGTAATGACGCCGGTCATGACTTCGGCAATGGGCGGGCAACCCGGTACCTTGATGATGGGCTTGTCGGTAATGACTTTGTGGATCGGCACCGCGCGGGTCGGGTTCGGATGTGCGGCCTGCACGCAGCCCCAGGATGCGCAGGATCCCCAGGCGATGATGGCCTTGCAGTGGTCGGCCATGTGCCGCAGTTTTTCCACATACGGCTTGCCGGCCTGGATGCAGTACATGCCATCTTCGTTCAGCGGCGGATTGCCTTCACAGGCGAGGATGTAATTGCCGTCGTACTTTTCGATGGTCTGTTCGAGGATTTCCTCTGCCTGGTGACCGGCCGCGGCCATGATCGTGTCGTCGTAATCCAGCGAGATCATGGAGAGAATTACATCGCCCGCCAGCGGGTGGCCGGAACGAATAAAGGATTCGGTGCAGCAGGTGCACTCCAGTCCGTGCAGCCAGATGACCGGCGTACGCGGCTTGGTTTCCAGTGCGTGCGCGATGGTCGACGCAAATTCGGGACGAGCCCGAGACCTGCCGCGGTGAGGCTGCAGAATTTCAGGAAACTGCGGCGCGTGATGCCATGCTCACGCAAGGACCTCGTAAAAAGTCTTGCTTGCTAGCCATCTGCACGTCCTCCCTTTACGAATGCCTGCTGCTACCCGGTGGCGGGTCAGCCTTCTTTTACTTGAAGAGTCTAGGAACCAGCACGCGTTCATTCAATGCGGGATATACCTACGTTTCGGCTGTCGCGCTTGGCCTATACTGACTCGGAGTCATTTTCCGGGGGAACCGACCGTGTGTCTTGCAATACCAATGAAAATCAAACAGATAGACGGTTTCCAGGCGCTGTGCGAGGCCAAGGGCGTGGAACGCGATGTAAGCCTTTTCATGCTGCAGGATGAGACTTTGGCCGTCGATGATCATGTGCTTGTGCATGTCGGTTACGCGATTCAAAGGGTTTCGGCCGAAGAGGCCAGCCAGGCCTGGGAGCTGTTCGACGAGATTCTGGCCGCTGGTGCCTGAGCCTCTGGCGAGGGACTTTTAGGCTGTCGTTTCGGGACAAGCGCGCAGGCGGCTGCGTCATCCCGCAGCATTCGTGATGGAGAATTGAGTCATGTGTGATACCTGTGGCTGCAACGTAACCGAGGGCAATCGGCACCTGGTAGAAAAGGGTGGCGCGCACGAACACACCGCGTCCGGCGCCGAATCGGTGACCGTCCTCAAGTCCCTGCTGGACGAAAACGACCGGCTGGCCGGTCATAATCGCGAACACTTCGATAGCCACGGCGTGCTCGCGGTAAACCTGATGTCCTCGCCCGGCGCCGGCAAGACCGCGCTGCTGGAAACGACGCTGGCCACCCTGGGTCAAGCGCCTGCGGATCGCGGTAATCGAAGGCGATCTGGAAACAGAGAACGACGCCGAACGCATTCGTCGCTACAACGTGCCGGTGGTCCAGATCACGACCGGCACAGCCTGCCATCTCGACGCCCATCTGGTGCATCGCGCACTGCACGAGCTCGATCTGGACGACGTGGACGTGCTGTTCATCGAAAACGTCGGCAATCTGGTCTGCCCGGCCAGTTTCGATCTCGGACAGCACCGCAACGTCACGCTGCTCTCGACACCGGAAGGCGACGACAAACCCGCCAAGTATCCGGTGATGTTCAGGGCGGCAGATCTGATGCTGATCAGCAAACAGGACCTGAGCGAAGTGCTGCCGGAGTTCGACTCTGCGCGCGCCGAGTCGCACTTTCGCGCATTGGCAAATACCGCCCCTGTCATCAGGATTTCGGCGAAAAGCGGCGCGGGTATCGATGACTGGCTCGCTTGGCTGGAGGCAGAAATTGCCGCCCAGACGAGCGCGTATCGAGCGCGGCGAAACAGCACGCCCGCTACGTGCAACCCGATGGCGCAGCCCTGCACGCCAGGCGTCATCACGAAACCCACGAGACCCTGTAATGAGTGAGAGCGCAATCACCTGGCTGGAGCGCATTCGCGCGCTGCCGCTGCCACCGAAAGTGCGCATCATGAACGTTTGCGGCGGACATGAGCGCGCCATCACGCACGCCGGCCTGCGCAGCGCGATCCCGAAGAACATCGAGCTGATACCCGGGCCTGGCTGCCCGGTTTGCATCTGTCCCGAAGAAGACGTTTACGAGGCCATCCAGATCGCGCTGCACGAAGACGTAACGCTGGTCGCATTCGGCGACATGCTGCGCGTGCCGGTGAATCTGCCGCGACGCGAGATCCGCTCGCTGGAACAGGCCAAGGCGGCGGGCGCCGACATCCGTCCGATCGCCAGCCCGACCGAGGCGGTTGCGATTGCCAGGCAGGATCCAAAACGACGGGTCGTGTTTTTTGCGGCCGGCTTTGAAACTACCACGGCGCCGGTGGCGGCGATGCTCGCCGAGGGTGTGCCGGACAACCTGCTGGTGCTGCTGTCCGGGCGCCTGACCTGGCCCGCCGTTGCCATGCTGCTGGAATCCGGCGAGGCGGGTTTCGATGCGCTGATCGCACCCGGCCACGTGGCGACGGTCATGGGCCCTGAGGAATGGGCGTTCGTGCCGGAGAAGCATCAGATGCCTGCCGCGATCTCGGGTTTCTATCCGGAGACGCTGCTGGCGGCCATGTACTCGGTGCTGCGCCAACTGATCGAGGGGCGGCACGTGCTGCACAACTGCTATCCCGAGGTGGTGCGTCCCGGCGGCAATCGATCGGCACAGGCGCAGCTGCAACCGGGTCGATGAAGGTCGTCGATGCGAACTGGCGCGGCATCGGCGTGATTCCCGCTTCGGGTTTCGAGCTGCAGCGCGGAGTTTGCAGCGCATGACGCGCGTCTGCAGCTGCCTGGCTATGCGGACGAGTCACGCAAACGCGCCGGCAAGATGCCGCAGGGCTGCGACTGTGCGCGGGTCGTGCTCGGCAAGATCTACCCCAACGAATGCCGGATCTATGGTGTCGCCTGCACGCCGCGCAACCCGGTCGGCCCGTGCATGGTGTCCGACGAGGGCGCCTGCCGAATCTGGTGGGCCGCCGGCGTGCGCGAAAACGTTCATCAGGGCGGCCAGAAAAAGCCCGCCGTCGCCTGATATGGAGCGTGCCGGGCGCGACTGCCGGACCTGCAGCCGTGCGCGACGGTGATATCCACAGCCCTGCGCAAGTCGCCGCCAGTCGCATTGTTCTGACCGGCCATGTGCAGGGCGTCGGCTTTCGGCCCTTCGTTTACCGCATCGCACAGGAACTCGGCCTGAATGGCTGGGTCCAGAATCAGCTCGGCCAGGTGGGCGTCCATGTAGAAGGACCGCCCGAAGCCGTACGGCTCGCTTCGCCCGCGAGGTCATCGATCGCGCACCACCGCTGTCGGCGCCGACGCTTCGCACGCTGCCAGGCGGTGGCAGCGGAGAATTTCCCGGACTTCACCATCCTCGTGAGCAGCGAACAGTCTGAGGCGCGCATTTTCGTGCCGCCGGATTACTTCACCTGCAAGGACTGCCTCGACTGAACTTGCCGATCCGGGAGATCGCCGCTATCGCTATCCGTTTATCAACTGCACCCAGTGCGGACCGCGCTATACGCTGATCACACGGATGCCCTACGACCGGCCGAATACGACCATGGCCGGCTTCCCGCTGTGCGACGACTGCCGCAGGGAATACGAAGATCCGCTGAACCGGCGCTTCCATGCCGAACCGGTGGCCTGCCCTGCCTGCGGACCGCAGCTCGAGTTTCGCGAGGGCAGTCGCCGAATCAGCGACACACAGACTGCGCTGGGTCAGGCAGTTGCGGCGCTGCGCGCAGGCCGCATCGTGGCCGTAAAGGGCGTCGGCGGTTATCACCTGATGTGCGACGCGCGCAGCGAGGAAGCCGTGCAGCGACTGCGCACGCGCAAGCATCGGCCCGACAAGCCGCTCGCCGTCATGTTTCCGGCCACCGGCAGCACGGAGCTCGACGCACTGTCCGGTGAGGTCATACTGAACAGGCAAGAGGCTGCAGAACTGCTTGCAAGCCCCATGCGGCCCATCGTGCTGTGCCAGCGCGATCCCGACGGCCAGCTGGCGCCCGGCATCGCGCCCGGACTGAGCGAGCTGGGCGTTTTCCTGCCATACAGCCCGCTGCACCACCTGCTGCTGTCCGATTTCGGCGGGCCGCTGGTCGCCACTTCCGGCAACCTGAGCGGCGAACCGGTGCTGACCGACGAACAGGACGTTGAGAAACGCCTCGCCGACATAGCGGATGCGCGCCTGCACCACGACCGCCCCATCGTGCGCCCGGCCGACGACCCGGTGTTCCGAATCATCGCCGGCAAAGCCCGTCCGCTGCGCCTCGGGCGCGGCTGCGCCCCGCTGGAAATTACGCTGCCATACCGGCAGCCTCATCCTGTGCTTGCCGTCGGCGCGCACATGAAAAACGTGGTTGCCCTGAGCTGGGATGACCGCGCGGTGATCTCGCCGCACATCGGTGAGATGGACACGCTGCGCAGCGTCGAAGTGTTCGAGGAGGTGCTCGCCAGCCTGCAGTCTTTATATGGCGTCGCGGCTGCGGCCGTGGTCTGCGATGCGCACCGCGGCTACACGACGAGCCGCTGGGCGCGTCGCAGCGGCCTGCCGGTCACACCGGTTTTGCATCATCATGCCCATGCCTCTGCGCTGGCCGGCGAATTTGATGGCGGCAACGACTGGCTGGTGTTTACCTGGGACGGCGTGGGCTACGGCGGCGACGGAACGCTGTGGGGCGGTGAGGCCCTGCACGGCGGTCCGGGCCACTGGCAACGCGTCGCCAGCATGCGGCCGCTTTTTCCTGCCGGGTGGAGAACGCGCCGGTCGCGAACCCTGGCGCAGCGCCGCGGCTTTGTGCTGGGAAACAGGTGGCGAATTTGCCGGGGCGGATCCGCTCGTGCACCAGGCCTGGCAAAAACGCGTTAACTGTCCGGAGACCAGCGCGGTCGGTCGCCTGTTCGATGCCGCCGCCGCCCTGGCGCTCGGCGTTCGCAGCACCAGTTTCGAGGCCCAGGGCCCAATGCAGCTCGAAGCGCTGTGTGTGGCGGCTGGCGAATGTATCGAGCTGCCCATCAGCACGCGCGCCGACGGCGTGATCGAAACCGACTGGGCGCCTTTGCTGCCGATGCTGCAAGACGATGCGCGCAGCACCGCACAGCGGGCAGCGGATTTTCATGCCTCGCTGGCCGGCGCGCTGCGTGATCAGGCAGTGGCGCTCCGGGCACGCTTGCCGATTTCGCGAATCGGACTGGCCGGTGGCGTCTTTCAGAACCGCGTCCTGACGGAGCAGGTCGCGGCGCTGCTCGCCGCGGAGGGTTTTGAGGTGTGTCTGAACGAACGGCTGCCGTGCAACGACGCGGCCATCGCTTTCGGCCAGTGCATCGAGTATGCAGCGCGCAAGAACTGAATCAGGAGCCACCTATGCAGGACACCCACATCTCACTGGCCCACGGCAACGGCGGCCGCTACATGCGCGAACTGATCGAGGAGCTGTTCGCCGCGCATCTGCACAATCCCGATCTCGACACGCGGGCCGACGCCGTGCCCATCCCGCTCGGCGAGGGCGAGGTCATGCTGACCACCGATGGCTTCACGGTGCAGCCGCTGGAGTTCCCGGGCGGCAACATCGGTTCGCTGGCGGTGCACGGCACGGCCAACGACCTGGCGGTGGCGGGTGCGACGCCCGTTTATCTGAGCCTTAACGCCTTTATCGAGGAAGGCCTGGAGATCGCCCAGCTCGATCGCATCATCGCCAGCCTGGCCGAGGCCGCCAGCGACATCGACGTGCGCGTGGTGTGCGGCGACACCAAGGTGCTGCGCCGGGGCGAAGGCGGCGGGCTCTACCTGGCCACCACCGGCGTCGGCCTGCGCACGCCGGGCCTCAATCTCGGCATCGATCAGATCGTCGATGGCGACCAGCGTGCTGATCAGCGGACCGGTCGGCGATCACGGCATTTGCGTCATGCTGGCGCGCGAGCAGTTCGGCCTGCGCGGCGAACTGCTGTCCGATGCCGCCAGCGTGCTGCAATCTGACCCGCGCACTGCGCGGCCTGTCCGGCCTGCGCTTCATGCGCGACCCGACGCGCGGCGGCATCGCCTCGGTGGCGCACGAAATCGCCAGGGCCTGCGGCATGGGCCTGCGCCTCGAGCAGGGCCTGATCCCGGTGCGCGACGAGGTGGCGTCGGTGTGTGAAATGCTCGGTTACGACCCTTACTATCTCGCCTGCGAAGGCCGGGTCGTGGCCGTGCTCGCGCCCGATGAGGCCGATGCGGCGCTGGCCGCCTGGCGGGCGCTGCCCGAGGGCGCCGACGCGCAAATCATCGGCAGCGTCACCGCACGGCGGACAAAAGCGCATCGTGCTCGCCACCGAGCTCGGCGGAGAACGCTTCCTGGAAGAACTGGAAGACGACCCGCTGCCGCGAATCTGCTGACACCACAGGCGGGCGGCGCCCCGCGGTCGCTTCACGGTCAGAAGCGGTCAACACAAGGCTGCAAAGCCAGAAAACTTCAAGAGCCGACCAGTTTGGCGTCCTTTTTCCTGCCACGTCGTTCCTGCCTGGGAATTCGAATACTGTCATCCCCGCGGGGCCTGCCCCGGGCTCGATCCGAGGGCGGGGACCCGGTGATCATGGCGCGCGTGGTACAACCAACTTGCCCTGGGCGCGCTCGCGCAGAACTTGAGCCCCATGACGACTGTCCGTTGGCCCGGATTAAGTGTTAGTTCCTGTACACAGAAAGGTGTAACCATGTGAACAGACTGCAGCCACTGCATTTTTTCTGAAATCCTGGCGGAGCACGAATTACGGCATGACGCTCCAGTATGGTTTCGGCGGCTAAGCGCGGAAAAAAAGAAGTAAAAGGGCGGCACAATAAGAGCATCCAGCAAACACTTTCTGGCATAATAAGCTTGTCAACACAGACGGATCACCATGGCGAAATCACACAAATTAAAGAAAAAGTTTTATGAATCTGAACTGCATCGCCTGCAGATAGAGCTCGTTAAACTGCAAGAGTGGGTCAGGCATAAGAAACTGCGCGTCGCTGTGGTATTTGAAGGTCGGGATGCTGCTGGAAAAGGCGGCGCTATCAAGCGCATAGCAGAGAGGCTAAATCCGCGAATTTGCAGAATTGCGGCTCTCCCTGCACCCACAGAGCGAGAAAAATCTCAATGGTATTTTCAACGCTACGCAGCACAGTTGCCCGCTGCTGGCGAAATCGTGCTTTTTGACCGCAGCTGGTACAACCGCGCCGGTGTTGAGCATGTTATGAATTTCTGCACATTGGCAGAATATAAGGAGTTCCTGCGGTCATGCCCTGACTTTGAAGAAATGCTTATTCGATCAGGGATTATTCTGATTAAGTACTGGTTTTCTGTCAGTGATGATGAACAGGAAAGACGTTTCCAGAGTCGAATTCTCCATCCGACGAAACGCTGGAAACTAAGCCCGATGGACTTAGAAAGCAGGAGTCGCTGGGCCGATTACTCCAGGGCCAAAGATAAGATGTTTGCCCACACGGATACTAAAAAATCCCCTTGGTATGTGGTCAATGGCGATGACAAAAAACGTGCAAGGCTCAACACTATTGCCCACTTTCTCAGCCTGATCGACTACGAGGACCTCTCTGCAAAACCGATCGTTCTTCCCGAGCGACAAGACGACACTGATTACGTCAGACCCCCGCTAGACGATCAGAAGTTTATTCCTGAGATCTATTAGGAAGACTTTGAAACTGCAAATCTGCGTACACACAATAAGCAGTTGATCGTTCGCAGGACCCAGGGCAGCAAGTCAGGCGCTCAGCTCACGAATGCGCCGTGTCGTCGCTTGGCGCGGTCCATACGCTTGCGTTCGACATTTCCAGGGATAACGATTTTGGGGTCTGGCTGAAAGTCGAGCTTGCGACGCCTGCCACGGTACTTAACGAGACTCAGGATAAGTTTCATGGTTTCGAGCCGCGCCCGCTGTTTATCGTCAGATCGAATCACCCACCAGGGGGTACGGTCAGTATGCGTGCGTTTGAGCAACTGGTACTTCGCTTCTGTGAAATCTTCCCATAGTTCCTGCGCCTGCAGGTCCACCTCGCTCAGCTTCCATTGACGCAGCGGATCGTTGTGGCGACGGTCGAAGCGACGCTGTTGTTCTTTTTTTGAGACAGAGAAGTAGAGTTTTATCAGGGTCGTCTGACCATCTGCTATAAAGCTATCCTCATAGTCGCAAACCTTATCCATGAAGCGTCGGTATTGCTTTTTCGTGCAGAAGCCCATGACTGGCTCAACCATCGCGCGGTTGTACCAACTGCGATCGAACATCACCATTTCGCTCGCGTGAGGAAAGTGCTCAATATATCGCTTCATATGCAATTCCGTGCGCTGAAGTTCGGTCGGCTTACCGAGCGCAATCACTCGATAATGCTTCTCATTCATGTAACGCGTCAGGCGCCGTATGGTGCCGCCTTTCCCGGATGCATCGCGCCCGTCGAACAGAATAATTACTTTGCGACCGGTGACCTCGAGATGTCTCTGCATGCGTATGAGCTCTGCCTGATAGGGCTTTAGCTCCTCGGCATCGACGAATTTATCCAGCGCCGCAGCCACAATCTTTTCACGATCTTTCTTTTTGAGATCTTTGACGAAGCGCTCCAGGCGACCCTTGCCGTCACCACTTCCCATGTCAAAACCATGATTCTCAACTAATTGACGAATGGCGGCCGATGATCGTCTCTTGCCTGAACTGGAACCCATTATTTACATCTCCATATCGTACGCCTGAGTAGAGCGTACAGTGATCAAAGCAGCGTTGCGAATGGCCCTCGTTTTGCAATACCTTTCGCGAATTGAATAAACACGCTGCATCTTTTCTGCAATGCAGAGTTCGAGTGCTGTCGTGTAAAACTGAGTCCGGTTCGGCTCACTCACCACAAGACGCTTCGATTCATGACGGATCGAAATTATAAACGCCCTGCCCCGAATTTAGCCATTAGCCAGGGCAGTGAGCAGGCTTTAAGCGGAAAAGTTCGCTAACCGGCCACCAGGAGGCGTCGTCATAATTGAGCGTTCTTACTGGCAATCAGGCTGTAGCGAGCAGCTTGCCAATCTGGTGTCCTGCTATTGACGTACGGCTGTTTCGTCCGAATTACTGAATGCCATTGAATTTCTCGGGCGGCGCAGGCATCTTCACTACATGACTCAGCATGAATATGTGTTCATCGCCATCTCCGTAATACTCGGCCTGGCGCTAACGCGCCTGCTTCATTCCGCCGCTGGACTCATTCGCGCCCACATGCGAGTGACCTTTCACTGGGCGACGGCGTTATGGGCCGCTGTTGTCATGCTTTTCATATTGCAACTATGGTGGGTCGGTTGGGAGCTGCGCACGTTTACAGAATGGACGTTCATCGATTTTTTCGTGCTTGTGCTTGGTTCCATATTCGTTTACGGCGCAGCCGAACTCGCGCTGCCTACCGAGGATTACGATATTTCCAGCGATGCGGAACTGGATTTCCTGAGACACAGTCGCTCATTTGGACGATTATCGGCGTTCTCGATGCTTGGCTATTTCTGTGTTGGGCCGCACGTTAATATTACGATGTTTGGTAATCCACCGCTGCTTTCGCTGTTGTTTCCAGCAATTGGCGCTGGTCTGATGCTGTTAATCGCGCTGAAGCCGTCCTGGTTCGAATTTTTGTCAGTCGTGTTTGCAGGCTACGCAATGCTGATTTTGTACCTGACCGTCTGATCAGCTCGGCTGAACATGCCCGTTAGCAACCAGAGGGTGCCATGTGCGGCTTTTAAGTCGGTGCCCGGCACCCGATTCCTGCGTGGTCTGCTCGTGGCCGGAGTGGGTCAGAAGCGGCCCCTCGATTCAGTCCAGCCAATCATCAGTAAAATGTCTGCTTCGGGTCCGTAGCGGGAATATCTGCGACGCAGCATCGAAATCTGTCTGACACCCGCTTCGGGTCGTCAGCAGACCGCACGCCAGGGGCAGGTGCTATCAGCACCCGCTGGCGCTCCACGGCCATTGACGGTCATCTGAAGTCTGCAAAGCCAGAGATCTTCAGGCGCGTTAGTTTGGCGTCTTTCTTCTGCCACGTCGTCCCCGCGGAATCATCTGAATACTGTCGTCCCCGCGGAGGCATCTGAATACTGTCGTCCCCGCGGAACCATCTGAATACTGTCGTCCCCGCGGAACCATCTGAATACTGTCGTCCCCGCGGAATCATCTGAATACTGTCGTCCCCGCGGAATCATCTGAATACTGTCGTCCCCGCGGAATCATCTGAATACTGTCGTCCCCGCGGAATCATCTGAATACTGTCGTCCCCGCGGAATCATCTGAATACTGTCGTCCCCGCGGAATCATCTGAATACTGTCGTCCCCGCGGAGTCATCCGAATACTGTCGTCCCCGCGGAACCATCTGAATACTGTCGTCCCCGCGGAATCATCTGAATACTGTCGTCCCCGCGGAATCATCCGAATACTGTCGTCCCCGCGGAGGCATCCGAATACTGTCGTCCCCGCGGAGGCGGGGACCCAGTTTTTGAAAGGGTGCAGCCCATAGTAATCAGGAGTGCGCTGCGCGCGATTGTAAGACTGGATTCCCGCCTGCGCGGGAATGACGGTAGGTAGGCGTAATCACAGTGGGGAACGGAAATGACAGTGGGGAACGATAATCACAGTGGGGAACGGAAATGACAGCGGAAATGACAGTGGATAGCGGTAATCACAGTGGACAGCGGTAATGACTGTGGGGAGCGGGAATGACCAGGCATTTTGGAAATGCTCGGAAACAACAAGCGCGAAAGCGACTCGGCGGCAAACGTCAAGCGGGCCTGGTCTCGTGTTGCCCGCTGTGGCACGCCCCGACCAGGCGCCTGAACCAGACTATTGCCGGATTTCAGGCGTACAGCGGCGCGATGTCGATGTAAATCAGGTACTCGTTTATCTTGCCATCGCGCATGCCGAACACATCGGCGAAGGGCAGCCTGATTTCCTGTCCGTCATGCCGCAGGTAAGTAACCTCGCCATCGCAGGCGACTGCATCAGGACCAACCCAGATACGATCGATATGATGGCTCAGGGTGCTGATCGAGGAAAAGAAGCCTGACACAGCATCACGGATGGCGTCACGGCCGATTACGGCTTCGGCATTGCCGAAGCGGAAGCTTGCGTCTTTCGTCAGATATGCCGCGAACCCCCCGGCATCCTTGCGATCTACTGTGCCCAGCACGTCGCGAATCATCGCGCCCGTTTTTTCGTCGGTACTCATCTGCAAAGCCTCCTGTCTCATCAGCGCAGCAGAATCAGCACGACCATGCCGATCGACCCCACCGCGTGAATGATCAGCGTGATCCGGATCGCACCAACCAGCGTCTGGATCGCCTGCTGCGATTGCGAGATGCCGCGCGCGGCCACCCATGCGGCGGGGAGTAGCAGCAGCGGTAGCACAAGTGCATAGACCGGCAGCAGCTCACGCCAGACCATGGCCACGATGGCTGCGGCGGCGCCCAGCTGCAGGAACTCATAGATGCGTCGGGTTGCCTGCACCCCAAGGCGCACCGGCAGGGTGCGCTTGCCGGCCCTGGCGTCCGCCGCGCGATCCGGGACTTCGTTCATGAGCAGGATCGCCGCCACCCAGGCACTGACCGGGACGGCAACCAGCAGCGCCTGGCCGTCGACGACGCCGCTCTGCAACCAGGCCGCGCCCAGCACCGGGATCACACCAAAGGCGATACCGATGATTGCCTCACCAATACCGCGGCCCGCCAGCATGACGCGCGGCATCGAATACAGTACGCCGGCCGCCATGCCTAGCAAACCGAAACACCAGGATTGCGGCGCCTTTGATCAAGGTGAGCCAGATGCCAAGCGCCAGCGCGATGGCGTAGAGGCCGATGGCCAGGCGCACGCATCTCGCTGACCTGCATAACACCATTCTGAATGAACTGGGAACCGCCGGTAAAAGGATAGATACGATCCGGGTTATCGCGATCGGTACCGTTATATTCGTCACCCACATCGTTATACACATTGCTCGCCGCATGTACGCAGATGGTTGCAAAAAAGGCCAGCACGGAGGCCAGCAGATCGAAATACCCGCTAACGCTGTAACCCCAGGCGACACCGATGAACACCGGCAGCATGGAGGCGGTCAGGAACATGGGACGAGTGGCCAGCAGCCAGCGCCTGAGCGTGGCGCCTGGGCCACTGCCGGACAGGATTGCCGCATCAGGCCCGAGAACCGGAGTGTTTTCCACCATGCTAAGAAAGCCCGTGTCGATAAAATTGAGCGCCATTATTGCGTTTTCTCAGCGACATTCAAATAGGCAACTACCACGACAAAGCGCCCGGGCACCCGCCACGAGGCGCCAACCGCGCACGATGTCGGGCCCGCGGCTCTGCTCAGCCAGTGGCAGATTTCGGTGCTGAGTGCAGGAGATGTGCGCTCAAGACAGGTCGCGCCGGCGAATAATTGCGGACAAATACGCTCGGTAGCGCCGTATTTTGCCCGCGGCCACAGTCAAATGGTTAGAATCTGGGCCCTGCCCGCAATCAGCTATGGAGAACTTGCAGTGAATCGATCCATCATTTCTTTGTGCCTGCTGTTGATCACAGGCGCAGTATTTGCGGGCGACGATGTCCATTCCTACGCAGACCTGGCGCAGTTTCAGCAGCAACACCTGGCGCTGAATCTCGCCGTGGATTTCGAGGCAAAGCGTCTCGTTGGCACCGCCGACATCACGTTCAGCCGCAGCGCGGATGCGGGCCGTCAGCTGGCGCTCGATACCCGCGACCTGCTCATCCGCTCGGTAAGGATGGGTGGTGCCGGAAACGGCGAACTGCTGGCCTTTGAACTGGGTAAGAACGACCCGATACTGGGCCGTGCGCTGCAAGTGCAGCTGCCGACCGCGCTGCCGGAGGCCTTTACGGTATCCGTTCTCTACGAGACCTCTCCCGGCGCCAGCGGGTTACAGTGGCTCAACCCGCGCCAGACCGCCGGCGGCGAGCAGCCCTTCCTGTTCTCGCAGTCCCAGGCCATCCATGCACGCAGCTGGGTGCCCGATCCAGGATACGCCGGCGGCGCGCTTCACTTATGAAGCCGTGATCAACACGCCACCGGAGCTGCTGGCCGTGATGAGCGCCGATAATGATTCCGCAGCGGAACGCGACGGCCACTACCGCTTCAGGATGCAACAACGCATCCCGTCTTACCTGCTGGCCATCGCGGTGGGCAACCTGGAATTTGCGCCTATTGGTCCACGCACCGGCGTGTATGCGGAGCCGGAACTGCTGAAGGCCTCGGTGGCCGAATTCGAAGACACCGAGAAGATGCTCGAAATCGGCGAGCAGCTGTTCGGTCCCTACCGCTGGGGGCGCTATGACCTCCTGATCCTGCCGCCCAGCTTTCCATTCGGCGGCATGGAGAACCCGCGCCTGTCTTTCATCACGCCCACCGTACTCGCCGGCGACAAGAGCCTGGTCTCGCTGATCGCACACGAGCTGGCGCACAGCTGGTCGGGCAACCTCGTCACCAACGCAGACTGGGGCGACCTGTGGCTGAACGAAGGGTTTACGACTTTCCTGGAATCACGGATTACCGAGGCGCTGTACGGCGAGCGCCAGCGCGTGATGGAGGAAAAACTCGGCTATGACGGGCTGCTCGAAACGCTCAGCACCAAGGAACCACGGCTCCAGACCCTGCGTACGGAGCTCAAGGGCGAAGATCCCGACCTGGTCTTCTCCGACGTGCCGTACGAGAAAGGCCGCCTCATGCTCGTCTGGCTCGACCAGCAGTTCGGTCGCGAAGCCATGAATGCCTTTCTCGCGCAGTACTTTGATGCCTACGCTTTCAAGAGCATTTCCACCGAAAAGTTCCTCTCATACCTGGACCAGAACCTGCTGCAGAAATACCCGGGACGCGTCACCCTTGCCGACGTTCGCGCCTGGATTTACGAGCCGGGCCTGCCCGCGGGCGCACCGGTGCCGCCTGCTGACGTTTTTTCACATGTGGACGCCGCGCGACGCGACTGGCTGAGCGGAAAAATCAAGGCAGCGAAGATATCTGCCGCCGACTGGTCGACCCAGGACTGGCTTTACTTCCTGAACAACATGCCGGAGAAACTGAAAGCAAAACAGCTAAAAGACCTGGACAAGACCTTCGGTCTGACAGAGGCGGGCAACAACGAGATTGCGCACAGCTGGTTGCGTATTGCCATTCGCAATGACTACAGGCCGGCGTGGCCCCGGCTCGAGGATTACCTGGTCAACATCGGGCGTAACAAGCTCGTGAGGCCTCTGTACACGGACCTGATGAAAACTGAGGACGGCAAAGTATTCGCGCGCCGCGTCTTCGAGAAGGCAAGGCCCGGCTATCACCCGCTTACGGTGACGGTTAACGAAAGAATTCTGTACCCGGATGCGGATGAAACATGACACGATGATGGCAGAACTTTTGTGGTCACCCTGAGCACCGCGAGCTATGTGCCGGGGCCCGGCTGCGATCACCACGCATCAGACAGTCTGTTTCGGGCTCCTGAACAACGATAAACGGTCAGATCATTGAACACTCAGCTTGCTCTCCTTTTCGCGCTGCTCGCCGTTATCCTGGTGCTTCTGGTCTGGGGGCGTTTCCGCTACGACCTGGTTGCTTTTGCGGGCCTGGTTGCGGGGTTTTTCCTGGGCTTTATTCCGGCCGGCAAGGTCTTCTCCGGCTTCGGTCATCCTGCTGTCATCATCATTGCGCTCGTGCTGATTGTCAGCCGCGGACTGTACCGCTCAGGCGCTATCGAACTGGTGGCGCGCCAGGTTCTGCATTGGGCGAACAGCCTGCAAACTCACATTGGCCTGATGGCGGCAATTGCTGCCGTGCTGTCCAGCATCATGAACAACGTCGCTGCCCTGGCGCTGCTTATGCCCGTGGACATGCACGCGGCCCGAAGGGCGAAGCGCAGTCCCGCGCTCTGACGCTGATGCCGCTGTCTTTCGCATCCATACTCGGCGGCATGATCACCCTGATCGGCACGCCGCCTAATATTGTAATCGCCACGTTCCGGGAGGAGGCCCTGGGAGAGCCCTTCCAGATGTTCGACTTCGCCCCGGTCGGCGCGGCCGTGGCTTTCATCGGCGTCATCTATGTAACGCTGATCGGCTGGCGCCTGGTTCCGACCGAGCGCAGTAAAACAAACAGCGTCAACGAGCTCGCGGACCTGCGTGGCTATGTTGCGGAAGCCCGCGTGCCCGAAGGGGCGCGAATCAATGGCGAGGTCGTGCGTGATCTCGACACGCTGGCAGACGATAACGATGTGCAGATCCTCGGGCTTGTGCGGCGTGGCAAGCGCCTGCCGGGGGCGGCCCGCCGCGAGGTCGTGCGCAAGAACGACCTGCTCGTGCTGGAAGGCGGCCCGACGGATATCGAACACTTCGTCGGCGCAGCCGGCCTCGAATACATCGGTTCGGACAAGCAAGCCGGCATCGCGTCCCCGACCATGGCAGTTTCAGAAGTGGTTGTGCCCGTGGGTGCCCGCATCGTGGGCCGGTCCGCAATGGACGTCCGCCTCCTGCATCGCCAGGGTGTGTCGCTGCTCGGCATTTCGCGCAGCGGCAAGCGCATGCGCGAACGAGTGCGCAAGGCACCGGTCCAGGCCGGCGACCTGCTGTTGCTGCTGGGCCCGGAAGACCACCTGCCCGATGTGATCGAGTGGCTGGGTTGCCTGCCACTCGCCGAACGGGGGCTGCAGATAATCGATCGCGGCAAGGCGTGGATTGCAGTGGGTGTATTCACTGCGGCCATCGTCGCCGCCAGCCTCGAGCTTACCTACCTCCCGATTGCGCTGGCCGCAGTGGTAGTGGTCTACGCCGTTCTGAATATCGTACCGCTGTCTCAGCTCTACGAGTCCATTGAGTGGCCGGTGATCGTACTGCTGGGCTCCATGATTCCGCTGGCGGGCGCCCTGGAGTCGAGCGGAGGCACCGAGCTGATCGCAGCGAGCATCGTGCACTGGACGGACGGCCTTCCCGCCGTCGCGGTGCTGGTGCTGTTGATGGTCGTCACCATGACGCTTTCAGATGTGCTGAACAATGTTGCAACCGCGCTGATCGCCGCGCCGATCGCTGTCAGCATTGCAGCGGATCTCGGCGCCAACCCCGACGCCTTCCTGATGGGCGTTGCAGTGGCGGCCTCCTGCGCATTCCTCACACCCATCGGTCACAAGAACAACACCATCATCATGGGCCCGGGTGGATACAAGTTCGGGGACTACTGGCGCATGGGCCTGCCACTGGAAGTCCTGGTCCTGCTGGTGGGCGTACCGATGATTCTGCTGGTGTGGCCCTTGTAATGAGACACCCGACTGGTTGCTGTCGTCAGCGGCCGATGAGTGTCCGGGTCTTCGCTCACCACCAGCAAATGCAGCGGGCGAAGCAGCCCGATCTCACCGCCCTTCAACCATGCTATCTTCATTCATGTTGACTCGGAGGATAAAACGGTGACCAAACAAGATTTACCCGAGCGAATGGCGGCCATACGAGAGCGCGGCTACGTAGTCTGGGCGGAACACGGGCCCTCGCCAGAATTCAAAGCAAGATTCCCGCAACAGCCCATTAAAGTTGGCGAGATCCGCCACGTGCGGGTCTGGGGGCTGCAGGTGGACGATGAGCGTGCGTTGCCCGGCCACGAGCGAACCTCCATCCCGGACGAAGACCTGTGGCAGGTCGAACTCGTCGCAGGCGATGGTTCGAAGTACGAAGTTAACGGCAACTTAGTCGTAGCAGCGCCACTGTAGAGCGCTGCGCAACGCCGCACCGGCCAACAAACGCTTAGCGGCTGCCGCCCTTTCAGGGGTTTGAGTCGGCTTTCTCCGCCCGGCGCGAGATCGCTGCTACCAGGCCGCGAAACAGGAAAAGATGGGCGGGCAGCAAGGCGTACCAGTAGAGCAGGCCGATGGGCCCCGCCGGATGCCAGTAGGCGGTGGCGCTGATGCTGCGCCGCTCGCCCAGGTCACGGATCACGAATTCGAGAACGCCAGCACCCGGCGCCCGCATTTCCATGAGCAGGGTCAGGCGCTGCTCCGGCTCCACCGCGATGGCGCGCCAGGCGTCGACAACATCCCCGACGCGCAGCTCAGTCGGATGGCGGCGGTGACGACGGAAGCTGGGACCGCCCACCAGCCAGTCCAGCACGCGGCGCACGAACCACAAACCGTTGGCGTAGTAGTAACCGGGGTCGCCGCCGATCGCCGTAATCTCGCGCCATAGCGCTGCCGCACTGGCGAGACTCGTGGTCTCGTGCCCGGCCTTCTTCGCATAGAACGCATACTCAGGGTGAAAGTTGCGACACACGATCGACCCTTCCACCCAGTGCGCGATCAGCGTGTTGCTTTGCTCCGCGTCCAGTGCGGCCTGCACGGATTGCCTGAAGTCGAGGCGCTTTAAGGGAATCAGCTTTTCGATTTCCCGGCTGTCCGCGATGACGTCATGCTCGAGACCGTCGATCAGGGCACGCGCGATATTGGTGGGCACCGAGGTAATCAGTCTCAGCCAATAGGATGAGAGCCGCGGCGTCAGCACCGGCAGGCTCAGTAACCAGAAGCGCTTGCCCACCAGGTCACCGTACTGACGCATCAGCTGTTCGTAGGTCAGCACGTCGGGTCCGCCCACGTCGTAAATCTTGCCCCGCCGCCGCATCGAGCACGGCGACGCCGGCGAGGTAGTCCAGCAGGTTATCCAGCGCGATGGGCGTGGAGCGCGACTGCACCCAGCGCGGCGTGATCATGACCGGCAAGTAATTTACGAGGTCCCGGATCACCTCGTAGGCGGCCGAGCCGGGACCGACGATCATGCCTGCCCGGATCTCGGTCACGGGCACCGGCCCCTCGCGCAATACGTCGCCGGTGGCCGCCCGCGATGCCAGGTGCTGCGACTTCGGCTGCGCCGGAATCAGGCCACCCAGGTAGATGATGCGACCAACGCCGGCATGCTCCGCGGCGGTAGCGAAATTGCGGGCCGCCTCAATATCGAGTGCTGCAAAATCGGCTCCCGCAGCCATCGAGTGAACGAGGTAAAAAGCCACGTCCACACCGTCGAGGACAGCGGCCAGCGTATCCGGCTTCAGCGCATCCGCCTCCATCAGTTCCACGTCCTGCCAGCCACGCGCCTCCAGCACCTCACGGTGCCTGGCCGCGGCACGCACCCGCCAGCCCTCGGCGGCCAGAAGCGGCGTGAGGTGCGTGCCGATGTAACCGCTGGCACCGAATACCAGTGCTGTCTCTTGCTGATCGGTCATGTGAGTCTTCAAAATACCAGGTTCAATACTGCCAGTGATGTGACCAGAAACAGTACCGTCATGGCCGAGCCTGCGCGCAGAAAATCAATAACGCGATAATTACCTGGGCCCATGATCAGCGCATTCACCTGGTGAGTCGGTATCAGGAAGGAATTGGAGGTCGACACGGCCACCGTGAGAGCAAACATGGCCGGGTCGGCGCCCACCGAGAGCGCAATACTGATCGCCAGGGGAACCAGCAGTACGGTCGCACCGATATTGGACATGACCAGCGTGAATCCGGTCGCCAGCACTGCAACTAACGCCTGCAAGACAATCACCGGTACGTTACCGAGGCCTGCCAGCATGTGCTGGGCAATGTAATTGGCGGTACCCGAGGTTTCGACGGCATGGCCCAGCGGCAGCAGTCCGGCCAGCAGGAAGACCGTTTTCCAGCTCACCGCGCTGTAGGCATCATCCATCGTCAGCACGCCCGTCACGACCATGCCGACGGCGCCGGTCAGCAATGCCACCGGCAACATGACATTGGTGAAAACGATCATTCCCAGTGCAAGTGCGAAGAAACCCAGCGCCAGGACTGCATTGTAGGGGCGCTTTTCCTCGCGGGGATAGTCGGACGTAACCACCACGAAATCGCGATCCTGCTCGAGGCGCGACAGATTCTCCCAGCGTGTATAGCAAACCAGGGTGTCGCCGGCCTGGAAGGGTACGTCGCGGAAATTGCCGGTGATTGCCTCGCCATCGCGGAAGATCGAAAGCAGGCTCAATCCATAGACCATCCGCATGCGCAGGTCGCGCACTGTCTGACCAATCAGACGCGAATCCGGTGGCACCACAAGTTCGGCGACGCCGGCAATGGAGCGCGCCAGCAGGTGGCGAAACTGCCGCAGTTTGGGTCGCACCGTCAGGCCACCTGACTTGACGAATTTTTTGAACTCCGCCGGTTGCGCAATGATTGCCAGTGTCGCAGGGGCGGCGATTGTCGCCTCGACCGGCGGCGCCACCAGCACTTTGCCACCGTAGCTTGAAGCAACGATGCGCACCTGGAATTCGTGCTGCAGGTGGGCGATATCGCGATTAACCAGCGAGCTGCCTTCAGGCACCAGCACTTCGCGCACAGCCGCATTGATGCCGTGCACACGGCGCAGGTAGCGAACGGTGCCCGCCCCGCGCGAGACCGACGCCTTGCCGGCGTCAGGGAGCACTTTGCTGCCAAATAGCAGGAAGTAAATAAGCCCCGCCGCCACCAGCGCCAGCCCGACTGGCGCCACCGAGAACAGACCGAAATAACTCATCTGCTGTTCCGGCGGCAGGGAGCCATTCGCGTTCTCCAGCAAATCGTTAAGCATGATCAGCGGGCTGGAAGCCACCATCGTGATGGTGCCACCAAGGATGGCGCAGAAGCCCATGGGCATGGCCAGGCGCGATATTGGCAGTCCGGCCTTGGTGGAAATCCGCGAGACCACCGGCAGGAACAGAGCCGCAGCACCCACGTTTTGCATGAACGAGGACACCAGCGCGACGCTGCCGGACACGCTCAGCATGACTTTCTTTTCGGTCTTGCCGCCGAAGCGCAGGATGAGCCTCGCCACCTGCTCCATGACGCCGGACTTGTCCAGGCCCGCGCCCAGGATCATGACGGCGATAATCGAAACCACCGCGTTACTGGACAGGCCCGAGAAAAGCGTATCGGGACTGAGCAGGGTCTCCAGACCAGGCACGAAGATCAGCAGGCCCAGCAGGGTCATGATCAGGAGCGCGGCCGCATCGATCCGCACGAGCTCGGTGACAAACAAAAACACCGCGAACACCACGATCGCCATGACGAGCGCCATTTCCGTGGTCAGTACAGGCAGGACTTCCATTACGTATCAACAACTCCGCGTTCAGCGTCGATTATGGCAGAGATTGCAAGGGCAGCAGCACTCTCGGGCTGAAGCGCGCCTGTGCGCAGCATAACTAGCCTGAGTTCGCAGCAAGCACCGTTTGAAACAAAGCAGCAGATTATGTGTGCCCGCCACTCTGAACCCTGCCTGCACATCCGCAGCGGCGGCTGAAACGCCATTCAGCGCCCGGGCACGATCTCTGCGCAACGCGTTCTACCGGACGAGCGGATCAGGCTGCTGTTCCCAATCTGTTTGGAGGTGACGCGCGCTCAGGAAAAAGAAACCCGCAGCCAGCACATAGAAACCAGTGCCCGCAAGTATTGCGTAGCGTAGCGAATCCTCTCCGTAGTGTATCCGGAAATAATCTGAAAGAAGCCCGATAAACACGGTACCGGCCCCGATGCCGATTAAATTGATGACGAAAAGAAAGATGGCGGAAGCGGTCGCCCGCATATTCGGTGGTACCACATGCTGGATAGCGCTGAGGACGGGCCCGAGCCAGGCCAGACCCAGGGCCGTAGGAATAAGCATCAGGCAGAATGCCAGGAGTAACCCGTTGGACATAATCGCGACCACATAAAATGGCACAGTGGCCAGAAACGCCAGAGCAGGGATCAGCATATAGACGCTCCGCCGCTCGGTTCCCATCCGATCAGCGAGCGAGCCACCCAGCCACGTCCCCGCCAGGCCACCAAAGAAAAGTATCGCCCCATAGAAAAGCGAAGCGTCAAGCAGACTCAAACCAAAACTGCGCACGAAAAAAGATGGCAGCCAGAAAAACAGGCCGTAGCCGATCATGGACGAACAGGCCGCACCAAGCGACATCAGCCAGAAGCTCGGCTTTTTGGAAAGGGTAAGTAATATGTCCCTTAACGGGGGCGCCGGCAGCCTGTCTACCTGATCAAATCGGCCGCGGGCGGGCTCGAGCACGGTTAGCTTGAATATCGGAGCCAGCACAAGTCCCGCCGCGCCCACGATGAAGAAGGCGAATCGCCAATCAATCCACGAGGCGATCAGGCCGCCGAAAACGATTCCCAGTGCACTGCCGATCGGAATGCCAAACGAATAGGCGCTTAGGGCGCGTGCGCGTTGCTGCGACGGAAAATAGTCGGAGATCAGTGAATAAGCCGGTGCCACGCCGCCCGCCTCGCCCACGCCGACGCCCACCCGGGCCAGAAACAACTGCCAGAAATTCTGGGCGAATCCACACACAACCGTCATGGCGCTCCAGATTGTCAGCGCGATACTCATGATCCATATGCGATTACTACGATCTGCGAGCATCGCAACCGGAATCCCCAGTGCCGTGTAGAAAAGAGCGAACGCAAGCCCTCCCATTAAGCCAAGCTGGGTGTCCGACAATCCGAGGTCAGCCTTGATTGGCACCGCCAGTATGCCGACGATCTGGCGATCGATGAAATTGAAAGTGTAGACAAGTATCAGAATGAACATGACGTACATACGGTACGCCGGTGACTCCGGATCCTGGTGCATGGCAAGCAACTCACTGGCAGGGGGAAAACAACGCCAAATCCGCGACCGATGGCCACTCTACCTTGTTCGGTTCGCTTATTCAGCCGGTGCTCGGCATGCGCGATCGCCGATGCCCCCTGTTATATTGCCGCCGTGAGCAATTACGATGTCATTATCCTCGGCGGCGGCGCCGCGGGCCTGATGTGTGCGCTGACGGCCGGCCAGCGCGGGCGCCGCGTTGTCGTGCTTGAGGGCTCGAACAAGATCGGCAAGAAGATTCTGATGTCGGGCGGCGGGCGCTGTAATTTCACCAACCTCTACTGCAAACCCTCGAACTTTGTTTCTGCCAACCCGAACTTTTGCATTTCTGCCCTCAGCCGCTACACGCAGCGGGACTTTGTCGCCCTGGTGGAAAAGCACGGTATCAGTTATCACGAAAAGACTGCGGGGCAGCTGTTTTGCGATCATTCCTCGAAGGACATATTGGCCATGCTGGTGGCTGAATGTCAGCAAGCTGGCGTACAGATCATCACGCACTGCGATATCATCGCGGTGATCAGGGACAAGGCATTTCGCGTCAGCTCTGACAAGGGTGAATTCACCGCCGATTCCCTGGTCGTCGCTACCGGCGGCTTATCGATACCGAAGATGGGCGCATCGGATTTCGGCTATCGGTTGGCCAGACAATTCGGGCTGAAGCTGCGTGACACCCGTGCAGGACTCGTGCCGTTCACGTTCTCGGGCGAGCCGCTCGAAATGATGAAGCGCCTGTCCGGCATCGGCGTGCCCGTGGTCCTCAAGACGTCCGGTGCGAGCTTCACGGAGAGCGTGCTGTTCACCCATCGTGGGCTCAGTGGACCTGCCGCACTGCAGTTGTCCAGCTACTGGATACCCGGTAATGACATTCACATGAATCTGCTGCCCGCCTGCGATGCGGTCAGCCTGCTACTGGGTGCGAAGTCGGCGCAGCCACGAGCGCTGCTGCGCAGCGTTGTGGCAGAAGCACTGCCGCGGGCACTGGTGCTGGAACTTCAGGCGCTGCACTGGCCGGAGGCCGCAGAAAAGTCCCTGGCAGAAATATCTGACCGGGAACTGCGGCACGTTGCGGAAGTTCTGCAACGCTGGACGCTGCGCCCCGCCGGCACGGAGGGCTATCGCACGGCCGAGGTGACGCTCGGCGGGATCGACACCGACGAGCTGTCGTCCAAGACTATGGCGTGCAAAAAAGTGCCTGGCCTCTACTGCATCGGCGAGGTCGTGGACGTGACCGGGCATCTGGGCGGCTTCAATTTCCAATGGGCGTGGGCTTCCGGCCATGCGGCAGGCGAGGTCGCCTGAGTAGCGAGCAATCGCCCTTGGAAAACGGTCGCGCTAGCTGGTATCGCGCCTGCGTTTCTTGCCCTTGCTCCTGGTCACCTTCTTGTCTGCCCCCTTGTTGCCCGATCTCGCCTTGGGTTTACCTTTCCCGGGCGCGTGGGCCTTCACCATGCCGCCTGGCTTGCCGGAACGCTTTTTCCTGCCCGCACTTTGATCAAGCCGGGAGATATTCAACGGCTGACCGCATACCCGGACTTTCCTCAGGTCTTTGAAAATCTCGCGCGGCATGCCGACAGGCAGATCAACGAAGCTGTGCTCGTCGCCGATTTCGATGTGACCAATATGTTTGCCTTCCAGCCCGGCTTCGTTGGCAATTGCGCCCACGATGTTGCCAGGTTTAACCCCATGCTTGTGCCCGACCTCAATACGAAACCGCTCCTTGTCTGCGTCCGGCCGCGTTATTGAGGCGGGCCGGCTACGCTCGCCCCGGGCTTCTGGCCGGGGGATCACGTCCCGGCTTTTCTCAGGCCTGTGTTTCTCCGTCTTCAGCAGCAAAGGCTGATCACCAATGGTAAGCATCGCAAGCGCGGCGGCGATGTCCAGAGCGGGCACATCGTGTTCCTGCTGATACTGCTCCACGAGGTTTTGCATAAACGCCAGCTCGCCCGCCGCCAGGGTATCGGTTATTTTCTGCTTGAAGTCGGCGATGCGCTTGTTGTTAACGGTTTCTGTAGTCGGCAGAACGAGGGGTTCTATTTTCTGTCTCGTCGCCCTCTCTATCGCGTACAACATGCGCTTTTCACGAGGCGCAACGAACAGGATCGCGTCGCCCTGGCGGCCTGCCCGCCCGGTGCGGCCGATGCGATGGATGTAGGCTTCTGTGTCGTAGGGAATGTCGTAATTGACCACGTGACTGATGCGATCGACGTCGAGGCCGCGCGCGGCAACATCGGTGGCTACCAGGATATCGAGTGAGCCGCTTTTCAGGCGTTCGACCATCTGCTCTCGGTGCTTCTGTGCCATGTCGCCATTCATCGCGGCGGCTGCGTAACCCCTGGCTTCGAGGCGCTGCGCAAGTTCCGTGGTGGCAATCTTCGTGCGCACGAACACCAGGATCGCATCAAAGGGCTCGACCTCCAGAATTCGCGTAAAGGCATCCAGCTTGTGCAGCCCGCTGACCAGCCAATAGCGCTGCCGGATCGTCTCAGCAGTCGCGGTGCGGGACTGAATGGAAATTTCCTGAGGCTCATGAAGATGGCGTTGCGCGATGCGCTGAATTTCTCTTGGCATGGTCGCGGAGAACAGCGCCATCTGGCGTTTTTTCGGCGCCTGCTCGAGGATCCATTCAACTGCGTCAATAAAACCCATGCGCAGCATTTCATCAGCCTCGTCGAGCACCAGCGCTTTGAGGCCGTCCAGCTTCAGCGTGCCTCTGCGCATATGGTCCATCACTCGCCCCGGTGTACCCACCACGACATGAACACCACGC
The DNA here is from genome assembly GCA_963759075.1 of uncultured Gammaproteobacteria bacterium. GTDB lineage: Bacteria > Pseudomonadota > Gammaproteobacteria > Steroidobacterales > JABDLF01 > JABDLF01. Next base: position 31,503 of record CAVWXZ010000026.1, read on the forward strand.
TTGAGCTGCCGCAGCTGACCCGTATAGTCCTGGCCGCCATACACCGGCAGCACGTGAAAGCCCGGCATGTGCGAAGCGTAGCGCTGAAAGGCCTCGGCCACCTGGATCGCGAGTTCGCGTGTGGGCGTCAGGGTCATGACCTGAATCCCCTGGTCCTTGATATCGATGTTCGCAAGCAGGGGCAGGGCGAAGGCGGCCGTCTTGCCGGTGCCGGTCGGCGCATGACCGAACAGATCCAGGCCTTTCAACAGGTGGGGTATGGCCTGATTCTGAATCGGGGTTGGCGTTTCGTAACCCACCTCATCAAGCGCAGCCAGCAGCGGGGCAGGGAGAAGCAGGTCACTGAAGCTGGGTAACTTTTTTACCCTGGAATCGGCCATGGAAGAATCCTGAAAGTGACTGTGAGCAGGGCCGGGTCCGGCCGGGCAACTCATCATCATACTCCGTCGGCTGTGCGGACCTGCCCGGATCTATCGCGATCCGGGCTTTTTGCCTGCCGCGCCTGTCCGGAGGGTTCTGCCCGCAGCGGCTTCAGGCGCCCGGCTGCTCAGCCGGTCTGGCGCTCCTGCAGCATCGGTGAGACCAGCCAGGCAAACAGCAGCGCAGACATGGCAAGGCACCAGACGATGACCGCCCCCGCGGGCAGATCGGCGACCACCGACAGCAGGAGCCCCGCCAGACAGCCCGCAACGCCGACGCCGTAACCGCAGACAATCCGCAAGCCTCGTCGCTCGATGTGCCGGGTGGCGAGCGCTGGAATGATCAGACAGGCGAAGACCATGTAAACGCCCACCAGCTGCACCGAAGAGGTGACGGCCACCGCAAACAGGGCGTAAAAACCGAAACCGGCGAGGCGATCACGCATCCAGTACCAGGCGACCAGCACCGCCGCGCTGACGACAAACAGGGGCAACAGCTGACTGTAGTTCACCCACAGAATCTGCCCGACCAGCAGCTCGGTCAGATGCTCACCGCCATGTGGATTGCCAGCCAACAGCAAAATACCTGCGGTGGCGGCCAGCACGAACGACACCCCGATCAGGGCCTCCTGGATATCCGGCCAGCGCTTGTCCGTCCAGTGCAGGACAAATGCTGCCAGCAGCGCTGCCGAGACCGCCACGATCTGCACGACCCAGCCCTCCACTTCCCAACCCGTTGCATTTGCCGCGATGACCCCGAGCGCTGCGATTTGTGCGATGGCAAGATCGATGAAGATAATGCCGCGGCGCAGGACTTCGGTGCCCAGCGGGACATGCGTGCTGAGAATGAGCAGGCCGGCCAGCAAAGCCGGCACGATGATGCTGAGTTCGGCGGCGTTCAAGGTTTAAGCTCCTCGAGCATGCGCAAGGTTTCATCGAACAGGCTGAAAAGATCGGCGGCCGCCTCATTACCTCCGACTGTGTAGGGCAGCTTCAAGTCGCGGGCAGACTCCATTCTTTCGGACAACCACAGCGACGGCTTTTCGTTTTCGTAAGGTGTGCGGACGATGCCGGCAGGTGGATCGGGCGTCAGTTGCTGGATCAGCGCCGCGAGCTGGGCGCCGCTGGCCGGCACCCCGGGTTTCGGCTCCAGGGTCGCGACGATGTCCAGGCGCAGCCAGGCGGCGAGGTAACGTGAAACTGCGATGGTGGGAGACGAGGCGCAGGCCCTTCAGGTTCGCGGCCCTGTCGTCCCAGCGTCCGATTGCCGTCGCCCCAGCGCTCCTGGAAATCCTCCAGCCGCGACTGATAGTGGGCAGCGTTGGCCGGATCCAGCTCCGCGAGACGCTGTGCCAATGCATTTGGCCACTCGCGCAATATTGCGCGGATCCAGGTGAATGTGCGGGTTCCCCTGCGGATGCAAATCGCCCTGCGAACGATCAATGGTTTTGGGAATCTCCAGTCGGCGCACAAAGTCGGCGGCAAGAAAATAGCCGGAGCTTCCCTCGCGGACCTTCGGATTCGCCGCGCGACGCAACAACAGGGGCAGCCAGCCGATTTCGAGATCGGCCCCGGTACAGACGACAAGGTCGGCGTTGCGCACGGCCGCGATCAGGCTGGGCCTGGCCTGCAGCCGGTGCGGATCCTGGAACGCGGTGGTGGCAACGGTCACCTCAAGCCTTGTCGCCGCGCCAGCTCCAGAGCCAGCGCTCCCCATTCCGGCTCGCAGGCAAACACCTCGAGCGCGCTTGCGGCCAACGGGCGCGAGCAACGATAAGCAAACAGTGCAATGAATCTCTTCATGTCAATGCTTCCTAAAATTCGTGGGCGCCATGCGCACCGATGCTCAGGAGGTATTGCAGGACCCACTGCCGGGTGGTCTCCGGGAGCACGTTGTCTCGCGCATACTGCATGCGCAGGCGGCTGAACTCGCTCGGCGACCAGTCAAGCATCAGGCTGTTGCGCTGCGAACTGCGACCCATGCTCTCCAGCGCGGTACCGGTAAACGGTGCGCCGTTTTCTGCTTTGACCATGTCGTATCGATAGCCCGCCCGCCAGCGCTGCATGAACTGCCAGACGCCCTGTGCGTACCAGCCGCTCTGGTCGCCGTCGTAGGGCAGACCCGCGAACGTCGCCGTCTTCGTTCCTGCGAAAGTACTCCCCCTGGAGCCTTGAAATTGCGCAGGGTCGGGTTGCCGTCCGGCGCCCACTTCCAGACAAAGTCCACGGCGGCAAGATCGCTGTCGCCGCTGAACGACTCGCCCGGCACGCCGCTGTCGCGATCGACGGCATCAGTGGCAATCCAGGAGAACCCCAGCAGCCAGCTGTTGCTCAACCCGATGTCGCCGCCCACGTTGCCGAACAGGTCCAGGATCCGGGCGACGTCTCATTATTTGCCGTAGCAGGCAAGGCCACCGCCCCAGTCCAGCTCTGCGCCGACTTCCACGAGCAACGACGCCGGTATCAACCCAGCGCAGCTGCGCGCCGTCGGCCACATACTGGCCACCGAAAAATGCCTGGTAGGGCAGCGGTCGGTCGGCGAAGTCATCGGCGTGCACGTGAAACTTGTTGAGGTAGCCCGCTTCGGAAAAGAACCGGCCCGCCCGCACCGTCATGCCGTAGGGCAGCCCCGTGGTCTGCAGCCAGGCCTCTTCAATACCAAGCTCGGTTTCACCATCTTCGCTGCCGAACGACAGCGTCAGATTGGCGAAGAAGTTCGGGTCCACGACCGCCTTCATATTCACTTCCGCCTCGCCCAGCGCGAAGCCGGAAGTGCCCGTGCCGATTTCGCCCGCCGGGATGAAGCCCGGAATGCTCTCCCAGCCGCCGTCAACGTCGGCAAGCTGTCCTACCAGGACCGCGCCCGAGCGCGGGATTAAAAGCGCTGGCGGACGACGAGCCCGACGATTGCTCAATCGCGCTCTGCTCCGCGATGGCATAGGCCTCACCTGCATCACGCTTGGCGTTTTCCGCCTTGCTTTCGGCCCGCGCCAGCCGCTCTTCAAGGAGGGCGATACGGGATTCGTAGTCGTTTTTCATCTCGCCAATGAGCTGCCGCATCTCGGCAAGCTCAGCCGCAAGGCCTTGCTCGCTGGCCGCCGCTGCCTGCACGAACAGCAGCAGCAACAGGGCTGTTACTAGTTGATTCTTCACATGGAACTCCGATTATCAGTGTCCGGCTCCGCAGCACTGAAGAGGCTTCAGCGTTGGCCGGACGGTTTTCTCAGAAGGGACCGACACCCTGGGAATCACCGCCCGGGCTTCTGTCCAGATCGACTTCAGGCCGCAGAGGGGGGGCCTCGAGAACGGAAGACGACCTGCTCGACCGGTTCGCGGTATACGTCGCGGTGGGCGATCGGGGAGGAAAGAACGGGAATAGCAATGGCAACCTGGACGGCGTCAACACAGGCCGAGCCGAGCTGGCTGGCGCTGGCACAGGCGGCACAGGCCTGGCCCTGGGGCGTGCCCGGGTCATGCTGCCAGGCATGGCCAAAGGAACCCACCTGGGCCAGCAGCAGTGCCAGCAGCAGGTATCCCGTCGCAAACTTGTTCTGGGTGCGAAAGCGGTTCACGGCCCAACTCTATCCCTGCCGACGCGGAAAGTTAAGGCTTTCAGGTCTGTCAGCAGAAAGGACCGCTCGCCGGCCTGACCGCCTCGAGCCGTGCCAGCTTCAGCGTCGGGCGCCGCTCAGCCCAGCGTCGCGTCCAGGAACATCATCACAGAGAACCCGATCAGCAGCGCGAAAGTCGCGAGGTTCTGGAACCCGCGGCGGTGAGTCTCCGGAATAATCTCGTCGCTGATCACGAACAGCATGGCCCCGGCTGCGAAGCCCAGTGTGACCGGCATCATCGGGGCCGCCAGCGACACGGCGGCGCTGCCGACCAGGCCACCCACCGGCTCCACCAGGCCCGTGAGGAACGCCACCAGGAAAGCCTGTTTACGCGAGTATTCGACCGCCAGCAGAGACACCGCCACGGCGAGGCCTTCCGGGATGTTCTGGATGCCGATGCCGATGGCCAGCGAGATGCCGTTGGCCAGGTCGCCCCCGGCGAAGCCCACCCCTACGGCCATGCCCTCAGGGAAGTTATGCAGCGCAATCGCGATTACAAACAGCCAGATGCGACGCAGCGCCGCCACCGATGGGCCCTCGCGACCGGTGAAGAAGTGCTCGTGCGGCACGTAGCGATGAATCAGCGACAGCGCGATCGCGCCCGCCAGCAGCCCGACGAATGACGATGGCGACCGCATAGGGACGATTGCCGAACAGGATCTCGCCGAACTCGATGCCGGGCAGCAGCAGAGAAAAGAACGCGGCGGCGAGCATGATGCCGGCAGCGACGCTCAGCATCGCATCTTCCAGCCTTTCAGACAGCGTCCTGACAAAGAATACGCCAAGGGCGCCGAGCCCCGTGGCCAGTCCGGCCGCAAGGCTCGCCAGGAAGCCCAGCCAGATCACGTTGCTCGCTGTCATCGCGATGATCGGGCCCGCATTGCCCGACTAGCCCCTGGTCTTTTCGGCAATTTCCCGTGCTTCCCGGGCCAGGCGCGTTATCGAACTGAAGTCGCCTGCCTTTATCAGCTGTGAAGGAGTCAACCAGCTGCCGCCACAGGCGATGACAGAAGGCAGCTGCAGATAGTCCTGCAGGTTGGCCGGTGTTATGCCACCGGTCGGCATAAACATGATGTCGCGGAAAACCGCCGCAAGTGCTTTGAGCATGCCTACCCCGCCTGCTTTTTCCGCCGGAAAAAACTTAAGGGTTCTAAGGCCCATGTTCCATGCGGACAGCGCCTCGGTCGCCGTAGCAACACCGGGGAAAACGGGGCAGTCACGTCTTTTGGCGGCCTCTACGACGGATTCATGCAGGCCTGGAGAGACGATGAAGCGCGCGCCCGCAGAAACCGCGCTTTCTACCTGCCTGTCGTTCAGGACAGTGCCAGCACCCACTAAGGCATCGGGTACATTCTCGGCAATCAGCGAGATCGCCTCGAGCGCATCGGGCGTCCGCAACGTGACCTCGATAATCTTCAGTCCTCCAGCGCAGAGAGCTTCCGCCAAAGGAACGGATGACGGCGCGCGGTCGATAACGACCACAGGCACAACTGACGCCTCTCGCAATACAGTTTCTAACTCAGGCATCACACCCCGGAATGCAGTCTGCGAACCCAGACACTTTAAGGCCATTTTTGTTTCTGCGGATCCCCGGATCAAACTGATCAGCTTTTGCATCAGTTTGCATGGCTTCCCCGATAAGGTTGATTAGTCCAGTAGCCTTTATGTTTCCCACAGAATCGTTAAATCGCGGCACGACTATATCGCAATTCCACAGGCAGGTCGCGGGGGCAGCCTGCCAAGGACTGACGCCTTTAAAATTCCGACTTTGACGATGCACGGCGCAAACGTAGGGACACCCACTCAATAACAGTTAGGGACACCCACTCAGCCGTTGATGAGCGTTACGGTTTAAGGCCAGAAAACGGTATTGACTGTCGGTTCAGTCGTAGGGCCGCAGCCGTGCGAGGCTGCGTACATAGATGACGCGGTCTTCAATGGTGAGAATGCCCTCATCGACCAGCTGTCGCAGGATTCGCGACAGCGTCTCGGGCGTAACCGACAGTCGGGAAGCAATGACATGCCTTGGCAGATCGAGTCGGATGGTTGCCTCGTCATCCCGCGCATCGACAACGTGATCCAGCAGGTAGCTCGACAGGCGGCTTCTCGCATTCTGAACGGTGAGGCGCTCAATCTCCCGAACACGGGCATGTAAATGCTGGCAGACGTCGCTCAGCAGTCGCAGGCAGGCGTCGGGGTTGCGATCGAGCACATTCAGATAGGCTGCGTTGGGGATGCGCAGCAGCACGCTGTCGGACAGGGCCTCAGCGCTGACCGGAAAGTTTCTTCCCCGCATAAACATGACCGCTTCCGCGAAGGTCCGGCCCGGGCCGATCACCTCGATAATTTTCTTCTGGCCGCCGGGGGACACCAGGCTCAGCTCGATCTGGCCGGTTTCCAGAAAATAAAAGGCACTGGCAAAATCACCCCTGTGAAACAGAACTTCGCCCTTGCCCAGCTGCTCTTCGGCCATCTGCCCGACCAGCTCGTCGAAGTTAAGCTCCGCGAGGCCCGCGAACAGATAATGCTGGCGAACGGACTGGTACTGCCGTGACTCCTTTTGCATGACCGGGGAGTCTAGCACTCCCCCGTTAGGGAGATGACTGCTGCCTTGCTGCATCGTTCAGCCCGTGCAAGCAGCCGCTCAGTGTTCGCCCGACACCAGCTGTATCCCGCGGGACTCGTTCTTTCCGATCGTCAGCATGTCCCAGAACAGCAGCACGATACCCGCCGTTGTCACCCAGCCCCAGACCACACGCCACCACATGCCCTGCAGGAACCATGGTGCCTGCTGCGCCTGGAAATATCCGCTCCAGGTTGAGCCCTCAAGGGCACGCTCGACAAAGGACTGCTCGTAGCCCGAGACCAGCAGAGCCATAGTCATACCCATCACGCCGGCGTTCAGAAGACCCAGGGACCACTTCCACTTCCAGCCACCGCCCGGCAGACCACCGGACATCCAGACATTGCCCCTGACGCGCTGAATAGCGAAATAGATCATCGCAATATTGATCGTGGCATACGCGCCGAAGAAGGCGAGATGACCGTGGGAAGCCGTCCACTGCGTGCCGTGCGTGTAGAGATTGATCTGTGGCAACGTGTGCATGAAGCCCCACACTCCCGCACCCAGGAAGTTGCCGAATGCATGCGCGATCAGCCACGCAAGCGCCGGGTGATTGGTACTCTTGAAACCGTGCTTACCGGAATCGTAGACGGCGTGCACAACCATCGCTACCAGCGGGATCGGTTCCAGCGCCGAGAAGAAGCCGCCGATCCCGAGCCAGTATTCGGGCGTCCCGATCCAGAAGTAATGATGCCCGAGCCCGAGGATCCCGGAACCGAACATCATGGCAACCTCGATGTACAGCCAGGTGGTGACGATGCGCCGGCTCACGCCCAGGGTCTTGATCAGGCCCCAGGCCATGATGCAGCCGACCAGCACTTCCCAGGTCGCTTCTACCCAGAGGTGGATCACCCACCACCACCAGTGCTGATCCATCGAAATATTGGGCGTGAAGTACATGCCGGCCAGGTACAAGCCGGCGAGCGCCACGAGATCCAGGACCAGTACGCCGGAGATGCCGCTCCACTTGCCCTTCATGAAAGTCGCGGCGACGTTGTAGAAGAATATCAGCACACACACGACGATGCCGATGTCGGCCCAGCGGGGCGCCTCGATATACTCCCGACCTTCGTTGATAAGCCAGATTGACTTGAGTTCGCCTGGGCCGATCTGGACAAACAGGTACACCAGTACGACGATGGTAACAGCCAGGGTAAGAACCCAGAAGTTAAGCAAAGCGAGCTTTGCGCCCACCAGCTCTGTTCCGGCTTCGTCCTCCACCAGCCAGTAAACCGAGCCTATGAAGCCGTACAGCAACCACACGATCATCGCGTTCAGGTGGATCATGCGCGTGACGTTGAAATCGAGCTGGTTGTAGAACAGATCGGGATAAAGAAACTGCAGCCCGGCGATCATGCCGAACAGAATCTGCGCGAAAAACAGCACCATCGCCGCGACAAAATAGTGCAGCGCGATTCTCTGTCCGGCGCTCAGCGGCGCGGTAGTCTTTTCTGCTGCGGTGCTCATGCCCCGTCCTCCTGTTTCAGCGGCGTGAAACCGCGAGGAAACCCGTTGGTATCAATCGTGGCCATCCATTTCAGGAACGCGACGATGCCGCGCGCTTCGTTTTCGGTAATACCGAGATCCGGCATGCGCCGGCCGGTACCGAATGTCCGGCCGTTGCCGCCAGGATCCTGAAGAAAGGCAAGCATCAGTCCTTCGCGGAGGTCTTCGTTGACCCAGCCCGGGTCCAGCCAGGCCTTGGTGAGGTCCGGTGCGTAATAGGCGCCGTTACCCAGAAGCGTATGGCAGTTCATGCAATTCTTTGCCTGCACCGTCAGCTTGCCCAGGGTGACGAGCGCTTTGGCTTCCTGCTCGCTGAGTGTCTTGCCGAACAGGGGGGCGGGTCCGCCGATTTTCGGCACCTGGTACCCGCGGTCACTGTCGAGCTCGTAATGAACCCTGTTGTTGATGACGGAGTACGCCGGCACCCTTTCGCTGCCAGCCGTGATCTGGCGGACCGTATCGAAGGTCAGAAATATGAGTATGACAGCCATGAAAGCAGTGACCCAGATCGCCATTTTTCGCCACACCGACTCGCTCGACCACCAGGGTATTTCGTTCATCGTATTGGCCTCGCTTGATTCTCAGGATGTTTTGCGCCGTGCGTTCCGACACACAGGTTCCAGATGGCGCGTGGTGCGAAGAAGTAGCCGATTAGCATGACGGCGGTGATCACCAGCCAATAGCCTTCCAGGTGCAGCGCCCTGGCCAGCACGACAACCGCCACGGCCAGCACAAGGAAGGCGGTGGCGGCGGCGATCATCAGGCTGCGCCGCTTATGCAACCGTCCCAATGCAAAGAAGAGCGCATAAAGCGCCCCGAACAACACGATTGCCGCACCGGACATCGTACTGAAGAAGATTTCCTGCAAACTGATCGCTTCGCTCATACCCATCCTCCCGAGCCTGCAGTCTAGTGACCTGAGTCACCAAGTCCTTGATCTGGATCAAGGCGAGGGCCGCGGCCAACGACTAAGGTCTGCGCGTACGGGCAAGCCTTCGGACCCTGCAGTGGAGACGTTCGGGAAATGAAAAACATACTTTTGCTGATGATAGGTGTCGGACTGCTGGTCAGCGGCGCGAACAGCTTTGCGCAAGACGCCAGGCGCGGCCTGGAATCCTACAAGCTGTGCGCCGGGTGCCATGGCTTCAAGGGCGAGGGTAACCAGCTGGTGAACGCGCCGAAGCTTACCGGGCAAAACGGGTGGTACATGGCGCGGCAGCTTGCGCACTTTCGCGACGGCGTACGAGGCACGGTCTCAGGCGATACCCACGGCGCCACCATGGCGCAAATGGCGGCCGGCCTGAAGACAGAGGAAGACATCGCGGACTTGATCGCCCACATCGCCACCCTGCCTGACAAGCCCGCAGCAGCGACGGTCCAGGGCGATGCGGCAAACGGCAAAAAGCTCTACATGACCTGCGCGGCCTGTCATGGCCAAAAGGCCGAAGGCAACGCGGCCACGAACGCCCCGGCACTGGCAGGCATGGACGACTGGTATCAGCTGGCGCAGCTCGTGAAGTTCAAGAATGGCCAACGCGGCGCCAACCCGAACGACACCTATGGCGCACAGATGGCACCGATGGCGGGAGTGCTGTCAAACGATCAGGCAATGCGCGACGTTGTCGCTTACATCAACTCACTCAAACCCTGAACGAGTCCGGCGCAGGAACTCAGCCGACCTGGTCGAACAGCTCTGTGCGGGCAACCTCGATGATCCGGGCAACCGATGGATGCTTAATTCGCCGTTCCGGCGAAATCGCATAGAAGCGCTCGGTAATGTCGCCTGTTCTACCCGCTACGGCCACGCCATACATTTTGCAGATTTCCTTCTCAATGGCAGACGGACCCGCAAACACGCCAAAGCCGGCGTCGCCGAATGCTTTCAGAAGCGCACTGTCATCAAACTCTCCGACGATTTGCGGCGCGATCTCGTTATTGTCGAACCAGTCGTCCAGCCGCATGCGCAGCGCCGAGTGTCGGCCAGGCAAAAGCATGGGCGCATCATTCAGGCTTTGCGGAAACCCGTCCCGGTACCGGCGCGCCCTGCGCTTCTGCGCGAAAAACGCAAGTCCGCTTTCGCCCAGCAGATGATTATAGGCACGGAGACTCAGGCCCTGCGGCATAGGCTGATCTGACAGCACGATATCAAGCTTGTGCACAGACAGCTCACCGAGCAGCTGCTCCAGCGACGCTTCGTGACATCGTATCCGGATTGCCTCGCCGGCACTCAGCGCCGGCGCGACGATGCGCTCGGCAATGAGCTTCGGAATAGAGTTTACGATCCCGACGCTCAGCAGCGAGTGGCCTGATGTCTTCTGGCCGCGCACGACCTGGCTGAGCTCGGCACCAATTGCGAAAATCTCGTCAGCGTACTCCATGACCACGTGCCCCATTTCTGATAGCACGAGTCGCCGCCCAACCCGATCGAACAGCGGTTGGCCGACGCTCTCCTCCAGGAGGCGGAGCTGTCCGCTGATTGTCTGCGGGGTCAGATGCAGGCTTTCTGCAGCCCGGGTCACGCTGCCCTCCCGCGCGACGGCCCAGAAATACTGCAAATGATTGTAGTTCAGATGCCGCATGCGCTTAACAATATCCCATTGCGCCGAGGGCGGTCTGCCCTGTTATTGACATGGATAATGCTTGCGAACCGATGCGTAGACGATATCCTGCGCAGCGACCCCGTCCAGGCTCTCGCGATTCTGCAACTCTTCAGCCACATGTAGCACAACCTCTTTCAGTGGCACAGGATTGCCGATACAGAACTCGGCATATACGGAGGGTCCAAGCTGGCGCATTCTGCCATAGATGCGCGTACGGAACGCGCGCTCAGTAAATGTCTCCTCCCGCTCGATCTCATTCACAATGTTCTCAGCCACCCTGGCGTCAGTCACTACGGCGCCATCGAGAAAGCCCCCCACATAAGCGAGACACTTCTGACTGAGTATGCTTTCGGTATCTTCTGCAAAGTTTTCACAGTAAGCCTTGAGCGTTGTTGCGCTGAGCGGTTCCACAGCCGCTGCTGGCCCGCTGTACAGGCCTGCCAGAACGGCCACCAATGCGAGTATCCTTTTCATACAAGTTGTTCCTTCTGTTGCATTCTGTTGACGGTGCCCCGGCTGAAGGCCAGGCGCAAAACGAGGTAGCCGCTAACGGCGGAAAGCAGGGAACCAAGCATGACGCCGATGCGAGTCGCCACCATATGCTCGAAATGACCATGCTCGAATGCCAGCGTGCCGATAAACAGGCTCATGGTGAACCCAATGCCGGCAAGCAATGACACACCATAGATCGACAGCCAGTTCGCGCCCGAAGGCAAGCTCGCGAAACCCAGCTTGACCAGCAGCCATACGCTGCCGAAAACACCGATTTGTTTCCCGATAAACAGCCCCGCCGCGATCCCGAGAGCGACCGGGCTCAGCACCACCGAGCTGTCAACACCGGCGAACGAGACGCCCGCATTGGCAAAGGCGAACAGCGGCAGGATAGCGTAGGCCACCCAGGGATGAAGCGAGTGCTCGAGTGACCGTAGCGGTGAGGCCGGGGCAGAGTCGCTGCTGCCGCCGCCTAACGGAATTGTCAAACCCAGAATGAATCCGGCAAGCGTTGCGTGCACCCCGCTCTTGAGTACGCAAATCCAGACAAAGATGCCAATGAGGACATACGGCCCGATGCGGCTAATGCCAAGCCGATTCAGGCCCAGGAGCGCCACAATACCCACGGCGCCGAGGACAAGTGACAAGAGTGAAAGGTCCGACGTATAGAATGCGGCGATAACAATGATCGCGGCGATATCATCGAAGATCGCAACCGAGGTCAGGAAGAGCTTCAGTGCCAGCGGAACTCGCGAGCCAAGGACCATCAGCACACCCAGCGCAAATGCAATGTCCGTTGCAGCGGGCACGGCCCAGCCGCCAAGGGCCTCGGCGTCACCCGCGTTAAAGAGCAAGTAGATCAGAGCCGGAACGACGAACCCGCCAACCGCCGCTACAGCCGGCAACAGCAGTTGCTCACGGGACGACAACTGGCCCTCCAGCACTTCGCGCTTGACCTCCAGCCCAATCAGGAGAAAGAAGACCGCCATCAGGCCATCATTTATCCACAGCAGTAATGGTTTATCCAGCGCGAAGGAGCCGAGCGAGATGCTGAGTGGCACTTCCAGCAAACGCTCGTACCACGCCCCCAGCGCCGAGTTAGATACCAGGAGTGCGAGGACCGTTGCGAACACCAGCAGGATGCCTGCAAACGATTCCAGTCTCGTGAACTGCTGTAATGCCTTGACGGGCATATCGGGGCCTCCAGATTTGACCACGCTAATTTAGCAAACTCCGGTATTTCGGTAAATTCGTCTTTAGTTGCCGTTTACTTCGGTTTTTACGAATCTTAATGGATCGGAATTGCCTGCCGTAATCGTCGAATAGTCCGACTGGACGGAGCAGGGATCAGCCGCGATAGTTGCGAGCGTCAAAATTTGGGAGAAACGAGATGAACGTCAAGATACATACTCAGGGTTTTGACCTGACACCCGCAATCAAGGAGCACGTTTACCGGCAACTGCACTTCAATCTGGCAAATTTCGAGGGTCAGGTGTTGGTAGCGGAAGTGTTTCTGCGTGACGTCAATGGGCCTAAAGGCGGCCCCGATAAGAAGGCGTTGGTGTGCATACGGCTCAGCTCACGGCTCAACATTGCAGTCGAGAGGACCCGCAGCGATCTGTACACGGCAGTCAACCAGGTGTCTCGCCAGGCCAAACGCGCCGTTAAGCGGACGCTTAACAGGCACAGGCGCATGGAGAAACTTGCGGTGCGCAATCTGCGTCAGTTCCCCCAGATCTGACGGCGCCCACACTACGAAGCCCCGGGATTTGGCTGGATCCGCGTGATTCCTGTCGTTTGAGTGTCGTTTGAGGACACCCACCACCCCATTCGTTGTCAGTCGAGTGTCAGTCGAGGACACCCACCGCTCCTGAAGGCCGAAAAGGGGCGGCCGTCGTAGTGTTCAAAGAATTTCAGGCACAGGGTTCGACGCAATCTTGGTTATTGCGAAGACGGTCGCTAGGCCTGCAAAAAAATAGACTGTTTTGGAACAGGCCATGCACTTGAATTCATTGCTAGTGCCAATAGCGAGGCTGAAGCCACTATTGCAGGGTAGCTATTGCGCCGGCCTCATCGGTTCTCTTCGTTGGATATCGGTTACACGCTTGTACGGTGTCAGGCCGACTCTGGGTCAATTGTGTTCCGTCGCTGATGCAAGCCCTTAACCCAGGAGGTTTGGGTGGCAATACAGTAGGCTCTTGCCCTTTCCAGGCTGCCGATCGCGCGTCCATACCATTTTCCGAAGTACTTCATCTCGGCGAGCCAGGCTGCGGACGAGATATCGAGTCGTTCAAATATCGGCGGCAGGCCCGCGCGGATTCGACCACGCTTCCCAGTGTGAATCGCTCGCCCGGCCCAGTCGATGAGCTGCAGGTAGTCCGACCAGCCAAACGGAATTCTGTTGGCGTCTCGCGACGAGCGTCCACCAACCGCATCTGCAAACCTGATTAGGTGGCAATCCCGACCGTTGACTCTGGCTCTGACCGACGTATATTCAGATGTTTCCGGCGTAGTGGCGATCGCTGCTCTGACAGGGTTCAGGTCAACGTAACTCATGCAGGTCAGCAATGCTCGCTCATCGAGTAGCGCCTGACATTTGTAGCGGCCTTCCCAGAACCTGCCTTTGCAGCCATCTTCGTCATTCGCCTCGCGGGCGATCGGCTCGTTAATATTGCGCATGAACCAGCCGAGCTCAGCAAGCCGTGCTCTCCATAGCTTAACCAGTTCATATACGATTTCTCGCTCGGCCGTAGTTTTAACCTCGCCGGCAAGGTATTGGTGTACAAGCGCTGGCCCTCGATAAAGCTTCAGCCAACGCCTGATGACCTCATCGTGTGCCCAACCTTTTGCGCGCCCCTCATCTATGCGTACAACAATGTGATAGTGATTACTCATCACTGCGTAAGCACATAAATCGATCGCAAAAATGCCAGCGAGCTTCGCAAGGCGCCCTTCGATCCAGCCACGGCGATGTTCGAAGCTCCGTCCTGTAAACCGATCTCGACCGCACAGGAATGCGCGCCTCACACAGCGTGAGACACAATGGTAGTAAGGGGTTGCTTCCAGGCACACTTGCCTGGCTCTCGCGATAGTCATCCTTGACCTCCGTTAGTTTTGCTTCGATAACAGATTAACGCTGCACCTGCACATGTCAAACTTGTGGGTGTCCTCAATTATTACGCTGCACCTGCACATGTCAAACTTGTGGGTGTCCTCAATTATTCCGAATTATTGTCGATTGTTGTGCCCGTCACTTGTCCTCCAGTCGCTGAGAGGCTTTCGCCTGCTGTTCCCGCTCAGTGCTAAACTCAAGGGGAGCCCGCTTTTTTAAGAGCTCGACGGTGATCGTCCAGATCAGTGCCTCGTGCAATATAAACAACAGCGGGCCTTTGACAACCGGGCGTCCCGGCCGCTGCCGTTGGTCTCCGCCTGGTCTTTCTGATTACGGGCAAGAAGCATGGGGACTTTGAGCACGAACGAAATTTCTCGCGAGTCGCTGGTGCAGATTCTCGAGATCATGCACCGACTTGCCTCTCCCGAGGCGATGCCAGAACTGCTGCGCGAGATCATAGCAGTCGGAAAACTGGCCATCGTGGCTGAAGACGGGCTGCTGTGGTTGCTCGACCGTGCATCCGGCGACTTTGTCATGGTCGTTCCGTCGCAGCAGCCACCGCCGCATATCCGCCCGGGACAGGGCTGGGCGGGCAAGTGCGCCGAGACGCTCAAGATATCCAATATTCACGATTGCCGGGCAGATGCTCTTTTTCAGGAACTACCTGCCCAGGCTTACGGCTTCGAGACGCGCTCGTTGCTGAACGTGCCGATCGTCGGCCAGGAAGGCGACGTCCTCGGTGTAATGCAGTGGCTGGGAAGAGAAGTTGGCCAGTTCGATGAGCACGACGAGTGGATCGGGCCCACGCTTGCCGCGCAGGCCGCGGTTGCCATCCAGCATTCTTATATGACTGATGAGTTGCTCGCGAATGCCATACTCGAACGCGAAGTGGCCGTTGCCCGTGAAATCCAGATGAGCACGCTGCCAGATCAGATGCCATCCGTGCCGGGTTACGACCTGCATGGCCATTTTCTGCCAACCGACCATACCGGCGGTGACCTGTACGATCTGGTGGTACTCGACGGCAAGCTGTTCATGCTGCTTGGCGATGCAACCGGTCACGGCTTTGGCCCGGCATTGTCGGCCACCCAGATGCAGGCGATGCTGCGGGTGGCCTTTCGGCTGGGTGCAGATCTCGATAGCGCCTACATGCAGGTCAACAACCAGCTCAATGAAGATCTGCCCGACGACCGCTTTATCACCGCATTTATGGGTTTTCTGGATCCTGGACGCACGGCGTGCGGTTTCACTCCGGCGGCCAGGGGCCGATACTTGCATTTTAAGGCCGCCAGCAGACGAGTGCGACTGGCACAAGCCGACAAACTTTCCCGTTGGCATCATGGAGCTCGATGGCAGGACGTAGCCCAGACCTTGCAATTGGATCCCGGTGACATACTTGGTCTGATTTCGGACGGCGTCTACGAATACACTGCCAACGACGGATCGCAGTTTGGCGAGGAGCGCGTGGCCGCAGTAATTCGCTGACGGCCAGCACCTGAGCGATGAGCGAGCTGAGCCAGCGGCTCGATCGATGCAGCTTTTCAGCTTCGGTGGCGATGCGCCACAGGCTGACGATATTACTTTGGTGCTGGTAAAACGGCTGGCTAGTTAATGCGCGTCCGGAGGCGAGCGACGATGCAGAAAAATTCAGCAGAAGTTTTGACGAACTTAAGGATATCGTTGCGTTGACGGACGCGTTTTTCGCCAAGCAGCGATATCGATCGCAACGAGACGCTACGTCGTTGATCTTTGTATCGAGGAGCTGTTTGTCAACATGGTGACCTATGACACCGAGACCAGGGAGAAGATTCTGATCGAGCTTGCCCCGCATGAACACGGCGTACAGGTAAGTCTCACCGATTACGGCGTCGAGCGCTTTGATCCGCGTGCGGCCGGCGACGTCAATATCGATGCACCGCTGGAACAGCGCACACCGGGAGGCCTGGGCTTGTACCTGGTGCTGAAAATGGTTGACTCAATTCAATACGAATACCGTGACCGCACCAGCAAAATCACGTTTGTCGTGGGTGGAAAGTAGACATGTTCAAGATCAGCCAGGAAGAGGCAGGGCGGGTTCTTGTCGAAGGGCGCCTCGACGCAGCCAATGCGCCGCGCGCGCAGGAGTTTCTCGACCAGATTGCCGGCCCCTGCGCCATCGACATGGGCCAGCTTGAGTACATATCCAGCGCCGGCCTGGGCGTTTTGCTGCGAACGCACAAACGACTGTCAGGTGCCGGGCAAGGCTTACGACTGATCAATGTTAGTAGCCATATCAACGACATATTCGCGTATTCTGGCTTTGATCGCTTGTTCGAAATCGAGACAGCCAGCGGCGAATAGCCCAATGACCTCTACTATTTTCAGGCAATTCACCAACTTTTCTCCTTGCGGCGAGTATTGATGGACAGGGATATCGAAAACAACCTGGCAATCAGATGTCAGCAAGGTGACAGGCGAGCAATGGAAACTCTGGTAAAGATGTATGAGCGACCCCGTTTTCAACGCGGCGTTTCGTATGCTGGGAAATCGCGACGATGCCGCCGATGTTACGCGAATCCACCTTTCTCAAAGCCTTCGAGAATATCAAACAGTTCAATCCGACATTCAGGTTCTTCAGCTGGATGTACAGAATTGCAATGAACGAATCGATTAACTTTCTCAAGCGCCGACCGGCAACCGAAACGCTGCCGGAAAGCAGCGCAAGCGCTGCGCAGGGGCCCGAAGCTCTGACTGAACAGGGCCAGCTGGGCCGGGAATTGCAAGTCCGTACTGATGGAACTCACCGAAGATTATCGCAGCGTGATCGCTTTGCGGTATTCGAGCGACTGCAGCTATCGGCAGATGGCCGATATTCTGCAGATCCCGGAGAAAACCGTGAAGTCACGACTGTTCACCGCGCGCAAACGCATGAAAGAGACGCTGGAACGCCACGGCGTAACGCTGCCATGATCGATCCTCGCACGGAAGAACTGCTAAATGCGGCGCTCGATGGAGCGCTGACCGACGGGGAAGCGGAGGAGCTGCGGAACAGGCTCGCACAGTCCGACGAAGCACGCGCCTACCAGGCCAGCCTCGAGGCGCTGCACAATGCGCTGGGATCCCTGCCACAACAGGACCTGCCAGGCGCATTGCACGGCAGTATTAGTGATGGCATTCAGCTGCCTTCCAGCTCGCCCCGGTCTGCCGTATTTCCGATATCGGCGTGGCCAGGCGTCATTCGCTACGGACTGGCCGCTTCGCTTGGAATGGCGGTGGCAATTTTCCTGTATCAGATACAGCCCGATCTGGGTACTGCGGTCGATTACAGCCAGATGACTGGGCACGATTGCACCCGATAATCGCACAACGCTGGAAGTGCTCGACACCTTTGAGGTTTCCGAACCCGGCCTGACCAGCCAGGCGACACTTGCTCGCCAGTACCTGAGCGCAGCGCTATCGAATATCGCGGTCGAGAGCAGTGAGGCCATCGAAGTCAGGATCAGCTTCGCGGCTGGCAACCTCAGCTTCCAGGCTGTCACTCAGACACTTAATCAGTTCGATAGCTTTGCAGTGGCCGATTCCGTCATCACAGTTCGCAGCCACGGCCGACAGCAGTTTACCGTGCTGCTAGACACGGCGCGGGCAAGAACTTCAGATCCCGGAGCACAGATTGACATCGAGTTCTTGCGTGACGGCGCGCTGGTAACACAGCGCGCGCTGCAAGTTTTCTGAACGACCCGATCATCAATGATAAGAGACACAACCAGGAGTAGAACGATGAGTAACGAGCAAACCAACAACTCAAAGACGATGCTGATAATTGCCGCATTCGCGGTCGTTATTGCGATTGTCGCCTACCTGGGCATGAAGTTCCCGGTAGCCGGTGATCAGGCCGCCGGCACGGTGGCTCCGGCCGAGCGCTATCGCGGTGAGCAGATCTCTGCTGCCGATGTTCAGCTGGGCGACCAGGACGTCGCACGACTTATGCAGACCGATCTGTACCAACGAATGACCACAGATGCCGAATTCGCCAATGCCCTGCAGAACGATTCGTTCCGTGCGATCATGGCGAATGACGCATTGCGTAATGCTTTAGCCAACGATGATTTCAGAAACGCGATGGCCAGTGAGTCCATGAGAAATGCGCTTGCCAGTGACGCGCTTAGCAATATCATGGCTAACGACAGTCTGCGCAACGCTATGGCCAATGACGCCTTTCGAAATGCCATGGCCAACGGCGAGCTCCGCAACAGCCTGGCCAATGACTCTTTCCGTAATGCGATGGCCAATGATGCTGTTCGCAATGCCATGGCCAATGGCGATTTGCGCAATGCGATGGCAAATGATGCTTTGCGAAATGCGATGGCTAATGGCGAGCTGCGCAACGCGCTCGCCAATGACAGCCTGCGCAACGCTATGGCAAATGATGCCGTGCGTAATTCCCTGCAGGCGGTAATGCGCAGTGTCGAATTCCGCAATGCGCTGCAGAGTGACGCGGTACGCAATGCGGACGCCAACGGCGCCATGCTGGGCACGGTCCTGGCCAACGATGCCAAATTCGCCCAGGCCATGAAGAATGATGACGCGCTCAACAGCGCTTTCAGGAGCGACGCCCTGTCCGCGTTCCTCCGTAATGACGCCCTGCGTAACGCTCTGGCCAATGATGCATTTCGCAATGCGATGGCCAGTGAATCGCTGAGAAACGCCTTGGCGAATGATGCACTGCGCAACGCGATGGCTAACGACAGTCTGCGCAACGCCATGGCCAATGACGCCTTCAGAAGTGCGATGGCCAACGACGCATTCCGCAATGCGATGGCTAACGACGCATTTCGCAATGCAATGGCCAACGACAGCCTGCGTAACGCGATGGCTAATGACGCCTTCAGAAACGCCCTGGCCAACGACGCCTTTCGCAATGCTATGGCTAACGATGCATTTCGCAATGCAATGGCCAGTGAGTCGCTGAGAAACGCAATGGCAAATGATTCTTTGCGCAACGCGTTGGCCAATGATAGCCTGCGTAACGCGCTGGCCAATGACAGTCTGCGCAATGCGATGGCTAATGACGCATTCAGAAACGCAATGGCAAATGACGCGTTCCGTAACGCACTTGCCAATGACGCGTTCAGAAATGCGCTGGCCAACGACGCGGCGAGGAACAGCGCGGCAAACTGAGGCACAAAACGCACCAGCTCGCGAGGCCGCCCGCTCTGAAGGGGCGGCTTCGCGCGTTTTGCTGACTGCCGGCAGGGGGTATCGACAATCAGACTTGCACTGTCACTGTTGCTGATCGGGCTGGTTGCTCAGTCCGTCTATGCCGAGAAGCTGGAGCTGGATGTCGTCGAGACGGACGAGCTGCGGTTGATCTATGTCAGCCCTTTCCAGGATCACCTGATTCCCCACGTCGTCCGAAATTTCCACAACTCACTTCGTTTTCACAAGCAAGCGTTCGGATGGACGCCTTCCGAAAAAGTAACGGTCATTCTCACGGATCTCAGTGACTACGGTAATGCCGGCGCGGTTGGCTCGCCGTATAACGGCATCACCGTTTACATCGCGCCCTCGAGCCGCACTCTCGAGACCCTGCCCGGCAGCGAGATGATTTTCATGCTGATGAACCATGAGCTGGCGCACGTTGCCCACATGGACGTCGCCGACGAGCAGGATCTGCGCTGGCGGCGCTTCTTCGGCGGCAAGCCGCGGCAGACCGACGAACACCCGGAGTCGATTCTTTACAACTATCTGACGGTCCCGCGCCTGTCAGCACCGCGCTGGTACTTTGAAGGTGCAGCGGTATTCATGGAAACCTGGATGGCCGGCGGGGTCGGGCGCGCCCAGGGCGCATACGACGAGATGGTGTTTCGGGCGATGGTCCGCGACGACGCCCATTTCTATAGCGCGCTCGGCATTGTCTCGGAGGGTGTCGCAGTAGATTTTCAGACTGGCTCCAATGCCTACCTGTACGGCACACGTTTCATCGGCTACCTGTCGCTAAACTATTCGCCCGAGCAGGTGCTCGAGTGGCTGAGTCGCGATAAGGACAGCCAGCGCTATTACGCCAGACAGTTCGAGCAGGTGTTTGGCAAGCCACTGGACGACGCCTGGCAGGACTGGATCAACTGGGAGCGGCAATGGCAGACAGCGAACCTGGAGTCTGTCCGTGAGCAGCCGTTGACGCCCACGACACCGCTGAGCAAGACCGCGCTGGGTTCAATCTCACGCTCGTATTTCGATCCGGACAGTAACGCCATGATCGGCGCTTTTCGTTACCCCGGGGTGGTCGCGCATGTCGGAGAGCTGTCGCTGAATGACGGACGTATTCGACGCATTGCCGATATCAAAGGCCCAATGAAGTATCGGGTCACTTCCACTGCCTGGGACCCCGCCGAGCGCACTCTTTTTTATACCACCGACAATCTATCCTATCGCGATCTGATGGCGGTCAATATAGACAGCGGCAAGAAACGCATGCTGATCAAGGACGGCCGTATCGGCGATATCGTCCTCAACCCCGCAGACAAGTCACTATGGGGACTGCGACACCTGAATGGCTTTGTTTCGCTGGTGCGCATCCCGCCGCCCTACACTGAGTGGAGCATGGTCTATGCCTGGCCTTACGGTCAGGTTGCCTATGAAATGGATATCTCACCGGACGGCAAGCTATTGTCGACCTCCCTTGGCGAGATCGATGGCGCACAGAAGCTGCAGGTTCATGAAACAGCCGCATTACTCGAGGGAAAGGCCGAGCCTGTCATTGAGTTCAACTTTGGTATTGCGGTCCCGGAAGGCTTCGTCTTTTCCCCGGATGGCAAATATCTTTACGGGAGTTCGTTTTATACGGGTGTATCGAATATTTTTCGCTACGAAATCGCCACAGGCGAGCTTGAGGCGGTCAGTAATGCTGAGACCGGCTTATTCCGCCCGATCCCGCTGGATGATGGCTCATTGATTGCCTTTGAGTACACCGGCCAGGGCTTTCGACCGCTCAAGTTTGAGCCTCTGCCACTGCAGGACGTCAGTGCGATCCGTTTCCTCGGCAACGAGGTCGCGAAGCAGCACCCGGTGGTCAAGGACTGGAACGTGGTGACCGGACTGCGCGAGATGGATTCCCAGGCCCTGATTGCAAAAACCGGCAAGTATCACCCGGGACGAGAGATGCAGTATGACTCCGGCTATCCGGTGTTTGAAGGCTACAAGAACTCCCAGGCACTTGGTTACCATCTGCAGTTCCGGGACCCGGCGCAGTTTAATCGTCTAGAAATAACCGCTTCATACAGTCCTGACAGCGACCTGGCGGGAAATGAAAAGCTGCACTTCAACGCCGAGTATCACTGGTTAAACACCTACCTGCGTTACTGGCATAACGACGCTGATTTTTACGATCTTTTCGGCCCTACGAAGCGTAGTCGGAAAGGTGATGCGGTCATCGCCGGATTTAACAAGACGCTGATCTACGATGAGCCCCGCGAAATGAAATTCACGTCACGGCTCGCCTATTACACGGGACTGGACACGCTGCCAAATAATCAGAACGTTCAGACATTTTCTTTCGACAAGATTTTGTCCCTCAATCTCGGCCTGCACTACAGCAATACCCGCAAGTCACTTGCCGCCGTAGATCATGAGAAAGGCTGGCGCTGGAATATCGACCTTGCTGTCGACGACTCTGAGTTCGACACGGTTTTCAAACCGCATGTGGGTCTCGATTTCGGCTTCGCCCTGCCGTTGCATCATTCCTCAATCTGGTTCTACAACGCGGCAGGATCGGCTAACGGAGATCGCGCAGACCCCCTGGCAAGCCATTACTTCGGCGGTTTCGGCAATAACTACGTGGATGACGGCGAAATCAAGCGCTACCGTGAATACGACAGCTTTCCCGGCTTTGAGATCGACCAGCTCAGCGGACAATCCTTTCTTAAGTCCGTAGTTGAGCTGAATCTGCCGCCGCTTCGCTTTCGCCGGGTAGGCCGGCCTGGCTTCTTTCTGAACCACATTCGACCCGCCATTTTCTTTGGCGCGTTGCAGACAGATCCGGGCAAATCATTCGAGAGAACGGTCACTACGCTGGGTACCCAGCTGGATCTGCAGTTCACCTTGGCCCATCGCCTGCCAATGAACTTTTCGGTTGGCTACGCCGCTGGCTTCGAAGACGGCGTCAAAAACGACAGCGAGTGGCTGGTCTCGCTGAAGATCCTTTGATCGCTTCGTCGCACCCAGCAAAGACAGCAAGACCACACAGCCGGCGTGAACCCCTGTAATCCGGAGCCGGACTGCGGCAAAATCCGCCACGGGGCTGCACACCCACCATCCCAATACATGCATCGGCGAATGGAGCCACACAGATCATTACTCCGGACCTATTGATTCGCGCGCCAGTGGGCCTGGCGCCGGTGCTCATTTTCCTGCTGGCACTGGTCTACCTGGACAGCTACAAGCTGGTTGGCCTGAAGGCGGTGCTCTGGGTCATCGTGGGTGGCGGCATGATGACGGTGGCCAGCTATTTCGCCAACGGGTACCTGCTCGCAGTGACCGGGATGGAGTTCACGGCATTCAGCCGCTACCTCGCGCCGCTTGTGGAGGAGACACTCAAGGCACTGGTCATTGTCTATTTGTTTCGCTCGCATCGTATCGGCTTTCTTGTGGACAGCGCGATCATGGGGTTCGCGGTCGGCGCAGGTTTTGCGGTCGTCGAGAACTTCTACTATCTCTACGCGGCGGGCGATGCGCATCTCGGGGTGTGGATTGTGCGCGGTTTCGGAACGGCGGTAATGCATGGCGGCGTTACGGCAATTTTTGCTGTGATTTCACAGACGCTCACCGAGCGTAATATGCGCATTAACATGGCGCTCTACCTGCCCGGGCTGATCGCGGCGATCCTGCTACATTCGGCTTTCAATCATTTTGTCCTGCCGCCGATGCTGATGACCCTCGTATGGCTGGGCACGCTACCACCGATTCTGTATTTCGTATTTCGCAGAAGCGCTGAGCATATGCACGATTGGCTGGAACTCGACTTCGATGCAGATGCCCTGCTGCTCGAACAAATTAAATCGGGCAGTTTCACAGACGGCAAGATCGGACGTTTCCTGCATGACCTGCGCGATAAGTTCGAAGGCCCCATTGTCGTGGACATGCTTTGCTATCTGCGGCTGTACACCGAGTTGGCGCTGCGTGCCAAAGGCGTCCTGATGATGCGTGAGAACGGTCTTGATGCGCCGATAGGGGAACGCACCCGCGAGAAATTTGCAGAGATGGAATATCTCGAGAAAAGTATTGGCAAAACAGGAGTGTTGGCGATGCGTCCGTTCCTGCACATGACCCGCAAGGATCTCTGGCAGCTCTACGTCCTGACATAAGGGCTGAAGGCGCAACGAAATGGCACATACTCCTGACCCTGAATTCGATGCGCTCCGGGCGCAGTTAGAAAAGGCCCGGCGAGCCGAAGTCCCTGACCTGGTCGAGGTGCGGGCTTGCACAGACCGTTTGTGCCGCTATCTTGCCCCGTTGGTTTTTGAGCAGATGTACCCGGAAACAGAAAAGCCCGGAAAACCTCTGACTTTGAAAGTTTTAGATAACCCTTCTCCCCGTCCGGCCGCCTCTCGTGGCATCTGCTCGCCAATAAAGACGGAGGAAATCCGGAGGTTCGAGGCATTACTGAGAGAAGCGTTCGGCGCTATTGAATCATGCTCAATGTCTTGGGCGGAGAGTTCATCTATAGCGGACGTGGCTGGCGAGGCGCCTCATCATACTTAGGTGCCCTTCAAGGCGCTGAGACCGTGATGGGTTTTGGGGCGCGCGGCCCACCAGCGATGGTCCCTGTTGCAGCCGCGCTATGAAAACGGGGTCAGCGCCGCCGCCCTGACCCCGCCAGTTTACTTCCGATTGTCACTCACGCGAGATCGAAGCGATCCAGGTTCATCACCTTGTCCCAGGCCGCCACGAAGTCATTCACAAACTTCTTTTTTGCGTCCGTCACTCGCATAAACTTCGGCAAGCGCACGCAGCTGCGAGTTCGAGCCGAACACAAGATCAACCCGGGAACCTGTCCACCTGACTTTGCCCGTCTTGCGATCGCGACCCTCGAACTCGTCTTCGGATCCGGCGACCGGCTGCCACTTTATGCGCATGTCGAGCAGATTCACGAAGAAGTCATTCGTCAGCGTTTCAGGCTTCCTGGTGAAGACACCGTGCTTTGACTTGCCTGCATTTGCTTTCAGCATGCGCAGGCCGCCGACCAGTACCGTCATTTCCGGGGCGGTCAGCGTCAGCAGCTGAGCCCGGTCGACCAACAGCTCTTCCGCCGGCCTGTCCTGCCCCTCTGCCAGGTAGTTACGAAATCCGTCTGCAGTTGGCTCAAGCACGGCAAACGATTCCACTTCGGTCTGCTCCTGAGTCGCGTCGGTACGGCCCGGTGAGAACGGCACCTTCACTTTGTACCCCGCATTCTTCGCGGCTTGCTCGACAGCTGCACAGCCACCGAGAACGATCAGGTCGGCGAGCGAGACGTGCTTACCGCCGGATGCGTTGAATTCCTTTCGGATTCCTTCCAGCGTCTTCAGGACCTTCTTTAACCTCGCCGGCTGATTGACCTGCCAGTTTTTCTGCGGTGCCAGGCGAATGCGCGCGCCGTTTGCACCACCGCGCTTGTCGCTGCCACGAAACGTCGACGCCGAAGCCCAGGCCGTCGAAACCAGCTGACCAATGGAGAGGCCCGAGTCGAGGATTTCTGCCTTGAGCGCGACGATGCTTTTCGCACCGATCGTCTTGCCTTTGGCCGCAGGTACGGGGTCCTGCCAGATCAGCGTCTCTTTGGGTACGTCCTTACCCAGATAGCGTGATCTCGGCCCCATGTCACGATGCGTCAGCTTGAACCACGCCCGGGCGAAAGCATCGGCAAACTCTTCCGGGTTCTCGTGGAAGTGCCTGGAAATTTTCTTATAGGCCGGGTCCATCTTCATGGCCATGTCGGCAGTGCTCATCATCGGGAAGTTCTTCTTCGCAGGATTGTGAGCGTCCGGCACGACGCGTGCGGAGGCTTTGGTTGGCACCCACTGCTGCGCACCTGCGGGACTTTTCGTAAGCTTCCACTCATAGCCAAACAGATTATCGAAATAGCCGTTGTCCCATTTCACCGGATCATTTGTCCACGCGCCTTCAAGACCGCTGCTGATGGTGTCACCGCCGCTGCCGCTGCCATAGCTGCTGATCCAGCCGAGCCCTTGCGCCTCGATGCCTGCCCCTTCTGGTTCCTTGCCAACGTATTTACCCGGGTCGGCAGCGCCATGACATTTGCCGAAGGTGTGGCCACCCGCAACCAGTGCCACCGTTTCCTCGTCGTTCATAGCCATGCGCGCGAAGGTCTCACGGATATCCCGCGCGGATGCCAGCGGGTCCGGGTTGCCGTTTGGTCCCTCGGGATTCACGTAGATCAGCCCCATTTGAACGGCGCCCAGCGGATTGGCCAGTTCTCTGTCGCCGCTGTAGCGCTCGTCGCCGAGCCACTCACTCTCAGGGCCCCAGCTAACGTCGCCTTCCGGCTCCCAGACATCCTCACGCCCGCCGCCGAAGCCGAAGGTCGGGAGGCCCATTGACTCAATGGCGCAGTTGCCTGCGAGAACCATCAGGTCGGCCCAGGAAATCCTGCGGCCATACTTCTGCTTGATCGGCCAGAGCAAGCGGCGTGCCTTGTCGAGGTTCACGTTGTCCGGCCAGCTGTTTAAGGGCGCGAAGCGCTGCGTGCCTGCGCTGGCACCACCGCGTCCATCGGACACGCGATAGGTACCCGCACTGTGCCACGTCATGCGAATAAAGAATGGCCCGTAGTGGCCCCAGTCCGCCGGCCACCAGTCCTGCGAATCGTTCATTAATGCGTAGAGGTCTTTCTTGAGTGCCTTCATGTCGAGGCGCTTGAACTCTTTTGCGTAGTTAAAGCTCTCGTCCAGCGGATTGGATAATGACGAGTGCTGATGCAGCATTTGCAGATTCAGCTGGTTTGGCCACCAGTCGGAGTTCGACCAGGACCCGGCGGCCGTATTTCTGGCAGAAGCGTGCATCACGGGGCAGCTGCCTGTAGCGCCTGTTTTTTGAGCAGTCATGCTGTGTTCCTCTGAATGAGTGTGCGGATTCAAATATTGTGTGAGTCGCTGTACGCGCTTGCTTCGCCGCCCGCAATCTCAAGGCGGCGGCGATATTTCAGTTGCTGCCATTTTCGCTCGCAGCAGACTTTCGGCACAGCGGACAGAGGCCCCAGTAAATAACCTCGGCCTCGTCGATTTCGAAACCATGGTCATCGTCCGCAGTCAGGCAGGGCGTCTTCCCGACAGCGCAGTCGACGTCAAACATGGCATCGCAGGCCCGACAGATCAGGTGATGATGATTATCCTTCACGCGATTTTCGTAGCGGGCTGCAAAGCCCGAAGGCTGGATGCGACGGACAAGGCCTTTGTCCACCATGACGCTGAGGGCGTCATACACAGCCTGGCGAGAGATCGACCCGATGAGCGTGCGAACGTCGGTGGCCAGTTCGTCGGCCGTAGCGTGCGGGCGAGTCGCCACCGCCCGCAAGATAGCCAGTCTCTGGGCTGTCACCTGAACGCCGTGTTGGCGCAATTGTTGTTGGGCCTCAGCAGTCATTCCGCCATTATCAGCTCTGATACTGGACTGTGTCAAGAATCGGAACATGTCTGGATCTGTGCGCCTGGGCGTTTGAGGCGTTCCGACCCGTTGGTCACGATGCTGCGGTGCGTCGAAAGAAAATCGCGCTTGCCATGGTGAGTTTGGAAAGCGCTGAGCTACCATTGCCCGATGCGCAGGGCAAAAATAACCGGCTGGGGCAAGTGCCTGCCGCCGGCGGTACTCACCAACGACGATCTCGCGAAGATCACGGATACCAGCGACGAGTGGATTACCGCCCGGACAGGGATTCGCGAGCGCCGGATTTCACACGTCGGCACCGGCGAACTCGGGCGCGTCGCGGCCGAGCGGGCGCTGGCCTGCGCCGGGCGCACCGCCGAAGAAATCAACATGATAATTTTCGCGAGCGCCACACCTGACCTGCTTGTGCCTAACACCGCTTCGCGACTGCAGCTCTCGCTCGGCAACAACCAGGCCGCCGCGTTCGATATTAATTCGGGCTGCACCGGTTTCGTCTACGGGCAGAAAATTGCCAGCGATCATCTCAGCAACAATCCGGGCGACGTCGTGCTGCTGGTCGGTTCTGAGCGGCTCACCTGGTATCTGGACTGGACACAGCGAGAGCACGCCGTCTTGTTCGGTGACGGCGCGGGCGCGGCGGTATTCGAGGCGAGTGACACCGACGCTGGCGTGCTGTGTTCACGCATTGGCTGCGAGCCCGGGCCCGGTGATGCCCTGATGATTGCCGACTTCGGCACGGCCATGGATCGCTTCGGGCCCGACCCGATGGTGTTCGACATGCGTTTCGATGGCCGCGTGATTTTCGGGCACGCAGTGAAAGGCATGGCCAGCGCCTGTGAGGCCGTGCTTAAAGAAACTGGTCTTTCGGTCAGCGACATCGATCTGGTGATTCCGCACCAGGCAAACGAAAGAATCATCGACTCGCTGGCCGATCGGCTGGGCGTGGAGCGCGCGAAGGTTTTCAAGAATATTGCCGCCTACGGCAACACCTCAGCCGCGACCATTCCTGTGGGGCTGACCGAAGCACTTGAACAGGGCCTGATCAAGCCAGGCGCAAACCTGCTGATGGCTTCTTTCGGCGCAGGGCTGACCTGGGGCGCGGCAATTGTGCGCTGGGGTGACAGGACTGAAGCCCTTGGCCGCAGCAACGCGGAACTGCCCGCCTGCGCAAGCAGTGCGCCCGAACTCATCGCTGACGCCGTCGCATTCTTTCGCGAGGCCGAGGGCAGGGCTGGTCGGAAGCCGCTTGCGGGGAAAGGCGTCTGACGCTGTATCAGCCCGTGACTTCATTTTGCGTACCGTCAGCGATTAGCCCACGGTGAATCCGGAGAATAAATCCGGCCCCTTTTTTAGCGAGCAACAAGCGTGAACATAGGAAGTCGATTGTCCATTGCTGGACTGTTTGTACTGCTGCTGGCCGCAGGCTGTCAGACGGCGCCAGTCGGCCAGCAGGAAGTCTCGGCAGAGGCCATGGTGACCACCGCTCACCCCCTTGCCACCGATGCGGCGCGTGCGGTGCTGGATCAGGGCGGCAACGCGGCCGACGCGGCCGTGGCCGCCGGGTTCACGCTTGCGGTCGTCGAACCCGCCATGAGCCACCTGGGCGGCCGCATCCAGATTCTGGTCCGGTCCCCGGATGGCCGCTTGCAGGGATATAACGGCATGACCGAAGTCCCGGCCAGCTATAAGCGTCCGGAGCAGCCCGTCAGCCAGGGCTACGGCACCATCGCCACGCCGGGGGTCGTAGCGGGGCTCGCCCGGCTGCATGCGGAACATGGTTCTCTTCCCTGGCCTGAGCTATTGGAGGAACCGTCACGGATCGCACGGGAAGGTTTCGTCGTATTGCCCGGCGCTGCCGCGCGCTACAAGAGCGGCCTGGATCGATTCAAGGATAATCCTGGTTTTCAGCAGGTGTTTATTGAAAGTGACGGCAGCGCTTACGACGCGGGCGATGTTCTGAAACAGCCTGCGTTGGCGCGCACCATCAGCCGTCTTGGGCAAGCCGGCGCCGACGACTTTTATCACGGCCAGATCGCACAGCAGATTGCCGCCGACATGGCCTCCAACGGTGGGTATGTGACCGCCGAAGACCTGGCCGCTTACCGGGTTCTGGATGGTCGCAATATCACAACCAGCTATCGTGGCTTTGAGGTGCATTCCCTCGCGGCGCCGGCTGGCGGTGGCCTGGTGGTGAAGGCGCTCAATGTCCTTGAGAATTTCGACATGGCTGCACTGACCGAAGCGCAGTGGGCGGCGGTCATAAACCAGGCGCTGGCGCTGACCATCAACAGCATGGCTGATGACCCTGCCGAGCTCGACCTTAATCACGTTGCAGACAAGACCTGGGCCGCACAGCAGGCTGCAAGTATCAGGATACCGCTCGCTGCAGTTGATGCCGAGGCGGCGTCGGCCTCCTCGCTGACGGAAAACACACTGCGGTCATCAGCGACCGACTGGAGCGGCAGTCAGTGGGGGCAAGAGAGTCATCACACGTCGCATTTCACGATCGCCGACTGTGACGGGCGCATCGTGAGCATCACGCAAACCGTAGGCCCGCTTTTCGGCGCCAGGGTCATTACCCCGGAACTGGGATTTGTCTATGCGGCCACTATGGGCAGCTACCTGTCGGCGGCAGATCAGGCGCCAGGCTCGCGACCACGCACAACCATCGCTCCCACCGTAGTAACGCGTGATGGAGAGGTTGTGCTGGCGCTGGGCGCCGCGGGCGGCATCCGCATACTGTCGGCGATCGTACAGACCATATCTCGCGAGCTCGACCAGGGACACGACCCGGTCACAGCCGTGGCGCTGCCACGCGTGCACCCCGTGCGAGGCAGGACGGACTCCGGCAAGCGGATCACTTACACCGACAAGATTAATCTCGAAATGACGCCCGAGCGGGGCTGGCCGATAGCGGTCGCCGACGATCTGCGAGCGGCGGGTTTTGAAGTGACTGCTGTCGATAGACAGGCCGCATTCGGGCGCGTGCACCTGGTGGCGCGGGCGGGAGGCGCCTGGCAGGGCGTCGCAGACCCGGACTGGGAAGGTACGGCGCGGGCTGCCAGCTGCGGAGTGCGTTGATGATGAACTGCAGGCTCAGGCAGCCATGACGCCAAGGCCAGAATCATCGAGCGGCCCGACGCCTGAGCAGGCAACGAAACATCACTCGATGCGGCTGGCCTTGATCCGGTAGACCTCGGTCCAGCTCTCGCCACCGTCGAACGAGAACTCTAGCCTCCATTTCCAGCCGTTTTCGGTTGCCGGGAAAAAGGTGATCCGACGCGGTGGATCGGGCAGCGGCGATACGTATTCCATTACGATGTTGCCGTTGTCGTGCTGTTTCGCCGTGATCTGTGAATACCCCGGCTGTCCTTTGACTGCCCAGGCAATGTCCCATGACAGAGTCCCGGAATTATAGGTACGGAGATTGGTGCCGACTGGTCCGCCATTTGGCATCCAGAAATCCTGAATCGCCGTTCCGTCGCCGAGGCAGACGAAATCCCACCGGGCACCCTTCCCATCGGACCAGCCCGATCCGTCTTTGGCCAGCGACGAGTCCTCGATGCGCCATTCGCCGATGTACTGGCCGAACTGGGCCATTGGCCCGTCCATACACCCTGCGTTGCTGGAAAATGCTCCGGGTGAATCCTCCGGAGCAGTCGTGCAGGCTGCAACTGTCGTCACCAATATTGCGACTAAGGCTGCACGCATATCCCCACTCCCGATGACAGCTTGCATTGTCTGCGTGATCAGCGACGCAACACGATTACCAGGAATTGCGAGGAAACCAACTAAGGGGTCGCCCTCAAGCCTTGATCAGATCTCCTTGAACACACGGTCCAGGCTATCCTTGGCATCCCCGAAAAGCATGCGCGTATTTTCCTTGAAGAACAGCGGATTCTGCACGCCCGCATAGCCCGTGGCCATGCTGCGTTTCAGCACGATCGTGACCTTGCCGCGCCAGCACTCCAGCACCGGCATACCGCCAATGGGACCGTCCAGATCTTCGAGCGCCGAAGGGTTAACGATATCGTTGGCGCCGATGACCATTGAAACGTCGACTTTTGGGAAGTCGTCGTTGATCTCGTCCATCTCGAACACGATATCGTAAGGTACCTTGGCCTCGGCCAGAAGCACGTTCATATGTCCCGGCATGCGCCCGGCAACCGGATGAATACCGAAACGTACGTTGACGCCCTTCTTGCGCAACGCCTGGGCAATCTCGTAGACAATGTGCTGCGCCTGCGCGACCGCCATGCCATAGCCCGGAATAATCATGACTTCTTTGGCGTTAGCCAGCAGCGCGGCGGTCTCTTCGGGCTCGATGGGATTAACTTCACCCTGTTCGCCGTCAGCGGACGCCACCACCTTGCCTTCGCCCGTACCGAAACCGCCCGCAATCACGTGCAGGAACTTGCGATTCATCGCACGGCACATGATGTAACTCAGGATCGCGCCGCTAGAGCCAACCAGCGCGCCGGTCACAATCAGCAGGTCATTGCCCAGCATGAAGCCGGTGGCAGCAGCAGCCCAGCCCGAGTAGCTGTTGAGCATGGACACGACAACCGGCATATCCGCTCCGCCGATGGCCATCACCATGTGAATCCCGAACAACAGGGCCACCACGGTCATGACGATGAGCGGGGTCATCCCACCACCCGCGGCGGACTGCAGCACAAACTCGCGGCCAAACCAGATCACCAGAACGAGCAGGACGAGGTTCAGCCAGTGTCGCGCCGGCAGGAGCATCGGGGAGCCGCCGATGCGCCCGGAAAGCTTGCCAAAGGCAATTATCGAGCCCGAGAAAGTCACGGCGCCGATCAGGATACCAAGGTACGTCTCGATGTCATGGATGGTGAGATCGATTCCTTCGAAGTGCGAGTCGGGGTCCATGAAGTTGGCATATCCGACCGCCACAGCGGCAAAGCCCACCAGGCTGTGGAGGATAGCGACCAGTTCCGGCATCTGCGTCATCTGCACGCGGCGGGCCGCGATAAGACCGATGGAGCCGCCGATCAGCAGGGCGCCCACCAGAAGCGCGTAATGCTGCGTGACCGCGCCCAGCACCGTCGCGATCAGGGCGATCGCCATGCCGATGATGCCGTACCAGTTGCCGCGACGTGCGGTTTCCTGGTTGGAAAGTCCGCCAAGGGCAAGGATGAAAAGTATGGTCGCAATGATATACGACACCGTGATGACTCCAGCGTTGATCATGGCGTATTACTTCCTGAACATTTCGAGCATGCGGCGCGTGACGGCAAAGCCGCCCGCGATGTTGATGCTCGTTATTAAAACGGTGCTGACTGCGACCCATTTAACCAGCGGAACGTCGGCGCTGATTTGCAGCAGCGCGCCGATGACGATGATGCTGGAGATCGCATTGGTCACGCTCATCAGCGGCGTGTGCAGTGCGGGCTTCACATTCCAGATCACCATGTAGCCCACAAAGCAGGCCAGCACAAACACCGTAAAGTGCTGCATGAAGGATTCAGGAGCAACCGCACCCAGGCCCAGCAGGGCCAGACCTGCAACGGCTGCGCCAATGACTGAGCCAAGCGCTGACTTCTGTTTCTTTTCGACGGGCGGCGCCGGAGCCGGAGCGGGCGCGGCCTTTTTCGGTGCGGCGGAGAGTTTGGGCGCAGGCGGAGGCCATGTAGTTTTGCCGTCCTTGCAAATCGTGGCGCCGCGGATCACCTCATCTTCCATGTTGACGACAATCTGGCCGTCTTTCTCAGGTGTCATATCGGTCAGAAGGTGACGCAGATTGGTGCCATACAGTTGGCTCGACTGAGTCGCGAGGCGGCTGGGCATGTCGGTGTACCCAATGATGGTCACCTTGCCGTGTTGAATCACCTTGCCCGCAACGGTGAGTTCACAGTTGCCACCCTGTTCGGCAGCCAGATCCACAATGACGCTGCCATCCTGCATCTTTTCAACCATCTCGGTGGTGATCAGTCGAGGCGCCGGCTTGCCCGGAATCAGGGCGGTGGTGATGATGATATCGACGTCTTCCGCCTGCTCGGCAAAGAGCGCCATCTCGGCCTTGATGAACTCAGCGCTCATGACCTTGGCGTAGCCGCCCTCGCCAGACCCGTCCTCGTCCTTGAATTCCAGCATGAGGAATTCGGCATCCATGCTCTCAATCTGCTCCTTAACTTCGGGGCGCGTATCAAAGGACCGCACAATCGCACCCATGCTCTTGGCGGCACCGATCGCCGCCAGGCCTGCGACGCCGGCCCCGATCACCAGGACCTTGGCGGGGGGCACTTTGCCCGCGGCGGTGATCTGCCCGGTAAAAAAGCGCTCAAAATGCTGTGCCGCCTCGACTACGGCACGGTAGCCGGCGATATTAGCCATCGAGCTCAGCGCATCAAGCTTCTGGGCACGGGAGATGCGTGGCACGCTGTCCATGGCGAGCGCGGTCACGCCGCGTGCGCTCAATTTCTCAAGGAGCTGTGGATTCTGCGCCGGCCAGAGAAACGCGATCAGCACCTGGCCCGCCTTAAGCCGTTCGATCTCATGGTCCTCCGGACCTCGCACCTTGAGCACGATGTCGGCTCGCGACCAGATCTCATCCGCGCTGGCAACGATGGAGCAA
Source organism: uncultured Gammaproteobacteria bacterium (assembly GCA_963759075.1). Taxonomy (GTDB): domain Bacteria; phylum Pseudomonadota; class Gammaproteobacteria; order Steroidobacterales; family JABDLF01; genus JABDLF01. The sequence continues at coordinate 65,100 of CAVWXZ010000026.1, forward strand.
CCCGCTTTCTCGTAGGCCGCATCCGAGAAATTGGCCTGAGCCCCCGCGTTGGATTCTACGTCGAGGTCGTAACCAAGCTTGATCAATTGAGCCGCTACTTCGGGTGTCGTAGCCGCCCGCTTCTCGCCCGGAAAGACTTCCCGAGGGACACCGATTCTCATAAGAAAACTCCGCTTGAGCTGATGTTCAACCCGGCTTGCCCGGGACTGCCAATTTTCGGTGCGTAGTTTAACAGGTGTTGACTACAAAACCTTGTCTCTTCCGTTGCTGATTCAGTCGTGATCAGGGTCCCGGCTCTGTTCCTGAGAATCGGGGTCAGCAGCCTTGGCCCTGACCGCGATTCGGTCAATTAGGCAATTAGGGGACACCCACAGCAATTGGCAATTAGGGGACACCCACTAATTGGTGACATTTAGGGGCCACCCACCAACTGGACCATTTAGGGACATTTAGGGGACACCCACCAACTGGAGCGCACCCAACCGCCCAGGGCTGGCCCGGAAACCAGCTGAAACTCAGAGCATTGACAATCCACTAGCACCGGCAGGGATGTGGGTGTCCCCGATTCGTCCGGAAACCAGCTGAAACTCAGAGCATTGACAACCCACTAGCACTGGCAGGGATGTGGGTGTCCCCGATTCGCAATCCACTAGCACCGGCAGGGGTGTGGGTGTCCCCGATTCGCACCGATTCGCAAGGCGGTAGCCATAGGGGTGCTTGGCAACTTGTGCTCGCCCGATAGTCTTGCGGAGCGCAGAGAAGGAAGGATCCGACGCCTTTAGCCCCCAATTTTGCTATCATGCGCCCGCCCAAAAGGCTCCCCGACTTCGCAATTCTCCATCTGTCAGGCATTTACCGCCTGTCGTGCGGTGCTTGCAGGCCGCCTGCCTCTACTCTTAAACCGGTGAACACCTTGATCTCTACAGCAAATTTGTCGATTCAGTTCGGCGCCAAACCCTTGTTCGACAATGTCTCTGTCACTTTCGGCAACGGGAATCGTTATGGCCTGATAGGCGCTAACGGTTCCGGCAAATCAACCTTGATGAAAATTCTGGCTGGAGACCTGGAGCCTACGGCGGGCAACGTTTCTACGGATCCTGGCATCAGGATTGGTCAGCTCTCGCAGGATCAGTTTGCGTATGAGAATTACCGGGTGCTGGATGCCGTAATAATGGGTTATGAGCGCCTGTGGCAGGTAACGCAGGAACGTGACCGGCTGTATTCGTTGCCCGAGATGAGCGACGAGGAGGGCATGCGCGTTGCGGAGCTTGAAATCGAGTTTGCGGAGATGGACGGCTATTCCGCAGAATCGCGGGCGGGCGAGCTGCTGGAAGGCATCGGCATCCCGGTTGAGCAGCATGAGGGCCCGATGAGCGCCATCGCACCAGGCTGGAAGCTGAGGGTTTTGCTGGCACAGGCGCTGTTTTCAGACCCGGATATCTTGCTGCTTGATGAGCCGACCAACAACCTCGATATCAACGCCATTCGCTGGCTCGAAGGGTTTCTCGAGACCAGCAAGTCGACGATGGTCATCATTTCGCATGATCGCCACTTCCTCAACAGCGTGTGCTCCCACATGGCCGATCTCGATTACGGCAAGCTCCATGTCTTTCCGGGCAACTATGATGAATACATGACGGCCGCCACCCAGGCACGCGAACGCGTACACGCCGACAACGCAAAGAAGAAGGTGAAAATGGCCGAGCTGCAGGCTTTCGTCAGCCGCTTTTCTGCCAACGCCTCCAAGGCGCGCCAGGCTACATCACGAGCCCGCCAGCTGGAGAAGATTGAACTCGAGGACATCAAGCCTTCGAGTCGGGTCAGCCCTTTTATTCGTTTTGAACAGGAAAAGCCGCTGCGTCGCTTCGCGGTAGAGGCGACTGACATTGGCAAGGGCTTTGCCGAGGGCCCTCTGTTCGCCAACCTCGACCTGGCCATCGAGGCCGGCTCGCGTGTCGCAATCCTGGGGCCCAACGGTATCGGCAAGACCACGCTGGTGCGCTGTCTGACTGAATAAGCTCACGGTCGACACGGGCGAAGTTAAATGGGCCGAAAATGCCAGTATCGGGTACTTCGCGCAGGACAACGCGCCGGAGTTTGATAAGGACATCTCCCTGTTTGACTGGATGACGCAGTGGCAACCGCCCAACACCGAAGAACAGCTGCTGCGCGCCACGCTCGGCAGGATGCTTTTTTCGAGGGACGAAAGCGAAAAGTCGGTAAAAGTCGTATCCGGTGGCGAGCAGCGCCGCCTGATGTTCGGCAAGCTGATCCTGCAAAAACCTAACGTGATGGTCATGGATGAGCCAACAAATCACCTCGACATGGAGTCTATCGAGGCGCTGAACCTGGCACTGGAAAACTACCCGGGCACCCTGATTTTTGTCAGCCACGATCGTAACTTTGTGTCTTCACTTGCCACACGCATCATTGAGATGACACCCGAAGGCATCATCGACTACACAGGCACCTACGACGAGTACCTGCGAGCGCAAATGCTGAATCAGAAGACCCGGGTCGCCTGAGCGGCGCGCAGCGTAGCAAGACTTCATGGTGGCGCCTGAACCTGAAAGAGTCGGCATTTTTGTCGACGTGCAGAATATCTACTACACCTGTCGTCAGGCCTATCAGGGCAACTTTGATTACAACCGGTTCTGGGCAGAAGCGACCCGCGGGCGTGAGCTCATCTGTGCCTATGCCTACGCCACCGACCGCGGAGATGAAAAACAGCAGCAGTTCCAGAACATCCTGCGAGGCATTGGCTTCAGCGTAAAATTAAAGCCCATGCTCAAGCGCCTTGATGGCACGGCTAAAGGCGATTGGGACGTAGGTATTGCGCTGGATATCTTCGAAGAAGCGCAAAGATGCGATACGGTCGTACTGGCTTCCGGCGATGGCGACTTCGACATTTTGCTTGAGCGGATCAGGCAGCGCTTCGATACCAGAACGGAGGTTTACGGCGTTCCTCAGCTGACCTCCAATCAACTCATTGAAGCAGCCAACCGATTCATCGCCATCGACAGCACCCTGCTACTCAAGTAGCAAGCCCCTACCTGACAGCGCTAAGCTATTTCCTAACACGAGCGCGATACCGTCGGCCCTTGATCGGCCGGCTGGAAAGCTGCTGCAGTGCTTTAGCCACCTGGCTATTGCGAACCGCCACATAGCCGCAAGTGTCAAGCAGATCGATCGAGCCCACCGCCTCACCGCGCACACCCCCTTCTGCCGTCAGGGCGCCCAAAACATCTCCGGGGCGCAGCTTGTTCCTGCGCCCGCCATTGATCTGTATTGTCGTCATCCGGGGGGCCAGCGAACTCCGAGAGTGATCGGCATCGGGAATCTTGCTTTGTGTAATGGTCGCGTCAGGGAATAACGACCCGATATTCTCCAGGCGCCGTCCTTCCCGTTCCTCTACCAGGCTCACCGCCACACCCTTCAGCCCGGCACGGGCCGTCCGTCCAATGCGGTGCACATAGATTTCGGCCTGCTTCGGCAGCTCATAGTTGAAGACTGCATCCAGGTCTGTTGACATCGAGGCCGCGCGCCGCGACATCGGTGGCAATCAGCACGCTCGCGCTTCTGTTGGCAAATCGCACCAGCACTTCTGTGCGCTGCGCCTGATCCAGATCGCCGTGCAAAGCGACCGCAACAATATTCTTTGCCTGCAGGTAAGCCGCCACCTCCGCACAGTCGATCTTCGTATTGCAGAACACCAGATTGAGCTCACCACCCCAGGCCCGCAGCGCTCTTAGCAGTATTCCTCGCAGCGATTCTCCCGCGTCACCGCGCACCAATACTGCGTTATCTGTGCGGGATTCTCTTCGTCTGTGACATCCACGGTTTGTGGCTTGCGTTGTACCCGCTGCGCTGATCGCTGCTATCGCCTGCGGGATACGTGGCGCTGAACAGCAGGGTCTGACGCTTAGCTGGCACGAACTCGAGGATCGCATCGAGCTCGTCGGCAAAGCCCATGTCCAGCATGCGATCCGCCTCATCCAGCACCAGCGTCTGCACGGCCTTCAGATCCAGAGTCCCTTTGCCCAGATGCTTTAGTACCCGGCCGGGCGTGCCGACCAGAATGTGCGGGCTGTGTTGCAGCGACGCCAATTGCGGACCTAGGGGCACGCCACCGCACAAGGCTGAGTATCTTGATATTCGGGAATGCTTGCGCGCGAGCCGACGAATTTCGCCGGCAACCTGCTCCGCCAGCTCCCGCGTCGGGCACAACACGAGAGCCTGCACCTGATAGGACGAAGCATCCAACTTGTTCGAGCAGCGCGAGCCGAAGGCAGCCGTCTTGCCGCTGCCGGTCTTGGCTCGCGCAATCACATCGCCACCGGCGAGCAATATCGGCAGGGCGCGAGCCTGAACTGGCGTCATCTCTGTATAGCCGATGTCGGCGAGATTGCCGAGCAACTCCGGTTTTAGCTCAAGGGTTCTGAATGCAGTAGGATCGGACATCGGAACGCGAGTATACGCGGATTGATCAAGGGCTGATTACGCGAGTCCAGTAGCCTCGGCACTAATCTCAACCAGTCGCTCAGCGCTTCTCGGTTGCCCCCTTTCGCAAGCAGCAACGCTAAACCCATCGCGATGGCCAGAAAAAAGAGCAGGTTGCTGTGCCACCGACTCTACGTGGACTGCCGATGAATCCATCGCAACTGCAGGCTTAGGCCCACCAGAAAGATAGCCAGGAGACTTAGGTAAAGCATCTTAAGTATCGGATCTTCGATTGACGTCAGAACAGGATCGCCAACCGGTAAGCGCAACAAGCCGTCGGTCACCGCGGGAACGCAATGAAAGAGCAGGGTCGCCGAGTAGCTGATCGCTTGCACATGCCGAGACCATTTCCCGAACGGCTTCTTGGTTGCAGCTACAGTCCCAACTGCCAATGCCAATAGCGTCATTACCGCCAGGGCATGACCCGGGCCGAACTCGCCGCGTTGAAAAATAGCCAGGGCGGTGCCCGCGGTAATCAAGGTGGATGCCAGATAAACCTGCCCCGACCGCGTTGGCAGGGAAATTTCCTTGAATTTGGCGAGTGTAAAGCCCCCGCTCAAAAGGGCGATGATGCCCATGGCGGTATGAAACCACCCTAATGGAATTATCTCAGGCATCCGGGGTTCTCTGATTGGTCGTTGAAGCGATGCTATCACGCAGTCGACGGTGCGATCCGGGCTGAGAGATGCGCCGTCCAGTTAGAGAATCAATTTTGGGTAATTTTGGGGACACCCACTCAAATTTTGGCGATATTCTAGGGACACCCACTGCTTGCGATGCATGCGGCTTGCCGGCAAGCAGCCAGGAATATATCTGAGAATCAGAGTGCTGGAAGGCAATCAGGGCCCGTTTAAGACGTGGGTGTCCTCAATTAACGGGTCATCTTCTTGGGGTATGATCTGGGGCGCTTCATGAAGAGAGTGGTCGGCCAGAACCCGGCCCCTCACCGTTCGTTCCAGACAAAGTGTTAACCATGTGTCCGGAATAGATCCTGGCCTAGACGAAAGGCAATACATCGATGGATATTTGCAACCGCACAATTGGCTCACATGGGGTGTCACGATGATCAGACAAACTGCAGCTGCGCTGTACTTGCTCATTGCGTGTCTGACAATCGTCTCGTGCACTGCGCGAGAAGAAAATGCGGCCACCGCGCCAACCGCTTCAGACCCTGATTACGGCCTTGATACCTCGGCCGAAGTACTCGTCACCAGCGAACAAGGGGCCAGGATCGCGCCCGCAAGGAACGTTTCGTTTTCAACCGGGCAAGCCAGCGGCCCGTCAATCATCGTGCGTCCGGATGTCGTCAAACAAACGATCGTTGGCATCGGCTCATCGTTCACTGAGTCGTCCGCCTTTGTTCTGGCACACCTGAGCGAGCAACAGCGACGGGAGGTGCTGAACAAGGTCTGGGGTGAGGACGGCGCCAATTTCTCTCTAGCCAGAACTGTCATCGGCGCGACTGATTTTGCGGTAACCGGAAAGTACTCGTATGCGGCAGTAGCCGACGATGCAAAGCTGGAGAATTTTAGTATCGAAGTTGACAAAGACGGCTTTGAACAAACCGAGTATCCGGGAATCAGGGACGAGTCATTCGATCTGCTGCCGATGATCAAAGAGGCGCTTGCCATCAAACAGGCACAGCAGGACAAGAACTTGAGGATCATCGCTTCAGCCTGGACGGCACCTCCGTGGATGAAGGACATCGAGACCTGGTTCATACGCGGCGCACCGGAGAACAACTGGCAGGGAACAGGTGGCGCACTCAAGGAGCAATACGTCGCGACCTACGCCGATTACCTGGTCAGGTACCTGGATGCCTACCAGGCCGAGGGCGTCGACATCTGGGGACTGACGCCGGTCAACGAACCCCACGGCAACGGCGGGCACTGGGAGAGCATGCACTTCTCACCGGGGACCCAGAACGACTTCGTCAAGAAACACCTGGGACCCAGGCTGCAGGCGAGTGACCACCGTGAGACCAAGCTGCTGATTTACGATCAGAACCGGGATCATCTGGAAGACTGGACCGACGTGATCCTCGGCGACCCCGAAACTGCCCGCTACGTGTACGGCGTCGCGGTGCACTGGTACGCGAGTACGTTCAAGGTCTTCGAAGACGTCTTCGAACGCGTGCACAACAAGTTTCCCGATTTCGACATCATTCACACCGAAGGCACCATCGACGATCTGGGCAAACCGGCGCCCGGTGGCATTGGGGATCCGGAGCGATTCGAGGAAACAGGCTGGTTCGACAACGACAGCTTCTGGTGGAACGACAACGCCACGGACTGGGCATACACCGCAGTCATGGGCGCCGAATGCGCAGGATCATCCGATCTACACGCCGGTACATCGCTACGCGCGCAACATCATCGTCAGTCTCGATCACTGGGTGACCGGCTGGATTGACTGGAACATCGTCCTGGATCAGGACGGCGGGCCCAATCACGCGGGCAATTTCTGTGGCGCGCCGATCATGATCGATGTCGACACCGGCCAGATCTACTACACGCCGATCTACCATGTGCTGGCGCAGTTCAGCCGGACGATACGACCAGGAGACAAGGCGGTGCAGACGTCCACGCAATTGGGTGGACTGGACGAAGATGCACTGCACGCCAGCGCGACGATCAACGCGAACCGGTTGTTGAGCGTGCAAATGCTGAACACGACCAAGCAACCGATGCAAATCGACTTGCAGATCGGTGTACAGGTTGCCCGAGTTGAAATTCCCGCCAATGCATTGCAGACGGTGCGGGTGCAGCTCAGGAAAAGCAGTTGCATTTCGGGTCCGCCTCAACGGCTATGATAGTCACCCTGATGCAGGGATTGGGGTCGAACCGGTGTTTGAATAACCTTGGTCTGACCGACCTTTTCCCGGCAACGCCGCGGGCTAGCCGGTTTAATCTTGATATATGTCAGCATCCGCGGCGCCCTTGGTTACCATAACCCCGTAAATCAGCCGGAATCTTTTAGCCGACCTTCCGCCGGTAGAAAGCCTGGCGGATCGTTGACTGACTTCATAAATTCTGGCCTCTCCTGAGCTGCACACGCACCGTCTGCAATGCATTGGCGGGAATTTCAACTCGGGCAACCTGTACACCGATCTGCAAATCGATTTGCAACGGTTGCTTGGTCGTGTTCAACATTTGCACGCTCAACAACCGGTTCGCGTTGATCGTTGCGCTGGCGTGCAGTGCATCTTCGTCCAGTCCACCCAATTGCGTGGACGTCTGCAACGCCTTGTCTCCTGGTCTTATCGTACGGCTGAACTGGGCAAGTACGTGGTAGATCGGCGTGTAGTAGATCTCGCCGGTGTCGACATCGATCATAATTGGTGCGCCACAGAAATTGCCGGCGTGATTGGGCCCGCCGTCCTGGTCCAGGACGATGTTCCAGTCAATCCAGCCAGACACCCAGTGATTGAGACTGACGATGATATTCCTCGCGTAGCGATGTACCGGCGCGTAGATCGGATGATCCTGCGCATTCGGCGCCCATGATGCTGTGTATCCCCAATCGGTGGCGTTTTCGTTCCACCAGAAGCTGTCGTTGTCGAACCAGTCAGTTTCTTCGAATCGCTCAGGATCACCAACCCCACCGGGCGCCGGTTTGCCCAAATCGTCGATGGTCCCTTCTGTGTGAATGATGTCGAAACCGGGATACTTGTTGTGCACTGTCTCCAATACGTCTTCATAAACCTTGTTCGTACTCGAGTACCAGTGCACAGCTGTGCCGTACACGTAGCGGGCAGTTTCGGGGTCGCCCAGTATAGCGTCGGCCCACTCTTGCAAATGATCCCGGTTCTGATCGTAAACCAGCAGCTTGGTCTCACGGTAGTCACTCGCCAGCAGCCTGGGTCCCAGATATTTCTTGATGAACTCATTCTGGGTGCGCGGTGAGAAGTGCATGCTCTCCCAGTGCCCGCCGTTGCCATTCGGTTCATTGACCGGCGTTAATCCCCATATTTCCACGCCCTCGGCCCGGTAAGCAGCCAGGTATCTGAGCAGGTAGTCGGCGTAGGTCGCGACGTATTGCTCCTTGAGTTCGCCACCTGTTCCCTGCCAGTTATTCTCGGGTGCGCCGCGTATGAACCAGGTCTCGATGTCCTTCATCCACGGAGGTGCCGTCCAGGCTGAAGCGATAATCCTTAAGTTCTTGTCCTGCTGAGCCTGTTTGATAGCAAGCGCCTCTTTGATCATCGGCAGCAGATCGAATGACTCGTCCCGGATTCCTGGGTACTCGGTCTGTTCAAAGCCGTCTTTGTCAACTTCGATACTAAAATTCTCCAGGCTTACATCGTCGGCTACTGCCGCATACGAGTACTTTCCGACTACGGCGAAATCAGTCGCGCCGATAACAGTTCTGGCTAGAGAGAAATTGGCGCCGTCCTCACCCCAGACCTTGTTCAGCACGCCCCGCCGCTGTTGCTCGCTCAGGTGTGCCAGAACAAAGGCAGATGACTCAGTGAACGATGAGCCGATGCCAACGATCGTTTGTTTGACGACATCCGGACGCACGATGATTGACGGGCCGCTGGCTTGCCCGGTTGAAAACGAAACGTTCCTTCCGGGCGCGATCCTGGCCCCTTGTTCGCTGGTGACGAGTACTTCGGCCGAGGTATCAAGGCCGTAATCAGGGTCTGAAGCGGTTGGCGCGGTGGCCGCATTTTCTTCTCGCGCAGTGCACGAGACGATTGTCAGACACGCAATGAGCAGGTACAGCGCAGCTGCAGTTTGTCTGATCATCGTGACACCCCATGTGAGCCAATTGTGCGGTTGCAAATATCCATCGATGTATTGCCTTTCGTTTAGGCCAGGATCTATTCCGGACACATGGTTAACACTTTGTCTGGAACGAACGGTGAGGGGCCGGGTTCTGGCCGACCACTCTCTTCATGAAGCGCCCCAGATCATACCCCAAGAAGATGACCCGTTAATTGAGGACACCCACGTCTTAAACGGGCCCTGATTGCCTTCCAGCACTCTGATTCTCAGATATATTCCTGGCTGCTTGCCGGCAAGCCGCATGCATCGCAAGCAGTGGGTGTCCCTAGAATATCGCCAAAATTTGAGTGGGTGTCCCCAAAATTACCCAAAATTGATTCTCTAACTGGACGGCGCATCTCTCAGCCCGGATCGCACCGTCGACTGCGTGATAGCATCGCTTCAACGACCAATCAGAGAACCCCGGATGCCTGAGATAATTCCATTAGGGTGGTTTCATACCGCCATGGGCATCATCGCCCTTTTGAGCGGGGGCTTTACACTCGCCAAATTCAAGGAAATTTCCCTGCCAACGCGGTCGGGGCAGGTTTATCTGGCATCCACCTTGATTACCGCGGGCACCGCCCTGGCTATTTTTCAACGCGGCGAGTTCGGCCCGGGTCATGCCCTGGCGGTAATGACGCTATTGGCATTGGCAGTTGGGACTGTAGCTGCAACCAAGAAGCCGTTCGGGAAATGGTCTCGGCATGTGCAAGCGATCAGCTACTCGGCGACCCTGCTCTTTCATTGCGTTCCCGCGGTGACCGACGGCTTGTTGCGCTTACCGGTTGGCGATCCTGTTCTGACGTCTATCGAAGATCCGATACTTAAGATGCTTTACCTGAGTCTCCTGGCTATCTTTCTGGTGGGCCTAAGCCTGCAGTTGCGATGGATCCATCGGCAGTCCACGTAGAGTCGGTGGCACAGCAACCTGCTCTTTTTTCTGGCCATCGCGATGGGTTTAGCGTTGCTGCTTGCGAAAGGGGGCAACCGAGAAGCGCTGAGCGACTGGTTGAGATTAGTGCCGAGGCTACTGGACTCGCGTAATCAGCCCTTGATCAATCCGCGTATACTCGCGTTCCGATGTCCGATCCTACTGCATTCAGAACCCTTGAGCTAAAACCGGAGTTGCTCGGCAATCTCGCCGACATCGGCTTTAAAGAGATGACGGCAGTTCAGGCTCGCGCCCTCCCGATATTGCTTGCCGGTGGCGATGTAATTGCGCGAGCCAAGACCGGCAGCGGCAAGACGGCTGCCTTCGGCTTGAGCATCCTCAACATGTTGGATGCTTCGTCCTATCAGGTGCAAGCTCTGGTGGTTTGCCCGACGCGGGAGCTTAGCGGAGCAGGTTGCCGGTGAAATTCGTCGTCTCTGCGCGCAAGATTCCCAATATCAAGATACTCAGCCTGTGCGGCGGCGCGCCCCTTGGCCCGCAATACGCTTCGCTGCAACACAGCCCGCACATTCTGGTCGGAACGCCCGGCCGGGTACTCAAGCATCTGGGCAAGGGACTCTGGATCTGAAAGCCGTGCAGACCCTTGTGCTGGATGAGGCGGATCGCATGCTGGACATGGGCTTTGCCACGGAGCTCGATGCAATCCTCGGGTTCGTGCCAGATAAGCGTCAGACCCTGCTGTTCAGCGCCACATACCCGCAGGCGGTAGCCGCGATGAGCGCACGGGTACAACGCAAGCCACAAACCGTGGATGTCACAGACGAAGAGAATCCCGCACAGATCACGCAGTATTGGTGCGCGGTGACGCGGGAGAATCGCTGCGAGAAACTGCGAAGAGCGCTGCGGGCCTGGGGCGGCGAGCTCAATCTGGTGTTCTGCAATACCAAGATCGACTGTGCGGAGGTGGCGGCTCTACCTGCAGGCAAAGAGTATTGTTGCGGTCGCTTTGCACGGCGATCTGGATCAGGCGCAGCGCACAGAAGTGTTGGTGCGATTTGCCAACCGAAGCGCGAGCGTGCTGATTGCGACCGATGTCGCGGCGCGTGGCCTCGATATCAGCAACCTGGATGCAGTCTTCAACTATGAGCTGCCGAAGCAGGCTGAAGTCTATGTGCACCGCATCGGTCGGACAGGCCGTGCCGGGAAGAAGGGTATGGCGGTCAGCCTGGTCGAGGAACGGGAAGGACGGCGCCTGCTGAAAATTGGGTCGTTATTGCCTGACGGGACATTACAAAAGCCGGATTCCCGATGCCGATCGTCTCGGAGTTCGCTGGTTCCGAGTATGACGACGAGACAAATGATGGGGGCAGGAACAAACTGCGCCCCGGGGATGTGCTGGGCGCGCTGACGGCGGACGGGGGCGTGCGCGGTGAGGCGGTGGGCTCGATCGATTGATGAGTGCGGCTACGTGGCGGTTCGCAATAGCACGTGGTTAAGCGCTGCGACAACTTTCCAATCGGCCGATCAAGGGCCGACGGTATCGCGCTCGTGTTAGGAAATAGCTAGGCGCTCGACTGACGAACGCCTGCAGGTCGGCCATTTTGACTTTCTTCTTTGCGTTGTCGGCGTGTATGCGTTCGCGCGCCTGCGTCGCGGCTGTCATGTATTCGTCATAGTTGCCCGGGAACACATGCAGTTTGTTGTAATCGAGATCGGCCATGTGCGAGCAGACGCTGTTCAGGAAGTGGCGATCATGCGAAATGATGATCATGGTTGACTGGCTGGTCTCGAGGAATTCTTCGAGCCAGCGTATGGTGTTTATGTCGAGGTTGTTGGTCGGCTCATCAAGTAGCAGTATATCGGATCTGAAAACAGCGCCTGTGCCAGCAAGACGCGGAATTTCCAACCCGGTGCGATGGCGCTCATCGGGCCCTCGTGCTGCTGACCGGGATGCCGATGCCTTCCAGTAGCCGCCGGCCTGTGACTCGGCGGAATAGCCGTCCATCTCGGCAAATTCGATTTCAAGCTCCGCCACGCGCATGCCCTCCTCGTCGCTCATCTCGGGCAACGAATACAGCCGGTTACGTTCCTGCGTCAACCTGCCACAGGCGCT
>CAVWXZ010000027.1:0-8277 GCA_963759075.1 uncultured Gammaproteobacteria bacterium
ATGTCCATCAGTATGACATCCGGTTTCAGGTCGCGCGCCTTGGCGAGCCCGCTCGCACCATCTTCAGCCACCGCGGTATCAAAACCGTTTTTCTCCAGCGCCGTCTTCATGACGTGCACTTCCGTCGGGGAATCATCAATTATCAGTACCAGGGCCATACTTGCCGCCTCCGCTATGCAACGAGGATTCAGTCGCCGATGTGCCTTTCAATGGCGCCCAGAAGTTCTTCCTTGGTAAAGGGCTTGGTCAGGTATTGTTCAGAACCGACGATGCGCCCGCGCGCGCGATCAAACAGACCGTCTTTGCTGGACAACATCACGACCGGCGTGTCACGAAAAGTGCGATTGTGCTTGATCAGCGAACAGGTCTGATAGCCGTCAAGGCGAGGCATCATGATGTCCACAAAAACGATATCGGGGTGGTGATCGGCGATCTTGGACAGGGCGTCAAAGCCATCTATCGCAGTGAAGACTTCGCAGCCTTCCTTACTGAGGAGCGTTTCGGCCGTTCGCCGGATCGTCTTGCTGTCGTCAATTACCAGGACTTTAAGGCCGTCGAGACTCGGCATCGACTGCTCACTCTGCTGTGCCACTAACCACCTCCGGAATGAATGTATGCCGTTACGGCAACAGCCCGCCAGGCACCCGGGCAATCCGGCCGGATACGTACGGCATGCGACGGCAATCCAGAGACTTTTAACACATCAGACATTCTGCTGCCACGCCACCGGTCACGTTTGCGCCTGCGCCCGCTATCATGCACTTTGAACAGCCCGGTCCGCGCATCTAGTATAGTGCGCGTAGCAACCGCCGCCGACCCGCTGCCCCCGGCGTCTGGGGCGGCCACGGCAGCAGCCCTCCGGCAGGATAAATAACGCAATGACAAGACCCGGCATACACGTAGGCGTGGTGATGGACCCCATCGGCGGGATCAAGCCCTACAAAGACTCAACTTTTGCCATGCTGCTTGAGGCAGAGCGCCGGAACTGGCAAATCAGCTATATGGAACAGGGCGACATCTGGCTGAGAGACGGCGTGGCAAGGGGCCGCATGCGCACCCTTAATGTGCGCGATGAGAAGCGCGATTTTGCGACCCTCGGCGAAACACGCACAGCAGACCTCAGCGAACTCGATATCATCCTGATGCGCAAAGACCCGCCCTTTGACATGGAATATGTCTATACCACCTATGTGCTGCAGCGGGCCGAGGACGCCGGCGTCAGGGTCGTGAACGCGCCGACGGCCCTGCGTGATGTGAGCGAGAAGGCCTATGTGGCATGGTTTGCAGACCTGTGCCCGGCTACGATCATCTCACGCAGCCAGGAGGTCATCAGGGCCTTCCTGAGTGAACACGGGAAAATTGTGGTCAAACCCATGGACGGCATGGGTGGAAAATCGATCTTTGTGATCGCGGATGGCGAAGCGAACGGCAACGTGATCATCGAGACGATTACCAGCAATGGGCAGCGCTTCGCGACGGCTCAGGCCTTTATTCCCGAAATTCGTGAGACCGGCGACAAGCGGATACTTCTGATTGACGGCGAACCCGTACCCTACGCGCTGGCGCGGATCCCGCCGGCCGGCGATCACCGCGGCAACCTTGCCGTTGGCGGCCGCGCCGAAGGCCGCGAACTCACCGCCCGTGACCGCGAGATCTGCGCGGCTGTGGGGCCTGTTCTGGCTGCCAAAGGCGTCGTGTTTGCCGGAATCGACGTCATCGGCGACTACCTGACCGAGGTCAATGTCACCAGCCCGACCGGGATACGTGAACTCGACTCGCTTTTTAAGCTCAATATTGCAGGTCTGTTGCTGGACCGGATCGAGCCGCGGCCCTGAATTCCGCGCTCCGTTCAAATCAGCTCAGGCGAGTATAATTTTAGTTCCACGGCGCACGGATTCAGCTGATGAGTATTTACGCAGAGCCCCTTGACCAAAGCACTGATCGACTCGTTTCCACGCTGTTTGTGGCAACGCTCGCCCATGGGGTCGTCATTCTCGGCGTGAGCTTTTCGTTCCTGCTGCCGCAGCCTGCGCCGGAAACCATGAATCTGGAGGTTGTCCTGGTGCAGGGCGCGGATACCACGCGGGAGCCCGATGATCCCGAGTATCTCGCTCAGCAGAACCAGCTCGGTGCCGGCAGCACGGACGAGCGCGAACGGCCGGCCACGGCGCCCGCAAACACCCCCAGCATGCAAAACGAGGGCCAGGTGGAGGGCGACGCCCTGGAAAGCGAGGCGCGAGGGCAGGAGGCACAACCCCAGGAAACGCTGGTCAGCCGCTCACCCTCCGACGCGGCCGTCGAAAGCGTACCCTGGGCCGTTCCTGATCCTTCCCGGCGACTGACCACGGCGCGCCTGATGCTCGCGAGCGAGGACAGCGCCGCGGCTCTTGATAAAGTGCGGCGGTCGCTCAAGGCACAAGGTAAGGACCCGGACGAGGACATCATCACGGTCAACGCGCGGGCCAACCAGTTTGCCACATACGTATCGTACTGGCAGTCCCATACAGAGCAGGTTGGTACGCTGAATTTTCCTGACGACGTGCGGCGAAAGGGCCTGACCGGCAGCCTGTTGCTGGAGGTCGCGATCAACGCCGATGGCTCCATTCGTGAAATTCGTATCCTTCGTTCGTCGAATGAAAAGCTGCTCGACCAGGCGGCGCTGCGTATCCTGAGGATCGCGGCGCCTTTTGATCCGTTCCCCGAGGAGATTCGTAAGGATTACGACGTCCTGAGGTTTGTTTATGAATGGCAGTTCCTGAGTGGCGAACAGCCCAGCACGCGGGGCAGGGTCAGTCTTCCTGCGGGCGGCGGCTGACACGCGTTTTCGGCTACGCCTTGTGAGGTCGCTGCCGGGCCACGATAATGGCAACCATGAGCAGCCCGGATTACCTGAACAACCAGTTTCTCATCGCCATGCCTGCGCTCGGCGATCCGAACTTCTATCGTTCTGTCACCTATATCTGCCAGCATGACCCCGACGGCGCACTGGGCATCATGATCAACCGGCCGATGGAGCTGACTCTGGGCGAGGTTTTTGCGCAGATGTCGCTGCCCGACGGCGCTACAGGATTCTCCGGACAAGCGGTGATGGAAGGCGGCCCGGTGCAAAGAGAGCGGGGCTTTGTCATTCACCCGCGTGGCGGAGAGTGGCAGTCCAGCCTGGACGTTTCTGAACGCCTCGCCATCACCTCCTCCCGCGACATTCTTGAGGCCATGGCAGCAGGCCAGGGGCCGGAAAAGGCGCTGGTGGCACTGGGCTATGCCGGCTGGGGCGCGGGCCAGCTGGACATGGAAATGGCGGCAAACGCATGGCTCTCAGTGCCCTGCGATGAAGATATCCTGTTTGAACTGGCGTTCGAACAGCGCTGGGTAGCGGCGGCTCAACGCATTGGCATCAATATCTCGGACCTGAACCTCCCCGCGGGCCATGCATAATGTGCAAGTCAGTTTGATGGCTGGCCTGCCTGAAGCGCCCTCCTCAGCTACCCTGCTCGGACTTGATTTCGGGATGCGGCGCATTGGCGTCGCCGTAGGCAGCCGGCTGACCGGGCGGGCCCAGCCGCTCGGCAGCGTTGCAAACAAGCACAATATCCCGGACTGGGACGCGCTCGGGGAATTTGTGCAGGAATGGCAGCCGGAACGCTTCGTGGTGGGCCTGCCCGGCGGGCTGGACGGGAGCGAAACCGATATGAGCAGCTTGGCCAAGGCCTTTGCGGCGCAGGTCGCGCGGCGTTTTGAGCGACCGGTAGAGCTGGTTGACGAGCAGCTGAGTTCCGCTGCCGCCCGCTCACTGCTCAAGGAAGAAAGAAGCGCTGGCCGGCGCCGGAAAAAAGTAAAACGCGGCGATGTGGACCCGGTCGCCGCCCAGGTCATCCTCGAAACCTGGCTGAACGAATATCAGCGGGACAATCCAGCCGGCCGACCAGGATGAGCGCGGGAGAAAACCAGCCACTCAGGAACCTGCTGGCGCTCGACAGCCTGAGCGCAGCGCAGATTACCGCGCTGCTGGATGCGGCCGAACGCTGCCTCAATCGCAGCGGCGCATCGCCTCCCTACGGCCGACCGCTTACCGGGCGTACCGTGGCCAACCTGTTCTTCGAGCCGAGCACGCGTACCCGTGCTTCTTTCGAGCTGGCCGCGAAACGCCTTGGCGCGGATGTGGTGAACCTGGATTTCAACGTGTCTTCCCGGGTCAAAGGTGAGACCGTGCTGGACACCGTCTATACGCTGGAAGCGATGGGCGCATCGATCATCGTCTTGCGCACCGCCGAGGAAGGCGTCCCGGACCAGGTGTGCAGGCAGGCCGGGCCCCGCACCGCCATCGTCAGCGCAGGCGAGGCAGACAAATCGCATCCTACCCAGGGACTCCTGGACGTCCTGAGCATTCGTCAGCACAAGCCTGATTTTGCGGCGCTGAAAGTAGCCATAGTCGGCGATATTGCGCATTCACGCGTAGCGCGCTCCACGACCCAGGCGCTCAGGATCCTGGGCACCCGGGATCTGCGGCTGGTGGGGCCGGCAGCCCTGCTTCCCGACAAGAGCGAGTTTCCTGGATCGCGAATGTTCAGTGGCCTCGCTGAAGGGCTGGCGGACGCCGACGTGGTCATGGCATTGCGCATCCAGAGCGAGCGGATGGCCAGCGCAGACCTGCCTGACCCGCGCGACTATTTCAGGGAATTCGGACTGAGCGAGGCGAGCCTGAGCACTGCCAGCCCTGAGGCCATCGTGATGCACCCGGGCCCCATGAACCGCGGCGTTGAAATAGACGACGAGGTGGCGGATGGTCCGCGCTCGGTCATCCGCAGCCAGGTGCGCAACGGCGTCGCCGTGCGCATGGCTGTACTCGCTGCGATGAATGAGGCCCTGCTTACGGCGGCAGAGGAGCAGCCAGCATGGGTGGGGTAGGTCCCAGCCAGCGCGGCACCATCTTTCTGGAAGATGCCGCTGTCATCGACCAGCAGGCATTTGCCGATGGGCAGTTCGTGATGCGGCTGCATGCTCCGCAATGCGCCTCACGCGCGCAGGCAGGCAGCTTCGCGCACGTAACCTGTGACCCGGCCGTGCCCATGCGGCGACCTCTTTCGATCATGCGCGCCAACCCCGCGGAAGGCTGGATCGAGTTTCTGTACAAAGTCATTGGTGACGGTCTCAGGCACCTTTCCAGTCGACGCCCGGGCGATCGCATCAGCGTGCTCGGCCCCATCGGCATGCCCTTCCGCCCCGCGGCGGCTTATCCGAGGCCCCTGCTGATCGGCGGTGGCGTCGGCATCCCGCCCATGGTCTTTCTGGCTGAGTCACTGAGATCACAGTTACCCGACCATGACCCCCTGGTAATCATGGGATCGGAGATTCCGTTTCCTTTTGCCGAGGCACGTTCGGGCATCACGGTGCCTGGCATCCCATCGGACGTGGATGCCTGCATGCCCCTGCTCGAGGAGTGGGGCATTACCAGTCGCCTCACCAGCCTGCAGGGCTATGCCGGGTGTTTTAAGGGCTATGTCACGGATCTCGCGCGCAGCTGGCTGGCACAGCTGCAAGCCGCGGAAAGGCGGCAGGTGCAGGTGTTCGCCTGCGGGCCGACACCGATGCTGGAGGCGGTGGCGGCACTCGCCCGCGAGTTCGAATTGCCATGCCAGGTATCACTGGAAGAATTCATGGCCTGCGCGGTGGGCGGCTGCGCGGGCTGCACCGTCCTGGTGCGCACGCCGCAGGGACCGGCTATGAAGCGGGTCTGTGTGGACGGCCCGGTATTCGAGGCCAGCGAGGTGTTCCCCGCCCCTGATCAGGCCGGCCTACATGCCAAAGTTGATCTTGGTCTCGAGGTTGGCGCGTGAATCGGCCATGCGCAGGGCTTCCTCGAGGTCTACGCGACCCTGCCGGTAAAGATTGAACAACGCCGTATCGAAATCCTGCACGCCTTCTTCGTTCGATCCATCCATCGCTTCTTTGACGGCGGACACATCACCGCGGCGGATGAGCTCCGAGATATGCGGCGTGTTGATCATGACTTCCACAGCGGCGACGCGCCGGCCACCCTTGCCCTGGACCAGTCGCTGAGAAACGATGCCTCTCAGGTACTGCGACATGTCCATCAGGATCTGCGAGTGATGATCCTGGGGAAACATGTTGATGATCCGGTCCAGGGTTTCGGCAGAATTATTGGCATGCAAGGTCGATATCGCCAGGTGCCCGGTACCGGCCAGCGCAATCGCAGCTTCCATCGTCTCGCGATCACGGATTTCGCCTATGAGGATCACATCTGGCGCCTCACGCACCGCGCTACGCAGCGCAGCGTGGTAGCTCCTGGTGTCCTGGCCGATCTCGCGCTGGTTAACGATGCAGCTCTTGTTGGAGTGCAGGAACTCGATCGGGTCCTCGATAGTGAGGATATGATTGGTGCTGTTCTCGTTACGATAATCGAGCATCGCCGCGAGGCTGGTTGATTTGCCTGAGCCCGTTGCCCCCACCATCAGCAGCAGGCCACGGCGGTACATCACCAGGGTACGCAGTATGTCTGGAAGTCCGAGATCAACAAGTCGCGGCACCTGCGAAGAAATGTAGCGCATCACCATAGCAACAGAGCCGCGCTGGTAAAAAGCGTTGACCCGGAAGCGGCCGATTCCGTCTTCCGCAATAGCGAAATCGAGCTCCAGTTCCTCCTGGAATCTGCGCGCCTGCTCATCCGTCATGATGCTGAGCACGGTATTTCTTATGACGCCCGCCGTTAGCAACACCTTGTTGACCGGAATCATGCGGCCCTCGATCTTGATCTTGACCGGCGCATTGGGCGTCATAAACAGGTCGGAGGCTTTCTTCTCGGCCATCAGCTGCAGAAGCGGGCGGATCTTCATCGCGCCGGCATCGAGTGTCTGTTGTTCGTTCAGCGCCACGATCAGAAGGACTCCGCTTCGCCGTCGTCAACGATATGCAGACTCTGGGAACCACCGTCGCTGGCTTCGAAATCGCGCTTGCTTTCCAGCTTGATGCGCAGCCGCAGTTCGTTCTTGGAATCCGCATTGCGCAGCGCGGCCTCATAGGAGATCAGACCGTCTTCATACAGCTTGAACAGTGCCTGGTCGAAGGTCTGCATGCCGAGCCGCGTGGACTTGGCCATGATTTCCTTTATCTGGCCCACATCACCTTTCAGGATCAGGTCCGAAATCAGCGGCGACTTGAGCATGACCTCCATGGCCGCGACCCTGCCCTTGCCGGACTCCCGGGGTACCAGCCGCTGCGAGATCAGCGCGCGAATATTGAGCGACAGGTCCATAAGCAGCTGATCACGTTTCTCTTCAGGGAAAAAGTTGATGATCCTGTCCAGCGCCTGGTTTGCGCTGTTGGCATGCAGCGTAGCCAGGCACAGGTGGCCAGTCTCGGCAAACTGCACGCCGTACTCCATCGTCTCCCTGTCACGTATCTCACCGATCAGAATCACGTCGGGCGCCTGTCGGAGCGTGTTTTTCAGCGCATTGTGCCAGTTGTCGGTATCCACGCCGACCTCGCGCTGCGTGATGACGCAGCCCCTGTGTGGATGTATGTACTCGATCGGATCCTCGATGCTGATGATGTGGCCGCGGCTGTTCGCGTTGCGGTGCCCGATCATGGCCGCAAGCGTCGTGGATTTGCCCGACCCGGTGCCGCCAACCACGATGGCCAGACCGCGTTTGGACATGACGACGTCTTTCAGAACCGGCGGCAATCCCAGCTGATCGAAGTCGGGAATGTCCGTGGTGATTGTGCGCAGGACGCCACCGGTCTGACCCTGTTGAATAAATGCGCTGACCCGGAAGCGCCCAACGCCACGCGGCGCGATCGCAAAATTACATTCCTTGGTTGCGTCAAATTCCTTCTTCTGTTTGTCGTTCATGATCGAACGAATAAGGATTGCGCTTTCGGCACTGGTGAGCGGTCGGTCCGAAGCCGGCTTTACCGCACCGTCTATCTTGATCGCCGGCGGAAAATTAGCCGTAATGAACAGGTCCGACCCGTCTTTGGCCACCATGGCCTTCAACAGGTCCTGCATATACTTGATTGCCTGATCTCGTTCCATAGGGTGCTCCTGATTCAGTTACCCGGGCAGCAATCAGAACTGGTCCTTGTTCTGGGCCTTCTCCCGGGCGGAATCCCGGGTAATCAAATGTTTCTTGAATAACTCTTGCAGGCACTGGTCCAGCGTCTGCATGCCTGAATCCTGGCCCGTCTGGATGGCCGAATACATCTGCGCGATCTTGCCTTCCCGGATCAGGTTACGGATTGCCGGTGTACCCATCATAATCT
>CAVWXZ010000028.1:0-28514 GCA_963759075.1 uncultured Gammaproteobacteria bacterium
CAAGAATATGGGCATTATCGGCCATCTCTGGTGGCTGACCGCCGAAATGGCCGAGCTGGAAATGTATGACGAGGCAGAAGCCTTGTACCAACGCCTGATCAGACATACCGATCGCGGAAGAAGACTCCTGGTGGAAAGAGTACTTCCTGGTGGAATTGTACATGGACGCCACCGGGCATTGGGAAGAAGTGACCGCAAAGTATTTGTCGCAGATAGAAAACATGAGCAACGAGGAGATACTCGAGGCCTGGTACCTGCGCGCGGCTATCCTCACAAGCCACATGTGGCGCGCCGGCCAACGAGAGCGTGCCATCGAGTTGGCCGAGGCGTTACAACACTACCAGCATTGGAACATCTGGATCGAGCGCAACTCCGCATTCATGATAGGCCTCGCCATCTTTTATCTCGCGGTTGATCGAGCCGAAGACGCAGCACCCCTGCTCGAGGAAGCCGTCGCCTACCTGGAGCGTGAATACGCTGCGGGAATGCGTCATCCGACGATCATATCGGACCTGGCTGAAGTCTATGCGATGCAGAATCGTCACGATGAGGCGCTGGACATGCTCGCCAATGCTATCGATTACGACTCGATCGATAATTGGGTCATTACAAAATATGAGGAGGCACTTGGAGGGGCGTGGGGTTACGATGCGTGGGCGCCGCTCCGGGATGATCCCCGGTTCGTCAGGCAGTGGAATCGCATGCAAGCCCTGGTGGATCAGCGCGCCGCAAACATTCGCGCCTTGCTAGCTCAGCATGACATGGACGCACTACTCGCGCCGGTGGCGGCCATGCATGCAGAAACTGGCCGCGGAGGCGCAGCCATAGGGCCGACGTCATGGCCCGTCTCGGTGCCACAATCGAAATGCAGCGTCTTGCTTAGTACGCGAAAGACATTTCCGAAAAAAAGCACTGAGAAATAAATCCGACCCCTTTTTCGCGACCCCCTTTTTCTAAAAAACTCTCCGACTATTGCAACGCAGCAGCGCCAGATGGAGAGACTCGCCAACCTTTCTGCCGGCCGAGTGTATTTTGATTAGAAGCCTGCCACGTTTTCCTGCCTAATTGAGTGGCCGCGTGGTTTGGCACAACGGTTGGGAGGCTGATGTGATTGGCACGCTCGCTTCGCGTGCAACGCAGCATTCGGAAATCCCTTATTGCGAATTTCGTCCCGACCGCTTTGCTTTAAGAGGGAGAGGTGCGATTTCGCACGGCGTGCCTATTCTCTTGGGGGAGGCATCATGCGTAAACGGAACTCGCTCGTTCGACGCGTTTATCTCGTAGCCACTTTCCTGTTTGCGGCAAGCCTGATAGGCGGCAGCCCGTCGCTGGCCCAGGAAGCGGATGGCGAGGAAGCGCTTGAACTCGACCGGATCCAGATTACCGGTTCGCGCATCAAGCGCATCGACATCGAGGGGCCGCAACCGATCACCGTGATCACCCGCGATGACATCGACGGCTCCGGCGACGCGTCGGTGGCCGACGTCATCCGCACCGCGGTGTATAACAGCTTCGGTGGCTTCAAAGAACGATCGGGAACTTTTGTTGGCTCGCAGGCGCAGGTTGATCTGCGTGGCCTGGGTCCGGGCCGCAGCCTGGTGCTGATGGACGGGCGTAGGGTCAGCCAGACAATTCGCGGAATCGGAGGCCAAAACCTCAATACACTGCCCATGGCCGCGGTGGAGCGCATCGAAATCTTGCGGGAGAGCGGCTCGGCCGTGTACGGCTCGGATGCCATTGGTGGCGTCATCAACATCATCACCCGCAAAGACTACCAGGGCCTGACGGCCTCGGCGCGCGTGGCCCGCCCCACCCAGCCGGGTGCCAACAAGACGACCGGCGCGCTTACCTATGGCAAGACCTTTGCGCGCGGCAACCTGGTGCTGTCCCTGGATCACTACGAGCGCGACATAATTTTCAATCGTGACCGGCATTTCACGGATCTCGGCCTGTCGTCTTTCGGCTACCTCGCCAGTTACGATGTTTACGATCCCGCATCCGGTGAGTACCTCGCCTCGTTCCCCGATCCTCGCTGCCCGGTCACCGAAAATGGAGAACCCTCCGGCACCGGCGAATTCCCAAACTCGGTGCTGTCAGACTGGGATTATTTAGGAATGGGCGAATGCCTGTTCAACTATAATGCCATCTCATCATGGGACGTGCGCAGCAGGCGCAGAACCGCCTTTTTGCTCGCCAACTACCAACTCACCGATCGGGTGGAAGCGTTTACCCGACTGACCTTAAGCGACGTAGATACCTACGGCGTATATGCCCCGGCACCGGCTATCGGAGGCGTGCCGTTATTTCCTACAATGTCTGCGGACAACCCCAACAACCCGACGGTGGGCATGGAACTTGATTTCGACGGCGACGGCGTTGCCGATTTCACGGGGCCCTTTGATCTTGACCTTTGGTACCGCAACATCCCCGGCGGCAATCGTGACTCCTTCCTGGACGACGACTTCATCGACATTGTTGCGGGACTCAGGGGCGAGCTCGGCTGGTTCGGCGGCAGCGAGTGGGAGCTGGCCGTGCAGCGGGGTCGCCAGAGCGTTGATACTCTGAACCTGGGCTTCACGTCCAAATCGGGCCTGCAGGCCATCATCGATGACGGCAGCTTCGATATCTTCGGGGTGAACGGCCCGCTTGACGCAGCGCTGGCCGAAAGCCTGGCTCGGAGTGCCTTCAATCGCTTCGAAACCCGTCTCACCGGCTTCGACGGCACGCTGAATTTCGATGCCTTCCAGTTGCAGTCGGGTCCCGTGCCGGTGGCCCTGGGCTTCGAATACCGGGATGAGAGTTTTGACTGGGACTTCGACGAACTCGAGAACTCATCCGACGTCTATGGGGGCACGCCCAACCCGGACGTCATCGGCTCACGCTCGCTGTACTCACTGTTTGCCGAGACCGTGGTTCCCGTGCGCGATGAATTGGAGCTCGGCCTCGCCGTGCGCTATGACGAGTACAGCGATTTCGGCGGCACGGTGAACCCGCGCGCCAACCTCGCCTGGCGGCCCGTCGACAGCCTGCTGGCTCGGGCGACCTGGGGCAGCGGCTTTCACGCGCCCACACTCGATGACCTCCACTATCCCCAATTCGAGGGTGAGGCTCAGGTGACGGACACCAAACGCTGCCAGGAATCCGGAGATGCCGGCGCGAATGCCACCACGCTGCCACCCGGGCATCCCTGTAAGACAATTACCGTGCTTAGAGTGGAGGGTGGCAACCCGGCGCTGGAGCCGGAGGAGTCCACTGGCTGGACCCTGGGCTTCGTGTGGAATCCCGTGCGCGATTTCTCCATCGGCGTGGATTACTACGACATCGAGTTTACCAACGAAGTGTGGAGCTTTGGCGCCCAGTCTGTGATTGACAACGAATGGCGCGCGGGCAGCAGCGACCGGGTCATTCGCGACCCGGTCACCGGCCGGATCGTCAAAGTCATAGCCATCACGGGCAACGCCGACGGCGTGGATACGCAGGGTATCGAGTTGGATGCGAGCTACAGGTTCGAGCCGTGGAACCTGGGCGAAATCAGGCTGGGTTCCCAGGTGGCCTACAAGCTCGCTCATAACTGGGTCGTCGAGGATAACGGGCCGCGGGTGAACGCGCTTAAGGAGTCCGGGCTACCCGACATACGCGCCACCCTGAACGTGAACTGGTCGAAGGGCGCATTTGGCGCATCGGTGACCGGCGATTACATATCGGATATCCCTTTCCCTGAGTTCTGGGGGGTGGGGCCAGGATTGCCCTCGTGGACCCAATGGCATGTGCAGTTTGCCTATGACACACCCTGGGGCGGCAAGTTGCGTATTGGCGCCGAGAATGTGTTCAACCGGGATCCGCCGACCTGGGGCAGCAACGGTGATTACTTTTTGAGCCTACATGACATCTACGGCCGCGTGCCGTACCTGCGCTACGAGCACACATTCCGGTAGCTTCTGAGGACGAAAAGGTGTCGGATTAATTTTCCGACACCT
The DNA here is from genome assembly GCA_963759075.1 of uncultured Gammaproteobacteria bacterium. Classification (GTDB taxonomy): domain Bacteria; phylum Pseudomonadota; class Gammaproteobacteria; order Steroidobacterales; family JABDLF01; genus JABDLF01. The sequence continues at coordinate 3,978 of CAVWXZ010000028.1, forward strand.
TTAAACAGGCGGCGCCCACACAATCGGGGCCAGACTGCTATTTCAAACAACCCGGCGAAGCTCTCTTCTGGCCGACATGGCTGCACCAATACCAGCCACCCAGGCCCGATCTGGAGACTCCAACTGCAGGCTTTAGGAAACTACCTAGTTTACCTTTGCCGGTTTTTGGATCAGAATAAGGCAAGGAATGAGCAGAGACACGTAACAGCGTGTGGCTCTTTCCGGACCGCCTGTCCCTTCGATGATAATGATTCGATAACACGGGAAAAAGCCGGGCCGACATAGCACATCGTAAGACAGGTGGTGGAACTGTTTTCTACCATCTAACGGGAGACTGCTATGTCCAGACTGGCTATAAGGAAATTGTCCTCGATCGAGGACAGAACGCTACCAATTTTTGATGAAATTGACGAGATTGCCGAACGCATACGCGCTCGCGCCTTCGAGCTGTTTGCCGAAAACGGCTTTATCGAAGGACGGCACGTCGAGGACTGGCTGGCGGCAGAACAGGAAATCTGCTGGTCAGTATCAGAACTCATCGAGGAAGGCGACAGGTTCATCCTCAAGATCGCACTGGCCGGTTTTGAGCCTGAAGAGACCATCATCACAGCCAATCCTCGCGAGCTCATCATCAAGGCCGCTCACAGCATTGAGATCGACGAGCCTGGAAGCGGCGATGTGTCTAACGTCCGCTGGTCGGAGTTTCGCAATGACGATATCTATCGGCGCGTCGAATTGCCGGTCGACATCGATATCGAAAAAATAACGGCAGAACTCAAGCGCGGTCTGCTGACCATCGAGGCACCAAAGGCTGCGATCGAAAAGAAAGAGAGCAAGCGCGTACAGATCATCACCACAGCCTGAACAGGTGCATTGATCAAATACGCGTAGCACAAGGAAGCGCAAGAGCACGCTCGCTGAACCAGCGCAGCAGCCTCCGCGCTGCTGCGCTTCAGGTCGCCATACAGCCCCCGTCAGAAAATCGGGGTCAGACTGCTATTTCATTCAATGACCAAGGTGAATTGCGCCTTCTTTGAAATACCAGTCTGACCCCAATTAGGAAATAGCAGTCTGACCCCGATCTATTAGGCGCACGCGTGCGGCAGGCCCGAACTTGTCATTTGCGATTGAAATCCGCGCCCTTTCTGACCAGAATGATCCGCAAAGCGCGCCGGCACCGGGTTCCCGGGCCAATATGCACGCAACCACCGGGCAGACAACTGATATGAGCAATAACCAGAACCTCAGCAGGCTCATACATGAGCTCCCCAAGGCAGAACTGCACCTGCACATTGAAGGCACGCTCGAGCCCGAACTCATGATGGAAATTGCCCGGCGTAACAAAGTACCGCTGAAGTTCTCCAGCGTGGAGGAAATTCGTGCCGCGTATGAGTTCGAAAACCTGCAGTCCTTTCTGGATATTTACTACGAGGGCGCGCAGGTGCTGCTGCATGAGGCGGATTTTTACGACCTGACCTGGGCCTACATCGAACGCGTTGCCGCGCAGAACGTTCGCCATGTCGAGATTTTTTTCGACCCTCAGACGCACACGGAGCGCGGGGTCGAGTTCGCCACCGTCATCGGCGGCATCCACCGCGCCCTGGAAGATGCGCACGACAAGCTGGACGTTTCTTCGCGACTGATTCTGTGCTTCCTGCGCCACCTGAGCGCCGAAGACGCCATGCGCACGCTGGATCAGGCGCTGAAGTTCCGACGCTGGATCACCGCGGTGGGCCTCGATTCCTCGGAACTCGGCCATCCGCCGTCCAAGTTCACTGACGTGTTTACGCGCGCCCGCAAGGAGGGTTTTCTGACGGTCGCGCACGCAGGCGAAGAAGGTCCGCCGGAGTATATCCGGGAGGCTCTGGATCTCCTTAAAGTGTCCCGCATCGACCATGGGGTGCGCTGCATTGAAGACAAAGAACTTGTCGAGCGCCTGGCCATGAGCCGCATGCCGCTTACCGTCTGCCCCTTATCCAACGTCAAGCTCGGCGTGTTCCCCAGCCTGAAGAAACACAATCTCAAAAGCCTTCTCGATATGGACCTGTGTGTCACCATCAATTCCGACGATCCAGCCTATTTCGGCGGCTACCTTGAAGAGAACTTTCTGCAAACCCAGCGCGCACTGGATCTGGACGCCGGCGATATTCGCACCCTGGCCATCAATGCGTTTGAAGCGAGCTTCCTGGAGGCCAGAGACAAGGCGCGATTCATCGCCGAAGTGAATCACGTAACCCGCGAATTTGCGGCATGAGCGCGCCGGGGCCTGCACCAGCCAGCACTAGTAACGCACATTGGATCAACCTGGCGAGCCCGCGCCTGAATGCCGAAGTGATCTTTGCCACGGATGACTTCTTCGCACCCAAGGAGCGATTGATCCAGGTGCACGAGCCGGTGTGGATCGCTGACAAGTACGACGACCACGGCAAGTGGATGGATGGCTGGGAATCGCGTCGGAAGCGCTCGGCGGGTCACGATTTCTGCGTGCTGCGGCTGGGCCTGGCGGGCGTGATCCGATCGGTTGATATCGATACTCGTTATTTCACGGGCAACTACCCGCCCGAAGCATCTGTGGAAGCCTGCGCCAGCGAACAGGCCCCTGGCGCTGACGCCGAGTGGCACGAGATCATCCCCCGTTCGCCCCTGCAGGGCGATGCCCACAACCTCTTCCAGATCGATAACGCGCGGACCTGGACCCATGTACGCCTCAACATTTTTCCGGACGGTGGTGTGGCCCGCCTCCGGATCTTTGGCGAAGTCAGCTGCCCCCCGGAGACAACTGCGCCCTCGGCACCTATCGACCTGATCGCCCTGGAAAACGGCGGCCGGGCGCTTGCCTGCAGCGATGAACATTACGGATCAATGCAGAATCTGCTGCTGCCCGGGGCGGGCCTGAATATGGGCGATGGCTGGGAAACCCGCAGGCGCCGTGGGCCGGGCAACGATTGGGTCGTTATCAGGCTGGGCCGCCCGGGGACCGTGCACAAGGCGATCATCGATACGGCATTCTTCAAGGGCAACTACCCGGATCGCGTGTCGCTCGAGGCGCTGCGCCTGGCCGACGGCGAGGCCCTGCCGGCGGACCTGAATGACGCTGACTGGGTCTCACTGCTCCCTGCGCAAAAACTGGCAATGGATAAAGAACATATATTCGAAAACGAACTCGGCGATCCGGGCGTGATCACCCATGTGCGCATCAACATCTTCCCCGACGGCGGGCTGAGCCGGGTTCGGCTTATTGGCACAGTGCAGGGCGCGTGACCAGTCTGTCACTCAATGTCGAACCACTGACCCGCGAAGCATTTGCGCAATTTGGTGACGTCATTGAAACCCGCGGCGCGGCGCAATGCCCCATCAACGAAGGCACGAGCCAACGCTTTCACGACCTTGCGACAATCGACGTGCTGGAAAACGAAGGTCGGCCGCTGGTAAACATTTTCAGAGCCCAGCCGCAGGTGTTGCCGCTCCGCATCCGCGCACTTGAACGACACCCCCTTTCAAGCCAGGCGTTTATGCCTTTGAATGGCCAGCGCTTCCTGGTGGTCGTCGCGCCGAAGGGAGACCATGATCCATCCGGAAGCGTGCGGGCATTTGTCACGGACGGCCGGCAGGGCGTGAACTTCCACAGGGGCGTGTGGCATCACGGGCTGATCGCGTTGGGCACCGAATCCGAGTTCCTGGTCATCGATCGGGGCGGCCCGGACGAGAACTGTGATGTTTTGGAACTGCCCGAACCACTCACGATTGCAGCGATTTAGACGTACTACTCAACCCGTCTCAACCAGCGACTCCAGGCGGAACCAGGCGATTTTCAGGATCTGCCTCAGGTTTTCCGCATATTCTGCGTCCCGCGTTTTTGCCAGGCGATCGGCAAGCTGCTCAAGAATGCTGCTCTTTTCCAGGAGCTTCACCGCGATGATGCATGGAAAACCGAACCTGGCGCGATACGCCTGATTGAGCTCTCCGAGTCTGGCAGCTTCCTCCGGCGTGCAGGTGTCCAGCCCGGCACCCGCCTGTTCCTTGCCTGAGAACTCACTCAGCCCCAGCGGCCGCGCTATTTTGGGCGCCAGCTCCGGGTGCGCGCGTATCAACGCGATTTTCGCCTTGCTTTCGGCGCGCCTGAGCACGAACCCCAGCGCGTGGTGCAGCGCCTCGAAATCAGCGAACGGCCGTGCATCCCAGGCACGCTCGGCGATCCATGGCGCGTGTTCGAATACCTCGCCGAAGGCCGCAACAAACTCCTCGCGAGTCAACGCATTGACCTGCGCGAGAGACATTCGTCCCGTTCCTGAACCTGTGCTGCTCATGGCCATCGCCCCTTAATCTTTACCTTGTGTCCTGAACGGATGCTGTTCGATCCAGTGCCTGGCAATCTCGATGCGCGGGCAGATCCAGACGTCCGGGTGCTCCTGCACGTAATCCAGAAAGCGCGCCACGGAGGCCGCCCGCCCGGGCCGGCCGGCAAGTCGGCAGTGCAAGCCGAGCGACATCATCTTTGGCGCGCGTCTCGCCCTCCGCATAGAGCACGTCGAAGGCGTCTTTAAGGTACGCGAAAAACTGGTCACCGCTGTTGAAGCCCTGCGTCGTAGCAAACCGCATATCGTTATTGTCCAGCGTATAGGGCACCACCAGCTGCGGCGTGTCCCCCACCGTCACCCAGTACGGGCAGGTCATCGTTGTAGGCATCGGCGTCATATACAAACCCGCCGTGCTCGACTACCAGGCGGCGGGTATTCGGACTGTCGCGCCCGTATACCAGCCCAGTGGCCGGCTGCCCGTGAGCGCGCTCGATCGCCTCGACAGCGAGCGCGATGTGTTTTCGCTCGGTATCTTCGTCTACGAACTGGTAGTCGATCCAGCGCCAGCCGTGACTGGCGATCTCGTGCCCCGCCTCCAGCATCGCACTGACCGCTTCCGGATTGCGTTGCAGCGCCATGGCCACGCCGAACACCGTCACCCTGATGTCGCGTGCCGCGAAAGATGCGCATCAGGCGCCAGAATCCCGCGCGACTGCCATATTCGTAAATTGACTCCATGCTGAGATGACGGGTCGCCTCATAAGGCCTGCGCGCCGACGATCTCGGACAGGAATGTTTCCGACGCCGCGTCGCCGTGCAGTACACAGCTTTCGCCGCCCTCTTCGTAGTTCAAAACGATCTGCAATGCCAGCCGCGCACCATCCGGCCAGCGCGGATCCGGCGGCTGCGCGCCATAGCCGCGCATGTCACGTGGATAGCTTCGACTCACAACTGCCCTCCCCGGTCCGGTCATGGCACGCGATCCACAGGCGCGCCGTCGGTTGTTATCTAGTGTGGCCACGGCTATTCTTGACGCATTAATCAATGGCAGAAAGAACAGCTTGCGTCGAGATGATGCGCTCAAATCCGGCGATTCTCAAAAGCGCGAGCAAGAATACCACGCATCGTGCGCAGGACATCTGATGGGAACATTGACGACACATATTCTGGATACTGCGCAGGGCAAGCCGGGCGCGGGTATCGAGATCGAGATCTACTCCATCGCTGATAAGCGCAGCGCTGGTCAGGCAGAGCGGACCACGAACGAAGACGGTCGCACCGATCAGCCGATGCTGAAGAAGCCGAATTCAGCACCGGCACCTGGGAACTGGTGTTTCACGTCGGTGCCTACTTCGCCGGGCAGAATCTCGAGCTGGCCGAACCACCGTTTCTGGACGAAGTGGTCATCCGCTTTGGAATCAGCGACGACGACCAGCATTACCACGTGCCCCTGCTGGTTTCGCCCTGGAGTTATTCAACTTATCGCGGGAGCTAGCCGGTCTTCAAATGCACGATAGCGCGATTCGATTCGTTCTTGACGGCCAGGTGCAATCTGTCAGCGGTATCGATCCGAATACAACGGTATTGAATTACCTGCGCGAGCATCTACGGCAGGCTGCGGCACCAAGGAAGGCTGCGCAGAGGGAGACTGCGGTGCGTGCACGGTGGTGCTGGGCGAGCTTCACAGAGACAGGGTTCGCTTCCGCGCCATCAATTCCTGCATCCAGTTTTTGCCCACCCTGCATGGCAAGGCGCTGTTCACTGTCGAGAGCCTGAAGGCCTTCAACTGGTGATCTGCACCCGGTGCAAGAACGCGATGGTGGAATGCCACGGCTCGCAGTGCGGCTTCTGCACGCCTGGTTTCGTCATGTCGCTGTTCGCGATGTACCGGTCGGAATCCGCTCCGTCCCGACTCTCGCATCAAGGACGTGCTGGCCGGCAATCTGTGCCGTTGCACGGGCTACCGGCCGATCATCGATGCTGCGCAGCGAATGTACGACGGCCGAGCCACGCAACTGACGCGCACTGGCTGCGTCGGCCGTTTACGCGAAGGCGAGCGGTGTCACGCGGACGAACGCGCTGCTGTCGATCAGCTCACGACATCCAGCCGGCGCACACGCTGACACTGACCGGCCCGGGCCCGATGGTGACGAGCATGCAGTTTTTCGCGCCCATCGATGTGTCGGAACTCGCAGCGCTGCTGGAGCGGCACCCCGACGCCCGCTTGCTGGCAGGCGGCACCGACGTCGGTCTCTGGGTCACCAAAGACCACCAGGATATTCCCACCGTTATTTACCTCGGCAACGTGGCTGAACTCAAGACCATCAAACGCTCGAGACATCGCTCGACATCGGTGCAGGTGTCAGCCTGACCGACCTCGAAGGACGTGCTCGGCGGATGCGTATCCGGATTTCGGCGAGCTGCTGCGACGATATGCATCGCCGCCCATTCGCAATGCGGCGACCCTCGGCGGCAACATCGCCAATGGCTCACCGATCGGTGATTCGATGCCCGCGCTGATCACCCTCCAGGCGCGCACTCGTGCTGAGAAAAGGGCGGACGCGCCGCGAATTGCCGCTGGATGAGTTCTTTCTCGACTATCGCAAGACCGCGCTGGCCAGTGGTGAATTCGTGGAGCGTATTCGTGTGCCGCTGGACACGGATCGACAGTTCAGGGCCTACAAGATTTCCAAGCGCTTCGATCAGGATATTTCCGCCGTGCTTGGCGCATTCTGCCTGCGACTGTCCGCACGGCAAGGTCGCTGACATTCGCATCTGCTTTGGCGGCATGGCCGCTACTCCGAAGCGAGCGACCCATTGCGAGCAATTCCTGCTTGGCAAGCCGTGGACAGGGAAATCGTGGACGACGCCGCCGGCAAAGCTTGATCAGGACTATCTCGCCGATCGGGGACATGCGTGCGAGCGCGCACTACCGGCGCAAGATCGCCGCGCAATCTGCTCAAAAAATTCTATCTCGAGACCTCCGGTTTTCGCGGGAGAAACCCGCGTGCTCAGGCACGGAAGCTGAAGGACCATGGCAAACAGCGACAATGACGTGATCGGCCAGGCCGCTGCCACACGAGAGCGCTCACCTGCATGTCAGCGGTGATGCCCGTTACATCGATGATCTGCCGGAGCCCGTTGGCACCTTGCACGCGGCAATTGGCATGAGCCGCCTGGCGCATGCCAGGGTTGCGGCCATCAACCTTGACCCGGTGCGCGCCGCCGCCGGTGTCGCGCAGTCATCACCGCTGAAGACATTCCCGGCACGAACAATGTCGGCGGGATGCTGAAGACGAACCGATCCTCGCCGACGGACTTGTTCAAGTACGCTCGGTCAGTCGCTGTTTGCGGTGGCCGCGAGCACGACTGAACTGGCCCGCAGGGCAGTGCCAGCGCAGCGGTGGATTACCAAGCCGCTGACACCTGTGCTGGGCATTGATGACGCCGTGGCAGGTGAGTCTTTCGTATTGCCCACAACCACGCCTCTCGCGTGGTGACGCGGCGCAGGCGATTGAAGCAACGCCCCCCATCGTCTGAGCGGGCGCCTGCACACCGGCGGGCAGGATCACTTTTACCTGGAAGGCCAGGTCGCGTTCGCCCTGCCCCAGGAAGACGGCACGATGCTGGTACACAGTTCCACCCAGCATCCGGGCGAAGTACAGATGTTGGTGGCGCACGCGCTGGGCCTGCAGGCCAAGGACGTGACGGTGCAGTGCCGCCGGATGGGCGGCGGCTTTGGGGGCAAGGAAACCCAGGCTGCCCTGTTTGCCTGCGTCGCGGCCCTGCTTGCGGCGCGCACCGGACGTCCCGTCAAGCTGCGGCTGGATCGTGACGCGGACATGATCATGACCGGCAAGCGCCATGATTTCGTGATCGACTACGAGGTGGGCTTTGCCGATGACGGCGAGATCAAGGGCGTCGACTTCACGCTCGCCTCGCGCTGCGGCATGTCCGCGGATCTTTCCGGCCCGGTCAACGACCGGGCCATGTTCCACGTCGACAACTGTTACTACCTCGAGCGACGTCTCAATCACCTCGCACCGCTGCAAAACGAATACCGTGTCGAACACGGCGTTCAGGGGCTTTGGCGGACCGCAGGGCATGCTGGCCATCGAGCAGGTTATCGACGACATCGCCCTTCACCTGGGACTGGACGCCCTGGACGTGCGCAAGCGCAACCTCTATGGCACCACCGAGCGCAACGTGACGCCCTACGGCATGCCGGTCGAGGACAGCAAGCAGCTGAAGATCATCCCGCGACTGGAAAGGTCGGCCCGCTACCGGTCACGCCGCCGTGCCATCCTGAAATACAACGCAAAGAGCACCTACCTGAAACGCGGCATCGCGCTGACGCCGGTGAAGTTCGGCATTTCCTTCACAGCCACCCACTTCAACCAGGCCGGTGCGCTGCTCAGCGTCTACACCGACGGCACCATCCAGCTCAATCATGGCGGCACCGAGATGGGCCAGGGGCTGTTCACCAAGGTCGCGCAGGTTGTGGCGAAGGAACTTGGCGTGGACATCGCGCAGATTCGCAGCACTGCAGCCGATACCGGCAAAGTGCCCAACGCCTCGGCGACGGCCGCCTCGGCGGGCTCCGATCTGAACGGCATGGCGGCGCTGGCGGCGGCGCGCACGATCAGGAAGCGCCTGGTCAGATTCGCTGCGGAAAAATATTCGGTATCGGCAAGCGCGATCGGATTTGACGCCGGCCGGGTAAACATCGGCGACACCAGAATGAGTTTTGCGGAGCTGGTGAAGGCCGCCTGGATGGGCCGCGTGTCGCTGTCCGCCACGGGCTTTTACCGCACCCCCGGGATTCACTACGACAACGCGACCATGAGCGGCAGGCCGTTTTTCTATTTTGCCTACGGGGCGGCCGTGACGGAGGTCGAGATCGACACGCTGACCGGTGAATACAAGGTACGCCAGGTGGACATCCTGCACGACGTCGGCAATTCCATTAACCCGGCCATCGACCTGGGACAAATTGAGGGCGGCTTCATCCAGGGCATGGGCTGGCTGACCAGCGAAGAGCTGCACTGGAACGAGTCAGGGGTACTGCAAACCCACGCGCCCTCCACCTACAAGATTCCCGTGGCCAGCGATGTGCCCGAACGTTTCAACGTCAGCCTGCTGACTGGCAGCCGCAACAAGGCGCCAACGATTCACCGCTCCAAGGCGGTGGGTGAACCGCCGCTGATGCTCGCGATGTCTGTCTTCTATGCGATCCGGGATGCTATTTCGGCAGTGAATGATTATCGCAGCAGGCCGATCCTCAACGCGCCGGCGACGCCAGAGGCCGTATTGAGCGCAGTCAGCGCACTGCAAACCGGGCCCCCGAAGCAGAGCAACAAATGAGCGACTGGCTGGACGAGCTGCAAGCGCTGAACGAACAAAACGCGGATAGCGCCCTGGTTACCGTGGTCGGCAACAAAAGGCTCCACGCCGCGCGAAGCGGGGACGAGAATGCTGGTAACGGACCGGCGATGCCTCGGCACAATCGGGGGCGGCCAGCTGGAGTTCAGGGTTGTCGAGCTGGCCCGTGCGATGCTGAGTAGCGTGGAAAAGCGTGGCGTAAGGGCAACGCACTCTTTCACCCTGGGACCCGAGATGCAGCAGTGTTGTGGTGGCGTTGTCGATGTGACCATCGAAGCGCTGGGCACTGAGCCGCAGCCATGGATCCATGCAGTGGCCGGGCAGCGTGCGCGCGGCCCCTGTGTGATGGTGAGCACAATGCCTGGCCCGGGCTCACAGTTTGTGCGCAGAATATGCATCAGCGCACACGACAGCCAGGGCAGTCTGGGCGATGCCGCACTCGATGCCAGCGCCGCAGCTGCCGCACACCGGATGCTGAATCTCCAGAGCAAAAACGGCATCGGCACGCCTGACAGCGTTCGCATCGCCGAGGCGTCACCGGGCACACCCCCATTACTTTTCGAAGTGATCAATAGCGTGGACTTCCATCTCATGCTGTTTGGCGCGGGCCATGTGGGCAAGGCGCTGGTCGAGGTGCTCAGCGGCCTGCCCTGTCGCATCACCTGGGTAGATAGCCGGGCAGACGAGTTTCCTGCAAACATCCCGGCGACGGTGACGACCCTGCTTACCGACAGGCCCGCTGAAGAAGTCGCCAACGCCGGACAAGACTGTTTCTTCCTGGTCATGACTCATAGCCATCCCACCGATTTTCAGATCTGCAAGGCCGTCCTTGCGGGCGAATTCAGCTATCTTGGCCTGATCGGCTCGCAGTCGAAGCGCAACCGCTTCGCAAAGAACCTCGCACGCGAGGGCATACCGGAACAAAAAGTCCGCCGGTTGGTCTGCCCGATTGGCATCGACACCGTGCGGAGCAAGCACCCCACGGCCATCGCCATTGCGGTGGCAGCCCAGCTTCTGCAAGTTGACGAACAGCGGAAGCGGAACGGGTCGGCGCCCATTCACGTGTCAGAGCGCGTGCCCTCCGAGGCATGACATGAAAACCACCAGCGGACCAAAGCAGCAATGAATCCAATAGTCAGTGAGTGGCTGAACCTGATCGTGCGCTGGGCACATGTGATCACGGGCATCGCCTGGATCGGCGCATCGTTTTATTTCAACTGGTTGCTGAACCGCCTGCGCGACCCTGAACCCGCCGATGACAAGATCATGGGCGAGCTGTGGGCCTTACATGCCGGCGGCTTCTTCAAGGTCCAGAAACGACGCATGAATCCGGGCAGCCTCCCCGAGCCCCTGCACTGGTTTAAATGGGAGGCCTACTGGACCTGGATCACAGGGTTCACGCTCCTGGTGCTGATTTATTATTTTGGCGCCAGCGCCTATCTCATTGATCGCAGCGTCGCGAATATCAGTCCGGCCACCGCGATAGCCATCGGTCTTGGCACCCTCGTGTTCGGTTGGTTCGGCTATCACCTGCTCTGGAGCTGGCCCGCGATCAAGACGCGCCGCCGACTCGGTGCGCTGATCTCTTTTCTGCTGGTCGTCGCTATCGCCTATGGGCTGGGCGAGGTATTCAGCGGACGCGGCGCCTATCTGCATGTCGGCGCAATGCTGGGAACGATCATGGTGGGCAACGTGTTTGCCGTCATCATGCCCGCTCAGCGCCAGCTGGTCGCAGCGACGCTGCAGGGTGCTGAGCAGGACATGCAGCTCGCCGAAAACGCCGGGCTGCGGTCCTTGCACAACAACTACATGACCCTGCCCGTCGTATTCGTAATGCTCAGCATTCACTACCCCGGTACTTACGGCTACGAACATGGGTGGGCCGTGCTCGCGGCGATGTTCCTGGTGGGCGCGCTGGTCCGCCACTATTTCAACGTCAGGCACGTGCAGGGCAACTGGGCGGCTGCCTGGATGCTGGGCGCAGCCGCGTTGATGATTGCAGCCATCGCCGTTCTGACGGCCCCGCAGCAGGCGCCGGCCGGTCAGCCCATATCCACAGCGCAGGCGATGAGCATCGTGCAGGCACGCTGTACACCTTGTCATTCCGCCAATCCGACGCGACCCGAATTTCAGCCCGCAATCAAGGGGCTGATGTTTGACACGCCGGAAGAGGTGAGAAAAGAGTCGCTACGCGTTCTGGCCCAGGCCGTTCAGTCAACTGCCATGCCGCTTGGAAACCTCACTGGAATGACCAAGGAAGAACGCGCGCATTTGGGTGCGTGGCTGGCGCAACCAAAGGCCGGGCAATGAGATGCGCACCAAGGGCACTTTTTGTGAGCACTCGGCAGCTAACCCGGGTTGAGACGCAAGGCACCGAACTCGATAGCCCCTGTAACTCCTCTTGCGAGGAATAGACTCGAGTTCCCTGGCCGCAATGGGCTTGATCAGGCCCTATATTTTCCCACTGCGCTTCAGGTCCTTTACCACGCCCTCAAATTTGCGGTCCGGCTCGCCCACACGTTGCTCGAAAGCCGCAAGATCCTCCGCATCCTCGGCCAGGCTCAGTCTCACCGCCTCGTTGACAAGGTCCGACAGCGACCGGTCCGCGGCGGCGGCTTTCAGCCGCAAAGCTCTGTGCAGCGCCGCATCGAAGTAAACCGTCGCGCGCTTGGTTGGCGTTGCCAAAACATAATCCTGGTGCTTTAACGTTCTAACGTCAAAACGTTACAAGCATGTTTGTTCTTTATTGAGCGCGCCTCACGGGAGCTCTGTACCAAGGCTATTCGTAACGAAATCTGCGCGTCGCGAGCACGCCGACTGCTACAGCGGCGATCACCAGCAGCATCAGCTCGGTCAGCACCGATGCTGCGCCCGCCTCAAACGACATCAGCCGATGCAGGCCATTCATCGTCCAGCCGGTGGGCAAGAAGCCGGCGAGCTGCTGCATCCAGGCAGGCGCTACTTCTATAGGCCACCAGCAACCGCCTAATCCGCCCAGCAGCATGGACGACAAGACACCGATACCTGCGACCTGGCCCTCGGTGTTGCCAACGCTGCCCAGCAGCAGCGCCAGCGACGTGCAGACGCCCGCCCAGGCCAACAGCAGCACAATGATCATGGGCATATCGGGTTGCCAGTGCACACTGAACAGCAGCGTACCCATCAGCATGGCAATGGCTATCTGGACGATGGCCAGCACCATCTTGCCCAGCCACTTGCCCAGCACAATATCGCCCCGCGAAAAAGGCGCAGACGCAAGACGCCGCAGCACGCCGCGCTTGCGCTCAAGCAGTAATGTGATGGCACCAGACGTCAGCAACACCAGCAAGGTAAACATCACCATGGTCCCGGGCACCGCCTGCTCGAATCCGGAAGGAATTTCGCGCTTTTTACCGGCCGGACGCACCTTGAGCGTCATGGCACGCTGGATGTCATTCAGCTCGGCAATCGTCTGTTCGGATAGACCACCACCGGCGCCCGCCGCGATGACGTCGGCCAGCGTTGTATACACGGCACGTTGGACACGCACTTTGTCGAATTGCGCATTCAGTTCGTCGGAGCACGTCGCGTATTCCAGCTTCGCCCCTTCCCCATCCTGAACAGACCCGGTCAGGCCAGCGGGAACAGTCAGACTCCGGCAGTAACGATCGAAGCCGATATCCGCAGTACCACCCGAAACCGGCGCCTCCAGGCTGTCGGCGGCGAAGGTCACCACGTTGAAACCGCTGTCACTCAGGCGCACTGCCAGCTGGTCTGCAAGAAAACCCGCATCGGCGGGAACCTTGAGCGCGATGTTGTCGGGCGCGATCGCCACCGCCACCGCCGAAGCCACCCGTCGCCGTGCCGATGAAGTAGAAAAACAGTCCCGGCATCAACACCAGCCAGACGAGCGTGGTCCTGTCCTTCAGGGTATAGACTACATCCTTGCGGGCAATGAACAAGGCTTTGCCGAGATGCATTATTCCGACCTCCCGGCAAAGGCGCGCAGGCGCCACGCGCAAAGCAGCCACAGGAATACGGCCATGGCCAGCGCGATGGGCAGTCCGCTGGCAAGCGCCGCGAGTCCGCCGTCATAAATCAGGAAGGACTTCAGGCGCTCGAGCAGGAATCCGTTCGGCACCCAGTTGCCAATGGCGGTGAGCCAGTCCGGAAGCGCCTCGAAGGGGAAGAATGCACCACCGATCATCATCAGCGGAAATATCAGGATGCTGGTGACCAGGGAGGCGGACTTGCGTGTAGGTGCGATCAGCTGCAACAACGCCATCAGGCCGTACAGCACCAGGCCGGACAGGGTCAGCCACAACACGGTGGGTATCCAGCCCGCCGGACTCAGGCCGTGATACAGAAAACCCAGCGTGGTCATGGCGGCAGAGAGCAGCAGCAGGAGGCCGGCGCCGGATATCAGCTTGCCGAGAAATATCTCTGCCGAGCGACAGCGGCGACACCATGGTCCGTCGCAGCGTGCCGTCATCGCGCTCTTTCCAGAAGCTGTCGCTCAAGCCCTGGGCAGCAAACAGCAGGCCCATGAAAATAATGCCGGGAAAAAATATAAGCGCGAACAGAAACGCCGGGCGAATCATCTTCTTCTGCTTCCGGTTCGACAGCTCCAGCGCCAGCGGATCGAGGTATTCCGACCATGGATCTCTGCGGCCTCGTTCAGAGAGACAGCCAGCTTGCGCAATCATCGCATCCTGAAACAGTTCGGTCTGGCCCTCGGGCAGGTTCTCGATCTGCTTGGTAATGATCTTGAGCTCGTCTCCAAACACCCGGTGCAGGTAAAACACGCCGTCCACCAGGACCTTCAGAAATTCCTCCACGATGCCAGGCAGGATTTGCTGCGCCGGGTTGGTCACAAGCTCGCAGCACGCTGGGCTCTTCTTTCAGCACCGAATCCTGAAAGCCCTTGGGAATGAACAGCAGCGCGCTGGCATCCGCCCGCCTCAATCAGCTTCTCGCCCTCGCTTCGGGTAACGCTGGTCGCCTTGATCAACTGCCCGTCGCCGGCCTGGTCCAGCGCGCCCATGATGAGCCCGGAAATAAAACTATCGTCTTCATCAACGATCAGCAGCTCTGCCGTGGGTTGCGGCTGGTCCCCGCCGCTAATCGACGTGATCATGCCGCCGATGGTCAACGGCACGATCAGCCACATCACCAGCGCCCAGCGATCCCGGAGACGAATGCGCAGCTCCTTGCGCGCGCAGTGCAATGCGCCGCTGATCATTCTCGGAGCGCCTTGCCGGTCAGGCGCAGAAACAGCGACTCGAGGTTGGGTCGCGCCAGGGTGGTTTCCTGGATGTCCGCGCCGGATCTCGCCAGCGCGTTGCAGTAACTCGGGCAGCCGCTTGGTTGCTGTTGCGGCGGCGAGCTGCACCATGCTCGCGTCCACATGCAGCACTTCGACCTCTGCGACGTCCGAAAACGAACGTGCGAACCGCCGCCTCGTCAAAGCGTCCCGGTCACGCGCAGCACATCGCGTTCCCCCATCATGCTGCGCAGTTGCTCCATGTCGCCCTGAGCGATGATCTTGCCGTGGTCCATGATGGCCAGCTGATCGCACAAAGCCTCGGCCTCCTCCATGTAGTGCGTCGTGTACAGCACGCAGGCGCCGCGCGCTACCTGGTCGCGCACGCTCTCCAGTAGGCGCTCACGAGACTGGGGATCGACGCCGACCGTGGGCTCATCGAGCAGCAACACGTCAGGTTCATGGACGATGCCGCAGCCGAAATTGAGCCGCCGCTTCATGCCGCCGCTGTATTTTTCGGGCGTAGTCCTCGGCGCGGTCCTGCAGCCCGATCTGACCCAGCACCGTGTTGACGCGGTTCTCCAGCGTTTTGCCCCTGAGACCGTATGCACCACCCCAGAAGCGCAGGTTCTCGCGCGCACTCAGGTCTTCATAGAGCGCCAGCTCCTGCGGCACGACGCCCAGGCTGCGCCTCGCGCCCATCGGATCACTGACCACGTCATGCCCCTGTACGCTCACCGAACCCGAAGTCGGCGTCAGCAGGCCAGCGATGCAGTTGATGGTTGTGGACTTGCCCGCCCCGTTGGGGCCCAGCAGGCCGAAGATCTTGCCCGGCCGGCGCGTTGAAGCTGACGTCTTCAACGGCCACCAGCTGCCCAAACTGCTTGCGCAGTCCCTTAATCTCGATCATGCCCGCACCCCCATTGCCGTACTGCCATGCTATGACGATGCGACCGAGCCTTCAAACCAAATTCGGGGTCAGACTGCTAATTCCCATAATTCGGGGTCAGACTGCTAATTCAAGCGCATGACTCGCACAAATCGGGGTCAGACTGCTAATTGTCACCGAAACGAATTTTTTTGAATCAGAGCTATATCTGCAATTAGCAGTCTGACCCCGATCTTAATTAGCAGTCTGACCCCGATCTTACAGTCGGCGAGCGACTTCAGCTCAATGTTGCCGTAGCGCACCAGCCTGGCCTGGCCACAACCAGATAATCGAAAAAACACTGCGCTGATTATTGTTAAATGCTAAACCCTTGATTAATCAGAGACTCGGAAAGTCTCACGACAAAACTCGCTTGAACCTGCGAATCACGGTAGGCAAGCCACACAGAACACGTATATATTGTCGGTGTTAACAATAATAACTAATTGCTGCAGCACAGCAGCAAAAAGCGTGAATCGATAAAGCAGATCTCGCGCTACTAACAAGAAAAAGCCTGCTGAGCTTTCGAAACCGGGAGTACGAATCCATGTTGAGTATCAATAGAAAAGTCATTGAGATGATTATTGCCGCAGCCTTGTGTCTGGCAGCGGCCCCGCTTTCTGCGCAAGCGGTATTCATCAATGAGATCCACTATGACAATTCGGGCGCCGACAGCGGTGAAGCCATCGAGGTTGCCGGACCCGCGGGCACCGACCTCGCCGGGTGGAGCCTTGTTCTTTACAACGGCAATGGCGGTGCTCCTTACAACACCACGGTTCTGGCAGGAATGATCCCGAATCAGCAGGCCGGCTTCGGCACCTTGTCCTTCGCGATCGCCGGCATTCAAAACGGTTCGCCTGACGGCATCGCCCTCGTCGATTCGATGAGCGCAACGGTACAGTTCCTGAGCTACGAGGGTTCATTCATGGCGGTGGGCGGACCGGCCAACGGACTAACGAGCGTAGACATCGGGGTCGCTGAGGCCAGTTCGGCCGCTGTAGGTGATTCACTCCAGCTTGGCGGCACTGGCAGTGTGGCCGCGGATTTTGCATGGCAAGCGTCGATGCCTGAAACCTTCGGCGCTGTTAACACAAACCAGACCTTTGATGACGGGGGCGGCGGGGACTCTGCCCCGTCGGTCGCCTTGACCACACCTGCGGACGGCGACGGCGGCGTTGCGCTCGATGCCGACATCACGATCACCTTCAGCGAAGACGTTGCCGTCACAGGCACATGGTTCGATATCAGTTGCAGCATGAGCGGCAACCATTCGGCAGCTGCGAGCGGCGGACCAACCTCGTTCCTGTTGAATCCTGATATCGACTTTCTGACCGGCGAGCTGTGCACGGTCACCGTGTTTGCTGCGCAGGTGGCCGACGTGGATTCGGACGATCCTCCCGACAACCTGGCGGCCGATTACACCTTCAGCTTTGGAACCGTCACGGACGCCGCACTGGTCATCAACGAAATTGACTACGACCAGCCGGGTACCGACGCGGCGGAATACGTCGAAATCAAGAACGTTGGCATGGACGCGATCGACCTGACCGGCGTGGAGCTGGTCCTGGTGAACGGCAACAACGGTGGCGCAGCTGTTTACGCCACCATTCCCCTGCCATCCGCAAGCCTCGCGGCCGGCGATTACTTCGTCGTCTGTGGCAACGCCAGCAACGTGATCAACTGCGATCTGGACGTCAGCCCCGATACTAACCTGGTCCAGAATGGCGCACCCGATGCCGTTGCGCTGGTGCTCTCCGGCTCTGTCATCGACGCGGTCTCCTACGAGGGCAGCGTACCCGGTTACACGGAAGGCTCCGGCGCCGGTCTGGAAGACAACAGCAGTGGCGGTACTGGCGGCCCCAACGAGAATAAGTCGATCTCGCGCATGCCCGACGGCATGGACACGGGCATGAACAACGTTGACTTCCAGTTTGTGTGTTCGACACCCGGTGCGGAAAACACGAGCGATGCGAGCGACTGCCCGTCCATCGCACCGCCCAACCTGCTGATCAACGAAATCGATTATGACCAGCCAGGTGGTGATACGGCGGAGTTCATCGAGATTTACAACAACGGCACGGGTGACGCGACCCTGGCCGGCGTTGACCTGGTACTGGTTAACGGCAACGGTGGCGGCGCGACCATCTACGGCACGATTTCCCTGCCCGCAATGAGTCTTGGCGCCGGCGACTACTTCGTCGTGTGCGCAGACGCGCTCACGGTCGCTAACTGCGACCTGGAAGCACTCAGCTCAATTCAGAACGGCGGGCCCGATGCCGTCGCACTGGTGTTCGGAGGCGCTATCATTGACACCGTTTCCTACGAGGGCGATACCGGCGCGCCTTACACCGAAGGCTCCGGCGCAGGTCTTGCAGATTCGGGTTCCGCCGGTCAGGACTTCCGGGGTATATCCCGGGTACCGAACGGCAGTGATACCAACATGAACAATGTTGATCTGAGCAACGCCTGTATCACCCCAGGGCTCGCCAATACTTCGCTGACCGAGGGCTGCACGGCGCTGGCACCCGTGCTCGAGATCTGGCAGATCCAGAGCGCAGGCCCGGCCTCCCCCTTTGAAAACCAGGGCATACGCAGCGAGAACAACGTCGTAACCGCGGTTGGCCCGGATCAGTTCGCGATGCAAACGCCTGCGGCACGTTCCGACGGCGACGTGAACACTTCTGACGGCATCGTCGTCTTCACGGGCGGCACGCCGTTCGTTGCGGTGGGAGACCTTGTCACCGTCACCGGCGAAGTCGTGGAGTTCTTCGACTTCACCGAATTTTCGACGGATGCAGTCGTAGAAATTGTGGCGCCCGGCGGCGGCACGCTGCCCGAGGCCGTGCCGTTCAACCTCAAGCGACCGTCACCGAAACCGATGTATCCGAGCTGCGAGATCGAGTACGAATGCTATGAAGGCATGCTGATAAAAATCGGCAGCGGCCTCGTCACGGCGCCCAATCAGCGCTTTAACACCGACCCGATTGCGGAGGTGTTCATTACGGCAGGGCCGCATCGGGCCTTCCGCGAACCCGGTGTCGAGTTCCCGGGCCTGTCCATGCCGCCGATCCCGACCTGGGATGGCAACCCGGAGGTCTTCGAGTTGGATCCCGACAAGCTCGGGCTGCCCAACCAGATTATCCCTGCCGGATCGCGCTTCAAGGCTGTAGGCATACTGGGCTACGAGTTCGGCGGCTACGAATTCTGGCCAAGCACTCTCAAGGTGAAACCAGCAGCCCTGCCTGTCCCGGTGCGCACTCGTCACCCGAACGAGTTCACGGTGGGAACGCTCAATCTGTTCAGGCTATTCGACGATGTCGATGATGCCCCCGACGGAGATCGCAACGATACGGTCGTTTCAACCGAAGAATATCAGCGTCGCCTGACGAAGTTCTCCGCCTACATCCGCACGGTGCTTGATGCGCCGGACATTCTTGCCGTCCAGGAAGTGGAAAGCCTCTCGGTGCTGCAGACACTTGCGAGCAGAATCAACAGTGATGATGCCTCCATTACGTACACGGCCTATCTTGAGGAAGGCAATGATATCGGCACCATTGATGTAGGTTTCCTGGTCAGGGACTCGATCGCGGTCGACGACGTTATCCAGCTCGGCAAGGACGAGATCCTGACATTCGACGGCAGCCTGCTCAACGACCGTCCACCGCTGCTGCTGGAAGGCAGAAACGTTGCTGACGGCAGCGACTTCCCGATCGCGGTGATTTCGGTACATAACCGTTCGCTGAGTGGCATCGATAGTTCTTCCGATGGGCCGCGGGTGCGCCAGAAGCGCCTGGAGCAGGCGCAGTTCCTCGCCGGCGAGGTCCAGGCCCTGCAAGATGCCGACCCGCACATTAACCTGGTGGTAACCGGCGACTTCAACGCGTACGAGTTCACGGACGGATTTGTAGATGTGGTGGGCCAGATCAGCGGGCAGTTCGTTGCTGACGAGAGTCTGCTGTCAGGACCAGACCTCGTTGAGCCCAACCTCCGCAATCAGGTGGAAAGCCTCCCGCCGAAGCAAAGGTACTCGTTCCTGTTCGCTGGCAGCGCACAGGTGCTTGACCACGCGTTGACAAGCGCAGGGCTCGATATGTCGGTCAGGGACATTGCATACGGCCGTGGCAACGCGGATGCGGCCGTTGATCTTATCAACGACGACTCCACACCGCTGCGTTCTTCGGATCACGACGGCCTGGTGCTGTACCTGCATAAGGGCAGCAATGCTTACCAGGCGCAGAAAAATCGGAGGGCCCGCCCGGACAGCCCCGTCCGGTAGCCCACCGGACAATTATCGGCTCGCAGGCGCATTGCCTGACCAACGGCCGCAATTGGCAATGTCTGAAGGGACCAGGGTGGTGTGCCCTGGTCCCTTTACGCCATTTGGGCTTTGACCACGAAACGAGAACGCAGCAATTCACGTGCCGCCGCGTCCAGTCCAATAGCCCGCTCGAGGTAGTGCTCTACACTTCTGTACTCGTTTTCCATTGTCTCGTACGCAGCGCGCAGGTATTCCGGACGTACGCCTGAGAGCGCGCGAACAAACTCCGGGTCCGGTCGCTCCCGCGGCCCGAAGTGCGCGATGAACCTCGCGGTGATTTCGCTCTCGATATCCAGGTACTCGTTAGTCAGCATGTAGTCCTCGAGCACCGTCTCCTCGGCGACACCCAGCGCATGCAGAATCAGGGCGCAGGCAAAGCCGGTGCGATCCTTGCCTGCAGCACAGTGCACCAGAAATCCCTGATCACCGAGCTCCAGCAGGCCTTCGAACATGCGCGCGTAATCTGCGGCGTGATCGCGCGCCAGGTCGCGATTGATGTCTACCATGAACTGAATACACTGGCTGGCGCTCAGCATGCTTTCGCTCAGTGCCGCGTACATGGCCTCGCCGCTCCCCGGACTGATGGGAATCTCCAGGCGACGCGGCGCAGCCTGTGGCAAGGGTGTCGGATGAGCAAGCTTCTCCTCGTCGCGGCGCAGATCGCAGATCAGGCCGATCCCCAGCTTGCCGAAGGTCTGCTGGGCCGTCTCCGACAGGCCAGCGAGCGCCCCGGACCTGAACAGGCGCCCGCGCCTCACCGTGCCACCGTCAACCGTCGCGTAGCCGCCGAAGTCCCTTAAATTGATTGCCCCGGACAGCGGGATATTTCTTTCGTGCATTGTGTCTATCGTCGTTGAAACCGCGGCAACTATACATGACCTGTCCCTGACGTGATCGCCACTCGACTTATTGACCCAGCACCAGCGTCTCGAGCGCCTGCGACAGCGAGCGGATCTCCGGCGCCCGGCCCTCCCCGTTCATTAACATCAGCGCTTCGCGCCCATCGGGGCCACGCGCGTGAAAGAAATAAAAACCGCGATCCGAACCCCCTATACCCACCGTTTCGCCCTGATAGCGTTCGGCATACTCGGGCTCCAGGACCTTGCCGTCCCTGACGTAGCGGTAGAACTTCAGCATATCGTCCAGCGTGGAATACATGCCGCCGCTACCCATCACCAGCCAGGATGTCGGGCCCCAGTTCGGCGGGATATTTGGCAGGCCCACCGCGCTGTTGCCATAGCCTTCGGCGAAATCCTCGAGCGGAAATCCTCCGCTGCTGCCATTCATGCCTGTGCGCGTCATGCCCGCCGGATCAAAGAAGTGCGTCTTCATAAATGAGAAATAGTCTTTTCCGCTTATGCGCTCAATCACCGCCGCAGCCAGCCCATAGGCGGAATGCGAATGCGCCCGACTCGTACCGGGTGCAAAGATCAGCGGCTGCGCAAGAATGCGCCGGACCGCGGTTTCGCGATCGATCCATGCAAGATCTGCATCCCAGTCTCCTGGCATATCGTGAAAATCCGGCAAGCCAGACTGCCCGCTGATGAGATGGCGCAGGGTCATGCCCTGTTTGTCCCCGGGCACCGATTCAAAGAACTTGGGAAGCGCATCGTCGAGGTCGAGCTTGCCTTGCTGGGCCAGCAGGAACAGGCCGGCGACGGTGAAATCGATGGGCGTTGAGCCGATCCCGTAGACCGTGTCAATCCGGGTCTTGAGCTTAAGTCCCCTGTTACTCTTGCCATAGGTATCATGCAGTACGGTCTTGCCATCGCGTGCCAGGTGCACGACGCCCGAAAACCCCTCCTTCTCCAGGTCGCGAAAAGTGCGGGCCGCATTCTTCCAGCTCAGGTCCAGCTTCGGGATGCCCGCCTCGATCGCCTCAGTACGCAGCATGTCGATCGTAAAGGGAGCCCCGCTCGTCACCTTCAACACAATGGTCGTGCTCTCCGGCCCGCGCAGCATGAGCTTGGCCAGCTCGCCCTCCTCCGAGAGCATGACGGCACCCGCGCTGGCCGCCGCCGACCTGATCTTATTCAGCAGCGCGCGCCGCTCTTCGCGGCTGGTCTCGGCCAGGAAGCGCTCGGAAAAACGGGACTGCTCAAATTCGCTTACCAGCGCATCAAGGTCGCTCGTACCAGAACGCTCGAGTGCACGCAGGTGATCCCGCACAGCACCGGCGCGGCCGGGCGTGCCCGGCGGCGCAGCGCCAGATGCGACGATGCCCAGATCGCGAATACCGGCCTGGGAAACCGCCAGGCGGATACGCGCCTCGCCGCCATCCCCCGTCAGTTTGAGCAGCAGACCGTCGGGCGTTTTTTCAACATTGACGTCACCATCGAGTCCGCGCGCTGCGGCGCGCACGCGCTCCAGTTTCCGGGTAATGTTTGCTGCGCCCTCCTTGGCAACCCAGGCCGGGTCGAGCGACCTTGATGCGCTGGTAAGCGAATTTGAGCAGTCCCGTTTTTCCGCAGACGCTCCTGGCCAGACCGGCCGGCGAAGAACGGCGCGCGCTGTATGCTGGAATGGCGGTTCGGTCGCGGCGGCAGGCGCGGGTGCATCATGCTCTCGGAGGAGGGCGAGCTGGCCAAGCTCATGCTGCGCGGGCCGGAGAGCACGACCATTGTGTTGAAGGTGACGAGCGGGGCTCCTTTACGATCGACATGCTGCGTCTCGGCGATGAAGCAGGGCGTCCGAAGCTGGACCTGAGCTGGAAGAATGCGGCCCGCACTTTCGCGACCTGGAGGCGGGGTTTGGGCGTCGTGCGCAGCGCGGCGCACGATGGCGAGACCATTACTGTACTGCATGATACCTATGGCAAGAGTGACGGGGGGCCTAAGCTCAAGACCGGATCGACGCGGTCTCGATGAGCTCAACGCCGTCGATTTCACCGTCGCCGCGGCCCTGTTCCTGCTGCCGGCCCGGCGAGGCAAGCTCGACCTCGACGATGCGCTTCCGACGAGTCTTTGAATCGGTGCCCGGGGACGAACGGGCATGACCCTGCGCCATCTCATGATCGGCGCGGGCGGTCTGGCTCTCACGACGTGCAAGATGGGATGCAGATCTTGCATGGATCGATCGCGAAACCGCGGTCCGGCGCATTCTTGCGCAGCCGCTGATCTTTGCACCCGGTACGAGTCGGGCGCATTCGCATTCCGCCTATGGGCTGGCTGCGGCGGTAATTGACGCATAAGCGGAAAAGACTATTTCTCATTTTTATTGAAGCGCGCTTCTTTGATCCGGCCGTGACACGCACAGGCATGAATGGCAGCAGCGGGGGTTTTCCCGCTGGAGATATCGCGAGGCTATGGCAACAGCGCGGTGGGCCTCAAATATCCCCGCGAACTGGGGCCCGACGTCCTGGCTGGTGATGGGTAGCGGCAGCATGTATTCCACGCTGGACGATATGCTGAATTCTACCGCTGCGTCAGGGACGGCAAGGTTCCTGGAGCCCCGAGTATATACCGAACCCTATCGGGGCCAAAGTAATTGCGGTTATAGGGGGTTCGGATCGCGGTTTTTATTTCTTTCGCGCCGTGACAATGGGCGCGAAGCGCTGATGTCATGAACGGGGAGGGCCGGGCACGGAGGTCCGCTCGCTGTCGCAGGCGCTCGAGACGCTGGTGCTGGGTCAATAAGTCGAGTGGCGATCGCGTCAGGGACAGGTCATGTATAGTTGCCGCATTTCAACGACGATAGACACAATGCACAAAGAAATATCCCGCTGTCCCGGGCAATCAATTTAAGGGACTTCGGCGGCTACGCGACGGTTGACGGTGGCGGCGGCGCCGGCGCCTTGTGTTTCAGGTCCGGGGCACTCGCTGGCCTGTCGGAGACGGCCCAGCAGACCTTCGGCAAGCTGGGGATCGGCCTGATCTGCGATCTGCGCCCGCGACGAGGAGAAGCTTGCTCATCCGACACCCTTCCACAGGCTGCGCCGCGTCGCCGCCGAGTCCCATCAGTCCGGGGAGCGGCGAGGCCATGTACGCGGCACTGAGCGAAAGCAGCGCCGCCAGTGTATTCAGTTCATGGTAGACGTCAATCACAACCTGGCGCGCGATCACGCCGCAGAGTACGCCGCATGTTCGAAGGCCTGCTGGAGCTCGGTGATCAGGGATTTCTGGTGCACTGTGCTGCACAAGGATCGCACCGGCTTTGCCTGCGCCTGATTCTGCATGCGCTGGGTGTCGCCGAGGAGGCGTCAACTACGTGCTGACTAACGAGTACCTGGATATCGAGAGCGAAATCACCGCGAGGTTCATCGCGCACTTCGGGCCGCGGAGCCGATTCGGACCCGGAGTTTGTTCGCGCGCTCTCAGGCGTACGTCCCGGAACTGCCTCCGCGCTGCGTACGAGACAATAAAAAACGAGT
>CAVWXZ010000029.1:0-49003 GCA_963759075.1 uncultured Gammaproteobacteria bacterium
GCCCTGCTCAACTCGTCGTATTGCTAGTTCGAAGCTCACCAGCCACATGCGCCGGGCTCGCCAGTTGAACAGGGACCGCCAGTAGCGGCGCAACACTTCCAGGCCACCCTGTGACCAGCGCAGGCGCTGACGCCACAGGCCCTTGAGTTGCTCGGGCATCAGGATCCAGCACAGCGCGCGCGGTTCGTAGCGAATGTCCCAGTGATTCAGCTGCAGTCGCCAGCTGACATCGATGTCTTCGGTCACCATGTCCAGATTCCAGTATCCGATCCGATGCAATGCGGTTTTGCGGAATGCACTGACCACTCCCGAAACGGTAAATACGCGCCCATAGATTCTTTGCGCGCGCTTGATGAGTCCGATGATCGAGGAAAACTCGCAGACCTGGATTTTGCCGAGCAGGGTCGTGCGATTGCGGACCCGCGGGTTGCCGGTGACGGCGCCGACGCGCGGGCCATCGACAAAGTGGCGCATCATCCAGAGCGCGCCGTTCGGATGCAGCAGGGCGTCGCCGTCGAGGCAAATGAGGAACTCGTAATTGGATGCGAGTGCGCCCATGCGCAGCCCCATGCCCTTGCCCTGGTTCTCCTCAAGGTGGATGACGCGCACCCGTGGGTTCTGCGCCTGCATCTCGTCAAGGATCTGCGCCCGTGTCATCCGTGCTGCAGTCGTTAACGGCGATGATCTCAAACTCCGGATAGTTCTGCCGCAGCAGCGAATCGATGGTCTCGCGGCAATTCTCCCCTTCGTTGTGGCAAGGCACGACAAATGAGACGCCAGGATAGTTGCCGAGTCGCGGCGCTTCGTCGTAGAAGCGCTGATCCTTTCTCTCCCAGTGAAAGTAGTAAAAGAGCGCAGCGATGATCCACAGGTAGCCCATGAACAGCGGGTAGTAGTACGCAAAGTCAAAGATCGCCGCTGTGTGACCGAAATCCATCGCTATCTTCTCCGATGGGTGTAGTCGGCCAGCGATGCGCCCTGGCGCAGGGGCTCGAGCTCTGGCTGGCCCGACGATAAAGTCGTCCGGATACCAGGCCAGATGCCGGATGCCCTGGCTCTGCAGGCGCCGCATCTGCGTGCGCAGCAGTCGCGGCGTCAATGCGCGTGTTGTTGCGCCAGTCAACACTCTGCAGCTCGAATATCACCTTTTGCGGGCCCGCCCGGCGTAGCGACGACGCGTTTCGCAAGCTGGTCGAGAAATGCGCTGGCTGTCGTCGCGATTCTCGAGCTGCGGCATGGCCATCAGGGCGACGTAGTCGTAGCTTGCCAGCCCATCCTCGAGGGACTGGGCCAGCCAGGCTTCGCTTTCCGGTTGCAGGACGGTGTCTGCAAAAAAGTTGCGCGCGGTCTTGATGCCCGGGTCGGATGTGCCCTGACCAATGCGGCCAGTTCCAGGGTGAACCCGGTCAAGTCTTCACGCTTGTGCCGGGCCCAGGCCGCGGATGCGGCGTCACTGTCCGCCAGAACATCCGCGAACCGGACATCGGCGCCGAATAGCGTTCCGCATCGCCCGCTGATGCCGGCATCGCTGGCATCTTCATATTCGTTCATGCGCGCATCGTCATGAAACAGCAGGCCGTCAAAGCTGCTGTACACGGCAAGGTCCTGGTAGATCTCCCTGATGACCTGCCGTGCATCGGCGCTGAACGGGGACAGCCGGGGTTCGCTGCCGGGGTCGGGGCGCGCGCCGGAGACGAAGCTGCTCGCTTACCAGCAGATGCGGGCGACAGACCGGGAATTTCAAAGGCGAGCACCGGCATCCATGCGAACACGCGCACTTCTGCCCGCGTCTTAAGTTGCCATGCCACGCGGCTGAACAGGTCGGCACGCATCGGGCATATGCCGGTTCGGGAAGTACAGGGCCTCGGCCGCGCCATCTGCATCTGGGTCCGAGAAGGCCTGCAGGAAAACGTGGCTGATCTCCAGCGCCCGGATGCGGTCCAGCAGGGCGCTGAGGTTCTGCGGACTGCTGCACCGGGTCTTCGTCTAACACGTAGTCGAGGTCGACCTGGGCCGCACGCACCACTGACGGGCGCGGTCGGGAGTGCCAGCAGCGCGGCGAATTCGCCGGGCCCCGGGTTGGCCTGGATCAGCTCGCGCGGAATTGCCTCCAGCGACTGCCAGCGTTGCGCTGCCCTCATCGAGGGTCAGGTTATGGGCATCCCGAGTTCGCTGGACAGGTCCAGCAGGGCCTGGCTGTACTTGCCGTAGGGCCAGGTCATGACATGCGGCGTGCTGCCCATCCGCCGCTGCATGATCTCTGATGCTACCTTCCAGGTCTTCGCGCAGTCTCTGCAGGTACGCGCTGTCGGATTCATAGCCGCCGTCGCCGAAGATCCGGGTGACCGCGGCGGGTAACTGATTTCGCTGCGGGTTCGCCAGCACGCCCTTGTGCAGGTCGTGACTGTGGGACGCAAATTCGGCAAGTCCCGAGTCGGCCATTTCCCTGACCTGGTCCCAGCTCAGGAAGTCTTCGCGGAATTTCGGTTCGTTGCCGTACTGAATCGACGCGCCGGCAGGCATCTCCATCCAGGCCGTCACCAGGCTGAACACCGCCGGATAGTTGAAGGCGCGTAGCAGCGGGTACACTTTTTCATAGTGGCTGCGATAGCCGTCGTCAAAGCTCAGCAGGACCGCCTTGTCCGGCAGGCGGGAATCGCCGGCCCTGGCCGAGCGAATCTGTTCGATACTCACAGGCTGATAACCATGATCGCTGAGCCAGCGAAAGTGAGCGGCCAGGTTCCGGGTCGATACGGCGTATTGGTCCGGGTCGTAGTCACCCGTTACGTCGTCACGCACGTCGTGATAACTGATCGCCACAAAAGACTGGCCGGCCTGCGCGTGTACCAGCCCGGTCAGCAAAATCAAAAACAGGAACTGCAGGAGTTGCTCATCAGAAGCGCCCTCGCAGTCCGCCGGTGAAGTACGTGCCGTATTCGAAATTGCCGTCGTAAAGCGCCCGGTTGCGCCGCACGCCGTAATACAACTCGAGCGCGTCGGACAGTTGCAGCATCTGCTCGTATTCAATGCTGCCGACATAGCCACCGGAAAAGCCTGACTGACCGTAGCGGCCGGCGGTCAGGCCAAGACGATGTGAGAAGCTGCGTTCATAGCGCCGGAAGATCCGCCAGCGGCTATCGAGACCGACGCTGACGGAGCGGTCGGAAGAAGGGCTGAAGTAGCTGACCGCGGTCAGCTCGTTGCTCGACGTATACAGGTTTGCAGAAAAATCGACTCTTCCAGTCCGGCAGATTCAGGACTCGCCTGCCGCCGCTGAACAGCCACGCCGTCCTTTGGTTGCCGTCCGAGAAGTCCAGGTAGTCGCCGGCGAGCGCGAGGTCGCCGAGTTCGCTTATCCGGTAACTTGCGCCCGCGTGAATGCGCTGCGCGTCGACGCCGACGCGGTAGCCACGCAGCGGCATCGCGTTGGTTTCGGTTTCCAGTAAACCTTCGAGTTGCCAGAGATCGGACAGATCCCAGGTGTAGGCAAGTGCGAATCCCGGCCTGGCAGCGCCTTCCAGGCTGGCAGTTGCGCCCAAGGTGACGCGGTGATCAGGTCGTCGGTATTCGATACCCAGTCCCGCACGCCGGCGGTCGCTGTCGCCGTCGGAAAACTCGGCAGATGCCTCATGCAGAGACACGAATGGCCGCCAGTGCTGGTCGATGGGGCGAAGGTATGCGGTCACGTCGGCTTCGTAATTGCGGCTGCCGAACTGTTCGCCGCTGCTTTCGCCACTGTTTGCAGCAAGCTCGAGTTCATTGCGGTTGTAGCAGTTCGATAACGCCGGCTAAGCCGCTTTACCCCCGGATCTTCCGGATAGTCGGCGACAGAGCAGCCAGCGCCGGCCTGAATTCGACTTGCTGATGAAGGTCCAGCAGGGCATTTGCGTATCCGATCCTGGCGCTCAGCAGATCAGGTTCCACGCTCAGCACCTGCCGGTATTCGAATGCGGCACGGCGCGGCCACCCGCGCCAGCGATAGACGTTGCCAAGTTCCTGGCGCACGTCGGTGTTATGGGGCGCTTCGCGGAGCATTGCGCCAAGGAGGGATTCTGCTTCTGCAAGCTGATCGGCATAGGCTCGTGACAGGGCGCTCGCGATCTCAGCCTTGAGTCGCGCGGGATTGGGTTTGATAACACGTGATCCGGGTACCTGGAGCCAGATTGCCTGTGCATCCAGCAGCCGGTCGATCAGGGCCATCGCCTGCGCGTGGCGTTCGAGTTCCACCAACGCGTAGAATCGATCCATTTCAAGTTGAAAATCGCCAGGCTTTCGCTCGGCGGCCGCATTGTAGAGACGCAGTGCATCGGCGGGTCTGCGTTCCGCGAGATAGGCAGCTGCCACCGCGCGCAGTACGTAGACCGGCAGCTCCGCGTCATCGACGCCGAGCTCCGAATAGGCACTGAGAACCTCGCCGTAAAGCGCCCGATCGCGCAACGCCAGAATTCGGTCATAGCGTGTGGTCAGAGCGCTACTTGTGTCTGTCGGGAAAGCGCCGGCATTGGCGTCCAGCAGCGCCAGCGCCTAGTCGGTATCTTCGAAACGGGCCTGGCCCGGAAACGGTGACACCTGTCCCCAGCGCACCCACAGCGCGGCACGGTCGGCCTTGAGGCGCCTGATTTCTTCCCGATTCGCAAGCCCCGGATGCGCCTGGGCAAATTCCAAGGCCTGCTGCGGCAGCAACTGCTCTCGAAGCGCGCGTAGCTTGCCGCTCAGCGCGGTGCGATTGTCGGGCTCCAGCGACAGCACCCGATCATAGGCAAGCAGGGCCAGCAGCCCATCACCGCGGGCATGCAGCAGGTAAGCATCCACGAGCAGGCCGTCGACAGTCGTTCGATAGTGGGGCGGCAGCCGGGCAAATACTTCGCGCGCGCCGGTGTGATCGCCTGCGTCGGCGCGTGTCAGCGCGAGGCCCACCAGCGGCTCGGTCCTGTTCGGGCCCCGTCGTTCTGCCGCCGAGTAGTATTGTTCTGCCAGGCTGTATTGCCCGCTGCTGCGTGCGGATCTTGCGAGCGCCTCGAGCGCATAGGCGGGCGCCGTTTCCGGGTCAATCTCTGCGGCCAGTTCCATGACCTGCTGATGCTGGTCCTGCCATGACAAAACACTGACCAGGTCAAACAGCACTGCACTATCCGTCGGATCAGCGCGATGCATTGCCGCGAGGATGTTGCCTGATGTCTCAAGGCGCTCGCTGCGCGCGAGCGATACCGCGTAGGCCCGACGTTGCGCAGTGTTCATCCGCAGCAGAGTCGAGTTCACCTCGATGCGGGTGCTGAGCTTCAGACCGCCGTTGCCGCCCGCCGTGGCAGCGCTGGCCGCGGATGCAGAGAAGCCGGCCATCAACAGGACCGTCAGCAGACGTATCATCAAGTCTGGGAGTTCCGTGGGCATCCTTGGCTTCCTCAGGCCACCCCTGGCGCACATGTGCCGGCAGGGTCGCCTCGTGCGGAATTCTACCATCGGGCAGGGCCCAGAAAATCAAAAAACTTCAATAATTTCCGCAGTTTGTGACGCAGATCACGAAATAATCACAAGCTTAAGCTCAAACGCGCGGACGCACGCTCAGGCGCAGGTGGGGGAGACAATCGGGCGCTCAGTGGAAGTCGGGCGATTTGTGACCAGACGGGTCCGGATCAGGCGAGGTCCTCTGCGCCTTCTCCACCTTCCTGGTCCAACGTGCCTTCGCTGTGGCCGTCGTGCTGGACTACGCGGTTGGATCCGGACTGCTTCGCCTGGTACAGCGCGTTCCGCGCACGTGAAACCAGAGTGCGGCTGCCCGTGATGTCCTGGATGACAGGCGATTCCTGGGTCATTGTGTACACCCCTACGCTCACCGTAACGGGGCGCAAGGCCAGGTCGCACGCCTCGATCGCCTGGCGCACCCGTTCCGCCTTGATCATGGCGCCTTCGGTGTCGGTTTGCGGTAACACAAACGCAAACTCATCACCCGCAAATCGCGCAACATAGTCAGTGCTGCGGGTGTCCTTGATGATCGCTTCAGCGACCAGCTTGATCAGTTCGTCACCCGCATGGTGTCCGAATTCGGCATTGTAAGACTTGATGCCGTCGATGTTTGCAAATATGACTGAAAGAAAACTGTGATGCCGCAAGGACCGCTGAAACTCGCGCTCCAGATGCTCGTTGATGGCGCGGCGGTTTTTCATGCCGGTCAGTTCATCTGTCACAGTTGTGGCCGCCAGTCTGGCGTGCGCGACTTTCAGCTGGGTTTCTTTCTCGGCCACCTCCTTGCGTGCCTTGACGAGGTCGCTGACATTGCGCGCCAGCGCAACGTAACCGACTATTTTCTCCGCGGCGTTGCGCACCGCGTGCATGGACATGCGGGCCGTAAAATGACTGCCGTCGCGCCTGATAAAGTTCCATTCCTGCTCATCGGGAATGCCTTCGCGGGCACGAAAAACAAAGACCTCGAATCCGGGTTCTACTGTCTCGCCGAGTTCTTCGGTCAGCCTTCTCGCACGCCGGGTGATTTCACGGGGTTCATGCAGGATCGCTGGCGCAATCTTGCCCTGCAACTCTTCTAACTCATAGCCCAGCTGATGCAGGCCGCCGGCGCTGACATCAGCGATAACGCCGTGCGGGTCGACGGCGATGATCACGTAGTCACGACTTTCAGTGAGAGCTTTTTGCCAGATCTGGCTTTCGTTCACGCGCAGGGATCGTCCATTTTCGTCGTTCATTCCATTTCCTCAGCTTACGTCGCGCCTGGCCAAGTGCCCCTTCAGTCGCGCCAAAAACGATACCGACCCGGCGCTGCCGGATCGGATACTTCGGCCCGCGACCCGTACACAATACAGCTCGCCGTCCTCCGCCTGGCAATTTCCGGTCTGTGCTCAGTTCCTTCGCGCCTGACGTTAGTGCAGCATGCCTACTCTGTGGACCGCTTTAAATCGGGATTTCCCTGAGATTTCAAAATCTGTGACGTGGCTCTCGGGAGCCCCGAACAGGGCGTTTCGCGGGCGCCGGCGACGCGGGCAGCGTGCCGGGAGTTTGGCTTGCGGCGACATCGTGCGAAACTCTTCCTCCCCAGGGCGGACTAAAGCTTCGGAGCAAGGTCAAGATAATGAGTGATTTCAAAGGAATAGCCATCGTCCGGAGCGGCAGCAAGTTTCGCACCGACGCGGGGTTTACGGCCATCAAGGATGGCATCAGGGCGCGGCCTGATGCTGAGCCGGCGCCGATCGGGCGCAAGCCGGGCTGGCTGAGAGCCAGGGTCCCCGGGGGTGCCGGCTACGAAAAAGTCAGAAAGAACGTACGTGAGCATAGCCTGGCGACCGTTTGCGAGGAGGCCAAATGCCCGAACATAGGTGAGTGTTGGAGTCATGGCACCGCGACGATCATGCTGATGGGCGCGGTCTGTACCCGGGCCTGCAGGTTTTGTGCCGTGGATACCGGCAACCCGCGCGGCATGCTGGATGATCAGGAACCGCGGCATACGGCTGAGGCAGTGCGTCTCATGGACCTGCGTTATGTGGTGCTGACCTCAGTCAACCGGGATGACCTGGCAGATGGTGGCGCGGGGCATTACGCGGCCTGTGTGAAAGCGGTAAAGATGGCCAACCCGGACACCCGCGTGGAAGCCCTGACCCCTGATTTTAAGGGCAACCCCCAGGACGTCGAGACGGTGCTGGACTCGGGGGTTGACGTGTTCGCCCAGAATCTGGAGACCGTGCGCAGGCTGACACATCCTGTCCGGGACCCACGCGCAGGCTATGAACAGACGCTTGCAGTGCTGGCCCACGCCAAGCGCTATCGCCCGGATGCGTTGACGAAGACCAGCCTGATGCTTGGGCTCGGCGAGCAGGATTTCGAGATTGCCGAGGCACTTGACGATATCCGTGCCGCACAGGTGGATATCGTGACCTTTGGTCAGTACTTAAGGCCGACGCTGAATCACCTTCCGGTGCAAAGATATGTGACGCCTGCGGAGTTTGAGGCCTATCGCGACCAGGGCCTGGCACGCGGGTTTCTGGAGGTCGTTTCAGGTCCGATGGTGCGCTCCAGCTATCGTGCTGACAGGGTGTTTGAAGGCAACAATGTGGGCCTCGATTCGGGGGCAGCGGGGAGTTTCAAAGCGCAATGAACAACGTGTATCGAATCGGCGCAGCAATGCTGCTCGTGCTGTTGGCAGTGGCCTGCGCCACTTCGCCAACCGGGCGGCGACAACTCATCCTGATGCCGGAGCAGCAGCTCGACAGTATGGGTCTGTCGGCCTTTGACCAGATCAGGCATGAAACGCCCGCGCTCCGTGATCCCGCGACGAACGATTATGTGCGCTGCGTAGCCGATTCGATCATTCGCAGCATGCCGGGTGAAACCACGGATCGCTGGGAAGTGGTGGTGTTCGACAGCCCTCAGGTCAACGCATTTGCGCTGCCGGGGGGCAAGATCGGCGTGTATGCCGGGCTGCTGAAAACTGCGGCAAATCAGGACCAGCTGGCGACGGTCATTGGTCATGAGATCGCCCACGTGCAGGCGCGCCATGCCAATGAGCGGGTGTCGACGTCATTTGCAACCCAGAGCGGACTGCAGCTGGTCGAAGTGCTTGCTGGCGAGCCAAGCGCTGGCAAGAGCCAACTCCTGGGTTTACTCGGGGTGGGCGCTCAGGTCGGGGTCTTGCTCCCGTTCTCTCGTATCCAGGAGAGTGAGGCGGACCAGATCGGCTTACAGCTGATGGCCGCGGCAGGTTTCGATCCGAGACAGAGCATCCCGCTGTGGGAGAACATGCAAAAAGCCGGCGGCGGCAAGCCACCCGAATTCCTGTCCACGCACCCCTCTGGAGAGACGCGCATCAGGCAGCTCAGCGACGCGATGCCCGCAGCACTGGAAACGTCCGCGCGGGCGGCTGCGGCGGGTCGTCGACCCCGCTGCAGATAGAGCGCTGTCGCTGCCGCCTTTAGTTTTCCGGAAACAGCACCAGCTCGATTCGCCGGTTGC
Source organism: uncultured Gammaproteobacteria bacterium (assembly GCA_963759075.1). Lineage (GTDB taxonomy): Bacteria > Pseudomonadota > Gammaproteobacteria > Steroidobacterales > JABDLF01 > JABDLF01. The sequence goes on from CAVWXZ010000029.1 coordinate 8,956, forward strand.
GCGCCCGGCCCTCCCTGGTTTCGTTGTTGGCAATAGGCTGCGCTTCGCCATGCCCCACCGCCGTAATCTGTCCGGGATCAAGCCGCAGGTTGACCAGCAGGTACTGGCGAACTGCCTCGGCCCGCGCCAGAGACAATGCCATGTTTTTCTGGTCGCTCCCGAATGAGTCGGTATGGCCGTCGACGACGAGTCGCGCCCGCGGAAACACCCTGATCGCACTTTGTACTTTCGCAAGCAAAGGAAAGTTGTCGGCGCCGATATCTGCTTCGCCGACGGGAAAACTGAGTCCGATCAGGCGCAGCGTTACTTTTCCTGATTCGCGGATCACCGCTGCCTCTTCCTGAGTGAACATCGCCTCAATCTGGGAGAAGCGTTCGCGCGCCCTTGCCTGGCGTGTCAGCTCGTCTTCCAGCACTGAACGCTCGCGGGCCACGCCGCCCAGCCGCTGCTCGAGATCGCGAATTTCCAGTTCCATCTGGGCAATTTGCTGGTCGCGGTCTGACAACGAGGCCATGAGTTCGCTGTTGTCGGATTGCAGCCCGCGCAGATAGTCGACGATGGCACGGGCCACAGGTGCGGGGCCCTGGTCAAACCGCGCCACGAGATCGGCAGCATCGCCGATCTGCTCATACCCCGATTCCCACTCCAGCAGGAGCGCCTCCAGGCTGAGCTTGTCGCGGCGAACTTCTGAGAACTTACGGGTCAGGTAGATCGCGTGCGAGACCTGGTAATTTGCCTCGCGCGCAAGGCTGCGTGGCCGGTCGGCGTCGTAGCGATCCTCGCTCAGGGCGCGATCGGCCTCGGCAAGCAGCTGCTGCGCCTGAGCCATCGTTGCTGGCGCGAAACGTTCGGCACGCAGTGCCTCAGCCTGGTCGAAAAGCTGGCGCGTATCTGCCAGCATCCGATGTTTGATTGCGGCCAGCTCGGCGCGGCGATAATCGCCGGCGATCTCTTCGTCGAGACTTTGAACCTTGCGCGTGCGCCCGCGCTCGAGATCCGCGGCGACTTTACTCAATGCCTCATCGGCCTCGCTGAACTCAGTCGGCGCCAGTGTGTCGGCGTCGGATGTCCTGGCAGCGGCCCGGGCGCGCAATGAGTTCGCCAGGAGCGGCGTTACAGTTCTGGCCTGCCCAATTGCATCATTGAGCTTGCTCGTGGCCAGTTCAACATCGTCCCGAATCCTCTCCAGGGACTGGCCGCGCCCAAAGCGACCCTCCGCGTCCTGGTAGGCCTGCAGCGCCGTATTGAAGCTGCGGGGCGCAAGCAGGTCAGCCTGCAGTTCCCTGGCCTGAGCGAGGAGCAGATCCGCCTGCCCAAACAGGCTTTGCCGCAAACCGGGTTCTGCCGCCATGGCAAGCATGGGCAGAAGAAGGGACAGGCAAAGAATTTTCAAGGTCCGGCGATGGGTCATTGGCTGGCTCCGCTGAGGTTAGAGTCGTGCAAGGGCCGCCGATCATGCGTCATGACGCGTGCTTTTCCAAGACGCGGAAAAAGCGCTCGAGGTCCCGCTCTTCGATATGCAGGTGTGGCGCAATGCGCAGGCTGTCTCCGCGCAGGCTGACATGCACGCCTGCCTCGGCGAAGCCGGCAAGCAGGCGCTCGTGAGCGCTGTGCGGCAGGCGCAGGCCCAGCATGTGCGGGCTGCGAGAAGTGTCTGGCGGGACTGCGAATCCCAGTTCGGTGGCGCGTTTCGCAATTTGTCCGGTCAGTTCGGCCAGCCGGCCGGCAATCAAAGGCACCTGCCAGGCGAGGATCTGCTGGAGCGCCGCCACCGCCATGGGCAGCAGGTTGAAGTTCGAATGCTCCCCGACGTCATAGCGGCGAGCGCCGGCCCGGTAGTCATCGCGATATTCGACCAGGCGGCCGAAATCCCTGCTGTCGCTGCGGCTCATCCAGGCTTCTTCGAGGGGCTGACCCTGATGCCAGTGCGGGGCGACATAAAGAAACCCCATGCTATAGGGGCCAAGCAGCCATTTGTAAGCAGCCGCGACGGCGAAGTCCGGCCGTATGTCTCGGACTGAGAATGGCACAGCGCCCAGGGACTGCGTCAGGTCCAGCGCCAGCGCTGTGCCGGTATTGTCGCAGCGCGTGCGAACCGCCTTCAGGTCCAACGCGCTGCCGTCCGTCCAGTGTGCCTGGGGCAGCGCCGCGATAGCGGTGTCGTCGTCAATCGCACTCACCACCGCCCGGGTCCAGTTCTTATCCGCAGGGCGCGCCACTGTGACCACGCTGGCGCCGCGCTGCCGGGCGAGCGTCCGCCACGGATACACGTTGGAGGGAAATTGTTCGGCCAGCAGCAGGATTTTCTGGCCGGGACGCGCCTGCAGATTGGCGGCGGCGATGCCGATGCCGAAACTCACAGAGGGCACCAGCGCAATATCGTCGGCATGTGCGTCGATCAGCGTTGCGAAGAGGCCACGAAGTACTTCGACGTCGTCAAAAAAATCTCCGGCGGTGATCTGCCATGGTGCCCGGCCACGTTCGATGGCGTCGTGTGCCGCCCGGGTCACACACTTCAGCCGCGGCGCCATGTACGCACAGTTCAGATAACAGATGTCGTCCGGAATATCGAAATGATGCCGCTGTGATTCAAGCATGTGCGCAGTTCGCCCGTTCCTGGAGGTCTCGGGCTTTATAAACGCATGCACTGCCGGTGTATAGTCCGGCAGGTATGCGGGAGACTATCGAAATTCCGACCATTGACGGTCTTTGTAAGGCGCTCCGCGACCGGGTGGACGTGGCAGCACTCCGCAGGCGGCTTGCGATTGAGAAGAAAGGCGGGGTGCCTGTTACGGGAAGATCGCTGCCGTTTGCCTATGCCGAGGAGTGGTTTCTGCGGCCGCAATTGCTGCGCGCCGCCCTGCGGATGAGCGGGCTCCATGCGCGGGGCCGGAAAAACGCGCTGGCGATAAGACATCGCAGTCATGTGCTGGGGAGCGAGCGGCTGCCAGCTGCCCTGGACGGCTTCAGGATCCTGCAGCTCAGTGATTTGCATATCGACGTCTCCGCGGAGTTCGAGGACGCCCTCCGCCAGCGCGTGACAGAGGCCTCTTTCGACCTTTGCGTGGTGACCGGCGACCTGCGCTACAGGGATCGCGGCGATCCGCGGCCGGCGCTCGCGGCGATGGCTCGTCTCAGGCCTCTGCTGGGCACACGTGTGTTGCTGGTGCTCGGCAATCATGACTCTGTGCGCTGGCTGCCCTATCTCGAAAGAGTCGGCTACGAAGTGCTCCTCAACGAAGCGACCGAAGTAGTGCACGGCGGTGCCGGATTGCATGTTGCGGGGGTGGATGACCGGGGATACTTCGGGGCCGATGACATGCGGCTGGCCGCGCGCGACATTCCTGAGGACTCGCCGGCGCTGCTGCTCAGCCATTCGCCCGAAGTGGTCGCTGATGCATCGCTCGAACGCTTTGACTTCGCGCTCTGTGGTCACACCCATGGGGGCCAGATCCGCCTGCCAGGCGGGGTGCCTGTGTTCACCAATGCGCGCTGTGCACGACGATATTGCTATCAGGGTTGGCGGCTCGGCAGGACCCGTGGCTACACTTCGCCGGGCGCAGGCTCATCGTTGCTTGATGTCCGTTTCAACTGCCCGCCTGAGATTACGGTGCACCACCTGGAGAAAAGTTTAGCGGGGTTCGAATAGCCTCAGGAGCTTCGCGGGCGTTTACTGCCCGCGCGATCACGACCCTCGCGCAGCAGGAATTCCTCGTCGGCCGGTGACAGGTCAAAGCGACGGCATGCTTCCTCGATGGCCGCTGCGTCGTGCTTGCCCAGGTCGGAAAGCCAGCGGACCGCATCCCGCAGCGCGCTGCTTCTCTTCGGATCCCGGGATTCGTTCATGTCGACAGGGCAGGGCAGCTGTCGTGGCGGATCTGCAGCACAGTTACGATGCCCGCAGCTGCTGCGCAGCGGACCCCGGATTGCCGCGCAGCTGGAAGTCCAGGTAGCCTGGCAAATCCGCGGCCGGCAGTTCCGGCCCCATGAACCGCCCCTGCAGGTATCGGCAGCCCTGTGCCTGCAGCCAGCTGGACTGCGCTTCGCTGGTGACGCCGACGGCACAGACCTCAAGGTTAACGAACCTGGCCATCTCTATCAGCGCCGTCACAAACTGGCGGGAACGCTCACTGGTTTCGATGTCGCCAAAGAACTCACGGCCGAGTTTGATTCCGCGTGCTGGCGTCCGCTGCAGATTCAGTAAAGAGGCCGGACCCGAACCGAATCTGTCAACCCAGATTTCGAAGCCCGCCTGGCTGAGCTCATTCAGAACGCTGGTGCCTTCTCCGAGCTGCGACAGGATTCTGTTTTCACTCGCTTCAATGCGCAGGTCTTTCGGGCTCAGATCGTGACTCGCGAGCAGTCCCGTAACGAGATCCGGCAGGTCGGCGCGCAACAGCTGCGGTGAAGAAATATTGATGGACGCAACCAGACCTTCGATGCCCTGTCGGCGCCAGCCCGCCAGGTCCGAGCAGACACGCTCCAGCACATAGCGACCGAGGCGCTCAATTTCTCCGGACTTCTCGGCAACCTCAATGAATTCCGCAGCATTGATGAGTCCGCGTTCCGGATGTTGCCAGCGCACCAGCGCCTCGACACCGACCGTTCTGCCGCTGTTGCCGCCAATGATAGGCTGGTAGTGAACGTCAAAACCGCCGGCGTCCAGTGCCTGGCGGAGCTCGTTCATCATGAACAGCCTGTCACGGGTCTTTTCATACATGGTCTCTTCGTAAAAACAATAGGCTTGTTTGCCCTTGCGCTTGGCCGCATACATGGCCACGTCGGCATGCGACAGGAGGCTCGCGCCATCGCGCCCGTCCTCGGGATACGTGGCAATACCGATGCTGGCCCCGATGGTGACCTCGTGACCCTGCAAACGAAATGGGCGGCAAAGCTCCTGCAATGCGTGCTCTGCCACCGCGGCCGCATCCTGCCTCTCAGTCAGGCCTTCAAGGATGATCGTAAACTCGTCCCCGCCCAGCCGCGCCACGGAGCGGTCTTCCTGACCGGCGAAGCGAAGGCCCTTGCCCGGCTCTGTTTTCAGGCATTCCTTCAGGCGTTCTGCAGAATTGCGCAGCAGCGTATCACCCGCTTCGTGTCCCAGCGTGTCGTTGACCGGTTTGAAATCATCCAGGTCAATAAAAAGGATGGCGCCTCTGCTGCCGTGTTCCCGGCACCTGACGCACAGTTCGTCCATTGATTCCCTGAGACGTGCCCGGTTCTGCAGCCCTGTTAACGGATCGTGATAAGCGAGAAGCTGAATTTCCGCACCGCTTTTTCGCAGATTTTCGTTCATGGTATTGAAGGCTTTGGCCAGATCACCGACTTCATCCCTGCGGGAAATCCTGAAGTCATTCTCGAAGTGACCATTGCCGACGCGTAGTGCCATTTCCGCAAGGTCGCTGATCGGCTTTGCCAGGCGGCGGCCGGCGGCCATCGAAAACAGGATGCCAAGCAGAATAAAAACCAGCGTAGCGATAATGGTGACTTTGCGTTCGCTGCGCAGACTGTCATCGGTCAGCTGCAACAGCGAGCTACCCAGCTGGTTGATCTCCCTCTGGACGTGGTCCAGAGAGAGTCCGAATGCGACCCCGCCGAGGCGCTTGCTACCGAGCCATACCGGCCGGGCAACCTGCATAACATTGCCCGAAAAGCGCGTCACCTGTGTCCCATGCTCGCTGACCTGCCAGTCGAGAATGTCGTCGATGTTGGCCCCGAAGGTGGAAATCTCGTCGCTTCCGTCGTGAATGATTTTGCCCGTTACGTCATAGACGAAGGCGTACATGACATCCTGCTGCTGAGTGGTCGTGCGCAGCAGTTCGCGCATGGTCAGCAGGTCGTGGCGCAGCATCGGGGTCGTGAGGTCCTGGACCAGGTATTCGCTCATCACCCGACCCCGCTCGACGACCTGATCTTCCAGATGCTCCTTGAAAGACTGGCTGGTCACCCGCTGTACGTGTCCTGAGGCGGTTTTCAGCTCCATATAAGAAATGACCGAGAGGCCCAGGACGGTGACGATGATGGCGCCCAGGATCTGAACCGAATATCGGGTCTGCAGGTTGAATCGGACACGCATGCTCATGGCGCGACCTCACCGGCCACGGTTTCCACACTCAGCATCTTTCTGATCTTGTCCAGGGCTGCAACGGTACTTGCGTCCAGCCGATCGAACCTGGTTGTGTCCTGGTAGGCCTTCATCGCCGGACCTGCATCAGGGTCCAGGTGCGCATTGAGCAGCACTTCTCTGATTGCCGCCTTGATGCGCGGGTCCAGATTACCCCTGACCAGTTCCAGCGCCCGCGGAATGGGCTCGCTCAGGTGGATGATCTTCAGGTCCGGAATGATGGCGGGCGGCAGGTAAGACTCGTTCTGCCAGTCGAGACTGCTTACCACGCCGGCGTCTATGAGTTTCTTGTGGACCCACATCACCGTGTTGTACTCGGCACCCGAGAATAGAAAGCCCAGCGATCCCGGTTCGGGCCGATCCCCCAGGTTCGGCAGCCGCCGGAGGTTGTAGCCCAGCGACTGCAACTCCGCGGCGGGCTCGAAATACCCCGTAGTCGAGCCAGGATGCTGAAATGCTATGGTGTGACCAGAGAGATCCTGCAGTCCGGCTATAGGGCTGTCCCTGCGTGTGAAAATCAGGCTGCGGTAATCCGGTACGCCATGCTTCCACTTGCGCAGGAGAATCTCGGCACCCGCTTCGTCTTCCAGGAGCATTGCTGAATAGGCGGTTTCTGAGACCCAGTCGACACGCCCGTCGCGCAGCAGCCTGATCATCTGCTTGCGGCTTTCTACGACCACTACTTCGATGTCTTCCACGCCGAGCGGCGCCAGCTTGCGAGCCATGTATTCGGCCATAGGCTGCATCGTGCCCTGTAGCTTTGCAGGGTTATCGCTGACCGCGGCCATGATCAGGTAATGCGGCATGGTCGCCTCCTGATTCGCCCGGACGTTGCCAGCGGAGACGGTCGCGAGGATGAATACCCACAGCACCAGGGCAGCGAACTTTGCAGTGATTTCTGACAAGTTTGATGGCTCCTGATCTGGATCTATCCGACCCCGGCGACCGGGTATGGCGGGGCCGTTCTGCACCATGACACCCGGATTATGACAAAAGCCCCGCGCGTCGGACTGCGACGAACGTCACAACTGCGGCAAGCCAGAACAACAGATCAGCCGTCAGCTGCCGGGCAGATGGAAGGGCCTGGGAAGGGCCAACTGAATCCGCGCGGGGTCTGCACGAGTGATACGCAGGTCACAGTCTTCAGGCGTCGACTCGGATAAATTGTCGCGCCATGGCAGTCAGCTACTACACGAGTTTCCTGGTCACAGATCCGGTAGGCGATGGCCTGCGCCATGTATGCGGGGTCATGGAGTTCGCGCGCCAGCTATGCGCGTCGCTCACCGAAGCTCAGCTGGAAAGCATCATCGCCCGGGGGCTTGATGTCCGTAAGGAAGATGTGCAGCTGATGTGCTGGTCAACCCTGCACTAGTGATTGCCAGTCGCCGATTCCGGCGGCTGTTTGCGCGACCCGAAATTCTGCAGCAGCTCCCCGAATTCGTGCGCGGGGACCGGCGGACTGAACAGATAGCCCTGCATGATGTTGCAGCCACGCGCGGCAAGAAATTCAGCCTGTTCCGTGGTCTCCACGCCCTCGGCAATGACCGACTTTTTCAGGCTCTGCGCCATGCCGATAATGGCCTCAGTGATGGCTCTGTCGTCAGGGTCCGTGGTGATGTCCATAACAAAAGAACGATCAATCTTGATCACATCCAGCGGCAGCCGCTTCAGATAGCTCAGGGAAGAGTATCCGGTCCCAAAGTCATCCACGGATATGTCCATGCCCATCGCCTTTAATTCGCCAAGCGTACGCGTTGTTTCGGTCGCGTTGCGCATGATCATGCCTTCTGTAAGCTCGAGCTCCAGCAGACGGGCGTCCAGGCCTGACTGGATCAGTGCCTGAGCAACCTGCAGCACGAGGTTGGCCTGCCGGAACTGTCGTCCGGAAAGGTTGACGGCGATCTTGAGGTCCTTGTGGCCCTTGGTGTGCCAGAACTGCGCCTGATGACACGCTGTATGCAAAACCCAGTTGCCAATCTTATGGATAAGCCCGGTTTCCTCAGCCAGCGGGATGAACTCCATGGGCGATACCATCCCGCGCTCAGGGTGCCGCCAGCGCAGCAGCGCCTCGCAGCCGACGATGGTCCCGCTTCTGTAGTCGATCTGCGGCTGATAGAAGAGCTCGAACTGGTTGCGTTCCAGTGCCCTGCGCAGATCGTTTTCGAGGGCGAGGTGGTCAACCGACTCGGCGTTCATGTTTTCGTTGTAAAACTGGTAGGTGTTTCGGCCAATATCCTTGGAGTGATACATTGCCGTGTCGGCATTCTTCAACAGGCTCTGTGTGTCCGAGCCATGCTGCGGATACTGCGCGATGCCGATACTCGCGCTGATCGTCACCTCGTGATCATTAATCTGCACCGGCTCGGCGAGGGCCTCCAGCAGCTGCCCTGAGAATGTGCGTATGTCATTCAGGTCAGTCAGCTCTGTCAGTGCGACGGCGAACTCGTCGGCACCGACGCGTGCAGCAAATCCGCGCGCAGCCATAGCGCCGAAAGGATCGACCGAGGCCGGTTGCTCAAGCGCCTGCGCAAGCCGACCGGCCACCACGCAAAGCAGGTCATCGCCGGCAATATGCCCGAGCGTGTCGTTAATACGCTTGAAGCGATCGAGATTCAGGTACAGGACCGTCAGCTTGCGCCCTGCCTCTGCGGCCAGCTTCAATTCCCGTTCCAGCTGGCCATAGAACGTAAGGCGATTGGGCAGCTTGGTGAGGTCGTCGTTGTAGGCCAGAAAATTGACCCGTTCCTCTGCCAGCTTGCGTTCGGTGATGTCACACAGGACCAGGATCGATGCGAGACTGGTTGCGTGCCTGTCACGCATGCGGGACGCTGACAGGCTGAGTACCCGGTTCGTACCGCCGCTATGCTGGTAGGGTACTTCGCGATGCTGGACGACCACGCCTTTGTCCAGATCCTGAAAGACCTCCCCGAGGTGCATGCTCGCCAGGTATTTTTCTGCCGGCGCTCCGAGCAGTTGTTCTTCCGGGATCTGTAGCAACAGGCTTGCCGCAGGGTTCGCCACGCAGATCCGGAAATTTTCGTCCAGGACGAGCAGCGCGTCGCTCATCGTCTCAATGATTTTCTTGCTGGCCACGGCCGGCGTTATATCAATGAGGTGGTAGTGCCAGGTTACCGTCGCCATGATGCAGAAAAACAGAAACAACATGATGAAACCGAAGGGATACACAGCAATACCGAAGGTCGCCAACACGTCAACTGCGCTCAGGCAGGCAATGGCAATGCCAAATAGCATCAGGCGAATCCGCCGCCGCGAAAGGCTGCCCAGTTCGGAACGCAGATAGGATTGCCATAGCAGATACATGCAGGCGCCGAGGGTTGCGGACACATAGGCCACGAACAGCAACCCTGCGGGCCCGTAGCGCGGGTAGAAGCCCCACTGATGACGATAAATGCCGCTGGTGTGCAGGTCAGAAAACAGGACCAGCAGGAACAAAGCAGACGAGATGAGGAAGCAGGCGACAATCGCGATACGGAGCTGCTCATGACGCCCCACAACCCGGGCAGAGAAAAAGAAAGCGCAGGCCGGGATAAATACGATGGCGAGCTGCCCGAAGCGGGCCCAGAACTCCGCAACTTCGGGTACCTGTGACAGATACATCATGCTGGCGCCGCACATCCAGACGAACAGGCACAGCGTGACCAGTCCAAATGGCAGCGCGACCCTGGAGTCCCGTTCACGGACCAGGGTGATGATGCCGATCAGCGCGCCGGTCACCGCTGTTATGGCGGTGGCAAGTGCATGCGGATTGAACGCATACGCGTCGGGTCTGAAAATTAACGAAGCAAGCATCGTGTCACCGTGTTCCTCTTTATGCAGCGGCGGAACGGCGGGCAGACACCGGTTGACAGAATTGTCAGCGTCTGGCAAGCCGCCGCCCAGCCAGCATCATGCCGGAGAGAGGCGTCTTCAACTATCAGGAGAACCCTGATAAATCTCACAATAGTCAGTTATCGTGCGTGACGCACGCTTGTTCGGGTGAAACTGTGAACCACGTCGTAAATTGACTGCGCTCAGGCGCCGTCTGTCGCAATATCACAGCGTCTGTGAATTGAATCACGGCTTTTTATTGTGATTGGCGTAGCTTGCACACATGGGCGCGAAATTTCACACGAGTTTTCTGGTGCAGGATGCAGGCACTAGTTTATGTCGTGAGGTGAACGCCGTCGTCGAAGTCAACCGCCTGCCAGGCAACATGCTGGAACAGGAAGACATCGAACAGATCCTGTCAGACAGTCTGGAAATCGAAACGGCAGACCTGCGCCTGATTCACTGGTCACGCCTGCACTGAGCGCTGGAACTGCTGTTCATTGCGGCCTGGCAGCGCGGCAGGCGCGCGACCGGTCAGTCAACCAGCCTGTAGCAGGGCGTGTAGTCCTGGCCACGCAGCTTCATGCGGTACTGGCTGACAAAGGAACTTAGCAGATCATCCAGCTTCGCCATCAGCGCTTTATCGCCGTTGATCTCGAAAGGTCCGTGCTCTTCGATTGCGAGTATCCCCGCTTCTTTCACGTTGCCGGCAACAATGCCGGAAAATGCCCGCCTCAGATTTGCGGCCAACAGGTGAATGGGCTGGTCTCTGTGCAGAGCGAGGCCGCGCATGTTGTCATGGGTAGGCTCGAAGGGCTGCTGGAAGTCATCCTCGATGCGAATCGTCCAGTTGTAATAGAACGCATCTTTGCAGGCGATTCTGTGCTTGCGCACCTTCTTGATGCCGCGGCGCATGATTTTTGCGACAGCGGCCGCATCGCCAATAACTATCTGGTAGCGGTCGCATGCCTCGAGGGCCAAGGGTGTCGCGGATAAAACTGTCGATTTGCCGGAAATACGCTTCAGATTCGACCGGCCCGGTGAACACGAGGGGGAACGGCAGGTCGCTTGTTAGCGGGATTCAGCAGGATGCCAAGTATGTAGAGTATTTCTTCGGCAGTGCCGGCGCCGCCCGGGAAGACCACGATCCCGTGGCCCATCCGCACGAAGGCCTCCAGCCGTTTCTCGATATCGGGCAGAATTACGAGACCATTGACGATCGGGTTTGGCGACTCTGCCGCTATGATGCCTGGCTCAGACACGCCGAGATATCGGCCGTCCTTGATACGCTGCTTGGAGTGTCCGATCGTGGCGCCCTTCATCGGCCCCTTCATCGCGCCGGGTCCGCAGCCGGTGCATACGTCCATGCCCCTCAGCCCGAGTTCGTAACCCACTTCCTTTGTATATTCGTATTCCTCGCGGCCGATCGAATGCCCGCCCCAGCAAACCACCAGGCGCGGCTCCCGATTCGGAATGAGGACCCGGGCGTTGCGCAGAATATGAAAGACTGCTGAGGTCACATGCTCAGAATTCGCGAGATCGAAGCTGCCGCTTGCGTAGATCTCGTTGCGCGTATAGATAATGTCCCGCAGCACCGCGAACAGGTGTTCCTGGATGCCAAGAATCATGCGGCCATCCACGAATGCGCTTTCGGGCGCGTTGCGGACATCAAGCTTGATGCCGCGGTCCTGCTGCACCAGCTGGATGTCGAAGTCTTCGTATTGCTCGTAGACGCGCTTGGCGTCGTCAGTCGTGCTGCCGCTGTTCAGTACCGCCAGCGCGCAGCGTCGGAACAGGCTGTGCAGGCCCGCCTGGCTGCTGTCACGCAGCGCCATGACTTCAAGCTGCGACAGAACCTCGAGGCTGCCTTCAGGCGTGACCCTGATTTCCTTGTTCTTGCTTTTCATCAGTTCTCGTTTCCTGCTTTTGTCAATCGGGGTTCGTCCTGGCAGCCACTGGTGCCGAAATGCGCGTGCCGCAGCTGGTCGCCGGGACGCAGCCCGTGCTGCCTTGCTGCACCACCCGCCAGTTCGAGAACGGCGGAGACCGCCTGACCGGAATGGATCTGTTCGAGCGACAGGGGCTCGGCGTTTTCATGAATCTTTACGATCGATCCGGAGCTGTCTGCAAAAAGCATGTCCAGAGGCAGAAGCGTATTGCGCATCCACATGGACATCTCGCGTTCGCGGTCCAGCGCAAACAGCATGCCGGTCGCATCAGGGAGTTGCCTCACAAACATCAGACCGCGTGCAAATTCTTCTGGCGTCCTCGCCACCCAGACCCGGTACTGCCTGCAACGAGCATCACGGGAGGCAATCCAAAGTGGCGTCAGGGGTTTTCTCGCCAGCCACCCTGCGTCATCCTTTGCTGACACCGATATGCCACTGATCGCCAGCAGGGCAACGGTTAAAAAGCCGACCGCCAGATAGTAGATTTTTTGCTGCAAACCCCTTGTCCTCCACGCTCTGCCGCGATTCGTGCTCCCGGCGGGCCGGGCATTATAGCGCTTCGGGCCATGCACGCGCCCTGACGCATTCCGCCACTTTCTTTGAGGGCCCCTCTGCTTGCTGTTACCGTGGTGAGGGCGATCCGGTGCGGGATCCGGCTTACATGACCTGTGTCACTGATCGTCAGGGTGAGCTTGGCTATAATCCGGGCGCCAGTCGCCAGGTCTGGAGACCACAATGCGCAGTCCGCCTATTGAAAGAACTGATATCCCCGCGCTCAAGAGCTTCGTGGAATACTGCCGCGTCCGCCACGCGCCGGCGCGCAGCATGATCGTGCATGCCGGCGACGTGTCCGACAGTCTGTTCTATGTGCTGGAAGGTTCTGTCGAGGTCATGATCGAGGATGAGGACGGCAAAGAGATCGTTCTCGCATATCTCAATCCCGGACATTTTTTCGGCGAAATGGGTTTTTTCGCAGGTCAGACAGAGCGAACGGCATGGGTCCGGGCCAGGACCAGTTGCAGGATTGCCGAGATGACCTACGTGCGCTTTCGCCAGGTTGCGGACGAGAACCCGGAGCTGGTGATGGAGCTCGCAGTGCAGCTGGCGACTCGCCTGAGCCGAACCAATCGCAAGATCGGTGATCTTGCTTTTCTCGACGTGACCGGCAGGGTGGCCCATGCGCTGATCAACCTGGCCGAAGAGCCGGATGCGGTTTCGGTACCGGGTGGCATGGCGGTTTCCGTGACGCGTTCGCAGCTCGCCCGCGTGGTCGGCTGCACCAGGGAGATGGTGGGCAAAGTTCTGAAGATTCTGGTGGACCAGAACCTGATCGAAGATCAGGGCAGGGTGCTGGTCGTGCTGAAGAGGCCCGAATCTCCGGTGCCTGCAGAGGACGATGCGCCGACAGACGACTGACGGGGAGCGGCTCTGTGCTGGATGAGGCCCTTGTGCTGCTGGACCTGGAGACGACCGGTGGCGATGCCACCCGTCACCGGATTATCGAGATCGGCCTGCTGGAAGTTCGCGGTGGGGAAGTCGGGAGAGAATGGCGCACATTCATAAATCCGGGCTGCACGCTGTCTCCGTTTATCAGCCAGTTCACGGGCATCAGCGACGAGATGCTTGCAGCTGCGCCGCGGTTTGAAGACATCGCGCCCCAGCTTCGGGAAATGTTGAAAGACCGGATCCTGGTCGCCCACAACGCCCGGTTTGACTATGGTTTTCTGCGCAACGAGTTCTTGCGTGCCGGAGCGGTGTTCTCTACCCGGAGTCTGTGCACGGTCCGCCTTTCGCGCGCCTTGTATCCTGCTCATCGCAGCCACAGTCTGGATGCCATCATTGAGCGCCACGGGCTGAGCTGTGCGCGGCGTCATCGTGCGCTGGATGACGCGCGTCTGCTGTGGGATTTCCTGCGCTGCGTCTACCGGGATCACGATGAAGACAGTGTTCAGCAGGCCGTGGCCGCACAGCTCAGACGGCAGAGTTTGCCCCCGGGCGTCGACCAGGAGATTGCGGAGCGTTTACCGGATTCGCCGGGCGTATATCAGTTTTATGATGCCCGAGGCAGGCTCCTTTATGTCGGCAAGAGCATCAACATCCGTTCGCGTGTGCTCGCGCATTTCAGCAGCTCTCATTCCACTAACAAGGGTATGCGGCTGTCGCGTCAGCTCCACGATATCCGCTGGATAGAAACTGCGGGTGAACTCGGGGCCTTGTTGTTGGAAGCGAGCCTGATTCGCGAACATACGCCGGTGCATAATCGCAGGCTGCGCCGGCATCGTTCGCTGGTGACCTGGCGGCTCGATTGCTCAGGGGCGTTTCATGTTCCGCAACTGGTTACCGAGCCTGATTTCGTGCCGGGCACCGGCGCAGATCATTTCGGCCTGTTCCGGAATCGACGCGCAGCCAGGAACAAACTGGCCGAGCTGTGTGCCGGGCAGGGACTGTGTCCTTCCATACTGGGACTGGAGAAGTCGACGGGCCCCTGCTTTTCTTACCAGCTAGGGCGCTGCCGCGGCGCCTGCGCCGGCAAGGAGAGTGCCCAGCTGCACAACCTGAGGCTGGCCGCGGCGCTGGCGGCTCTGCGAATTGCCAGCTGGCCATTCCCGGGCACCGTTGGCCTCAAAGAGACAGACGAGATCAGAGGCCGCGAGAGCATTCATGTGCTGGACAACTGGTGCTGGTTGGGAAGCGCTGACTCGGAGCAGGAAGTGCAGGAAATTATGACCGGTGGCAGCCCGGCTTTCGATATCGATACCTATCGTATCCTGCGCTCATGGCTGGACAAGAAGGCCGATCGGATTACTGTCCTCGATCTGTCTGGCGTCCCTTTTCAGGATGCGTCCAGCGCCTGACAGGGGCTTTTCATGCAGGCCTGCAAGAGCGCCGGCAGGCGGCTCGTATCCTCATTTTCGAGGTCGGCAGGGAACGGCCGCGAGTTGTAGGTATTCCAGAACAGAACCGAACAGCCGTTCAGACGTCCCGCCGCGTGGTCATGCAGCAGGCCGGCAAAGGCTTTGCCCGTGTAGGTGCCTTCCAGAGCCGGCGCGCCTGCCTGCCTCGCGCGCTTAATGGCCTGCATGCCTGCGGGCGTAAAATGCGCATACTGCCCGCCATAGAATTCATCGCGGAATTCCGGGACCAGTTTTTGCTCCTCAATGCTCGGCCACTGGCCGCAATGCTGGCCCAGGAGGTCAGAAGTCGCGGCTGCCAGCTGCGCGAACTTCGCCGGGTTTGCGTACTTTTGATCGACTACGCGCACGCAAACAAGCTGGCTCGCAACGCCGGCAGCGCGCAGTCCGAGCAGCAGTCCTGCAGCCGTGCCCATCGTTCCCAGCGCTACGTAAATGAAATCAGGTTCGGGTAGCGACCCCTGGTCGATCTGCATGCGCAATTCGAATCCGGCGTTCACGAAGCCAATTGTGCCAAGGGGAGAGGAGCCGCCGCCGGCGATCTCTACCGGTGCAATGCCGTCGCGCCTGCGGTGACGGAGCCGGACCCATGGCACCGCCCGGTGCACCGCCCGATCACTGGGATAGGCGTGGATTTCAATGCCCGCTCGCAGACCCATCCGCAGGTTTCTGCCCACATATGCGGCGTTAATCTGCGGTGTCAGCATGGAGATGCCCTGCATACCGCAGGCACGTGCATAGATGCCGGTCGCCAAGGCGTGATTCGAGCCGGCGGTGCCGAACGTCATTACCTTGCGTGCCCCTTTTTGTGCAGCGTCGCCGAGCAGATATTCCAGCTTGCGTACCTTGTTGCCGCCGTACAGCGGCCCGCTCAGATCGTCGCGCTTGACGAAAAGTCGACATCTCCCGTTCGCCAGATGGAGTTCTTCAACCGGAGTGGGGAGATCTGCCAGCTGCTTGCGAGGCAAGGCGTCTGCCAGTTCCGGGTAGTGTTGTTCAAGGACATGCATCGTTCCGCCCTTGTAGCGGTGTGTCTGCGTCGGGTCAAGCTGGGGCAGGCCAGACCGTGTCGATTTCGGCCGCATGATGATCCGAAGTGCAGGCACCGGGACCGGTCGAATCCTGGCTTCGCTGGAGCGCGTAGCGCTTCTTCCTCCTGCTGGCGCTTTATGTCGGTTCGAAGCGCTCCCCGCTCCTTGTCAACTCAGCACGTAATTCAGGAAACACGGTTCACGACGCATGAGCAGGTTTTGGGGGCGCGCCGCCGGGTCGCTCAGTTGCTGCAGGCCGAAGGCTCTCGCAATGCGCAAGCGCGGATCAGCTTTCGATGCATTGGAGCCGGTAGCGCTTCTCCCTCCTGCTGGCGCTTTATGTCGGTTCGAAGCGCTCCCCGCTCCTTGTCAACTCAGCACGTAATTCAGGAAACACGGTTCACGACGCATGAGCAGGTTTTGGGGGCGCGCCGCCGGGTCGCTCAGTTGCTGCAGGCCGAAGGCTCTCGCAATGCGCAAGCGCGGATCAGCTTTCGATGCATTGGAGCCGGTAGCGCTTCTTCCTCCTGCTGGCGCTTTATGTCGGTTCGAAGCGCTCCCCGCTCCTTGTCAACTCAGCACGTAATTCAGGAAACACGGTTCACGACGCATGAGCAGGTTTTGGGGGCGCGCCGCCGGGTCGCTCAGTTGCTGCAGGCCGAAGACGCTCGCAATGCGGGAACGCGGATCAGCTTTCGATGAACTGGAGCCGGTAGCGCTTCTCCCTCCTGCTGGCGCTTTATGTCGCTTCGAAGCGCTCCCCGCTCCCTGGTTGCGCGGTGCGTAATTCGAGTGGCGTCGAGGAGAATCCACGCTGAACGGCTTCATCGGCTAGAATTTCCGCCATGCACTGCTGCTACTTTGCCTATGGTTCGAATCTGCATCCGCTGCGTCTGCAGGAGCGGGTGCCGTCCGCCCGACTGCTGGGCACGACGGTCTTGCCGGGCCATGAGGTGGTGTTCGGCAAGCGCGGGATGGATGGGTCCGGAAAATGCTCGGTCAGGCGTTCTGCGGACGACGGCGAGCAGGTGCATGGTGCGCTCTTCAAAATGCTGCTCCGGGAGCGGGACGGCCTGGATGCGGCAGAGGGTCCTGACTACGCCCGCAAGCAGGCGCTGTTCACGACAGAAGGCGTAGCGATAGAGGCTTTCTATTACGAAGCGAAGGTGCTCAATGCCGGCGAGTTCCTGGCGCCCTTCGATTGGTATCGGGAGCTGGTGGTGGCGGGTGCGCGATTTCATGCGCTGCCCGAAGACTATGTTCGTGAGCTTGCTGTGGCAGAAGCCGTAGCGGATCCCGACAAAGTCAGGGCGCGCACAATGGTGGAGCTGCTCGCGCGTCTGTCAGGCGTCTGAGCCGGGTTTCCCGTAGCCGCCGCCTCCGGGGGTTTCGATGACAATGCGATCACCGGTTTCCACGGTAACCGTTGCCGTGGCTCCCAGCGCATGAGCCGAACCCTCTTTTTTCAGCAGCGTGTTGCGGCCGCAGGCCCCCGCAGCGCCGCCCGCCAGGCCGAAGGGCGGAATACTCCGGTGTCCGGACAAAATGGCAGCCTGCATGGGAGCACGAAACTCGAGCTCGCGGCGCGCACCGTTGCCGCCCCTGTAACGACCCTGGCCGCCGGAGTTGGCGCGAATCGAAAACTCGCGCACCAGCACGGGAAACCGCAGTTCCAGCACTTCCGGATCGGTAAGGCGCGAGTTGGTCATGTGGGTCTGCACGGCATCGCAGCCGGGGAAGCCGGGCCCTGCGCCCGAGCCTCCTGCAATCGTCTCGTAGTACTGGTGACGCGCGTCACCAAACGTAAAGTTGTTCATGGTGCCTTGCGCTGCTGCGACGACCCCCAATGCGCCGAACAGCGCATCGGTGATGCACTGAGAGGTTTCCACATTGCCGGCTACCACCGCGGCCGGCGGCCGCGGGTTCAACAGGCTGCCCTCGGGGACACGGATCTCGATGGGCTTCAGGCACCCCGCGTTGAGGGGCACAGGGGCGTTTACGAGGCAGCGAAAAACGTACAGCACGGCGGCACAGCAGACGGCGTAGGGCGCGTTGAAATTCCCGTCGTGCTGGGCTGACGTTCCTGTGAAGTCTACGCAGGCCGTGCGCGCCGCCTGGTTGACGGTGACAGCGACCCGGATGACCAGATCGTTATCCATGGCGTATTCGAAGCGCCCGTCAGTCAGCCTGCTGATGACGTTGCGCACCGCTTCTTCGGCGTTATCCTGGACGTGCTGCATGTAGGCCAGGCACACCTCGCGACCGTAGTACGCGATGCACTCATTCAGCAGCGCAAGGCCCTGCTGGTTCGCCGCCACCTGGGCCTTCAGATCCGCGATGTTCTGCGCCGGGTTGCGGGCGGGGTGGTGCGCTTTGGTGAGCGCTGCGAGCAGTTGCTCCTCGGCGAAGCGGCCTTCCCGGACCAACAGAAAATTCGTGAACAGGACGCCTTCTTCGTCGATGGTCCTGCTGGCAGGCGGCATCGAACCGGGACTGATGCCGCCAATGTCGGCGTGATGGCCGCGTGAAGCAACAAAAAAATCAGCCTTGCGCCGATCGCGCGCAAAGACAGGTGTGACTACGGTGATATCCGGCAGGTGCGTGCCACCTCGGTACGGGTCGTTCAGCATGTAGACATCGCCCGGACCCATGCCCGGATTGTCGGCGATGACAGCCTTGACGCTCTCCCCCATGGAGCCAAGGTGGACAGGCATGTGGGGCGCGTTGGCCACCAGTTGTCCCTGGCCATCGAATACCGCGCAGGAGAAATCGAGTCGCTCTTTAATATTGACCGAACGCGCGGTGTTCCGAAGCACGGCGCCCATCTGTTCTGCGATGTGCATGAACAGATTGTTAAAGATTTCCAGCCGGGCCGGGTCGACCTCGGTGTCGCGTTCACTGGCGGACTTCGGCGGGTCGCGCCTGCGAAGCAAAATCTGATTGTGCGGGCTGACTTCTGCGTGCCAACCCGGGGCGACCACCGTTGTCGCACCGTTTTCCAGCAGGATAGCGGGACCCTCCTGCTGCGCACCCGGCAGCAGGTGTCCGCGGTCAAAAAATGGCGTTTCCTGCCAGCTGCCGGCAAAGCGAACCGGCCTCACAGCAAGCGGCTCAATACTGCCCGACGGGGTGCGCGCCGCATTCACAGAGGACCTACCGGCTTCGCTGTCTCGTGCGGCGGCCTCGATCCACACGCTCTCGACAACAAGTTCCTGATCCGGAAACGCGAAGCCGAATCTCTGGCTGTGATACTTCGTGAACTGCGCGGTCATTTGTGCGGGCTGGTCCATGGTGACGGGCAGGCTCGTGTCCGTACCGGCGTAGCGCAGCCTGACCTGGCAGTCGAGTGTAATCAGCCCGGATTCGCAGTGACCCTGGGCCGCGAGCTCTGCAAGGACTTCCTGCTGGAGCCGCAGGCGGGTCTGTTCTGTCAGATCAAAGCCACGCTCGTTCAAAGGCGTGCGCAGCGTTTGCTCACGAAAGCTGGTCACCGGCGCGAGTCCGATGCCCCAGGCGGACAGCAGTCCGGCGAGTGGGTGAATCAGTACCCGGGTGATGCCGAGGGCGTCTGCCACGTCGCACGCATGCTGGGGACCGGCGCCGCCGAAACAGGCAAGCACATAACGACTGAGATCGTGACCACGTTGCACGCTGATATGTTTGATTGCATTGGCCATGTGCATCACTGCGATTTGCAGGTACTGCTCGGCCAGTGCTTCCGGTTCGATGTGAAAACCGCTGCTGCTGACCTGCGCGGCCAACGCGGTGAATTTTTCCCTGACGACATCGGGCTGCAAGGGTGAGCGTCCGTCTTCGCCGAGTAGCGCTGGAAAAAACTCGGGCCGCAGTCGGCCAAGCAGCACATTGCTGTCGGTCACGGTCAGCGGGCCGCCCAGCCCATAGGCCGCGGGACCGGGTCGCGCGCCTGCAGACTGCGGGCCGATCTGCAGGCGGCCGTCGGTGTAATGCAGTATTGATCCGCCGCCGGCGGCAATCGTGTGGATCTTTAGCATGGCGGCCCGGATGCGAGTGCCGGCTACCTCGGTTTCTTCGCTGCGTTCAAACTCGCCGTTGTAAACAGAGACGTCCGTCGAGGTGCCGCCCATGTCGAAACCGATGACCTGTCGGAAACCCTCCAGCCGGGCGCTTTCGGACATGCCTACGATGCCGCCCGCAGGCCCGGACAGCACGCTGTCCTTGCCCCTGAAACGGTCCGCATCGGTCAGCCCGCCGCTGCTTTGCATGAAGCGAAGTCGCTGCACCCCGCCCAGCTCGGCAAGCTGCTTTCGGACCTCCTCGACGTAGCAGTGGAGCAAGGGATTCAGATAGGCGTCCACCAGCGTGGTGTCGCCGCGTGCTATCAGCTTGATGACGGGGTTGAGTTCATGGGACACCGATACCTGGGAAAAGCCCATCCGCCGCGCCAGGGCAGCCGCCGCCTGCTCGTGACGGGGATGTCGATAGGCGTGCATGAAGACGATCGCCAGTGAGGAAATGCCTTCTTCGAGCAGGGTAGCGAGGTCCCGCTCGAGTGCGGCCTCATTGAGCCGCTCGATAATTTCCCCGTTCGGACCCAGGCGCTCGGCGCATTCAACGACCCTCGCATGGAGCGGGTCTGGCAGGCGAATGTCCAGGGCAAAAAGGTCTGGCCGGTTCTGGTAAGCGATGCGCAGCGCATCCGCGAAACCGCAGGTAATGAGCAGCGCGGCGGGCGCGCCCGTGCGTTCGAGCAGTGCGTTTGTTGCGACGGTGGTGCCCATGCGCAGTTCCGTCACGATTGCTGCGGGCAGGGCATCGCCCTTCGCGACGCCGAGAATGTCGCGTATCCCTGCCAGCGCAGCATCGCCATCGGACCCATGCTGACCTGACAGCAGCTTGCGCGACACGAGCCCACCGTCGGGTCCCGCACCGATCACATCGGTAAAAGTGCCGCCGCGATCGATCCAGAAGCGCCAGCCTGGTCCGGTTGTCACGCGTCTGTCACGGGTCATGCTGCTTGCTCCGCTGTCGCCGTTTCGTGATGGCCCGAGAGAGGCCGCAGCCAGTGTAGCGCATGCCGTCGGTTGCAAAGTGAGTGCGGCACTGTGATAGCTTAGCGGGACGCTTGCGCGGGGAACAAAGTGGACAAGACTACGGCGATTCTGCTGACCTTGGTGATCTACAAGCTGACGCTGCTTGGCATCGGTCTGTGGGCCAATCGGCGCACTCGGGACAATGCTGATTTTTTCCTTGGCGGTCGCCGGCTGGGGCCGCTGGTGGCGGCGATCAGCGCCTCGGCAAGTTCATCCTCGGCCTGGACACTTCTCGGGGTCAGCGGGGCAGCGTTCTCGCTTGGTCTGCCTGCTCTGTGGCTGTTTCCGGCCACGGTCTCCGGATTCCTGATCAACTGGTATTTCATCGCCCCGCGGCTGATGCGTGAGAGTCGGGCAAGCGGTGCGGTGACCGTGACCGACGTCATCAGCGGCGATCGCCATGATCCGCTGTATCCGCTGATCGTGCGGGTCGCAAGCGTGATTATTCTTTTTTCGTTTATCTTTTATGTCGCCTCACAGTTTCAGGCAGCCGGTGGCGCGTTTGCGAGTACCTTCGGCATGCGGACCGACGTGGCGATCCTCACCGGCGCGACCATCATTCTGCTGTACACCCTGCTGGGCGGATTCTGGGCGGTCAGCGTTACCGACACGCTGCAGGGATTGCTGATGGCGCTGAGCGCCGTGGTGTTACCGGTCGCCGCACTGATCGCAGTGGGCGGGCCGGCGGCACTCGTTGAAGGGCTGCTGACTCAGGGTCCGCCGTATCGAGCTCAATGCCACCGGCGTTTATGCCGGCCTGGCGGGTGCGGGTTTCGTCCTTGGCACGCTGGGCATCGGGCTCGGCTATCCGGGTCAGCCGCACGTGATCAATCGATTCATGGCCCTGCGCGACGAGCGCGCCTTGCGCCAGGCGCGGGTGATCGCGGTGCTCTGGGCCTGCATGGTCTACGCGGGCATGCTGCTGCTCGGGCTCGCTGCGCGCCTGCTGATGATCGGCGCGGAAGGGGCGGACGAACAGGTGCTGTATGCAGTCGCCAATACGCTGCTGCCACCTGTACTTGCCGGCATTATTATTGCCGCGGTGTTGTCCGCGATCATGTCAACGGCAGACAGTCAGCTGCTGGTGGCAGCATCGGCCGTAGCGCACGATCTTGGCAATCTGAAGCGCGGGCATCAAGCGCAGCTGTCAGCGTCCCGCTGGGTCGTGGTGGTGCTGTGCGCGCTGGCTGTGTTGCTGGCAATCTATGCGCCCGATCGAATTTTCTCACGCGTTCTGTTTGCCTGGCACGCGGTGGGCTCGGCATTCGGCCCGCTGGTGGTGATGAAGGCGCTCGGGCGGGAGGTCGACAGCCGCGCTATCCTGGCTTGCATGCTGTGTGGTTTCGGGCTCACGGTCTTCTTGCATTCGCGCCCGGACGCTCCCGGAGATGTGCTTGAGCGGCTCGTGCCGCTGCTCATCGCTCTGGCTGTGGCCATTGCGGGCTCGCACGTGGTCAGACCCGCGAAGAAAATCGATTAAATGCGTTAATTGTGTCCATCGGCAGATCCGGAAGGCGCCCGCCGTAGACATCCTGCCTGAGGAAATCGAGCTCCGCCGTGACGTCCGCTTCGGCGACATCCTTGTACCAGGATTTGCGGCGCCCGTCGTCGCCAGCGTTCCAGCGGTAGGCGCGGCTTTTCAGCTTGTCCTTCGAATCGATAGGGGCTGCCTTCGGCCCAGATCCGCATGGTTTTGCTCCGCGCACGCTCGAGCAGCGCTGCCAGAACGGTGGCGCCACTCACGGGCAGCAGCTGTGCGAGCAGATGGATGCCGGCCAGGCAATCGCCGGTGGCGCGATGGGCATCGTAGAAAAATCCGTAGCGATACGCGAGGTAGTCCAGCTTCGCGCCTTCTATGCTCTCTTCACGCCACGGGACCTCGGTCATGGAACAGGCCCAGGCTTTCGCAGCAAACCTGCTGTCCAGCTGCTCGGCAAACGGTCGGTCAAAGGCGGCATTGTGGGCGACGATCAGGTGCGCGGGCTCAACGATAGCGGCGATGCGTTCGGCGTCCAGTGCCTGTCCGGCCACCATCTGGTCAGAAATGCCGGTGAGACGCGTGATGTCGGGCGGGATAGGTATGCCAGGATCGCGCAGCCCATCGTATTCCTCAAGGACCCTGAAAATGCGGCCATCGGTGCTGAATTCAAAGGGCACCAGGGCCAGCTCGATAACCTGATCTGTGGCGGCGTCCAGGCCGGTCGTTTCGACGTCGAGAAAAACACCGCGCCGCATCTCGCCGGCCGCGGTCAGTGCGGGATCCGGATCGTTATAGAGCCGGGGACGTCGATAGCGTCGAATGACCCGATAGTCCTCGTGTCGTTCGAGTTCGCGTGCCAGCTTTTCCAGCCTGTCATCGTTCATATACAGCTCCGCGCAGGATGTGCAGGCGTCCCGGCATCAGAATACGAATGGGATAAATAACCAGCTGCGTTCACGCTAGGCGGCAAACTCCGGATAGCGCGACAGCGAGTGATCCTTGCGCAGCATGTTGGGCAGCCAGTAAAACAAAACGAAAAGCGCGAGCACGGCGTACGGAAGCCAGTGCATCGCGAGCGTCGCGAAAGACGAGATATATCAGCAGCTCACCCAGATAGTTGGGGTTGCGCAAGCGGCTGAAGAGCCCAGAGTTGATCAGATGTCCTGGCTGTAGCTGCAGCGCGGTGAATTTTTGCATGTCCGAGCAAAAATGCAGGAACACGCCGCTGGCGAACAGGGTGACCGACAGGGCAGTCAGCCAGGCCTCGGGTCGTGCGCCGCTGGTGATAAGGAGCCAGGGCGCGATCCAGTACAGGCTGAGTGCCACCCAGATCACGGCCGCCCTGGGTAAGGAGCAGGGCTTCTCCCAGCTCTTGTCAGGGAACAATCTGCTTTTGACGACCCACATCAGTCCATAGCCGCCATGCATGGCCAGGTAGGTCAGCGCCGCCGGATTGCGCCACGCGTCCTGCCAGGCGATCAGGCCGAGAATCACCAGGCCGGTAATGCCTTTGTGGGTGTCGATCACGTGTCTTTCGCGCATTCGCCAGATTCCTCGCGGGCCAGCCTGGAATTCTAGCGGGATTTTCCGCGTGGTACTCGTACCTGGCGCGCTTTAGGTTTAGACTGAGCGTTGACGCCCCTTGGGGGCACCACCGGAGTGGCTGTGTCCGAACTGGAGGATACCGGCATCTACGTGGCGGTGGGGGCAAGCGAAGCGGAGTCCATCCCAATGGCACCGACTTCGGTCACCGCATTTATAGGCCGCGCACGTCGCGGTCCGGTTCACTTTCCCCTGACGATCGGCAGCTTCG
This sequence comes from uncultured Gammaproteobacteria bacterium, assembly GCA_963759075.1. Taxonomy (GTDB): domain Bacteria; phylum Pseudomonadota; class Gammaproteobacteria; order Steroidobacterales; family JABDLF01; genus JABDLF01. The sequence goes on from CAVWXZ010000029.1 coordinate 33,165, forward strand.
AAGAGTTCGAGCAACTGTTCGGCGGCCTGTGGATGCCGAGCACCATGAGCTACGCGGTCCGGCATTTCTTCCTGAACGGGGGCAGTGAGGCGATTATAGTCCGGGTCATCAATGGCGGCGCACACAATACGCTTCGCCTGCCGGCAGGCCGCGACACGCTCGTGCTGCGCGCACTGCACCCGGGCGCGGGCGAGGTGCTGCGTGCCGCAGTGGATTACGACAATACCCGCGATCTTCCGGATCGCTTCAATCTGACTATTCAGCGTATGCGCGGCGTGGGCTCGGCCATCGTCGAGGATCAGGAGATATTCAACCGGCTCTCCACCCGCGCAGATTCAGAGCATTTCGTGAAAGACGCATTGCATGAATCCACCCTCGTCAGGGTCAGCGACAGTGTGCCTGAACAGCGCCCGGAAGCGACGCTGGGCCTCGGTCGCGGCGCAGACCGCGGCTATGTTCCGGGTGCGGGCGATGGCGACGATGGACGGGCGCTGACTGATAACGACATTATCGGGTCGAAGCGGGAACAGTCGGGACTGTATGCGCTGAACAATGGTCCGGACTTCAACCTCCTATGTGTCCCGCCGCCGACCCGTAACCATGATCTTGGTTTGAGTGCCCGGCGTTTTGCGGGCGAATTCTGCAGGGGCCACAAGGCTATATATATAGCCGACCCGCCCGTCGCCTGGCGCTCGCCGGACGATGCGGTGGCCGGGCTGGCTGACCTCGGCATCAGCAACGAAAATGTTGCGCTGTTCTATCCGCGCGTAATTATGGATGATGAGGTGCATGGTGGGCGTTCCGAGTTTGCGCCCTGCGGCACCGTTGCAGGGATGATCGCGCGCATGGATGCGGAGTCGGGCCCATGGCAGTCACTGGGCGCAACGCACGCGCCGCTGCGGGGCGTGCGGCGTTTCGCCGATGAGATTGATAGCTACGAAGCCGAGAGCATGATAGCAAGCGGGATCAATTGCCTGCGCGGGCATGGGCGCAGCATCAGAATAATTCAGGGCGATCGGACCCTGGCTGGCCCGGATTGTCCGGCGCCGGAGTGGCGCAGCCTTTCCCGGCGGCGATTTGCGCTGATGGTAATTGCCAGCATCCGCAACGGCACCGGCTGGGCTGCTTTCGAGAAGAACGGCCCGGAACTCTGGCAGAGACTGCAGGGCAAAGCGGAAGAGTTTCTCATGCGCTGCCACGCGCTGGGCGCGTTTGGCGATCTCAAGCCCGGCCAGGCGTGGTTTGCCAAATGCGATCGGGAAACCACGACGGAAGAGGATCGCCGTAAGGGCCGTGTGAATCTGGTCGTTGGCATTGCGCAGGACCATCCGTCCGATTTTCTGGTCATTAATATCAGCGAGAAGGTCAGGCCGCTGACCGAAGACGAAGCTTTCGCCGAGGCCACCATGGCGAGCCTTGAAGCGATGGCCTGAACTCACTTTGGAAACAACTTATGTCTGATGAACCCCTGATTGCTGTCTTTGTAGACTTCGAAAACCTGGCGCTCGGCGTCCGCGATATGAAAGAGGACAAATTCCAGATTGATCTGGTTCTGAAAAGGCTGCTCGAAAAGGGGCGCCTTGTTTACAAGCGTGCCTACAGCGACTGGAGCAACTACCGTGCTGCAATTCGCGAGTTTCACAGTCACGGAATCGAGTTGATCGATATTCCGCAGACGCGCATGAGCGGCAAGAACAGCGCCGATATTCGCATGGTCGTGGACGCCCTGGATCTGTGCTACGCAAAAGGACATATCGATATTTTTGCGCTGGTGTCCGGTGACAGCGATTTCTCGCCACTCGCTTCCAAATTGAAAGAGAACAATAAGCGCGTGATCGGCTGCGGCGTGAAGAGCTCAACGTCTGACCTGCTGATCGCCAACTGCGATGAGTTCATTTATTACGATGACCTGATCAGGCGGGCCCGAAAAAAGTCCACAACGCGCAAGAAAAAAGGTACCAGCAAGAGCAAGAAAGATGAGGCGCTGGACATGCTGATGGGCATCGTCCATTCCCTGCAAGCTGATTACGATCCGGTCTGGGGTTCGCTGGTCAAGCAGACGCTGCGGCGCGTGCATCCTGGATTTGATGAGACCTACTACGGTTACCGCAGTTTTTCGGAAATGCTGGAAGATGCTTCAGGGCACAAGCTGCTGACCCTGGATTACGATGAAAGCCGGGGTAACTACAAGGTACGTTCTGATCTGTGAGGAAGCAGTTGGTGGCGAAGAAGTTTTCCGGCTTCAGTGATTTCTATCCTTATTACCTTTCACAACATCAGAATGCCAACTGCCGGCGCATGCACTTTACGGGCACGCTGCTGGTAATTGCTACTGCTGTGTATGCGCTGTTTTCCGGTCAGCCGCGCCTGTTCTGGCTGCTGCCCGTGTTCGGCTACGGCTTCGCATGGCTCGGTCACGCCGTGTTTGAAAAAAATCGGCCGGCCACTTTCACTCACCCTCTGTACAGCCTGATTGGTGACTTCGTGATGTTCGCTCAGCTGCTGACCGGAAGGCTGCGCTTCCGGCCCTGAAGAGCGGTGGGTGTGAAATCGCCCGTTTTCTTAGCGTATACTGGCTGACCCTCAACAACACCTGCCCGGGCCCTCCGCCCGGGTCACAAGAAACTGCGTGGGAAGACGGCTATGAATTATTTCGTTACCGGTGGCACCGGGTTTATTGGCAAGCGTCTGGTGGCCAGGCTGCTGGAGCGTGGTGGCACGGTCTACCTGTTGGTCCGCAAGTCGAGCGCCGGGCAGGTCGCTGCACTGCGCGAAAAGTATGCTGTCGGCAACGACCGCCTCATCGAGGTGAAAGGCGACCTGACGAAAAAACGCCTGGGCGTGAGCGCGGCGAAGACCAAGGCGCTGAAAGGAAAGATCGATCACGTCTTTCATCTGGCTGCCGTTTATGACCTGGACGCGAGTGCCGAGGTGCAGGAGCAGGTCAACATCGAGGGGACCCGCGCAGCGGTGCAGTTCGCAGAGGCAATCGAAGCAGGGACTTTTCACCTGGCGAGTTCGATTGCAGCGGCTGGTATGTACAACGGTGTGTTCCGGGAGGACATGTTCGAAGAGGCTGAAGGCCTCGACCATCCCTACTTTCGCACCAAGCATGAATCCGAAGCGGTGGTCCGGAAAGAATGCTCGCGTGCCCTGGCGCATCTATCGTCCCGGGTATCGTGGTCGGCGATTCCCGCACCGGCGAAATGGACAAGATCGATGGCCCCTACTATTACTTCAAGGCGATTCAGAAGATGCGCCGCACCCTGCCACGCTGGATGCCCACGATCGGCGTCGAAGGCGGCCGGATCAATATCGTGCCGGTGGACTTCGTGGCCGCCGCCATGGATCACATTGCGCACAAGCAAGGCCTGGACGGCAAGTGCTTCCACCTGACCGATCCGGACGCGCGGCGCATTGGCGATGTGCTGAATATATTTGCCCGGGCGGCGCATGCACCGGAAATGACGCTGCGCATCAACGCGCGCATGTTCGGTTTTGTGCCGGACTATGTCTGGAAGGGCATCGGCTCGATCTCGCCGGTCCGGCGCATGATCGCCGCGGTTCTTGACGATCTGGGCCTGCCGCCGGGCATGCTCAGCTTCGTCAATTACCCGACGCGTTTCGATAACCGGGAAGCAGAAGCAGCGCTCGAGGACAGCGATATCCGGGTGCCGGATCTCAGGACTACGCCTGGAGGCTGTGGGACTACTGGGAACGCCACCTGGATCCGGATCTTTTCGTCGACCACACGCTTGAGCGGTCGGGTGAAGGGCAAGGTCGTGGTGGTGACCGGCGCCTCGTCGGGCATCGGCCAGGCCACGGCTATCAAGCTCGGAGAGGCGGGCGCCAAGGTGGTCCTCGTCGCGCGCGGCGAGGAAAAGCTCGCTGAAACGGCCGATCTGATCAAGGCGGAAGGTGGCGAGGTCAGTAGCTACACGGCCGACCTGTCAGATGCCTGCATCATGTGCAGCGCTCTGGTCAAAAATGTGCTGGCCGACCACGGCCATGTCGACATTCTGGTCAACAATGCCGGGCGTTCGATCCGCCGGGGCATCGAGCATTCCTACGATCGCTTCCACGACTTCGAGCGCACCATGCAGCTCAATTATTATGGCTGCGCTGCGCCTGATACTCGGCTTTCTGCCCGGCATGGCGGCAGAGGCGCCGCGGACACATCATCAACATTTCTTCGATCGGTGTGCTGAGTAACGCCCCGCGATTCTCGGCCTACGTCGCCTCCAAGGCGGCGCTGGATGCATTCACTCGCTGCGCGGGCTCCGAGTATTCCGATCGCAACGTGCGCTTCACGACCATCAACATGCCGCTGGTGCGCACGCCGATGATTGCGCCCACCAAGATGTATGAAAATGTTCCGACAATCGGCCCGGAGGAGGCTGCCGATATGGTGGCCGATGCGATCATCCGGCGTCCCATCCGAATTGCCACGCGCCTGGGCGTGACCGCGCAGATACTGCACCTGCTGGCGCCGAAGATGACAGAGGTTGGCATGAATACGGCTTACCAGATGTTCCCGGATTCGACGGCCGCCAAGGGCGACAAGGGAGGCAAGGCGCCGCAGGCTTCGCCGGAGCAGATCGCGCTTGCGCAGTTCACCAAGGGCATCCACTGGTAGCGTGGTGCGCGCGACCGGCCGAGGGGTAGCGGGCACCGATGATCGCGTGAGGGCCATCAGCGAGGTGGTAGCAAGCATTCCGGCCGGACGCGTGTGTGCCTATGGCAGGGTGGCTGAACTCGCCGGTTTGCCGCGCCGGGCGCGACTGGTCGGGCGGGTCCTCAGCGAGCTTCCGGCGGGACATGCGCTGCCCTGGCACAGAGTGGTTCGGGCAAGTGGGCAGCTGGCCTTTGAACCCGGCAGCAGCGGCTTCCGCCGGCAGGCGCAGCGCCTGCGCGCGGAAGGGGTTTTGGTCGCCGGCGGGCGAATCGACATGCGACGTTTCGGCTGGCAAATGAGCCTTGATGAGCGACTGTGGGGGCCGCGCGACTGAGCTCAGCTCAGTCCGTCAGGCCCTGCGCAACAGCTTGCGAACATTCCCTGGGAGCACCTTGATGCAGCGGATTACCGAACCTGAACTGATGGACGATGAGGCCCAGGCGCTGGCCTATGCGCAGGCCGACTTTGCAGAGCCCAACGCGCTCTTCCTGGGCTTGTTCGAATCGGCTTTCCCCGCTTGGCCCGGCGCGGGCGCCGTGCTTGATCTCGGTTGCGGACCCGCCGATATCAGTTTCCGCTTTGCGCAACGCTGGCCGGGCTGCACTGTGGATGCCGTAGACGGTTCTGCCGCAATGCTTGAGCGTGCGCGCGCGGCCCGTTCCAGCTGGCCGGACGCCGACGGGCGCGTTCGCCTGGTCGAGGCCACGCTCCCCGATCTGGAGCTGGCACCAGCGGCTCATGCGGCGATCATCAGCAACAGCCTGCTGCATCATCTGCATTCGCCGCGAGTGCTGTGGGATACGGTTCGGCGTTTTGCCGCGCCCGGTGCTGCGGTGCTGGTTATGGATCTCATGCGCCCCCCGAATACGGAAGAGGCGGCGGCGCTCGTCGAGCTCTATGCCGCTAATGAGCCGGACGTGCTCAAGACCGACTTCTATAACTCGCTGCTGGCGGCGTTTGAGTGCAGCGAAGTCGAGGATCAGCTGTCCGCCGCAGGCTTGCAGCATCTTCAGGTGCAGGCAGTGAGTGATCGCCACCTGTTAGTCAGCGGCCACATGCCCGGCGCTGGCGACTAACGGACGCGCGCCGGTGAATCGCTATCTCGGGCTGGACCGGCTCGGCATCGGTGTCGCGAGGCGCCTGCTGGCGCTTTGGGTGCGGACCAAGGTGCTGCCCGGAGATGTGTCGACACTCGGGATCGATCCGCAATTGCCGGTGTGCTATGCACTGGAAATGCGCGCGCTGTCCGATTTGCTGGTACTCGACCGCGAGACGCGAGACGCGGGCCTTCCGCGCCCGACCCGTGAGCTCGAGTTAGGCGAACGCAGATCATCACATGCCGTATTCGCCACGCGTCGCATGCGCGGGTGGATTCTCAAGCGAGTGGAATCACAGATACCACCGCTGCTGCACGAAATCGCCGGGGCGGTAGTTGGCGATTCCGGGCTGGACGTGCAGCTGGTACCCGTATCTATTTTCTGGGGGCGCGCTCCACAGAAAGAAACCTCGGTCTTCAAGGCGTTGTTTGCCGAGCGCTGGCTGCCACAGGGGCGGTTGCGCAAGTTTCTGACCATCCTCCTGCACGGTCGCACAGTCCTCGTGCAGTTTGGTCAGCCGCTGTCTGCGCGGGCAGAGCTGGAGCCGGACATGCAGGCAGAGAATGCCGCGCGCAAGCTTGCCAGGCTACTGCGTGTGCACTTCAAGGGCGTGCGCACGGCGGCGATAGGGCCGGATCTCTCCCATCGCAATACCCTGATCGGGGAGCTTCTGGAAGCGCCCGCAGTGAGCAGCCAGATCAAAAGGGAAGCACTCGCGAGCAAAAGCGATGAGCGGGAGGTCAGAGAGCGTGCGCGGGAGTACGCCCTGGAAATTGCCGCCGATTATTCGCCTGGTTTTGTGACGCTGGCCGAGCGCATTCTCGAGCGCCTGTGGAACCGGCTTTACGACGGAATCGCGGTGCGCCACATGGACGAGGTGATCGAGCTGTCGCGCAGTCGCACGATCATTTATGTGCCCTGCCATCGCAGCCATATCGACTACCTGCTGTTGTCGTATGTTCTGTACCGCCATGGGCTCGTGCCCCCCCACATTGCGGCCGGCCTGAATCTCAATCTGCCGTTGCTGGGGGGCGTGCTGCGGCGTGGCGGTGCGTTTTTTCTACGCCGCAGTTTCAGGGGTAACAAGGTATACGCGGCCGTATTCCACGAGTACCTGCGCGCGAATCTCGCCAAGGGTGTGTCCATCGAATACTTCATTGAAGGGGGTCGTTCGCGCACCGGTCGGCTGCTGCGACCCAAGCCAGGCATGCTGTCGATGACGGTGCGCAGTTTTCTCAGTCAGCCCGACAAGCCGCTGGCGTTTGTGCCGGTGTACATCGGTTACGACAGACTGGTCGAGGGGCAAAGCTATATTGGTGAGCTGAGCGGCAAGCCAAAAGGCAAGGAGAGCTGGCTGGGTTTTCTGCGTTCGCTGAAGATTCTTCGCAGCGAGTTTGGCACCGTGCAACTTTCCTTTGGTGCTGCCATTGATGTAGGCGCCTACCTGGACGAGCATGCGCCGGGCTGGCGCGACGGGTCATATGCCGGGGAAGAAAAGCCGGTGTGGCTGAGCGATACGGTCGCCGGGCTTGCCGAAGACATCATGGTGCGCATCAACCAGGCCACCGCCGTCAGCCCTGTGAACTTGCTGGCCCTGGTACTGCTTGCCACGCCTCGCCAGGCGATGGCCGAGCAGACTCTGGTCAGGCAGCTGGAGATGTTGCAGGCGCTGATTGCCGGGACGCGTTCGTCCAGCCTGATTACGGTGCCCGGGATATCGGGACACGACGTGATTTCTGAAGGCGAGGACATTGGTCTGCTGGCCCGGCGCAAGCATGAGCTGGGTGACATCCTGACGCTCGCCGGCGATCAGGCGGTATTGGCCACCTATTTTCGCAACAACATTCTGCACCTTGTCGCGCTGCCCTCGCTGGTCGCCTGCGGGTTCCTGCATAACGAGTCATTGAGCAAGGCACGCCTGATTGACCTGTGCAAAATGGCCTACCCATCGATCCGTGCAGAACTGTTTCTTCCTTATGCGGATGAGGAACTGGATGCCGCCATCGAGGGTGTGGTGAAGATGATGAAGGATCTGGGCCTCCTGAACGAGTCGCGAATGGGCCGCCGCCTTTCGCGCCCGCCTGTAAGCTCAAAGTTTGCGGGTCAGCTGTCGACGCTGGCACAGACCACTCTGCAAATACTGGAGCGCTACTACCTGGTCATCTCCTTACTCAGAACGCATGGATCGGGCAAGATTTCTCAGCAGGATCTTGAAACGCTCTGCCAGCTGATGGCCCGCCGGATGTCCATTATTTACCAGATGGATGCCCCGGATTTCTTTGCGCGCGAGCTTTTTCGCGGCTTTATCAACGAGCTTAAGTTTTCCGGCGTGGTTACGGTCAGCGCAGAGGGCAAGCTCGAATTCGATGACACGCTGCGGACGGTCAGCGAGAATGCGCAATATGTGCTCAGTGAAGAAATTCGTCACAGCATCCTGCGGGTGACGCAGGAATAGCAACTGCGGAGAGACTGTGTGAATAACCCGATGATTGAGATGGAAACCCGCCTTGCGTTTCTGGATGACCTTGTTCAGTCGCTTGACGCCACCGTTGTGGCGCAGGACCGGAGGCTCTTCCTGCTGGAGCAGGCCCTGGCCGAGCTGAAGCAGCGCGTTCTGGAGGTGCCGGCAGGGGAAGCGATCGATGACGATGCGCCGCCGCCGCATTACTGAGCATCGACAGAATTTCCACGCAATGAGCGCGACTGGCAGAATCGGTGGCATCCGGGTTGTGACCTTCTATCGCTTCGTGGCCCTGCCCGATTGCAAGGCACTGGCGTCGGAGCTCAGGCGGCGAGCCGAATCGGAGGGCCTGCTCGGCACCGTCATACTGGCGGAGGAGGGCGTTAACGCGACCCTCGCAGGGTCGCCGGAGGCGGTCGAAAGATGGCTGCTGCAGCTCACTGAAGACCCACGTTTCGTTGACCTGCAGGTCAGGTCGTCCGCTGCTGATGAAATGCCGTTCTACCGACTGAAGGTCAAGGTGCGTGAAGAGATCGTCACACTGGGTCAGCCAGATTCGAATCCCCGGCGGCGCACGGGCCAGCATGTGGCGCCGGGCGACTGGGATCGACTGCTGGAAGACCCCGAGGTGCTGGTCATCGATGCCCGCAACCACTTCGAGGTGGAGGCGGGCACGTTTGTCGGCGCGGTAGATCCCGGCACCACCTCGTTCAGCGAGTTTCCCGGGTACGTGCGCCGGCATCTGGATCCTGCCACCCACCCCAGGGTGGCCATGTTCTGTACGGGCGGGATTCGCTGTGAAAAGGCCTCCGCATGGATGCTGGAGAACGGCTTCGAGGAGGTCTACCAGCTGGCTGGGGGGATTCTGGCGTATCTCGAGCAGATTCCGCAGGAGCGGGGCCTGTGGAACGGTTCATGCTTTGTTTTCGATCAGCGCGTTGCGGTCGGTTACGGATTGCGTCACGGTGAACTTGGGATTTGCCATGGTTGCAGGCAGCCACTCACTGCCGAGGACATGGCACAGCCAGACTATGAGGCCGGTGTGAGCTGCCCGTATTGCGCAGCCAGGCTGAGCGAAGCGCGCAGAGTCGCGCTACGGGAGCGCCATCGTCAGGTGCTGCTGGCAGCTGCGCGTGGACAGAAACATATCGGCAAGCGGCAGGGCAGCGAGGATGAACATGAGTAAGTCCGTCGCGGCCGCAGGACAGTCAGGCGCCAGCTGTTTGTTTGCCCACGGCTAGGCGTTCAGGTCCGGGATCAGCTCGCTTTCCAATTTGGCAATGAGGTCCTTGAGCTGGAGTTTGCGTTTTTTCAGCCGGCGCAGGCGCAGCTGGTCAACATTGCTGTCGGCGTTCAGGCGGATGATGACGTCATCGAGATCACGATGTTCAATCCGCAGCTCCTTCAGCTGACGCAGTTGTTCGAAGCCTTCGGTATCGACGTTATCTTCCATGGTCTTTATATCTTAGACGCGAACCGGCATTCGGGCCATGCTGGCGCTGATTGTGCTGTTCACCCGAACGTCGGCCATTGGTGCCCGAGGTCACCAACCACCAGGAAGTGCGGATTGAGCACGCTGTCTTTGCAGTTGTAAGACAGCGGCTGCCCGTCTGCGACCAGGACGCGGCCACCCGCGCATTCCACCACCGCCTGGGCCGCCGCCGTGTCCCATTCCGAAGTCGGCCCGAGACGCGGGTAAACGTCGGCGCCGCCTTCAGCCACCAGGCAGAATTTCAGTGAGCTGCCCATCGGCATGATTTCATGGGGCCCGAGCTTGGCCAGAAATGCGGCCAGGCCCGGGGCCGGATGAGAGCGTGAACCCACCACCCGCAGCGGTGAAACCGCGGGTACCCTGACCGAAATGCGCTGACGATCGCCCGCGTCCGGCAGTTTAAATGCCCCGATGCCCCGCGCGCCGCCGTAGGTCAGGCCGGTGACCGGCACATGGACCACGCCCAGCACCGGCTCATGGTCGCGAATCAGGGCAATGTTCACGGTGAACTCGCCGTTGCGCTTGACGAATTCCTTGGTGCCGTCGAGCGGATCGACCAGCCAGTAGGTGTCCCAGGCCGAGCGCGTGCCCAGGGCAGCGCGCGGGATTCCTCCGACAGCAACGGCAGCGCAGGGTGTCAGCTCTGCAAGCCCGATCCCTGATGCAGTGGTGGGCGGCGAGATCAGCCGCCGTCAGCGGTGAATCGTCCTGCTTACTGGTCACGTCAAAGTCGGTGTCGTAGATTTCCAGTATCCTGTCGCCGGCCTGGCGCGCTATTTCGCAGCCTGCATCCAGCAGCTTTGGCAGATCGGGATCGTTCATAGCATGTTAGCATCTGTTCGCGGGCGGCGTATTGTTATGGCAAGCCAAGTGTAAAGCAACCGGTCATCGACTGGCAGGAAGTGTCGACGGTCATGCTGGACATGGACGGCACCTTGCTGGATCTGCGTTTTGACACGCTGGTTCTGGAGCGAGCTGGTGCCGGCGCACTACGGCGATCGGCATGGTCTTCGAGCGTGACGAGGTGTTGCGCAGGCTGACGCCGGAGTTCGAAGCGCGACGGGGCACCCTGGAATGGTACTGCCTGGATTTCTGGGCCGAGACCCTGGACCTGGATCTGCAGGGCCTCAAGCACAACGTGTCGCATGAAATTCGCTTTCTTGCCCGGCGTGCCGAAATTTCTCACGCGCATCAGCGAACATGGGCAAACGGCTGGTTCTGGTCACCAACGCTCATGTCGGGCATTCTCAGGCTGAAACTGGCAAGGACCGGACTCGACAGCTATTTTGATGCCATTTATTCCAGTCATGACTTCGGAGTGCCAAAGGAAGTCGCGGATTTCTGGGGACGCCTGAACGCGGTGGAGCCGTTCGATATCCGCAGCAGCCTGTTTGCGGACGACAGCCTGCCAGTGCTGCAGTTCCGCACGCGACTACGGGATACGTCATGTGATTGGGATTCGCAAACCCGACAGCGAGCAGCCGCCTGCGCGAGCTGGCCGATTTCGATGCCGTTGACGCGCTGGTCGATCTGATCGCCTGAAGTCTAGCCAGGCCGGCGACTGCGCGGCCGCCGATTGCCGGAGCGCTGGCCACCACCGACCGTGAGCGCCGGGTTTGCGACGAGGCTTCGGTGGCGGGCGTTTCAGTTCTGGCAGCAGGTCGTGCTCAATGCTGGCCGTCGGAATCTTGTAGCCGACAAATTTCTCGATGTCCGGCAACGTCACAACGTAGTCTTCGCAGCCGAAGCTGATTGCGTCACCTTCGGCGCCAGCGCGGGCGGTGCGGCCGATGCGGTGCACGTAGTCCTCAACGTCCTGCGGCAGGTCGAAATTGAATACGTGACTGACGTTTTCGATGTGCAGGCCGCGAGAGGCAACGTCGGTGCCGATCAGTACGGGCAGCTTGCCGCTTTGAAAATCATGCAGCATGCGCTCGCGCTTGCGCTGCGGGACATCGCCGGAGATTGCCGCGGCGTCTACACCGTTCGCTGAAAGATAGCGCTGGACGGCCTCTGCCGCCCGCTTGGTGTTGACGAAAACCATGGTGCGAGTGGGGTCCATTTGCTTCAAGCAGGCCGACCAGCAGCGGAATTTTTTCATGATTGGACGGAAAATAAATGACCTGGCGAATCCGGTCTGCGGTGACTTTGTCCGGCTCGATGCGAACCAGCTCGGGCTCATTCATGTGCTCGTAGGCAAGTTCCAGCACGCGCTGCGACAAGGTTGCCGAAAACAGCATGCTCAGGCGTTCTCCGGGCGGCGGCAGCCTGCGCATGACGTAGCGAATATCGCGGATAAAGCCCAGGTCGAACATGCGGTCGGCCTCGTCGATGACGAGGACTTCGACTGGCTCCCAGGCCGAATACGCGTTGCTTGAAATAATCGATCAGGCGTCCGGGCGTGCCGATCAGCAGGTCGACGCCTTCCTCGAGCATGCGTCGTTGTTTCTCGTAGTCCTTGCCGCCATAGGCGAGCCCGAGGCGCATACCGGTGAACTGTCCGAGCGCCTCCGCATCCCTATGAATCTGCACCGCCAGTTCCCGGGTGGGCGCAAGAATCACTGCGCGCGGATCATTGGCGCGACGCTGGGGCGCGCCGGCTCCTTGAGCAGGCGATTAAACAGCGCCACCAGAAACGCCGCGGTTTTGCCGGTGCCGGTCTGCGCCTGGCCCGCGACGTCGCCGCCCGCCAGCGCGATCGGCAAGGTAGCCGCCTGAATCGGCGTGCACTTTTCGAAACCCATTTCGACGATGCCGTCCGCGACCGGCTTGGCCAGCGGCAGGCTGGAGAAGCTGGTATCGCTCAAATGCTTGCTTGTCATGGTCAGTTCCGAGGCCCATGCGGACCCGTCCCGGGGCCGGGACTTGCAAAATCGTTGCTAACAGGGTGAAATACTAAAAACGCGTTGCGGGTCCGACACGCGAACCGTAAAGACGCCACCAGCCCACGAATTCCACGGAAGTCTCGAGCGAGCCCGCTCATTGTGCCTCAACCGGACTCCCGCGTCACATATCCAGAGTACGCTGGCCCGTTTGCTTTATTTTCAGCGTCCGCACAAAACCAACTTTTATTGACCCGGAGGGATAAGACGTGAGTGATCACATCCATGAGACCAGCGATGCCACATTCGATGATGATGTCTTGAAAGCCGCGGAGCCCGTACTGCTGGACTTCTGGGCGGAGTGGTGTGGGCCCTGCAAGATGATTGCGCCAATCCTCGAAGAGGTTGCGCAGGAGTATTCCGGCCGACTTAAGGTCGCCAAGATCAATATCGACAATAATCCTGCGACGCCGCCGAAGTTCGGGATTCGCGGTATCCCCACGCTGATGCTGTTCAAGAATGGCAGCGTGGAGGCCCAGAAGGTGGGCGCACTTTCCAAGTCCCAGCTTTCAGCATTTCTGGATACCAACTTATGAGAGGCTACCTCGGCAATTCCAATCGCAGTCGTCCCAAGACTGCCAAGACATCAACCCGGCCCAAGCGTTCCGGCGGCGCGGAAAGGGCGCGGCAGGAACAAAGGGCATGACAAATCTGAGTTTCCGGACGACGACGAGTTTGACCTCGAACCAGCAGGCCCCGTCACCCTGAGTGAAAATGCGCTGAAGCTTACTGAGCTCAAGAAACAACCGGCTTCGGAACTGGTGGAACTGGCGACCTCGATGGGGCTCGAGAACCTGGCGCGCTCCCGCAAGCAGGACATTATTTTCTCGATCCTGAAAGCGCACGCCAGCAACGGCGAGGACATTTACGGCGATGGCGTGCTGGAGATCCTCCAGGACGGGTTTGGCTTCCTGCGTTCATCGGACAGCTCCTACCTGGCCGGACCGGACGATATTTACGTTTCTCCCAGCCAGATCAGACGTTTCAACCTGCGCACGGGCGACACCATCTCGGGACTGATTCGCCCGCCCAAGGACGGTGAACGCTACTTTGCGCTGCTGAAGGTGGCAGAGATCAACCTTGAGGCGCCGGAGAACGCGCGCAACAAGGTGTTGTTTGAGAACCTGACGCCGCTGTTTCCGAATCAGCGACTGAAACTTGAATGTGGTACCGGCAGTACCGAAGACCTGACGGCCCGCATCATTGATCTCGTGGCGCCGATCGGCAAGGGTCAGCGCGGCCTCATCGTTTCGCCGCCGAAAGCCGGCAAGACCATGCTGCTGCAGAACATTGCGCAGTCCATCGTCACCAATCAGCCTGAGTGTGAGCTGATCGTATTGTTGATCGATGAGCGGCCGGAGGAAGTCACCGAGATGCAGCGCACCGTGCGCGGCGAAGTGGTGTCCAGCACCTTCGATGAGCCGGCGACCCGCCATGTTCAGGTTGCCGAGATGGTGATCGAAAAGGCCAAGCGGCTCGTGGAGCACAAGCATGATGTGGTGATCCTGCTCGATTCTATTACGCGCCTGGCGCGTGCCTATAACACGGTGGTGCCGAGTTCGGGCAAAGTGCTGACCGGTGGTGTAGATGCCAATGCGCTGCATCGCCCGAAACGCTTTTTCGGAGCCGCCCGCAATATTGAAGAGGGCGGCAGTCTGACCATCATTGCCACGGCCCTGATCGATACCGGTTCGCGCATGGATGACGTTATCTACGAGGAATTCAAAGGCACCGGCAACCTTGAAATCCACCTGGACGGAGGATTTCCGAGAAACGCATATTCCCGTCGATCAACATCAATCGTTCCGGAACGCGTCGTGAGGAATTGCTGACCAAGCCAGATGAACTGCAGAAGATGTGGATTTTGCGCAAACTGCTGCATCCGATGGACGAGCTGGCGGCTATCGAGTTCCTGCTGGACAAGATGAAAGAGAACAAGACCAACGTCGAATTCTTCGACCAGATGAAGCGCTGATTCGTAACCGGAGACCGGAGTCAGATGACTTTGCGCAGCTTCTTGCTCGGCACATTCGCGGCTTTGCTGTGGGGCTGCACACCGGCTACCGCGCTCAGGGCCGACGAACAGGCCGCGGCGCAGCCGCCCCCCAGGCCCTGCCAGGGCAGCGAATTTCGCCAGTTTGATTTCTGGATCGGTGACTGGGATGTGCGGGTGCCGGGCGGCAAGCAGGCGGGCGCAACAGCATCGAGGCAATCAACGGTGGCTGTGCGCTGCGGGAAACCTACACGACGCCAGCCGGCTATCAAGGCAGCAGTTTCAATATGTACGATGCCGCGCGCGGTGTCTGGCATCAGACCTGGGTAGATAATGGCGGGCTGTTGCTCACCATCGAGGGGGGCCTGCAGGGCGCGAGCATGGTGCTCACCGGGACCATGGCGCGCAAGACGCCTCAGGGGGAGTTGTTGGATCGCATCAGCTGGACGCCTGAAGCCGATGGTTCGGTCAGGCAGGTCTGGGAAGTTTCAGCTGACGCCGGAACGAACTGGCAGGTGATTTTCGACGGCCGCTATCAGCGCAGGCCGCCGGAAGAGCAGGACGATACTCAGGACTGAGCGGCGTGTTCCCTGGCGATGGCGCGATAACCGATATCGCGCCTGAAAAACCGTCCCTCCCAGCGGATGTCTGCGACGGCCTCGTAGGCCAACGCCGCGGCCGCGCTGACCGTATCACCCATGCCGACGACGCACAGCACGCGACCGCCGCTGGTTACCAGCTGGTCGTTGCGCAGGGTCGTGCCCGCATGGAACACCTTTAAGTCAGCGCTTGCGGCCGGCAGACCGCTGACAGGCAGATGCTTGCGGTAGTCGCCCGGATAGCCGTGAGCCGCCATGACCACGCCCAGCGCGACGCGCGGGTCCCAGGCCACGCTTTGCTCGGCGAGGGTGCCGGCCAGGGCGGCCTCGCACAGCGTCGTGAGCGGGGACCTCAGCCGCATCATCACCGGCTGGGTTTCCGGATCGCCAACCGGCAATTGAATTCCAGCACTTTGACGCTGCCGTCAGGCGCCATCATGACGCCGGCATACAGAAACCCGACGTATGAACAGCCCTCGCTGGCCAGCCCGCGCACCGTGGGTAGCATGATTTCCTCCATGATGCGCTCGTGCACCCTGGAGTGACCACCGGCGCCGGCGAGTAGGCACCCATGCCGCCGGTATTGGGTCCGGGATCGCCTTCGTCGCGTGCCTTGTGATCCTGGGAACTCGCCAATTCC
>CAVWXZ010000030.1:0-37485 GCA_963759075.1 uncultured Gammaproteobacteria bacterium
CACTACCCGGCCCTTGCTGATAACCGCGGCCATAGCCCGGTCCCGGACCATAGCCCTGTCCCTGGCCCTGACCGGGGCCGTAACCCTGCTGGGAACCCGGTACCGGACCGTAGCCCTGTCCCTGGCCGGGGCCGTAACCCTGCTCGGAACCCGGTCCCGGACCATAGCCCTGACCGTAGCGTTGAGGGTAACCGCGCTCGTAACCGCCGCCCGGTCCATAGCCGCGATCGTTGTTCCTGCTGGAGCTGCTGCCCATGCCCATGCCGCCGGCGTCGGCCGCGGTCATGACCATCGAGCTGGCCAGCGCCACGGCGGCCAGCAGGCCGTAAATCCTGTTTGATCGTTTCAAAGTAATTTCTCCTGTTGAGTTGTTATGCTCTTGAATTGCCGGGGGTGTCCGGTCGTCATGCCCGGTTTTCCACACGCCCGGTCGGATAATGCGCCACATGGGCCGTTGGTGCAAAAATAGCTTCGGTGCGCATCACTTCCTGTCGTTGCGGTTTCACGCCAGTGTCGCTCGGCTGAGTGCTCAATGCGAGCCCTTATCCCCGTTGACCATATCGACTCCGGCACGGTTGATTTCAGTCGCGCCTTATAAAAATAATAAATATATCAATAAGATATATATTGTCAGCGGTTGCTGGCGGGTGACGCTTAAAATGTGTGAAACGCGACGGAAGGCATTACAATGTCGCGAAATCAGAAACGTTGTGAAGCCATGAAGATCCCAGTCAGCGAGCTGATCGTCAGGTACATGGAAAGGCTCGGTATCGAGTACATCTTTGGCATGCCCGGTGCCCATATCCTGCCGGTGTACGACAGCCTCTACCATTCCAGCGTGAAGAGCTGTGCTTGCCAAGCACGAGCAGGGCGCGGCGTTTATGGCGTGTGGTTGCGCGCGCGCCTCGGGCAAGATATCGGCCTGCATCACGACCGCGGGTCCGGGTGCAACCAACCTGGTGACCGGGATTGCCAATGCCTATGCGGACCGGCAGCCGATCCTTGTGATTACCGGTGAAACGTCCACGCATATCTTTGGCAAGGGCGGCCTGCAGGAAAGTTCGGGTGAGGGCGGCAGCATCGACCAGGATGAATTGTTTAAAAGCATCACCCGCTATCGCAAGGTGGTGGAACGTACCGATTACCTGGCGAATGTACTGAACCAGGCGTCAAAGGTGCTGTTGTCACCCAACTCCGGGCCGGTGTTGCTCAGCATCCCGTTCAACGTGCAGAAGGAAATGGTTGATGCAGACCTGCTTGATCATGTGGTGACGGAGCGGCCGGATTACGCCGCCGCCGAGAATACCCGGTCGATCGACGCCTTGACGGGGCTGATCCTGGAGGCGCGCAATCCGGTTATCGTGGCGGGCTATGGTTGTATCAAGTCCGGTGCGCAGCAGCAGGTATCCGAACTGAGTGATTCACTCAATATCCCGGTGACCAGCAGTATGAAAGGCAAGGGCGTCATCAGCGAACAGTCCGCGCTGTCACTGGGCAGCCTGGGTGTGACCTCGACCGGCTATGCCTACAAGTACATTGTCGAAAATGCGGATGCCATTATTTTTCTGGGTGCCGGGTTTAACGAGCGCACCAGTTACCTGTGGGATGATACCCTGCTGCAAAACAAGAAGATCGCGCAGGTCGACAGCAACCCTGAACAGATCGACAAGGTGTTCAAGGCCGACGTGGCCGTTACCGGTGATATCAAGTCAACGCTGAACGGTGTGCTGAAGACGCTGGATGCACAGGGCGTCGATCGCCAGGCGGTGCGTAAACAAATCGCTGCGAATGACCCGGTTGCAAAGCGCGATGCCGGCAGCAGTGAAGATCTTCAGTGTCCGGTTTTGCACTGGTCGAGAGTTTCTACAAGCGCCTTGAAAAACATTTTCCACAGGACCTGGTCGTGTTCGATGACAATATGATCTTCGCGCAGAGTTTTTTCAACGTCTCCAGTGGTAACCGTTTCTACCCGAACTCCGGTATTTCTTCACTGGGACATGCAATACCGGCCGCCATCGGTGTCACGTTTTGCAGAGCACAAGCCGACGATCGCGATTATTGGTGACGGCGGTTTCCAGATGTGCTGCATGGAACTGATGACGGCGGTGAACTACGAGCTGCCGATTACCGTGGTGATGTTCAATAATTCCACCATGGGGCTGATCCGGAAGAACCAGTACCAGAGTTACGAGCAACGCTATATCGACTGCGATTTCGTGAATCCCGATTATGCCCTGCTGGCCAGATCATTTGGTATCGGCTACCAGCACGTGGAGACGGAAGCCGATCTGGACCGGCTGTTTGAGGACACGGATTTTTCCGGTGCTATCAACCTGGTCGAGATCATGCTGGACAAGGATGCCTTTCCCAACTACAGCTCTCTCCGAAACTAGTGTCCGTCCAAAACGTCAATATTTCTTCGCAAAGGCGCAAAGATCGCCAAGGAAGAATTTTAGTATGCTTTTGCTAACAATAAATTATAACTTCGATCTTGGCGTCTTGGCGAGAGTTGTTCTTTCTGGATGGACACTACTAGCCGGCTGTTTCTCCATGGGTGCCTTCTCTTGTCCGGCACTGGAGCGTTGCCTTGAGCTTCACCCGGATGCAAATGCTGCCGCCCTGATCCGCACCCGACTGGCAGCAGGTCGACGATCTTGCCGTCTTGCTGCCACTCTATGACCAGCTCATTCCACTGCTTGAAACCGCGTTGTGGGAATCCGCGCTTGACCCGGCACGGGTCGAGCATTACCACGCGCTGTTTGCCGAGATGGAAGGCCATATTGCCGCTGCCGGGAATGACCCGCGCCACACCCTGGTTGTGGTGGTACCGGTGGCGGACCGTCCGCAGCAGCTGCGTACGTGCCTGATGAGTCTGGTGGGTGCAGCGCAGGCGTTTCGCTACGGCGCCGGCAGGGCGGATCCGGGCAAGCTCATGGTGGTGATTGCCGATGACTCGCGTGCCGCTGAGCATATTGCCGAGAACAGGGCGATTGCCGACGAGATCAGGCAACCGGGTATGGAGACGGTTTATTTTGGTCTGCGAGGAGCAGCTGGCCGAGCTCGATGGACTGGCTGAAGAAGACCGGCAGGCGCTGCAGAATGTCATCGGCAGTGCCGCGCCCGATGCCTTCTATCACAAGGGTGCATCGATCATGCGCAACATTACCTGCCTGATGTTGAACAGGATGGCGCAGCGGGATGAACGCGTGCTGTTTCTGTTTGTCGATAGCGACCAGGAATTCCATGCGAACACCGATGCTGGCCGCGAGGTGTTTACGACCAATTATTTCTACCACATCGACCGTATCTTCAGGCAGTCAGCGGTCGAGGTGCTGACCGGCAAGGTGGTGGGTGACCCGCCGGTATCACCTGCCGTGATGGCCGGCACCCTGCTGGATGATGTGCTTGCCTTGCTGGCGGAAATTGCCGGCACTCGAGGCGGATGCGCCGTGCACCTTTCACCGGGATTCGGAGCAGTCACGATGATGCGGCCTATCACGACATGGCAAGGTTGTTTGGTTTTGAGCCATCAGGCACGGCCCATCGTTACCAGTGTCCTCTTGCAGGGGCCGCATGACCATGCAGCGTGCCTGTCCGGGTTTGCGCGCAGGCTCAATCATTTCTTCGATGGCGAGCACCCCACGCGGATGACGCCGTACCGACACGTGGATGTGCAGGCGAGCGTGACACCGGCGCGCACGGTGTATACCGGGAACTATGTGCTCTCACCCGCGGCCCTGAAGTATTTCATTCCATTCGCGGGGCTGCAGCTGAGAATGGCAGGGCCGGTGCTCGGTCGCCTCATACAGGCCAGCAGTGGTGATGCCTTTGTCTCGGCCAACCTGCCGCTGCTGCACCGGCGTACCGTAGAGGAGAAGGGGGGCGCGGAATTTCGCCCGGGTGTAAATCGCAGTGCGCCGCTGGTTGATCTGTCCGGCGAGTTCGAGCGGCAGTTCTTCGGTGACGTGATGTTGTTTACGGTGATCGACCTGGTGAAGCTGGGTTACCCGGAGCAGCTGCCAGTGATCGAGGAAATCCATGCAGCAGGTGCAGGCGACAGAAACCAGCATGCGTGCGCACTATGCGGAGACACGACAGCGCGTGTTGATGCGCCTGGACGAGCTTGAGAGCCTTGCTGTCTGACGCCGGCACACTGGTGGAAGAGTGATGAAAGCTAGGCACAAACACGTGCCCTGTTCGAGCAATTTACCGCGACCCTGCGTGCCAACTTTGGTGATGATGCACGTTCCTGGCAGTTGATCGATGACGAGACTCACCGGGAAACACGTCGCGCGGCCATCGTCGATGCACTGGCGTCCTACCGGCTTGACCGGCAGTCCTGGGAGCGGGTGCTGCAAGGGTGATCGGGCGACAGGGCGCCTGAGGAATCTCGTTCATCGGCAGCTCAGACCACTGCGTTATCGTTTGCTGCAAGTCCTTGCTGGCACATGAGGCACTGAGTGCTGAACAGTTGCAGCACTACCAACAGCAGCAGTTCAACGCCATGGTGCGTTTTGCGATTGGCATACGGATTTTTACCGGGACAGCTATCAGGGCATTACCGGGCCGGAATTTGATGTCGACAGAGTTGCCGGTACTTACAAAACAGACAGTGCTTGAACAGCGTGATGTGATGGTTGCCGGTGGTCTTGATCAGGCCGGTTTAAAGCTGGGTTACACCGGTGGTTCAACCGGCAAGCCGCTGGCGTTTTACTACACCGATGAAAAAACCGAGCACATGCGTGCCGGCATGATGCGCAGCTACCGCTGGGCGGGCTGGCGGCCGGGCGACAGGGTATTGAATTTCTGGGGTGCACAACAGGATATCCGCAAGCCGCGCAAACCGGGTGACCGGCTAAGGCGCTATGCCGCGGCCGAGCAAACACTCGGGGCATATGAATACAATGAAACCGACCTGCTTGAACTGGGCGCGGTATATCCAGTCCTGGAAGCCGACCCTGTTGCAGGGTTATGCCTCGATGCTGGCGGAGCTGGCGTTGTTCGTGCAGCGCAAAACACTTGCGCATGCCATCAACCATCAAGGGGGTTTTCTCAACGGCCGAGGTGCTGTACGACTGGCAGCGCGCGGCGATTGAGTCGGCATTCTCGTGCACGGTATTCAATCAATACGGCAGCCGCGAGGTGCCGAATATCGGCTTGCAATGTGCGCATGGGAACTTCCACGTCTTCAGTGACCTGGTGAAGCTTGAATCGATACCGGTCGATGGCGAACACCGGCTGCTGGTGACCTCGCTGACCAATCGCGTGATGCCGATGATTCGTTACGAGCTCGGTGACCTCGGTCGTTTGCAGGACGGGCAGTGCAGTTGTGGTTCGCCCTTTCCGTTGATGGCGCTCGACGTCTGCCGCAAGAACGACCTCATTGTCACGCCCGCGGGCCGCAAGATCTACCCGTCGTATTTTGTGCACCTGCTTGATGGCCATAGCGGCATTCGAGCAGTTCCAGTTCGTGCAGACCGCACCCGGCCGCATCGTGCTGAGGCTCTGTGCCCCGCAGGACGTTGCGGACGCTGTCGGAGCAGGCATTGAAGTCACGGCTACAGACCGACCTCGGCAGTGATATGGCCTTCCAGGTGGAGCGCGTCGAGGCCATCCCGCGGTCACAATCGGGCAAGCACCGTTTTGTTATCGGGATGCCGGCCGAGTGATTAACACTGCGCCAGGCGCTCCTGCATGAACAGGCACGGGTGTTGCTGTATTATCCTCTACCAGCGGGAGCAGGGTGTTCCCGATCTATTTAAACATAACAGAGTTGACTCCTATGTCCCAGCAACAATCGGTTTTCGATAAGTCGATGGCGCTTATAGACGCCGCAAACAGTGAAGACCCTAACCAGGAGGCTGCAGACGGCAAAGACTGGCCGAAAGAGCTCCTGTACTCACACCGCATGACCGACATGTTGCTGCGCTATACGCCCGATGCCGATGATGCGATGCAAGCTGGCGATTCATGCACAGCATATTCAACGTTGGAGATCCCCTCGTGATGCCTATCCAATGGATCGCATCGGCTACCTGCAATGGCGTAAGGATCTCTACAAATTTCATGCACAAACCGCGGCCGATCTGCTGGTGCAGGCGGGTTATGGTGAAGACGTCATCGACCGGGTAAAGCAGGCGGTGGCAAAGAAAGGGATAAAGGACAACCCGGACACGCAGTTACTGGAAGATGTTACCGATCTGGTATTCATCGAGCACTACATGCTGGGATTCGTCAGCAGAGCATCCCGACTACGATGAGGAAAAGTGGCTGGATATTATCCGCAAGACCTGGAAGAAAATGTCCGACCGGGCGCAGCAGTTTGCGCTTTCGGGCAGCATCAAGCTCCCCGAGCCGTTGATCCCGCTTATCCAGAAAGCGGTAGCAAACGGCTGATGTGATGATGTCATAATCTGTGCAATTACCTGATGACAGCATGAATGCCAGCCCGTCACCTTTCGCTTACGTTGTCAGTCATCCGGGGCGCTTCCTGCTGGATGTCGTCAAGGGCTTTCTCGACAATCAGGGATTGCTGCTTGCGGGTGCGGTCGCCTACTACACGCTGCTGTCTATAATTCCCGTTGTTGCGCTGGTCCTGATCCTGCTGTCCCAGCTGATTGAACAGCAGCTGTTGCTTGACACGGTGTCGACCTTTCTGGCGATGGCTGCGCCGATACGTTCCGATGTGCTCGAAACACATCTACCTGAACAGGGAGGCAGCTTCTTCCAGCTCCGCGAGCGCTGGTTTGAGCCTCTCCTCTTCCGCATGCCCCTCGATATCAACGAAAAACACGTAATCCCATTTACCACGCCTGGACGGGCGAGATTCGATTTTGGTCATGCTGATCCGATGGGTCGCAAATGGCTGCAAAAGATACTGCAACGCCCCCGGGCGATCGTCAGCAGACAGCATCAGCGAGGTCTTGTCCGAGCCGCTGGGCGCGAAGATCTCGCGCCCGATCACCAGAAACCGCGTGGTGTTGTCGGGCCGATCTTCAATATTAGAAACCAGCATCTGCAGCCCATAAATTTCTGCCGCCGCATCACCGGCTATCGCGGCGGCTTCCGCCTCATCCCTGGCGCGGCGCGCACCCTCCGCATTGCTGCTTACGGCCACGCACTTGACGCCGGGCAGCGTCTCCTTAAGCCATGCCCTGCATTGCGCCAGCGACTGTGGGTGAGAGTACACGCGGGTGATGCGTTCCAGGTCGGTTTCCCGGGTCAGAAGATGCTGGCGGATGCGCAGTTCTACCTCGCCACAAATCATCAGCGGCGAACTCATGAACATGTCCAGCGTATTGTTCACCGTTCCTTCCGTGGAATTCTCCACAGGAACGACGCCGAAATCCGCTACGCCGGTCTCAACCTCATTGAACACTTCTGCAATTGAAGCGAGCGACAATGCTCTGACCGAATGACCGAAATGCTTAAGTACGGCTGCCTGAGTAAAGGTCCCTTCCGGCCCGAGGTACGCTACCTTGAGCGGCTCCTGCTGAGCGAGACAGGCCGACATGATCTCGCGGAACAACCGCAACATCTCTTCATCCCGCAGTGGACCCTTGTTGCGCTCCAGCACCCGGCGCAGGACCTGCGCTTCGCGTTCCGGCCGATAGAAATCAATTGTCCTCGGCGCATCTTTCTTGGCATTCGCCATCGACCTTGCGAGATCGGCGCGCTGGCTGATCAGCGCCTGGATCTGCCCGTCCAGCTCGTCGATCTTGCCCCTCAGCTCTTCGACGCCAGGGGCGCCGGCAGCTCGCCCGATATCTTTGTCGTTGCCGGACACCGGATCAACCCAGCGAACGCGCCGAGAGCACCCCGTCGATCGCAGCAATTTTCAGCATTGTCTCTTCTGACACCGGGCTTTCGACATCCACAAGCGTGTACGCAATATCGCCTCGCGATTTATTCAGCAGATCGACGATATTCTGGCCTTCTTCCGCGAGGCAGGTGGAAATCTGCCCGACCATGTTGGGCACATTCGCGTTGGCCACAGCCAATCGAAAACCATCGGCACGCGGCATGATTGCATCAGGAAAATTTACCGAGTGAGCTGATGTTGCCGTCTTCCAGGAAATCTCGCACGTTCCTGGCGACCATCGAGGCGCAATTGTCCTCGGCTTCTCCGGTCGATGCGCCGAGGTGAGGCAAGGCGATGACCCGCGGATGATTCTTGTTGGCAACGCTGGGAAAATCACACACATAAGCCAGCCGAGGCGATCTTCGTCCAGCGCCTTGAGTACGGCGGACTCATCCACCACCGGGCCGCGCGCAAAATTCATCAGCACTGCTGTGCGCGGCATCTTCCGCACCTGCGCTTCGCCTATCAGGTTGCGGGTCGCGTCTACCAGCGGCACGTGTACTGTGACGAACTGGCTGCGGGCAATAAGGTCTTCAATACTGTTCGCCTGCTCGACGCCCGAAGACAGCTGCCATGCCCGCTGCACCGTCATCTGCGGGTCAAATCCCAGCACCTTCATGCCCAGGGACAGCGCGGCGTTCGCCACCTCAACGCCGATTGCGCCAAGACCGACTACACCAAGGGTCTTGTCGGGTAGCTCGAAGCCAACGAATTTCTTCTTGCCATCTTCGACGCGCTTATCCAGAGTCTTTGGATCCGCATCCAGATTGCGCACGTAGTCCCAGGCCTGACAGATATTGCGTGCTGAGAGAAACATGGAAGCGATTACGAGCTCTTTTACCGCGTTGGCGTTTGCACCCGGAGCATTGAAACACCGGTATACCCCGTTTGCTCAGCGCATCGATGGGAATATTGTTCACGCCCGCGCCAGCCCTGCCGACTGCCTTAACTGAGGCCGGAATAACCATGTCATGCATTTTGAACGAACGCACCAGTATGGCGTCTGGCTCGGCAACCTCGATCGGCGATCTCGTAGCGCTCGACAGGCAGATTTCGCAGACCCACAGGCGAAATGTTATTCAGAGTCTGAATTCGAAAACTATTCTCGCTGCTGACTTGAGCCTTCTTTACTGCCTCCATTATCCGTTCCTCTCCTGAAAGTCCTTCATGAAACTGATTAATGCGCTGACCCCGGTTTTTGGCATGGCATTGTAAATGCTGGCGCGCATGCCCGCCGACGGAGCGATGCCCCTTCAGATTCTTGAGTCCCGCCTCGGATGCCTGCTCGAGAAATAGGCTGTCGAGGGCCGGATCGGCCAGCACGAACGGTATGTTCATTCGTGAACGAGCAGTCCGGCGCCACCGGATTCGAGTAAAAACCACTGCCATCGATGAAGTCGTAAAGCATGCTCGCCTTCTCGTCATTGACGCGGCCCATCGCCTCCAGGCCGCCATTTTCCAGCAGCCATTCGAAACACCAGGCCTGCCACGTACCACGCGAACGTCGGCGGCGTGTTGAGCATCGAGCCCGCGGCGGCCAGGCTGTGATAATCGAGGGTGCTTGGCAGCCCTGATTTCTCGGCTGCGATGAGGTCACGCCGCACAATGACCAGGGTCAGACCTGCCGGCCCGATGTTCTTCTGAGCGCCCGCATAAATCAGCCCAAATGGCTGCATGTCCAACGGCCGCGACAGAAAATTCGAAGACACGTCGCTCACCAGCGGCACCGTACTCGCCGGCGGCGAATGAAATTCGACACCGCCGATGGTCTCATTCGCGGTGTAATGCAGATACAGCGGCGTCTTCGGACGACGTCCATGCAGCCTCAGGCGGAACGGCGTGGTAGCCGGATTCGGCTGCGTCCGCAACCACGTCAACGGCACTGAACTTGCGCGCCTCGGCAATCGCTTTTTTCGACCAGCTCCCGGTATTGACATAGGCCACTGGCCGCCCTGACTGGGCGAGGTTCATCGGAATGGCAGCAAACTGGGTGGTTGCCCCGCCTTGCAGAAACAGCACCGCAAAGTCGTCGGACAGAGCCAAGCAACTTGCGCAGGTCCGCCTCACTCTTGCGGGCGACCTCCGCAAACTGTGCTCCCCGATGGCTGACTTCCATGATGGACATGCCGCAGCCGTGCCAGTCAGCCAATTCTGACTGAGCGCGTTCGATGACAGACGCCGGCAACATGGCCGGGCCCGCGCTGAAATTAAAGACTCCTGTCAACGGCTCTCCCCTTTTCAAAAAGTAGATAAACGATCGCGGCGGAATGGGGCCAGTGACCGTGCGAAGCTACTGCTCCGGCGAAATATCTTCATCGGAATCGTGTTCGGATTCGCCCTCTTCGTCGTCCTCGTCCTCATCCACCAGAGCCGCGACGTTTTCCATGCCCACCAACGGATCATCCTCGTCCAGTCGAATGAGCCTGACGCCCTGCGTATTGCGCCCGAGTTCCGACACATCAGCCACTGGCGTCCGGACTAGCGTGCCACTGCTGCTGATCAGCATGATCTCCTCGTCATCGGCCACCTGCAAAGCGCCTACCAGCGAACCGTTGCGCGGCGAGGTCCGGATCGCAATGACGCCCTGTCCGCCCCTTCCGCGTAGCGGAAACTCTTCCGCCGGCGTCCGCTTGCCATAGCCGCGCTCGGTCGCCATCAGCAGCTTGTCGCCGCGCAGAATAATCAGCGCCCTGACCCGTTGCTCTTTCACCAGCCTGATGCCGCGCACGCCACCCGCAGTTCGGCCCATCGCACGGACATCCTGTTCCTTAAATCGAATAGCTTTGCCGCTGCTTGAAAACAGCATGATGTCCTGGCTGCCGTCTGTGATATCTACATCGACGAGCCGATCATCGTCTTTCAGGCCCAGTGCGATGATGCCGCTGGCCCGTGGGCGCGAAAAAGCGTTTAGCGGCGTCTTCTTGACGGTGCCCATTTCGGTGGCCATGAATACGAACTTGTCCTCTTCGAACTCACGAACCGGCAACACCGCATTGATGCGTTCTTCCTTCTCCAGCGGAAGCAGGTTAACCATGGGCTTGCCGCGCGCGTTGCGGCCAGCCTGAGGCAACTCATAGACCTTAAGCCAGTAGACCTTCCCGAGACTGGAAAAACACAGCAAGGTGTCATGGGTACTGGCCACGAACAGCGAATCGACAAAATCCTCGTCCTTGACCTGGGTTGCTGACTTGCCCTTGCCGCCGCGCCTTTGAGCCCGATACACGGACATTGGCTGCGACTTCGCATAGCCAGCATGGGAAAAAGTCACGACAACATCTTCTTCCTGGATCAGGTCTTCCAGCGTGAGATCAAGATGCTTGTCAACAATTTCGGTACGGCGCGGGTCCGCGTACGCCTTATGAACATCCAGGAGTTCCCCGCGGATTACGGCCGTCAGCCGATCGGCGTCTGACAGTATCTCGAGCAAATCCCTAATAGTATTAATTATCTCTTTGTATTCATTGACAATTTTTTCTTGTTCCAGACCCGTCAATCTATGCAGCCTGAGATCGAGGATTGCCTGCGCCTGCGTCTCGGACAACCTGTAACCCTGCTCACCCAGTCCCACGCCAGCGGCCAGCCCTTCCGGCCGTGTGGCCTCTGCGCCGCTGCGCGCGATCAACTCCATCACCATGCCGGGCGCCCAGTCTATCGCCACCAGCGCGCTGCGCGCTTCGGCGGGCGACGCAGCCGCCTTAATCAAGCCAATGATTTCGTCGATGTTGGCGAGGGCGATCGCAAGGCCTTCGAGGACGTGAGCGCGATCTCTCGCCTTGCGCAGTTCGTAAACGGAGCGCCGTGTGACCACTTCCCGCCGGTGCCGCAGGAATGCGCCCAGTATTTCCTTCAGACCCAGCACCCGCGGCTGGCCATCTATCAGGGCCACCATGTTGATGCCGAAAACGCTCTGCAGCATCGTCTGCTTGTAGAGATTATTCAGCACCACCTCAGCGACTTCACCGCGCCGAAGTTCGATCACCATACGCATGCCGTCCTTGTCGGACTCATCGCGCAGCTCGGTGATGCCCTCAATTTTCTTGGTCTTTACCAGCTCGGCAATTTTCTCGAGCAGGCGTGCTTTATTGACCTGGTAGGGCAGCTCCGTAACGATGATGGACTGCTTGCCGTTTTCGCGATCCTCAATGTGCGTACGGGCGCGCATGTGGATGCGCCCCCTGCCCGTCTTGTAAGCCTCATAAATGCCGTCGGCGCCGTTGATGAAACCCGCAGTCGGAAAATCCGGTCCAGGCAGATGTTCCAGCAAACTCCTGAGCGGTAACTCAGGGTCCTCCAGCAGGGCCACAGCGGCATTTATGACCTCGCCCAGATTGTGCGGCGGGATATTTGTCGCCATGCCAACCGCAATACCGGCGGAGCCGTTGACCAACAGGCAGGGGATACGCGTCGGCAGCACGGCCGGCTCGTGCTCCGTCTCGTCATAGTTGGCAATAAAATCGACCGTTTCTTTGTCGATATCTGCGAGCATTTCGTGCGCAATTCGGGCCATGCGCACTTCCGTGTAGCGCATCGCCGCGGGCGCATCCCCGTCAACCGAACCAAAATTGCCCTGCCCGTCGACCAGCATGTAGCGCATCGAAAACGGTTGCGCCATGCGAACGATAGTGTCGTAGACCGCCGTATCGCCGTGCGGGTGGTATTTACCGATTACGTCACCAACGACGCGCGCCGACTTCTTGTAGGCCTTATTCCAGTCGTTACCGAGTTCCTTCATCGCGAACAGGACGCGACGATGTACGGGTTTCAGACCGTCTCGGACATCAGGCAACGCACGGCCCACGATCACGCTCATTGCGTAATCCAGGTAGGACTTACGCATCTCGTCTTCGAGGTTGACGGCTACGATTTCTTTAGCTATTCCAGCCATAAAACGATCTTGAAAACTATGTCAACGCGTCGGGGCTAATCGGCGTTACCCGGCTCTTCACTCAGGTAAAGCGGGGTCTCTTGCCGGGCCCTTTCAGCAGGGAATGACCGGGACAGTTCCGGCGCCATTGAGCAGCCCGGACATACCCCGATTACAAGCCGCTCAGTTTATCACATACGGGCATGCTGACGTAACGCTGAAGCCGCTCGGAGGTCTGCCCGACACCCTGCCCAAAACCGCAGCGGCACCGGAGATTTTTTTGCCAATGGGCTAAACTGTGCGGCTTTCAACTCTGACCACCCCCGAAGCCCCGGACCTGACTGGAAACGGACTATAAAAATGAAAGACATACAGGCACTTCTTAACCCCGACGTTTGGCTCCCAATGGCCCTGCCCTGGGGGCTCAGGCTGGCGGCAGCCCTGGCCATATTCGTCGTCGGCCGCTGGCTCGCACGCCTGCTGACCCGCGCTATCAAAAAACTCATGACGAGAGCTGGCGTTGAGGTTTCGTTAAGTGGCTTTGTCAGCAACCTGGCTCACGCAGTATTTCTTGCGCTGGTGATCATTGCCGCGCTGGATACGCTGGGCATCAAGACAACGTCGCTGCTCGCCGTTCTCGGCGCCGCCGGGCTCGCCGTCGGGCTGGCCTTGCAGGGCTCACTCTCCAATTTTGCGGCGGGCGTCATGCTGATGATCTTCAAGCCCTTCAAGAGTGGCGATTTCGTAGACGCCGCAGGCGTCAGCGGCACCATAGAGCACGTGCGTGTCTTTAACACCATCATGCGAACCGGCGACAACCGGGAAATCACCATTCCCAATAAGCGCATCCTGGATGACAACATCATCAATTACTCGGCGCGCGAGCAGCGACGCATTGATCTTGTAATAGGCATCAGCTACGACGACGACATCGGCAAAGCCAAGTCAATCATCGAAAAGGTCGTGTCTGAGGAAAGCCGGGTTCTTAAGGATCCGGCACCGGTCATCATGGTCTTTGAGCTTGGCGACAGCAGCGTCAATCTGGCCGTTCGCCCATGGGTAGCTACACCCGACTACTGGCTGACCCGCGGCGATCTGATGCATCGAATCAAGACAGACTTAGAAGGTGCGGGGCTGAGTATTCCTTATCCGCAGCGCGACGTGCACCTGACCGGGCAGGTCAGCAATGGCTGAAAATGTCGACCTCGTCGTCGAAGCCCGCTGGGTTATCCCGGTGGAACCGGCAGGCGTGATCGAAAACGCTGCCGTGGTTGTCAGGCAGGGCCGCATCCACGATCTGTGCACGATCGATGAGGCGCGCACGCGGTATACGCCCGGCGGAACGCGTGGCGAAATCAGCTCATGCCCTCATCCCCGGGCTCGTGAATGCGCATACCCACGCCGCAATGTGCCTGATGCGAGGCATGTCGGACGACCTGCCGCTGATGACCTGGCTGGAGGAACATATCTGGCCCAACGAGGCGCGCGTAGTCAGCCCGCAATATGTCCGTGACGGCACGGAGCTGGCCATCGCAGAAATGATCCGTGGCGGTACCAGCTGCTTCCAGGACATGTATTTTCACCCGGATGTCATCGCGCGCACTGCAGCCAAAACAGGGATGCGCGCCTGTGTGGGTATGATCGTCCTCGAGTTCCCAACGAGCTGGGCAGCCAGCGCCGACGAGTACATTTCCAAGGGCCTGGAGATGCACGACGAATATCGTGACGACCCGTTGATCAGCACAGCCTTCGCGCCCCACGCGCCCTACACGGTAGAGGACGCGGCGCTCAGGAAGATTGCGAGCCTCTCGGGGCAGCTGGAGCGGCCGGTCCATATCCATGTGCACGAGACCGCGGGAGAAATTGCCGACAGCCTGCAGCGTTTCGGCGTTCGGCCCATCGCGAGGCTCGACGCACTGGGTCTGATCAACCCCCTCCTGCAAGCCGTCCACGTCACCGAGATCAATGAACAGGAGATCGCCCTGCTTGCGGAGCGCGGCTGCAGCGTCTTGCATTGCCCCGAATCCAATCTCAAGCTCGCAAGTGGCTTTTGCCCTGTCGCCAGACTCGCGGCGGCCGGCATCAATATCGCGATCGGCACCGATGGTGCGGCCAGCAACAACGACCTGAACATGCTCGGCGAAACCCGCAGTGCGGCGCTGCTGGCGAAAGGCGTAGCCCGCGACGCAACCGTGATCGACGCCCAGCAGGCCCTCACCATGGCCACCTTGAACGGCGCCCGGGCGCTGGGCCTCGGCGATGTGACAGGTTCCCTGGAAACCGGCAAGTGGGCGGATATGTGCTGCATAGATCTCAGCAGCGTGCATACTCAGCCGCTCAGCAATCCGGTCTCCCAGATTGTATATTCCGCCTCACGGGACCAGGTCAGCGACCTTTGGATCGCGGGACGCAGACAGCTGGCGGACGGGGAGCTTACCCGCATGGATCTGCCGGCAATTCTGGACAAAGCGCGGGCATGGCGCGCTCGTATGGAAGGTTAAACAAGTGACAGACAGCGAAACCGAAACCAACGTAGATAATGCGGAAATCGCCCGATTCGATGCGCTGGCGTCGCGCTGGTGGGATCCGGAAGGCGAATTCAAGCCGCTGCACGACATCAACCCGCTGCGCATGGGGTGGATTGAAGAACATGCGCCCTTGCACAACTGCCGGGTCGCAGACATCGGCTGCGGCGGGGGCATCCTCGCCGAAAGCATGGCGGCGGCCGGCGCGGCTGTGACCGGCATAGACATGGGCGAAGCCCCGCTGGCTGTGGCGCGGCTGCACCAGCTGGAGTCGGGTGTCGACGTCGAATACCGCAAGTGTACGGCTGAGGAACTGGCGGCCGGGCACGCGCGGCAATTCGATATCGTGACCTGCCTCGAGATGCTCGAACACGTGCCGTCGCCCTCCTCAGTCATTCGCGCCTGCTACGAACTCGTTCGTCCTGGCGGCACCGTGTTCTTTTCAACCATCAATCGCAATCCGAAGGCCTGGATACTGGCGATCGTTGGTGCCGAGTACCTGCTGCGACTTTTGCCGCGCGGCACACACGAGTACGCGAAATTCATCAAGCCTTCGGAACTGGAAAGCTGGGCGCGCAGCGCGGGCCTGGAACTGATTTCAATCAGCGGCATGAAGTACAACCCGTTGAACCGCGAATGCAGCCTTATCGAGAATGTCGATGTGAACTACATGATGCACTTCAGGCGGCCCGAATGATGGCGGGACACGGCGCCATTCAGGCCGTACTTTTCGATCTCGATGGCACCCTGGCGGACACTGCGCCGGACATGGTCGGAGCCCTGAACCTCTTGTGTCGCGAGCAGGGCCGTGACGAAATATCATTTGCGACAGCACGACCTCACGTCTCGCATGGCTCGCGGGCACTCGTTAATCTCGGATTTCCGGGCGCAACCGAGGCCGACGCGGCTCGGCTGGTGCGGCGCTTCCTTGAGCTGTATGCCGGCAATCTCTGCGTTGGCACCCGCCTGTTTGCAGAGATGGATGAAGTGCTCGCGACACTCGAGCGCCAGAATATTGGCTGGGGCATCGTGACCAACAAGCCGGCGCACCTTACCGATCCGCTGGTGGTGAGCCTTAAGCTCGCAGATCGTGCCCGCTGCGTGATCAGCGGCGATACGCTTCCGGAGCGCAAACCGCACGCCATGCCGCTGCTGCATGCAAGCGGATTACTCAGCGTCAGCCCCGAATTCTGTCTTTATGTTGGCGATGCGGAACGCGACATTATCGCCGGACGTGCAGCAGGCATGCGGACCCTGGTAGCAAGCTACGGGTATATCGTTGAAGATGAGAATCCCGCGGGCTGGCAGGCAGACGGCCTGGTCGGGAACCCTCTGGGCATTCTGGACTGGCTGACAACAGGCAGCACAACGCAAGGTGGCCATGCAAACACTACTCGCTGACCCGAATTTGCTGCCGTATGCGGGGGCCGGTGCGCTGCTGGGCCTGCTGATCGGCCTGCTATTTGGCCTGCTGCTGCGTTCACCCCGGATCCGGCGATTGGAAACCAGCAACGCAGTCCTTACCGAGCGGCTGAGCAGTCAGGAGGGTCTTGCCGAGGAGCGACAGGTGGCGCTCGACCTCGCTTTGGCCAGGCTCGCCCACTCTTTCGATGAGCTAGCGGACAAGAGCCTGCAGGTAAACAGCGAGAACTTCCTGCGTCTGGCCCGGGAGAACCTGGGCGCTCACCAGGATAAAGCACGCGGCGAACTCGGAGAACGAGAGAAGGCCATCAAGAATCTCGTGAAGCCCATCGCGGAGGCGCTGGCCAAGACCGAGCAGCAGATTCTCAGCATGGAAAAAGCGCGCCAGCACGCGTTCGGCAACATCGACCAGCAGCTGAAATCCATGACCGAAGGCCAGGACAAGCTGCAAACGGAAACCCGCAATCTCGTAAACGCCCTGCGCCGCCCGCAGGTGCGCGGTCAGTGGGGCGAAATGACCCTCAGGCGGCTGGCAGAGCTCGCCGGCATGGTCGAGCATTGTGACTTCTACGAGCAGGAAAGCTCCGACAAGGGCGGCAACCTGCAACGACCCGACATGATCATCCGCATGCCAGACGAACGCGTGCTCGTCGTGGACGTCAAGACGCCGCTCGAAGCCTACCTTGCGGCCATGGAGGCGAGCGACGAAACGCTGCGAGAAGCGGAGCTCGACCGGCATGCACGGCATGTCAGCCAGCGAGTGAGCGAGCTGTCTAAAAAGGCCTACTGGGACCAGTTTCCACGCAGCCCGGAATTCGTGATTCTGTTCATTCCCGGCGAACAGTTCCTCGCTGCGGCCCTGGATCGCCAGCCCGATCTGCAGGAAAAGGCCATGCAGCAAAAAGTACTGCTCGCGACACCGACCAGTTTTGTCGGTCTGCTGAAGGTGGTCGCTTACGGTTGGCGCCAGATTGCGCTGGCGGAAAACGCAGAGCGGATCCGGGACCTCGGCGAAGAACTTTACGCCCGTCTCGCGACCTTCAGCACGCACCTGGCCAAGGTCGGCAGGCAGCTCGGTGGCAGCATAGATGCGTTCAACAGTGCGGTGGGCAGCCTCGAGCGAAGTGTGCTGCCGTCCGCACGACGCTTCGCGGAGCTGGGCGTCCAGGCGCGCAATGAGATTCCCGAGCTGCAGCCTTTGGAAAAAGCGCCGCGCAAGCTCGCCGAACCCGCTGATTCGGGCGACTGACGGCCTTCCGCTTACCCGCCGATGAGCCTGGATCCGGAG
This sequence comes from uncultured Gammaproteobacteria bacterium, assembly GCA_963759075.1. Taxonomy (GTDB): domain Bacteria; phylum Pseudomonadota; class Gammaproteobacteria; order Steroidobacterales; family JABDLF01; genus JABDLF01. The sequence continues at coordinate 17,961 of CAVWXZ010000030.1, forward strand.
TATTATTCTGGCGTTGCGCCATTCGGGTCACCCGACTACTACGCGCTGCTGTTCTGCCCGCCCGAAAAGCGCGAAGCGTTGCGCGTATTGCTTGCATTCGAAAATATCCTCGCGCAGGTATCCCGGCAAACCGTGGAAACTTCGGTACGACAAGCCAAGCTCGGTTGGTGGGCGGCGGAGCTGGATCGCCTGTCTGCAGATGAACCCAGGCACCCCGTCGCGTCGGCCACCCATGCGATTCTCGTGAGCAAGGGACTGTCTGCGGCGCCATTGCTGACACTTTTCACAGCAATCGTTCGCGAATCGAGTGACGACCTGCCCCGCACGCCGACTGAATTGCTCGAGCATGCAGGCGATCGCGGTGCCATCGTGTCGCTGATTGCTGGCGCGCTGGGTGAGGGCAGACTGCTTGCGGATGCAGAGCTCAGTGCATTCGAACAACTTGGACGCGCGCGTTTCGTGGCGCTGGTACTGGGCGACGGGCATCAGCACGCCAGCGGGCACCACGCCACGGCTGAAAGTGCCGCGATGCTGGGGCAACTTGCTGCGCGCCAGCGAACTGAACTTGGGTCGGCCCTGGAAAAAATTCCGGCACAGAATCTGACACAGTTTGCCCCTTTGCTGGTGATGGCGGGACTCTTGAATCGCCGGCTCGAAGCCATGGCCCGGGGCGGGCACATTGATTCGTCGTCGAACCTGTCGTGCCTGCTGGTTGCCTGGCGCAATGCGAGGCGCGCCAACCATGGCAAACTGCCCATCTGACCGTTGCATGAGAGTGATGAAATGACCCGACTGACGCCTGACTACAAGCCGCCCGCAAGCGCATTTCACCGACGCGTGATTCTTGTAACCGGCGCGGGCGATGGCATCGGCAAGGCGGTGAGCATGGCGCTCGCTGCTCATGGGGCGCAGCTGATCCTGCTGGGCCGCACGCAGAGCAAGCTTGAAAAGACCTATGACGACATTGTGGCGGCCGATCATGCGGAGCCCGCTATCTGGCCAATGGACTTTGCCAGGGCCGAATGGCCCGAGTACATGGCCGTGGGCGAAGGCATCGCCAAAGACTTCGGGCGACTCGACGGACTGCTGCACAATGCCGGCATGCTCGGCGATCGATCACCCATCGAGCACTATTCTGCTCGAACCTGGCAGACGACGCTGCAAGTCAACCTGACCGCTCCTTTCATGCTGACACGTGCCTGCCTGCCCCTCCTGAAAACGTCGGAAGATGCTTCGGTGCTGTTCACTTCCAGCGGCGTCGGGCACGAGGGTCGCGCCTATTGGGGTGCCTATGCCGCGTCCAAAGCCGGCATCGAGAACCTGGCCGAGACGCTGGCCGATGAAACAGAAACCAATACCTCCATCCGGGTCAACACCATCAATCCCGGCCCCGTCCGCACCGCAATGCGGGCCGAGGCTTATCCCGCGGAAGACAGGGACAGGCTGGTAAGGCCTGAAGAAATCACGACGCCATATCTATTTCTGCTGGGACCCGCGAGTGCGGGAATCAGTGGCGAGCATTTTGATGTTCAGTGACTCAGACGCGTAACGCCCGATTTACCTTCGTTTCTACTGAAACCGCGATCATCTGGCCTATCAGTCCGTACATAGAATTATTCTCTTCAACCTGCTTGTGGTGACTTCCGCAACGGCCCGACTGCAATAATCAGGTTACGTCACAAGCAGACCCGCTGAAACCGTTCACACGATCCCTCCAAACAGGCTGCCCACACCCGCCGTCAGCGCCATCGCAAAGGTACCCCAGAAGGTAATGCGGACGGCCGCCGTAAGCATCGAAGCCCCGCCCACGTTTGCTGCCAAAGCACCCAACGAGGCAAGAAACACGAGTGAACTCAATGCAACTGCCCACATCACAATCGACTGCGGTGCCAGCACTACTACCAGCAACGGCAGCGCCGCGCCGATTGAGAATGTGGCTGCCGAAGCCATGCCTGTCACCACAGGATGCGCAGTAGTGGCCGGGGAAATACCCAGTTCGTCCCTGGCATGTGCACCCAGCGCATCGCGTGCCATCAACTGTGCCGCGACCTGGTCCGCGAGCGCGGGATCCAGCCCGCGCGCGACGTAAATTGCGGCCATCTCGGCTTGTTCCTGCACCGGGTCATCGGCCAGTTCCTCGCGTTCACGTTCCAGATCCGCATGCTCGGTGTCCGATTGCGAACTTACAGAAACGTACTCGCTGGCCGCCATCGACATGGCGCCCGCAGCCAGACCGGCGATACCTGCAAGCAGAATACTCCGTGAACTCACCCCTGCCGCCGCTACGCCCAGGACGAGGCTGGCGGTTGACACGATGCCATCGTTGGCGCCGAGAACCGCCGCCCGCAGCCATCCGGACCTGTGCATTCTGTGCTGTTCAATTGGACTCATGGCAATCCCTTCCTGCATAACTACTTCGACCATAAATCACCCTGTCTCATGCCACGCATGTGCAACACTTATATACCCTTCACTGCGCGCTGCAAGGCCAATATTTTTTTTCATGTGGTGACCTGCAAGCTTCGTCTGGCATGACTTTTGCCGGCCAGAAAAACGCCAGCGGGCGGCCCCTGGCTGGCGCCTTTGACGCAGCGAACCAAAACCCATGTCTTCGGCACCAGCAGTAGCGCTTCGCCACGCGACCGCGCATGCCCGGCAGAACCGCGCAGGCCCTGCCCCCGCTTGCGCAGTCACTCAATGCCCCCTACGCTGCCCGGATGAGCGAGACAGGACAGGCATTCAGGCCGCTGGCTGATCGCATGCGCCCGCAGACGATCGATGAGATTGTAGGTCAGCAGCACATCCTGGGCGTCGGCAAACCGCTGCGGCGTGCCCTGGAGGCAGGTTCCCTGCACTCCATGGTTCTGTGGGGGCCGCCCGGCTCGGGCAAGACCACCGTGGCACGACTGATGGCACAGCGCTCTGACGCCGCTTTCATCACAATCTCTGCCGTACTATCCGGCATCAAGGATATCCGGGCGGCAGTCGCGCAGGCCCAGTTGAACCGTCAGACTGCTGGTAGTGCCACAGTCCTGTTCGTCGACGAAGTTCACCGTTTCAACAAGGCGCAGCAGGACGCGTTTTTGCCGCACATCGAGGACGGTACGCTTATCTTCGTGGGCGCGACGACGGAGAACCCTTCATTCGAGCTCAACAACGCCCTGCTCTCGCGCGCGCGCGTATATGTCCTGAAAGCGCTTGATGCCGGCGCTGTCCTCCAGGTCATCGAGCGCGCGCTGCCCGTCCTCGCACAGGATCTCGGGCAGGAAATCCGAATCGATCCCGACCTGCGCGAACGCGTCGCCAATGCCGCTGACGGCGATGCGCGGCGCGCACTGAACTTCCTGGAAACCGCCTGCGATCTGGCCGAAAAACAGGACGGTATTTTCTGCTTGTCTGAAGACGACGTTGCGGCAGTCATCACCGGCGGCACGCGGCGCTTCGATAAGGGCGGCGATCAGTTTTATGACCAGATTTCCGCCCTTCATAAATCTGTTCGCGGTTCTGACCCGGACGCCGCCTTATACTGGTTTGCGCGCATGCTGGACGGTGGCTGTGACCCCGCCTATCTCATCCGCCGGGTCACTCGCATGGCGTCAGAAGACATCGGCAACGCCGACCCACGCGCTTTGCGTATCGCACTGGATGCCTGGGAAATCTATGATCGTCTTGGCAGCCCAGAAGGGGAACTTGCCATCGCCCAGGCCATTATCTATTTGTCCTGCGCTGCGAAAAGCAACGCGGCATACATGGCATTCAAGCAAGCCACAAATGAGGCCAGCAGCCTGGGCTCGCTGGACGTGCCGGCCCACCTGCGGAACGCGCCCACCCAATTGATGAAAAAACTCGGTCACGGCAAAGCGTATCGCTATGCGCATGATGAACCGCAGGGCTATGCGGCCGGCGAGAACTATTTTCCGGAGTCCATGGGCAGGCGTCGCTACTACAAACCCGTCGACCGCGGCCTGGAGCATAAGATCACCGAGAAGCTCGCGCGGCTGCGGGCGCTGGACAAGCTGGCAGATAAAAAATGAACGCCGGGGCCGCAACCAAAAGGCAGATTTGATGGCGCCGCCCCGGGATTAATATCGCGGCATCTGCCTTGCTCGGGCAGCATTCGAGCAAAAAGCGCGCCATCAGAGATCGACGAGTTCAACCTGTTGCGGCGTGAGTGAGCGCCCAAGAAAGATGCTGCCGACCCGCGCGAAGCGCTCAACGTCATCGGTCGCCAGGTACCGGGTACTCCCCTCACCCTTCGCCCGCAGACCGCGTTCATCAAGCACACGTTGAACTTCAGTGGCAGTGGTATGCGCCGAGTCCACCAGCGTGACCCCGTTTCCTGCCACCTTCTGAAATATTCCGGACAGCACGGGGAAGTGTGTGCATCCGAGCACCAGGCAGTCCAGCTTGTGGTCGGTAAATTTTGCAAGCAGCGGCCTGAGGTAATGCTCGACGATGGCTTCCGGCACGGGGCCCTCCAGCCAGCCCTCCTCGGCCATGCCGACGAGCAGCGGGCTGGCCACGGTGTGTACCACAGCGTCCGCCCGCAACTTGTTGATCGCCTGCGGATACGCCTGCGCCCGGACCGTGCTTTCTGTCGCCATCACGCCAATATGCCCGGACTGACTGGTCGCACACGCCGCCTCAGCGCCGGGCCCGATCACTCCGATAACCGGCAGGCCCGGATGGCTCGCGGCCAGCGCATCCAGGGCAAATGCCGACGCGGTATTGCAGGCGACCACCATCATCTTGATGCCGCGTTGATCCAGAATTCTGGTGGCTTGCAGCGCATAGCGCAGGACCGACTGTGCGCTCTTGGTGCCATAGGGCAGCCGCGCGGTATCGCCGAGATATATCAGGTTCTCTTCCGGGAGCAGTTCCCTGATTGCTTTCAACACCGTGAGACCGCCTACGCCGGAATCAAAGACTCCGATACCGTCGCCCCGCACGGTTAGCGGCCCCTGCGCCTGGGCGGGCGTCCGGATTTGGCCCCCGGACGCGAGCTTCTCTTGCCCGGCCGGCGTTTGCTCGCTGCTTTCAGGGCTCGTTTCGGCCGCTCCATTCCCGCGGCCTCGAACAGTTCGTCAATTTCACCGGGCGTCAGCTTGCGGCTCGTGCCAGGTTTGAGGTCGCGATGGAGGCGAATGGGACCGAAGCGAATGCGAATCAGCCGGCTGACCTTGAAACCCAGCGCTTCCCAGAGTCGCCGCACCTCACGCTTGCGCCCTTCCCTCAGCACGACGTCAAACCAGCGGTTCGCGCCCTCGCCTCCGGCCGGCGTTATCTCGTCAAACCGTGCCGGTCCGTCCTCCAGATTCACCCCCGACAGCAGCTTGTCCAGGTCCACTTGCGATGGGTTACCCAGGATGCGCACGGCGTATTCGCGCTTGACCTGTCTCGATGGATGCATCAGAGCGTTGGCCAGTTCGCCGTCATCTGTAAACAGGAGCAGTCCGCAGGTATTGATATCCAGCCGGCCGACGGAGATCCAGCGCCCGGCATCAAGCACGGGCAACGCGTCGAAAACACTGGGGCGCCCCTCCGGATCCTTGCGCGAGCAGATCACACCCACCGGCTTGTGATACAGGATCACACGTGTCTCGCTGGCAGACCTTGTGGGCACCTCCAGGGGTTTCCCGTCAAGGCAGATTCTCTCGCTACCGGTAATCCTGGCGCCCGCCTCCACAAGCCGCCCGTTGACAGTCAGGCGGCCTTCGCTGATCCACCCCTCCACTTCCCGCCTGGAACCCAAGCCCGCCCGGGCGAGCACCTTCTGAATTCTTTCTGCAGGCATGGGGATCAGGAGTGGCTGGCGAGATCCGGGTCAGATTCCTCTTCAGCAGTTTCTGCGACTGGATTTGCCCCCGGCTCAGCAGCAACTTCGTTCCGCACGAGGTGCATATGTGACGAGGGTGCGTCAGGGTGACCCTCCGCATCAGTCGGCGCCTCAACTTCGGCCGCAGCTGTATCCGCACCCTCACCCTCGGCAGGAAACTCCAGCTGGACATTCATGTCGTCTATGTCGCGCAATGCCTGGAGACTTGGCAAGTCATCGAGTTTACTCAGGCCAAAGTAGTCGAGAAACTCCTTTGTCGTTCCGAACATGGCGGGCCGCCCCGGTACGTCACGATGCCCGACGACCCGTGCCCAGTTCCTCTCCAGCAAAGTACGGACAATATTTGTGCTGACGGTTACGCCCCTGACCTCTTCGATTTCTCCGCGCGTAATGGGCTGCCGATAAGCGATCAGGGCAAGGGTTTCAAGCAGCGCACGTGAGTAGCGCGGCGGCCGTTCCTCCCAGAGCCGGGAGACGAACTCCGTGTACCTGGTGCGCACCTGGATCCTGAAGCCGCTTGCCACTTCCTTGATTTCGATGGCACGACCCTCGTAGCTCTCCTGCAGGGCAACGATCGCATCCTTTACAGCACTGCGTTCCGGTCTTGCGAAGTCACCGAATACGGTGAGCAGTTCATCAATGCTCAGCGGCCGACCGGCCGCCATCAGCGCCGCTTCAACGACTGTTTTGATCTTGTTTGGATCCATTGGATTGCGTTTCCCAGTGGTTGTCGAGTTGAGAGGAATCTTGTGCTAATTCTCGTTGCTGGCCGCAGCATCTGCAAACGACTCACCGATTTCTTCCTGCTGATCTGAAATACTGGCCCGCACATGCAAGGGCCCAAAGGGCTCGGCCTGTACCAGCTCGATTACTGATTCACGCAGCAATTCCAGGACAGCTATGAAGGTGACGACCACGCCCATGCGACCTTCCTCCGCGTTGAATAGCTGCACAAACTCTACGAAATCCTGACCCTGCAGCGCACTCAGCAGCTCTGACATGCGCTGACGCACTGACAGCGTTTCGCGCGCGACATGGTGATGACTGAACATCTCTGCCCTGGCCATGACTTCCCGGAAAGCGACCAGCAGCTCCTTCATGGAAATGTCAGGAAGCGCCTTGACCAGCCGCAGTTCGACAACTTCTGCCTGAGCGGGCACCACGTCCCGTTCAAGGCGCGGCAATTCGTCAATGTCCTCGGCTGCCTGTTTGAACCGCTCGTACTCCTGCAGGCGCCTTACCAACTCGGCGCGCGGGTCTTCTTCTTCGCCTTGTTCACCCTCCTGGCGGGGCAACAACATGCGGGACTTGATTTCAGCCAGCATAGCGGCCATCAGCAGATACTCGCCCGCCAGCTCCAGCTGTAGCACTTCCATCAGCTCGATGTAACTCACATATTGGCGTGTGATATCGGCGATCGGAATATCCAGGACATCGATGTTCTGGCGGCGAATAAGGTACAGGAGAAGATCCAGCGGACCTTCAAATGCATCCAGGAAAACCTCCAGAGCATCTGGCGGAATGTAGAGGTCCTGCGGCAGTTCCATGCAGGCCTCACCATCAATGATGGCGAACGGCATCTCGCCCTGGCGCGGCGAGCGCCTGACCGCATCATGATCGGGTTCAGCGACTGCCGAGTCCGCCGGGCTGTGTTCGTTTTCAGTCACTTATTTCAATCCCATTGCCGCACGCACTTCCACCAGGGTGTCCCGCGCTTCGTCACGGGCTTTTTCGTTGCCCACTGCCAGCACGTTGCGGACGCCGTCGGGGTTTTGCGAGAGTTCCCGGCCGCGCTCGCGGATCGGATCCAGCTCAGCCTGCACCGCATCGAGCAACGGCTGCTTGCACTCCAGGCAGCCGATACCGGCAGATCGGCAGCCCTCTTCCACCCATGCGCAGGTTTTCGCATTGGAATATACCTTGTGCAGGGGCCAGACCGGGCATTTTTCGGGGTCGCCGGGGTCGGTTCTGCGCACCCGCGCCGGGTCCGTAGGCATCGTCTTGATCTTCTTGGCGACTGAATCCGGGTCTTCGCGCAAGCCAATGGCATTGCCGTAGGACTTTGACATCTTCTGGCCGTCCAGCCCCGGCATCTTCGGAACGGGCGTCAGCAGGGCCTCAGGCTCCACAAGAATGCTGCGTCCGCCGCCCTCCAGATAGCCGAGCAATCGCTCTCGATCGGCGATGGTCAGATTCGGGTGCGGCTCGAGCAGAGCCTGCCCCACTTCGAGCGCGTCGGCATCGCCTTTTTCCTGGTAGCGCTTGCGCGCCTGTTCGTACACCTTCGCATTCCTGCTACCGAGCTTGCGGATAGCCTTGCGCGCTTTTTCTTCGAAACCGGGCTCGCGGCCAAAAATGTGATTGAAGCGGCGTGCGACCTCGCGGGTCAGCTCCACATGAGCCACCTGGTCCTCGCCCACCGGCACCCGGGACGCACCGTAAGCCAGAATGTCAGCACTTTGCAGCAAGGGATAACCCAGGAAACCGTAGGTTGCGAGGTCGCGTTCGCGAAGCGCCGCCTGCTGATCTTTATAGGTAGGCACGCGCTCCAGCCAGCTCAGCGGCGTGATCATGGACAGCAGCAGGTGCAGCTCCGCATGTTCCGGCACCCGCGACTGGACGAATAAGGTCGCCTGTTCAGGATTCACCCCTACCGCCAGCCAATCAATCACCGTCTGCCAGGTGTTGTCTGCGATATCTGCCGGATCTTCGTAGTGGGTGGTCAGCGCATGCCAGTCAGCGACGAAAAAATAGCACTCATACTCCAGCTGCAGGCGCAGCCAGTTGTTAAGCACGCCGTGCAGATGCCCGAGGTGCAGCGGCCCCGTGGGACGCATTCCCGAAACCACCCGTCCGACGCTGCCCGGGGAGATGCTCATCGGCTTACCCGCTTCATAATCCCACCATAAAGTAGATCAGCCTCTCGGTAGCCGTGATTGCAGGAAATATGATCGCCCATAAACCAAGGAAAAAAAGCAGCCCGAGAATAATGAACAAGCCATATGGCTCAATGCGGTCGAGCTGGTCGGACCAGCGTGGCGGCAGCAGCCCACTCAGCACGCGCCCGCCATCCAGCGGCGGCAATGGCAGCATATTGAAAACCGCCAGCAGGCAGTTGAAGAACACGCCAATCTGAGCCATGGCGCGCAGTGCGGCCAGCCCCATGCCGACCTCGCCCGGCGATCCCAGCGTGGTGAGCTTGAGCAGCAGTGCCCAGCCCAGCGCCATCAAAAGGTTGGAGGCGGGCCCAGCGGCCGCAACAACTGCCATGTCCCGGCGCGGATTGCGCAGGTTCCGGAACGCTACCGGCACCGGCTTCGCCCAGCCAAACAGGAATGGTGCCGACATGAGCACCAACAGCAGCGGCACCACCACGGTGCCGATGGGATCCACGTGTCGCAGCGGATTCAGGCTCAGGCGGCCGAGCATCTCCGCCGTCCGGTCGCCGAAATGTCGCGCCGCATAGCCATGGGAGGCCTCGTGCAGGGTGATCGCAAACAGGAGGGGTATGGCGTAAAGGATGATCTTCTGGATCGCAGAGAATTCTTGCATCGCGGCATTATACGCGGCCGGCGCCCGGCTTAATACTCACTGCAGAAATGGTTCGGGATCACCTTTGCCCAGCCGCACGACCTGGGGAATCTCATCCACCAGGTCGATGACGGTGGTGGGCTCCAGCCCACAGTTGCCGCCATCCACCACGATATCCACGCGGCCTCCGACCCGGTCCAGGATCACGCTGGCATCCGTCATCGGGTACTCATCGCCTGGCAGCAGCAGGGTCGAGGTCATAATCGGTTCGCCCAATGCACTCAGGATTGCGCGCGCTATCGGATGCTCGGGCACCCGAATGCCAATTGTCTTCCGCTGTGGGTGCTGCAGTCGCTTCGGCACCTCACCGGTGGCACGCAGGATAAACGTGTAGGGGCCAGGGGTCATCGCCTTGAGCAGCCGGTAGTCGCGATTGAAAACCTTGGCATAGGTCGCGATTTCCGACAGGTCCTGACACATTAGTGTGAAGTGGTGCTTGCGATCAGCCTCCCTGATCCGACGGATACGGTCCATGGCGGCCTTGTCACCGATATGGCAGCCCAGCGCATAGCAGGAGTCGGTGGGATACACCACCACGCCCCCGTCCCGCAGCGCCCTTACCACAGGCGCAATCAGCCGCGCCTGCGGGTTGACCGGATGGATTGTGATGAACTCTGCCATCACCGTATTCTACAGTGCCGGGCCGCGGTCCGGCAGCAGCGGCGGCACACAAACTTTGCCGGATATGCTACTCTGCGCGCCCGATAGAACAGCAGCCGGCCAGTGCCGACCACCCGCCACACAGGCCTGCCACAAACACATGAAACTCCTGTACGATTTTTTTCCCGTCATTCTGTTCTTCGTCGCCTACAAGGCCGCGGGCATTTACGTCGCGACGGCGGTCATTATTGCGGCCTCCGTAGTGCAAATCGCCGTGCACTGGCTGCGCAAGCGAAAAGTCAATCGGATGCACATGACGACGGCTTTGCTGGTCGTCATCTTTGGCGGCGTGACACTGGCGCTGCGCAACCCGACCTTCATCCAGTGGAAGCCGACGGTGGTCAACTGGTTGTTTGGCCTGGTGTTCCTGGGCAGCGAGTACATCGGCAAGAAGCCCATCGTGCAACGCATGATGGAGGGCATTTACAACGACACCCATGCCGAATCAGGCGGTAAAGAGCCCGCTGAGCAAATCGAGCTCCGGCCCGCGGACTGGCGGCGCCTGAATACAATGTGGTGGATATTCTTCCTGCTGATGGGCGGCCTGAATCTCTTTGTCGTGTACAATTTTACGGAGGACGCCTGGGTCAATTTCAAGCTTTTCGGCATGCTTGGCCTGACGCTGGTCTTCGCGCTCCTGCAAGGCGTCTGGATCAGTCGCAAGCTGCCAGGTGAAAAAGGGTGAGCGGCGACGCAGCCTCCGCTGCCAGGCTGGCAGCCATTTCCCGTCGCTTGTCAGAGGCACTGGAACCAAATGAACTCAAAGTGATCGATGAGAGTCATCGACACATTGGTCATGCCGGCGCCCGCGATGGCCACGGACACTTCAAGATTATCATCAGGGCCAAATCACTTGCAGGCCTCGACAAGCCTGCAAAGACACAGGAAAATTTACGCTGCTCTTGGCGACCTTGATGCAGACCGATATTCACGCCGTGACGCTGGATGCCGCTGCCCCGGACCCGGGAGAGTAAGTGCGGCGACCCGGACTAAACAGCGGACTATTTCAGAAACCAGACGAGGTATATCGAATATGAAAACTACCGCAGCAATTATTGTGCCGGCAACGGCCTTGTTACTCGCGCTTGCCGGCTGTGATCAGATGCGCGCATCTGGCGGCCAAGGCAGGACTCGATGTAAAGAATCCTGCTGCAACCGTGAACGGCTATAAAGTGGCGCCGGAACTGGTCAACCTGTATGCGGAAGCGCGGACCCGCAGTGCTTTCGAAAGCCTCGATGCGGCGCAGAAAGAAGAAGTGCTGAATGAAGCTCTGGATCTGATCGCGATCGCTGTCGATGCACGCTCACGCGGGCTGGACAAGGAACCGGAAGTTGCAGCCAGGATTGAGTTGCAGAGCCTGAACGTTCTCGCGCAGGCCAGCATCACCCGGTTCGTTGCAGAGAATGAAATCGGCGACGAGCAGCTGAGAGCTGCTTACGACGAACAGTACGTCGCCGAGCCCAAGCAGGAATACAAGGCCCGGCACATCCTGCTCAAGACAGAGGAAGAAGCACAGGGTGTAATCAAAGAACTTGAAGGCGGAGCAGATTTTGCGGAGCTCGCTAAAGCCAAGTCGACTGGTCCAAGCGCCTCGAACGGGGGCGACCTGGGCTGGTTTTCTCGTGACGCCATGGTCAAGCCGTTTGGCGATGCCGTCGCCACGATGGATGCGGGCTCATTCACCAAGTCGCCGGTACAGACCCAGTTTGGTTTTCACGTCATCCTTTCTGAAGGCAGCCGGACCGCGCCGCCGCCTGATTTCGATAGCGTAAAAGAAACGCTCAGGGCTGGCGCACAGCAAACCATGGTGCAGGATTTCATTGAGGGCACGCGCGCAAAAGCCGTCGTTAAAGTACTCGTTGACATGGGCACAGAGGCGAATCCGGAGCCAGCGGCAGCGGCCGGCGAGACACAGTAATTGAAACGTGATCCGCGTCACAGACAACCCGGGGCTGCTGAGGTGTAATAGTAGCGCGTTCAACCTGTCCCTCCATTCGGGCTGAACGCAAACACTTCACCTCAGAATCCCCCATATCTTGAGGTAACTTTAGCCGGTCCATTGGACCGGCTTTTTTTATGTCAATCGAATGTTGCCCGGCTCACATGGACGGGAGATCAGCAGGAATATCAGGCAGGGAGGCGGCGGGACACGGAGGGGAACCAGTGGGTGGGGGCGCTGCTATTTCTCCCCTTCCCATTGTTCACGAACCTGTTTACACCAGGCCTGGTAGGCGCGCCAGCCGTCCCGGGTAGGTTCAAAACTTTGATCAGACTGCGCTTTGCCGTCATTGTCAGGCAAATGCTGACTCCCCGGTTCCGGCTTACGCCGCTGATCCGGAAGAAAATCGAAGACAAGTCGCTCGCGCATTTGCACGCCCTCTGAGGTACAGCAGGACTCTCATACTAGGAGCTCCGCGGTGCATTCGCTGCGAACTGCCTCACATTCGGGAGAGAAGGCGTGCAGGGTCTTGATGCGCACTTTACATAACGGCGCATAAGAGCACAAAAGTACTGCTAGCTGATCAGGCTCGCCAGGGCGAACACGCCGCTCAGTACAATACAGGTGAGCACGTATCGAGCGCGGGGCCCGGTCTTGCGTGCCGACTCAGATTTGTCGGGCAACGCACTTATCAGCAGCGGCAAGCCAGCCGCAACCAGCGTTGCAAGCAACATCGTTCCAGCAAACGACAGCGGCATGCCCAGCGTCATCTCAAAAACCAGAAACGTGGTCGCAGCAAAGGCCGATGCCGCTATGCGGAAAAACAGCCAGCGCAGGCGATGGCGGGAACGACCGTCCTGACCAGGTATTTGATTATCAGGGGTCTCTTCAGGAGACACTTCCCCATCCGGCAGCGACAACTCGTGAGGGTCCACGCGCCTACTTGACACGCTTGATCGGGACATTGGCGCGCTTCATTGGCTCTGCATTAAGTACCACTGTTTCGACCGGGGAGGTGACAGCAACCGTCTTGCGAACACTTCCCGACTGCGTCAATCGGTCGATAAATTTCAGCCGATGCATGCCGATCGCGACGATATCGTTGTCCCTGAGAAGGTGTTGCTGGATACGCTTGAAATTTACAAATGTGCCGTTGGTGCTGTTCAGATCCAGCAGCACGTATGCCCCTTCCGTTTCAACCAGGTGGGCATGGCACCGACTGACCGCATTGCTGTCCAGGCAAAGGTCATTGAGGTTATGACGCCCGATCAGGAAGCGATCCTTATCCAGTCGCACTGACTTCACCAGGTGACCCTTATGGCTAACGACGAACTTTGCAACTTCTTCACGGCGGAAAGCCCCAAGGTCTCGCGATGAGCGAATCCGTCCCTCGCCAACGCAAACCTCGAGGTGCAGTGTCTGAATGACCGACTCCAGGGTGCTCGCATCGACTGACTTCAGACCGTCGTTTGCCGCTTTCAGCAGCGCTGTATGGCACAGTTGATTGATCCGGCCCGGGACACCGCCCGTGTACCGATAAATGGTCGGGATAATCTCGTCAGGTATGAGCCCGAGTTGGCCGCCGCCCACCAGCTCCAGCCGGTGATTGACGTAGGCGAGTGTCTCGCCCTCGCCCAGTCCAAGCAACTTGTGACGGACCCGAATACAGTCACCCAAGCTCCCTGAGATCTCTTTGCAGCAGCCGTTCCTGAAATGCATCGCGCCCGAACAACAGGAAATGCATAGGTAGCTGGCCGCCCTCAGAAATCGTTGCCAGCCACCTGATTTCATGCAGCACTGCAGCCGGCAGTCTTTCTACATCGTCTATGACCAGCACCGGCTGATTGCCGAGGCGCTGCTGATGCAGCAAATAGGCGCTGACTATATTTCTGTATTCGCCCCGTTCTGCGTTGATCTCGTCGAAGCCGAGAGCTGCGAGCAACGACTGCAGAAAATCCAGTTCATCTACAGGCCGTCGATCCAGAGAAATCAGTGGCACTTCACCCTGCAGTTCGTCTACCAGGCGCTGCAGGAAGGTGCTTTTGCCTGCGCCTTTGTCGCCGGTGATCAGCACGAAAGCCTCGTCGTGCCACAAGGTCTGGTCAATGTGCTGGCGAGCCTCAGCGTGCCGATCGCTCAGGAAGTAAAAATCTGCGTCGGCTTCCGACTCAAAAGGTGGCGCCTTCAGCCCATATCTCTCGAGATACAAGAAGTTCCCCCAAATCGTTGTATTTTCTGGAACTAGGCGGCGAGCCGTCTAGCCTTTCTGCTCCCGAGTCTATGCGAACTTGGCCCGCCCTGTCACTGGAATACAGGCTACTTGTGAGCCTTTTTCTTCATTACTTTCATGGTCATGCCGGCTACTCTTGAGTCATATTGTGAATACCGACGCTGTTTTGCCCGGAAAATCAGCCTGTTATACATAATGTGCCGCTGGAGCCACGCGACGCCCCGATTTCCGGCCTGTCGCGGCCAAACACCCGCGGCATTCCGCCTGCACTTCACAAGCTCCCGAATCCGCGCAGTTCCGGGGCCTGGGAAAAACGGCTAGACTACGCCCTGCAGAGGTACAAGACGGGGCACGCCCCCGCCCGTTCCCCGATTAATGTCATAAGAGGATTCACGATGCCCGGTATGCAGCTCGACGTTCCCGCAGGCGGCAAGAAAATCACTATTGAGAAGGGCAAGCTGAATGTCCCGGACAACCCCATTGTCCCGTTCATAGAGGGCGACGGCATCGGACCCGACATCTGGCGAGCCACCCAGCGGGTGCTGGACGCCGCGGTGTCGAAGGCGTACGGAGGCAAGAAACAGATTCACTGGATGGAAGTCTTCGCCGGACAAAAGGCGGCCGATCGCTTCGATTCATGGCTGCCTGATGCGACCACGGATGCCTGCCGGGAGTACCTGGTGTCGTTGAAGGGCCCTCTCACCACGCCGGTTGGCGGGGGCATCCGTTCGCTGAACGTCGCCTTGCGCCAGATCCTTGACCTGTACGTGTGCCAGCGCCCGGTGCGCTGGTTTCGTGGGGTGCCCTCCCCGGTTCGCCATCCCGAAGAAGTGGACATGGTCATCTTTCGTGAAAACACGGAAGACATCTATGCCGGTATCGAATTTGAAGAAGGCAGTGAAGCGGTTAAGCGTTTCCTGCAGGAGTTCAGCAAGAGCTTCCCCAACGAGTACAAGAAGATCCGTTTCCCCGACAGCTCCGGTATCGGCATCAAGCCGGTGTCACGCGACGGCACCGAGCGCCTGGTGCGGGCAGCGATCGAATATGCCATTGCCAATAAACGCCGCAGCGTGACGTTCGTGCACAAGGGCAACATCATGAAATTCACGGAGGGCGCATTCCGCAGCTGGGGGTACGCACTCGCAGACCGCGAATTCGCCGGACCACTGCTACACGTGGACCCGATGGGAAAAGACCAGGGACGAGCACGGTGCTGAAGCCGCCAACAAGGAACAGGCTGAGGCGCTGGACGCCGGCAAGATCCTGATCAAAGATGCAATCGCAGATATTACTTTGCAGCAGGTACTGACGCGGCCGAACGAATTCGACGTGATCGCAACGCTCAATCTCAACGGCGACTACCTTTCAGACGCACTCGCGGCTCAGGTCGGCGGCATCGGCATTGCTCCGGGCGGCAACATCAACTACACAAACGGCGCTGCAATATTTGAAGCCACCCACGGCACCGCACCCAAGTACGCCAATCTTGACAAGGTAAATCCAGGCTCACTGATTCTTTCCGGGGAGATGATGTTGCGCTATATGGGCTGGACTCGAGGCCGCGGACAGAATTATCTGCGGCCATGGATGCGACCATTGCCCAGCGTACTGTTACTTACGATTTTGCGCGCCTGATGGAAGGGGCTAATGAAGTCAAGTGCAGCGAATTCGGAGACGCGCTGATAAAGAACATGTGACGCGCTTGTCTGGCCAATCCCATCATCCTGAGCCTCTGGAGAGTCGCTGCGCAGCGCATATCTACCAGGCCTTCGTCGATTATAACGATGACTTCAGGGCTATTACCCGTCGGGCGAAACGCAATTTCGAAACCAGTGACTGGCACACCGCTCACCGGGACGGCGTCGAGCGCATCGAACTCTATGACATATGGGTCGATCGCACCGTGCATCAGCTCACCGAACTGCTCGGCGAACTGCGCAACGACCTGCGCAGCTGGCAGCGGATCAAATCTCTGTATAGCGGCATTATCGGGAAAGACGTCGATAAAGAGTTTACTAAGACTTTTTTCAGCTCAATTACCCGCCGCCTGTTTGCCACAGTCGGCGTCAACGCGAGCATTGAGTTTATTGCAATTGATGCCCGGCCACTCTCGGAGATTGCCGACTGAAGCCCGCTGTCCGGATCTACGGAGACTTTACGTCCCTGGCGGAGACGGTCGGGCAACTGCTCGCGGATTTTGCTTTCTCAGTACCGTTCGCGGCCCTGTCCGACGATGTGGAATTTATTTGCGACAAGGTTCGCCAGCGTCTGCAACAGGCAGGGGACGGCACGCACGCCGCCGAGCTTCTGCAGATCGAGACGATAGAAGCCGTTTTTTACCAGGGCACCCGCGCCTACATCGTCGGGCGCATGCATCACTGATCGTGAAACTCTGCCGCTCGATTTTGGCGCTGCGTAATGAGGCGGGCCTGCGCCTGGATGCCGCTGATGCTCTACGCGGACGAAGTCAGCATACTGTTTGGCTTCGCGCGGACCTATTTTCACGTCGACCTGGAAACGGTGATCGACGCCGTGGCATTTCTCCTCACCATCATTCCCGCCAAGCCGGTCAGCGAGCTCTATACGATGCTCGGCAGAGCAAAGCAGGGCAAGACAGAGCGCTACCGATCTTTTTTTCAGCACCTCGCTCAGTCGCAGGATCGATTTGTGGCTGCAGCCGGGCAAAAAGGCATGGTGATGGCGGTCTTTACCCTGCCCTCCTACGACATTGTGTTCAAGGTCATTCGTGACCGGTTTGCGCCTCCAAAGAACACCACGCGCCAGCACGTAATCGACAGCTATCAGCTGGTGTTCAAGCACGACCGGGCCGGGCGACTGATCGATGCGCAGGAATTCAAGAAGCTGCGGTTCGCGCGAGATCGATTCGAACCCGGGCTCCTGGAGGAACTGATGAGCGAAGCCTCCGAAACCTGTCAGATGGCCGGTGATGACCTGGTCATTGAACATTGCTATGTGGAGCGGCGAATGACTCCACTGGATATCTACCTGCGTTCCAGCGAAAAGCCAAAGGCCGTTCGCGCCGTGATTGACTATGGCCAGGCCATTCGTGACCTTGCCCATTCGAATATATTTCCGGGTGATCTGCTGCTGAAGAATTTCGGGGTATCAAGTCACGGGCGTGTAATTTTCTACGACTATGACGAACTCTGTCTTCTCGAGGACTGCAAATTCAGAGATTTGCCGCAAGCAAGAACGCCAGAGGAAGAGATGGAAGCCGGCGCGTGGTTCTACGTTGCAGACAACGATGTATTCCCGGAGCAATTTGCGAATTTCCTCGGTTTTGAACCCGATCTGCGAGACGTCTTCCTGAAACACCATCGTTGTTTGCTTGAAGCTGCCTACTGGCGCGACGTGCAGACAAGGATTCGCAACGGCGAGGTGATGGAGGTCCTGCCGTATCGCCCGAGATAGTCCGGCTGAGCAGTGACGGTACCGGTGCATTGTGAATAGGCTCACATTAATCAATAACTTATTTGGTTATATTCGCTGCTACGAGCGGTCTTACAGGAGCCACGCCGGACGTGCAGTTGATTTGGGAAAAACGAGGATGCCTGCGAGTCCTGAACTTGCAGGAACTGACCGCACGCCTCCTGGTCGGTGGCATGCTGACAGCAGCGGCTGTCGCTTTGCTGGTCGTCGGCGCCGCCCTCGCCCGCAGCGATTCCGGTCGGGTCGCGGCAAAGGATCTTGTAGCAGCGCAGCAGGCGCTTGCCAGCGCCAATCAACAGGTCATGGAACAAGAGAGCCGCTTACGCGCCTATAGTGCAACGCTCTCTCGACTGCAGGCGCACATCATCCGACTTGATGCCCTGGGCCAGCAGGTAACGGCCATAGCAGGCCTGGATCCGCGGGACTTCTCCTTCGATGAACCCCCGGCCCAGGGAGGCCGCGACCCGGATAGCGAGTCGTATGCCGCCCCGCAGCTCAATGATTTCGATCAATCCCTCACGCGGCTCTCGAAAAGTATCCAGGGCCAGGAAAGAGAAATGGAGCGGCTTTCAGACCTGATCCTGGACAACCAGTCCTGGGAACAGGTCAGACCTGCTGCGCACCCGGTGGCCAGCGGCTATATCTCGTCGTATTTCGGCAAGCGAACTGACCCCCTTTCTGGCCATAGTATGCTCCACAAGGGACTGGACTATGCCGCATCCAGGGGTAGCAATGTGGTCGCAGTCGCCGACGGCGTAGTCTCAGAGTCCCGGCATTACGGGGGCTTCGGAAATTTCGTGGAGATTGCGCACGGCCGCGGTATTGTCACCCGCTACGCACACAATCAAAGAAACCTCGTCAAGGCTGGCCAGAGAGTGGAACGTGGCGAGGTCATCGCACTGCTGGGATCGACGGGCCGCGCCACGGGACCCAATCTGCATTTCGAGGTTCTTCGCGATGGCGAGCCATTGGACCCCCTGACATTTATCGGCCCCGCCCGACGATAGTCCGGGCGGCGCGTTCAGCCGCAGGCAAGCGCTGACAGGGTCTGGCAAGACGGCTTCATTTCTGCAGATTCAATGCCGAAGCGCCCCGCCGTTGGGTCCTGCCGAGCGGCAACCTCAAAACCAACACTCCGCCGTGACCCTCAGACACAAAGCCGACCGCGGCCTGCGCCCCACCTGATTCAAGAAAAGCCTTCTGCATGAAGGCGGCCACAAAATGGCCGAGGGCATACCCCGCGAGGACATCGGCCAAATGGTGCTCACCCGCCTCGACGCGCGCCAGTGCCGTTGCGCCGGCAACACCGTACAGGCCCATTCTGAGACCCGTATTCATAAAGTCCGAGACAGGCAGGTAGTCGAGGTTTGCGATCGCGAGGGACGTGCTCACAGACGCACCCGATGCATGGCCTGAGGGGAAACTGCGATCGTCCCGACCGTTGGGCCGTTCGCGGCTAACGAGCGATTTGAGCCCCCCCCCCCCGGTCAAGCCTCTGTTCAAGGCCAGCGCGCCGACTCCGACACCGGAGTCCACGGGCCCTGTCCCCAGGATTCTCACTCCTGGCGGCTAGCGCCGTAGCGCCAGGCGGCCGCCCCCACATCTACCAACAGATCGCTGGCATCGGCCGCGTACCACTGCCGAACAGCGGCCTCTCACGTGCCAGCCATTCCGATGCCGGAGCGTCGGCGTCAGTGACTATGAGCAGGGCCGCCCCTGCGAGGGGGCGGGCCCGTGCGGGGATCTGCTGCCGCGCTGACGGCCGCTTGTCGAAGCCTGTCGAGGCCAGGAAGGTGAGCGTTCGGCGATTGGTGATGG
>CAVWXZ010000031.1:0-138866 GCA_963759075.1 uncultured Gammaproteobacteria bacterium
CAAGCATGGACCGTACATCGGCCTCGTTGATCTCACCGTTACCATAGGAAATGGCCTGATCCATCAGACTCAGGGCATCGCGCATGCTGCCGTCCGCGGCGCGCGCCAGCAGTGCCAGGCCGCCGTCATCAAACTTGATCTTGTCCGCGCTGAGGATCTTCTCAAGCTGGCCCTGGATGAGCGTAATTGACAGCCGCTTGAGGTTGAACTGCAGGCAGCGTGACAGCACGGTGACCGGCAGCTTCTGCGGATCGGTGGTCGCCAGCAGGAACTTGACGTGCGGTGGCGGCTCCTCCAGCGTCTTCAGCAAGGCATTGAAAGAATGCGTCGACAGCATGTGCACTTCGTCGATCAGGTAGACCTTGTAGCGGCCGCGCGTCGGGCGTACTGCACGTTTTCCAGCAGCTCGCGGGTGTCGTCGACCTTGGTGCGCGACGCCGCGTCCACCTCGATCAGGTCGACGAAGCGGCCCTCGTCGATTTCGACGCAGGCAGCGCACTCGCCGCACGGCGTCGAACTGACGCCCTTTTCGCAGTTCAGGCATTTGGCGAGAATTCGGGCGATCGTGGTCTTGCCCACGCCGCGCGTGCCGGTGAACAGGAAGGCGTGATGCAGCCGGTCGCCGTCCAGCGCATTGATCAGCGCCCGCTGGACATGTTCCTGGCCAACCAGTTCCGAGAATGTTCGCGGTCGCCATCGGCGTGCCAGGACCATGTAGCTCATTGCTTTGCTTTTTCCGGATACTCAGAAGTTGCCTACTCTACCACTGCGGGCAAGTAAGAGAGGCGACCCGCGCCCGCCACACCAAAACGCCCGGCTTCACCGCTACCGTTGCTCCCTTCCGGGCCTGGCGGGGTTCACGGATTACCGTCGCAAGGGGACCGACGCGGGCCGCCCGATCCGCACTCTACCGGCTGTGTGGCAAAAGGCAAGGCAAAGCCGCTCGGTACTGGCAATTGCCGAAGCCGAGCTTATATCCCGCTTACCGGCCTTGCCGATCAGGCGTGATAAATTTTCGAGTTAAGCTTTATAACTCCATAATATTTCACTTTATAATTGTGTTTTATAGAAAACGCTTCTGCGTTGATTGGTGCCCAACGGCACACAGGTCGCACCACCGACGTCTGCGTCCTGAGAGACAGGGAGTGGCCAACGCCAGCGCTAATCCCTGCAAATCCAAGGCCTCGCATTCAAGGTATGGATAGCGCAGCGGCCGGAGGCAAATCGTCTGATGGCGGCGACTTTGCAGGCAGCATCCGAGTTCGATATTCGCAGGACTCCGGTGGCTGTCTCTCGGGTCTTAAATCGACTACGCTCAGAAGCGAGGTCTGTTCAGCGTTGCCAGAAACAGACGCCTCAAAAGACTGGTAGCAGATGACTATATCGGGCGCAGATTTGCCGTATACGTTGCGCGAAGAGCGTATTCACACAATCAGTCACGGCATCGGCGCAATTTTAAGCGTGCTCGGCCTGCTGTGGATGCTGGATATCGCAGCTGGCAGCGGCGATCCATGGCGTATCGTAGCCAGTGCGATATTCGGATTCAGCCTCATCGCCTTGTTCCTGGCGTCGACGCTCTACCACGGGCTACACGCATCCCGGCACAGGCACCTGTTCAAGCTGTTCGACCACTGTGCCATCTATCTGCTGATCGCAGGCACCTACACCCCATTCTTGCTGATAGGCGAGAGAACTTCACTGGGCTGGTGGCTTTTTGGCGCCATCTGGTCTCTCGCTGTAATCGGCGTCGCGACCAAAATCTGGCTGCGCCACCGGTTCCCCTGGTGGTCGCTGTCAGGCTACCTGCTGATGGGCTGGCTGGCGGTCATTGCGGCGCCACAGATTGCGGCCAGCGCCGGACCCGGGGGGATCGGCTGGCTTATCGCCGGCGGCGTGGCATATACCGTCGGTGCCCTGATCTATATGGCCAAGCGAGTTCCATACACTCACGCCATCTGGCATGTTTTTGTTCTGGCGGGCGCGGCCTGCCATTTCATTGCCGTCACGTGGTTTGTGCTGCTGGGGTAAGCAAACCTTTCGCCTCAGGCAGGGCCGCGGGTAATCTCGCGTCCACCCGACCTGGGAAACCGAGATGGGGCCGGGCAATCGCTGGCCTGACCGCAGCAAGGCGACCAATACCGAACTATTTCTTTTTCGGCTTTATTTCGCGGTGAACGCGACCAGGCTTGCTGAAGCGCCCCTTGTGACGCTCGTTCAACCCCGCAACAATTTCCTCGATCGCAGTGGTCACGGTCTTCAGATTCCCTTGCCGATAGCCGCTTATGCTCTCGGCGCCTCCAAATGAAATCACATAACGATGCCAGCCGGCACCATCAACGTCTGTGGCCGGATTACCTTTGCGAACGGAGACGATTTCGTAAGTTTGTGTCATGAATACGGTTCCGTTAGTCATACGTGCGTCCCAACGAGCAGCTCCCTACTCGCCAGAACAACACAAGCCGAATGTCTGTCAGCGACGGCGGCACCAGGGATAATCCGGCGCAGCTGCCAACATCCCGGGGTACAGCGCGCCTACTTGCCGCGCTTTTCTCTTTTCAGCTGCCGTTTTTCCTTAGGGCTGCGCTGCGCCTTCTTGCGCTCTTCCTTCCTGGCCTTATCTTTGCTCCCCTTGTCGCCCATAAATTGCATCTCCGTAACTGAGGAATAATATGCGGGCCTGCACCGAAAACTCCCTTACAGGGTACTCCTATGCGCGCGCTCAGCCCAATTTCCGGCTTGATAATCGTCGCTTCGCGCATCTCCGGGGCGCAGAAAGGCACCCGGCGACGACCCTTCAGGCCTGCCAAGCCACTGTTTTCCATGTTCAATGCCAGTTAGTATGCGCCCGGTCGCACGCCTGCCATGCGACCCGAAGGCATCACCCACGCGCCTGATTACCGGCTCAGATTGGCAGTCATTACCACAGGCGTTACGCCGCAGCCCATCCAGCGATCATGCAGTCTGAAGGCACCTTGACTTCGTCCACTCCTGAACAAGACCAGAAAATTGAAGGCTCGCTGAAGCATTCACTTAAGGACGCCGCTGGGTATGCCACCATGATCGGTGTCGGCGAAACCTACCTCTCGGCATTTGCGCTGTTCCTGCGCGCGACAACCCCGCAAATTGGACTCCTCGCTTCCTTCCCACCGCTGCTGGGCTCCCTTATGCAGGCCCTTTCCGCATGGTTGGGCAGGCAGCCGGGACGGCGCAAACGCATCGTGCTTGCTGGCGCCAGCCTGCAGGGCATCGCGTGGCTGCCACTGTTTCTGCTCCCTGTCCTGTTTCGTGAGCATGCCATCCTGCTCCTCATTGCCTGCGCCACCGTTTACCAGGCAGGCGGTCATTTAGCAGCGCCGCAATGGGGCAGCCTGATGGGCGACATCGTGCCGCTGAGGCGCCGCGGTCGCTTTTTCGCACTGCGCACGAGCATTGTGTCGGGCGTCACGTTCACCGCCCTGGCCGCCGGCGGACTCGTTCTCCATTTTACAAATCAGAGCGGATACACGATCGCGGGCTTTGGCGCCCTGTTTGCAGTCGCATTGCTCGCGCGTTTCGTGTCGGTTTACCACCTTTCCAGGATGGTCGATCCTCCAGGGCATACGGCAGCCATTGAAATCCCGGTCAGCCAGGTATGGTGGCGCCGCCTGCGCCATTCGGACTTTGCCCGGTTCTCCCTGTTCTTCGCTCTGATGCAGTTCAGCGTGGCGATCGCCTCGCCGTTTTTTACGGTCTACATGCTGCGCGATCTGCAGTTCAGCTATCTCGCGTTTATGGCCAACACCGGCACCGCTATCCTCGCGCAGCTTCTGACTCTGAATCGCTGGGGACGCATCAGCGATATATTCGGTAACCGGCGCATCCTGGCCGTCACGGGCACAATCATCCCGTTGCTCCCGCTGCTGTGGATATTTTCAAGCAATTTCTGGTACCTGCTCGTTGTGCAGGTCATCAGCGGCATGGCCTGGGCAGGGTTCACCCTGAGCGCCAGCAATTTTCTTTATGACCTGATTGCGCGTGAAAAGCGGGCGACCTACCTGGCGATTCACAGCCTGCTTGCGAACGTCGGCATCTTTTGCGGAGCGGTGCTGGGCGGCTATCTGGGCACCATCCTCCCAACCGAAATCGAACTTTTTTCGGTGCGCTTCAGCTGGGCGAGCCAGCTGCTGGGGGTCTTCGTCATTTCAACCCTGGTCCGCACCCTGATCGTGCTGTTACTGGTACCCAGGATCCGCGAAGTACGCAACGTTCGCCCGATAAGCGTCGGCAATTTGATATTCAGGGTAACGCGAGTCAACGCGCTGGCAGGTCTGGTCTTCGAAATACTCGGTGCAAGAAACAAAGCCCCGCGGCCGCCGGAAGACCAATAGCACGACAGCAAAAACCCCGGCGTCAGCCGGGGTCAGTATGAACCGAATCGTTACTCGCTCAGGCCGCTTTTCGACGCCGGCTGAACGCCATACCCAGGATCCCGAGGCCAAGCAGCGCCAGGGTGCCAGGCTCCGGCACACCCATGCTTTCCGGTGCGGACCGGAATACAATCCCTGCAAAGCCGCTGGCCGAGCCACCATAGTTACTCTGGATATTCATATGCAGGTACTGGAGGCTTGCCGAAGAGAAAGTGAACGTCTGGGACGGATGCGGGTTAGCGGTCTGCGCCGCTGTGAACACACCCAGTGAGGCCAGGCCGCCGTTCAGGAAATTGGCATCGTCGTCTGAAAACAACTCAAACTGCTGAACGTCAGAAAATCCTCCATTCATCCAGCTGGAATTCCATAGCGCCAGTGCGTCCAGGCCGACGGTGGCTCCGAAATCAAAGGTCACTGCGCCCGTCGTGACATTCACCGAGGACTGCCACTCTTCCAATTCGCTAATATGTGTCGTTCCGGGCACATAGGCATCGAAATCAGTCACGCCGTTCACGTAGGGTGCCGAAAGCCCATCCTGCTCGATCACATGAATCAAGTCGAAAATCGGAGAGCCCAACACGCCCATGTTCGATGAGACCGCATTGGCCTGAATGATTGGGGCCGCTGTGACCGCTCCGGAAAACACCGCAAGGGCGCCTGCGAAACAAAGCTCTTTGGTCCAGTTCTTAATGCGCATGGTTCTCTTCCTGATCAGCCAATTCACGTGATTTACTGATCAGTACCAAGCAAGAACCGCGCCATTGCAGCCGCGCTTTGCAGTATGTAAAACCGATTGAGGAATCAGTTCAGAGAAATGTGACGTGGTTCACAACTGGCAGGGACTTATGTGAAAAGGGCGATTGTGCGTGGCCAAGGAACGCACGGAGATGTGTAAAATTTTCTAACGCGCCGGGAACGGCGGGCGTTTTGATCAAGGTGTCATCAAACCCAGCGCGTCCTGTTCGAGCGCGGATTCGAGTGCTTATTCAATGGTCAAACGGAAACGAGGCCTGAAGAGAATCACGCTTGCTGTCTACTAACAAAACGAAAACGGTGAACGCGTGATTAGTTGCACGCCTTTGAACAGTGCGGAAAGCTCTTTGTAGCAACCGTTCAGCAAAACCGCGGGTTCGAATCGTCATTCGATCAATAATTAAAAAGGGGCCGTGAAGGCCCCTTTTAATTATGGCGGAGAGGGCGGGATTCGAACCCGCGGTACGGGGTTACCGTACACTTGCTTTCCAAGCAAGCGCCTTCGACCGCTCGGCCACCTCTCCATAAATCGAAAAAACTATCGTCATGTTTTGTTCCTGCGGGCGGGATGATTCGCCGCCTTCAGCGGCTCACCCCTCAAGGGGGCCGCTCGCTCTCTTCGCTCGCTGCGCGTTGTCTCGGCCGACTTCGTCGGCCTCGGCTCGAACCCGCGGTACGGGGTTACCGTACACTTGCTTTCCAAGCAAGCGCCTTCGACCGCTCGGCCACCTCTCCATAAATCGAAAAAACTATCGTCATGTTTTGTTCCTGCGGGCGGGATGATTCGCCGCCTTCAGCGGCTCACCCCTCAAGGGGGCCGCTCGCTCTCTTCGCTCGCTGCGCGTTGTCTCGGCCGACTTCGTCGGCCTCGGCTCGAACCCGCGGTACGGGGTTACCGTACACTTGCTTTCCAAGCAAGCGCCTTCGACCGCTCGGCCACCTCTCCATAAATCGAAAAAACTATCGTCATGTTTTGTTCCTGCGGGCGGGATGATTCGCCGCCTTCAGCGGCTCACCCCTCAAGGGGGCCGCTCGCTCTCTTCGCTCGCTGCGCGTTGTCTCGGCCGACTTCGTCGGCCTCGGCTCGAACCAAAACCGCGCAGTGCCCTGATTCAAGCGCTAGCGTTGGCCTAGGTTTTGTGCGCATGCCCAGATACAAGACTGAAACCTCTTTGTAGCAAACGCCCTTCAAAACCGCCATTACCCGAGGGCGAAATGTTTGAAGCCCCTACCCGCCCTCTCGCTCCCGCAATATGCTCCAGACATCACCCTCGCGGATCAGCAACATTTCCTTTTTGCTCACGTTCGCGCCGGCATCTGAACGCAACCGCTCAGTGAAGCGCACGAACACACGGTCCGGCCCCAGCGCCTGAGCCTGTTCACCGTAAATGCTGACGTCCAGACCGGTCTGACCCGTAACCTGCTGCGTTCTTTGCTTCTTCCAATCGCTCCAGCTCAAGCCACCTTCGGGTACGAAGTTGCCCGCGTAGAAGGCGAAATACGGCTCCGCTTCCTGCCGAGACCATGCCTTGGCCCATCCCTGCAAGGTGTCATGGACCTGCCAGGCCGGTAGCCCTTGCCGCAGCGGTGCGGCAAGATCCGCCCCCTCCAGTGGATCAATACTGATCCAGGCAGTATCCGGCGCCTCTGGCCAGGGCTGCGTTGCCCTTGGCGCCGCTGCTCTCTTGCCCGGCTTCGGTGCAGCCAGCGCGAGCACCGATTCATTGGACAACACCTGCGGCGGCTGGTCGAGACAGCGCCCTGGCTCTCCGTCTGCTGCGGCGCGTATTTCGGGGATGCGTCGGTCACTGCGCTGCGCCGGTAAGCTCAGGCCCTCCGGCGCGCGCAAGGGACCCACCTCACGAGCCGATTGATAGAGTTGCGGCCCGGCGCAATCATCGCCGCCGCCCAATCCCAGGCATGCGCTCAGAAGCGGCACAGCGGCCAGCACCAGAAACGCCGTTCGGATATCTGTCAACTTCAAAAGATGTCTCCCTGAACTCATATAATGCCCGCTTCTCGCATCGCGCTGCGCAAGACTCGATGATGCTCGTCCGCCAGAATCGTCATTGGTAACCGTATACCTGCCGGGATCAGCCCCATTTCCCTCAAGGCCCACTTGACAGGAATGGGATTGCTCTCAACAAACAGCGCCGTATGCAATGCACTGAGCCTGCGAGCGATTTCTTCTGCCTGGCTGTTCTCCCCTGCCAGCGCTGCGTCACACATCTCGTGCATGAGCCGCGGCGCCACGTTAGCAGTCACCGAAATCACGCCGTGGGCACCTGCCGCCAGGGCTTGAATCGAAGTAATGTCGTCGCCGCTGTATACCTCAAAGCCGTCTTCCGACATCTCCAGTATCTCGGTGATGCGGTTAACGTCGCCTGTTGCTTCCTTGATCCCTATGATTCGCGAATGTTCCGCAAGTCTTGCCACAGCCGGGGGCAAAAGGTCGCAGGCAGTTCGGCCGGGGACATTGTATAGAATGATCGGCAACTCTGTGGCGTCCGCGATCTTCTCATAATGCCTGATCAGGCCCTCCTGCATGGGCTTCACGTAGGCCGGGGTGACCACCAGCGCGGCATCCGCTTCGAGTTCCCCGGCCAGCCGGGTCAAAGTGATCACGTCGTTGGTATTCGGCCCACCGGTGCCGGCAATAACGGGCACCCTCCCCCTGGTCTGCCGCATGGCCGCCGACACCAGCTTCTTGAATTCCCCTTTATCGAGACTTGCGGATTCACCTGTCGTGCCGCCGATCACCAGGGCATCGCTGCCCTCCTCGATATGAAACTCGATGATATTCCGCAAGGCTGGTGTAGTCGATGGCGCCATCTTCGGCCATGGGCGTAACCAGGGCTACCATGCTACCGGCAAACATCGGGTACAACCTCATAGGGATACAGGCCGGCGATGGTACTTTCGCCCTCCGGGGATGGCAAGCTAATCACCCGCGCGACGACCTTGCGCATACACCCGATCAGGGTTAAGTTGCTCGCTTCTGCCCATCCTCAGACAGAATTCCCCCACTTATGAAAGAAATGATTGTTGTTTCAGCGGTCGGGCCGGGACCAGCCAGGCGTCGCACACCGCGTCACTGCGGCCATCCGCGGATGCAGCGGAGAATTCATCGAAAGCCGGATGACGGCCCTCGGCTCCGAATTCGCGATGCTGCTGCTGGTATCCGGCAACTGGCACACGCTTGCCAAAATCGAAACCGAGCTGGACAAGCTTGCCGAGCGCGATTCACTGAGCGTCAGCGTCCGCCGAACGGCCTCGCGGGAACCGCGCAGCAACCTGATTCCCTATCTGATCGATGTCGTTTGCCTTCAGCAGCCAGATGTTGTTGAAGGCATCGCCGGCTTTTTCGCCAGCAGAGACATCGATATCGCCGAACTGTCGACGCACAGCTATTCGGCTGCGCATACAGGATCGCCTATGCTCAGCGTGCAACTCACTGTCAGCATTCCCGCTGAGCTGTCAATCTCGGCTTTGCGCGACGAGTTTCTCGAATTCTGTGACAGCCGCAACTTCGATGCCGTGATCGAACCCATCAAGACTGATTCAGTTTTAACTGCCCGGAGGACTAGCGCATTGGCTTCAAAGAAACCCGCTGTCGGAAAAAAAGCGCCCGATTTCACTCTGCCCGCCACCGGCGATAAGCACTGTGCGCCTCGAGGAGCTGCGCGGCAGCCCCGTCGTGCTCTATTTTTATCCGCGCGACAACACGCCAGGCTGCACGAATGAGGGACTGGACTTTACCGCTCTGCATAGCAAGTTTCGCAGGCAAAAGCACACATTTTCGGCATTTCGCGCGACACCCTCGCAGCACATGACAAATTCCAGGAAAAATTCGAATTCCCTTTTGAGCTGTTGTCCGACACCGACGAGAAAGCCTGCAAGGCCTTCGACGTCATCAAAGAAAAGAACATGTACGGCCGCAAAGTAATCGGCATCGAGCGCAGCACGTTCCTTGATCGATGACAGCGGCACGCTGTCAGAAGGAATGGCGCAAGGTCAAAGTCAAAGGACATGCGCAGGAAGTTCTGGACGCGTCAAGAGCCTTAAGTAAGCAGCAGCCGTCTCGGGCAGAATATGACTCCAGGAGGCCATGCTTGAGCCCGATCAATCCTGACGCCCGACGCATTTTCGTGCTGGACACCAACGTGCTGATGCACGATCCGGCCGCAATCTTCCGCTTCAAGGAGCACGACATCCACCTGCCGATGGTGGTGCTTGAGGAACTGGATGCCGCAAAGAAAGGCATGTCAGAGGCGTCCCGAAATGCGCGCCAGGCCAGCCGCTTCCTCGACGAACTGATGACAGGCGCCAGCAAGGCCGAGATTGATGCAGGCCTGGCGCTGCCCAGCGGCCTCTCGCTCGATAACGGTGCCGACCTGCCCGCCGGCCGACTGTTCTTCGAGACCCGTGTGCTGGCCGGCAACCTGCCCGACAGCCTGCCGGGCAACTTGCCGGACAACAGCATCCTTGCCACCGCCCTGACGCTGCAAAAGGCCAATGTCGATGCACGGGTCACGCTGGTCTCCAAGGATATCAATCTGCGGATCAAGGCGGCGATTCTCGGCGTGCATGCTGAGGACTATTACAACGACCGGACCCTTGACGATGTCGACCTACTGTTCAATGGCGTGGACGCGCTGCCCGATGATTTCTGGGAATCGCACAGCAAGGACATGGACTCCTGGAAAGATGAAGGCCGGACGTTTTACAAGATCAGTCGGCCCCCGGGTCGAAAGCTGGCATATCAACCAGCTGCTGTACCACGAGAAGGACGAACGCATTCGAAGCGGTCGTACGCGAGATCGAAGGCGACACGGCAACGATCGAACTGACACGCGATTTTCGCGGCGAAAGAAATGCGGTCTGGGGCATCATGGCACGCAACCGTGAGCAGAATTTTGCGCTCAACCTGCTGATGGATCCGGAGATCGATTTTGTGACCATCGTGGGCGCTGCGGGCACCGGAAAGACCCTGCTTACCCTCGCCGCAGGGCTGATGCAGACCCTGGAAGAGAATCGCTACGCCGAGATCATCATGACCCGGGTCACGATTCCACTCGGCGAGGACATCGGCTTTCTTCCCGGGCACCGAGGAGGAAAAGATGGAGCCCTGGATGGGCGCGCTCATGGACAACCTTGAGGTGCTGACCGGCAGCGACGAGGGCGGCGACTGGGGTCGCGCTGCGACCAATGATCTGTTGCGCAGTCGGATCAAGATCCGTTCACTGAATTTTATGCGCGGCAGGACCTTCCTGAACCGCTACATCATCATCGATGAAGCGCAGAACCTCACCTCGAAGCAGATGAAGGCGCTGATTACGCGCGCAGGCCCGGGCACCAAGGTGGTCTGTCTCGGCAATGTGGCCCAGATCGATACGCCCTATCTGACCGAAACGACGTCGGGCCTGACCTACGTGGTGCATCGCTTCAAGAACTGGGCGCATTCCGGTCACATCACGCTTATGCGCGGCGAGCGCTCCCGACTGGCCGACTACGCTTCGGATATTCTCTGAGCGCCGGAACTGCGGGCTCCGGAGCGACTGTCCAATGCCATGACCCGCTCATAACGAGGCTTGAATTTGAAACCCCTTATTGTCGCTGCTGTCCTGTCATGCTCCTCCGCTCGCTGCGGCGGCAAGCGTCGACGATCTGCCGGATATCGGCAGTTCGGCGGGAGCCGTCATATCGCCCACCGAGGAGTACCAGATCGGGCGCATGATCATGCGTGGCCTGCGGGATTCAGACCTCATCCTGGACGACCCGGAGACCAACGAATACATCCAGGCCATCGGCAACAACCTGGTGAGCTTCGCAACCCATGACGGCCAGCGGTTTCACTTTTTTGTGGTCAGGGACAAGCAGATCAACGCATTTGCGCTGCCCGGCGGCTTTATCGGCGTCAACGTCGGCCTGATCCTCGAGACCAGCAACGAGTCAGAACTGGCCGGCGTGCTTGCGCATGAAATCGCGCACGTCACGCAGAAACACATCGCGCGGCAACTGGAAGCGGCCGGGCGCGCCAACCTGGTTTCTGCGGCGGCGGCGCTGGCCGCGAGTGCTGGTTGGCGTGACGACCGGCAGTGCAGATGCGGCACAGGCCGGAATCATGGCCAGCCAGGGTGCTGCGATTCAGTCCCGGATCAACTTCACCCGCGCGCACGAATACGAAGCCGACCGGGTGGGTATCGAGACTGTCCGCCGAGGCCGGCTACGATCCGCGCGGCATGGCCACCTTTTTCGAAGTGCTCGCGCAGCGTGCCCGGCTGTCTCCCAGCCTGCTTCCCGAGCTGCTGCGCACTCACCCGGTCACCGAGCGCACGTATTTCAGAGGCACAGAACCGGGCGGCCGGCCGGACGCCGGCCACCCTGCGGGACGGCACGGGGCTATGCCCTGGCCAAGGCGCGCATGATTACCCAGACCGCGGACTCTCCAGACGCCGCGCTGGCACATTTTCGCAGGGAAGCCGGCAAGGACGAAGCCAATGCGCCTGAGACCACCCGTTACGGCCTGGCGTTCGCCTACGCCGCAAACGGGGACTATGCGCAGTCGGCCGAGTTGTTCCGCGCGCTCGTCAAGCGTCACGAGGAAGTCACCGAATATCACATTGGCCTGGCGCAGTCGCTCCTCTGGTTAGAAGAGGATGAACAGGCCTGGCTGCCTTTGCAGACCGCGCTGGAACTGTTTCCGAGAAACGTGCCGCTCACGGTCCGCTATAGCCAGGCCCTGATGCAGACCGGCGAGCCGGGCC
This sequence comes from uncultured Gammaproteobacteria bacterium, assembly GCA_963759075.1. Lineage (GTDB taxonomy): Bacteria > Pseudomonadota > Gammaproteobacteria > Steroidobacterales > JABDLF01 > JABDLF01. The sequence goes on from CAVWXZ010000031.1 coordinate 11,927, forward strand.
GTGCACACGACCTGCTGCTGGACCTTCTGAATAACACTGATCCGACACCGGACCAGGTACGCTTACTGGCCCTGGCTGCCAGTGCGTCTGGCAATACCGGCGATGCGCACTACTACATGTCGGAGGTACATATCCTGAACGGCGAACTACAGCTCGCTCTGGACCAGCTCACGCTTGCCTCGTACGCCCCGAACATCAGTCTCATTCAGCGTGATCGCTATCAGGCGCGTACCGACGAGGTCAGAGAGGCCCTGGCGAAACAGAAAAAACCGCGGCGCAAAAAGGACAATGAAAACCCTCAGTGATCGACGCGTTCGACCGCACTGCCGAAAAACAGCGCATTTAACCAGAGCCGGCTGCTGCCATACCAAAACGCCCGGAACGCCGGGATATCTGCGAACAGGATGACACTGCCCTTACCCATTCGCGTTTGCCTGACCGCGACACTTGCCTTCATCGACTCAATGTTCTCTTCCGAAGCAAAGCCCGACAACAGCGGTTGGTCGGCATACACGGCCACGTTCTCAAAAGGGTTTTCGGAACCGTCAAGCCAGTCGGTACCGCGATGGAAGACGGGCAGCGATTGCGAGTGGAAGCCGAACCCAAGTGGGTGCGTGATATCGAGTCGGGCCTCAAAAATAGCGCCACCAATGACCTTGTTCGCTTCCCAGTCATCGCGCTCGGCGTACGGCTTCTGAGGCGGCGATTCTTGCCCCTCGCCCTGCTCATCTTTCTCTTTCTTTTTCTCTTTCTCGTCCACAGCCTTTGCCTTCAGCGCGAATGACTTCTCGGAAATCAACCATTCGGCGGCACCGCGTTGCGCCACGAGTATGCCGCCCGCCTTCACCCAGCTGGCCAGCGCGGCTGTCGTTTGATCAGCAATCGAGCCGTAGCTGCCATCAACCATCAGCAGATGCGTATAGCGATCGAGAGCGACGCGCGGCAGATCCGCCTTGTCCAGCAAGGCGACCGGCATACTGAAACGCTGGTCGATGAGATGCCAGATGTCGCCAGCCTCATAGGCGTTGACGCCCGATCCGATAATAATCGCAGCTTTCGGCAGCGTGACCGCTTCCATGCTGGGACTGCCAAGATCAATGCCCTGCTCGGACAGGCCGGTGGCGACACCGGTCACCTGAACACCAAGATCACGCGCGGCTCGCAGCGACGCAATCACCGCCTCGCGCTGACCGTCAGCGACCAGCCCCGCCGGCACCACCACTGATCCGGCTCCATAGGCGCGCCCGTTGAGCGTAAACGGGCTGGTGGCCACGCGCGCCTGCGCGCCTGCGCGCAGTACGTCGTCGACGACGCGCGCTGCAAAGTAGTCATCCCAGTTGATGATCCACGCGTAGGCATTCTCAGTGATCGGATCAGCCTGGGCACTGCATTGCTCCCTGCAGCCTCTCACCGCTGTCCAGCCGCCTCGCAGCGCGGCGTGGCAGCGCTTCGTATGGCAGGCCGAAAGCGAGCGGCAGCGTCCAGGCCGATACGTCATAGAAAGTATTGTCGAGAAACTCTGTTGAGGTTTCGAAAAGCGCCCGGATCAGCAGGTATTGGGGCTGCGCCAGCGGCACAAAATATAAACGCTCGGCAGCAAACTTCTGCCCGTCCAGGCTGTGCTCACGGCTCACCCGATGCACTTCGATCTCATGAATCGCCAGCACGTCAAGGAAGGCCTGCGTGCGCGCGGGATCGCCCGGGTCGGCAAAAATAAACCCGCCACGCGAGTCGCCGCGAGCGGCAGCCAGTGACCCGGCATGAAACTCTTCCAGATTGGCAGCCAGCCGTGAACGCAACGCATCTGCGCCGACCAGCGTCGACAGCGATGTCAGGAACTGGTTGCGAATCGCAAAGGGAAAACCGAGATCGCCGTTTCGTGATTCCTGCAGATGCCCGCGCGCGCTGGCCTGCTCGAAAAGGATGCCAATGCTGCCATGCGCATCCGGATAGGTTGATCCCTTGCCGTAATAGAAATCGTCGTAACCTTCGGCCGAGTAGTACAGGGCCTGTTTTTCGTTCAGGGCGCGGGCATGAAAGGCCGCCAACGCATTGGTCAACTCGACGTTAATCGCGGGCGTCAGCGGATTCGTGCGGCTGGGCACGCCAGGCTGAAAGAAAAAGGTCGCGTCGGTCCCCATCTCGTGAAAATCGGCCAGCACGTGCGGACGCCATCGGTGAAACCACCCAAGCCTGGCTCGCGTCTCAGGATGCTGGGCCGGCAGCCAGTCGCGATTCAGGTCAAACCAGTAATGGTTGGTGCGTCCACCTGGCCAGGCCTCCCTGTGTTCCCGCGTCATCGAGTCCGCAACCAGCTGTTGGCCGCGATTGCTGTTGACCCATTGCGCGAAGCGGCTGAGGCCATCCGGATTCAGGCTCGGATCAAGCAGAATGACCGTGTCTTTCAGCAAGGCGTCTATGTCGTCGCCCTGGGCAGCCGCAAGGTGATAGGCCACCAGCATGGACGCATTGGAGCCACTGGCCTCGTTGCCATGCACGCTGTAACCCAGCGCCACGACCAACGGCCCACCGCCCTCCCCGCGGCCCATCACGCGCGCTTTATGAGCCTCGCGAATTGTCTCGAGGCGGGCGAGATTCGCCGGCGCCGATATCGCCAGCAGCAGCAACTCGCGGCCTTCATAGGTCCGACCGGTTACCTGCAGATGAACGCGATCCGACGCCTCCGCAAGCTTGTGCATGTACAACACCAGCCGGTCATGGCTGACATGCTGCTCGCCAACCTGGTGGCCGATGACGCTCGAGGGCACCGGGATGTCGCTCGCGTAGCGCGTGCCAGCGGGCAGGTAGTAGGAGAGCTCTGCCTGGCCTTGAAGGCCGGTGAAGTCTGCCTTAGCCATGGCAGGTAAAAGCATTGCAATGAACAGCAGTGCCAAGAGATGTGAGCCATTGATTTTTTTCATTTTCGCCCCTGGTTACGAAAAAACCAGACCCTTTTGCGCCGGCCTGGCCGTCTGTGCGGGTGGGCTGACCCTCGCCAGCGCGACATCCGCCTGAGTGTACTGCTTGCTTCGCTGCCGGCGACTGTCGGGCAGTCCTGGCCGGGAGCATCTCCTGCGCAGAGCGCGGGAAAGGATACCAGAGGCCGTCAGAGACCGTGAGGCGCTTCTGCGGGGGCCGGGAATGGATCGGATCCTTGCCGGGGCTTCACGTAGACGCTAAACAGTACTAAAATAGTCCACATTGGAACGGCGGGACATTGAGCCATGCTGAGAATGAGCAAACTGACAGACTACGGCACCGTTGTGCTGGCCTACATCACCATGCGCCCGGCGCAGATGCACACTACCGCAGAAATCGCGGAGGCAACCGGGCTGGCGTCTCCTACGGTAAGCAAGGTACTGAAGCGCCTGGCCGGCGCCGGCATCCTGGAGTCTTTCAGGGGCGCGCACGGCGGATACAGTCTGGCCAGAAGCGCAGAGACCATTACGGCCGCCGAGATCATCGACGCGCTGGAAGGGCCTATCGCCATCACCGAGTGCAGCGGCGATCACAGTCAGTGCAGCTTTGAGCCGGTCTGCTCGCTGGGCGGGCGCTGGCAGCAAATCAATTCGCTGATCCGCAACGCGCTGGATGACATCAGCCTTGCAGAGCTGGCGGGGCCGGGACCATCTCCCGTCGGTCAGCCTGAAGCCGGGGCTCGCCTCGGACCAACTGCGACTCGCCGGCATTCGGCGTGAAAACTGAGCGGAGAAATCATGGCAGCCAAAATGAAGACGTCAGGAACCTGGTCGAACGCAAGTACGAGCATGGTTTTGTCACAGACATCGATTCGGATACCCTGCCGCCGGGTCTCAACGAAGATGTGATTCGCGGTATTTCGGCGCGCAAAGGCGAGCCCGAATTCATGCTCAACTGGCGGCTCAAGGCCTATCGCCACTGGATAACGCTGGCAGAACCGCATTGGGCCCATAGCCATTACCCGCCAATCGACTACCAGGCGATTTCATATTTTTCCGCACCACGCTCGAAGGACGACGCGCCCAAAAGCCTGGACGAAGTCGATCCCAAGCTGCTGGAAACCTACGAAAAGCTGGGCATTCCGCTCCATGAGCGGGCCAGGCTGGCGGGCGTGGCGGTGGACGCCGTTTTTGACAGCGTCTCGGTCGCCACCACGTTCAAAAAGAAACTCGCCGAGGCCGGCGTGATTTTTTGCCCGTTCTCCGAAGCGGTCCGCGATCATCCGGAGCTGATTGAGAAATACCTGGGCTCGGTGGTGCCCTACACCGACAACTACTACGCAGCGCTGAACTCGGCTGTCTTTACCGATGGCTCCTTCGTGTTTATTCCGCAGGGCGTGCGCTGCCCGATGGAGCTTTCTACGTATTTCCGTATCAATGCAGCAAATACCGGCCAGTTCGAGCGCACACTGATCGTTGCCGAGGAAGGCAGTCACGTCAGCTATCTTGAGGGCTGCACTGCGCCCATGCGGGACGAGAACCAGCTGCACGCCGCGGTGGTCGAACTCGTGGCGCTGGACGACGCACGAATCAAGTACTCCACAGTTCAGAACTGGTATCCCGGCGACGAAGAAGGCCGCGGTGGCATCTACAACTTCGTCACCAAGCGGGGCGACTGCCGGGGCGTCAACTCGAGCATCTCGTGGACTCAGGTGGAAACAGGCTCCGCTATTACCTGGAAATACCCCAGCTGCATCCTGCGCGGCGACAATTCTGTGGGCGAGTTCTACTCGGTGGCGGTTACCAATAACCGCCAGCAGGCGGATACCGGCACCAAGATGATTCACATCGGGCGCAATACCCGCAGCACAATCGTCTCCAAGGGAATTTCCGCCGGCCGCGGGCAAAACGCCTATCGCGGGCTCGTCAAAATCCTGGGCACCGCCGAAGGCGCGCGCAACTACACGCAGTGCGACTCTTTGCTGATGGGCTCTGAATGCGGAGCCCACACATTCCCCTATATGGAGGTCGCCAATCCCACCGCCAAGGTAGAGCATGAGGCAACCACCTCACGGATCGGCGAGGACCAGCTTTACTACTGTCGTCAGCGCGGCCTGTCTGAGGAAGATGCCGTCAACATGATCGTGAACGGATTCTGCAAAGACGTTTTCAAAGAACTGCCAATGGAGTTTGCCGTTGAAGCACAGAATCTGCTCGGCGTCACACTTGAAGGCGCCGTTGGATAACAAACCGGAAGAAGCAATGACCCAGACACTCCTCGAAATCAGCAATTTGCATGTAACCGTCGATGACAAGCCTATCTTGAAGGGTCTGGACCTCGTGGTGAATGCCGGCGAAGTCCACGCCATCATGGGACCCAATGGTTCGGGCAAAAGCACGCTGACTCACGTGCTTGCCGGGCGCGAAGGATACAAGGTAACAGACGGACAGGTCAGATATCGCGGGCAGGACTTGCTGGCTCTGGCGCCCGAAGATCCGGGCACGGGAAGGCGTGTTTCTTGCCTTTCAGTACCCGGTCGAGATTCCCGGCGTCAACAATGTTTACCTCCTGAAGGCTGCGCTCAACGCCGTGCGCAAGCATCGCGGTGAGCAGGAACTGGATGCCATGGAGTTTCTGACCCTGATCCGCGAGAAGATGGCGCTGATGCAGATGGACGAGAGCTTTCTGAAGCGCGCCGTGAATGAGGGCTTTTCCGGTGGCGAGAAGAAGCGTAACGAAATCCTGCAGATGTCGGTATTGCAGCCGACGCTGGCGCTGCTCGATGAGACGGATTCGGGCCTCGACATTGACGCATTGAAGGTCGTGGCCAACGGCATCAACAGCCTGCGTCACGAAGACCGGGCGATGGTGCTGGTCACCCATTACCAGCGGCTGCTTGACTACGTCGAGCCTGACCAGGTGCATGTGCTGTCCGACGGGCGCATTGTGCGCTCCGGCGACAAGTCGCTGGCACTCGAACTCGAAGAACGCGGCTACGACTGGCTGTCAGCAAAGGCAGCGGCCCTGTGAACAGCGCAGCACTGGACAGCATTCGAGAAGCTGCCGACCGTCTCGGCGGAGAGCAGAGCGTTCCGGACTGGCTCAGTCAGGCAAGGGAACGTGGCCTGACCGAATTCGTGGACCGCGGGTTCCCCGGTGCGAGGGACGAAGACTGGAAGTACACGCGCCTGAACTCACTGGCGGGCAAATCTTTTGCGCAGCCGGCCGACACAGCCGCGCCCCGGAATTTGCCTTCTGAATGCCTTGCCGATCTGCCCGGGCCGCGCCTGGTTTTTCTCGACGGCATATACAGTCCGACGCTTTCCCGCATCGGTGATGAAGTGGGTCTGCGGCTGTTGAGCCTTGCCGAGGCCATTTCGGAAAATGATCCACTGGTTCGCGAGCAGCTGGCAAATGGCGCGGACCGGGGAAAACACCGTTTTGCCAACCTGAGTGACGCACTGCTTGCCGATGGCGCCGTGGTCGATATTGCGCCAGGCGCGCACATTGCTGCCGCCGTCTACCTTGTTTTCTTAAGCACCGGTTCGGAAACGCCGACGCTTTGCAGCCCACGCATACTGGTCCGGCTCGGCGAGAATGCGGCTGCCACGCTGATCGAGCACCACGTCGGGCTGGAGAACAACCAGAATCTTGTCAATGTCATGTCGGAGGTGTCATTGCAGGCGGGAGCACGACTGACCTACTACACTCTCCAGGAAGCCTCTCCCAAGTCTCATCTGATCGGTGCATTGCACGTGCGGCAGGCGCGCGCCAGCCAGCTGCTCACATACAGCTTCAATCTTGGCGGACGCATGGTGCGCAATGACCTGCATTCACAGCTGGAAGGCGATGGTGCCGGCATCGAGATGTACGGGCTTTATCTCGCTGGCGATCGCCAGCACGTAGACAACCACACCCGCGTGGATCACATCGCGACGCACACCAGCAGCAGGCAGGATTACAAGGGCGTGCTTCACGGTCGGGGACGCGCCGTGTTCAACGGCAAGGCCCACATTCACGCCGGCGCCAGTGGCACTGAGGCCAGTCAGTCAAACGACAATCTGCTGCTGTCAGAGCAGGCCGAGATCGACACCAAGCCTGAGCTTGAAATCTACAACGATGACGTTAAGTGCTCGCACGGTGCCACGGTCGGACAGCTCGACAAGCAGGCGCTTTTTTACCTGCGCAGCCGCGGCATAGACGAAGAAACCGCCCGGGTGCTGCTGACCTTTGCGTTTGCCGAAACAGTCCTGCAGCGCGTTGCAGTCAGTGCCATCAGGGCGCGGGTCGAGAACAGCGTGATCGATATGCTGCCGCAAAGCGACCGCATTCGTGAGTTTGTCTGATGACTTCAGCACCCCGCAAGCGTCCGACCCCTGCTGCCGCCTTTGACGCCGAGCGGCTGCGCCAGGATTTTCCGGCACTGGCGCAGGAGGTCAACGGACACCCGCTGGTCTATCTGGATAACGCCGCTACCTCGCAAAAACCGACCTGCGTTATCGACGCCGTGGGCGACTACTATCGGCACGACAACGCCAACGTGCACCGCGGTGTGCACGCGCTCAGCGAGCGCGCGACGCCTGGCCTATGAAGGCGCCCGGAACAAGCTCAGGGCATTCATCAATGCGAACTCAACTCGCGAGATCATTTATACCCGTGGCACTACCGAGTCCGTTAACCTGGTGGCGCAAAGCTTCCTGCGCCCGCGTATCGGCGACGGCGATGAGATCCTCATTACCGGACCTCGAACATCATTCCAACATCGTGCCCTGGCAGATGCTCTGTCAGCAGACGGGCGCGCAACTCAAGGTCGCATCGCTTGACGACAAAGGCGACGTTTGCTTTGATGAGTTTTGCCGACTATTGTCTGGCACGCACGCGCCTGGTGGCGATAAGCCATGTTTCCAATGCACTGGGCACCGTGAACCCTGTTGCCAAAATGATCGCTGCCGCCAAGGCACTGGACGTGCCTGTGTTACTGGACGGCGCGCAGGCTCTGCCGCACACGCCGGTCAACGTCAGCGAGCTGGATTGCGACTTCTATGCCTTGTCATCGCACAAGATGTTTGGCCCCACCGGTGTCGGCGCGCTCTACGGAAAAGAAGCTCTGCTGGAAGCGATGCCGCCCTATCAGGGCGGCGGCGATATGATCAGCATGGTGTCGTTTGAGGAAACACGATACAACGATCTTCCCTACAAGTTTGAAGCCGGCACGCCCAATATTGCCGGCAGTATTGGGCTTGGTGCAGCGATCGACTATTTGAATACTGTCGGTATGGAAAATATTGCGCGCCGAGAGGATGAGCTGATCGCCGCAGCCCTGGCCAGCCTGGCTGGCATTCCCGGTCTGCGTCTGATTGGTGAACCGCAAGAGCGCGCTGGCGCGATTTCGTTCGTGATTGACGGCATTCACCCGCATGACATTGGAACGATTGTCGACGCCGAAGGCGTTGCGATTCGCACGGGACATCACTGCGCAATGCCAGTCATGCAACACTTCGGCGTGCCCGCGACGGCGCGCGCGTCGTTCGCATTTTACAACACCCATGCCGATATCGAACAGCTGACAGGAGCGCTCACTCGCGCGCGCGAGGTCTTCGCCTGATGGATCTGGGTGATCTTTATCGCGACATGATCGTTGATCACAATCGGAGTCCGCGCAACTTCGGACCGCTTGCGGCTGCTGATTTCAAGTCCGAAGGGTTCAACCCGCTGTGTGGCGACGCGCTCACTGTTTACGTGAAGGTCGACGGCGACCGGATCGTCGATGCGCGTTTCGAAGGCCAGGGCTGCGCCATCTCGGTCGCCTCGGCATCGCTGATGACTGAACAGGTAAAAGGCATGTCGCAGGACGATGCGCGCGAACTGTTCGGGGAAGTGCACATGCCATGCTGACCGCCGACAGCGAAATAGCGAACACGGCCGGATTCGGAAAACTGGCTGCACTCGCGGGCGTTCGCGACTTTCCGTCACGGGTAAAGTGCGCGAGCCTGTGCTGGCACACCCTGATTGCGGCGCTGGACCAGCAGCCGGGCCTGTGTCGACCGAGTAAGCGACTGGGAAGCCGTATGTACAGCCGAGAACAGCGAACCGTTTACGCTCAGCCGCGAAGTCGAAGCCGTATTGATCCCGGCCGGCGACATCGTGCAATCTGCCGGTGGGCACGATTGGTTACATTACTCAGTCTCTGGGTGGCAGCTTCACCGTCTATGTTGACGGCAGCCTGTTTCGAATCGCCGGCGGCGGACGCCGATGCCCTGGGCAAAGAACCGCCAGAGAGCGCCGGCATTGCCGCGCCGATGCATCACGGGAGGACGTGGAAGCCATTGTCTGGTCACAGCTCCGGACCTGCTATGACCCGGAAATCCCCGTCAATATTGTCGATCTCGGCCTCGTTTACAGCTGCGAACTTGACGAAGACAACCGAACACGAGCGGCATCGTTTCTGTACAGATGACCCTCACCGCACCCGGCTGCGGCATGGGTGAGTTTCTGGTCGCCGACGTGAAGGACAAACTTGAGCTGATCCCGACCGTGAAACGCGCGGACGTCGAATTGGTATTCGATCCGCCCTGGAATCAGAGCATGATGTCGGAAGCGGCGCGACTGCAAACCGGCATGATGTACTGACGAGGACGACAAGGAATGAGTGAGTGGCTCGACGTCACGCCCGAAGACGCGCTGGCACCGGGTCAGTTTGAAATCATAGACCTCGATGATGTCATGCTGGCCGTATTCAATGTCGGCGGAGAGTTCTTTGCCATTCAGGACGTCTGCACGCACGATGGCGAAGAACTCGCTGGCGGCCCGGTCGAAGGAGACCAGATCACCTGCCCCCGGCACGGCGCGGTTTTCAGTCTGCGTACGGGTGAGGTGCTCGCGCCGCCTGCCTACGAAGCTGTGCGGACCTTTCCGGTGCGCGTTACGAATGGCATCGTGCAGGTGCGCGACGACCGCTGGGACTGATCAGGCCGGGTCGCTCGCACTGCTGTCACCGAACACTTCCAGATAGTCTTCCATCGCGGCCATAATGACTGCTTCGGCCTCTTCGCGTCCGTAATGCTCATCGATACTCACGCCGGACTTTTCGCCGGGAATCCACTTGTAGGTACGAAAATAGTGCACCAGTCGTTCCACGAGGATCGGCGGCAGCTCTGCCATGTCCCGCAGGGCGCCCCACTGGTTATCCTTCAGCAACACCGCCACAATTTTGTCGTCGACCTCACCGTGGTCGATCATCCGCAGGCCGCCGAGTACCCGCACATCCATGATGATGTTGGCCCGATTGATCGGTCGCTCGGAAATCACGCAGATGTCCAGCGGGTCGTGATCACCGGGCAAACCGGTTCCGGACAGCGCACCAACCCGGTCCGCACACAGGGTCCTCGGGCACAAAACCGTACAACGTCGGGGGATGCACCGAGGCCCGCTGCGGCCGGTCCACCCGGATGTAGCCGGAGTGCTTGTCGGTCTCGTATTTCACAAGGTCAAAAGGCGTCATCTCAATATAGGCAGTGACGACACCGGGTGCATACTTGCCAACATCAAGCCCATGCCAGGGGTGGGGCCGCCAGGAATGAAAAACTCTGTGAGGACTCATACTTGTATGCTCTTGACCGAAAATTCGGTTGCGCGGCGCATTCTAACCGACCCCGATCACGATTAGAATGACACGGCAGTTGTGGAGAGACACCGATGAAAGAGCTCATACTGGTCCGGCATGGAAAGTCCAGCTGGGAAAAGGCCGGAGTCAGGGACTTTGATCGTCCGCTGGCGCCGCGAGGCATGCGCAACGCAGCGGAAATGGCACGTCGCCTGGTCCATCTGGGCAAGCACCCCGACGTCATTGTGACGAGTCCGGCACGCAGGGCGCTCGCGACAGCCGAAATCTTTGCCGAGGTACTCGGTATCGAAACAGAGCGCCTGCATAAAGAGCCGCGAATTTATGAAGCGGGACGAACACGCTGCTCGCTATCATTCAGGAACTTCACAATAGCTGGGCACGTGTGATGCTGGTCGGCCATAATCCTGGCTTTACCAGCCTGGCCGAGGTTCTGGCCGGCAACGGTCCCGACAATATGCCCACCAGCGGCTACGCCATCATCAGGTTCCCCGTCGATGATTGGCTGATGATAAGTGAGGGCAGCGGGCAGGACATGGTATTCGACTACCCAAAAAACCGCGCCGCGCGTGACTACTCCGGGTAGCGAAGCTCCACTATTTTTTGTTCGCCGAAACGCGGCAGGCTGAGGATGTAGATGCCGCGATAGTCGTCGTCATCGATGGGTGCAACTTCAAGGCCCGAGAACAACTGCACCAGAGCCGGCAGCGTGTTGCTGTGGCCCGCTACGATCACCGTCTGACTCCGGTGTTCCTCGAACACTTCTTTAACCAGGCGCTCCGGCTCGGAGGCGGGCACAACCGTGACCGCGAGATCGAGCGCTTCCGCCAGCGGCTGCAGGGTCAGCTGTGTCCGCTGGTACTCGCTGGCATACAGGCCATCAATGTCCGCCGCGGCGAACATGCCGGCGAGCGCAGCGGCGCGCTCACGACCCGCATCTGTGAGGCCAGGATCCTTGCCCTGATCCGTCATTTTTTCAGCATGGCGAACCAGAATGACGGTGGTTGTGGTCATGCTCGCATAGAACCACCCGAGCACCAGTAGCGCCAAGATGCCAACCATGATCGGCATCAGGAGGGGCGTAAAAAAAGTACGCCTGCGCAGATCCGGGTGTTTCTTTCTCATTGCACTAACCTTTCCCGTCTTGCTGCGAACCCGCCGCGGAATCACTCGCTGCTTTGTTCACGACCTTAAACTCGCCCTCCAGCGTATCCCCCGCACTGCTGCGGGCTTCGCGCTCCGCAACCGGGGGCTTGCCTCGGCTGAACCACCAGCTGCGGACCAGAAATATCATCCAGAACACACTGCCGACCACCAGAAGCACCAGGAAAACCACGAATCCGAGCGTGATGAAACTCACGACGACGACCAGACCAAGAATGGCCGCAAGCAGTTGCCCGCCGAATCCGGGAAACTGTCGAGGCGAAGGCGGCAAGCGTTGCGGCATAGCGATCAGGACTGCGCGAAATAGTGGGCAAGGTAGTCGTCGAAACTCTCGGAATCCGACGCTTCAATCTCTGCCTGCCTGGCGAGCGAAGCGGCAGCCATATCGTCATAACTCTTCGCCACCTCTCCGGTGGGTGGATCCTTGCGAAACAATGCATGGTATTCCCGCGACCTGCGCAAAGCAAAAGTAAAGAAGGGTTCGCCGCGCTCCCGCATTTCCGCCAGCACCAGGGCCGACGGGGTCGCATCAGGTTCTCTCGCCGCAGCGAGCTTCTGTTGTACGGCTTGCCAATACTGGCCCTGCGTTTGCCCGTCCAGCAACTCAGCCACGGGCAGCATGGCCTCGCAGATTTCCACGGCCCAATCGATCAGCGGCCGTTCCACACCATCGTCAATCAGCACCGTACCCGGCGCGCGCCCGCAGCTGGCCGCCCGGTCCTGGTTGAGCTGATTCGTTCTTCTGTCCTGCGTAGTGGCGGCGGGCTGTCCGCGAAAAGACAGTAAAGTAACAGCGTCTCAACGAAGCGCATTGTGTCTTTGCTGATACCAATCGGACAAAAAGGATCGACATCTAGTGCCCGGACTTCTATGTAGGCGACGCCGCGCTGCCTGAGCGCGACAGTCGGCTTCTCACCGGTCATCGCAATCTGTTTGGGGCGGGCAAAGCTGTAGTATTCGTTGGCAATTTGCAGAATGGACGTCGTGAGTTGCTGGTATTGACCATCTTGTCGGACGCCCAGCCGTTCATAGGCAGGATAAGGTGTGGAGATTGCCTTCTGCAGGCCTTTAATATATTCGTCGGCGCTGTTGTAGCTGATGTCGAGTTCGGCCTGGCTGGGATTGTGGTAGCCGATATCGCTCATGCGCAAAGAAGTTGCGAAGCGACCATAGGCCGTATTGGCGTCAAATTCCGACAAGCTGGCGCCAAGTCCGCCACCCAGAAAAGTCTTGCACACAGCGGGAGAACTGCCAAACAGATAGGGGATCACCCACCCGAATTTCTGGAAGTTCCGAAGCAGGCCGAAGTATCGATCATCGATGAACTCACGCTGTGGGCGGCGATCATTTTCGATCACTTGCAGCAACGGCCAGAGAGAAACCGGCACAGAGTAATTGAAGTGCACGCCTGCGATCACCTGCATCACGCGCCCGTAACGACTCCCGAGTCCGTGCCTGTATACGTGCTTCATCAAGCCTACGTTTGAACTCCCGTACTCGGCGATGGGAATACCTGCATCGCCGCTCACTGCGCAGGGCATGCTGGCAGCCCACAGATACTCATCAGGCAAATGACTGTAAACCACCTGGTGAATCTCATGCAGCGCCTGCCAGGCAGCCTCCACCGATGTGCCGGGCGATGTGACCATCTCCAGCAGGGCCTCTGAATAGTCGGTCGTGATCCTCGGGTGGGTCAGCGCCGAACCGAAGGCTGGCGGGTGCGGGGTATCGGCAATCCGGCCCTCAGGTGTCACCCTCAGGCTTTCTTTCTCAATGCCGCGCAGGCCAAGCCGGATCTCGGCCCGGACGTCGTCCTGGTCCAGCCGTCGCAGCTGCGTGTCTGTGAGATGATTCAAACGATGTCCTTGTGCTGCGGCCAGGGGGCTGTTGCTGAGCGTAAGCGCGCATTATAAGGCGCCCTGCCAGAACCACGCAGCCCTTCTCGCCACTCAGCGATCAAGGGTGTATTCGAGGTCGAGGCTCTGATTAAGACCCGACTCCGCCCGCAGGTTCCATTTCGAACTCAGCGCGTAGCGCAGTCTCAGCGTATTGATTGGCTCAAAAAGGCCGATGCCGTAGCTGGCATAAAGTCGCGGCGAAAGATATTTGCCGATCACCAGAGAGGCCGTTTCTCCCGTGGACCCGCTGGCCACACTGACATCCCCCAGCCCGAGGCGCCGGCCAAGCTGCTGCGCCAGCAGGCCGCCACCGGCGGTTGCCAGCGTTGCCGCCGTGTCGCTGACAAGCTGTTTATCCACACCACCTATGTCAGCAAGTGGTTGACCCACGAGCAAGTATGACAGTATCTGCGCCGGCTGCATGGAGGGACTCGAATACAGAGTGAGTTCCGGCTCATCGAGAGTCGCCCGGGCAATCACTCCGACTTCCGGCCCCCCTTCGATCTGGCGCAGCGCCAGAATATCCAGCCCGGGGTTGGCCAATGGACCACCCGAAAACAGCAGGCGCCCCTTGCGCACCTCGAGGTCACGACCGTAGGCGTTATATACACCGTCAACAATCTGAACTTCGCCCGTGGCGGTGGTCACGCGGCCCGGCTGGTCAACGGCAGTCACGGCCCCCGTGATGCGCGCCTTCAGATCAAAGCCGTCGAAGGTGACCTTGTCACCGAACTCAATTCGAACGCGACCACCCAGCAACCACTCATCAGTACTGACCAGCGCGCCATCTTCTCTCATCACCTGCTCGTCCGGTGACCGCTGAATCGCCTCGGAAAGATCGCGTGGTGCGATGTGTGCCTCCGGAACCGCAACGTCTCCCTGCAGCTGCAGATTCTGGCCAGCAAGCTCGAGAACGAGCCTGGGCGACATAACAATGCGCGCCTCCGGGAGGTCGGCCGCAAGGAAGTCCTGCCCTGTCAGCTGAAATCGTCCGCGCATTTCAGTGCCTGACAAAGCGAGCTCACCTTCCAGTGAAAGCTCGCCCTGTCCCGAGCGCATGCTCGCCGTCACACGCAGCGCATCGGCTGCGGCCTCGATGCGTGCAACAAGGTCGCTGACCGTGATCCCGAGCCCAGGCAGGATTCCCTGTCCGTCAAGCAACTCAGCATAGCCGTCCCACCTTGCAGCCTCTGTGGTACCGCTTAGCCTGATTTGCGTCTCGACGCGACCGCGGATATCCGCAAGATCGGGAAACAGGACAGACAGGAAACCGAGATTCACAAGCGTCCCGTCCAACTGGCCGTTTACCTCACCATTTACCAGGCCCCAGTTTTCGAACGGCAGGCTTAACTGCATGGATAGTTCGGGCGTGCCCGGCTCGAGCAAAGCCGCGCCCATGCTCAGGCGTCCGTCCGCAAGTTGCGCTTCACCTTTGACAGAGCTGAAATCCAGCAGAACCAGCGGTTCACCATCGACCATCTGCCAGACCCGGCCCGCGGAGACATCAAAGGATGCTGCGCCCGCTGCGCCCTGGGTGAGTCCGTCGATTCTCGCGCGGCCCGAAATCGCGCCTGCGTATTCGAGCCCTTCAGGGAGCAGCAAACCCAGTTCCGAAAGTGGTAGCGACTGCCATTCAAGCTCGAGAGAGGGCGTCTTTCCAGTCGCGCCGGCTGCGCTTGCACATACAGACGCCGGCGCGAGACGCACACAGATTTCTCCTGCCGACCAGTCTGTTTCCGAGATACTGAATGCAGCGGGCGTATCCTGCACCCACTCACCACTTTTTAAATCGATGCGCGTACTTGCAATCGTCCCGGACCAGTGCTTCTTGTCCAGCTGACCCGACAACTCGCTGCTGAGCACCCCCTGACCCGTCTCAATACGCAGGCTGGCGTGATGGTCGCCGGCCTGGCCCTCGCCCTCCACCATCAGTTTGTCTATCCTGGTCCCTGACAACTCGACGCCAGAGGCGCTTGCCGAGAGCGTGGAAGACGCCTGATCGGCGAAATCGACGTTTGCATCCAGACGGAGCTGTTGGGCAGCGTACGCCCCGAAGCTAAGTCCCTCGCCTTCAAGTTTTGCTTCAACTACAGGACGCAGGCGGGACCCGGCCAGCTTTCCCGAACTCTCAACGCGGCCGGTACCATCAACGATCAAAACCGCCAGATCCGGTATCGACAGCCGCCAGGAAAAATCCATGCGGGCGCCGAGGCTGCCTTCTGCACTCAGCGCGGCCTCGCCCCAGCGCGCCGTCAGGCCCGTGAACCGCAGTTCGTCTTGCGCATAGCCCATTTGACCGCGCCCGCTAAGCGGCTGCTCTTGCAGCACACCGCGCAACTTCCTGATGTCCAGCTGCAGGCTGGTGCCATCAGCGTCCAGCACGCCTGTGAGGCCGGCGGCAAGATCCAGACTGCCAGGCCAGCCGTTCACAAAGGCACCCGGGTTAATTCCGCTGCCCAGAATCTCCAGTTCAAAGGGTCTGTCATCCGCGAGCGCGACTGACCCGCTGGCTTCCATACCGCCCGCGGAAGACTCGGCGTCAATTGAATCGAAGCTAAGGCGGGCCTCATCGCCGTGCCCACTGACCGCTATCCTGACTGCCGGCCAACCTTCGCGGAGCAGTTCGAAGCCGCCGCCAAACTGATAGGCGGAGGCAAGCCCTTTCAGTGAGTACTGGCCGCTGCGGGCAACGTAGCTTTGTTCGGCAACCTGAATGGCCAGGGTGTCCCATCGACCACTCAGGTCGAAACGCGCCTCAGGACCGCTAAGGTCCAGCATGCCAGCCGTCGTGAATGTGCCTGTCGTCGGGCCATCGCTCAGCGCCGCCTGACCTTGCAGCTGGTAGCGCCCCTCAGCGCCATCGATATCGATACGTCCAGTTGGCGAATTGATCAGCGGGAATTCGCCCTGTTTCCTCAGCACAGGCCAGCCTAGCGCCGTCCACTGCAGCTGACCGCGCACACGAGGAAAGGGCAGCGCGATCCCTAACTCGCCGGCAAAGGTCAGGCTGGTCGGCCCACCCTCTTCCCGCAACTCGAGGCGCTTTATATTCAGCGCGTCGGCGGCGACCGCCAGCTCCGCGTCGAAAAACAGCCTCGACTGACCCTCGGGCGCCAGGCTACCCTTGCCCAGCACATTGCTACCCATGCCCTGCGCCTCCAGCGCGGTACGAAATCGTCCTGGCGGCAAGTCCGGGAACCAGCGGCTCAGCTCGGCGAACTCAAGGTCGGCGGTCACCGTCCATTCCGGCGCTGTAAAAACATTGTTCAAGCCCCCGGTCACCCGCCCCGACAGGGCGCCGTCGAATGACTGAAGCAGCTCGAGGCGGTCTTCATCACCCTCTAGATTAATGCTTATATTTATTTCATTATCATATACTTGCGTCTTTCCTTTAAAGTGAAACGTTAACTCATGTTTACCAGCAGTACGGTAGGTGAAACCGCCCGCCCCTGTCAGCAACTCGGTGTCAACGTCCAAGCTCGAAACGCGCCACTGCTGTTCGGCATACACAAGACCTGAGACGCTGACACCGCGCACCTGCATTGGCGATTCCGCAGGCCGCAGCACCGAAATATCTGCTGCGGTCAGCGCGTCAATGCGCAAGTTGAACGGCAGCTCGGGGGCCGGCAGCCGGGCCGAATCGGGAGGCTCACTCTGCTCTCCTACCTGCCCTGCGCCCGTCTCTATCCAGACGTCACGCACATCCAGCGCGCGCAGGTGGACGTCTCCCTTCAACAGCGAAAGCAGCGAAAGCTCCAGATCTGTGTGGTCGATTTTCAGCTGAAAAGAGGCATCACTGACACGCAGCGTTTCTACCGAAATGCGACCCGCAATTCTGCCTGTCAGCGAATCTGCGGTCACGGCCACCGGCAGCGCTGCCACCAGCCTGGAAAAAGCGAAGCGCAGCCCTCCCTCTGTCAAAAGCAGCCAGCTGCTTATGATAATGGCGGCCACCGCCACTAAGCCGCCCCCCCACAGCGCCCAGCGCTTCACAGCTCGGCTCCGATGCCAACATGCAGGCGCAGCCCTGCGCCAGGCTCACTCAGCGGCCGCGCAACGTCGAGCCGGAACATGCCGACCGGAGAGCGCCAGCGCAGACCCGCCCCGGCAGAATACTCAAGGGGATCACCAAGATCCTGCAGCGCGTTGCCGCCGTCGGCAAAAACCGCGATTCCCCAGCGCTCGCTCAACATCTGCTCGAATTCGAGGCTGCCGGTGACCAGATACCGGCCGCCGATCACCAGGCCGTTTTCGTCAACCGGACCCAGCGTATTCAGCCCGAAACCGCGCACACTTTGATCGCCGCCTGCAAAGAACCTGAGTGAAGCGGGCAGGACCTCGTTGACCCCAATAGACGTCCCGCCGAATTCAGCGCGCGCCAGCAATCGCGAACGCCGACCCAGCGGCCTGATCAGCCGTCCCTGGAGGTGCAGCTGAATGAAGTCCACATCCGACCCCAGGGCGGAGTGCGAGCCGCTGATTTCCGCCGAAATTCGCGAGCCTCTGCGGGGGAAAATAGGTTGATCGGCCTTGCTTCGCGTCCAGATCACGCCGGGGCGCAGCAGCGTCTCAGTGTCTTCGGTCAGGCCGTCGCTGGTCGTTTCGCGGAGGGCGCGCAGGTAGGTGCTGCGCTCCCAGTTTTTTCGCAGGGTGGTGTGTACGACGCCCAGTTCTATCCTGCGACTGCGGGTATCTGCGAGCGTTTCCCGCGACAATGTGCCGGTGAAGCTCAGGCGCTCCCGGGTGGGCACCGACAAAGGCAACATATAGCGTCCGCCGATCTCCTGCTTGATCGGCGAAAGCCTGGTATCCAGAAGCAGTTTGTGACCGCGCCGGTTGATCCGCCGGTTTTCCCAGCTTGCGCTGACGCGTGCTTCTGTATCCGTCCCGTAGCCGATACCAAAGCGATAGCGTTGGCGCTTGCCGGCTTCAGCTGTAATCGTGACGGGCACCGAGAGCGTTTCGCGATCTGGCTCCCCGCTGTTCGCTTCAACGTATGAAAAATACTCACTGTCATACAGCGCGTACTGCAGGTCCAACAGCCGCGCTGAGTCAAACGGATCACCTGGCTTGAATTCGAGGTAGCGCCGGACAAACCGCTCATCGAGAACTCGTTGCTCAATCCCGATCGATCCAAAGGCATAGCGGGGCCCGGTCTCAAGCCGCAGCTCAATGTCTGCGGCCAGCAAATCGGGATAGACCGCGAGTTGCTGCGCCACAAACCGGGCTTCAAAATACCCGTGCCCGAGAGCGACGCCGAGCAGGTCCCGCTTGAGCTGATCGTAGTGGTCCTGGCGCAGTCCCTCGCCCTGCATGAGCCGGCCGCGACTGACAAAGGGCGAAAAAACAGGGTCCGTCACACCCACTCCGACAAGCTCTACGCTGGAGTTGCGGACCTTTACCCGATTGCCCCTGGTCACAAGGTAGCGGGCAGACCAGCCATCCTTCGCAGGCGACAGCTCCGACTCGACCTGGACATCGTAGTAACCAAATGGCCGAAGCGCCGCGCGCAGGTTTTTGGGCGCCTTGCGGTGAAGCAGTCGGACAACCAGTTCTCCAAGGTCATCGCGCCCGGACAGGCGACTGATTTCCAGGTATATCAGGGCGTTCGCCTTCTCCTCTCCTTCGAGGCCCTCGATGGAAACCGCGACCGAACTCGCAGAGGCCGGTGTAGCCAAAACCAGCAGCAATGCGGCCAGGACGGGCAGACCCCGCAAGAGACGTGGCACACCCGAAAACAACCGCATCAAGCGGCGTGTGACCCTGCTGTATATTCCCGACAAATACATACTCCTATTGTCGCATACGGTACTCAGGCCTGGCAGCGCTACAACAAGTCTGAGGGAATCACGCTTGATGAGTTCAAAACAAACCGGGAAGTCAAGCGCGTGATTCGTGGACAACCCTACAAAATATCGCTGAGCGGCACTCGGGACGGCTCGCAAACGTCAAGCCAGGATCAGCCTTCAAGCTGCCAAAGTGGCGTAAAGATAATCACGCTTGATGAGTTCAAAACAATACGGGAAGTCAAGCGCGTGATTCGTGGACAACCCTACAAAATATCGCTGAGCGGCACTCGGGACGGCTCGCAAACGTCAAGCCAGGATCAGCCTTCAAGCTGCCAAAGTGGCGTAAAGATAATCACGCTTGATGAGTTCAAAACAAACCGGGAAGTCAAGCGCGTGATTCGTGGACAACCCTACAAAATATCGCTGAGCGGCACTCGGGACGGCTCGCAAACGTCAAGCCAGGATCAGCCTTCAAGCTGCCGAAAGTGGCGGAGAGATAATCACGCTTGATGAGTTCAAAACAGACCGAGAGGTCAAGCGCGTGATTCGTGGACAACCCTACAAAATATCGCTGAGCGGCACTCGGGAC
The DNA here is from genome assembly GCA_963759075.1 of uncultured Gammaproteobacteria bacterium. Lineage (GTDB taxonomy): Bacteria > Pseudomonadota > Gammaproteobacteria > Steroidobacterales > JABDLF01 > JABDLF01. The sequence continues at coordinate 31,907 of CAVWXZ010000031.1, forward strand.
GGCCCGCAAACGTCAAGCCAGGATCAGCCTTCAAGCTGCCAAAGTGGCGGAGAGATAATCACGCTTGATGAGGTCAAAACAGACCGAAAGGTCAAGCGCGTGATTCGTGGACAACCCTACAAAATATCGCTGAGCGGCACTCGAGACGGCTCGGAAAAGGCCAAACAAGGCGTGGGACGGTCGGGATGACTCGCTCGCTGATGCTCGCTCGCCCCTTCGGGGCCGCCGGCAGCTTTTGTAGCAGTCGTGTCGACTGGAGCTTTCGGTCGGATGACCCCTCAAGGAAACACGCTTGCCGTCGCTAAATTGGGCTAAACCGGAGAACGCGTGTTTAGTTGAACGCCCCCAAACAAGGCGTGGGACGGTCGGGATGACTCGCTCGCTGATGCTCGCTCGCCCCTTCGGGCGCCGTCGCTGCGCTCCGGCGTTCTTTCGGCTGACTTCGTCAGCCTCAAGTCGAACCCATATTTTATTATTGTTCGAGGGTTCGAACCTTATCTGACTGCTATTTTGCTTCGGGCCCAACGGGCCCCAAACAAAATAGTGGCGGAGAGGGAATCACGCTTGATGAGTTCAAAACAGACCGAGAGGCCAAGCGCGTGATTCGTGGACAACCCTGCAAAATATCGCTGAGCGGGACTCGGGACGGCTCGGAAAAGGCCAAACAAGGCGTGGGACGGTCGGGATGACTCGCTCGCTGATGCTCGCTCGCCCCTTCGGGGCCGCCGGCAGCTCTTTGTAGCAGTCATGTCGACTGGAGCTTTGCTCGGTCGGGATGATTCGCCGCCTGTGGCGGCTCACCCCTCAAGGAAACACGCTTGCCGTCGCTAAATTGGGCTAAACCGGAGAACGCGTGTTTAGTTGAACGCCCCCAAACAAGGCGTGGGACGGTCGGGATGACTCGCTCGCTGATGCTCGCTCGCCCCTTCGGGGCCGCCGTCGCTGCGCTCCGGCGTTCTTTCGGCTGACTTCGTCAGCCTCAAGTCGAACCCATATTTTATTATTGTTCGAGGGTTCGAACCTTATCTGACTGCTATTTTGCTTCGGGCCCAACGGGCCCCAATCAAAATAGTGGCGGAGAGGGAGGGATTCGAACCCTCGAAGGGCGCTAGCCCTTGCTGGTTTTCAAGACCAGTGCATTCAACCGCTCTGCCACCTCTCCGTGGCCGGGAATTCTCGCCGCTGGGCCGGACCGGCGCAAGCGCGCGAGGCAGCGACGATTGAACCGGAGCCATGGTAAAATGGTCGAAATAACCCTCGCGGTTCACGTCAGGAGTACACCATGCAGAGATTTGATTCATCAGTCGTTACGGCGCCCACTGCGAGTGCGCACTCCGGTCAACAAGGTGCTCAAGAACACCTACCTCCTGCTGAGCATGACCCTGCTGTTCAGCGCTGCGATGGCAGGGCTGTCTATGACGCTGGCGCTCCCGCACCCGGGTCTGATCATCACACTGGTCGGTTACTTCGGGTTGCTGTTTCTGACTGCAGAAATTTCGCAATTCGGCCTGGAGCCTGGTTTTCGTCTTCGCGCTGACCGGCTTCATGGGGCTGACGCTGGGCCCGGTAATCAGCGCCTACCTTAAGTTCTATCCCGAACGGCCACCAGCTCGTTGACGATGGCGTTTGCCGGGACCGGCGCAATTTTCCTCGGGCTGAGCAGCTATGTGGTTATCACTCGCAAGGATTTCAGTTTCGTAGGCGGCTTCCTGTTCACCGGCATTCTGGTGGCATTCCTCGCCGGTCTGGCGCCTGGTTGTTCCAGCTGCCGATGCTGGCGCTGGCCGTCTCAGCTATGTTCGTGTTGCTGATGTCGGGGCTGATTCTGTTCAAGACAAGCGAAATCGTTAATGGCGGCGAAACCAACTACGTGATGGCCACGGTGACCTTGTTTGTGAGTATCTACAACCTGTTCACCAGCCTGCTGCACCTGCTTGGGGTATTTGGCGACGAATGAACACGTCGGGTGATGCAACTGATACAGACCCCGCCTGTTCCGGCGGGGTTCTTGTTTCGCTCCCCCGCGATCGAGGCCCGGCATTTTGCTGTCGATACGAGCCAAGCTACACTTGATCGAATGAATGCTCGCCCGACAGTCACCAAGCGGATTCCCTGATGCGAGTACCTTTCGAAGATCGCCAGGCCCGTTCCTTGCAGGACTGGCGATGCTCGCGATTCTCGCGCGGTGCGACCCGCGCCGCCCAGGCACCCGATCGCCTCGATACGGTCGGCGCTGAGCGCAACCTCAATAACCTCGAACGCATGCTCGCACTGCCGGAGGTCTCCCAGGAAAACGCGGCCGAGGCACAGCGAGTTGCCAGCGTCGCTGAGGAGCGACGCCAATGAGCTGCGTCAGGCGCAATGAGGCGCGCATCAGCGCACTCAAGGCAAACCTAACGGTGCTGGGCGCAGAGCCATCGGAAACGGACGCACCGGAGATCGTTACGCAGCGTGGCGAGATGCGCACGGAGATTTCGCTGCTGGAGGCACGCACCAACGCCTGCCGGCTGATCATCCTGCGTTCAGATAAGGTGGCCAACCAGGCCGCCGAGCTACAAAGGCAGCTGAGCGCCCAAAGACTGACCAGCCAGGGGCCGGCGTTCATCAGCATTATCAAGAGTGCGCCCACTGAGTTGCGACAATGGCTGGCCAATATCGGGTCGGAGATGTTCAACCGACCCAGTGCCGCCGGTCTCGACGCGCTGCGACTCCTCCTTGTCATCTTCGTCGGCGAGCATCGGCTGGGCGCTCGGCTTCATGCTCAAGCGGGTCGTCAATCCGTGGTGCGATCAGCAACGCGGTAAGGGAGGCGAGCGCTCCATCAAGGCCGTGCTCGCCAGAACGGCCGTATGGCATCTCCCGATTACGCTTGCCGGCGGCACGGCGAGCCTCGCGCTGGCCGTGTTCACCCACCATGCAAGCCTTGGGCTCTTGCCGGTGCGCCTGGGACTCGCCGTGCTCGCCTACGGTATCGGCAGGACGTTGATCCGTTGGCTGCGGGGGCCCTATTCGCCGGCAAGCAGGCTGATCGCCGGCAACGAGGACTTGTCTCTGCTCGTACGCACCAGGATGCACGCCCTGCTCTGGTCACTGCTGGTAGGCTTCACCCTCTTCGGTACCCAGTGGTTCAGTGATGTCAGAGACGACACACCCCTGCTGATACGCGGTATCGTCGGTATTTTCCTGGTTGCAAGCGCAATCTGGGTGGTCAGACTCGCGCGCCATATCCCGCTAATCAAGGGCCGCTTCCGGTTGATAAGGCTGGGACTGAGCATCGCTGCGCTGGCGGCCATTTCGACGGAGCTTTCTGGCTTCCGGAATCTCGGCAACTACCTCATGGCCGGCATACTTTCCACGCTGGCCGGCGCCTTCCTGCTATGGGTCTTGCTGTGGGCGATCCGCCAGTCGTTTTTCGGAGTCATCAGCGGTCATGCCCAGGCCAGTTATCGCATCCGTGCCTGGCTGGGAATACGGGCGGACGAGCCCAGTGCCGAACTCGGCTGGCTGCGACTCCTGATCGGCATGGCCCTGTGGCTCTGCTACGGCTGGTTCCTCCTGACGGTCTGGGATACCACCGGCAATCTTGTCCCTCAGGTCGTGAGCTACGCCACGGACGGAATTCAGATCGGTGAAGCGCGATTCGTTCCTGCAAATATTCTGCTGGGCCTGATGATCTTTGGTGTGATTGTCGCCACCACGGTATGGATCAAGGCCAGACTGGGCAAGCAATGGCTGAAAGCAGCAGTGAGCGATCGTGGCTCACGCGACGCTCTGGTGACCATCACAGGTTACACTGGCTTTATCATCGCTCTTCTGGTCGGACTGACTCTGGCCGGCGTTAGTTTTCAAGGCCTGGCAATCATTGCCGGCGCACTCTCGCTGGGTATTGGCTTTGGCCTGCAAAACATCGTCAACAATTTTGTCTCAGGGCTCATCTTGTTGTTCGAGCGCCCGATCAAATCAGGCGACTACATCAGCGTCGGAGAGATTGAAGGCTTCGTGAAGCAAATCAGAATTCGCTCCACTGAGCTCGAGACGCAGGAGAACCGCAACGTGATCGTTCCAAACTCGGAGCTGATTGCAACGCAGGTGACCAACTGGGTGCTTCGCGACCCAATCGGCCGGCTCGGTATCAAAGTGGGGGTGGCGTACGGTTCCGATACCGCGAAGGTAAGGAAAATTCTGATGGAAGTGGCCACGGCGCATCCCGAAGTTATCACCAAGGGTCGCAAACCAGCACCAGCAGCATTGTTTAAGGGTTTCGGAGACAGCTCTCTGGATTTTGAATTGCGCGCATGGATTCATAACATCGAGCGCCGTTACCATGTCACCAGCGACCTGAATTTCGCCATCGACACTGCGTTCCGCGAGAACGGCGTCGAGATTCCATTCCCGCAACGCGACCTGCATGTGCGCAGCTGGTCAGAAAAAGCCAGAGTCCAGGGGCCTGATAAGCCGCACAAAGAAGAGGACTAAGCGAATGGAGCTGTTTCGCAAAAAGCGCCCGCGCCCCGGCTCTGCTCCCGGCAGCCTGCATACAGACAGCTTACGGCCCTCGGCGGCTGTTCGGCTATCCGTAGTTGACTACGCCGCAGGGCATTTCGAAGAAGCCAGTGACCTCAGCATAGACGAGGCCCGACCCTATCTCGCCAGCCCCAACAATACCTGGCTGCATGTGCAGGGCGATCCCGACCCCGAGTTGCTGCACACAATAGGCGAGGCCTACGACTTACATCCTCTGGCCATCGCCGATGTCATCAACGGCGGCCAGCGCACGAAATACGAGAACTACCCGAATCAACATTTCATAGTCCTGCAGCATCCCAAGCTGACTGATGATGTACTGGAATCCGACCAGATCAGTCTGTTTATCGGCGCAAACTACGTCATCAGCTTTCACGGTGGCAGCATCGATATCTTCGAGCCGATCAGGGCCCGTCTCAGGAAGAATCCGGAAGGACGCCTGCGAACCTCGCAATGTGACTACCTTCTTTACGCACTGATAGACCTCGTGGTCGACAGCAGTTTCCCGGTGCTTGAAACGCTGGGCGAACAGCTGGAAAAACTCGAAGACCAGGTATTGGAAAACCCGGAACGAGAGACTCTGGACGACATCCATCTGATGAAGCGCGAACTGATTCTGCTGCGCCGTGCACAATGGCCACAACGGGAACTGCTCAACAATCTGATCAGGGATGAGCACGGATTCGTTCAGGACTCAACCAAGCTCTATCTTCGCGACTGCTATGACCACACGATCCAGGTTATGGATCTGATAGAAAACTATCGCGAAATGAGCTCGGGATTACTGGACGTTTACCTTTCAAGCGTGAGCAACCGGATGAACGACGTCATGAAGGTGCTGACGGTCATCTCCACGATATTTCATTCCCCTGTCCTTTCTGGCCGGTGTCTACGGCATGAACTTCGACACATCAGCGAGCCCCTGGAATATGCCAGAGCTCGGGTTCCGAATTCGGCTATCCGCTGTTCTGGCTCGCCGCGGTCGGCATCTCCGCGTTCATGCTCGGTCTGTTCTGGAGAAAGGGCTGGTTCTGACAGTCAGGGCTCAATGACCGCAAGCCCTCCCATGTAGGGCTGCAGCACGGTCGGAACGTGAACACGACCCTCGGCGTCCTGATAGTTTTCGATGATTGCGACCAGCGTCCGGCCTACTGCCAGGCCTGACCCGTTCAGGGTGTGCACGAGTTCCGGCTTACCGGTATCCGGATTGCGCCAGCGTGCCTGCATGCGGCGCGCCTGGAAACTCTCGCAATTGCTGCAGGACGAGATCTCACGATAACGGTCCTGACCCGGCAACCAAACCTCTATGTCATAAGTCTTGGCCGCAGCGAAACCAACATCGCCCGCGCACAGAGCCACCACACGATACGGCAGCCCCAGCTTCTGCAGCACCTTTTCCGCATTGGCAGTGAGCTCCTCCAGCGCCTGGTAGGAAAGCTCGGGCCTTACAATTTGCACCAGTTCGACTTTCTCAAACTGGTGCTGGCGGATCATGCCGCGTGTGTCTTTACCATAGGAACCCGCCTCCGAACGAAAACACGGCGTATGCGATACCATCTTCAGCGGTAACTCTCCCACGTCCAGGATGCGCTCTCTTACCAGGTTCGTTACCGGCACTTCCGCCGTCGGAATGAGATAGAAATTGTCTTCTGTATCCAGCCGGAAGAGGTCTTCGCCGAACTTGGGTAGCTGGCTCGTGCCGGTCAATGCACCGGCGTTAACGATGTATGGAACGTAGACTTCCCTGTAACCATGCTCGCGCACATGCAGGTCGAGCATAAACTGGGCAAGCGCACGATGCATGTTTGCCAGACCGTCTTTGAGCGTGACGAAGCGCGATCCCGTCACCTTTGATGCAGCCTCGAAGTCCATACCGCCGAGCGCCTCGCCGAGATCGACGTGATCTTTTGGCTCGAAATCGAATTCGGGCAGGTCGCCGTGCCGCCTGATCTCAAGGTTGGCGGATTCATCTCGCCCGTCGGGAACGCTTTCGTGCAACAGATTGGGCAGACCGAGCTCGAAAGCGCCTAGCCAGTCCTGCAGTTCCGTCAGCTCCGTCTCTGCAGCCGACTGGCGATTGCCGAGCGCCTCAACGTCAGCGAGCAGCGGTGCAATGTCTTCGCCGCTGGCCTTTGCCTGGCCAATTGATTTTGAACGCTTGTTGCGTTCCGCACGCAGCGTCTCGGCTTCCACCTGAACAAGCTTGCGCCGCTCTTCCTTCTCTGCATACTGCGCGGCGTCAAATTTGAAGCCCCTTCGTGCAAGCGCTTTCGCAACAGCTTCAATGTCGGTGCGCAGGAGTTTTGGATCTAACATGAGGAATTTTCCAGTTCAGAGTGAGCGGGCAATCAGCATGCCGGCGGCGGCGGCCGCCACGCAAAGCGTCACACTAAGCCCGACATAAAGCAGGCTCTTCAGCACAGCGCCCTGCTCCAGCATCAGTACGGTTTCGACAGAAAACGCGGAGAAAGTGGTGAAAGCCCCGAGAAACCCGACGATCAGCAGCGCGCGCAGCTCAGTCTCCGATGCAAAGCGGTTGATGAGCCAGAAATAGAGGAACCCGATGGCCAGACTACCGACGACGTTGGCAAGCATCGTCCCATAAGGAAAGCTATGCCCCAGCCGCTGGTAGGAGGCATTCGACAACCAGAAGCGCGCAACAGCGCCAAATGCCCCGCCGGCGCCCACTAGCAAATAGGTATTCAAATCAGCACTCCTGTGTGGTTACAAGCCGGCGCGCCAGCGCGGGAATAGACGCGTGCCTGCCAGGTCGCCGCACTGTGTCTGCGGACAGAAGTCAGACCGTCCGCCCTTGTGCACGCAATCATACCGCTCAATGCTCATCCGCGCGGCTCGCGAAACAAGCGCCGTTCGACCATCAGGCACCAGCCCGTCAGGCCCATTCTGGCCAACAGCAATCCGGCGAACAGGCCCGACAGGTTGGCAACGATGTCGCGCCAGTCGCCTTGCCGCAGGCCTGACAATTCCTGCACGAATTCCAGCCCCACGCCGAGTGCCGCCAGCAATAGCAGCGTCCGCAGCTGGCGATGGGGCAGATAAATACCTGCAAACCACAGCATGAGCATCAGGTACACGCCAAAATGGAGAACCTTATCGGACTCCGCGAATTCCGGACCCGGCATCCCCGGCAGCAGGCTGGCGAATATGATCCCGGCCAGCACGAGGTACCCGCCGGCGAGCCATACCAGCGAATATCGCAACGGGTAGATAGTCGACCTAGAGGTCATCGGCGCCTATGACGTCAGCGCCCTCGGGCGGAGTGAACCGAAACAGCCCTGCATCCAGCTGCGGATTGGTCTCGATATCATGAAATGCAATGCGCGTCGTCTGACCCAGGCTGTCGACAAGATCCATCACAATGAGCGTACCGCCATCGAAACCCAATCTGACCAGGCGAAAGTCCGTGTCGCTCAGGCGCGGCACCAGTTCCACCCAGTCGACCCCCTCCGCGGCATAGTTTGCCTGGAGTTCGTAGCCATCCCGGACGCGGCCCTCGCCACTCAGCAGCATTGCGGGTGTGCTTGCGAGACTCTTGTTCAGCGTTCTTACCGTCACCTGTTCAAGATCGGCATCGTAGATCCACAGGCGCTCTCCATCGGCGACGATGCTCTGTTCAAAGGGCGTCGCATAGTCCCAGCGAAACTTCCCGGGACGCAGCAGTTGCAGTGTCCCGGCGGATTCCTGGACAGGCTGAGAGTCCGCATCGAAAAGTGCCTGATCGAAACCTGTGCGCAGACTCTGCAGTGAGTCCAGATAAGCCTGCACACGGCTGATGCGGCGTCGACTTGCCTCGGCATCTTCCGCCGTGGCGCCTGCCGCCAGGCTGCCCAGCAGCAAGCAGGAGTCTTGCGATTCGAAATCCGCTTACTTGCATTACGCTTCTCGCCAATGATCGGCCCATAGTGATGCTGTCAGTCGACAGGCTGGCGGCGGCACCAGCACTTCCCTCGAACCGTTGGACTGCAACGGGCCTACCAGGCCGGCGCAGTTTCCATCGCCTCGACCATTCTTGCGGCCCGGTTGTAGCCGATTTTCAGCCGCCGCTGCACGCCCGAGATCGAGGCCTTGCGCGTTTCCGTCACGATGCGAACGGCCTCGTCGTAAAGTATGTCCTGTTCCGGATCCTCGATCGCTGCCGCAGTTGTCTGGCCGCAGTCCCGGTATAGGACCACTGGGGCCGTCAAGAATTTCATCGATGTAGACCGGCTCGCCGCCGCCCTTGAGGGACTCCACCACCCTGTGCACCTCGTTGTCCTCGACAAAAGCGCCATGAATGCGGCCGGGCACCGAGGTGCCCGGCGGCAAATACAGCATGTCACCGTGCCCAAGCAGGTTCTCGGCGCCCATCTGGTCGAGGATGGTCCGCGAATCGACCCGCGACGACACCTGAAATGCGATTCGCGTCGGGATATTTGCCTTGATGAGTCCGGTGATCACGTCCACCGACGGTCGCTGGGTGGCCAGTATCAGGTGGATGCCCGAGGCCCGCGCCTTCTGCGCCAGTCGCGACAGATCAGCTCTTCCACCTTCTTGCCCACCACCATCATCATGTCGGCCAGTTCGTCAACAATGACGACGATGCGTGGCAGGGCTCCAGGGTCGGCGGCTCGGGAAGCGGCTCGTTCTCGTCGATCACCGGCGGCGGCTTGAACAGCGGGTCCGGAATCGGGCTCTTGCTGGCAATGGCATCGGTCACCTTGCGGTTGTAGCCGCCCAGGTTGCGCACGCCGAGCGCAGACATCAGCTGATAGCGACGCTCCATCTCCGCGACGCACCAGCGCAGCGCGTTGGCGGCCTCTTTCATGTCGGTGACCACCGGCGCCAGCAGATGAGGAATGCCCTCGTAGACCGACAGTTCCAGCATCTTCGGGTCGATCATGATCAGGCGCACGTGTTCCGCCGTGGATTTGTACAGCAGGCTCAGCACCATGGCATTGATGGCCACCGACTTGCCCGAACCGGTCGTGCCCGCGATCAGCAAATGCGGCATCCGCGCCAGATCGACCACCACCGGCTGGCCGCTGATGTTCTTGCCCAGCGCCAGCGCCAGCGGCGAGCATTCGGTCGTAGGCCTTGGACTTGAGGATCTCGCCCAGCGTCACCAGTTCACGACTCTCGTTCGGCAACTCCAGACCGATCACCGATTTGCCCGGAATCACTTCCACTACCCGCACGCTGATCGCCGACAAGGACCGCGCCAGGTCCTTTGACAAGGCCGCTGATTTTGGACACCTTGGTGCCAGGCGCCGGCTGCAGTTCAAAGCGCGTCACGACCGGTCCCGGATAGACCGCAACAACCTCCGCCTCGACCCCGAAGTCCTGCAGCTTCAGTTCCACCTGCCGCGACAGGGCCTCGAGGGCCTCCTCGGAATAACCGCCCGATTTTGGTGGCGGATCGTTCAGTAGGGACAGCGGCGGCAATTCATTTGCCCTGGATTTTTCAAACAGGGGCACCTGGCGTTCGCGCTCGACGCGCTCGCTTTTCTCTACCGCCGCTATGACCGGCTCGATTCGCAGCGGAGAACGCTCTCTGCTCTTCTGGATTTCCACCTTGAGCATCTGCTGCGCGCGCCTCACGCGCCTGCCGGCCCTCTCGCTTGTCCAGGAGCGCCACGTAGCTTTGTTTTGCCATGGCGCAGCCCGCAGCGTGAAACGCCCGGTCTCGTCCATCACCGCCAGCCAGGACATCCCGGTAAACAGCGCCACGCCGGCAAGCCAGAGGGCGAGCATCAGCACCGTCGCCCCAGGAAACTCAAGCCCCCCGCCAGCCCGTTGCCGACCAGCGAGCCGAGAATGCCGCCCGCGGTATGCGGCAGGCTCGCTGCCACCGAAATGCAGGCTGGCAAGGCCGCAGCTGGTGGCCAGCGTCAGCAGGAATCCGCCGAAGCGTACGGCCAGAGCAGCGCGGCTGAGTTTCTGGCGTCACCATGGTTTCGAAACAGCAGCCAACCGCTGTATGCCACCAGAATCGGAAACAGGAAGGCCGGACCTCCGAAAAGAACATGAAGGTCCGCAAACCACGCGCCGGCCGAGTTCCGACGCGATTTTCGATCCGACCTGCTTCGCCCGTATCGGTGAAGCCGGGGTCGGCTGACGAATAGCTGACAAGCGCCAAGAACCATGATCAGCGCAACAGCGCCAAACACCCAGAGCGCGCTTTCGCGCAGCGCCCGGACGATATGCCGACTCAGCTGCGGGCCCTTGCCCATCGTTTTGCTCACTTTCGCCAAGCCTTTAACCCCTGTCTGAGGAACTCTTTATAAACTACTGAATACAATAACTTAATTATCCGGAAAAAATCAGACTCTGGTGACCGGATCACGAGCCGCGGCGAAAAACCAGCCCCTGCCGCGCCGTTGCCGGATGCCGGACGACGCGGGCCGCTTTGCCGTCTCCGACACAATTCCTTAACATTGCGCATCTTCGCAGGCAGTGATTACCCGCGACCTCAGTGGGACACCGATTGGTCGCTGTCGCTAATCGAAAGCAGCAGACGCGGCCCTGCGGGCCATCCAAACCAGGAAAATTATACATGAGCACCCCCAGACATTGCCGTTTACTGATCCTCGGCTCAGGACCGGCCGGCTACAGCGCCGCCGTCTATGCCGCGCGCGCCAACCTCTCGCCCGTGCTCGTAACCGGCCTTGAACAAGGCGGACAGCTGATGACCACCACAGAGGTCGAAAACTGGCCCGGTGACCCCGATCGACCTGCAGGGACCGGAACTCATGGAGCGCATGCGCCAACATGCCGAGCAGTTTGATACCGAGATCATCATCGACCACATCAATGAGGCCGATCTCGAGGCGCGGCCTTTCGTTCTGAAAGGGGATGCCGGTGTCTACACCTGCGATGCCCTGATCATTGCGACGGGCTCGACTGCCCGCTACCTCGGACTGCCGTCGGAAGAAGCGTTCAAGGGTCGCGGCGTATCCGCCTGCGCGACCTGCGACGGTTTCTTTTTTCGCGACCAGGATGTCGCAGTGATCGGGGGCGGCAATACCGCCGTGGAAGAAGCACTCTACCTGTCCAATATCTGCCAACAGGTGACGCTGGTGCATCGACGTGACGCGCTGCGCGCGGAGAAGATACTGCAGGACCGACTGTTCGAGAAAGCACGTACCGGTAACGTCGTGATCAAATGGGATCACGTGCTGGACGAGGTTCTCGGTAATGAGCAAGGGGTTACCGGCATCCGTATTCGCAGCACGCTGGATGCCAACGCCACGGAGGAACTCGCTGTGAGCGGCGTGTTTATTGCGATCGGGCATCGGCCAAATACCGAGCTTTTTACCGGCCAGCTGGACACAACTGGCGGCTACCTCGTTGTGCAAAGCGGACTGCAAGGCGACGCGACGGCCACTAAAATCGCCGGCGTCTTCGCTGCGGGCGACGTTGCGGACCATGTGTATCGACAGGCGGTAACGTCGGCCGGAACAGGCTGCATGGCCGCACTGGATGCAGAAAAATACCTGGATAGCGCCGCGGCAACTCAGCCTGCGGATGAGGAGGTCAGTGCAGCCTGAAACTGATGCGGATCAGGCGCGTGCAGATGCCACTGTGCGGGTGCAGCGTCTCGCCAGCCTGGATGAGCTTCAGGAATCAGTCTGGTCGGACCTGAACCCGGGCGGCACACCCTTCCTGGATTTCAGGTTCCTGTCGCAGCTCGAAACCGGCGGCCTGGTCGGCGAGGCGTCCGGCTGGCTCCCCGCGCATCTCGTTGCCCGTCAGGGCGCTAAAGTCATCGCGGCCATGCCCTTGTATGAGAAGTTCAACTCCTTCGGGGAGTTCGTGTTCGACTGGGCGTGGGCCGATGCCTACCAGCGCATGGGGCGCCGCTACTTTCCAAAGCTGGTCTGCGCCGTTCCCTATTCGCCGGTGCCCGGCGCCAGAATTCTGGCCGCAGACGCCGCGACCGCCGCATTAGCCATTCCGTCTCTGCTGGCCGCCGCCCGCGAGCTCGCCGATGAGCGGCAAGCGTCCTCCCTGCACGTCCTTTTTGCTCCGAAATCTCAAGCCCGCTCGATGCTTGAGAACGGCATGCATCTGCGCGCCGACTGCCGCTTTTTATGGAAGAATTCGGAATTTGCGGACTTCAGTGATTTTCTCGCCACCTTCAACGCCCGTCAGAGAAAGAACATCCAGAGCGAAAGGCGCAAAGTCGCAGCGGCGGGAGTCCGCTGCAAATGGATCACCGGTGCAGCACTCGCGGAGCTCGATTGGACGCGCATTCATGCGCTCTGTGCGCGAACTTTCTACGAGCGTGGGCACGCGCCCTATCTGGATGCCGGATTCTTCGCCGCCATGGCCGCTCGTATGCCGGACAAGATGCTGGTAAATCTGGCGTATCGCGGCGGCGATCTCATTGCTGCTGCGATCTTCTTTCGCGACAGCGACAGCCTGTATGGCCGATACTGGGGGTGCAACGAGCAGGTCAGTTGCCTGCATTTTGAATCCTGCTACTACCAGGGCATCGAGTATGCCATCCGCCATGGGCTGGAGTACTTTGACCCGGGCACGCAGGGCGAGCACAAACTGCGCAGAGGGTTTATGCCGGTGCCAAGCTGGTCTTTACACTGGTTCGCGGACAGGCAGCTGGGCGACGCTATCGCGCGCTGGCTGGCTGAGGAAAGAAGACTGGTGGGTGCGCACATAGACCACTGCCGTGAAAAGATGCCTTTCCGCACTGCAGCCGATCACGCTACGGACTGGCCGTGAGCACGTTCAACTGGATCGAGCCAGGCGCCCCTCCTGACGCTTTTCCACCCGTCGAGCTCGCGTTGACGGAACCCGACGGGCTGGTGGCTTCCGGGGGCGATTTGTCCGAAGCGCGCCTGCTGGCGGCCTATAGCCGCGGCATTTTCCCGTGGTATGACGCAGGGCCAACCGGTGCTGTGGTGGTCGCCTGAGCCGCGTGCTTTTCTGTTCGCAGACAGGCTGCGGGTCAGTCGCAGCCTGCGCAAAACGCTCCGACGCACATCGTTCGAACTCAGTTTCGACAAGGATTTCCGCGGCGTAATAGATGCCTGCGCGGCGCCGCGGCGAGACCAGCCGGAGACATGGATCATCCCCGAAATGATCGAGGCCTACTGCAATCTGCATGCGGCCGGTTACGCCCATTCACTGGAACTTCGCATTGACGGCATGCTGGCGGGCGGTATTTACGGCGTCAGTCTGGGGCGCATGTTTTACGCTGAGTCGATGTTCAGTCGCGTCACCGATGCGTCGAAAATCGCGTTGGCGGCACTGATCTGGCAGTTCTCGGACTGGGGCTTTCCGGGCCTGGACTGCCAGGTGCTCTCGGCCCATCTCGAGAGCCTCGGCTGCACCGCGCTGCCGCGGGCTGATTTTATCAGGCTGAACGACAACTATCGGCCGCTGCCGGCGCCGTCTGGCTGGGAATTCGACCCGGGCCTCGTGGCTCGCCACCTGAGCGCAACGGGCGGCAACACAAGCACATGAAAAACAGCCAATTCCTGCCAGCTCATGTTGCAAAGGCGGGGCAGTTTATGCATCATTCGCGCACCTTTGGCAGCGTGGAGAACAATTGGCCGTATGGCAAAAGAAGAAGCAATTCAGATGGAAGGCAAGGTGACCGAGACTCTGCCCAACACGATGTTCCGGGTGGAGCTCGAAAACGGTCACGTCGTGACCGCGCACATATCCGGCAAAATGCGCAAGCACTACATTCGTATTCTCACCGGTGACGCGGTCACTGTAGAACTCACACCATACGACCTGAGCAAGGGTCGTATCATTTATCGCGGGCGCACCTGAACGTACGTTCGTATCTGCGAACCTGAGCGAAGGGCAAAAGCTCAGGGCACAACGACCAGATCTTTCCTTGATTCGATAGCCAGCTTCAGAGCGTCGTCAGCTACGCCGACCCTTACCAGACCACCCGCGGCGAGCTTGCCAAACAGCAGCTCCTCTGCCAGAGGTCGTTTGACGTTTTCCTGGATGACGCGCGCCATCGGGCGTGCACCCATTTTCGGATCGTAGCCCTTCTCCGCCACCCAGGCGCGGGCAGCATCGTCAAATTCGATAGCCACACCCTTGTCCTCAAGCTGGGTTTCCAGTTCGAGGATGAGCTTGTCAGCAACCAGAGCAATCGTATTTCCGTCCAGCGGATCGAACTCGACCACGCTATCGAGGCGGTTGCGAAACTCGGGGGTAAACGTCCGCTTGATGGCCTCCATGCCGTCACTGGAGTGATCCTGCGCCGTAAAGCCAATCGACGAGCGGTTCATCTGCGCGGCCCCTGCGTTGGTGGTCATCACCAGGATGACGCTGCGGAAATCGGCCTTACGGCCGTTATTGTCCGTCAAAGTCCCATGGTCCATAACCTGTAACAGCAGGTTGAAGACATCCGGGTGGGCCTTCTCGATCTCGTCGAGGAGCAGCACGCAATGCGGGTTTTTCGAAATCGCCTCGGTCAGCAGGCCACCCTGGTCGTAACCAACGTAACCGGGCGGTGCGCCTATCAGCCGCGATACCGTGTGACGTTCCATGTATTCCGACATATCGAAGCGCACGAGTTCAACGCCCAGCGCCAGCGCCAGCTGCCGGGTTACCTCTGTCTTGCCGACGCCTGTCGGGCCCGCAAACAGGAATGAACCAACCGGTTTGGCGCCCTCGCGTAGTCCCGAGCGCGCCATCTTGATAGCGGCCGCCAGGCTCTCGACGGCGCGATCCTGCCCGAAGATGACCATCTTGAGGTCGCGTTCGAGGTACTTCAGCACGTCACGATCCGACGCCGATACGGTCTTGGGCGGGATTCTCGCCATCTTGGCCACGATGCTCTCGATCTGACTCACATCGACCTTTTCAGGGCGCGACTCAGGGGACTGCAGTCGCAGGCTGGCGCCCGCCTCGTCGATCACATCTATCGCCTTGTCCGGCAGATGCCGGTCATTGATGTAACGCGCCGACAACTCGGCCGCCGCCTTGAGTGCCTCATCCTCGTAGCCGATGCCATGGTGCTCTTCAAACCGCGACTGCAGACCACGCAGTATGTCGACGGTCTCGTCGACGCTGGGCTCGGGAACCTCGATCTTCTGGAATCGGCGCGCAAGCGCGTGGTCCTTCTCGAAGATGCCCCGGTATTCCTGGTAGGTCGTCGAGCCAATGCAACGCAGCTCACCATTGGCAAGCACGGGCTTGATCAGATTGGAGGCGTCCATCACGCCGCCTGAGGCAGCACCGGCGCCAATGACGGTGTGAATTTCGTCCACAAACAGAATCGCACCCGGGCGCTTCTGCAGATCCGAAATCACGCCTTTCAGGCGCTTCTCGAAATCGCCACGGTACTTCGTCCCGGCAATGAGTGAGCCCATGTCCAGCGCGTAAATGGTGCAGTCGCTGAGCACGTCGGGCACCTTTTCCTCGACGATCAGCCTGGCCAGACCCTCGGCGAGGGCCGTCTTGCCGACACCGGCCTCACCGACATACAGCGGATTGTTCTTGCGGCGGCGGCACAATATTTCGACGGTCCGCTCGACTTCGAGGACACGACCGATCAGTGGATCCAGCCGCCCCTCGCGCGCTCGTTCATTGAGATTGGTCGCGTAGAGTTCCAGCGGACTGCCGCCTTGCTCGGCGTCCTTTTCGGTGGCCGGACGCTGCCCGGTTTCGGTAGCTTCGCCGCCCTCTTCCGACACCGCGGAAATGCCGTGCGAGATGTAGTTCACGACATCCAGCCGGGCGATGTCCTGCTTCTGCAGCAGGTAGGTGCTGTGGCACTGCTTTTCACTGAACACCGCCACCAGCACGTTGATCGCAGTGACTTCTTTCTTGCCGCTCGACTGCACATGAAAGACCGCACGTTGCAGGACGCGCTGGAAGCCGAGAGTAGGCTGAACCTCATGCTCTTCGTCGTCGCGAAGACGCGGCGTGTTCTCGTCGATGAAGCGGCTGAGTTCGGTGCGCAGCGCGCCGATGTCGCCGCCGCAGGCGCGAATAATGTCGACAACTTCAGGTACGTCCAGCAGCGCGAGCATCAGGTGCTCCACCGTCATGAACTCGTGACGTTTCTCACGGGCGCTGCGAAATGCCTCGTTGAGACAGAATTCCAGTTCGTTACTCAGCATATTCAGGCTTCCTCCATCGCGCACATCAGCGGATGCTGATGCTGGCGCGAGTAGCCGTTAACCTGCGCGACCTTGGTTTCCGCGATGTCGTAAGTATAGACACCACATACGCCTTTGCCGCGCGTGTGTACTTCAAGCATGACCCGCGTCGCCTGACTGCGGTCCATGCTGAAGAACTGTTCGAGCACCTCGACTACAAACTCCATCGGCGTGTAGTCGTCGTTGAGAAGTACAACCTTGTACAAGGACGGCCGCTTAACCTTGGCCTGGCCTCCTCAACTATAAGGCCCTGTTCAAAATGCTGATTTTCGTCGGTCATAGTCGGATTACTGTGATCCCTGTCCTGTTCCGGCGGGCAGATAATTCGACAACTCTTGCAAGCAGTTTACGCCTGCCGAATCGCCGCTTTTCCCGACCCAGGTCACAATTTCGCTACAAGGCAGTTGCCCCACCGGGCTGCCGATGGCCACAGTTTACGACCATGGCCCCGGGTCTTGGCAAGCCCAGCGCCTACTTGCTGAGTGACTTGTAGACGCCACTCCATTCGGGATTTGGCGGCTGCGAGCGGAAATGCGTGATGCGGTCGAGATAAATCTGGAAAATACGCCGTTCCGGATAGGCCTGGTAAAGCCCGAAAAATTCACGTTCTGCGCTGTCCCAGTCGGCTTCGCGATAGGCGCGCAGGGCGTGACGGTGCTTGGACAGCATGGCCCGGGTGTCCGTATCCAGAGAGGCCCGCGGACCGATGGGCTCGAAAACCGCCACGGGCTTGTCTTTGCCCTTCACCCGCACCCGGTCGAGCTGCATGAAGGCCCAGTCCGGCACCGCTTCCGCAGTACTTTCGCCCGAGACAATTTTGACGCCATAGTGCTTGGTCAGACCTTCCAGGCGCGACCCGAGGTTCACTGCGTCACCCATGACCGTGTAGGCCATACGAAATTCCGAACCCATGTTGCCTACGCGCATGCGCCCGGTATTGATGCCGATGCCGATTTCCACCGACGGCCAGCCACGCTTTTTGAATTCCGGATTGATGGTCTGCAGAGCGCCCTGCATCTCAACGGCCGCAATCAGGGCGTTGCGCGCATGATCCGGATCGTCCAGCGGCGCGCCCCAGAATGCCATGATGGCGTCGCCAATATACTTGTCGATGGTGCCACGATGCCGGTGGATCACTTTCGTCATGGGCGTCAGGAACTCGTTCATCAGCTGGCTGAGTTCGCGCGGCCGCAGGCTCTCGGCAATTCCGGTGAAACCACGGACGTCCGAAAACAGCACCGTCATTTCGCGACTCTCGGTGGTCATGCCGGCCATTGCCCGAGCGGCTGTCCAGTTCTTCGACCAGCTCGGGCGGCACATACTGTCCAAACAGGCTGGACAGATGCCGTTTGCCGCGGGATTCGACCATAAAACCGTACACCATCTGCATGACCGATATCACCAGGGCCAGCAAAACTGGCGAGGCCAGCGGCAACAACAGGTTGCCCCGTGTCCAGACGAGGTAGTTGAGAGCCGCAAGCGCCACCACGACCAGCAGCGTAAACAGTGCCGCGGTCAGCACCGGAAGCCTGGGCAGAAGCAGGGTCATGAGCAAGGCAATGGTAATCAGAATGAACGCAGCGATGCCCTGCACATACTGGGGATGATGCTTGATGCTCTGGTCCAGGATGCCCGATATCACGTTGGCATGAACCTCAACGCCCGCGAATCGCTGCCCAACCGGCGTGTTTCTGAGGTCAAACAGCCCTGGCGCCGTCGTCCCGACCAGTACGACGGAATTGGCCAGCGGATACAGCGGCGCCTCGCCGCTCATGACCTCGTGCGCGGAGACATAAGGAAAGCTGAAACTGCGACCGCGATAGGGAATCAGCATCCCCAGCTGGCCATCAACCGGGATTCGGTAGTCACCGATTCGGAGCGCCTCGAGATCGAGGTTGTCCCGCGGTCCCTCACGGCCCGAATGGAACTCGAAAGTAATCGGTGGATCGCCCAGCATTGAGCGCGCCACCGCAAGCGAAAGTGACTCGTAATACGCACCCTTGTACTTGCGCAGCATCGGCACGCGGCGAAACACGCCGTCCACGTCGAGCAGCTCGTTCTCAAAGAAACCGCCGGCTCTGGCATTGCGCTGCAGAATCGGGATATTGCCCGTGTAGCCTTCCGGTTCCGGAACCACGATGTTAGTGGTGTCTTCAGACGCAGGAATCGCAGGCGGCGGCAGCATGCCCAGGGCCACGGCCTCGTTCTCTCTGACGGTGGAGCGAAAGACGTAACCCACGACGGTCGGCCGACCATTCAGACTCTCGGCAAACATCTGGTCGCGCAACAGCCCGGGTTTGACGCGCTCATACTCCGCCAGGAAGGCGGGGTCACTGGCCAAAGGTCCCGCCGCCAGTTTTTCCATGAGCAGCTGGTCTTCATTGCGGCTCGCCTCAGGAAAAACAATATCAAAACCCACGGCCTTGACGCGGTAATGAGAAAAAAGCTGGTCAACTAACAGTGCGAATTTGTCCCTGGGCCAGGGCCAGCCGCCCTCCGCCTCCAGGCTGCTTTCATCGATATCGACGATGACCACCCGATCATCACGGGTGCGCGGCATAGACAGAATCACCCGCGCGTCATAGGCAATATTTTCGAGGCGATCGACGAATGTGAAGGGCAGGTAACCCAGTGCGTGAGCCAGAAACGGCGCCAGCAGAACCAGGCTGATCGCGAAACGAATGACGAGGCTTATGTTCAATCCGCGTCCTTTCCGGGGTTCGGGGCCTTATATATCACGGTTAAAGTTTAACCTAAAGGATTATGGTTAGGCCGCTGATTTGGCAAAAAATATCGACCAGACCCTTGAGCCGACAGAGCTTCCGCAACTTATCATGCACGTTGAGGTCCCAAGACTACGCCTCTCCTTAATAATCTACTGCACCAACCCGGAGGCCGGATCCAAATCGCTCATACCATGGAGTTCAGCTCACAAATTAAAGGCCTTTGGTCAGATGTCGCCCGTTCAGCAAATGGAATGGGCGTCGTCGCGCCTGCCGCCATGGGTCGCGCTGGTGCTGGTGGTGGTGCTCGCCTGGCAGCTGGCCACTCTGGTGTGGACCTGTGGCCGCCAGACTACTGACGACGGTGCTGCGACTCGGCCAGCCGGCGCATACAGCAACCGCGACAATTGCCAATGCCGCGCCGGGGCGCGTCGATACGAGCGTAATCAAGCGCGCCAACCTGTTCGGGTGCCTACGCGGGCAAACCAGCCGGTTGCGCAGAGTGACAGTTGTTGATGCGCCCGGAAACCCGCCTGCGGCTGGTTCTTAAGGGGACGGTCGCCGACAGCGGATCAGTCCCGGCGCCTTTGCGATTATCGGCGAGGAGGTGGCGGCGGTGGCGACAAAGTCTACTTTGTCGAAGACGACGTGCCGGGCAACGCCACCTTGCACAGCGTGTATCCCGACAAGGTACTGCTGAACCGTGCCGGCAAACTGGAGACACTTACGCTCAAGACCCTGCTGGACAAGAGCAGGCACCGCGCAACCGCAGGCAGTATCGCGGCCGCGCTATACCAGCGCAGCGGCGAGCACTGCGAAACCTGCGCGCAGCAACTTGTGGCCAACCCGGCGCAGATCACGGACATTATTCGCCCACAACCTGTGTTCGCCAACGGTCAGCAAATCGGCTACCGTGTCTACCCTGGACGCGACCGCAAACGTTTGTCGAACTTGGGCTGCGACCCGGCGACCTGGTCACCGAAGTTAACGGGACGCGCGCTCAACGACCCCGCACAGGGCCAGCAGCTTTTCCAGCAAATCACCCAGAGCGACGTGATCAATCTGACCGTCCAACGCAGCGGACAGACCCAGACGCTGACCCTTCGGATGGATGAATGAGCAACTCCGAACGAGGCAGCAAATTGAATAAGCAACTGATTTCAAATCATACACCGCCGGTCCCCGCGCAGCATCGTGCGCCAGGGTCTGCTGTGCTGCTGGTCATTCATTATGACATTGCTCGGCGGCGGCCTTGCCGTGCGGCTGAAGAAGCCACCATCACGCCCAATTTCAAGGACGCGGACCTGCGCAGCGTCATTGAGGCGGTAGGTGAAGCTACCGGGAAGAGTTTTATCGTTGACCCGCGGGTCCGGGGCGAAGTGACGCTGACCTCATCGCAATCCCGATGACGCCAAGCGCATTTTACGAGACCTTCCTGTCGATTCTGCAGGTGCATGACTTTGTCGCCGTACCCTCTGGCCCGGTGATCAAGATCGTGCCGAGCAACAATGCCCGCCAGATGCCGGCCAATGATCTGCCGCGCGACTTCAGCGGCGGCGAAGACGAAATCGTCACCCAGGTCCTGCAGATCAAGAACGTCGCCGCCGCCCAGCTGGTGCCGATCCTGCGACCGCTGGTGCCGCAGTACGGGCATCTCGTGGCGCATCCGCCCTCCAACATGCTGATCATTTCGGACCGGGCCGCCAACGTCGCGCGGCTGATGCGAATCATCCAGCGCATCGACCAGTCCGGCGACGAGGAAATCGAGGTCATCCCGCTGCAGCACGCCTCGGCCGGCGATCTGGTGCGCATTCTGACCGCTCTCAACCAGGCGGCCAACGCGGCCGCGTCCGGCGGCTCGCCGGTCAGCATCGTCGCCGACGATCGCACCAACAGCATCCTGATCAGCGGTGACCGCTCAGACCGGCTGCGCCTGCGCGCGCTGCTCGCTCACCTCGATACGCCGCTCGAGGAAGGTGGCAATACCCAGGTCATTTACCTGCGCTACGCCAACGCCGAAGAACTGGCCACCAAACTCAACGAGCAGGCGCAAAGCGTGCAGCGCGACGCAGGGCGGCGCCCAGGCAGGCGGCGGGCGGCCCAGGGCACCACGTTATCTGGGCCGATGCTGAGACCAATGCGCTGGTCATCACGGCGCCGCCCAAGACCATGCGCTCCCTGCGTTCGGTTATCGACAAGCTGGATATCCGACGCGCGCAGGTGCTGGTCGAGGCCATAATCGTGGACGTGACCTCAGACAGGTCCAGCGAGCTCGGCGTCACCTGGATCGTGGACGCATCGGACACGGACGGCGGCGCCGGCGCCACCAGTTTTAACGGCGCCACCAGTCTCGGGCGCTGCGCAGCTGGCGGGTGCCGTGGCCGGCGGCGATACGGCTCGACGGCGCTCGGGCTGCTGCCCGACGGGCTCACCTATGCCGTGGGCCGCTTCAAGGACACAGGGACCAACTGGGCGCCCTGCTGACGGGCATTGCGCGGCGACGCCAACACCAACATCCTCGGTACGCCGTCGATCGTGACCATGGACAACGAAGAAGCGGAAATCAACGTCGGCCAGGAAGTGCCGTTCCTGACCGGCAGCTTCTCCAACGCCACCGGCACCACCGGCACGGTCAATCCGTTCCAGACCATCAAGCGCCAGGACGTCGGCACCAAGCTGACCATCACGCCGCAGATCAACGAAGGCGATGCGGTGATCATGGATATCGCACTCGAGGTCTCCAGCATCAGCCAGGGCTCCACCGGTGCCGTTGATCTCATCACCAACAAGCGCAACGATCAACAACAACGTGATCGTCGAGGACGGCGGCATCATCGTGCTGGGCGGACTGATCGACGAAAGTCTGCGCGAAAGCGACTCGCGTGTGCCCATACTTGGCAGCATTCCGGTGCTCGGCAACCTGTTCCGCTCACGCTCGACCAGCAAGATCAAGCGCAACCTGATGGTGTTTATTCGGGTCAAGATCCTGCGTGACGAAAACGACGCGTTCATCGAAACCAACTCCAAAGTACCAGAGCATGCGCGACCTGCAGCTTGGCAAGCAGGATCGACAAGTGTCTCGCTGATGCCGGGCGAAGCCACGGCCCGTGCTGCCGCCGATCGACGAATTCACGCGCGCGGCACGCGGCGGCGAGACGTCGAGGACGAGTCGCAGCCGGATCCGGATGATGGACGCTGATCCAGTCGAGCCACGCCGGCGCAGGTGCGAGCGACACAGTCCGCGGGACCGGATTCCCAACGCCCTGCCCTTCGCGTTTGCGAAGCGCCACGGCGTACTGATCACCGACTTCGTTGGCGAGCAACTGGAGCTGGTGTGCCGCGACGATGTCAAGCCGGCCAGCCTCGCCGAGGCACGGCGCTTTGCCGCCTGCCCGGTCGTCGATCCGCAAGGTCGACGCCGACACCTTCGACAGCATGCTGCAGGCCTCCTACGAAGGCCGCTCGGGCAGCGCCATGCAGATGGAGGGTCTTGACGAAGATCTGGATCTGTTCGAAGTCGCCCAGCAGCTGCCGGAACCTTCCGACCTGCTCGAAAGCGATGACGACGCGCCGATCATTCGCCTGATCAACGCGGTGCTGACCGAGGCGGTCAAGGAGAATGCCTCGGATATTCATATCGAGCCGTTCGAAAACCGGCTGGTCGTGCGCTTTCGCGTCGACGGCGTGCTGCGCGAAGTGCTGCAGTACCGGCGCGCGGTCGCGCCGCTGATCGTCAGCCGCATCAAGGTCATGTCCAAGCTGGACATCGCCGAGAAACGCCTGCCGCAGGACGGCCGCATCTCGCTGCGCATCGCCGGCCGCGCGGTCGACGTGCGCGTCTCGACCCTGCCCTCGGGCCACGGCGAACGCGTGGTGATGCGCCTGCTCGACAAGCAGGCGGGCCGCCTCGACCTGAACCACCTGGGCATGGCCAGCGAATCCCAGAAGACCATCGACGAACTGATCCACAAGCCCCACGGCATCATCCTGGTCACCGGCCCGACCGGCTCGGGCAAGACCACCACGCTGTACGCGGCGCTGGAGCGCATCAACGACAACAGCCGCAACATCATGACGGTCGAAGATCCGATCGAGTACTACATCGACGGCATCGGCCAGACCCAGGTCAACACCAAGGTCGACATGACCTTTGCGCGCGGCCTGCGCGCGATCCTGCGCCAGGACCCGGACGTCGTCATGGTCGGCGAGATCCGCGACCTGGAAACCGCCGAAATCGCCGTGCAGGCCAGTCTGACCGGTCACCTGGTGCTGTCGACCCTGCACACCAACACCGCCGTCGGCGCGGTGACCCGCCTGCGCGACATGGGCGTCGAGCCGTTCCTGCTGTCCTCCAGCCTGATCGGCGTGCTCGCACAGCGCCTGGTGCGGGTGCTGTGCAAGCACTGCAAGCAGCCCTATCCGCCGGCGCCACGCGAACTGGAAATGCTGCAACCTGCCGGCCGATTCGCACACGACGCTGTACCACCACGATGGCTGCGACGCCTGCAACCGCAGCGGCTATTCGCGGCCGCACCGGCATCTACGAACTGATTGCGCGTCGACGACGAGATGCGCACCATGATTCATGACGGCGCCAGCGAGCAGCAGCTGGAACGCTATGCGCGGCAGAAGAGCCCGGCATCCGCGACGACGGCCGCCGCAAGGTGCTGGCCGGCGTCACGACGGTCGAAGAAGTCTTGCGCGTCACCCGCGAAGACTGATGGGCGCCTTCGAGTACACGGCTCTCGACGCGGCCGGCAAGGAGCGCAAAGGCCTGCTCGAAGGCGACACCGCCACGCGGTGTCCGCCAGCTGCTGCGCGAGCAGGGCCTGTTGCCGCTGGCAATCACCGAGGTCGCCGGCAAGGCAATGGCCGCAGCAGAGTCGCCCGTTTTGCGGCGCGGCGTCAGCGCGATGGACCTTGCCTGCTCACCCGCCAGCTCGCCACGCTGGTCCGGTCCGGCCTGCCGCTGGACGAAGCGCTGCAGGCGGTCAGCGAGCAAAGCGAGAAGCCGCGCATCAAGAGCATGCTGCTCGGCGTTCGCGCCCGGGTCATGGAAGGCCATACGCTGGCCGACGGGCTGAACGATTTCTCGCAGTGCGTTTCCGGAAATCTATCGCGCGACGGTCGCCGCCGGCGAACAGTCCGGCCACCTCGACGGCGTGCTTGAGCGGCTGGCCGACTACACCGAATCGCGCCAGCAGCTTCAACAGCGTGTCATGCCAGGCAATGATCTACCCGATCATTCTGACCCTCATGGCATTCGGCATCGTGACCCTGCTGCTGACCTATGTCGTACCGAAGGTCACCGGCGTGTACGACAACATTGACCAGGAACTGCCCTTGCTGACCCAGATCTCTGATTGCGACCAGCGATTTCATGCGCGACAACGGCCTGCTGCTGATCGCATGCGGCCGTGCTTGTGTCGCTCGGTATGCGCGCCCTGCTCAGAAAACCCGGACCGCGACGCCGCTGGCATCGGTATGCTGCTGAGGACGCCACTGGTCGGGCGGCATGATCCGCGGTTTCAACACCGCGCGATTCACCCGCACCCTGAATATTCTCGCCGGCAGCGGCGTGCCGGTGCTTGAGGCACTGCGAATTTCCGCCGCCGTGGTTACCAACGTCCCGATGCGCGAAGCCGTCGATGAGGCCGCACGTCGCGTACGCGAAGGCGCGCCGATCGGCAAGTCGCTGGCGGCCAGCAAACTGTTCCCGCCGATGACCATTGCACCTGATAACCAGCGGCGAGGCCAGCGGCGAACTCACCGGCAATGCTGGAGCGCTCGGCGAGCTACCAGGAACGGGAGATGGACTCGCTGGTCGCCACGCTGCTGAGCATGCTCGAGCCCGGCACTGATTCTGCTGATGGGCGTGATCGTGCTGCTGATCGTGCTCGCCCTGCTGCTGCCGATCTTCAATCTCAACGACCTTATACAGTAGTTCCCGGCGGATCTCGAGCAGGTCCGACAGACTCCCGTGCCGCCGACAATCAGCGCCGCGCAATTCCGGCCTTGCGTCAGCCTATTTCTCCAAACGTGCGCCAGGCCCTTGCATTTACCGGGGTTTAGAGATATTAGGTTTATGTGCATTAGCGGTTGAACAATGGATTTTCCAACTACGTTGGAATATTTTCATCGGGGAGCAAACGGTATGAGCAATCGTGAGGAAAGCGGGGTTGATGACGATTCGCTGGATGGCGAAGCGTTCGACACAGGCATCTTTGATGCCGATCAGATCGTCAGTGAATTCGAGTCACAGGGCAGAGCAAGAGTGCGCGGACAGCGATTCCGCGTCGGCCTGGCAACGGGTCGAGAATCTGCTGGAGCGCAAGACGGCTGCGGGAATCACTGAGGGATCTGTACGACGACGATTTTCTGGACGACGAGTAGGTTCGTCCACAGCGGGTCTCAGCGAAAGTCCCGCGAACGCACCAGCAGCTTGCCCAGCAGGCCGCTCTGGTCGCTTAGTCTCTTCGCAATCACGTGCAGCACGCCGTCCTGGCGCTGCAGTTTCCCCGTCACCGCCAATAACCTGGACTCCAGCAGCGCTTTGCGCTGTGCCTCCGCCGTTTTTTGCCACACGATCAGATTGATGTAGCCCGTTTCATCTTCCAGGGTTACGAAGGTCACGCCGCTGGCCGTTCCGGGGCGCTGACGAGTGATCACCAGCCCTGCCGTGCGTATCAGCGCGCCATCGGGCAGCTCGGCAATTTCACTGGCATTACGCACATTTCTGCGCCGCAACCGGTCCCGCAACAGAGCCATGGGATGCCGGCCAAGGCTCAGACCGATGCTGTTGTAGTCAGCCACCACGTCCTCGCCTTCGCCGGGGCGCACCAGCAATGGCACACCTTCCTGAAACTTGAAGGATTTGAAAAGAGTCGTGGGAACTTCCACGCCCAGCATCTCCCAGCGTGCCTGGTGACGATTGCCCGCGAGGCTCTGGAAGGCATCTGCAGCCGCCAGCGCTGCGAGATCACCACGGTCCAGGCTGGTACGTGCAACGAACTCCGTCATAGTATGGAAGCGTCCGTTCGCCCGCGCACTCACCAGCTGCTCCGCACTGCCCCGCGACAGCCCCTTGACCAGCCGCAATCCCAGACGCAGAGCCGGGACGCCTGCATTATCCAGCTCCAGCGTGCAGTCCCAGTCGCTGCGCTGAACATCGACCGGCCGGCTCTCCACACCCTGGCGATGAGCGTCCCTCACCAGCTGTGCCGGCGCATAAAAACCCATGGGCTGGCTGTTGATCAGCGCGGCGGTGAAAGCAGCCGGTTCATGGCACTTCAGCCAGGCCGACACATACACCAGCAAGGCAAAACTGGCGGCATGTGATTCAGGAAAACCGTATTCACCGAAGCCCTGAATCTGTTTGAAAATCTGCGCGGCAAACTGCTCGCTGTAGCCGCGCTCGAAGCATGCCGCTGATCAGCTTGTCCTCGAACGGCCCCAGCCCGCCGCGACGCTTCCAGGCCGCCATCGCGCGACGCAACTGATCGGCTTCACCGGCAGAAAAGCCGGCCGCCACCATGGCCAGGTGCATCACCTGTTCCTGAAAAATCGGCACCCCCAGGGTGCGCGCCAGTACTTCGCGCACCTGCTCACTCGGATAGCTGACCGGCTCAAGTCCCTGACGCCGGCGCAGGTACGGATGCACCATCTCACCCTGGATGGGCCCCGGGCGCACGATGGCCACTTCGATAACCAGGTCGTAATAGCAACGCGGCCTGAGGCGCGGCAGCATGGCCATCTGTGCGCGCGATTCGATCTGAAAAACGCCCATGGTTTCGCCGCGCGACACCATCTCGTATACCTGCGGATCCTCCGCCGGCACGCTCGCCAGGCTCAGCTGGCGGCCGCTGTAGTCCTGCGATCAGGTCGAAACAGCGACGTATAGCGGTGAGCATGCCCAGCCCCAGCACATCGACCTTGAGAAGCCCCAGGTCGTCGAGATCATCTTTGTCCCACTGAATCACGGTGCGCTCGGGCATGGCTGCGTTTTCCACCGGCACCAGTTGCGCCAGCGGCCCACGCGAAATCACGAAACCCCCGACATGCTGCGACAGGTGGCGCGGAAAACCCATCAGCTCACGCACCAGGATCAGCAGGCGCCGAATCACCGGACTGTCCGGGTCAAAGCCTGCTTCGCGAATGCGCTCGTCATCAACTGACCCGTCGCGCCGCCAGCGCATGGTGCGAGCCAGGCGATCAACCTGCACTGCATCCAGGCCCAGCACCTTGGCCACATCGCGCATGGCGCTGCGCCCCCGGTAACAGATGACCGTGGCGGTCAGCGCCGCACGCTCGCGCCCATACTTGGCATACAGGTACTGGATGACTTCTTCACGACGCTCGTGCTCGAAGTCCACGTCGATATCGGGCGGCTCGTTACGCTCCTTCGAAATAAAACGTTCGAACAGCATGGCCATGCGCGCCGGATCCACCTCGGTAATACCAAGGCAGAAACACACCGCGGAATTGGCCGCAGAGCCACGACCCTGGCACAGAATATTGCGCTCACGCGCAAAGCGCACAATGTCATACACGGTCAGAAAATAAGGCTCGTAGCCAAGTTCCTTGATCAGCGAAAGCTCATGCTCGATCTGGTTGCGAACCGTTGCTGACACGCCTTCCGGCCAGCGCCTGCGCAGACCTTCGAAGGTCAGCCGTCGCAGGTAACTGCCAGGTGTTTCGCCCGCCGGGACCAGTTCGTCAGGATACTCATAGCGCAGTCAGCCAGTGAAAACTGGCAACGCTCTGCAATGCGCAAGGTCTCGTCAAGTAATGCCTGCGGGTAGATCCTCGCAAGGCGTGCCCGTGAACGCAGATGTCGTTCTCCGCTGGCATACAGCGCGAGCCCTGCGCCAGCGACAGTGGTGCCCGTGCGGATCGCCGTCACGGTATCCTGCATGGCGCGACGACCGCGCACATGCATATGCACGTCACCGCAGGCAACGGCAGGCAATCCGGCGTCACGGGATAGTTCGAGTAAAGCGCGCAGACGTTGCCGATCATCGGCCTCGGCCAGCAATTCCACGCCCAGCCATGCATCGCCACGGAACGTTTTTTTCACCCAGTCTGCTTGCCTGAATTGCTCCGCAGCGTCTGCGCTTTTCGCCGGCAGATAAATGGCAAGACAGCCTGGCAGGCCGCCCGCAAAACACTCTTGCGTCAGTCGGTACTCGCCCTTGGGTGCCGCACGCCGGCCACGGGTAATGAGTTCACACAGGCACCCGTATGCAGGCCTGTCGGTAGCCAGCACCACCAGTCGCGGCCCATCCATAAGCCGTAACTCGCTGCCGATTATCAGTTTGAGTGCGGTATCTTTTGCCGCGACGTGTGCACGCACCACGCCCGCAACAGAACATTCGTCGGTGATGGCCAGTGCCGTATAGCCCAGCGCCACCGCCTGTGTGACCAGTTCTTCCGGATGCGATGCGCCGCGCAGAAAAGTGAAATTACTGAGGCAGTGCAACTCGGCATAGCCGGGCAGGCTCCGCATCAGGCAAACACACCGTGCAGATACCATTCACGATCGTCACGCCGTTCGCGAAATATCCAAAGGCATATGCCAGTACTGCTGCGCGCACGGTAATAATCACGCGCCACGTCCTTGCCATCCCACCAGCCGGTCTCAATACGCTCCGGACCTGACTCCAGAACCAGTGGCCCGTCCAGCCAGGGACAGCCATCGCGCAACGACAGGCAACGAGGTTTGGCCAGCAACCAGAACGGGCGCTGTGTACCGCCAGTCCCCGCGCTGCCCTGCCCCGGTTCGCTGACGCGCCAGGCAGACTCGGGACGATGCTCGGGCACCAGGCACAAACCATGCACCGCATCGCCGCCCAGTCGCGCACGCAAACGGTCAACCAGCGCGGTCGCAGTGCTACGCGCACCGCTACGACGTGCATGTTTTCCGAACAACTTCTCGGGTTTGCGCTGTCAATACCTGCAACGCATCGCTGCTCAGTGTCAGCGGAGGTCACTGGTGCAGGCAGGGACAGATGCTCCACGCGTTCACCGATGAGTTCCAGCAGGTGCTCCGGATCACGTTCTTCCTGTAACAGATGCAACGTGCAGCATGTTGCCGGTCCTTCCTGGTGCTGCAATGACATCTGCAGACGGCGTATCCCGGCCTGGCGCGCGCGTAAAAACCCGGCCAGCTCCCGCACCAGCCGCTCCATTGCGTAAAGCAATGCCGCATGACCGGCTACGGGCGCCGGCAACTCCAGGTGACCGTGGTAATGGACCGGCGGCTGCCAGGCCGGACGCGGATCGGGACAGCGCCCCAGCGCCCGGTCAAGCTGCTCGAGGTATTGCTTGCCTATGCGCCGCGCAAACCCGTCACGCGGCAGGCGCAGGCAATCAAGCAGCTGCCGCACACCCAGCTGGCGCAGACTGCGCTGCACACGATCCGGCCAGCCAGAAGCAGACACCGGCAAGCGCACCCAGCTGCGCAGGCAGTGTGGCCACCGTCATTATACTTTTCGTACGTCCGGCACGCGCCAGCCACAATGCAGCAAGCGGCGTGGGTGCCACCGCCAGGCAGCTCGTGTAACCCAGGCTGGTGAGCCCCTCTCCGACTTGTGTGCGCAATGCTGCAAGGCCACCGAACAGGCGCAGGCTGCCACGTATTTCCAGCAACAGATGGTCGCTTTTTTCACTGTGCACATGCGAAGTGAACTGACCGGCCCAATTGGCCAGGCGCTCCAGGGCCGCTTCTTCCAGTGCGCGCTGGCGGACTTGTAGCAACAACGTTGGCGCAAGCGCCAACGCCGAATTCAGGGACTGGCCCGCCCGGATACCTAGTGCACTGGCCTGTTTATTACAGGCCAGGACGCGCTGCTGACTGCCCTCGCCCTCGCTGACAGCGAAGGCTGCATGGGGATCATCCGGTTGCGCAAATACCTCCAGCGGCAGCTTGAACAGCCAGACGCATAACCATAGCTGCTGCGACTCCGGCCGGCCGCGGCTTCGCAAGCTGCGGTGTGCGCGGCGGCACGCCACCCGCTGCAGCGGGCGGACTCTCGGGGAACAGGGGCAGAGAATGACTGCGGGAGGACGAGGACATGTTGCGGGCAAGGAAAGCGCAGACGGTTCAGCACAAAGCCGCCGGCGTGACCCGGACCGGGCGGCCGCCACGCACTTTGAGCAAATCCAGCTGCGGTCGTCCGCCATCAATGGCTATACGCAACCGCAATGCTGCGGGAGAAGGCCGATTTTTCGCCGCGTCCGGACGAAACACGATCCCCAGGCAGTCGCCCTCTTCAGCCGCCAGCTGCAGACGCCGCAGGCGCCGGCTGTCAACCTGCTCCGACCACACCAGCACGGCGCGGCAGGTACCGGAGCGCAACGCCTGTTCAGCCGCCCACAGGGCATCCTGGCTGCGCCGGGTACGCACCATGAGGATGCGTGCCAGATCGAGGCCTGCCGCGGCAAGCGCCGGCGCATAGGGAATATGCGGTGGTGATATCCAGGTGAGCCAGTAAGCGTCACCCGGATCTTCTGCGCACAAACTCACCAGTGCCGGGCATCACCAGCTGCAGTTCACGGCTGCCAAAACCGTCCACCAGGATTTCGTTCAGGGCAGCCCGCGGCCAGCCGCCACCTGGCAGACAGGCATCCAGTTCCGGGTAGCCCGTGGGCAGGCCGGGTGCAGCCGCCTGTGCGGACGCAGCGAGACGAAAGATGCGCGGATGCTTGAGCAGGCTGTCCGGAACCGGGTTCACTGCAGCGTACGATGGGAAATGCCATTGCGCAGAACGCCAACCACCACGCCCTCAATCACCAGCGGGGTCTGCCTGAGATCGACGCGGATAGGCGCAAAATCCGGGTTCGCCGGCAACAACCACACCTGGGTGCCCTGCTGCCGATAACGCTTGACCGTGACCTCGTCTTCCAGCCGCGCCACCACAATCTGGCTGCTGCGGATATCCGGCGTACGGTGCACCGCCACCAGGTCGCCGTCCAGGATGCCCGCATCGCGCATGCTCATGCCATGCACCTGCAGCAGATAGTGAGGGCGTGGGTTAAACAGCTGCGGATCGATCTGGTAGCGGGCCTCGATGTGTTCCTCGGCCAGCATGGGGCTGCCTGCCGCAACCCGGCCGACCAGGGGGATACCGCCCGCATTCCCGCAGCCGGATGCCCCGGGAGGCCCCTGGGATGAGCTCGATGGCGCCCTTGCGTTGCAGGGCCCGCAGGTGCTCCTCGGCGGAATTCGCAGACTTGAATCCCAGCGCCCGGGCGATTTCGGCACGCGTAGGTGGAATCTCGTTTTCTT
Organism: uncultured Gammaproteobacteria bacterium; assembly: GCA_963759075.1. Classification (GTDB taxonomy): domain Bacteria; phylum Pseudomonadota; class Gammaproteobacteria; order Steroidobacterales; family JABDLF01; genus JABDLF01. Next base: position 63,589 of record CAVWXZ010000031.1, read on the forward strand.
CTATAAACTCTTGAATAAAAACAAGAATCTGCGACTGCTCGGGGCGTTAGATCTGCCATAATGGCGAGCTCCTGTACAAATAGACAAGGACACTGTGATTATATACAGGATCGTGCTCTGTGCAAGCGTATCGCAAAGCATGAGAAACATGCTCTGTCGATTGCGGCCCGCGCACCGGCCATGCTATATCCATCGCCACGGACACCAGTATCGGGACCGGCGGGTCCCGCACAACAAAAGACAAGCCAACCGATGCCAGGACACCGCAGTGCAGCCGCGCTCACCACCTCCTAGCGCCATAACACAGGAGCAAGGTACTTGCCAGCTCTGCCTGACATCCATGGCCTGGCCACCCTGGCACTGACCGCCTTCGCATTCTTTCTGTTCACCCGTGATCGGGTGCCGCTGGAAACATCAAGCCTGCTGGTGCTGATCGCGCTGGTGCTGGGCTTCGAGCTGTTCCCCTACGAACACGCTGCAGGCGACATTGTCTCCCGCCGCCTTCTTCCAGGGCTTCGGGCACGAGGCACTCGTCGCCATCTCGGCCCTGATGATCGTCGGCAAAGGGATAGAGACCACCGGCGCACTGCGCCCGATGGCCCTGCTGATGTCCCGCCGCTGGTCGAAGATGCCGAAGCTGTCACTGCTGATCGTGCTGCTGGGCACCGCGTTTCTGAGTGCGTTTCTGAACAACACGCCCATCGTCGTCATCCTGCTGCCGGTTCTCATCAGCGTCGCGATCCGGAACAACTTTTCGGCTTCAGCGAATCCTGATGCCCATGGGCTTCGCCACGCTGCTGGGCGGCATGGCCACCACCATCGGCACCTCCACCAACCTGCTGGTCGTCGCCATCGCCGCAGATCTCGGAATGCGCCGCCTGGAGATGTTCGATTTCGCGTTGCCGGTTATGCTCGCCGGCAGCGCAGGCATCGTCTACCTGTGGCTGGTCGCACCCCGCATGCTGCCGCCTCGGGACGCACTGCTTTCGGAAACTTCTCTCAGGATTTTCGACGCCGTGTTACATATCCAGGAAGGGGGCTATGCGGACGGCCGGACATTCAGCGAAGTCCTGACCCACACCAATGACAAGATGACCGTCAAGCGTATCGGGCGTGGCGAGAACCTGTCGGTCACGCGCCTGCCGTCCGTCACGTTGCGGGCAGGTGACCGACTATACGTCAGCGATACCAGCGAGAACCTGACGGAATACGAGCACCTGCTGGGTGCGAGCCTGCACAACGTGCTCGATGAAGACAATCCGGTTTCGGAGGACCGCCCCCTCGAGCCCGGACAGCAGCAGCTGGCTGAGGTCGTCGTGACCGGCGGCTCAATACTCGAGAACTGGACCTGAAAAAAGCCCGTTTTGCAGAGCGCTACCAGGCGCTGATCCTGGCTATCCACCGGGCCAAGAAGCCCATCATCGACAGCGCGGGCGGCGCGCTTGGCGACATCACGCTGCAGGCCGGCGACGTGCTGCTGATGCAGGCCAGCCGGGATCGCATCGAAGAAATGAAGCGCAGCGGACGCATGCTGGTCCTTGACGGCACGGTGAGGCTGCCGCACACGAGCAAGGCCAGGACCGCGCTTGGCATCATGTTCGTGGTGATTTTTCTCGCGGCCACCGGAATCTGCGCCATCTCGGTCAGCGCGCTGCTGGGCGTCGGGCTGATGCTGTTGTCCCGCTGCCTCAGCTGGTCAGATGCGGCCAGCGCACTCAGCGTCAAAGTTGTCATGATCATCGTAGTCAGCCTGGCGCTCGGCAATGCCCTGCTGACGACCGGCGGCATCGAGTACGTTGCACAGCTGTTTGTGGCGGCCACCCGGGGACTGCCTCCGCTCGCGATCTTAAGTGGCCTCATCCTGCTGGCTTCGCTGATTACCAACGTAGTGTCCAACAACGCGGCCGCGGTCATTGGTACGCCCATAGCATTCAGCGTGGCCAACCAGCTGGGCGTGCATCCTGAGCCCTTTGTGCTGGCGGTCCTGTTCGGAACCAACATGAGCTACGCCACGCCCATCGGCTATCAGACCAATCTGCTGATCTTTGGCGCAGGCGGCTACAAGTTTTCAGACTTCTTGAAAGTTGGCATCCCGCTCACTCTGATCATGTGGCTGGCTTTTACGATAGTGCTGCCGATTTACTATCCGCTTTGAAGCGGCTCCGCGACTCCTGGCACTGATCGGTGACCAGGTCAGTGCCCCACCTCGTCGCCCGCTATCTCCTCGCTTTCTTCGCGGGCTTTTGCCAGCCACTGACGGCTGGCTGCCATGCCAAGCACGTGATCCCGATACCGGTGTGAATCGCTCGTCTGGCCTACGGCGTAAGTTTCGAACCGAAAAACTACTGGTGCAAACATGGCATCGGCGATCGTGAAGTGGCCGAACAGGAATGGACCGCCACTGGCCGCAAGCGACTCGCCCCAAATGCGCTCTACTCTCGAAATGTCCTGACGCAAACTGTTATCGACCGGCACCTGTCGACCTGACGCCCTGCAGTTCATCGGCATCTGGCTGCGAAGAGCGGCGAAGCCCGCATGCATTTCCGCAGCCACCGAGCGTGCCCTGGCACGTTCACCCGCGTCCACCGGCCATAGCTCCGAAGCCGGGAACTGTTCTGCGAGATATTCGCAAATTGCCAGCGAATCCCAGATCACCCTGCCGCGGTCACGCAACACCGGAACGCGCCCGGATGGAGAATACTCAGCGATCCGTCGTTCAAACTCAGGCGTATCCAGAGGCAGCCGCACAACTTCAAATCTGAGTCCGCTCACAGTCGCCGCGAGCCAGGCCCGGAGCGACCAGGACGAGTAGTTGTAATTGCCAATCACCAAGGTAGCGCTCATCAATTCGTCTCCTTTCCGGTATCTGTCGTATTGCGGTTCACCAGGGCGAAAGCCCTGACCGGAAAACTGCCGATCCCTGTTACCGGCGCTGGTACGGCGAAGAAACTGAAAGTCCTGCCCGCCAGTGCCGCAAGGCCAGTCAGATGTTCCACGATAGGGATGTTGGCCTCCAGCAGCTGCGTATGGGCAGGGCGCGCACCGTCCCTGGTGTCATCGATGTTCAGCGAATCGATGCCGACGAGGGCGGCGCCCCGCTCCACCAGCAGCCGGGCCCCGCCCGCGGTCAGGAATGGATGCCCCTGGCCGTAGATCCCGGTGCCCCAGTGCCGTGACCAGCTCGTGCAAATCAGGACTGCCCGTCCGGAGACCACCACTGAATCGAGCATGTGCTCTTCGACGGCACGGACACCTCGCGGAATTTCGATGACGAGCCCGGGCAGATCGGCGATGCTGGCGAGCGGCAGGCCGGCGATGTCAGTGCCATTTTCGAAGCGATGAAACGGGGCGTCTATGTACGTACCGGTATTGGCTACCATCTCGATTTTGCCGATATGAAAGCAGGTGCCCGGTCCGTAACTGCCCCGAGATGCCTCGCGTCCAAGGTGGGTACCCACGGACACGGCAGGCAACCCCGGGTAGGTCACCATGCCATCCACTATCCTGTGGCTCAGGTCTAGCAAAGCCCCCGTCATCGGCAGCGCCCGACAGTTTTAAAGCAGCATTTCTGGAAATAATTCAATTGATTATGTAAACTTTATAACTAACATGTGAGGTCCATCACAGTTTGGCCCCGCAGGCTTCGGACGCCGGTCACAGCATTCCTTGCGCGCAGCGACTAGCTTAGAACACTCGGCGGCGAACATGGCCGTAATCTTAATCTGGCTGCGGTCACCCGCGGGGAGGCTATGATGCGAATCTTGGGCATTGCAGGTATTTTCTTCCTTGGCGCCTGTTCCAGCAATTTCCCGGCGGCAGACGCTCAGCCCCAGGCAGTCGTAGCAGAACAGAAGCCGGCCGGCGCACTGCTGCTGGTCAGTCTCGACGATGGGCAGCTGGTCATGCAACACATTGATGTTGATGCAGAAATTTGCATGAAGAGTAACGATGACCCGACCACGCGCTGTTTCGCCCGTGGCGCCGCGATCTTTGATCCTCTCACTGATGCCGTGGTGGCCTACCGCCTCGAATCATCCGAGCTTGATCTGTACGCCAAGGCCCCCTGAGACCGTTGCGGCCTGCGATGATTGCCCGGCTGAGAACACTGCTGCTTATACTGGCCACGACAGCCATCACCGCCTGTGCATGGGCGCCACCGCAGCCCGCTCCGGCACCCGACGCAGCAGTGCTCCGCTCCGTCAGCAAGGCGACCCAGCACAACCCTGTCTTGCAGACCGCGCAAGCCATGCTTGGCATACCCTACAAGTACGGCGGGCACTCACCTGACGAGGGTTTCGACTGCAGCGGGTTGGTTTTCTACGCGCATCGCTCGCATGGCATTGACGTTCCCCGCACCGCACAGGGCCTCTATCGCGCTGCAGCCCCGATACCCCAGGACCAACTCTCCCCCGGAGACCTGATGTTCTTCAAGACTCGCGGCAAGCGGGTCTCGCATGTGGGTTTTTACGTCGGTCCGGGTCGTTTCCTGCATGCGCCATCCAGGGGCAAAACAGTTTCGATTGCGGAATATAGCAACAGCTACTGGCGTACGAGGTTTGCCGGCGCCGGACGCATCGTTCGCTGACCAATGTCGATCAGCTAATAGCGTATCAGCGCCGATCCCCAGGTAAAGCCGCCTCCGAAGGCCTCGAGCAACAGTAGGTCCCCACGTTTAATACGCCCGTCCCTGATTGCCACGTCCAGCGCCATGGGCACTGATGCCGCCGAGGTATTGCCGTGATCCTGCACCGTTACAACCACCTTTTCCATGCCCAGTCCGAGCTTGCGGGCGGTAGCCTGAATGATGCGCGTATTGGCCTGATGCGGCACCAGCCAGTCAATGTCATCGTGATGAATACCCGCGGCTTCAAGCGTCTCCGCAGCGATGCGTCCCAGCGTGTTGACGGCAACCTTAAACACCTCGTTGCCCTTCATTTTTACAAAATTTTCGCTGCTCCCGGGCGCGCCGTATCCCGCTGACACCCCGGACTCAACATACAGCAGGTCTTTGTACTTGCCATCCGCATGCAGGTGCGTCGACATGATGCCCGGTTCCTCGGCCGCCGTAAGCACGACGGCCCCCGCGCCATCACCAAACAAAACGCAGGTATTGCGATCATCCCAGTCTACGATTCTGGACAGGGTCTCAGCCCCGATAACGAGCGCGCATTGCGCGGAACCTGAGCGAATAAACTTGTCGGCGATGTTCAGCGCATAGAGAAACCCGGTGCAAGCGGCTTCAAGGCTGAAAGCCGGACAACCATGGATACCGAGCCGCTCCTGCAGGAGACAGCCCACGTTTGGAAAGAAATGATCCGGCGTTGCAGTGCCGACGATGATCAGATCAATGTCGGCAGGCCCCACTCCGGCGGCCTGCATCGCCTGGCGCGACGCATGTTCGCTCAGGTCGGCAGTCGTCTCACCCTCTGCCGCAATGTGCCGTCGCTCGATGCCTGTGCGCGACCGAATCCACTCATCGGTTGTGTCCACCATCTGCTCGAGATCAGCATTGGTGAGCACTTTGTCCGGAAGATAACGGCCCGTGCCCGCGATTTTTGAATACATGCTCTACCCCATTCAGAAGGATGCGCCGCCACATCCCGCCCCGAAACGCATACGTCGTTACCCGGACAGGGACGTCCACCCTCCCGGGCAAGGTGCTTTTTATCAGGACAGGAGTATACCCAGACCGGCGCGTGCCCACACCAGCCAGAGCGTCGAGTCAGGACGATTCATGGGTCAAAAAAAGACCGATCCCGCAGCGCTTGCGGAATCGGTCCAGAGGCAGAACCTGATACTTGCACGGGTGATCTGCGGCGTCCGTCAATGAACGAAGCCCGGCAATCTATGAGCAACCTGTCAGTCGGCAAAACCGGCCGTGAGGCCGCGTTTCGGCCCTGCACCTGACTCTTGATTCAGGCCGAAATACCGGCAGATCAGCGTCGCAAGTTGCGCTCTTTTTGCGCATTACGGATAGTCTCCCTGATTCGGAGAAGCCTTCCCATAGGGGTAAACACCCAGCAACTCGTAGGGGTTTTCACCCACTAACCGACCCAAATTCTGGTTGCAGTGCAGAAAAAACGCGAAATATGTCGCAAAAACAAAAAATGGCGGCAAATGCCGCAAGACTTTTCGTATAATCTTTAGTGCTAGCTCACATGGTGCGTCCAGGATCCGTGAACCCGGCCCGGTCGCAGAGCCCGTTAACCCTTGCGGAGCGCGATGATGAAAAAACTGTTTACCCTCTTGCTGGCAATGCTTGTTACCGCGCCGCCCGTGTGGGCAACAGGCATTGTGGGCGCTCAGGTTGGCGGTAATGAACTGACTGCGATGATCGAGTTGCCGGGCGGCATCAGTGCGGATATTACGGTGCAGTTCGAAAACGTGGTCGGACTGACCGCCACGCTCGCTGGGGCTGTCTGCAGAGACTATCGACCCAGTGGATACAAGCATCCTGAATCGCTTGCCGGATCCGGCGCGGCATCCATTCCCGCCGCTTTTCCGGTCCGCCTGCATATCGAGCCACCTGCCACCGGCGGTCTGAGCTTCAGCGGCGTCGTAGAAGTTTCTCTGCATACACACAATCTGCATTACACCGCTGGTACACCTCTGAGAATGTTCGCAGCGCACGCTGGCGGCGCTTTCAGGGACATTACTCATGTTACGGCTAGCGGCAGCTATCGCGCTGGCGGCAGCAAGGGCGATTTTTCGGAGTTCATCATTCTTGCCGATTTACGCCTGCCCGCTACCGTGATCAGCACCAAGTTCAGCGGTCTGGAATCCCTGTTGCATGCGTCATCGGGACTGATGTCTGGCGCCACGTATTCAAGTCTTCAGTTCTACCTCGATGCCTCGCGCAATTCTTTCAATGGCGGCGATCTGGTCGCGGCCATAAAGGACATGGATGCGTTTACCGGGAGGTGTCGCGAACAGCGGCAACGATATTCCAGATGTCTGGCGTTCGTCTCGCGACATCGATAACGTCGCGGGCAAACTCATCGCCCATGCTGCGTCCCTTCGCTACAGCCTCACTCTTGCCAGCAACAATCTTTAGGGGCGTCGGGGGGCGCCGTCCCGATGACCGGGAGGCTCACGGTTCATCTGACGAACCTGCCGGCCCGGCGCCTCTATCTTGAACCGGGATCGCAATATGTGATCGGCCGGGGCGAAGACTGTGATCTGCAAGTCAACCACCCGCAACTTTCCCGCACCCATGCTCGCCTCTCCTGGCGCGATGCGAAATGGTTCATCGAAGATCTGGACAGCAAGAACGGCCTCGTACTCAATGGGCGCGCCGTCACAAGCGGAACCATTGGCAGCGACGCATGGCTGCAATTTGGCGACGTTGTCGCCCGCTTCGAGACTGTTACTCCGGAATCGCGACAGCGGGAAGACGAACTCAACCGGCGACGCTGGGAAACTTCGCTCGAGCTGCGTCGTCAGCTGGATCCTGCCGCTGGCCTCGAGAAACTTTTGCACCAGGTTCTGCGTTCGATATTGAGTCTGTCTGGCACCGAACGCGGCTTTGCAATGCTTACGACGGACGGCGGCGATCTGGCGATCAAAAGCTATTCAGGCGTCGTCTCCGGAAGACTTTGAAGCGCATGATTTCTCAGGCAGCGTCGGCGCGATTGAAATGGCGCTTAAGACCTCGGAGATGGTGGTCACCTGCGATGCAATGACCGATATGGTGCTGGGTGAAAGACCGAGCATCACAACCGGCGGCATCCGCGCGCTGGTCTGTCTGCCACTCATTGTGCTCAACAAGACCACCGGCATTCTGTACGCGGATAGCCGCGAGCCAGGCAAAGTGTTCACGGAACTTGACGTGGAAATACTCAGAGGTCTTGCCAACCATGCAGGGATGGCCATCGCGGTTGCCCGTATCAGGGAAGAGATTGCAGGCCTGGGCACGGCCCTGCCGGACATTGACCTGGCAAGCGATCGCCCGGATGTATCCAGGCTCGAACAATGGGCTGATCAGATGCCCGGCTTTGAGCACGATTCGCAGCACGAACCGGACAGCGATGCCGATGACGGTGTAACATGGAGCGGCCTTAAGTCGGCCCATGCATCGAAGTCCGGTCCGGATCAATGAGCGAAAAGCCGAGCACGCCAGAAACAGACCAGACCCAGACCAGTACCGGCAAGACCCATCTTCTCGCCGAGGGCCGACTGCTTGCGAACCGCTACCGGATCGGCGACGTTCTCGGCATTGGCGGCATGGGCATGGTTTACAAGGCCCGCGACGAAACCCTCGGATATCGATGTTGCACTCAAGGTTCTGCGCGACCAGCGCGACAGTGGCGAGGACACGCGGACACTCGACAGGTTTCAGCAGGAGTTGATCCTCGCGAGGCAGGTGTCGCATCGAAATGTAGTGCGCATTCACGATATCGGACAGGATGAAGACGTCCATTTTCTCACTATGGATCTCATCACGGGCCGGTCTCTCAAAGAGATTCTCGATGAACGCGGCACCTTGCCGGTTGCCAAGGCTTTGGAACTGACAAGGCAGATCGCCGGCGGACTGGCCGCTGCCCATGAGATGGGCGTCACTCACCGGGACCTCAAGCCTGCCAACATTCTGGTTGACGCCGACGATGTCCCCTACATCACTGATTTCGGTGTCGCACGCTCAGCAAACCTTACCGGATTGACCATGACAGGCCACATCGTCGGAACACCCGACTACCTGTCACCGGAACAGGCGCGAGGCATGGCTGTGGACGGCCGCTCAGATATCTACTCATTGGGGCTGATACTGTACGAAATGTTAAGCGGTCAATTGCCCTTCTCCGGGGAGACCTATCAGGAAGTGCTGGCGCAGCGGACCCTGGGCAAGCCCCGGGATCTTGCCGAACTCGGCATCGAAGTACCTGCATCGGTCAGGCGCATCATCGATAACTGCCTGGCGAGCAACCCGGACGACCGCTATCAGGAAGCCGCCGAGCTCGCGGCCGATCTGGGTGCAGGCAGGGCGACCCAGGCGCTGGTACGGCATCGCTCGCGGCTCGCTCGCCGGGTCGTCACGTGGGCTGCGGTCGTCGTACTGGGCTTTGGCGGCGTTGGGCTGATCAGCTGGCTTGTGTACCAGCGCTATGCAGATCCGGCGGCGGCCAGTGCAACCACGCAGGTCGTGCGGACTATTGCGATTCTCCCGCTCGAGGATGGTACCGGCCGACCTGAGTTGGCGTGGCTGCGCAACGGACTACCCGAACTGGCCACTGACCGCCTCGCGGAAAACAGGTCGCTGCAGTTCGTTGATCCGACTCGCGTGGTCCAGACGCTCAAGGATCTGAACATGCTGGATCGATCAGGCTCGGCCGCCGATATACAGCAGGCGGCAGAATTGCTCGGCGCGAACCTGGTTGTGACAGGCGATATCCGCACGGCCGGCGAGATGATTCGCGTCGACGCTACGATAATTGGCGTTGGACAAAACCGGCAGGCCGACCGTCAATTCATGGTCGAAGCTGCGGATGCCGGCGAGGCGTTTCTGCTGGTCAATCGCTTTGCAGAGACTTTGCTCACTCACCTGGCTGTTGACGACCAGGCGCCCGCCCCGGAGGCGCGCCTGTCCGATTCGCAACCAGCACTGCAGGCCTATGCGGAAGGCGTCAGGCTGCAGTACCTCGGCAACAGCGTTGCCGCGGCCCCGTTGCTGGAGCAGGCCGTTGAACTGGATGCCGGATTTGTCGCCGCCTGGCTGCGCCTCTCCGAGGCCTACGATGCCCTGGGCTACGACGACAAGGCTGTACAGGCCATTCAAAGTGCCGGCGCACTCCTCAAGGATGACAACTCCCGTATCGCACTTGAGGTCCGTGCGCAGGACGCACTGCTTGGGGGCGACCTTGAGCGCGCGCAAGCCGTACTCACGAAACTTGTTGCACGCTACCCGGGCGACAGCGAGTCACGTGTTGCCCTCGCCCTCGCCTACGAAAATGAAGGCAAACTCGCTGAGGCAATGAGCGAACTCGATAAGGTGATTAGCGACGATCCCAACAATCCCCGCGCTTGGTTTCTCATGGGCAAATACGCCATCCTCACCGGCAGCAGTCAGGCGGCAATCGACGATTATCTCGTGCGAGCCCTCGTTATTCAGAATCGGCTTGGTAACGAACAGGGGCGGGCCGACGTAATGAATGCCATGGGTATCGCGTTTCATCAGCTTGGCGAGCTTGACCAGGCCGAAGAACAGTATCGGCTTGCGGCGGCGTTGCGCACGCAAATCGGGGATCAGCGGGGCGTTGCCTCCTCACTCACCAATCTCGCACGTATCTCAGTAGGTAAAAGCGACTTTGCAAAGGCGCGCGAGCAGTTTACTGAGGCCATGCAGAATCGCGAGGCAATCGGCGACACGGCCGGGCTGGCTGTGCTGGAGAATGAGCTTGGCCTGCTCGAAGAGCACCTGGGCGACTACCACGAGGCGCTGAAGCACTTCCGCAAGAGCCTCAATATTCGTCGCCAGCTTGGTGACAAGCGCGCGCTTTCAGAAAGTTACAGTAACGTCGGTTTTGCGTACTACTCGCTTGGCGAGTACGACAACGCTTCGGTTTACTGGCAGCAGGCACTCGACAACGCCGTGGAACTTGGCAACCGGGAAGACATCGTCCTGGCAACCCAGAACATGGGCCTGCTGGCTTTTGCCAGGGGCAGCTGGGAGGAATCCCTGAAGGCCTTTCTAAGCACCCTTGAAGAAGCAAGAAAAATGGCCAACCCGTTTGTGCAGGCCGTGGCCATGGGTAACCTCGGCCGCATAGCGATGTACCAGGGCCGGTACACGGCGGCTTTCGGCTCACTCGATGACGCCATCGCCCTCCTCGCAGAACAACAAGACGAACGCGGGCAGGCTGAATACATGCTGTTCAAGACCGACCTGCTGTTGCAACTGAACATGCGCAAGGAGGCACGCGGCTTGCTGGACCAGGTTGGCGAGTTGCTTCAGACCGGGGGTAGTCGTGAGCAACTTGCGGAGCTGCGCCGCTTGCAAGGAGAACTCGCCGTATTGAGCGGTGACCGCGACGCAGCCGAGCAGTCATTCGCTTCCGCCGTCGAATTGTCCAGAGCCAGCGGGAATCCGGTGATTCGGCTGCGCGCCGAACTCGGCGCGGGCAAATCAGGTCTGCTCGGCGGACAAGACGTGCTTGCTGCCATCGACAAACTCAATGACGAGGCCGATCTTCTTGGCAACATCCCGCTGCAATTGCAGGCACTGGAGCTTGCATCCCGGGCGGCGCTTGCCTCAGGCCGAGATGGCGCCGCTGAAAAGTATGTCCGTCGACTGCTGAAACTCCTGCAGACGGTCGGGGTTTATGAGGGCAGCTGGCGCGCCCATGCGCTGCTGGCCCGCAGCTTGCTGGCGCAGGGCGATTCGCAACAGGCCGCACTTGCACAGCAAGAAGCAGGAAATGAACTCAGGCGGGTCGAGGCATACCTGGAGCCAACCCAGCTGGGGCACTTCAGGCAACTCCAGGAGATAAAGGACTTTAGCGATGACACCTGACATTCGACTAACCGCGGGCGGGCAGGACGAGGATGCGCTGTCCAAAACGAGTCACGAGAATCTTGACGAGATTGCCCGCCGCGTGACGCGCATTACGGAGGAGAATAAGCAGTTGTTCGTGCAGTTGCTGGATGGCGAGCGCAGGTTCAGAAGCCTGGCGAAAGGCGTCTGGAAGGTTCAGGAGGATGAGCGCAGGCGACTGGCGCTTGAACTTCACGACGGCATCGGTCAGACGCTGACCGCACTCAAAAACCAGCTCTTGCGCCTCGAATCGCGCGCGGATGAGTCGCTGCGCCCGGCTATCGCCGACTGCGCGAATATGGCCGGCGATGCACTGAACGACACGCGGGAGTTGTCCCGACTCTTGCGGCCACCTGTGCTGGACGACCTGGGCCTTGTGGCCGCCTTGCACTGGCTGCAGCGCACGCTGCAGCAACGCACAGGGCTCGCGGTCGAACTGGATGCTGCGGGGCTTGAGGACGAACGCCTGGATCCCGACATAGAAACCCTGGTTTTCAGGGTCGTTCAGGAAGCGCTGACCAATATCATCAAGCATGCCGACACTGAAACAGCTTCCGTTGCGATGCACCGCCATGACAATCAGTTGTCGGTGACTGTCCGCGACCTAGGCAAGGGCTTCGATGCTGCGGCAAAAATGCGCGCCGGCGGCAGCAATGAAAGCTCCGGCCTGCGCGGCATTCGCGATCGGATTGAGCTTTTCGGGGGCATTCTCCGGCTGCAGTCTTCAGCTGACAATGGCACGACACTGGAAATGCAGGTCCCGCTGCCCGACAATGAGCCAAGCGGGAGATAAACCGAGATGAACACTCAGCAAGCACGCAAATTGACCCGGGTACTGGTCGCGGACGATCACACGATTGTCAGGCAGGGTGTGATCAGCCTGTTGGAAGAAAGCGGTGAAGTTCAGGTCGTCGCAGAAGCCGCGGATGGCATTGAAGCCGTGGAAAAGGCGCTCGCAACCCGACCGGACATCGCGATACTTGACCTGACCATGCCGAGGCTCAATGGCCTGGAAGCGGTGCGAAGAATTCACGAGCAGCTGCCGCAGACGCGCATCCTGGTCCTCACCGTGCATGAAGAAGATGAGTATGTGATCCCGATCGTGCGCGCCGGCGCCTCGGGCTATCTGGTAAAAGACGCTGCTGTGAAAGAGTTAATGTCCGCCGTCAGCGCCCTGCAAAAAGGCCAGGGCTATTTTGGGCCACAAGCGGCCAGGGCGCTGGCCGAACAGTATCGGCATGGCCAGCAGTCTGACAATCCTTACGGCTCCCTCACCCCCAGGGAAAGGGAGGTATTTCATTTACTGACCGAGGGTAAAACTTCGAAAGAGATTGCCAGGGCCCTCGAAATCAGCGTCAAGACGGCCGAGAACCATCGGGCGCGGATCATTGAAAAGCTGGCGGTTTCAAACACTGCGGGCCTGGTTCGATATGCGGCCCGGATGGGTCTACTGTCCTGAGTGTCTCCGCGCCGCCCGCCTCTGCCGGCAACCGTGAATCAGCAATAAGCGATCTGATTTTTTCCGGCACCGCTTTTTTTACTTCAAGCAGCGCTGTATCCAGTGCATTCTCGAACGCGACATCGTCGGCGCTGCCGTGGCTCTTGATCACAATGCGCGACAGGCCAATCAGGCTGGCTCCGTTGTAGCGACGCGGGTCCAGCTTGCGGCGTACCGCCTCCAGCACGGGGGCGGCGACCAGTCCCGCAGCGCGGGTTGTAACTGTCCGTGAAAACTCTTCGCGCAGCAAAGCGCCCAGCATGTGCGCGGCACCTTCCATCGTCTTCAGCGACACGTTGCCTGTAAAACCATCAGTGACCACCACGTCCACGTGTCCCGCGAAGATATCATCGCCCTCGACAAAACCAATGTAGTTGAGCTGGCTGTTTGCCATCAGCTGACCGGCTGCTCGCAGCTCGTCGCTGCCCTTGATCTCTTCTTCACCGATATTCAGGAGCCCCACCGCCGGGCGCTCGATGCCATGCACCTCGGTCGCAATAACCGAGCCCATGATTCCGAACTGATACAGCTGGGTTGCGTTGCACTCCGCGTTGGCACCGAGGTCGAGCATCAGCGTATGACCTCCGATTGCAGGAATGGACGAGACGATTGCGGGCCGGTCAATACCCTTGCTCATCTTCAGCACAAAGTGTGCGATAGCCATCAGGGCACCGGTATTGCCGGCGCTGATGCAGGCGACCGCCTCGCCCTTTTTCACCAGATTAATGGCCACCCTCATTGAGGAATCTTTCTTGCCACGCAGCGCGGTCCGCGGATGTTCGTCCATGGTCACGACCTGGCTGGCATGACGCAGCTCAAAGCGTTCAGCAAATTCTGCTGTCAGGGTTCGTGTTGAGGTCGCCAGGGCCTGCGCATCGCCGACCAGCAGTACCCGAACATGAGGATGCCGTTCGAGAAAGCGCCGCACGGCCAGCACGCGGCAATCGAAATCCCGATCGCCGCTCATTGCGTCGACCGCCAGGCTCAGGTATTCACTCATGCTTCGCCGCAACCTCGATCTGAAAGTAAACCATGCCGCAAATTGAAACGCCGGGCTTCAGCCCGGCGCATCAGTTGCGATCACCACTCCGAAAAAGTGCAGCGGGCTGCCTACTCTTCGATGTCAGTCTCAGGCTTGTCGGCAATCACCTTCTTGCCGCGATAATAACCGTCGGCCGTCACCTGATGGCGCAGGTGCGTTTCCCCGGAGACCGGGTCGACGGAGAGCGCGGGTTTACCCAACGAATCGTGAGACCGGCGCATACCTCTGCGCGACGGTGTTTTTCGGCTTTTTTGAACGGCCATTTGCAAGTCTCCTGCAAGAAAATCAATCCAGTTTTAAATCTTTAAGCACCGCAAAGGGTCGCTTTGCCTGCGCTGTCTCCTTATCCTGCCCGGACGCCGCCGCCGGGCCTGTCTCATCTGCTCCGGCGCGTCGCTGTGCCAGTTTTCCGCAGTCGACTACAGAGTTGTGGCGTGGCGCGAACGGGAGCGCCAACAGCAATTCCTCTTCCAGCAATTCTGCCGGCAACAAGCCCTCGTCGCCCCCGTCGAAAGAATCAAAACCCTGCGGATCGACACCATCAACCGACGCCGGGCGCACTGCCACACGAAAACTGCTGCTCACCGGCAGGCGCACCGGTTCGAGACAGCGCTGGCACAGCAGCGTCAGGCTGGCTTTAATCTCACCGCTGACATAAACCCGCCCGCGTGCGTCGGTTTCGAAATCAAGTCGCGCACTCACGGTGTCCTCGCGTTCCCCGCACGTCAGCAGCGGAGTCACGCGAGGCAGCGCTTCAAGCGGCACCTCGCCTGCGAGTCTTGCCGCACGACCCGCCAGTTTTCGGGGATCGACCCGCCGTGTGAACTTCGGGACAGGCATAGCCGGCGAATGATAGGCACACGACCCCCGCATGTCAAAGCAATACGACTGCAAGCGCCTGATTTTTTTGCAATACTGCTCGCCTTATTTATGCTATCGGAGAGCTAAGCCCTTGAAACCCCTGATCCTGGCATCGGCCTCGCCCTATCGCAAAGAGCTGCTCCAGCGTCTCCACCTGCCGTTCGACTGCCGGCCGGCGGACGTCGATGAAACCTGCCAACCCGGCGAGCCCGGACCCGTGCTCGCCAGCCGTCTCGCTGAAAGCAAAGCAATGCACATCGCCCGGCTTGAGCACGACGCTCTGGTGATCGGCAGCGACCAGGTCGCCCAACTCGATGACCAGATCCTTGGCAAGCCAGGTGACTATCAAACGGCGTTCCATCAGTTACAGGCGGCCTCGGGCAAGGTCGTGAGTTTCCATACCGCAGTATGCCTGGTTGCAAGCGGCACCAGGCGCTCACACCTGGACCTGACCACGGTGCATTTTCGCAGTCTCGAGGATGCCGAGATTGACGCGTATTTGCGGCAGGAGGATGCGCTCGACTGCGCCGGGAGCTTCAAGGCCGAAGGCCTGGGCATCGCGCTTTTCGAGCGCATACACAGCACAGACCCCACCGCGCTGCTGGGATTGCCAATGATCTGGCTGAGCCGGGCGTTGATGCTGGAGGGCTACCCAATCCTCAATTGACCGGGCACGGGACAGTGCGCGGTTCGCCGCTGCCGAGCGCCGGGGGGCACTCTCAGCGCGATTGCCCGGGGCCGGCGAGTGTATCCAGAAAACCGGCCAGCGGCGGATCCAGGGGAGCGCTGACCAGCACCGGCTCCCCGCTGTCAGGCTGAGCAAACCCCAGCGCGTGGGCGTGCAAGAACATTCTGCGCAGGCCACGCTCCTTGCACCAGGCGTTAAAGGTCTCGTCGCCGTAACGCGTATCGCCCGCTAACGGGTGGCCTGCCCATGCGGCATGCGCCCTGATCTGATGTGTCCGCCCAGTCTCCAGTCGTGCCTCGAGCAGCGTAGCGTGCCTGAAGAAATCGACGGGCCGGAACGCAGTTCGAGAAGCCTTGCCTGACTCGGAAACCCTGACCGTTCGCTCGCCGCCGCTGCGCTGGTGCGTCGCCAGGGGCGCGTCGACGGTCATGCTGCCCAGATCCCATTGGCCCTGGACCAGCGCGAGATAGCGCTTGTCGACTTCGCCGTCACGAAACTGTCGATGCAGACTGCGAAGCGCGCTGCGTTTTTTTGCCACCAGCATGCAGCCGCTGGTCGCCCGGTCGAGCCGGTGCACGAGTTCCAGAAACGGCGCGTCAGGACGCGAGGCCCTCAGCAGTTCGATCACACCAAAGCTTATGCCGCTGCCGCCGTGCACGGCTACACCAGCCGGTTTATCCAGTGCCAGCACAGTCGCATCCTCGTGGATGATGGCTGCCTCAATTTGGCGCACTGCTGGAACAGGCGGCGGCGCGTTCTGCCCTGCTGCAGGCAGCCGCACCGGCGGAATGCGAATGCTGTCGCCCGCCACCAGGCGGTATTCCGGCTTGACCCGGCCCTTGTTCACCCTGACTTCGCCTTTGCGCAGGACCCGGTAGATCAGGCTGCGCGGCGCACCCTTGAGGCGGCCCAGCAGGAAGTTGTCGACGCGCTGCCCGGCCTCATCGGCGCTGACCTCGTGGTAGCTGACATTACTCATGCGGGAGCCCGGATTCTCTGTTTATCAGTTCAAGCGCTTAGCTTCATTGCTGAGGCGTGCGTGGGTTGTTATAGTACCCGAACGGAAAACCGGCGGGCATTGGTATTGCTTCAGCCCGCTGCTTACCGGACAAGGTTTAGGGCGACGCCCCCAGGGGTGCCGCCATTCTTATGGCTGGCCCTTGAGCGGGCCAAATTTGGCCGTCTGGCGCGGGTGGATGCTGAAAGCGCCCCCGAGCTGTAAAGTTGCTTGAATCACGGGTCCGGCTGTTTCGACAGTCCCGGGCCGACCAAAACCGGCTTCTCTCCTGTCCGGGCGTCGCGCCATCGTAACCATTGTCAGCGCGACCCGCCGGATCAGGCAGTAGCCGACGGTGCCGTGAACACGCGGACGGCCCCCTGCAATTAATAAGAAGGGGCTCATGAAAAGAATGCTCATCAATGCAACTCAGGAAGAAGAGTTGCGTGTCGCCATGGTCGATGGCCAGCACCTGATCGACCTCGACATCGAAATTCCCTCCCGCCGGCAAAAAAAATCCAACATCTATAAAGGGCGTATTACCCGCGTCGAGCCGAGCCTCGAAGCCGCGTTCGTGGATTTCGGCGGCGACCGCCATGGCTTCCTGCCGCTCAAAGAAGTCTCTCGCAGCTACTTCAAGACCGAACCCGCTGCCGGGCGCAAAGGTGCAAATCAAGGAAGTGCTGCGCGAGGGCCAGGAACTGGTTGTCCAGGTTGACAAGGAAGAGCGCGGCACCAAGGGCGCGGCGCTGACCACGTTTATCAGCCTGGCAGGACGCTTCCTGGTGCTGATGCCCAACAATCCCCGTTCCGGCGGCGTCTCGCGCCGCATCGAGGGCGACGAGCGCGCCGAGCTGCGCGATATCCTGCGTGCACTGAACATGCCGGATGGCATGAGCGTCATCGTGCGCACGGCTGGCGTCGGTCGCAGCGGCGAGGAGCTGCAGTGGGACCTCGACTACCTGCTGAACGTCTGGCAAGCGGTCGAGAAGGCGGTCGCCGAGCGGCCTGGTCCGTTTCTCGTTTACCAGGAAAGCGACGCGATCATTCGTGCACTGCGCGACAACCTGACCAACGAAGTCAGCGAAATCCTGATCGAAGGCAAGGACATCTACGACCAGGCGCACGATTTCATCGAGCGCGTCATGCCGCACAATCTGCAGCGACTGAAGTTCTACAAAGACGACATTCCGCTTTTCACGCGCTTCCAGATCGAGAGCCAGATCGAATCGGCATTCGGCACGACAGGTGCGACTGCCATCGGGTGGCAGCGTGGTGATCGATCATACCGAGGCGCTGGTCTCTATAGACATCAACTCCGCGCGCGCAACCAAAGGTCAGGACATCGAGGAGACGGCGCGCAATACCAATCTCGAAGCTGCCGACGAGATCGCGCGCCAGTTTCGCCTGCGCGATATCGGCGGCCTGATAGTCATCGATTTCATCGATATGTCATCGCAATCGCAGTCAGCGAGAAGTTGAGAACCGACTGCGCGAAGCGGTGCAGGCAGATCGTGCGCGCATCCAGATTGGCCGGATTTCGCGATTCGGACTGCTGGAAATGTCGCGGCAACGATTGCGACCGTCACTGGGTGAATCAACTAATGTGGTCTGCCCGAGATGCGGTGGTCAAGGCACAATTCGCGATGTCGAATCGATGGCTTTGTCGCTGCTCAGAATTATTGCTGAAGAAGCCCGCAAGGAAGGCACGGCCCGAGTCATCGCCCAGCTGCCCGTTGACGTCAGCACCTATCTTCTTAACGAAAAACGAGACTGGGTTACCACCGTAGAGCAGCGGCATGATGTCTCTATCGTCATCGTGCCAAACCCGGATCTCGAAACGCCGAACCATCAGGTTCGTCGCGTCCGCGAAGACGAAGTGGCCCTGCCCGAGAATTCAGCGGTCAGCTACAAGATAACTGAGCACGAAGAGGCAGAAACCGAATTGCCTTACGCAGCGCGCAAGGCCGCGGCTCCAGTGACCGCTCCCGCGGTGCAGGGAATCATCCCCAAGGCGCCGGCGCCTGTGGTGGCCAAACCAGTTGCCGAAGCCCAACCCGCCGCACTGGTGAGATTCTGGCGGTGGCTGTTCGGCGCCCCCAAACCCAAAAAGCCGGCTCGGTCAGCTGCTGCCAAAAAGTCGCCGCGAAGGGCGGCGAGTAAAGCTGGCGGCGGGCGCAAGAAAGCGTCCAGACCAGCGGGCGGTCGAGGGACCAGCAAGGCAAGCAGCAAACCGCGCGACGGCAGCAGGCCCGCAGCGAAACGTAAAAAGACCAAGGCGACCGCATCCGACAGTCCGCGGCGTGACGGAGAGAGTGAGCCGCGTGGGCGCTCAAGGGGGCGGCGCGGCGGGCGGCGCCGACGTCCCAGCGGCGATCGGGCGCGCAAGGATAACGCGCAGAGCGATACCGGCAATACAGGAGTGAAGGAAGCGCGCGCCGGCACGCCTGCGAATAAGGGCCCGGAAAGCCAGGCGAAACCAGCACCGGCCGCGCGGCAGGACCGGCGACCGGCAGAAGGCCAGCGGCCGGCTGCAGATTCAGGGTCATCGGCGCCGCAATCGACCCCGCAGCCTCCACAGAGTCCGGTCGCGCAGAGCATGCCAACCCAGTCTGGCGGCGGCGAAAAATCCAAAGAAGTCCGGACCGTGTGGTCTTCGGCGCCCGCTGACCCTTTGCGCGGACCTGGCCGGGACGACTGAGTCAGCGAGAGTCAGGCAGGCTTCGTCGCGTCCCGGAGCAGGCGCTTAAGCAGCGCCCGGGCGCCCTCTTCTGCGAGGTCGAGCACGTGCTCGAATCCCTGCGCGCCGCCGTAATAGGGGTCGGGCACGTCAAGGCGCTCCGGGTCATCCAGGACTTCCAGGAAAAGCATTAACCTTGAGCGGTGTGCCGGCGGGCAGATTGCAATCAACTCTGCATGATTGTCCCTGTCCATGGCCAGCACGAGATCGAAGTCTGCGAAGTCCCTGCGCTCGACCCTGCGGGCCCGAATGCCGGACAAATCGATACCACGTTGGGCCGCAGCGGCCTGCGAGCGCGCGTCCGGCGGCTCACCCACGTGATACGCGTGCGTGCCAGCCGAGTCCACCTCAATTGCCAGTTCCGGCGCCTGATCTTGCAGCACTTTCCTGAACACGCCTTCGGCCGTCGGCGAACGGCAGATATTTCCCATACATACAAACAGCAGCCGCATTGTTACCGCCCCGCCCTGAATTTCAATTGCGATAAGTGCAAGTTTATCTCATGATCATGATATGAACGAGCCAGAGAATCTGCTGACCGACCTGCGCCGGATTATTGGCCAGCAGGTGCACCTGCACGGCGAACTGCATCAGGTCATAGAGGTCTTGCCGGAAGGGCCGGTGGTTGTCTTGCAGGCCCTCGAAGGCGGCGCCGTTATTCAGGCCAATGCGCAGGGGGAAGCGAGCCGGATGGTTCCTGGCATTGTGGAAGTTCCCGCCTGCCTGGCCGGCGAGAATGCACTGGACCCGCGCGTGCGCGGCTGGCTGCAAGCGCCGCCCGCGAGCCGCCCGGACCAGGCTTAGCTGCGGGGCGCTGAACCAGCCGTTTCCTGTAGCCTTGCTTCTACCGCCGCCAGATCCGCTTCCGTATCAACACCGATGCCCGCAGGCTCCGACGCAACATCGACCTGAATCACCAACCCGTTCCACAACGCCCGCAATTGCTCCAGTCGTTCGCTGGTTTCCAGTTCACAGGGCGGCCACATAGCGAGTGAAGTCAGCGCGGCGCGGCGATATGCATAAATACCAAGGTGACGTAAGGCGATTGCAGGGACCCCCTTCTCGTCCCTGAGACAGGGCACAGGTGAGCGGCTGAAATATAACGCGCGGCCCCGCCCATCCGTGACGACCTTGACGACATTGGGATCACGAAAGGCTGCCTCGTCAGTGATCGGCATGCTCAAGGTACCGATATCGGCTTCGGGGTTCAGTGACAGCAGCCCGGCCACCTGGCGCAGATTGCCGGGGGGCATGAGCGGCTCATCACCTTGCAAATTCACCACGATCACGCCCGCGTGCCAATGCAACTCTTCGGCGACCTGGGCGATACGATCAGTGCCGGAAGCGTGCCCCGCGTCCGTCATGCAGACCGTCGCGCCGAATTCACTGCAAACCCGCGCGATCCGCTCGTCATCAGTGGCTACAATGACCTCGTCGGCACCACTCTCGACCGCGCGCGCCCAGACGTGATAAATCATCGGCGCGCCCGCCAGCGGCCGAAGCGGCTTGCCGGGCAGACGCGTCGCTGCGAAGCGCGCCGGGATGACGACTTTGAAACTCACGATACCGCGTGTGCTCGTTCTTTATCCATGGAATCCAGCTGCTCGCTGCTGATTGTTTTGCTGTCGACCTCAAGCAGGATGGGCACGCCGTCACGAATCGGAAAAACCAGGCGCTCCGCCCTGCACACCAGCAACTCTCCGGCAGGGAAATAATCCAGCGGCGACTTGCAGATCGGGCAGGCAAGAATATCCAAAAGTTTCTTGTTCAATTCAGTCTCCCACTTTGCGCGCCTCGGTCGCGGTGGCGGCCAGCACGGGCGCCAGCGCTTCCGCGATTCTCTGCGCATCGACTTCGCGAAGATCCACCGTCACCGGCACGTAGAAATGTCTTTGGTCGGCAAAATCCAGGCATTTGACCGCGTCCTTCTCGGTCATCAGCACCGGGTAATTATCCATAAAAAGAATATCGTTCATGACCAGCGGCGCATGATCAGGAAACGGGTGTCGGATGATTTCGAGGCCGTGACTTTCCAGCTGCCTGAAGAAGCGCTCCGGATTGCCGATGCCCGCCAGCGCATGCACCGGGGCACCGCGAAACTCGGCGAGCCTGCGCGCTTCACCCCCCATCACCGGGACCGTGACCAGCTGGCGTAATTTCATGTTGACTGCGGGCCTGTCAGCGCGGGCATCGGGTCCGCCCTGACCGCCGTTCGTCACTATGATGTCAACGCTGCGCATGCGCAGCATCGGTTCCCGCAGCGGGCCGGCTGGCAAGCAATGTCCGTTTCCGAACAGTCGGTCACCGTCGATGATGAGAATCTCAAAATCCCTGGCCATCTTCAGATGCTGCAGGCCATCGTCGCTGATTATGACGTTGACACCCTGCTTCAACAGCAGCCGACCTGCCGCCGACTCCGATCCGGCCCAACCGCAACCCGGCAGCCCGAGCGCCGCACCAGAACCAGTGCCTCATCGCCCACCTGAATCGGGTCGCTGCTCAGAGTGACCAACCGTGGCCAGGTCACTCTGCGCACCGTATCCGCGGCGAGACGATTCCGGGCACCCAGCCTTCGCGGCGCAAGCGCTGGCTCAGCCAGATGACAAGCGGTGTCTTGCCTGTTCCACCAACGTTAATATTGCCAACAATAACTACCGGCACTGGCAGTTTGCGAGTCTTGAGCAGGCCACGTTTGTATAACGCGCCACGGATTCTCACGAACAATCCTGAACAGCACATCAAGAGGCACCAGCAGCAGTGGCGACCATCTCGACTCATACCAGACTATTTGCGCAAACCTCTCTATTTTAATCATTGCAGCGCTCAATCACTTTCATCGAACTGCAGGCGATGCAACGCCGCATAGCGGCCCCCGGCTTGCGAGCAAGGCTGTTGTGGTCACCCGTCTCCACGACCTGGCCCGTCTCGAGCACCACGATCCGATCAGCCTGCTCGATGGTCGAAAGCCTGTGCGCGATGACAAAAGTCGGTGCGATTCTTCATTAGCGCCTCCAGCGCCTTCTGAATGTGACGCTCTGATTCAGAATCCAGGGCCGATGTCGCTTCATCAAGGATCAGGATGGGCGCGTTCTTGAGTAATGCGCGCGCAATGGCTATTCGCTGACGCTGTCCACCTGATAGCAAAACACCGCGATCACCCACCGTACTGTCGAGACCATCCGGCAGTTCCGCCAGAAACTCGCTGACATGAGCAGCGTCTGCTGCTTCAAGTATGGCGGCAAGGTCTCCGATCGATCGGAGCCGTAGGCAATATTTGCACGGATGCTATCGTTGAACAGTGTGACATCCTGACTGACGAGCGCGATCTGCTGACGCAGGTCCGCCAGCCGGTAATCACGCACATCTTGCCCGTCAAGCAGAATGCGTCCAGCGCTCGCATCGTAAAAACGCGGCATCATGCCCACCAGTGTCGACTTGCCACTGCCTGAACTGCCCACTATCGCCAGGGTCTCTCCTGCATGGACCTGCCAGGCGACGTCACGCAGCACGGGTCCCTTGTTACGTTCGTAGGAAAAACTTACATTCTCGATAACTGATTTCACCCATCGCCGCGTCCAGGCGCTCAATCCCGTCGTCGGGCTCAGTCGCTTCATCGACGAGCTCGAAAATACTGTGCCCCGCCGCGATGCCCTGCTGGATCGATGCGTTCACGTCGGTCAGTCGTTTCAACGGCGCCATCATCAGCAACATCGCGCCAAGAAATGAAACGAACTCGCCGGCCGTCAGTGGCGTGATGATAGCGAAGCCGCCATAGGCAACGAAGATCACCGCAGCAATGCCGACGCCGGCAATCAGCTGGATCACCGGCAGGCTGGCCGCATGCACAAAGACAAAACGGTTATGCAGTCGGCGATTCTCTTCGTTGACCGCTTCGAAATCGGTCTTTCTCATAGTCGCTGACCGCCGAATATCTTGATGATCTGGTGCGCCTTGAGCACCTCCTCGGTATAGCGCGTCACATCACCCATGGAATCCTGGATGCGCGTGCTGTAGCGGCGAAAACGGTTGCTCACGCAACGTGACCAGCATGCCGATCATCGGCCCCAGCACAATCACCATCAGTGACAGTATCGGCTCCAGATAAAACATCCAGGCCAGCAGACCGACGATGGTCAGGCTGTCGCGCACCACGTACGGTCACGGAGCGCGTCGTGGCATCGGCGACGCGCTCAATGTTGAAGGTCAGTTTGGAAAGCAGTACGCCGGAAGAGTTCCGGTCAAAAAAGGCGGTCGGGCAGTTCCATGAAACTTGGCGAACATTTCTCTGCGCAAGCGTCTTGATGACGTTGCGCCCAACCCAGTTCATGCAATAAGCCGGAGAAAAACGACACCGAGCCCCCTCGCCATGAAAATGCCTACCAGGAAAAGAGGCAGGCGCTTCATTGCCGCACGATCCTGCTCGACGAAGCCCACGTCCAGCACTTTTTTCATGAGTATTGCGAAGGCAGTATCGGACAATGCGTAGACCACCATGCCCAGCAACGCCAGGGCGAACATGGGCATGTCGCGCATCGCGTAGCCGAGCAAGCGTCTGTACACGCGGGCAGGAACTCGTCTGCTGTCGGCCCCGGTGCGGGATCGGCTCCGGGCGGCGCCCTTGAAGGTGTCAGTCACCGGACTGGACGGTGGCGATGTTGATATTTACGAAACCCAGCTTGCCGGCCACGTCCATCGCCGTTACTACCGACTGATGGGAAGCCTCTGCATCGGCACGAATCGTCATCTCGCGACCCGGGTTGTCGCCTGCCACTTTAGCAGTGCCGCGCGCAGAGTCTCGGGACGCGCATTGACGAGCGGTCGCTTGTTGACCAGGTAGCGGCCTTCGGCTGTCACCGCGATTTCCAGCGTTTCGGCTTCTGCAGGCACCGGCTCCTGGCTCGCTTCCGGCAGCCTGATCTGGATCTCGGCCTCGTTGACGAAACTCGTCGAGACCATAAAGAAAATCAAAAGCAGCAAGACCACGTCAATCAAGCGAGGTCAGGTTGACCTCTGGCTCTTCCTTGCGCGTCTGCTGCAGATTCACGTAGCGACAGCCTGCTTGGTCTGCTTGCACCGTGATGCCCGGAGCGCTCGGTGTGAATGGACTCCAGCAGCTTCATGGCCTCCTTCTCCATATTCACGACCAGGCTGAATCGACGCGACCGCGCAGGTAGCGGTAGCCAATCAGCGCCGGAATGGCGATCGATAGGCCCTGCTGCGGTGGTGATCAGGGCCTCGGAAATGCCGCCGGCCAGAACCGCTGGATTACCCACCCCATGCGAGGTGATCGCGGCAAACACCTTGACCATGCCAATGACCGTGCCCAGCAAGCCCAGCAACGGCGTAATGGCAGCAATCGTGCCCAGCGAGTTCAGATACCGCTCCAGATCGTGCACGACGTGCCGCCCGGTATCCTGGATGCTCTCCTTTATGAGTTCACGGTCCTCATCTCGATTGACCAGCCCTGCTGCCAGCACCTGCCCAAGCGGCGAACTGGTCTGCAACGCTATCATATGATTGTCGTCGAGCTTGTTGTTCTTGGCCCAGAACCAGACTTTTTCAGCCAGATCGGCAGGCAGGACGCGCTTGCGCTGCAGCGACCACATGCGTTCGGCAATGATGGCCGCGGCCACCACTGAGCAAAGAATGATCGGCAGCATGAGCCAGCCGCCGGCTTTTACGATTTCAAACATAATTAATTGCCCGTGGGGCTGTCGCCCCAGGTCCTGGAAGTCCGGGATTCAGGTCAGCATGATACTGCAAATGACTGATTCATCGAAGCGGCGCGCCACGCCAGGGGCGCGGCTGCATCGTGGCGCAGCCCTGTCACTTGCCAACCCGTGGCCTGCGCGCCCACTCGAATGCGCACCGCGCCAGACGTCGCCGGTATCCACCACGACGCGCCCCATGCGCCTGCCAGCGCCTGGATTACCTGCTCGGCTGGCAGCCCCCACGGATTGACCCAGGCCGTCGACAATACCAGCGGCGACAGCGCCCAGCGCGCGCACCAGTTCGTCCGATGACGACACTTGCTGCCGTGGTTCAGGCCGATCACCACATCTGTTCGCAGGCGGGGTAGCGCTCCAGCAGCCGTCGCTCGCCGCGCCCGGTGAGATCGCCGGTGACCAGCAAGCGCGGTTCGCCACCGATATTTGCAGGACGCAGGAGCTGTCGTCATCCTCCCAGAGGATTTCCCGGCCCCGGCTGGAGAATCGTGAAGGTCTGACGCCGTCCCAGTGCCAGCTTGCCCGGCCTCGCAGGCCGTGGAGGAATGTCGTGCAAGGCGCTCGAGACAGCCTCAGGCGCACCTGTCATCACCGCCATGGCGGGATAGCGCTGGACAGGATCTCCCGGGCACCGGACAGGTGATTCGCATCGTTATGGCTGAGGACCAGACAGTCCGGCGCGGCGCACGCCCAGTTCGCCATAGCGCAGAACAATGATGACGCTGCCGCGGATCCGCCAGACTTGCCGCGACCCGGACCCGGCATCGTAGAGCAGCCGATGGCTGTGGGTGCGCACGATAACCGCGAGGCCATGCCCCACATCGAGTACCGTCACCTCAACTGCGCCGCGCGGCGGCCCCACCTGACGTGCAAGCACAACGGTCAGAACCAGCGCGCCCAGCAAGCGAACGTCGCCCGGCCAGCCTGGCGCAAGGCCAACCAGCGCGACGACAAGCAGGGCCAGCAGCAGTGAGGCTGATCGGCCTGGCCCGTGCCACTGCAGAGGCTCGGCAGAAGCCAGCCATTCCAGCATGGGCCAGATGCCCGAGATCAGCGAGGCAGGCAGGCTCAGCAGTTGCCCCGCCAGCGTCTGGCGCGATACCGGCCAGTGCGAGGCAGACGAGAACGGCCGGGATCACCAGGAAACTGAAATAGGGAATCATGACCAGGTTGGCAAGCGGCGAGATCAGAGACAGCTTGCCGAACGCGGCAAAAGTTACCGGGGCCAGACCTATGAACACCAGCCCCTGCAGCGGGACCAGGCCCAATCGACCCGCTTGCAATACTCGCGGTGCGGCGAGAATCAGCGCGGCGACGGCGCCGAAAGACAGCCAGAAACCCGGACTCAGAACACTCAGACCGTCCATGGCGAGACTCCCGATCAGGGCCAGGCAGAACAAGGCACCAGGCCGGACCGGCCGCCGCAGGGCACGGGCCAGAAACCACAGACTCAGCATCAGCAAAGCGCGCCGCGTGGGCATGCCGAACCCTGCCAGCAGTGCATAGCAAAACGCGGCCAGCAGTGCCGGCAGCCAGGCCGCATCGAGTGGCGCAATCCTGGCCGCGAGCGACGGAACGCAACCCCAGGCAAATCTGGCCAGGAAGAACACGAAGCCAGCGACCAGGCCAACATGCAGGCCGGAAATCGCCACCAGGTGACCGGTGCCCGTATCGGCCAGCGTCTGCCACTGCGGCCTGGATATCTCCTGCCTGGCACCGACTGCCAGGCCCGCAAGAATGCCGCGTGCGGGGTGGGCACCAAGCGCCTTGTCGATTCCCGCGGCAATGGCACCACGCAGGCGCAGTATTGGCTTTTCGCTGGTACGCCGCAGCAGAGCGTTTGTCTCGCCGCTGACCACCGAGGCCGTCGCACCGATGCGTTCACGAAAGAGCCACGCTTCTTCGTCGAAGCCACCGGGATTGAGCGTGCCCCGCGGCGAGCGCAAGCGCAGCAGCAGGCGCCAGAGTTCGCCCGGCCCAGGATGCCTCGCGCTCATGAACCAGGCGACCTTTATCCGCGCAGGTATCCGCACCGGCGGGCCGCTCGCCGTGCGCGCGCCTTCGAGAATAAAACTGATACTTCTGTCACCTGCGGTTGGCAGCGACGCGACGACCCCCGTGACATCGGCAACCTTGCCGTCCAGCGCTTTATCAAGCCGATCGTGCAAGGATGCGCCGGCTTGCAGCGTGGCACTCGAGCCCCGCCACAACAAAGAGGATAAGAATCACCCAGTAACTTGCGCCAGCGGCCCGCCCTGAACGCGGCAGCCAGCAACACGGGGACAGTATTGATGAGCGCGTGGATGACCGCCGCATCGGCAAGGCGCGGCGAAAACAAGACGAGTAAATGGGCCGTCAGCACGAGCCCGGCACTGAGTTTGAGCATCCGCGTCCCTGCGAAAGTTCCCGTATGATAGTGCGCTGCGGATAGTTACCATCAGCAAGAACAGATATACATGCCCAGACGCTTTTTTCGCAAACTCGGGCGACGCCGCGAGGCGCTGAGCCAACGATGGTTCTTAAGACCGTTTCGCGCCCTGCTGCACGATCCTGCACTGTGGTCCAGCCATCGCCGCAGCGTATTGCGCGCCCTGTCTCTGGGGCTGTTTATTGGCTGCCTGCCACTGCCTTTTCATATGGCTGCGGCCGCGGCGGTTGCCATCTTTCTGCGCATCAATGTCGTGGTAGCGGTTGCCGCAACCTGGATCAGCAATCCGGTCACGCTGACCCCGCTTTTTGTCGCGGCCTATTACCTCGGCGCATGGATGCTGAACGTGCCCACCCAGCCTTTCAGCGTGGAAATCTCGCTGGACTGGCTCCTGCACGGACTGTCGAAGATCTGGAAACCCCTGTTCGCGGGCTCCATCACGATCGGAGCCATCGTTTCAGCGCTGGCCTACGTGGTCCTGGACAGGGTATGGCGGATCTCACTGATGATGCGCTTCAGGCGGCGTCGCCTCGCGCGGGCGCAGGCACTCAGGATGCCGCCTGCAGGCGACCCTCCGACGAGGACCATGACCTTGTCCATGCGCCCGGCAAGGCCCTCGTCGTGGGTCACCACAATCAGGCTGGTCGCCAGTTCCCCGTTGAGTTCGAGCATCAGCGCGAGTACGTGCTCGCCGGTCCGACTGTCCAGGTTGCCGGTGGGCTCATCGGCCAGCACCACCGCGGGTCTGGTCACCAGCGCGCGCGCAACTGCGGCGCGCTGACGCTCACCGCCCGAGAGTTCACCCGGCTTGTGACGCAGGCGCTCGCCCAGCCCCACCCGGCGCAGCAGGTCTTCGGCATCGCGGGTCGCATCCTTCACGGGAAGACCCCTGATCAGGAGCGGCATGGCCACGTTTTCCAGGGCCGTAAATTCCGGCAGCAGATGATGAAACTGGTAGACAAAACCCAGCGCACGGTTGCGCAATCGACCGAGCTCGGCATTGCCCATGCGCGGTAATGTCTTCATTCAGTATCCGCACCACGCCCGCGCTTGGTTTATCCAGCCCGCCAAGCAGGTGCAGCAAGCGTGCTCTTGCCGGAGCCTGAGGCACCGACGATGGCCACCCTTTGTCCCTTCGGAACCGAAAAGCTGATGTCTGCCAGTACCTCGAGATCCTGGCCGGCATCGTGGT
Source organism: uncultured Gammaproteobacteria bacterium (assembly GCA_963759075.1). Classification (GTDB taxonomy): domain Bacteria; phylum Pseudomonadota; class Gammaproteobacteria; order Steroidobacterales; family JABDLF01; genus JABDLF01. The sequence continues at coordinate 92,288 of CAVWXZ010000031.1, forward strand.
AGACCTTGCGCAGGCCCGAGCAGGCCAGGACGATTGCCGGCTCATTCATATCTCAGTGCCTCCGCCGGTCGGGTCCTGGCTGCACGCCAGGCCGGATAAACTGTCGAAACCAGGGCCAGGCCCAGAGCCGTCGTGCCAATCACCGCCAGGTCACCGCGCCGTATCTCGGACGGCAGACGGCTTATGAAATACACGTCTGCCGCGAGGAAGCGCGTGTTGAGGGCCTGCTCCAGCCAGGCCACAAGGTCACCGGCGTTGGCTCGCCAGCAGCACACCAAGCAACAGCCCGAGCAGCGTACCCAAAAGACCAATCAATGCGCCTTGAAACATAAATGTACGCAATATCTGCCCGGGACTCGCCCCCACTGTACGGAGAATGGCGATATCAGACTGCTTGTCTGACACAACCATCATAAGCGTGGACACAATATTGAACGCAGCCACGGCCACCACCAGCAGCAACATGACGAACATCACCGACTTGGTCAACTTGATTGAGCGGAAAAAGTTGGCATTTTGCCGGGTCCAGTCGCTGACGTAGTACCCGCCACCCAGATCCAGGGCCACTTCGCGCACAACCGCCGGGGCATCAAACATGTTCCGGAGCTTCAGCCGCACGCCGGTCACGGTATCGCCAAGCCGGTACAGCCGGGCAGCATCGTCGATCTGCACGAATGCCATACGACTGTCGTATTCGTACATGTCAAAACTGAATATCCCCGCGACGACAAACCTTCGCATGCGGGGCATGATCCCGGCCGGCGTCACATTACCCTCTGCGATCATCAGCACCACGCTGTCACCGACCGCCGTGCCGAGTCGTTCCGCAAGCGCACTGCCAAGCAGGATACGGTACTGCCCGGCCTGCAGGGCCTCGATGCGCCCATCGCTCAGGTAGCGACCGAGCTGCGACACCTCGGCTTCACTGCCAGGGTCGATGCCGCGCACCAGTGAGCCGGCAAAATCTCCTTTGCCCAGCAACATTCCCTGGCCCTCTACATAGGGTGCGGCGCCGGTCACCGCAGCGTTTGCAAGGGCTGATGATTGCGCGCTTCGCCAGTCGTCAACCCGGCCGTTGAGCCCTTCCAGCGTCGCATGGGAAACGACGCTCAAAATACGTTCACGGAATTCAGTTTCGAATCCGTTCATCACGGACAGCACGACGATCAGCGTCGCCACACCAACCATGATGCCGAGCATCGAAATCAGTGAAATGAATGCGACGAAGTGCGTGCGCCGCCTGACTCGCAGATAGCGCGTGCCGACAAACAGTTCCAGTGGGTAAAACATCCGCTTGCTCAATCGTAACGCAGTGCGTCAACAGGCTGAATCCGCGCCGCCCGCCAGGATGGATAAATTGTCGACAAGGCGGTCAACAGCAGGGCTGCGACTCCGATCGCAGTCACATCGGCCCATTCGATCTTGGAGGGCACATCGCTGATATAGAAGACGTCGCCCGGGAACAGCTTAAAGCCGAACAGACTCTCGAGGGCGGGCACCACCGACTCAACATTGGCGGCGAGTAGCACACCAAGCAATACCCCTATGACCGTGCCCAGCATACCGACGATCACGCCCTGCACGATGAAACTGCCCATCACCCTGCGCGCATCCAGGCCCAGCGTTCTCAGGATGGCAATGTCCGCACGCTTGTCCATGACCACCATGACCAGACTCGCTACGATGTTAAAGGCCGCCACCGCAACGATCAGCGTCAGAATGACAAACATGACCAGTTTTTCCATGCGAATCGCGCGGAAATAGCTGACGTGCTCGCGGGTCCAGTCGCTGGCCCGATAACCCGGACCCAGCTTCTGCCTGGAGCGTCGCCATGCGGGCGGGCGCCTGGTAGATGTCGTCCACCTTGACCCGCACGCCGGTCACACCGGCACCCGTTCCGAAGACCTGCGCTGCATCCTCCAGGCTGACCAGGCCCAGGCTCCGGTCATATTCGAAAGTGTCCGGCCTCGATAATGCCACTCACACGAAATTGTCGGACACGCGGCAACTGCAGCCCCCGCTCGCCCGGTTGCGCCACCAGCATCAGCACCGGATCGCCGGGCGCACACCCAGCGCACCTGCCAGGCTGCGCCCGAGCAGGATGTTCTGGCTATCCGGCTGCAACGATTCGACAGCGTCGCCACCGCGGATCTTTTCGCCTACATCCGACACCGTCACCTCGAGTTCCGGCAAAACACCGCGCACCATGGCCGGACTCAGGCGTGGACCATTGGCCAGCATCGCCTCTCCTTGCACGAAGGGCGCGGCACCCAGCACAAAAGGCTCTTCGAGCAGGAGGCCTCGCGCGCAACCGGCCAGTCAGCCAGCGGGCCCTGCTCCGGAGCCGACCCAGCCGTGGGCCGTCATACCCAGAATACGCGTCCGGATCTCGTCCTCGAAGCCATTCATCACCGACAGCACGACGATCAGGGCCGCTACGCCGAGCGCAATGCCCACCAGCGACACCAGCGAGATGAACGACACAAACTGGTTGCGGCGTCGTCGCCCGCAGATAGCGCAGGCCAATAAATAGTTCCAGGGGACGTAGCATGGCGCAGTGATTAGAACACAGGGGCCCGCGGCCCTAAAGCGACGGGCAACTCGATCTCTACCGCTCTCGCAGGACGATCTGCTGCGGACTCACGGCCGCCTTCAGGGCATACAGCTCGACGCCCGGCAGCGTACGCGCCCGCGCAGGGCGACTGCCGTAGGCCGGGTCGATCGCATCTGCAGGCAGCACCCTGTCGTGACATCATTGCGCTGAACACAGAAGACACAGCGCCGCCCGATGACCCGCGCTTACCTGGCGTTCAAGGGCAGCCAGGTGACGCGTCGCGCGGGTGCTGACCGCATCCGGAAACAGGGCCGTACCTTGCATGCCACGGCAGCGGTCACGTTCTTGACTTCAACATAGCAGTCCGGGCCGGCGCGTGCCCGACCAAGCAGGAAATCCAGCCGGCCCTCCGCGACCGGCACCTCCCGGCGCCAGGTGACAAATCCTTCCAGCGATTCTTCCAGCAAGTCGTTCTCCAGCGCTTCTTCAACCAGCGAGTTGCTGCGCAGCGTGTTGATGCCCACCGCTACACCTGCCTGGTTTCCACGATTTCCCAGGTGTGCCGGTACTTGCGGCCGGGCTTAGTCGGACTCACTCAGCCAGATCCGACTCCCGGGCGCCTGGCAGCCCAGCATGGCCCCGGTATTCGGGACAATGCACGGTAATTTGCTCCCCACCACTCAATTCGACGTCGGCGAGAAAGCGCTTGTAGCGCCGCACGAGGCGCGCCGGCAGCAGGGGCTGCTCGAAACGCATCAGGGCCGCCCGCCCAGAGCGGCCGAGAAATCTAGCTTTTTGACGTAAGTCATGGAAGTTTAATGTGTTTTGTTGCGCGAACCGGTGCTATATTAGGGCTTCGTTTCAGTCCGCGGAGTCCCCATCATGCGTCACCTTATCCTACCCATCCTGTGCGCCGGTCTGCTGCTGGCGATCGCGACGCCTGCAAGCGCCGACACGTTGCTGCTCGATGTCGTAGATCAGTCGCGAGCATCAGAACAATGCCCAACCCGCTGCGAGGCATGACCATGCAGGAAGTAGAGGCACGGTTCGGCACGCCCATCCAGCGCCGAGCGGCCGTGGGGCAACCGCCGATCACCCGCTGGGAATACCCCGATTTTGTCGTTTATTTCGAGTCGGGCTACGTGATTCGCGCCGTCCGCAAGCGCGGTTGACGCACGCCCGCTGGCGCCGCCCGGATTCTGCGCCCTTCCGGTAAGCTTATCGCTCTCCACTCTGTGCGATAATTCCGGCTTCGGGTGCGGCCAGTCGGTCGCGCCCGTATCGTTCCTGTCCCTTGCTCAGCCGGTGCGCAACACCCAGATGTCGCAAATCCTAGCCAGTCTCATGTCTGCAATGTCGCCTCCGCAAGCGGGCGAAACCCGCCGCTGGGGACAGCTGTATGGCAGCGCTCTGAGCCTGGCGGTCGCCGAGCTGGCCGCGCAGTCGTCCGGGCCCGTGATCCTGGTTTGTGACGGCGCACGCCAGGCCGATATGCTTGTCGGATTCGCTGGGATTTTTCGCCCGATCCGACCTTGGCGTTGTGCAGTTCCCGGACTGGGAAACACTCCCCTACGATGTATTCTCGCCGTACCAGGACATCATTTCGCGACGACTGGCTACGCTCGCGGCACTGCCCCGTCTGCGCCAGGGCATCATTGTTCTGCCGGTGGCTACCCTGATGCAGCGGATTGCACCGGCCGAGTACGTGCGCAGCAACAGCCTGCTACTGGCCACGGGCCAGAAGCTAAACCCGGATGAATTTCGTGCACGCCTGGTAGCGTCGGGTTACCGCGTGGTGGGTCAGGTGAGCGAACACGGTGACGTTGCGGTTCGCGGTGCGCTGATCGACGTCTTTCCCATGGGCACCGATCTGCCGTTACGCATCGATTTGTTCGATGAGGAGATCGAAACTCTGCGACGTTTCGACCCGGACACCCAGCTGTCGCTGGACCAGATCGAAACGCTCGACATTCTGCCCGGCCAGGGAATTCCCGCTGGATGAGCACGGGATTCGCAGGTTCAGGCAAAGCTTCCGGCGCAAGTTCGAAGGCGACCCGACGCGTTCGGCCGTTTATCGCGAAGTCAGCGAGGGCATTACGCCGCCGGGCGTCGAGTATTACCTGCCACTTTTTTTTGAGACGACGGCCACATTCTTCGATTACCTCCCCTCCGACTCGGTACTGGTCACGGGCAGCGACTGCGCCGCGATCAGCGCAGGCCACTGGCAGGAAATTGCCGAACGCTATGCGCAGCGCTCGCACGACTCCGAGCGACCCATACTGGAGCCCGGGGAGTTGTTCCTCTCCCCGGAGGAACTCTCCGGCGGTATGGCGGCCTTCGCGACTATCGAACACAGCAGTTTCGAACTCGTAGACTTGCAGAGCCGGTCGGCAGGTATCAACTTTGCGACCAGCCGCCCCCCCTCTTTGAAATTCGATCCGCGGTCCGAAGACCCGCTGGCGAGCCTGCGCGAGTACCTCGCCGGCACCAGGCATCGCACGCTGTTGGTGGCAGAGTCGGCTGGTCGCCGGGAAACCCTGCTGGAGCAACTGCGGGAAAACCAGCTGCGCCTGCCGGTCTGCGAAAGCTGGCACGAGTTCCTGGCTGGATCCGGCGACGCCATAACCGTCGGGCTGCTGGAACAGGGTTTGGAATTGCCCGCGGCCGGCATTGGTGTGGTCACAGAAAACCAGCTGTTTGGCGACCGTGTGCGCCAGAAACGGGCTCGGCGCCGTGCCGACCGGGATCCCGAAGCGATCATTCGCGACCTGACCGACCTGAACCCCGGCTCGCCGGTGGTACACGAGGAATACGGTGTCGGCCGCTACCTGGGACTTGAAACATTGGGCGCAGGCGGGATCGAGACCGAGTATCTGCAGCTGGAATACGCGGACGGAGACAGACTCTACGTACCGGTGCACGCGCTGCAGCTCGTATCCCGCTACACCGGTGCGGAACCGGACAAGGCACCGCTGCACAAACTCGGAACCGGCCAGTGGCAGAAAGCCCGTCAGCGTGCAGCCCGCAAGGCGCGTGATGTAGCGGTCGAATTGCTGGACATCTACGCCCGGAGGGCCGCGCGTTCCGGACAAAGCCTCGCCCTGGACCCACGGGAATACGCAGCCTTTCGCTCAGGCTTTCCTTTCGAGGAAACTCCCGACCAGGCGCAGGCCATCGAGGACGTCATAGAGGACCTGCGCGCGCCAAAGTCTATGGATCGTGTCGTCTGCGGCGATGTCGGTTTTGGCAAGACCGAGGTCGCATTGCGCGCTGCCTTTGTGGCCGTGCAGGCCGAGCGCCAGGTTGCCTTGCTGGTACCAACGACCTTGCTCGCTCAGCAACACTACCAGACATTTACCGACCGCTTTGCCGACTGGCCCATACAAGTTGAAGTGCTGTCGCGGTTCAGGACCGCCAGCGAAATCAAGAAGGTGCTGGAGGCACTGGCGGCGGGCAAGGTCGACATTGTTATCGGCACTCACCGCCTGCTCCAGGGTGACGTGACCTTCAGGAATCTGGGCCTGGCCATCATCGATGAGGAGCATCGCTTTGGCGTGCGCCACAAAGAAAAGCTCAAGAGCCTGCGGGCGGAGGTTGACGTGTTGACGCTCACGGCAACGCCCATTCCGAGGACGCTGAACATGGCGCTGGGTGGCGTTCGCGATCTCTCACTGATAACAACACCGCCCGACGACCGCCTCTCCGTCAAGACCTTCGTTACGGAGTGGAATGACGCGCTGATCCGCGAAGCGCTCCTCAGAGAGATCCGGCGCGGTGGCCAGGTGTACTTTATCCACAACCGGGTTCAGTCGATTGAGGCTACGGCAGCCAAGCTGGCCAAGCTGGTGCCGGAGGCCAGCATCGGCATTGGTCACGGTCAGATGCGCGAACGCGATCTGGAACAGGTCATGCTGGATTTTTATCACCGGCGCTTCAACGTGCTGGTATGCACAACCATCATTGAGAGCGGCATCGATATCCCGACTGCAAATACTATCGTGATGGATCGCGCTGATCGCTTTGGACTGGCACAGTTGCACCAGCTGCGAGGGCGCGTGGGGCGCTCGCATCACAGGGCCTATGCTTACCTCGTCACCCCGCCGCAAAACGCGATGAGCGACGACGCAAAGAAACGGCTGCTGGCAGCAGAATCCATGGAAGAACTGGGCTCAGGCTTCCTGCTGGCGACCCATGACCTGGAGATCCGGGGGGCCGGTGAATTACTTGGCGATGAACAAAGCGGTCAGATTCAGGAAATTGGCTTCAGTCTGTACCGCGAATTGCTGGAGCGCGCAGTCAAGGCACTGCGCGAAGGCCGGGAGCCCGATCTGGAACGACCGCTGGATCACGGACCTGAAATCGACCTGCAGATGCGCGCACTGCTGCCTGAAGAATACATGCCTGACGTGCACATGCGCCTGATCCTTTACAAGCGCATTGCGGGCGCCGAGAGCGACGAGGCCCTGCGCGAACTACAGGTGGAAATGATCGACCGCTTCGGGTTGCTGCATGACGAAACCAAGGCGCTGTTCGAGATTGCGAGACTGAAGCTGCGCGCAGCGCGCTTCGGCATCGCCAAAATAAAGCTCGGACCCGCTGGCGGTCGCGTACTGTTTCGGCCCGATCCCCAGGTGGATGCACTCTCTGTGATTGAGCTGGTACAGACTTCATCGGGTCGCTACCGCTTCGATGGCGAAGACACTTTGCGCATCAGCGACACCCTGCCTGAACCCGCCGACCGTCTGCGGGCTACCAGTACACTGCTGGCTGCGCTGCGCACGGCGCCGGCCCCTGCGGGTGATACACCGGCACAGCGCAAGCCAGCTACGACGGCCGACAAAGCACGGGCACGTTCTCCCTGAAACTTATACACTTGTGGTCATGAGCATGAATGACACTTTACTTCGCTACCTGTGCGCGGCGGCTGTGATAGCGAGCCTCGCCGGATTTCCTGGCAGCGTAGGCAGCGAAGAAGCGCTGCAGGAATACCGGGTTGAAATCCTGGTCATGCGCCACCTGAATAACGAAGCACGCAGCTTCGAAGCGCCGCAGATTCAGGAACAGACCATTGTTTCCGATACCGCTGTCTTTCCTCCGGAAGAAGAACGCCGCAGGGTTCGCTACCGCAGCCTGCGGTCGTCTGATTTGCAGCTGAGCAAAGCCCGGGCACAGCTGCGCCGGTCGCGGGACTTTCGACCCCTGATGGATATCGGCTGGACCCAGGCAGCGCTCGGATCCGAGCGTGCAGGCTGGGTGCGGGTATCCGGTGCCGCCGAAGACGGCACGGTGATCAGCGGTGAGGCGCGCCTCGCTGTCAGCCGCTATCTTCATCTGCGCCTTGATCTCGAGGCAGACATTCCCGGCAAAGGCAAGTTTCGCATGGATGAAAGTCGCCGCATGAAAAGCGGCGACCTGCACTATTTTGATCACCCTGAATTCGGCGCACTGGTAATTATCATTCCGGAGCCAAAACCCGAACCGCTGCCAGCTCCGGCAACCCCCGGCGGCTAGGCGCGGGCAATAGCTACAAATTTGGCGCGCAATTTCATTGCTACATCGTGCTCGCCGGCCACTGTGGCCCCCAGCTGTACACGTGCCTTCCCATGACTCCTGATCTGTCCGGCAAATGCCTGCCAGGCAGCTGCTTCGCCAACATGACAGCGAGCCACGAGCCTGCCCCTGACCGGTGACAGGTAGTCCACCTCAGCATGCTGAATCACGACGTCGCAGTCGTAACCTGCCTGCCACAATCTCAGCATGATCAGGCCCCATCCGGCCAGGACAGCAAGCGCGTACAGGCTACCGCCAAAGGCTGTATTCTTGTCGTTGCGATTCGCAGCCAGTGCAGCGCTGAGCGTCAGCGCTTCACCATCCCAGGCATCGATCGTCACCTGCATGGCATTTACCAAAGGAATTTCCTGGGCCCAGAAGCGTTCCAGGCGGGTTGTCAGCGCATCGGTATCCATCATCTTTCAATAATCTCTGCGCGCACCAAAGAGCATCGTAATATTGATCCTGCGCTGCTCGTAGTTGCTACCGAAGTTTATTTCGTCCGTACGGTGAAACAGGCCGGAGTTGAATATCACGGCCCGATTTTCGCGATGCGGGATCCGCCACGAATCGGCGCCGCTTTGTTCGAGGAATGTGCGGATCGCCGATTGATCTTCCTCTGCGCTGGAATTGTAGCGCTTGAAGTCCCAATCCGCGGGCGCTTCCCTGTTCCAAACGAGCATGCCTCCGCCCTCGGGATCCTGGTTTGCAGCGTCCGGTGTGATCCAGAAATTGACGTTGACTGCGGCAAAATCTGCGTGCATCTCGATACCCTCCAGATGGCTGTCATACTTGTACGCCCATAGCTGGCGCAAGGGCAGTGCGCCAATGACCTGCGGCATCAGTTGCCGAAGGTCCTCCGCCACCTGCAGCAACAGCGGACAGCAGAATCCTTCCTCAAGATATGCGCCGAGGTAGCCGTTGGGATGGTGGTAATCAAACCAAAGCGTGCTTTCCAGACAGAACTTGCGCAGTGCGCGCAATGCAGCGGGGCGCAGGAAATTATCCACCACCGTCAGCCCCGGCGCTTGCCGGTGATAGTCCGCCTGCACCTGCGCCGGATCCAGCCCGGGGTTTAGCGCCCCGCCTTCCTGCGCAGGCTGCAGCGGCCTGTAGATCATTCGATTGTAAAAGCTATCCAGGCTGCGCCGGGCGGCGAACGGCAAAGTAAAAACATGCGCCGCCGGCACGTTGGCCGGGAGCTCAGCCAGAACCTTGCGCAGCGCGTCCGGTGCGCCTGCAAAGTCAGCGGGCAGTGCTTGTCTTGCGGCCAGATAATCGAGTTGCTGCAGGTCATGGCGTAGCTTACTCAGGCTGCTTTCCAGCTGGTCCGCAGTGTGTTCCGTGCTGCCTGCGGGTCCGCGCTTCAGGGTCACGCCGCGTTCAAAGGACGCCACCGCTTCGGCCAGCTTGCCGTCTTCCATAAGCGCCATGCCAAGTTGCCGGAACAGATCCGGACTCTGCCCTTCGGCGCGTCCTTCCCGGCACACGGCGATTGCCCCGGCAATGTCGCCGCGTCTTCGCAGCGTCGCGGCGAGTCCGGCCCGCGCATTGTCCCCGGCGTCGGAATCTGTAATCACTGCCCGAAAACAGCGCTCGGCCTCGGCATACTCTCCCCGGCCGAGCAGCAAATGACCCAGGTTGCTCAGCAAGGCGGGCTCGTCCGGCGCAGTTTCGAGTGCGGTTCGATAGACGGCCTCGGCCTCAGGCTTTTTTCCCTGCCGATGCAAGACAGCCCCCAGGTTCAGCTGTGCCTTGCTGTGATCCGGGCGTGCCGCGCAGACTGTCCGGTATTCTGCTTCGGCCTCGCGCCAGCGCCCGCATGCCTCCATAGCTACGGCCAGGTTGAAGCGCAGCTCCGGTTGCCCGGGCGCCAGCCGGGTGGCCTCGGCACAGTCGCGCACGGCCTCCTCACCAAAGCCGGCCTCCAGTCGCGCCAGTCCCAGGTTGCTGTAGGCCTGAGCCATGCGAGGATTGATCATGATGGCTTGCGAGAAAAAATTAACCGCATCCTGCGGCCTGCCTCTCAGCATGGCCACGACGCCCGCGAGGTGATGGCCCTGCGCATTGTTGCTATCGGCCTCCAGCAGACGCTTAACGATGGTATCGGATTCGGCGAACCGGCCAGCATTGAGGGCAGCTAACGCGGCTGCAAGCGTATCGGCCGGCCCCGAACCGCTCACCTGCTTTTCCCGATCAGCGGTATCAGGTGTACCAGCAGTCGATTCACCAATGCCATTGCAGGTTCAATCTGCTCGGCAAGTTCGTCGCTGATCGGGCGCTTGCCGGTGCCAGCTGCTGCATTGACTGTGACAGCACAGGCGGCATAGGCGAGTCCCGCTTCCCTGGCAAGGGCGGCCTCGGGCATGCCTGTCATACCCACCAGGTGACCCCCATCGCCGGCAATGCGCCGAATCTCGGCGGCGGTCTCGAGGCGCGGCCCCTGCGTGACCGCGTAGGTGGCACCATCCCGCATGGACAAGCCGCCCGCAGCCGCCGCCTGCAGCAGGGCATGCCGCAGCGACCTGTCGTAGGGCTCACTCATGTCGACATGTCTCACCGTACGCCTGTGCTGCCCTTCGAAGGTGTGGGCCCGGCCATAGGTGTAGTCGATGATCTGATCCGGGCACACCAGGGCGGGCACGCCCAGGTCTGGCACGATGGCGCCGACCGCATTGACGGCAACAACTTTGTTGACACCAATTTGCTCAAGCGCATGAATATTTGCCTGGTAGTTCACCAGATGGGGCGGAATCGTGTGGCCATGACCGTGTCTGGGCAGAAAAACCACGTCGATGCCGGCCAGCCGTCCGTGGGTCAGCGGCGCGGAGGGCTCCCCAAATCGTGTGTACACCACCTCGCGCCTGACGATCTCCAGCCCGGCAACTCGGGTCAGGCCGGTGCCACCTATGATCGCCAGCCCGGGCCGCACAGCGCTCACAGCGCAGTCGCCTGGCGCCGCCGCTGTCTCAGGCGTCCAGCACCAGACGGTTCGCCTGCTGAATCCCTGTCACCAGGTTCATTGATTTCGTCCACTGGGGCGTGGCACGCAGTTCTTTCCATTCCGGCATCGTCCTTCCGTGCATGCGCACCAGCCGGATCTGGCTGACGGGACTGTTGTAATCGCGCAGCGCATCCAGAACTTCGAGTACGCCCGTGCGATTGTTGCAAATGGGGATCATGTCGCAGCCCGCCTCGAGTGCCATGGCGCAGCGCTCACTCATACTGCCCTGCTCCGCTGCTGCAGCCATATTGAGATCATCCGAGAAAATAACGCCGCGAAAATCCAGCCGCCCGCGCAATTCTTCCTGCAGCCAGTGGCGTGAGAAGGTGGCCGGCTGATCATCGACCTCCGGGTACAGCACGTGCGCTGCCATCACTCCGGGCAAACCCGCGGCCACCAGCCTTTCATATGGACGCATGTCTTCCACAATGTCTGCGTAGGCACGGCGGTCTATAGGCAGTTCATGGTGAGAATCGGCAGCAACGGCACCGTGTCCGGGAAAATGTTTGCCCGTAGCGACCATGCCGGCCTTACGCATTCCGACCATGAACGCATTGGCCAGCGAACCCACCACCTGCGGATTGCGATGGAAGGCGCGGTCGCCAACCACTTCGCTCATGCCCCAGTCCAGGTCAACCACCGGGGCGAAGCTGAAATCGACTCCGACCGCCCGCAATTCCGCTGCCATCACCCAGCCGCAATGTCTGGCCAGACGTTCAGCCTGGCGCGGGTCGACATCGTGTCGGCGACCTATTTGCTGCGCCGATGGCAGCTTCGTAAAGTCGCCATCGAAACGCTGCACGCGCCCACCTTCCTGGTCTACGGCCACCAGCAATGGTGGATTGCGCAATTCGTGAATTTCCCGGACCAGCAACTCAAGCTGTTCGGGAGAAACGAAATTCCGCGTAAACAGGATGACCCCGCCGACCAGCGGGTGGCGCAGAGTCTCGCGATCCTCGGAGTCCAGTTCGGGACCTCCGATGTCGATCATTAACGGCCCGAGCGTCATCGCCAGCCTCCTTTTTCTCTGATCTCCACCGGTGTGCCTGCCGGCACCTCATCGAACAATTCAATGACATCCCGATCCCGCATTCTCACGCAGCCGTGGGACGCCGGGGACACCCATCTCGGCCCCGTCAGGCGCTCCGTGGATATAGATGTATCTGCGCATGGTGTCCACGTCGCCAAGACGATTATGACCTATTTCGGTACCACTTAACCATAGGATTCTACTGAGAATCCAGTCTCTTTCGGGTTCACGGGCGGCCAGCTCTGCTGCTAAAGATCTCGCCGGTGGGCCGGCGCCCCTCCAGGACGGCACCCCGGGCAGCCCCGCGCCGATCCGGGCCCGCACCACATGTCGGCCCAGCGGGGTGCACTCGCTGCCCTGCACGCTGGCCCGGCCCATTCCTCCGCCGTCGACACCGAATACTCGCGCCACGAGCCGCTCGCCGCCGTCGCTCGCAGGCGACCAGGTACAGGCGCTGCTGCTCTATGTCGATCACAATGCGCCTGCCGTGCTGCGCACTTCTGATGTGCTGCCGATTTGTCCATCCACAAGCCTCTTCCGCAGCGCTCAGGCCCGGTCAAAAACCGCCATGGATTCAACATGAGCGGTATGCGGAAACATGTCGAGAATCCCCGCGGAACTGAGCTTAAAGCCCTGGGAGACCAGGTCGCTGGCATCCCGGGCCAGCGTGCCCGGATGGCAGGATACATACACGACCCGCGCGGGCCCGAGCGCATCGCATCCGTTGCACGATTGCGCGAGCGCCCGCCCTCGGGGGGTCCAGCAGCACCCGATCGTAGCTTCGGCGAGACCACGGAAAGTCGTCGACTTCATCAAACAGGTTGCTGGTGTGATAGCGGACGTTGCCGATGCCGTTGAGCCGCGCATTCTCAGCGGCCCGCTGCGTCAGGGCCGCCTCGCCCTCGACGCCGGTGACGCTGGCCACGTCGCTCGCCATGGCAAGGCTGAAATTGCCGAGCCCACAGAACAGGTCCAGCACATCATGCCCCGGCGCCAGAGCCAGCGCCTCGATGGCAAGCGTTCACCATCTTCTCATTGATGCCGGCATTAACCTGCACGAAATCGGTGGGCTCGAATTGCACGCGTAATGTCGCGGTCCTCCAGCCGGTAAAAAAGCGGCTCGGCATCCCCGTACAGCAGCTGCGACGCTGTCCGGCCCGCCGCGTTGCAGGTAGATGCGATAGTCGTGACGCTGCCCGAAGGCCTCGCAGCGCCCGCAAATCGTCGGCGGCAGGCTCGTCAAGGACCCGGAAAACCAGCGCCACTGCGTTATCAGCGACGGTCACCTCTACCTGCGGCAAGCGTTCTCTGATGCTCATTTCCCCTATCACGTCGGCCAGTTGACCTGGCAGATCCCGGCATGGCTCGGCCAGAACCTCGCAATGCGTCATGTCTGCGATGTAAGAGCCGGCGCGTTCGCGGAACCCGACGAGCACGCGTTGCCTTGCGCGCACCCAGCGTACCCCGAGGCGGGCACGGCGTCGGTAAGCCCAGGCCGCCGAACTCACCGGCGCCCGCACTACGTCTGGCGTCACCTTGCCAATTCGCGACAGCGCTGAAAGCAGCTGCGTCTGCTTCTCCTCGATCTGGGCTGCGTGTGCGAGGTGCTGCAGTGCGCAGCCCCCGCAGTTGCCGAAATGAGCGCAGCCAGGTTGAACACGCGTCGCCGCGGGCGTGATGACCTCCAGCAGTTCGGCCTCGTCGTGACCTTTGCGACGCCGGAGTGGCTGCATACGCACCGTTTCACCCGGCAGTGCATCGCTGACAAAAACGGCCTTGCCGTCAACCCGACACACGCCACGGCCATCCTGGGTCAGCGCCTCAATCTCGACGGTCAGCGGATCGCCGCGGTAGCGGCGCGGTCGCACACCCTCTCTGGCCAGCGGCGCGCGCCCGCGCGTCAAGCCGCGCGCTCCAGGACCGCCGTGGCAAGGACCAGGCCCCGCTCGTCGCTGAGGCTGACGTATCCCGGTCCGACGCCCAGCGCATTGCGCACGCGGTTGCCACGGCGCGAGTAAATGATCTGCGGCTGCCCGCGTTCATCAGCCACAATGCCTACATCACGAATCCAGAGCCCCTGCGCGAAACCAGTCCCAAGCGCCTTGACGATGGCCTCTTTGGCGGCGAAACGCATTGCCAGAAAGCGCTCCGGACGCGTCACGCCGGCAAACGCCTTGAGCTCTTCCGGCATCAGAAGGTGGCCTGAGAATCGCGCGCCGAACCGGGCATAGATCGCGGCCACTCGTGCAATTTCCACCAGGTCGGAACCGACACCAAAAATACTCACAGGCGCGCCTCAATAATCAGGCGCTTCATTTCTCTGACCGCCTCGGTCATACCGACGAAAATTGCCCGGGAAATGATCGCGTGCCCTATATTCAGTTCCCGGAGTTCGGGCAGGGCCGCAACCGCCTGCACATTGTGATAGTTGAGACCGTGTCCTGCATTGACAACCAGGCCATGCGACTGTGCATGGCGGGCTGCCTCGGCAACCCTGTCCAGCGCCGCCTGCCGTTCCGAGACGGTTATCGCCCCGGCAAATTCGCCGGTGTGAATTTCAATTACCGGCGCCCCTGAATCACGAGCCGCATCGATCTGGTGCAGATCGGGATCAATGAACAGCGAAACCCGGATGTCGCGCTCGGCGAGCTGTACGCAGGCATCCCGCAGCGCGGGCAAATTGCGGACCACATCCAGTCCACCTTCGGTCGTGAGTTCCTCCCGGCGCTCCGGCACGAGGCAACAGTCACGGGGCCGGAACTCACATGCAATTCGCAGCATTTCACCGGTAACCGCCATTTCCAGATTCAGATGCGTTTGCACGACTGCCGCAAGCGCCGCCAGATCATGGTCCTGGATATGTCGCCGGTCTTCCCGAAGGTGCAAGCGTTATGGAGTCGGCGCCGGCCTGTTCCGCGAGCAGTGCCGCATGCACGGGCTCAGGATAGCGCGTACCGCGCGCCTGCCGCACGGTCGCTACGTGATCAATGTTGACGCCCAGCGCAACCGCTTTTGCCATGGCTGCAAACTCCTTACCCTTCGACCTCGGCCACACTCCGGCCGCTTCGCAACGCGCCATTGCTGTACAACGAGCGCATCACCTCCCGACTCTTGAGCGGACGGCCCTCCAGATAATAATCGAGCCAGATGCGCAGCAGGCGACGCGCATCCCTCAGGCTCTCAATGTCGGACAATTCTTCCCGATTCAGCGCGAGCAGTGAACTGCCCGGAAAAACGTGCCCGTCTGCCACACCTGCGTCCACACGTTCCGGGCCCTGCTCCGGGCTGATCCGGTACATGCCGGCCGGATCCACCGCGCTGCCGCTTTGCCATTCGTGCGAGAGATCCGCGCCGTATCCGAGCCCCTGCAGCAAGCGCTTCTCGAACAAGCGAAGCGCCAGTGCCTCGGTTCCTTCCGCAGCCAGAGCGTCCAGCAAACTACCGTAGGCCTGGTACAGGTCGGTAACAGCCTCACCCTTGTGGACCATCCTGAGCAATAGCTCATTGGCGTAATAGGCACTGAAAACGGCCATCTGCGTAAGGCGCACAGCCGGGCTCGAGGCCTCCACTGCCGTCAGCGTGCCCAACTCGCCGCGTGCGGACCACGACACCAGCAAGGGCGCAAAAACGTCCAGGCAACGCCGCGACGCCTGACCCCGGCCGCCGCGCACCACCAGCGCCACGCGGCCGTGATCGCGGCTCAGAAACTCGGCGATCACGCTGGCCTCTCGAAACGGCCGCCGATGAAGCAGGAACGCGGGCTGCAGCTGGACGCGTTGCCGGGCTTTCATGACACGTCATGCCCCAGCTGACGCAACGCCTGCTCGTTGTCCGACCAGTTCTTCCCGCACCTTGACCCAGAGTTCAAGATGTACCGATTCACCCAGCGATTCGCGCAGTTCCAGCCGCGCAGCGCGCCCCACTTCCTTGAGCATCTTGCCGTCTTTGCCAATCACAATGGGCTTTCTGGCCGGCCCTTTCCACCCAGATTACGGCGCTGATCAGCAACCTGCCGCCCTCTTCCTTTACGGATTCGACTTCGACAGCGACGCCGTACGGCACTTCCTTGTCGAGCCGCCACATCAGCTTTTCCCTGATGACCTCCGAGATCATAAAACGACGATCTTTATCGGTGCGCATCTCTTCAGGAAACAGGACCTCGGACTTCGGCAGCAGCGCCTGCAATTCAGCCACAAGCAGATCGAGCTGCGTACCCTGCCGCGCAGAAATCGGTACGATCGCCGCAAATGTGCCGCAGGCGCTGAGTCCGGCGATATAAGGCAAAAGTGCCTGCTTGTCTTTCACGCAGTCGATCTTGTTGACTGCGAGGACGACGGGCGCATTGCCGTTGGCAACCCTTTCCATCACCGCACGATCCTCTTCGCGTAATGCCAGCGCTTCAACCACGACAAGGACAATATCGGCGTCTGATATGGAAGACCGCGAAACCCTGTTCATGGTGCGGTTCATGATATTTTTTACGTTGCCATGCAGACCGGGCGTATCGACGAACACAAGCTGACAGCCAGGGCGATTCAGAATACCCAGCACCCTGTGTCGGGTAGTCTGGGGCTTGGGCGTAACAATGCTTACCTTGCTCCCCACGAGCGCATTCACGAGCGTTGACTTGCCCACATTCGGCCGTCCAACGACCGCGATGAAACCCTGCGCGAAAGTCGTCGTTCTCAGGCATGGTTCAACTGCGCCAGCGCAATAGCTGCGGCTGCCTGCTCGGCCTTGCGCCGGCTGCTGCCGGATGCGAGCACGTCGATCGCAAGTTCCGGAATGCGGCAGGCCATTGTAAACACGCGCTCATGATCTTTGCCCTCACAGGCCATCAATTCGTACTCGGGTAGCGTTCTGCCCCGCGCCTGCAGCATCTCCTGCAAGCGCGTCTTGGAATCCTTGAGCGATTCGGCGTCTGGAAGGCTGGCCAGCCGTACCGCAAACAGCTTGTCGACTACCCTTCGCGCGCTTGCAAACCCGCCATCCAGGTAAACGGCGCCTATCAGGCTCTCCAGCGCATCTGCCAGAATGGACTTGCGCCTGAAGCCACCGCTGCCCAGTTCGCCCTGCCCCAATCTGAGGCATGCCCCGAGCCCGATCTCCGCGGCCAGCTCCGCCAGCGTTCCGGACCTGCACAAGGCTCGCTCGAAAACGCGTCAGATCACCCTCACTGGCAGCCGGCTCGCGCTGATACAGCGCCTCCGCAATCAGGAAATTCAGCAGGCCGTCGCCAAGAAACTCAAGGCGCTCGTAATTGACCGATCCGGCGCTACGATGGGTAAGCGCCTGCTCAAGCAGGACCGGGTCCTTAAAGTGGTAGTCAATGACCGAACAGAGTGCGCCGCGCGTTTCATTCAACGCGGAATATCCATGTAGTCATCGAAAGCGACCAGAAAACTGATATTGCCAAGGTAGGGAACCACATGATCATACTTGGCAACTCGATGCGAATGCCCGATCCTTCCTTGACGATCTTGATATCCTCGAATTCGCGGATGCGTGATGCCTTCGACGTTGTAACGTTTGGCCAGCGCATTCTTAACTTCCGGCAACGGTCGCGACTTTGCCACTCGAGTTCGCTCACAACTTTCTCCATCGCCGATTTGACCTTCATGTGCTCGAGATAAACGGGCCCCAGTCGCAGACCGGCAAGCAGAAACAGCCCGCCGAATCGCCAGCGCGATCACCATGCCAATCGCCGTCATGCCGCTTTCTCGTGTTCTGCATATTGATATCTCCTGCGTCAGTCGATTCGGTTGCCGACCCGGCTCCAGTCCGGCGGCCAGGTCAGCCAGATACGTACTGCTCTGCCCACCATATTTGCGTTCGGGCACCATCCCTACATCAGGGTAACGGCTGTCCTTGCTGTTATCCCGGTTGTCTCCCATCATAAAATAGCGACCCTCGGGGACCACGAATTCCCTGGGCAGCTCGCGACGCTGCGGCAATACCAGAATTTCGTGTTCGGCACTCACCCAGGCGCTCGATGCCCAGGCGGGCATTGCATCCATTGCCGATGCGCAGCACCCGCCGGCCTCGACGCTGACGGGCTCCCCGTTGATCACCAGCTGCTTGTCACGATAGACGATGCGGTCCCCGGGCAGACCAACCAGGCGCTTGATGTAGTGTTTGCTAGGGCTCCGATGGCAAGCGGAAAACCACCACGTCACCGCGTCGGGGCTCACCGAGTGGCACCAGCGTGTGCCCCAGTATCGGCATGCGCAATCCGTAGGTAAATTTGTTTACCAGAATAAAGTCCCCGACCCTGAGCGTCGGAAGCATGGAGCTGCTCGGGATGCGAAACGGCTCAAACAGCGAACGAACGAAACAGGAACACGATCAGGATGATCGGGAAAAATGACCGCGCATACTCAACGATAACCGGCTCTCGCGGCTCACCCTCGCCGGCCACCTGCTGAGCGCGCAGCTTTGCGGCGTGGCGCCAGCAGCCAGGCATCGATCGCCCATATCCCGCCAGTAACGACTGCCAGAACGACAAAGACAACGGAAAAATCGAGGTTCATGCAGCGGTTTACTCATCTTCGAAATTCTACCAGCTTTGCCTATTTCTTACCCACGCGCAGTACGGCCAGGAAGGCCTCCTGAGGGATCTCGACCGAGCCGACCTGCTTCATTCTGCGCTTGCCCGCTTTCTGCTTTTCCAGCAGCTTGCGCTTGCGGGTAATGTCGCCGCCATAGCACTTGGCGGTCACGTTCTTGCGCAGGGCCTTCACCGTTGATCCGCGCAATCACATTGGAACCGATCGCCGCCTGAATCGCGACTTCAAACATCTGCCGCGGAATCAGCTCGCGCATTTTGTCCGCAAGCTCGCGGCCCCTGACTCTGGGCGTTGGCTCGCGATGAATGATGATCGACAGGGCATCGACCTGTTCACCATTGATCAGCAGGTCGAGCTTGACCAGAGGCGCAACTTCGAAGCGCTCAAAATGGTAATCAAATGACGCGTAGCCGCGGCTGACCGACTTCAGGCGATCAAAAAAGTCCATGACCACTTCAGCCATGGGCAGTTCGTAGTCCAGCGATACCTGGTTACCAAGGTACTGCATGCGCTGCTGTGAACCGCGCTTGTCGTTGCACAGCTTCATCACCGCGCCAACGTGCTCGGCGGGCACCAGAATATTGGCCACAATAATCGGCTCGCGGATCTCAGCAATCTTGTTGACCGGCGGCAAGGTTGGCAGGATTGTCGACCAGCTGCACTTCGCCATCCGTGCCAAGCACCTGATAAACAACCGTTGGTGCCGTGGTGATCAGGCTGAGGTCGTACTCGCGCTCCAGCCGCTCCTGCACTATTTCCATGTGCAGCATGCCGAGAAATCCACAGCGGAAACCGAGGCCGAGTGCGCCCGAGGTCTCGGGCTCGAAATGCAATGCAGCATCGTTCAGCCGCAGTTTTTGCAGCGCTTCCCGGAAGTTCCCGTAATCATCGCTGCTTATCGGGAACATGCCGGCAAAGACTCGTGGCTGAACCTGCTTGAATCCCGGCAGAGCCTTTACACACGGCTCTGCTTTCCATGGTCATCGTGTCGCCCACTGGCGCACCGAAAATATCCTTGATGGTGGAGATAACGAAACCCACCTCGCCAGCACTCCAGCGCAATCGCGGTCCTTCATCTTTGGCGTAAAGACCCCGACCCGGTCCACCATGTGACTGCGCCCGGTTGACATTATCCGAATCTTGCTGCCCTTGGGCAGACGACCGTTCATCACGCGCACGAGCGAGACGACACCCACGTAGTTGTCGAACCATGAATCGATAATCAATGCCTGCAGAGGCGCCGCCGGCTCGCCCACCGGCGCTGGAATTCGCTCGACAATCTGCTCGAGCAATTCTTCTATGCCTTCGCCCGGTCTTGGCGCTGACGCGCAGCGCGCTGCTGGCGTCAATGCCAATAATCTCCTCGATCTCTTTGCATACTGAATCAGGATCGGCGGATGGCAGATCGATCTTGTTCAGCACCGGCAACACTTCAAGTCCCTGCTCGATGGCCGTGTAGCAGTTCGCGACGCTTTGTGCCTCAACGCCCTGCGCGGCATCGACTACCAGCAATGCCCCTTCACAGGCCGCCAGCGAGCGGGAGACTTCGTAAGAAAAATCGACATGCCCCGGGGTATCGATAAAATTCAGCATATAGGTCTTGCCGTCTTGTCGCCCGTAGTCCAGCGAAACGCTTTGCGCCTTGATCGTGATGCCGCGTTCACGCTCGATATCCATGGAATCCAGCACCTGGGCTTCCATCTCGCGCAGGCTCAGCCCTCCGCATAGCTGAATGAAACGGTCAGCCAGCGTCGATTTACCGTGATCGATATGGGCAATGATGGAAAAATTCCGGATATTCTGCATGGGGTAATTTCAGCCTGCGCGGCGCCTGGATTTACTAAAGCAGCGCGCATTATATCCGGGGTGGACGCAGTCCGTCGGGCCTTTTCAGCGACTTTGGAGCGCTTCGTCCAGCAGGTCGGCATCCAATCTGCCGAAACACAGTTCGACGCCGTCCAGGAACAGCACCGGTACACGCAGACCAAACCGCTCCTGCAGCGCCGGATCCGCGTCGATATTTACCACTGAAAACTCCAGACCGCATTTGCCTTGCCATGGCTCAAGCTGTTCGTACATCTCATCGCACAGCCCACAGCCCGGTCGCGAGTACATCAGCAGCCGACGCATCCCGCTCACGCTGTCATTCCTCAGCCGCAGAGCACCAGCCGTCGACGCGCCTGATGATATGCGGCTGGTAGAGCGGATTGCGACTGATTTTCTCACTGCTGTGCCTGGCGACCGCCAGGCCCGCCACCAGGCCCACAACGCTGGCAATGACCAGCGAGCCGTCTCCGCTTTGCGCTGCGAACAGCCGCAAAAGCAGCGGCAAACCAAGCATACCGAGCAGCGGGAACCCATAGACCCGGAGTGAGCCCCGCAGCAGCGCCGCCTCGTCAAGACCGATTTCGACCCGGTCCCCCGCCTGCAGCGCCTGACTGCCGGCGACCGCACGAATGCGATGCAGGCGATCGCCCAGTAGCCGACCGAGCAAGCCGCCCCCGCATCCCCGACCCTCGGCACAACGGACGCAGCCAACCTGCCCGGCACAAATTACCCAGGCGAATCCTTCCTCGATGCGCTCCACGCGACCGCTTTCTACGATCATCAGAGAGATGCCAGTGGCCTTGCCGAGCGAGCCATCCGGCGCAGCGTCCGCAGCGGGACATCGCCGACGACAGTGATCTGGTAAGGGCCGAACAGTGCCCCGTATACATGCCCTGATTCGGCGGCACCGACCATTTTCTCCTCTCCCTCTGCCAATGCCTCGATGAACACGGATACGGAAGCAAGCCCGTCCGAATAAACGAGGTGTTCGACACTTGCCTGACCACCGGCGCCGGGCCGTCGCTGCACACGCTGCAACGCAAACCCTCGCGGCGGGTCGCCCACAACCCATTCAGGCACCTCGCTGCGCGCCTGACGCGGATCGGCCTCGGGCCGCTTGTAGTGACTGTAGCCTGCCACCGATAAGACAGGCAGAAGATCCGTGGCTGGAATACTCTCCGGGAAGGTGACGTGGATGAAATACAGCTTCTCGATGCTCTTGCCGTCACCGGACATCAGGTCGGAGCGCAGTGGCAGTGATGTTTCCAGGTCCATCCACAGTCGGTAGCCAAATCGAAACGGATCACGCGGCCGCACGTCAAGCACCCGGGTCTGTCGGCCTGCGATACGTTCCGTTTTGTCGACGTCCAGGAAGTCATAGTACAGCTGCAGTTCGGCCGTCAGCATCGGAAATGCCGGACCGCCAAGTGACGCATCTGCCCGGTGCTCCACCACCACTGCTCTCTGGTCGGCGAGGATGCAGGTAACAAACTTGTCGTCGCGAACAATTTCGCGGCTTGGCCCGTCAAGGGACCAGAGACGTTCGAAAACCTCTCCGTTGGCGGCTCTGTGCACGACGGCAAGCGTCTGACTCTGTTCGCCCTTGGCGTGCACAAATTCACCCCGGTAATTGAGGTTCTGCATCGCATCGTTCATGCGATCCAGCCAGGTTCTCGATATCACTCGCGGCCGCCACGCCTGATACGAGAATCAGCAGGCCAGCCAGACGTGCCCGCGCTTTTATCATTTCCTTGTGCCCGAGTCCTCGCGACTGCCTTCTTCCGAAGACAGCGTTTCATCGTCACCGGAAATCTGCGTCAGGATCGCGCGACGCTGAAGCGGGCCTGCAAATTCGCTATGGCTGACCTGATAGAGATTGAGGCGCTCCCGCATCGCTGCAGACACCTGCTCATTCCGTTGACCACCGGTACGTGTAGCTGTCTTCGGCCAGACTGGCGACGGGTACCGTGTTCGGTTGGCTGGCGGGCGACCCCAGGTCACCCAGGGTGACGATGGCCAGCGCAGCAACCGAGGCGGCGATCGCCGAGCCCGCCAGCGGGCGCCAACGCGCACCGCGCGCAGGCTAAGCGACGGCTACCGGTGTCCTCGTTACTTGCCACTGCATCCGCAATTCTGCCCGCCATAGCGGGGGCCACAAACTCCGGCACGCTGCCACGAATGCAGTCACCGATGAGCGCATAGCGCTCCCAGACGCCCCTGAGCTGCGGGTCCCTGCTCACCCGACTCAGAAGCAGTTCACATTCGCGCTCGTCCAGTTCGTCGTCCAGCATGGCCGACAGCTGGTCATTGATCTTGTCGATCATGACAGTTCTTCTCCCGCATCAGTGTTATCAATCAAGGGACTGACTCGCTTGTCTATGGCTTCCCGAGCCCGGAATATTCGTGATCGGACCGTGCCGACCGGGCACTCCATCGCCTGAGCGATCTCTTCGTAGCTCATACCTTCCATTTCACGCATGATGATTGCCGTGCGCAGATCCTCGGGCAGCCGCTCGATGGCCCTGTTCACGGTGGCGCGGATTTCTTCGGTCAACATCATCCGCTCCGGCGTTTCGATATTCTTGAGCCTGGCCTGCATCTCATATTGCTCCGGATCCTGCAGATCAAGGTTGTAGTCCAGCGGTCGCCGCTTGGCGGCCACCAGGTAATTCTTGGCGGTGTTGATGGCGATTCGATAAATCCATGTATAAAACGCGCTGTCTCCGCGAAAGTTCGGCAGTGCCCTGTAGGCCTTCAGAAACGCTTCCTGGGTCACGTCTTCGGCCTCGGAGGGGTCACGGATATACCGCATGACCAACTTGAGAATCCTCTGCTGGTATTTCAGGACCAGCAGGTCAAAAGCCTTGTTATCACCCTTCTGGACACGCTCGACCAGGATAGCGTCGGCACGCTTAGCGCTCATGGACCCTTCCCGACCAGAAACCGGCGCCGTTTGCTGCCACCATCATAG
This sequence comes from uncultured Gammaproteobacteria bacterium, assembly GCA_963759075.1. Classification (GTDB taxonomy): domain Bacteria; phylum Pseudomonadota; class Gammaproteobacteria; order Steroidobacterales; family JABDLF01; genus JABDLF01. Next base: position 115,790 of record CAVWXZ010000031.1, read on the forward strand.
ACATGCCGGGTTCCTGAAAGTTCTGCCTGAGCAGCCCCTGCTGAGTGCTTGCGGGGCGGCGGGAAAATGCGATTCTAACAGCGACCGGTGCCCCTGACTAAGCGACATAATCACTGCGGAGACGGGCGCGCAACCTGCGGAAGTCATCCGCGTTTTCCCGATTGCGGACAAACACCGCAGACACTCGCCGACCACCCGCCCTGTCCCAGCTGAGCAGCAGAAGGCCATCCGTGCAGGCCACGTGGCTGCGCAGCCGGGCCGCCTGTGCCCTGCCGTGTCGGTCGCACAGCGTCCAGGACGCATCCGCGTGCCAGCTCGCGCGCAGCAGGCTGCGACCGGAAAAAGCCAGGCCAGACAACGGCATCGCTGCCGCGAGACTCGCCGCGACCAGCGACAACAGAATAACGGCGGGCCAGCCTGGGCCGGACAGGTTTAACACCACCACCGCGGCCAGCCCGTACAAAAACCCCAGGCAGCAGAGCACGGAGAGAGAGAACCCGGTCTCGAGTTCAACTGCAGGCCCTGATGTGCGCGAAAAGCGCTTCGGTTGCCTCATCGGGCGCTCGCTCGCGGCCCATCAGGCACGCCAGTATCTGGGGGTCGGGCAGGTCCAGGACCTGGAGAAATACAGCCTGTTCGCCGGCCGGCGCCAGTCGATAGCGCTGTTCCAGGTAACGGGTCAGCAGCACGTCCAGCTCGCGCATGCCGCGTCGGCATCGCCAGCGCAACCGATCTGCCTTGCTCATTGCGGGCAGAACTCAGTGCCGGCGCGCAGCCAGCAGTTTCTTGGTCTCCGCGATGGCCTTGGCCGGATTGAGACCCTTCGGACAGGCGCTCGTGCAATTCATGATGGTGTGGCATCGGTACAGTCTGAACGGATCTTCCAGATCATCCAAACGTTCACCGGTGGCCTCATCGCGGCTATCGACGATCCAGCGATAAGCCTGCAAAAGGATGGCCGGACCCAGATAGCGATCACTGTTCCACCAGTAGCTCGGGCAGCTGGTCGAACAACAGGCGCACAGAATGCAGGCTGACGGCATATCTATCTTTGTCCTGGTCTTCCTTGGACTGCAAGCGCTCGCGATCCGGCGGCGCCGGCGTCCGCGATTGCAGCCAGGGCTTGATCGACGCGTACTGCGCATAAAAGTGCGTCAGATCTCCCACCAGATCCTTGACGACCCGCAGATGCGGCAGCGGATAGATTTTGACCTCGCCCTTTACATCTTCGCAGGGCTTGGTGCACGCCAGCGTATTCCTACCATCGATATTCATCGCGCAGGACCCACAAATGCCCTCGCGGCAGGAGCGACGAAAAGTCAGCGTCGGATCGATTTCATTCTTGATCTTGATCAGCGCATCCAGAACCATCGGGCCACAACTGTCCATGTCGAGCTCGTAGGTATCCATGCTCGGCGTTTCGCCGCCGTCCGGATCGTAAGCGATAGACGACGAAAGCTCCGCACCGAGGTTGCGGTCCCGCGGGGCTTGAAAGTCCGCCCCTTGCTGGACCCTGGAATTCGCCGGTAGTCGAATCTGCGCCATCTGTTGGCTCCTTATGCCTTGCTGTTCAGTAGACCCGTGGTTTGGGCGGAATAGCACTTCGACCTCGTCGCGTGAGCGTGTTCATCTGCACCGGGCGATAATCGAATTTTGCACTGCCCGCGCCCATCAACCCAGCACAGGGTGTGCTTCATCCAGTTCTCATCGTCGCGATCCGGGAAAGTCTTCGCGTGCATGCGCGCCGCGGCTTTCCTGTCCGGTTGAGCGCCGAGCGAATGGTGGCCACCGCCTGTGACAGCAGATTTTCAAGTTCCAGCGTTTCAACCAGATCCGTATTCCAGATCAGCGATCGATCGCTCACCTGCACGTCGGCGAACGAATCAAAAATCTCGCTGACTTCGCTGCGCGCCCGCCTCAAGCACTTCGCCGGTTCGAAACACGGCAGCGTGGCTCTGCATGCTCTTTTGCATACGCAGGCGAATATCTGCGGTTGAAGATGCGCCGTCTGCGTGGCGCAGCCGATCCAGACGCTCGATGGCTCGCATCGCCCGCATCGTTTCGCAGCGGCTTGTGGCGCTTACCGGCTTCAGCAGTGTCCTCCCGACAGGCATGCGCCGCGGCCCGACCGAACACCACCAGGTCCAGCAAGGAGTTTGAGCCCAGTCGATTGGCACCATGCACCGACACGCAGGCCGCCTCGCCCACTGCCATCAGGCCAGGCACCACGCTGTGTGGATCGCCATCTCTGAACTGTTACGACTTCGCCGCGATAGTTAGTCGGGATGCCGCCCATGTTGTAGTGCACGGTTGGCAGCACGGGAATCGGCGCTCTGGTCACGTCGACGCCCGAAAAAATCCGTGCGGTCTCGGCAATGCCCGGGCAGACGCTCCTGGATCACTTCGCTGCCAAGGTGTTCCAGGTGCAGATGAATATGATCCTTGCTCAGCGCCGACGCCGCGGCCCTCGCGGATTTCGATCGTCATGGAGCGGCTGACAACGTCACGCGACGCAAGATCTTTGGCGTTCGGCGCATAGCGCTCCATAAAACGCTCGCCCTCGGAATTGGTCAGATAACCGCCTTCGCCACGCACGCCTTCGGTGATCAGGCAACCGGCCCCATAGATGCCGGTCGGATGAAACTGCACGAACTCCATATCCTGCAGCGGCAGCCCGGCGCGCAGAACCATGGCATTGCCATCTCCGGTGCAGGTGTGCGCCGACGTGCAGGAAAAATACGCGCGCCCGTAGCCGCCGGTCGCCAGAATGACGCGGTGGGCCCGAAAGCGGTGCAGCTTGCCGGTGGCCAGGTCCATGGCCATCACGCCGCGACAGACGCCATCTTCCATGATCAGGTCCAGCGCGAAGTATTCGATGTAAAACTCCGCCGCATGCTTGAGCGACTGCTGATAAAGCGTGTGCAGCATCGCGTGGCCGGTGCGATCGGCTGCCGCACAGGTGCGTTGCGCCGTACCTTCGCCGAAATGGGTCGTCATGCCGCCGAATGGCCGCTGATAAATGCGCCCGTCCTCGGTGCGCGAAAACGGCACACCGTAGTGCTCGAGTTCGATGACCGCTTCCGGCGCCTCTTTGCACATGTACTCGATGGCGTCCTGATCGCCCAGCCAGTCGGCACCCTTGACGGTGTCGTACATGTGCCAGCGCCAGTCGTCCTCACCCATGTTGCCCAGCGCGGCACTGATGCCACCCTGGGCAGCCACCGTGTGGCTGCGCGTCGGAAATACCTTGGTGATACAGGCCGTCGTCAACCCCGCCTCAGCCAGCCCGAAGGTCGCGCGCAGTCCTGAACCACCGGCACCTACCACAATGACATCATGGGTATGGTCGACTATTTCGTAAGCCTTTCCGGGCATCAGAGTGCACTCCCGAGCGCAATGCGCAAAATAAGAAAAACACCGGCTGCGGCGAGCACTATGTGCGAAAACTTCACGAGTACCAGCACGGCAATTTTCAACCACCCGAGGTGCAGATAGTCGCCAATCACGACCTGCAGACCGAGGCTGGAGTGATAAAACATCGTGACCAGAAATACCGCCAGCAAAATCGCATTGACGGGGTTACGCAGCCACTGGATGACCAGCGCGTGATCCTGGCCCGCCAGCAGGATGAGCGAGTAGACGAGCCACAGAACAAGGGGCACCAGCGCCACAGCGGTGAGGCGCTGCGACCACCAGTGACCTGTGCCTTCCTTCGCCGCACCAAGACCCAGCACCCTCCCGAGCGGCGACCTCATGACCCCGCACCTGCTGCCAGCCACCATGTCAGCGCGGTCAGAATGATGGCTGCAAACACCACGGCCCAGCCTGACCGCCGTGCCACCGGTAGTTCAAACCCCAATCCGGCATCCCAGAACAGATGGCGGATGCCATTGCCGAGGTGAAGAAACAGCGCTGCACTCCAGGCCAGTAACATCAATTTGCCAGGCATACTGCCCAGCCAGGCCTGCGTCCGCACATAGGCCGCCTCTCCGGAGGCCGCTGACAGCAGCCAGTACACAATGAACACGCTACCCAGCGACAGCATGACGCCGGACGCGCGATGCAGGATCGACAGCGCCATTGTGATCTGCCATCGGTAAATCTGCAGGTGTGGCGATAATGGCCGGCTGTCTTGTGTCATCGCGGGCGGACTCTTTAATTAACGATTGTTGGAACAAGCGGCGCGCGATCGCGCGCCGAAAGTATTGTAACCCAGCGCGTCGCGCTTAGAAATCGATGCAGCGGCCGTTTTTCTCCCAGTCGCCATAGCGGGTCGGGTCGGGCCCCTCCCGGCCTCCGATTTCCACAGGCGGCTCGCCCTTGTCGGTCGAAGTTTTTTCAACAGGGCTGTCGTGCGAGGCCGCAGTTGCCGCATCAGGCTGCTTTGGATCGGATTTATTGTCGACCATCGTGTATCTCCGTTTCTGCTATTCTCGCCGCCCTGACGGCGTAGCGCAATTTAGCCGACTACCAGCAGCCAGTTGGAAGCCTGCGATGAACAAGCCAATACCCTCAAATTCAGGCACCGCAGGCCAAGACAGCCCCGCACTTTGGCAGGCCGCCGGCGCGCTGGATTGCATCCTGATCAGCGGCGCCGATGCGGAGCAGTTTTTGCAGGCGCAGCTGACCTGCGACGTCGGCCAGCTTACGCCAGCGGCCAGCCTGCCGTTCGCATGGTGTTCGCCGGCCGGGCGTGTACGTTACTCCGGCTGGCTGGCGAAGCAGCCGGGCGGGTTCTGCATGCTGCTGGCGGCAGGCGCCGCCACCGCTTGCATGAACGCGCTGTCACGCTTTATTTTGCGGGCGAAGGTGCGACTGGCGTCGGCCAGTGAGGCTGGACTCAGCCTGAGCTGGCAGCCATATCCCGGGGAGGCCCGGCCTGTTGCGCTGAAAGGCGAGCTCATGCGGTGCCTGCTACCCGGTCGCCCGGAGCGGCTGATCCTGCTCTCAGGCCAGCCGGCACCCTCCGGCGGCGAGAACACGTTCTTGCTGACAGGCATCAGGGCAGGCGTCTGTGAACTGCCGGCCGCGCTGACGGAGCGTTTTCTTCCGCAGATGCTCAATCTGGACCTGATCGGCGGCATCAGCTTTACGAAGGGCTGCTACCCAGGCCAGGAGCTGGTAGCGCGCACCCACCATCTCGGCCGCGTCAAGCGCCGACTGCTGCGGTTTACGTCGCTACCGAACGCTGCGACGCTCGGCACCGATATGCTCGCAGCAGAAACGGTGGTGGGTACGACGGTTGCGGTCGCGCATTCGGCGCAGCTCAGCGAGCTTCTGGCGGTCGTGAACCTTGCCGCAGCAGCCCGTTCGGGCCTGGTGGCAGACACGCCAACCCGACCCGCCCTGACGCTGGCAGCGCTGCCCTATGCATTGCCGGAGCCAGCTGACGCCAGATAATCAGCTCGCAGCCGGCCGCATGTGCGGGAACAGCAGCACGTCCCTGATCGCCGGTGAATCTGTGAACAACATCACCAGGCGATCGACGCCGATGCCCAGCCCTCCGGTCGGCGGCATGCCGTATTCCAGCGCCTCGATATAGTCCTCATCAAAGGGCATCGCCTCCTGGTCGCCGTCGCTGCGGTTGGCCAGTTGCTGCCGGAATCGTTCGGCCTGATCCTCCGGGTCATTCAACTCCGAGAAACCGTTGGCGATTTCGCGACCGGCTATAAAAAGCTCGAAGCGATCAGTAATGAATGGATCGTCGTCGTTGCGGCGCGCCAGTGGCGACACCTCCTCCGGATATGCGGTTACGAATACCGGTGACGCAGTTCAGACTCAACAGTCTTTTCGAACATTTCTATCTGCAGTTTGCCGGCGCCATAATGGTCTTCCACCGGAATGGCCAGCTTCCTGCACACCTCGGACAGATAGCTTCGGTCACGCAGGCTGCCCGGGTCCAGGTCCGGATTGGCATCAACGATGGACTGCTCCACCGTGATTCTCGGAAATCCGGGCTCAAGATCAAGCGCCAGACCCTGGTATTCAATCTGCAAAGTACCAAGCACCGCGCCTGCCATGCTGCGGATCATGGTCTCGGTCAGGTTCATCAGGTCATTACAATCCGCATAAGCCTGATAGACCTCGAGCATCGTGAATTCCGGATTGTGACGGGTGGACAGCCCTTCGTTACGAAAACAGCGATTCATTTCATAGACTCGTTCGAAGCCGCCGACAATCAGCCGCTTCAGAAACAGCTCCGGCGCGATGCGCAGGATACAGCTGCATGTCCAGCGCGTTGTGATGCGTCACGAACGGGCGCGCGAGCGCGCCGCCGGCAATGCACGTGCATCATCGGCGTCTCGACTTCCATGAAATCCATGGCGTCCAGAAAATCCCGCATGAAGCTGATCATCGCGGTGCGTGTGCGAAATACTGCGCGGCTTTCTTCGTTCATGATCAGGTCCAGATAGCGACGCCGATAGCGCGTTTCCTGATCGGTCAGACCGTGAAATTTTTCCGGCAGCGGGCGCAGGGATTTGGTTAAGCAGCCGCAGTGTCGAGACGGCAACACTCAGCTCACCTTTGCGGGTCTTGAACAGACGACCCTCGGCTGCAACGATGTCGCCCACGTCCCAGGTCTTGAAATCGTCGTACACGCCGTCGGGCAGAGCGTCTCTCTGCAGAAACAGCTGGATGCGTCCCGCTGTGATCATCGATGGGCGCGAAGCTGGCCTTGCCCATGACGCGCTTCGCCATCATCCGGCCGGCCACGCGTACTTCGATACCCTCGGCTTCCAGGCTTTCGTTATCCCGCTGTCCGTAGGCGCCATGCAGCGAAGCCGCCAGTGCATTGCGCCTGAAATCGTTCGGAAAAGCCTGACCACGCCTCACGCAGGCGCGCCAGCTTCGCCCGCCGTTCTGCGATCAGACGCGTGCTCTTCAGCGGCCCCTGCCTCTTCAGGCTTGCGCCCCTGGTCTGTTTACGGTTCTTAGTCATAGTCATTACCAGCCATCATCCGAGTTTACAGCCCATGCTTCAGGCTGGCTTCTATAAACGGATCGAGATCACCGTCCAGCACGGCCTGGGTATTGCCAATCTCGACGTTGGTTCGCAGATCCTTGATGCGCGACTGATCGAGTACATAGGAACGAATCTGACTGCCCCAGCCGATGTCTGACTTGCTGTCTTCGAGCGCCTGGCTCTCCGCATTGCGCTCCTGCAATTCGCGCTCATAGAGTTTGGCCTTGAGCTGCTTCATCGCGGTTGCCTTGTTCTTGTGCTGCGAACGATCATTCTGGCACTGCACGACAACACCCGTCGGGTTGTGCGTGATTCGCACGGCCGACTCGGTGCGGTTGACATGCTGCCCGCCCGCACCACTGGCACGATAGACATCAATTCGCAGATCGGCGGGGTTGATATCGATTTCGATCGAGTCGTCGATTTCCGGCGCCACGAAACACAGCCGCAAACGAAGTATGCCTGCGATTACCCGAATCGAAAGGCGACTTGCGTACGAGCCGGTGTACGCCGGTCTCGGTACGTAGCCAGCCATAGGCGTAGTCGCCCGCGACCCGCACCGTGGCACTCTTGATGCCTGCTACCTCGCCGGCGGAGACTTCAATGATTTCCGCTGCGAACCCACGCCGTTCTGCCCAGCGCAGATACATTCTCAGCAACATCTCGGCCCAGTCCTGTGCCTCGGTTCCGCCTGAACCTGCCTGAATGTCGAGGAAGGCATTCGCCGCGTCCATCTCGCCGGAGAACATGCGCCGGAACTCAAGCGTTTCGACCTGGGTCGACAGCCCGGCCACATCGTTTTCGATTTCTCTTACCGCAGCCTCGTCGCCCTCTTCATCCGCCATGGCCAGGAGTCCGTCGGCGTCGCGCAGACCGCGTTCGAGACGTTCCAGGGTATCCGACAATCTCGGCCAGCCGCGCCCGCTCCTTGCCGAGCTCCTGGGCGCGCTCGGGCTGATCCCAGACGCCTGGTTCTTCGAGCTCCCGATCGACCTCGGTCAGCCGTTCTTTCTTGGCGGCGTAGTCAAAGATACCCCCTCAGGCCTTCAGCACGGCCTGCCAGATCGCTGATCTGATTCCGGAGTGCGTTGGTTTCCATGCGCTGACCCTTCTGGTGGAGCGGATACCCGGGCAGCCCGGATAAAGCGCGCAATGCTATCACGAAGTAAGCGGCCAGAGTCTTGATAAGGCCTTTAAGGCTTAGACAGGCACTCGGCACGTAGTATAGAATCCCTCCCAACCTTCCTGCCCCCCGCTGAGCCCACATGCTGCTGCCCGGCAGGCACCTCACTTCAATTGGGAGACGCAATCGTGAAAAAGGCATTACTGGCACTTGTCGGCCTTGGACTCGCACTGAACGCATCGGCCGCTGACGAACCGCAGAATGACTGGTACCTGTTGACGGGCGCAAGCTATACGACGGGCGATGGCTATGTGCCGGAGGTTCTCGGCGGACAAGGCGCCGAGTACGGATTTGGCTATGCGCTGGGCACCGGCTGGGCCGCCAACCAACGCATGAACTTCGAGATTGTATTTACCAACAAGGTCCTGAAACCCGCGGGTACTGACGACGTCAACCAGTATGGTTTCGAAGGCAACGGCCTGTTTTTCCTGAGTCGCAATTCGAGGATGGCGCCCTTCCTGCTGCTGGGTGCCGGCGGGGTCGACAACAACTCGGTACCTAACCAGGGTTTCGAAATGTATGCGACGGCAGGGCTGGGCCTGCTGTCACGCCTCGGCAGCGGAGCCAACTCCGCGTCTTTGCGTGCCGACGTCCGGTACTACGAAGAACTCGGCAGCCAGTCACTGAACGACGGCTCAGTAAATGTCGCCCTGCAAATCCCGATTGGCACCCCTGCGCCACCCCCGCCGCCCCCCGCACCGCCGGTGACGGATCGGGACGGAGACGGGGTGAACGACGATATGGACCGCTGCCCGGGTACTGCCGCCGGCGCCAGGGTTGATCGCTACGGCTGTGAGACGGACTCCGACGGTGATGGCGTTGCGGACAGCAGCGACCGCTGCCCTGGTACAGTGGCGGGCGCCAAAGTGGATGCGCGTGGCTGTGAACTGGACGGCGACGGCGACGGCGTTGTCGATCGCCTGGACAAGTGTCCTGCAAGCCCACGGGGCGCCCAGGTGGACATCCACGGCTGCGAAATCAAGGATGTGATCAAGCTGCCCGGCGTCGGCTTCGAACTGAATTCCGCAACCCTGACGGACGGCTCGCTGCGCGTGCTGCGAGAAGCAGCCGCGACCCTCAAGAAGCACCCGAGCATCATGGTCGAAGTGGCCGGCTACACCGACACCTCAGGCAACCCGGCCCACAATCTCGATCTCTCGCAGCGACGGGCAGCTTCAGTCAAGCAGTTCCTGGTTGCGCAGGGGTGGATGCTGGACAGGCTGACGGCCAAGGGCTATGGCCCGGCCAACCGATCGCCGACAATGGTACTCGCGCTGGCCGCATCAAGAATCGCCGTGTAGAACTCAGGGTTATGGATCGCTGATCACGGCACACCGACCCACGAAACCCCGGCCTTCGCCGGGGCTTTTTTTGCGCCTGATGCTCAGTTGAGGGGGCCCGCGCCCGCCACCAGAAGCTGCACGGAATCTCCGCCGCGGTACTCATCGCGCTCCAGTCGGTAGGCCAGCCTGGCATGCTGCCCGGGACTCAGGGGCAGGGCGGCCTCGCTGTTCGCCACTGCCCGGAACCAGATTGCCCGCACGGGCCGTTCGCCGACCATCAGATCCAGCGCCACGTGCGTGCCGTCATTGCCAACCCGCCGCAGACTCCGTACCAGGAAATTTCCTTCAAACAGCGGCACGTCAAATTCCCGCCCATAAGGGGCCAGCACCTCAAGTTCGCCGACCGTTTCCCGAACGAGCTGTGCTGCTTCCAGGCAACCGTCGGTGAGAAGTTCGGGCCCCAGTTCGCGGCCGCGGAGTTGCAGCGCCACCTGTGCATCAAGCAGCGAGTGAAGCTGCGCCACCCGCTCCAGATCAACGCTGAGGCCGGCGGCGCCGACGTGTCCGCCGAACTTGTGCAGCAAGTCCCCGTCGGCGTCAGCGACGCCCTGCAGCGCCTGTCGGATATCCAGCCCGTCGATACTACGTGCAGAGCCGCTCAACTGACCGGGCGACATTCCCGGGCTCAGCACGACCGCAGGATGCCCGAAGGCGTCGACGAGACGGGACGCGACAATACCCTGTACCCCCGCATGAAACGAAGGGTGATAGATCATGAGAATGACGCGCCCTTCCGCCAGCTGCGCCACGGCCATCGCCCTGGCAATCGCCAGCATCTGGCTTTCGGTCTCCCGCCGGTCACGATTGTCTGCATCCAACACCTCGAGCTCCCTGGCCGCCTCGGCATCGTCGCTGGCCAGCACAAAGCGCAGGGCGGCCATGGGGTCCGCCATGCGCCCGCGCGCGTTGATGCGAGGGCCCATCTGGAACCCCAGGTCCTGGACTGAATAGCCCTGAGGTCGCCCCAGCAGCCGAGCCAGCGCACGCCAGCAGGGCCGCTTCATGCGGTTCATTTCCTGCAGACCGCGCAAGACCACCGCGCGATTGCCGGCCCCGAACAGCGACACAGCATCTGCCACCGTGCCCAGCGCCACGAAATCCAGCAAGGTGCCCAACTTGGGCGCATCGGCCGCCAGCTTGCCGGTGGCAATCAAGCGCCGGCGCACCTCGCACATGAGCATCCAGCTGACCATGCACCCCGCCACGGTCCGGTCTGGAAACGTGCAATCGTCGCGGGTTGGGTTAACCACGGAATGCGCAGCTGCAGGCACGCCCTCTGCAGGTATCGCGTGATGGTCAGTGACGATCACGTCGATGTCGGCCGCCGCCAGTCGTTCCAGCTGCGCCTGGTCCGAGGACCCGCAGTCTGCCGTTACGATGACGGCAGGCCGCTCCTGCAGGGCCAGAATGCGATCAGTCAAAGACGCACTGATGCCGTAGCCATCCTGGAGCCTGTGACCGATGTGGTGCTGCACGCGCCCTGCGGGCAATCCGAAAAAGCGTGTCAGGGCCTCGAAGACGATCGCGTGAGAGGTGATGCCGTCCACATCGTAGTCGGTCAGGATGCCGACGCATTCCTGGTTTACGACCGCGGTGGCGAGGCGGGCCGCCGCGCGCTCCGCGTCAGCGAGCAAGGCTGGATCATGCAAATCGGCAAGCTTTGGCCTCACAATGCGGTCAGGTGCCTCGTCCAGACTGTGGACACGGCCGGCAACGATGCGCGCCTGCAGCGCCGACAGGCCCACCTTGATACAGGCGTTTTCGACCGCCGGGCTGCGCGGCCGCTGGCGAATTGCCGGGCCAGCCTGTGGGATGGGTTCATGCATGCGGTGTGTCCTGCTCCTGACCTTTCGAAAACTCTGGCCAATCGGTTATCTTAAGGCCTATGCAGCTTACGCGTGACACCGAGGACGGCATACTGCAGGTTCGCAGCTGCGAACCCGGCCGGATCCTCGTCGGAGAGATCGCACTTACGAGCCATTTTCTACTCAGCCCTGCTCAGGTTTACCAGAATTGGCCTGTCGCCGACGTAGCCGCCCTGAAGCCCGACGACTTTGCGGATGCGATAGGCATGCAGCCCGACCTGGTTGTGCTCGGCACGGGGCGACAGCTGGTATTCCCGGCGCCGCTGATCAGCGCCACCATGCTCAGCAAACGAATCGGCTTTGAAGTGATGGATAGCAGGGCCGCCTGCAGGACTTTCAATATCCTGGCCATGGAGGGTCGCTCGGTTGTAGCCGCTATCCTGCAGATCTCAGCGTAATAGCGTATCTACATTGAGCCCATGGCTTTCGAGTATGCTGCGCAGCCTTTTCAAAGCGACCATTTGAATCTGCCGCACTCGCTCGCGGGTGACTCCGATCTCTTCGCCAACTTGCTCCAGCGTCGCTTTCTCATAGCCATGCAGGCCGAACCTGCGTTCGATTACTGCACGCTGCTTGTCGCTGAGGCGTTTCAACCACCTGTCCAGCACGCCGTGGAGGTTCTCCTCATGCACCAGCTGGGTCATATCAGCAGTGCTTTCATCAGCAATGCCGTCCAGCGATGAGCGCTCGCTATCTCTGTCGCCCGTTATGGTGACCGCAGCGACGCTGTCGCTGAGTCCCAGCATTCGCGCAACCTCATTGCCCGGCTTATCCAGGAAGTCCGCGATTTCGTCAGTACGCGGTTCGCGGTCCAGTTCCTGCGCCAGCTGCCTCGACGCGCGCAGGTAAACGTTAATCTCTTTGAGCACATGGATAGGCAGGCGGATCGTGCGCGTCTGATTCATGATCGCACGCTCGATCGTCTGTCGTATCCACCAGGTTGCATAGGTCGAGAATCTGAAGCCCTTTTCAGGATCGAACTTCTCTACCGCATGAATCAAACCGAGATTGCCTTCCTCGATCAGATCCAGCAACGGGAGTCCACGATTAAGGTAACGGCGGGCGATTTTTACGACCAGGCGCAAATTGGATTCGATCATGCGCCTGCGCGCTGCCTGATCACCTTTGCGGGCGAGACGCGAAAAATAGACTTCCTCTTCGGCGCTCAGCAGGGGAGAAAAACCTATCTCACTCAGATAAAGGCGGGTGGCATCATGGTGATGACTGCCGAACACGGCGCCCGCCGCGGGGGCCGCGGCGGCGGGCTGAGTTTCTGTATCGTCACTCTGGTCGGCCGTGTCCGATTTCTTTTCGCCGATCTTAACCCGGCTTTTCGGTTTACGTGCCATCGCAACTCCCCTATTGATTGCAGACGCGGCCGTCTTCCGGCGGCACCCTGCCCCACAGGCACCCTGTTCTCATCGCTTTGGCAGGAAACGAATCGGATCGACGGCCTCGCCGTCTACCCTGATTTCAAAATGCAGCATCGGCTTTCTTCCGGGCCCGACCCCCATTTCCGCGATACGCTGTCCCCTCGTGATCGCATCGCCTTGCTTGACCAGCAAGCTGGCATTGTGCGCGTAGGCACTTAAATATTTTTCGTTGTGTTTGACGATAATAAGCTGACCGTAGCCAACCAGTCCACTGCCCGCATAGACCACCCGGCCGCTGGCCGCCGCGTTGACGGGATTCCCGAGGGCGCCGCCGATATCGATGCCTTTGCCGACCGATGCGCGATTGCCAAAGCCCGCGATCACCTGACCGCTGGCGGGCCAGCGCCAGTCCGGGGGCGGCAATCCTGCCCGAGATTCACGCGTTTTAGCGGCGGGCTTCGCGGAAGCCGACGGCTTCGCCGGTGCAGTTGCCGACTTTGCAGCGCGCGCGGCGGCGGATGCCTTGAGCTTAAGTCGCTGACCCGGATAGATCACATCCCCGGAACCGAGCTGATTCCAGCGCGCCAGCTTGCGGTGATCGATTCCGAAGTGCCAGGCAATCCCGTACAGCGTGTCACCGCTGCGCACAGTGTAAGTGTCATCCTCCCAGCGCAGCGCCTGATTGCTACATCCCGCTACCGACAGCACCACCAGCACGATCAGCCACGCGCCGAGCCGCCGGAGACCCGACGCCTGAGATCCGCGCGCTTCGATCATGCATGCACTTCCGGGCAATCGCACTCACCTATGACGTCAACCTGAACGACTCAATGGCGGAGAACAAAATAAGCTGTCACCAGGGCCGCAATCGTCACCCAGCCCAGGACATCAATGTAGCGCCTCAGTCCTGATTCAAGCTTCTCGCCGCCAAGCACCATCAGCGTGGCAACGAGAAAGAATCTCCCCCCTCGTCCAATAAACGAACCCAATAAAAAGGTGGGCAGGAACAGGCCGAGCGCGCCACCGGCAATCGTAAACAGCTTGTATGGAATTGGCGAAAAACCGGCCACCAGGATGGCCCAGAATCCCCAGCGCTGAAACCACACCTGGACGCGCAGGTAGTTCTCCCAGTAGCCGAGGTCCTGCAGCAGCGGCGTCACTGCGGTCAGGGCAAAATAGCCAATGGCATAACCTGCCAGCCCGCCTGCGACAGACGCCAGCGTGGTCAGTGTCGCGTACCAGAAGGCGCGGTCTCTTCGCGCCAACGACATGGGGGCCAGCATCACATCCGGCGGTATTGGAAAAAAGGATGATTCGGCGAAAGACAGGCCCGCGAGGTAATACTGTGCATGGGGATGCACGGACCAGCGCATCGCCCTGTCATAAAGCGAAGAGAACAGACGCATCAGCTGAGGCCCTCGAGCAGCGGCACGAAACTGACAGCGGCGAGTCGCTCCTGCTGAAACTCGTTGCCGTGGCGCGTTATCTGGACGAGCTCCTGGGCGCCCGCGGGCCCGACTGGAATAATCATGCGTCCACCCTCACCCAGCTGCGCGAGCAGTGTCTCGGGTACGGTGCGCGGTGCGGCTGTCACCAGAATGCCGTCGAAAGGTGCTTTGCCAGGCCAACCCCGGAAGCCGTCACCATGCCGTATCTTGACGTTATGCAGACCCAGTTCGTTAATGCGGGCCCGGGCGCGCTGCGTCAGCGGCTTCAGACGTTCAATTGAAAAAACCTGCGGCACAAGGCCGGCGAGTATCGCCGTCTGGTAACCGCAACCAGAGCCGACTTCCAGCACTGAGCGCGGGACACCGTCGCGCAACAATGCCTGGGTCATGAGGGCAACAATAAAAGGCTGCGAGATCGTCTGGCCGAGGCCTATCGGCAGCGCTGTGTCCTCGTAGGCGCGACTGGCCAGCGCCTCGTCGACGAACAGGTGACGCGGCACACTGCGAATCTGGTCCAGCACAGCTTCGCTGCTGATCCCCTGCTCCCGGAGCCTTCTTATCAGCCGCTCGCGCGTGCGTGCCGACGTCATCCCGATCCCAAGCCGGGTGTCATGGCCCGGATTCACGATTCCGACAACCAGCCGGCCACCTGCTCAATAGCGACGTAGCGGGTCAGGTCAACCTGGAGCGGTGTTACCGAAACAAAGCCGGCGTTGACAGCCTCGAAATCGGTACCGGGTCCGGCATCCTGCTCGGGCCCGGCCGGCCCTATCCAGTAGATTGGTCGGTTGCGAGGATCCAGCTGCTTATGCACAGCCTCCGCGCGATGCCGGTGTCCCAGGCGAGTCGCCCTGAAGCCTTTCAGCTGTTCGAAGGGCAGGTCCGGAACGTTCACATTCAAAATGGTATCCGCCGGCAACTTGCCCCTGAGCAGGCGCTCCACCAGTTCCAGGGCGACCCTGGCCCCCGTGTCGAAATGCCTGTACAGGTTCTCCGACCTGTGACACCGCGAGGGCCGGTAGCCCGAGAAACCGACCTTCCATCGCCGCGGCAACCGTGCCCGAATAGAGCACGTCATCTCCCAGGTTCGCGCCGTTGTTGACCCCGGAAACCACCATGTCCGGCTCCTCAGAAAATACGCCCGTGATCGCGAGATGCACGCAGTCGGTCGGCGTGCCATTGACGCTGAACACGCCATCCGCCTCCTTGCGCATGCGCAGAGGGAAATCGAGCGTCAGGGAATTACTGGCGCCGCTGCGATTGCGATCCGGCGCAACCACGGTAACGTCCGCGATTGTGGCCAGCTCGCGCGCCAGCGCACGCAGACCACGCGCGCGGTACCCATCGTCGTTACTGACCAGAATCTTCAAAAAGTATTATCCTGTGTGCCTGCAGTGGATAGGGCTGTCACTGCGCATGCGGCGCGCGCGGCGACTGAGCGGCAACGCCTTGCGCTGGACCGGCATCAGGGCGTAACTATACTGGAATAGCCCGGTACCCTGTAGCGAGACGCAGCCGAAAGTGCCAGCGGGGAACGCAGTCATGACCAAGAACAAGGACGAGCTTCTGAGCATGGCCGATGCCTTCGGAGATGCGAAACGCATCGTAACTGACAAGCTGCACATCCAGCGACGCCCGCCGGCGCCAGAGGCCGCCTTTACGCGCTCGGACCAGCGTGCAGTGCTCGCTGAAAGCATGAGTGGACCCGAACCGCCCGCCCTCGAGACTGGCGAAGAAATGGCTTACCGGGCGCAAGGGGTCTCGGAGAGCGTGTTCCGTAAGCTCCGCCGGGGGCGGCTCAGCGTCGCGGCCGAAGTAGACCTGCACGGACTCAACCTCAACGAAGCCAGGCAACACCTGCGCGACTTCCTGGTTGAGGCACGCAAACGCCGGCTGCACTGCGTGCGCGTCATTCACGGCAAAGGCAATCGTTCCGGTCAGCGCGGCCCGGTACTCAGGAACATGGTCGACCGGCGACTGCGCCAGTGGTCCGAGGTGCTGGCATTCTGTACTGCACGCCCCGTCGACGGGGGCACAGGCGCAGTCTACGTACTGCTCAAAAAACACTGACCGGCAAAAAAGCCTGCGCAGCGCAAGCTTGCTTACGCTGGCTCCGCAGGTCGGCCGTGGCGCAGCGACGCATCTTCGCAGACCAGCAGCTCGCGTAAAACCGAGGTCGCAAAGCCGCCTGCGGCTAACTCGAAGCGGATTTCAGCGTGTGTGCCATCACGCTGCATTGCGAGGTCCGTGACCTGCATGCGCAGCGGACGCCTCGCCTGACTGAGTCCGGCGGCTTCGAGGCCGCGTGCCAGGCCGCTGTAGCGGGCTGCAACAGAGGCCTCCAGCTCCGCGACCTCTCCGGTAGTCATCAGTGCGCCGCGGCCCCACATCGGGCCGGTCGGATGGATGTCTTTACGAATGATGCGTTCGCGCAGCTCATCATCGACTTCGGTCACCGGGAAAACGCTTCTGTTGCCATCGAGATTCGCGGCATCGCCTGCCAGCAGGCTGTTCCAGCTGTGCGCAACAACTCTGCGCTCGAGCACCGCATTGAACAGAAAGGCGCGCGCTGCAGACAGCACGATGCCGCGCTTGCGCGCGCTCGCACGGTAGCGCCTGCTTGAAAACAGCTTGCCGGCGAGCGCAAGGTTGGAACCGTTGTGGCCGAAGCGTTGCGGTCCGAAATAATTGGGGACGCCCTCCGCCTGCACGTGGCGGATCCGTTCTTCGAGTTGCCCGGCGTCTCCCGCGATATCCCTGACCACAATGACGAAACGGTTGCCTTGCAGCGCGCCGACACGCAGCTTGCGCCCGTGCCTGTGCTGTCCGAGGATGCGTATCTCGCCCGGCAGCTGTTCCTCCCATTCAGTCGGATCGGTAGTCGGCAGCCATGCGCTGAACCACTGAGAGGTAACCGCGTGACGGTCTTTGCGGCCGGCATAGCCGACGTCGCGTGGCCTGATGCCCAGTGCGCGGGCGATTTGCCCCGCGACCCATTCAGTATTCGCGCCGGTTTTTTCAACGTGCAGAAGCAGATGTTCGCCCTGCCCGTCGGGCACAATTGAGGACATCTCAGCGACCCGAAAATCGCCCACCTGGCGCTTGATTACACCACTGACGCCAGGCTCACCGAAAGCGCGGCTCAGGCTGCGGGTCGGATCACCCTGCTCTGGAAAGTGCGCGGCGCTGCTCATGCGTCGGCAACCAGGAGTACGACCGCATGGGCCGCGATACCCTCACCCCGACCCAGCGCCCCGATTCCCTCGTGGGTCGTTGCCTTTACGTTGATGTCTGCGGCGCTGACCTGCAAGGCATCTGCCAGGTTCGCACGCATCGCACCGATACTGCCGGCGAGTCTGGGCGCCTGAGCAATGATCGAGATGTCAGCGTTCTGCAGTCTGTAGCCCGCCTCGCCCACACGGCGACCCACCTCCTCGAGGAAGAAGCGGCTGTTCCTGTTTGCATGCGCCGGATCGCTGTCCGGAAAAAGGCTGCCGATGTCCGCGAGGCCCGCTGCGCCCAGCAGCGCATCGCAGAGCGCATGGATGACCACGTCGCCGTCGGAGTGGGCCACCAGCCCATGGTCGTGCGCAATACGAACGCCGCCGAGCATCACGTGGTCACCGGGACCCAGGGCGTGCACGTCATAGCCGTGACCGATTCTCATGCGCCACGCTCGCGGGCCAGCAGCGCTTCGGCCAGCAACAGGTCCTGAGGATAGGTAATCTTCAGGTTGCCCGAGTGACCCTCCACCAGACGCGGTGCAAAGCCAGCCAACTCGACAGCGGCTGATTCGTCGGTGACCTCGGCGCCGACGGCTATCGCATGATCCAGTGCGCGGCACAGCAGTCCATAGCGAAACATCTGTGGCGTCAGCGCCAGCCATATGTGCGCACGTGGCACCGTGCGCGCCACCCGGCACGTCCCGTCGGCCTCCTCTTTCATCGTGTCGCGAACCGGCAATGCAAGCAGGCCGCCCACCTCGTCATCCCACAAACGACCGAGCAGACAGTCGAGGTCGCCTGCCAGCAGGCAAGGTCTGACTGCGTCATGTACCAGGACCCAGTCGTCATCATCGGCATGCGGCCTGAGCGCATGCAGGCCATTGCGTACTGAATCATAGCGTTCGCTGCCGCCATGTGTGGTAAGAAAAAGCTTGCCAGGCTCGTCAAGCGCATAGTCAGCCCACTCGCAATCGTCCTGCGCAAGCACAACGACGACCCCACTGATGCGCGGTTCTGCCAGCAACGGCTGCAGCGACCAGTGAATGACCGGGTGCCCGCCCAGTGGCAAATACTGCTTGGCGATGGGTTCACCCATGCGTCGCCCCGCGCCCGCCGCAGGCAGGATCGCCCAGCAGCGCGGTTCATTACCTGGCGGGCGGTTGTTCAATATTCTTGCTGCCTTCGACAATCTGGTAGAAGGTCTCACCCTCCTTAATCATGCCCAGGTCCGTACGGGCGCGCTCTTCTACGGCCTCAAGGCCATCCTTCAGGTCTCTCACCTCCGCCTCGAGGCTGGCGTTGCGCTCACGAAGAATCCGGTTTTCTTCTCGCTGCTCCGCCACCGCGCCCCGCAGTCGCCAGACATCCCGCATGCCATCGGGGGCCAGCCACAGCCGATACTGCATCCACAGGATCGCTGTCAAAAGCAGCGCAAGCGTCACGCGTAACAAGCGGCCGTCCCGACCTATGCTTTGCCAAATCGGAATGCATCGCGCCCCGGATATACAGCACGGCTGCCCAGCTCTTCCTCGATGCGCAGCAGCTGATTGTATTTTGCCAATCGGTCTGAGCGAGACAGCGAACCGGTCTTGATCTGGCTGGCGCGGGTCGCAACCGCAAGGTCGGCGATGGTGCTGTCTTCAGTCTCACCCGAGCGGTGTGAAATCACCGCCGCGTAATCAGCGGCCACCGCCATGTCAATCGCTGCCAGCGTTTCGGTCAAGGTACCGATCTGATTCGGCTTGATCAGAATCGCATTACCAATGTGCTCCTTGATGCCGCGCGAAAGTATCCGCGTATTGGTCACGAAAACGTCGTCACCGACCAGCTGCATGTGAGCGCCCAGCTTGCGTGTCAGCAATGCCCAACCCTCCCAGTCGCTTTCATCCATCCCGTCCTCGATCGATATGATGGGATACTTTTCTGCGAGTTGAGCGAGATAGTCTGCGAAGCCTGCGGCGTCGAACTCCGCGCCCTCCGAAGCAAGACGATAAACGCCGTCGCTGTAAAACTCGGAACTCGCAACATCCAGCGCCAGCACAATATCCTCACCCAGCCGGTAGCCGGCCTGCCCCACCGCTTCTGCGATCACTTCCAGTGCCGCCTCATTGGAGGGCAGATCCGGGGCGAATCCGCCTTCATCGCCCACCGCGGTATTGAGCCCGCGGCCATTCAGCACTTTCTTGAGGGCGTGGAAGACCTCAGCGCCAAAGCGCAATGCCTCGGAAAAACTCGGCGCGCCGATCGGCAGTATCATGAATTCCTGAATGTCGACGCTATTGTTCGCGTGCTCGCCCCCGTTGATGATATTCATCATCGGGACAGGCATTTGCAGCTGATCGCCGTCGGCAAGCCGCCGGTACAGTGGCACCCCCTGTGCGATGGCCGAAGCACGAGCGGCCCCCAGGGACACCGCCAGCAATGCGTTCGCGCCCAGGCGCCCCTTGTTGTCCGTACCGTCAAGGTCGATCATGATGCGATCCAGCGCCTGCAGATCATGCACGTCGTGCCCGAGCAGTGCGCCGCGAATTTCCCCGGCAACATTCGCCACCGCTTTCCTGACGCCCTTACCCAGATATCGATGCTTGTCACCATCGCGTAATTCCACGGCCTCGCGACTGCCGGTGGAGGCCCCGGAAGGCACCGCAGCCCGCCCGAGCACGCCTGATTCAAGGATAACGTCGGCCTCAACCGTCGGGTTGCCGCGCGAATCGAGAATCTCCCGACCACGCACTTCTACGATCTTGCTCATTAGTACTCCATTAGTTTTGTCACCGGCCCGCCGGCGGACCGGAATTCTAAATACCTGTCAATGGCGCCGCATAACCGCGAATGCCATTCGCCTGGCTTCAGAGGCCAGGCCGGCTTTCTTCAAACGGCTGTGCTTTGACCGCATCATCCAGCCGTTTCATTACGGTCAGAAGCGCCCGCATGCGCTGCAGCGGCCATGCGTTCGGGCCGTCGCTCAGCGCGTTGGCGGGATCAGGGTGCGTCTCCATGAAGACACCAGCCACCCCGGCCGCCACCGCAGCCCGCGCCAGCACCGGAATGAACTCACGCTGGCCGCCGGATGCATCACCGCGTCCACCCGGCAATTGCACCGAATGCGTCGCATCGAACACGACCGGCGCATTGCAGTCACGCATGATCGCCAGCGAACGCATGTCCGAGACCAGGTTATTGTAACCGAAGGAAAATCCGCGCTCGCAAACCATGATCTGCTCATTGCCGGTAGAGCGGGCCTTTGTCCACCACGTTTTTCATTTCCCACGGCGAAAGAAACTGGCCCTTCTTGATATTGACCGGCAGACCCTGGCTCGCGACCTTCAGAATGAAGTTGGTCTGCCGGCAAAGAAAGGCAGGCGTCTGCAGCACATCCACCACGTCCGCTACTTCGGCAAAACGGCGTGTCTTCGTGGACGTCGGTCAGCAGCGGCACGCCCATCTGCTTCTTCACCTCCGCCAGGATGCGCAGGCCTTCCTCGATACCCGGCCCGCGAAAGCTGCCAATTGACGAGCGGTTCGCCTTGTCGAAGGATGACTTGTAAATAAAAGGAATGCCGAGTTCAGCCGTCAGCGCCTTGAGCTCGCCCGCCGTGTCGATCGCGATCTGCTCACCCTCAACAACACAGGGGCCCGCAATCAGAAAAAACGGACGGTCGACGCCGACCTCAAAGCCGCACAGGTTCATGCCCGCGCCGCCCGCGGCGCTTTCTCAGCGTGAAATGCTCTTGCGGCAGCAATAAACCCGCTGAACAGCGGGTGACCATCGCGCGGCGTTGAAGTAAATTCCGGGTGAAACTGACAGGCCACGAACCAGGGATGCCCCCGCAACTCGATGATCTCCACCAGGCCGTCACGTGACCGTCCCGAAAAAATCAGCCCCTGGTCGCCCAGTTTCTCGAGATAGCGGTTGTTGAATTCATAGCGATGGCGATGCCGCTCGACGATTACGTCCTTGCCATACAGCTGCCGCGCCTTTGAATCAGGCTGCAGCAGGCACTCCTGCGCGCCCAGGCGCATGGTGCCACCATAGTCTGAATCGCTGTCGCGAATTTCCACGCGGCCGCTGGCATCCTGCCATTCCGTGATCAGCGCGATCACCGGATGCGGCGTGTTGGGATCGAACTCGGTGCTGCTGGCGCCTTCCAGCCCGGCCACGTTGCGGGCGAATTCCATGACTGCCACCTGCAGGCCGAGGCAAATGCCGAGGTAGGGAATGCCCCGCTCGCGCGCCAGCCGCACGGCCGCGATCTTGCCTTCTGTGCCGCGTTCACCGAAACCGCCCGGCACGAGAATCGCATCCATGCTTTCCAGCATTCCCGTGCCCTCGCGTTCGACGTCCTCGGCTTCGACATAATGATATGGACACGCGGGTACGCGTCTGGATGCCGGCATGCACCAGCGCCTCGGTCAGCGAGATGTAGGCGTCCTTGAGGTCCATGTATTTGCCGACCATCGCGACCTGACTTCACTATCGCGGACTGGCCTTGGCCTCAACCACGCGCTGCCATTCGGAAAGATCCGCGGGGGGCAGGTCGAGGCCAAACTTCTCGGCAACGATATCGTCCAGATGTTGCTCATTCAGCAGCAGAGGAATCTTGTAGATATCGTCCGAATCCACCGCCGAAATGACGGCTCGTTCTTCGACATTGGTGAACAGGGCAATCTTCCGGCGCTCCTCATCGGGGATTGAAGTTTCGGCCCGGCAGAGCAAGACGTCGGGCTGGATGCCGATCGAGCGCAGCTCCTTAACCGAGTGCTGAGTGGGTTTGGTTTTGATTTCCCCGGACGTCTTGATATACGGCACCAGCGTAAGGTGTATGTACATGACGTTCTGCTTGCCCTTTTCGACACCAAACTGACGAATGGCCTCCAGAAACGGCAGCGATTCGATGTCGCCGACGGTGCCGCCAATCTCGACCATGCACATGTCGGCACCGCCGGCCCCTTGCTCGATACTTTCCTTGATCTCGTTGGTGATATGCGGGATGACCTGCACGGTGGCACCGAGGTAGTCACCGCGACGTTCCTTGCGGATCACGCTCTCGTAGATCCGGCCCGTCGTGAAATTGCTGTCGCGGCCGGTGGTCGTGCGCACGAAGCGCTCGTAGTGACCCAGGTCGAGATCCGCTTCGGTGCCGTCATCGGTCACGAAAACCTCGCCGTGCTGAAACGGGCTCATGGTGCCCGGATCCACGTTCAGATACGGGTCCAGCTTGATCATGCTGACGCGCAGGCCGCGCGCCTCCATGATGGCACCAAGCGATGCCGCCGCGATGCCTTTCCCCAATGAGGAAACGACACCACCGGTGATAAATATGTAACGGGTCATTGCAGGAATTCCGTCGCTGGAGGCGCACCCTTCGAGCGGGTGCAAGACGGATTGACAAGCTACCAGATAGGGCCGGAACCACAACGGAAATCGCCTGTCAGTGCGCGGGATGCCCTTCCCAGCCAGGCGCACGCCCGGCGCTCCATCGGCGGCCGCAAACTCATCGCGCAATCCACAGATCCGCGACGGCTGCCAGCGCTCCTTCGACATAGAGCAGCGGCACGCGCGCGCGCATCCAGGGCACCACCCCGGCTTCCTGGTAGAGATTGCGCAGCGTACGCCGATGCGCCTGGCCTGCCGGTCTGATGCGCTCTCCGCCGCGGCGAAAACCGGCGAATGGTA
>CAVWXZ010000032.1:0-13464 GCA_963759075.1 uncultured Gammaproteobacteria bacterium
GACCGCATTTTTGCCGCAATGTTTCTGATATTTGGATCAATACTGTTCTGGGCGCTGTTTGAGCAGGCGGGGTCCTCACTGAATCTGTTTACAGATCGCAGCGTCGATCGGCACATTTTCGGTATTGAAGTTCCCGCATCGGTTTTCCAGTCAATCAACGCCATCTACATCGTCTTGCTGGCGCCGGTATTTGCGCTGCTCTGGACCTTTCTCGGTCGGCGCGGTCTCGAGCCCTCCGCACCCGCCAAGTTCGGGCTGGGCCTGATGCAGCTGGGCGCCGGTTTCCTGGTGCTGGTAGCGGGTGCTTTGGCGGCGGGTACGGGCAATCTGACCCCGGTTGTCTTCGTCTTTCTCATTTACCTGTTGCATACAACCGGCGAGCTTTGCCTGTCGCCTGTTGGATTGAGCGCCATGAATCGATTGGCGCCGTCTCACATGGCAAGCCTGATCATGGGTACCTGGTTCTTTGCGTCGGCGACAGGAAACTTTGCCGCGGGGTTAATCGCCGCAGCCGTTGGCGCGGATGATGCGGGTCCCGACCGTGTGCTGGAGGTCTACACCTCTGTTGGCTGGTTTTCCGTCGCGGTTGGTGTGGGCGTGATTGCCATTTCTCCGCTAGTCAAGAAGCTGATGCATCTCGATACGCTGGCGGATGACGATGTCGGTGACAGCCTTGCGGGACAAAAAGAAGTCGGTGAGCCACAGGCGCCCGGTATTCATCCCGCAAGTAAGCCATAGTCGGATTTGAAACAGCAAAACCCATTGCCGCGGATTGCTCTGCAGAAAGCTGTTTTGAAAACTTAAGCGGGGTCAGAGCCAGGGCTGCTGACCCCTTTTTTGATCAGCCGATCCAGCCCTTGTGTTCGGCTGACTTCGAGTACCAGATCAGGAACGCGGTCACCACAAGCTGCACGAGTCCGCCGATCAGCGCCTCCGGCGGGAAGCCGGTCATACCCAGGTAAGGAACCTGCGCCGCGATCGCGCCAAGCAGGGATGCAATGAAAACGTAATACGCGGCTGATTTTCTGAGCAGAAGCAGAAGACAACCCAGCGCGCCGCCAAATACCGCGACGGCAAATGCTCCGGTGGCCCATGCGGGCCGGCTTTCTACCATCACACGATACATTTCTGGCATGGCCGCGACCGTGCTTGCGTTCATCTGGGAAATGAAATTCACGCTGCCGGCAAGATTAAAAAGCAGCCCGACTACGCCTATTGCCCAGAGGCTCCAATGAACGTCACCGGCTGTTTTTTTCTGATTGTTCATTGCATGCCCTCGTTCAATTCATCCACTGGCTCCCGCGCCTGCCCTATTGCCGCACACACCTGGCGGGCGCCGTCTGCCAGGCGCAGCGTCGGCCGGGTAACCAGGTCGGCATCGATGCCACGCACGCCCGCGTTCTTGGTTGCGCCCAGCGACATGAATCGCGACCAGGCCGCACGGGTTTCAACCAGGTAGCGCTGGTCGGTGAGTATGATCTGCGGGTCACGTGCAAGCACCGCCTCGTAGCTGACTGCGGCCGCCGGCGACAGGAGATCGTCGAATATATTCCGGCCACCGCAGAGCCGGATGATTTCGCTGATGTAATGCTTGCCACCGACGGTGTACAGCGGATCCAGCGAGATCTGGTAAAACACGCCGGGTTCGGCACCTGGCTGCGGCTGTCTGCGCAGTGAGCGCAGCACCTGCCGATAGCGATCCGCACTTGCGCGGGCGATCTTTGCATCTCCGATCAGCTGGCCCAGCTCGACTAGACGTTCGGGCACGTCTTCCAGCGTGAGCGTCTCCAGCACGACAACCTTGTAGCCCAGTGCCAGCAGCCGCTCGCGCACCGGCGCTGGCGTACCGCTTTTCCACGCCAGTATCAGATCAGGCGCAAGCTCACTCAGGCGCTCGAAGTCGACGTTGAAAGCGTCACCAACACGCGCGATCCGCCGCGCGGCTTCCGGATAATCGCTGTACTCGACGACCCCGACGAGGCGGTCTCCGGCGCCGGCGGAAAACGCCAGCTCCGTGAGGTGCGGCGCAAGGCTGACGACGCGCGGTCCACCAGTCGTCGGTTGTTGCGGCCTGCCGGCCTCAGGCGCGCAGCCTGACAGCCACACCAGGCAGGCCAGGGTCGGCCACAGGCAGTGGAGTCGCGGAATCAAGGTGAACTCAGACGGTCCAGCCAAGCAGAGTCGCCAGCGCGATAAAGGTGATCCATACGATCAGGGTGCGGCCGACCAGGGCCATGGCGGCGCGCGCCGCCGCGGATTCGAGTTCGCAGACGCCGTCCGCACTGAGATCCTCCCCCGAGGGCGACACGCCCTGAGCGCCACAGCCGGCCGCAGCCAGCACGTCGTTGCTGACCTCGAAGAAATGCTCTGCGGTGTTCTGGTAGTAGGCGCGCCAGTCAGACACCGCGTCCTCGAAGCTGCCCGCCAGGGCATAGCCGATGGCCAGCAGCCTTGCGCTCGGCCACGCGAGGGCACCGTGACAGCGAAATACAGCGCGGGCCAGCGCAGGCCGCGGGCGTTGCTCACCGTCTTCCTGTTGCGCCAGGCTGTACACGACGCGCTTGCGCATGAGGTCCGTTATCCGGAATAGCCAGGCGCCCACTGGCCCCAGCGCCAGGAACCATCTGACCTCCGTAATCTGAAACAACCAGGCGCCAATCAGCCCCAGCGTGAGGAACCAGAAAATCACGCCGAACAGTCGATTGTTCGCCTGGATAAATATCGACTTACGCAGGGCATGAATCCGCTGCGGATGGTTGTCCGGGACAGGCGCCTCGAGCAGCTCCCGCGCGACCTCGTCGGCTCGCTCTTCTTCTCCAGCGTCCAGGGCATTGCAGTATTCGTCCACCTCGTCCCCCAGGTCGCGGGGTCCCAGGGAAAACAGCAGCACCAGCGCGGCGAACACCAGGTAAGGAATGCCCAGCAGCGTATCCCGAAAAAAGTGTGCGGCCAGCAAAACAGGCAGCACGGGCAAAAAGGCGGCAGCGGCCGCGGCCGGCAGCACGACAAACCCGTCCAGTTTATTCAGGCGGCGCAGCATCCAGTCGAAATAGCCGTCAAACCAGTGTGGCTCGCGCAGGTGCAGCCAGCGGGTCAGCAGCTTTTCCAACAGCAGGCCCAGTCCGAGGGCGATCAGGTTCATGACGTTTCCTTTCGATGCCTGGCTGATAGTCTATGTCATCCGCCGGGCCCCTGCTGCCTGCGCGCTTGCGTGCCGGCTGTCGGGCCCGGAGAATCAGCCCATGCCAGGAACCCTGCCGACCCTCGACAACATGCTCGATCAGCTGATCGCGTGCCCTTCCGTCAGCAGCGTAAATGCCGATCTGGACACCGGAAATCGCCAGGTGAGCGAGCGCCTTGCCGGCTGGCTGGAGGCCGCTGGGTTCCGCGTGAGTTTGACGACCGTGGGCGGCCATGCCGACAAATGCAACGTCGTTGGCGTGCTTGGCGAAGGCGAGGCGGAGCTGGTGCTCGCCGGACACACGGACACGGTGCCCTTCGACCATGGCAGGTGGACCTCGGACCCCTTTCTTGCCACGCGCCGGGACGATCGCTTGTATGGGCTCGGTGCTGCTGACATGAAAAGTTTTTTCGCATTGGCCATCGAGGCGCTGCGTGATATCGAGCCGGGCCAGCTGCGCCGGCCCCTGGTGATCCTGGCCACCGCCGATGAAGAGAGCGGCATGGCCGGCGCGCGGCAGCTGGTCGAGTCCGGGGCGTCGCTGGGCCGCTACGCGCTGATCGGCGAGCCCACCGGGCTGCGACCGGTCAGGGCGCATAAAGGCATCCTGATGATGCGCATCATTTTGACCGGTCGTTCAGGCCACTCCAGCGACCCTTCGCTGGGGCGCAGCGCGCTCGAGGGCATGCACGAGGTCATCCGCGGGCTGATCGGCCTGCGCAACAAACTGGCAGACGCCTATACCGACGCCCGCTTTGCCGTGCCCACCCCGACCCTGAATTTCGGGCGCATCGCTGGCGGCGACAACCCCAACAGAATCTGCGCGCGCTGTGAGCTTGATGTCGACCTGCGCCTGACCCCGGGCATCCGACTCGCCGACGCGCGCAGGATGCTGAGCGACTCGGTGCAGGCCGCCATCGCCGGTCGGGAACTGCAGCTCGAGCTGCAATCTTTGTTCGACGGTGTCGAGGCGATGGACACGCCAGGCAACTGCAAGCTGGTTCGCCAGTGTGAAGCGCTGACGGGCTGCGCGGCCGGCATGGTTTCGTTCGCCACCGAGGCGCCTTTCCTGGATCAGCTCGGGATGCAAACGGTGGTGATGGGACCCGGCGATATAGATGTCGCACATCAGCCGGACGAGTTCCTCGAACTTGCGCGCGTTGAACCGATGGTCGGCTACATCAGGCAGCTGGTTCACGACTGCTGCGGAGTTCGCTGACTTGCGCCCGGTGCGGATATTTGTCGGTGAGACTGCGCTGTGCCCGGGGCCGCTGACGCTGGGAGGACAGGCCGCGAGGCATGTGCTGAAAGTGCTGCGGATGAAGCCGGGGCAGCCGCTTACACTGTTTGACGGCCGGGGCGGGGAGTTTCCTGCCACGCTCTTGGGAGGTGCACGCGACACACTGGAACTGGACGTTGCCGCCGGGGAATTGATCAGCAGGGAAAGCCCGCTGCATACGCGGCTCGCTATCGCCATCCCGCGCGGCGAACGCATGGACATCGTGGTGCAGAAAGCCACCGAACTGGGGGTGTCCATGATCTCGCCGGTCCTGACCGATCGCTCGGTGGTACGACTCAAGGGCCCACGCGCCGAGAACCGCCGCCGGCACTGGACAAGCGTAGCAGCGAGCGCCTGCGAACAATGCGGGCGCAACACGCTTCCGCAGCTGGAGGCGGCACAATCATTCGCCGCACTGATGCTCTCCCTGGACGCAAACTCGCCAACCGAACTGCGCCTGATGCCCGATCCCGCCGCTGACACGGCGCTGCCCGGCACGCCGCAGGCACTCAGCGCAGTGACCATGCTGGTGGGTCCCGAGGGTGGTTTTACGGATGAGGAAATCTCTGCGGCCCGGGAGGCCGGCTTTCGGACCATGAGCCTGGGTCCGCGCATCCTGCGCACAGAAACCGCCGCGATCGGTCTGCTTACTCTCGCTCAACTGGCGTGGGGCGACATGCAAGGGGCCATGCCGGGGTGACGGGCGCCGGCAGTATCAAATGCCGGTGAGGTACTCGGCGGTCATCTCCTCGAGGCGCTCAAGGTCCGGCACCAGCGGTCGCTCATTGAGCATCCGCAGCTGACAAAGCACTGGCACATCCGACGCGTACTGCGGGTCCGGGTCGAGCTCAAGCACCCCGGGATTGACGCGCACCAGCTGTGGGAAGCCCTGCGTGAGCACGCCCAGGTGGCCTGCAGGCAGATGCTCTGTCAGCGCCACAAACACGGCGATGCGGGCGCGTCGCCCGATCTCTGGCACATCGCGGCGACAGGCGCCTTCAAAAGAAACCACGGGCAGTTTCCTGCCATTCCAGCTGACCGTCCCGAGTAGCCAGGCCGGCGCGTCCGGCACGGGCTGAATGCCGCTGCTGCCAATGATCTCCGTGATGCAGGTTCGCGGCACAATCAGGCGACCACCTGCCAGCGGGGCCAGCAGGCTGTAAAGATCGTCGCTGGCTTCTGCCGCCATCATTTGAGCACCGGCCGCGCCACAAGTGGCTCGATGGCCTCAAGCAGCTGGCTCTCCTGGTAAGGCTTGCCGAGATAGTCGTTTACGCCCAGCTCGATGGCCCTTGCGCGATGTTTAAGACCGACCCGCGAGGTAATCATCACGATAGGAATGTCCTTGAGGCGCGGATCGTCGCGCACCTGGGCGGCCACTTCGTAGCCGTCCATACGCGGCATCTCGATGTCCAGCAGAATGACGTCCGGCATATACTCCTGCAGCAGCGTCACGGCGTCGATGCCATCCTTTGCAGTCATGACGCGCATCCCGTTTCGTTCAAGGAGTCGCTGGGTAACGCGCCGCACGGTGATTGAATCATCGACCACCAGCACGAAAGTCCGCTGATCGGTTTCCTCAGCAACCTGCAGCCCCTTCTCCGTCGCGCCTTTGCGGATCAGCGCCCCGAGGTCCAGGATCAGTACCGTTCTGCCATCACCGAGCACGGTGGCGCCCGCTATGCCGCGAATGCGCGAAAGCTGGGGGCCCACAGACTTGACCACGATCTCGCGCCCGCCAAGCAATTCGTCTGTTACCAGCGCTGCGGACTGCTCACCGGCGCGCACCAGCACCACCGGTATCGCCAGATGCTCGTCAACGATGCGGATCGCCGAATGGCCCAGCAGCGCACCAAGGTACTGCAGAGGATAATCGCGTCCGCCGTATTCCACGGTCGGATGCTCGGCGGCCATGCGCTGATCAAGCTCTGCACGGGCAGGCGCGTCACGCCCTCCACCGTCGTGAGGGGCAGCGCATAGGTCTCGTCAGCCGTGTTAACCAGCAGCGCCTGACTGATCGCAAGCGTAAACGGCAGCCGCACAATAAACCGCGCGCCCTGACCCGAGCGTGATTCAATGTGTATCGAGCCACCCAGCTGGCGGACTTCGTTAGCCGCGACATCCATGCCGACGCCGCGCCCCGCAGTCTGAGTCACCTCGGTGGCCGTGCTGAGGCCGGGCTCGAACACAAGCTGCATCACCTGCGCTTCGCTCAGTGCATCGCCTTCCGCTACCAGGCCATGCTGAACCGCCCGCGCCTGGATACGTTCGAGATCAAGACCGCGTCCGTCATCAGCGAATTCGATGACCGTCTCGGCGCCTTCCCGACGCAGCTTGATCGTGATATTTCCTTCATCCGGCTTGCCCTGGCGTGCACGCTCGTCCCTGTCTTCGATGCCATGGATGACGGAATTACGCGCCATGTGCTCGAGCACCGGCATCATCCTCTCCAGCATCTGGCGGTCCATTTCTCCCTGCCCGCCCTCGATGTTCAGCTCGACCTGCTTGCCTGCCTCACCGGCCGTCTGCCGCACGACCCGCCCAAGGCGCTGTGCGCCCTGTTGAAACGGCACCATGCGTGCCCGCATCAGCCCGTGCTGCAGCTCCGTAGCAACCCGCGACTGCTGGACCAGCAGGTTATCGGCTTCCTTAACGAGGTTGTCCAGCAACTCCTGGATGCTCATCAGGTCGCCCGTAGTTTCGGAAAGGCTCCGCGACAGCTGCTGGATGTTTGAATATCGATCCAGCTCCAGCGGATCAAAATCGCCCCTCGAAACCGGCTCCTCGCCCTGGTGACGGAACAGGATTTGCGCCTCCGTTTCAATTTCGAGTTTGCGCAACTGGTCGCGCAGGCGCGTCACGGTCTGCGACAACTCAGCCAGGTTGAATCCCACCGAGTTTATCTGCTGTTCGATGCGCGCCCTGAAGATTGAAATCTCGCCCGCATTGTCCAGCAACCTCTGCAGGAGCTCCGCATCCACGCGCGCCCGATCGTGGCGTTCGACCCGCGGCTCGGGCGGAACAAAGACCGGAGGTTCAGCGAAGCGCGGACGCACGGGTTCGACGACCGGGGCGGTAAACACCTCCTGCGGCGGCGACTCAGGCTCGCGCGTCTGCTCTTCTTGTGGCTGTGCCTCGTCCGCGGCCAGCGTGGGCGCTGGTGAATCTTCGTGCGTGGTATCAGTGGCAGGCGCCTGGGTCTCAGGCTCGGCAAGCGCTGCGCGCGTCCAGTCACGCAGGCGCGCAAGCAGATCTTCGTCCGCCGTCAGCTCTTCACCGTCCGACACCTGTTCGCGCATCAGGTGCAGGCGATCGATGCTTTCCTGAACCACAGGCAGCAACGCATCCGCGTCTCCTGTGTCGGTGGTGTCTTCACGCTGCAGCAGCGATTCAAGCTCGTGGCTCAGGTCACCCATCACGGCGATGCCAGCCATGCGCGCACCACCTTTGAGTGTATGCAACTGCCGCTTCAGATCGTCCAGCGCGGCGACCCGTTCGCCGCCAGTATTCAGTGCCTGCAGGGCGGCATCCGCATTATCGAGCAACTCACCCGCCTCTTCGACGAATATCCCTGCGATCTCCTGATCATACGAAACGCCGGCGGACAGGCTCTCAGGCTGCTCTGCGGCCGCACCTGAAAACGGGGGGTATACGGGCTCGGGCGGCGCCTGCTGCTGCACAGTTTCGTCGAGCTCCGGCAACTCGGGCTGCGGGGCGGACGCTTCCGCTTGCGGCAGTTCCGGTACCTCCCGCATCACGCGCGTCTCTGAATCATCGGACTGCTCCGGTACCTGTAGCACAGGCGGCTCAGCCAACTCTGACTGCTCCGGCGCCTCTGGCAGTTCCGGCAGTTCCGATACCTCCCGCATCACGCGCGTTTCTGAATCATCGGGCTGCTCCGGTACCTGCGGCACAGGCGGCTCAGCCAACTCTGGCTGCTCCGGCAACCTCTGCATCAGTCTTGTTTCTGATGATTCCGGCGACACCGGCTCGTCCACCACTGGTGGCTCTGCTGCTTCGGTCTCAGGCGACGCGTCTTCCCGGGTCTGTGGCGATCCGTCGGCCTGCTCCTTCAGCTGACCCGGGACCTCGACGAGCCGGGTGACAATCGTGTCGCCGTCGTCCTCGGTGTCCAGCACCTCGAATTCGGAAACCTCCAGCCCCTCGGTGGGCACTTCCGGCTCGCCAGCCGCTTCCTGCAGCTCGGCTATTTGACTCTGCAGATGCGCCGTATCGGGCAATGCCGACGGCTGGTTTATGCAGGCAACCTGCGCCTCAATCACATCGGCGGCCTCCGCCAGCACTTTCAAAGCTGCTTCCGGCACTCTCTGACCGGCATTAAAACTTTCGCTGACGTATTGATCGAGCGGGGCCGCAATCGCCACGATTTCGGCGACCGATGCCATGTTGGCGCTGCCGTGCAGAGTGTGCGCAGCGCGCCGGACATCTTCGTTCAGAGCAAAAGGCGCTTCCCTGTCCGCGCAAGCCTTGATGAACTCCCGCAAAGTCTTCAGGTGACTGGCCGTTTCTTTCGCAAATATCTCGAGTAACGCCGAGTCCATCTCGATCGCAACCAGAGGACGCGGGATCTTCAGCTTGTGTGCGTCCGGATAAGACGGCATCACCCGGGTCGCTTCCGTCTCCTGTTCTTCGCTGACGCGTTGCTCATCGAGCCGCGGCGCAACCGTGGTTTTCTCGGCCTCGATTTCGCCATTAACGAATGCCCAGGCTTTGCTCATCATCGCGTCGATATCGACGTCGGGGTCGGTACCGACTTCGAGCTGTTCAACCAGCTCAGGTACGGCTCGTGCCGCGGAATCTACAAACTCAAACGCTTCATCCAGGCTCACGGTACCTTCGATCACCCGGTTCAGGAGATTCTCCACTGACCAGGCGTATTCGCCAATCAGCTGCGCGCCTACCATGCGTCCGCTGCCCTTCAGCGTATGAAAAGACCTGCGCAGGGTCTGCAGCGCATCCTTGTCAGAACGGGTGTCTTTGAGGCGGGCCACCGCCTTGCTGATTACGGCTGTTTCTTCCTTGGCCTCCTCAATGAACAGCTCGAGGAACTCCGGATCCGAGCGTTCTCCCGGGCTGAAAACTTCAACTTTGCGCGTCTCCTTGCGAAGGACGCGCGTCGGTGAAGCGGTGATCTGGGTGGTCCCGACATGATCGAAGTCACCCACGCCCTCGCGGTACAGCTGGGTGATGCTGGCGGTCGGCTCGCCGCGCGCAATCGCTTCGCTGCCGGACTCGAAATCAGGCAGTTCGTCTGCCCTGCGCAGGGCCTGCATGGACGCCTCTGCGTTGTCCAGCATGTACCACGGATCTGCGCGGCCCGCCTTGAGTGTCTCGAGGTAGTACTCGAGGCTGACAATGGCGTCCGCAACGCGCTCAACCTGAGCGCCGCCGGGCGCCTTGCCGCTGAAACGAATATGGTGCTGGACGTAATCTCCGATCCGCGACACGAGGTCGCTCACCCGATCCTTTTCCAGCAGCAGCATGGCAGAACGGATACCGCGCATCAGGCCGGATACGTCTTCCAGAATGTTGGGGTCGTCACTGTGCGCGACAAAACTCACGATGGCATCTTTGACCCGCGCCAGGTTCACCAGGCACTCGCCGATCACGGCCCGGGCAACGGCACGGTAGTCGGCGTCATCTTCCGAATCTTCGTCCTCGGAGCCGGGCTCACGGCGGGGATCAATCAGCTGCAGCAGCTCCTTGTCCAGCTTGTCTTCGAGCTTCAGCAAGGTTGCTGCAATCTCCATCAGGCTGTTTTCATCCGGCTCGACAGCACCCGTCACCATGCGGGCGAGCCTGGCGCTTTCTATTTCTATGTCACGGCGCAGGCGACCCAGTCCCAGCATGCTCAACGTATCGCCGATTTTCTTCAGCAACTCTCGCTGCGCCTGCAGATCCTCCGGGTTCTTGCGCCCGGTACGCATGAATATATCCAGACCATCCTTGACCTGACTCAGGTCATCCTTCAGCGCCATACCCACGGTGCGCATCAGGTCGGGACTCGGTCCGGCGAGGCCGTCTCGTTCCCGCACGACCCGGTCGGGTTCCGGCAGGAGTTTCTCCAGGTCGAAGGCCCGCTTCACATCTTTTACGCGGTGCCCGCCGCCGCGCGCGCGACCGACGTAATAAAGGATGTTGTTGACGAGATCGTCCGGCGGGTTGCGTGCCACGCCCGTCTCACCCAGTTCGATGACCTGTCTGATGTGCTGGTCCACTTGCCCCAGCAGACGCTTGATGGCTGCACCGGATTCGAGGCCACCGTCTCGCAATGCCTCCAGCAGCGCACCCACAACGCGCCACAGGCGATGCACCGACGGCTCCCTCGCCGCATTCTCCATCTCGATGCTGATAGCAAGCAGTACTTTGAGATGATTGCGGGCATCGTTACCCGTGATCCATCCAAGCAGCGACGCCTGGAAGCGCGGGCGCAGCGTTTTGCAAAGATCCGCAAGAGACCGGGTCTCCGGTCTCGACGTAAGCGCTTCAGGCGGGGGCTCATTGTGACTGACGTTGAGCAGGAAGAGCGTGTTTTCGTTCAGCAGGGGCGCGCCGCGTACGGTGCGCAAATCATTCAGCAGCGGCAGCAATACAAAAGGAATGTCGCGGGCGCCCGCCATGATGCGTTCGATATAGATTGGCAGCTGCACAAGCGCCCGACTCAGCACCTCCAGCGCATCGCCACGTGGCACGGCCGGGGCCTCCACAATGAAGCGAATCGCCTTCTCCATTTCGTCAGCGAGCTGAGCGGCGCCGTAAAGCTCGACCACACTCAGGACGCCCCGAATCTGATGCAGCATGTCTGCACAGTCGGTCAGCGGATCGAGATTGTCGCCGCGCTCCAGGTAGAGCTCGAGCCTGACGCGAGCCTGCTCGAGAGACACGTTCAGCTCATGCCCGACGTTGCTCATGGATTCGAGCGCGACCTTGCCCGTGCCGACCCGCTGTGAGGATGCCTGCTTCACTTTCGGGTTTTCAGGCTATCCGGACCCTGGCCGGGGGCGCACCCTCGGCCTGCGAGTCGCTACTGGCCCGCTCCTCCTCAGCACCTGGCAACGTAAAGCCCGCCACCGACGTGCGCAACTCAGCCGCCAGTGTTGCAAGACGGCCGATGGAGGTCGATGCGGCGCTCGTCGCCTCGGCTGTCTGAGAACTGATCTCCCGCAGCACGCCCATTGTTCGCGTCACATCTGTCGACGCAGTGGACTGCTGTCTGGCAGCGCCCGATATGTTCTGCACAAGAATCGCAATCTGGTTCGATACCTGCTCGATTTCGTCAAGCGATGCGCCTGCGTTTTCCGCAAGAATCGCCCCGCTGACCACATCCGTAGTGCTGCGCTCCATTGATACGACCGCTTCCTTGGTGTCGTATCGATGGAGCGCAGCGCTACAGGATGTGGTCAGCGGGCGATTATTGCGGAAAACGCAGCACGCTGACGAAATCGAGCAGGTATCAAACCAGTCGAGTCTTGTGCAGAATTCGGGCGCTGCCAGACAGTGCGTCAACAGATGTGACGCAAACAAGAAATGGGCATGTCGGGAGATCAGTTCTCAGACAGCCGAGGCGACGAGCGCCGCATCGACCTCCATCGGCCGTCTTGCAACACTGGCGGCTGAGTTGCGCACGTCGGTGGCGGGCTTTACGTTGCCAGGTGCTGAGGAGGAGCGGGCCAGTGGGCCGAGGGTGCGCCCCGGCCAGGGTCCGGATAGCCTGAAAACCCGAAAGTGAAGCAGGCATCCTCACAGCGGGTCGGCACGGGCAAGGTCGCGCTCGAATCCATGAGCAACAGTCGGGCATGAGCTGAACGTGTCTCTCGAGCAGGCTCGCGTCAGGCTCGAGCTCTACCTGGAGCGCGGCGACAAATCCGATCCGCTGACCGACTGTGCAGACATGCTGGTCGGATTCGGGCGTCGGTGTGGTCAGACTTGCGGCGCCGCTAGCTCGCTGACGAAATGGAGAAGGCGATTCGCTTCATTGTGGAGGCCCCGGCCGTGCCACGTGGCGATGCGCTGGAGGTGCTCGTCGGGCGCTTGTGCAGCTGCCAATTTTGTATCGAACGCATCATGGCGGGCGCCCACAACGTCTTTGTATTGCTGCCGCTGCTGGACTACAGCCGTTGCGGCACGCCCCTGCTGAACGAAAACACGCTCTTCCTGCTCAACGTCAGTCACAATGAGCCCCCGCCTGAAGCGCTTACGTGAGAGCCGAATTCGGTCTCTTGCGGATCTTTGCAAAACGCTGCGCCCGCACTTTCCAGGCGTCGCTGCTTGGATGGATCACGGGTAACAATGCCCGCAAATCATCTCAAAGTACTGCTTGCTATCAGCATCGAGATGGAGATCAAGGCGAGGGAGCCGTCAGTGCGCGTTGTGGGTGCGCTGCTGGAGGCATTGCGAGACGGTGGCCTCGACTCCGGTGCAGCCATCAAGCGTCTGCTGGGGCAAGTGGACCAGCACAGGTCATCGAACTGGGTGAGACGGCGTGGCACGCAACCGCCGCAGACCGTCAACAACATCCTTTATTACGTCGGTCGCGCGCGCGCGCGCGGCGCGCGCAGTTGAATGTGAAGCGGGCTTGCCGAGCCTGGAGAAACTCCTGCCGGAACCCGACCCGGGTCGTGCGGAACAACGCCCTCGGCCTTGGACCCGAGTCCGACCTGATGCGCACCGTGGGTAGTGGCGCTGAAGGATGACCTAGTCAGGTCAAGGATGGTCTGGATCTGTTCATCCGTACCCGGGCGCAAGCCCCGGAGGGTCTGCAGGCGCAGCAGAGGTTTGCTGAAGAAAATCGGCGATCCGTGAGCATGCTGGAACTGGTCCACCTGCGCCGTGACATAGAAAATAGAAAGCGCAGGGCTCGCCCGCATGGTGACAGGGTGCTGTCGAGCCGGATGAAAACAGCCTGATGGAGATTGCAGCAACCTTGCTGAAGCTCAAAGCAAGCTGGACAAGGAGCTGCTGCAGCTGATTGCAAGACAATGGC
>CAVWXZ010000033.1:0-163687 GCA_963759075.1 uncultured Gammaproteobacteria bacterium
CACCGCATCAGTCAGCACCACACTCGCGCCGCTGCCCGCATTGCCCGTGCCAGTCGCTGCACCACCATTACCGCCTCGCGCGGTACCGGTCACGTTGACCGTGCCGATCACAGACGACCCGCTGAAATTCCAAGTGTCGCCGCGCCACCGTCGCCAGCATTGCCGTTTAAGCTGCCACCGATGCCGCCGTTCCCGCCGTTTGCCGCGGCACTAACCGTGGCAGACCCATTGCCGCTGTTCGCAACGACGGCTGATGCCAAGGCGTCACCACCCTGACCTCCGTTACCGCCCATCCGGGCGTGCCAC
Organism: uncultured Gammaproteobacteria bacterium; assembly: GCA_963759075.1. Lineage (GTDB taxonomy): Bacteria > Pseudomonadota > Gammaproteobacteria > Steroidobacterales > JABDLF01 > JABDLF01. The sequence goes on from CAVWXZ010000033.1 coordinate 307, forward strand.
CGCCGGGCGCGCTCCCGCCCGTATCACCCGCACCCGCGTCACCACCATTGGCCGTTGCGGTTGCGGAGCCATTACCACTGGCTATCGTTGTTTCTGCCGTTGCGTCCGCATCGCCGCCATCGCCACCGTTACCGCCATTTCCACCGTTCGCGGTGCCAGGCGTTCCGGTGCCTCCATTGCCCCCGCGACAACCGTTAGCCCCGTTCGCCGTTGCAGTGTTTGAGGAGTCACTTGCGTTAGCGCTCGCCGAAGCGTCGCCACCGGCCCCGCCGGCCGTTCCGTCTTCACCGGGATCACCTGAAGATCCGTTCGTTGCCGGCGTACAAGGCGCGCCGGGTACAGTGTCGACAATCGCCGGCCGGATGCCAGGACCACGCGCCAGGATCCGCGCACTGGAATTTATAAACCTGATAGCGGGAAGCTGTTGCACAGCGCGCCGGGCATCGGCCCCGCCGTCACGTTTTCTCTGCGTGGGGTCGTCCGCGTTTGCCAAGCTCATCCCAGACACGAGAACAACCAGCAACGGCATGACCCGGAGACGCCGACCGAATTTCTGAACAGACATTTCAGACACCCTCAATACGTGATTCGTTGCCAGCTGCGCTTGCTGCTGCCAACCCGCCAATTCGCGCAATTCCGCGAACAAATTGATTGGCAAGAACAACCCCAAAGCCCTTACACGGCCTTGAAGAACGCCTCTGCTAACACTACCCATTCGCCCAAATCGACCCCTTAGTCCTTGATACTCAACGGGGTTCTGATTTCTTTTTGATTACCAGAAACAGGCAAGAAGCATGCCGGGGGGGAAATTTTATTGTTAAGTCATCAACTTATGTCAAACGTCGGCTGGCGAAAAAAACAAAACTGTAATAGGCCGCAGAATCTCGCGCGGCCTGCGCCACGGCGGGCCAATACCGAACTTTCGCGAATACAAACATTTAGCATGACATTCTCACCAGCCGGTTGAGGTTCGGACCAATTGGCCTTGTAAGAATCATTGACAGGCCTGCACCAACAAATCCAAAGTCAAGAGTCTGCCAGCATGACTGTGCTGAAGAAAAAACGTAGCCTAAATAGCTTGATATGACGCATACTTCACGCATTAATTGAAGCATTTCGCAGTATCGCCGTGTGATAAAAACCTCAGATTCAGGCGTAAACAGGCTTTGAATTCGGCGCAAATGCATGCAACTTTGACCGTCTGACTGCTGTTCTACGGCGCGATCGATAGAGTCGTACGCCACTTCCGAACACCGGAGCCAAATTATGACTGCACAATCAACCTCACACGACGCACATCGGAGCAGCACGCATCGTCGCGCATCCTGACCGGGCTGATGCTGATCGGCGCCACCGGCAGCGTGTCCGCCGGCTGGCTGGACAAATTGAAGAGCAAACTGGGCGGTAGTGAGAGCACGACCCAGGCATTGAGTTCTGATGAAATCGGCGGAGGTCTTAAGGATGCTCTGCGGGTCGGCACGGAGACGGTAGTGGGCCAGCTTGGCACCGAGAATGGCTTCAACCTCGACCCGGAAATTCACATACCGCTCCCTGGCCAGCTGGAAAAGGTCAAAGACGTGCTTGGCAAACTTGGCATGGATTCGATGCTGAGTGATCTCGAACTGAAGCTGAATCGGGCGGCCGAGATTGCGACGCCGAAGGCGAAGAGCCTGTTTCTGGCAGCGATCGATGACATGACACTTGACGACGTCATGTCTATCTACAATGGCCCTGAGGATTCGGCGACACAATACTTCAGATCCAAAATGTCGGCGCCTCTTGCGCTGGAAATGAAACCTGTTGTGGACGAGAGTCTGGCGGATGCCGGTGCCGTAAAAACCTATGGCGCGGTCATGGATCGTTACAACTCGGTGCCATTTGCGCCGAAAGTTGACGCCGACATGAGTGACTATGTTGTGCAAAAAGGCATGGATGGCATATTCCACTACCTGGCAAAGGAAGAGGCGGCCATTCGCCAGAATCCGGCCAAACGAACAACGGACCTCCTGAAGAAGGTGTTTGGCAAGTAGCAACAGAATCACATACTTCGCGGGTCGATTCGAGCCTGCACGGCAACTGATAAATTGCCTGCTTCTCATTGCATCTGCCCGCGCTTCTGATCACTCCGTAAGAAAGCGATATTATGGCTGGCGTATTTTTTGACGATCTGAAAGTCGGGCAGGTGTTCAAGCACGACCTGAGACGCACCGTGACCGAGTCGGACAACCTGTTGTTCTGCGCGCTTACCCACAACACTGCGCTCCTGCATCTCGACGAAGAGTACTGCAAGGAACATACGGAATTTGGTCAGCGGATCGTCAACAGCACGTTCACACTGGGCCTGATGGTGGGCGTCTCGGTGGGTGACACCACGCAGGGGACGGCCGTCGCCAACCTGGGCTGGGACGAGGTACGCTTCCCCAAACCCGTCTTTCACGGTGACACCCTGCGCATAGAGACAGAAGTGACGGAGCTGCGCGAAAGCAAGTCCAGGCCAAACCAGGGCATCGTGACGTTTATGCACCGTGCCTACAACCAGCGCGATGAACTGGTCGCGCATTGCAAGCGCACCGGCCTGCAGCTGAAGCGTCCCAAGCCATAATGCTCCGATCTTTGCTCTTTGTACCGGGAGACAGCGAGAGAAAGCTGGCCAAGGCTGAGGATTCAGGTGCGGACGCGGTGATTCTGGACCTGGAGGATTCTGTCGCCCCTGCTCGCAAGGCAATTGCCCGCGCACAGGTTGCCGAGTTTCTCAGCGATCATAGGCCTGGCAATCGCACTCCGGAACTCTGGGTGCGCATCAATCCGCTCGATGGCTTGCACGCCGAAGCGGACCTCAAGGCCATCGCAGCAGGGGCGCCAAATGGCATCATGCTTCCGAAGGCCGAAGGACCCGTTGACGTTCAGCGGCTGAGCGAAACGCTTGATCGCCTCGAAACCGAGTCAGGCCTTTCCGCCGGTTTTATGAAGATATTGCCGATTGCAACAGAGACCGCCAAGGCACCGTTTCGGCTTGGCGACTATGCGGATGCGCATCTGGCACGGCTGGCGGGCCTGACCTGGGGGGCCGAGGACCTCAGCAGCGCGCTGGGCGCGAGCACTAACCGCGATGCTGACGGTCAATGGTTATTCACTTACCAATTGGTTCGCTCGCTGACCTTGCTTGCTGCACATGCGTCAGGCGTACAGGCAATAGATACCCTGTTCGTCGACTTTCGGGATCTGGAAGGCCTTGAAAAATCCTGTCAGCAGTCGCGCTCCGAAGGGTTCACGGGGCGCCTGGCGATTCACCCCGCCCAGGTCGCAATCATCAATGCATCATTTCAGCCAACCGACGAGGAAATAGCATTGGCCAGACAGGTGGTCGCAGCATTTGCGGCGGATCCAGATGCCGGCGTCGTCGGCATAGACGGCCGTATGTACGACCTGCCGCATCTGCAACAGGCCCGGCGCGTCCTGTCACTCGGCTCTGTTGGGAACAGAGCCTAGGGGCCCGGCGTGCCAAAAAGCGGCGGCTTGAGCCTGCTTCGGCTTTAGTTCAGCAAGAAGCCTTAAAGGCTGCCCTGCAGGTACATCGTGGGCTCTGCTTTATCCGACTCTTCAAGTACGACTGTCTCGGTAAACCCCGGCAGCGTGCTGTGCTCCGGCAGCTCCGCTAAGCCACTGGTCCCCTGACAGAACTTCAGCGAAAGCGACCCAAACTCGATGACATCGCCGTCGATGAGTTTTCTTCTTGCGATTTCCTGGCCATTGACGGTCGTCCCGTTGGTGCTTCGCAAGTCGAACAGGAAGACGTCTTTTCCATCCATGACGAGCACGGCGTGAAACAAGCTGATGCCGGGTCGCGGAATATAGATGTCATTGGATTTATGGCGACCCATGATCAGCCTTGGTTTCGTCAGTTCGAATCGCGATATGTGTTTCCCGTCGCGAGTCATAATCAGCGACGAAAGGCGCCGATATCCCGCTTTGTTACGCTCAAACTCACTCGACGCGGGCGCCGACGATGCCTTCTTCTGCTCCCCATAACCTGACCCATCGCGCCCCGCCAAAACCTCTTCCAGTACGCGCTTGTTAACTTTCCTCAGGCCGGCGGCCGCGGTTGCCAGCAAAGCACGATGGCAGATGTCGTCAATAACCCCGACCTCACCTCCGGAAACATCGCGCAAGAGCACAAGCGCGGGCCGGGTAAACAAAGTTCGGCCTGGCAGCCCTGCCGCGTTCAGGCATCCGAAAACATAGTCAGCTACGTCAACCGGTTCCGAGGATGACAGCGAGAAATACTTGCAGGACAACGTACTGAAAGGTGTCTCCAGCTTCTCAACAAGGCCCGGCTGGCCCACCAGGACAATGTGAACGCCCTGTGCCGGAGAACCATCCCTGAAAAACCGCTGAAGCTCGCTCAAGACCTCGTCGCCAAGTTGTTCGGACTGGTTAATAAGGACGACTGCGACTTCGCCGGACTGTGCTTTGTGTTCGAGAAAAGCGCCCAGTACATTTCTGTACTGGGGAAGCACTGCGCTGAAAGGCTCAAAGCCAAACTCTTCCAGTATGCCGGCCAACAAATGACGAGGTCTGGCCGGTGCGGTTTCGAATCTGGCAACTGAGATACCCGAACCAAGCTCCCCTACGCTACGCTCGATGACAGATGCTTTGACAGCTTCATCTGTGCCAGTCAGCACCGTGATACCCGGGGCCGTTAAGCCAACATTGATCTGCTGGACAACGTCTTCCGGATTCAGTGCGGCCTCATCTTCAGCCCGATTTTCCTCGTGGCCAAAAGGTTGGTGGGACAGGCTAAAGTACTCGAGATAGGCTGGCGCGTCTGGCCAGGCATTCTGAATCTGATGTATGTAAGACAAATTGCTCATCGAAGCCACCCTTCCCAATGTTGCACGCGGTCCAGCCAAAACTTTCCGGCCGGCCCGGCGACCTGATCCAGGTACCGGGGGTAATCATGCCTGGCGAAACCCTCGCTCTGGCACTGATCCTTCAGAACCCTGCGGGCCAGAGACCCATAAATGTTTGTTCAGTGACCAAAGTTGCAAGACCTGTGCCAGCATTCACAGAAATTTACATTATGAAAAACGAACCGCCATCGCCTGACGAATTCTGTGAGGGAGTTCACGGATGAAACGCGCTCAGCTGCCGACGGAATGGCGGCGCAAGTGAATCCGGTGCCGGACCAACATAGAGAGCGGGCCGCGGTGTAAGAAAAACTGACGGGGCCGGGGGAACAGAGAAACCCGGCGCATTTGACTTAACCCGGTCGTGAACAAGGGCCTGCGCAGTTGCTGCCCCGGTCGACGCAACGTATGTCGACCGTCGGCAAATCAGCCAGTCGCTGCTTTTGCCTTCTCGAGGATTCTAATGTAGTTGGCGCGTTCGTAGGCGGATGTATCCACGATGTTCTGCTGGCTCATGGTGCCGCGAAACGCATCCACAGTCTGAAACTGTTTTCTCTCCATCCAGTCCGTGCAGCTCGTTGTGCATCGTCCGCAGGTGCTGGATGCCGTGCTTGTACAATGCCGACGCGGTCATCACAACGTCGGCGCCTGCGAGCAGATACTTTACAACTTCATTACCGCCCTGCACGCCGGTCGTGGCCGCCAACGAGACTCCCAGGCGACCATACAGCGCCGCGATCCACAGCAACGGCAGGCGGATCTCATTGGGTTCGCTGAGCTTCAGATCGCTGGTTATCTGCAGGCGTTCGATGTCGAAATCGGGCTGATAAAGCCGGTTGAACAGTACCAGTCCATTTGCGCCAAGGTTCAGCCATTTCCTTCGCCACATGCCCGGTCGCACTCAGATAGGGATTGAGCTTCATCGCCACCGGAATATTCACGGCATCCGTCACCTGGTGGACAATCTTGAGGTATCTTTGCTCGACCTCGACACCGGACATTTCAATGTCAGCGGGAATAAAAAAAATGTTCAGTTCAATGGCGTCAGCGCCCGCCTCCTCCATCTGACTTGCGTAGCTCGATCCAGCCCTCCGGGCTGATCCCGTTCAGGCTGGCAATAGCGGCAGATGCCGTGCGCTTCCTTGGCTTGCCGGATCAGCTCAAGATAGCGGGCTGCCGCCCAGTTCGTAGGCGTCCGCACCACGGAAAAAAGTCAGCGGCCTCGGCAAACGTATTGGTTGTCGATTCCAGCACCTGCTCATACAGCTCGGTTTCTTTTCGAATCTGTTCCTCGAAGAGCGAGAACAAGCACGACCGCGCCCGCACCACAATCTTCCATCTGCACAATGTTCTCGATCTTTGCCGAAAGCGGACAAGCAGACACCACGATTGGCGAGCAAAGCTCGAGACCCATGTAGGTGGTTTTCAGATTTCGTGCTCATGTTTGTCACATCTTCCGTTGGCTTCGTTACTCGTCGAATCTGGCTCTTGCTGATTTCAGTCCGGGTATTCCCGCGTCATCGGTTGGAAATCACTGGCGCCGTAACCTGCCATATCTTCGTAATTTCGCCAGCGCAGATCTACGATTTCCTGGGCCAGTCTCATCAGGTGCTCGGCTTCCTCGGGATTCGTCCGCGCCAGCATGCTGTAGCGCAGCTCGTTATAAGCATACTTCTTAAGTGAAATGGTCGGCCTCGGCGAATCCAGCACGAAAGGATTGCTGCCCGCTTCGCGCAGAATCGGGTTATATCGAATCAACGGCCAGTAGGCGCTGGACACTGCCAGTTTCTGCTGATTGAGCCCCTTCTTCATATTGATGCCATGCGCAATGCAATGGCTGTAGGCCAGCACCAGTGACGGACCGGGATAGGCTTCTGCCTCGTGCAGCGCCAGCAGGGTCTGCTGAGGATTGGCACCCATGGCAATCTGCGCCACGTAAACGTTTCCGTAGGAAATGGCCTGCATGGCAAGATCTTTCTTGCCGACGCGCTTGCCGGCCGCCGCGAACTTGGCCGTGGCCGCGGTGGGCGTGGCCTTGGACATCTGGCCGCCGGTGTTGGAATACACCTCGGTGTCCAGGACCAGCACGTTGACGTCACGGCCACTCGCCAGCACGTGATCGAGGCCGCCGGAACCAATGTCGTAGGCCCAGCCGTCGCCGCCCACCAGCCAGACGCTGCGGCGCACGAGGTGGTCGGCCACCGACAGCAGGCTGGTCGCGTCCGGATCTATCGAGTTCGAGCAGGGCCACTTTCAGTCGCGCCCACGCGTTCGCGCTGCGCGCTGATTTCCGACTCCAGAACCTGGGGCGCCTCGATGAATATCGGTAACGAGTTCTTGCCCGATCGCCCCGACGAGTTTGCGCAGCAGGTCATGCGCATGCGACAGTGTGCTTGTCGACGCTCACGCGCATGCCGAGCCCGAACTCGGCGTTGTCTTCGAACAGCGAATTCGACCAGGCCGGTCCCCGACCGTCCTTGTTCGCCGTCCACGGCGTCGTCGGCAGGTTGCCGCCATAAATCGACGAACAGCCCGTGGCGTTCGCGACCAGCAAACGATCGCCAAACAGCTGCGACAGCAGGCGCACGTAGGGCGTTTCGCCGCAACCGGCGCATGCACCGCTGAACTCGAACAGCGGCTCCAGAAACTGTGCTGCCCTGGACCCTGGCGAAATCGAGTGTCGTCCTGTCGTTGAGCGGCAGGCGTCTCAAAAAACGCCAGGCTCTCCCGCGATTCCTCCAGCAGTGGCGCCTTGTCGGCTGCATATTGATTGCCCTGCGTCCGGATCCTGCGGATCAACTCACGGGACAGGCCTCGACACACAGTTCACAGCCGGTGCAGTCTTCCGCGTAGACCTGCAGCGAGTAACGGGTCTCAGGAAAACCGCGCGCGTTGATTGCGCCGATCTGAAACGAATGCGGCGACATCTCTCAGATGTGATTCATGTGATAAAACTTGGCGCGGATCACGCTGTGCGGACAGACAAAGCTGCAGTTTCCGCACTGCACGCACAGATCTTCATCCCATACCGGGACCCTGTCTGGAGATATTGCGCTTTTCCCAACGCGTGGTCCCCGACGGATAGGTACCATCAGCCGGCAGTTCACTGACCGCCAGTTCGTCGCCCAGGCCCTGCGATCATTTTCGCCGTAACGCGACGCACAAAGTCCGGCGCGTCGTCCGGCACAGCCGGCGGGTAGTCGAGGACGCTTGAGACGCTGGTCCGGAACTTCAACCTCATCAAGGTGATCCAGAGCCGCGTCCACCGCAGCAAAGTTCTTGCGCACCATCGCCTCGCCCTTCCGCGCATAGGATTTCTTGATTGCCGCCTTGATCTGTGCAAGCGCCTCGTCCCTGGGCAAGACACCGGAGAGCCCGAAGAAACATGCCTGCATGACCGTATTGATGCGCGTACCCATGCCCGTTCGCGGGCAACAGCCGAGGCATCGATGACAAAAAACCTGATTTGCTTATCGATCAATGTCTGCTGCACGGTCTTGGAAGTTCTGCCCAGATTTCGTCTGCCGGATACGGGCTGTTGAGCAGAAACGTCGCACCCTCGCCGCGCATGACTTGCAGCATGTCGATGCGTTGCACAAACTGATACTGGTGGCAGGCGATAAAGTCGGCCTTGATGAATCAGATAGGGCTTGTCTATCGGATCAGGGCCAAAGCGCAGATGGGAGACCGTACTCGCACCGGATTTCTTGGAGTCATAGACAAAGTATCCCTGCGCATAACAGTCCGGTGTTTTCACCGATGATCTTGATGCTGTTCTTGTTGGCGCCGACGGTGCCGTCGGCACCGAGTCCGAAAAAACAGGGCCTGAGTCAGGCCGCTCTCATCGGGCCAGGAAATCCGGGTCGTAGTCAAGGCTCGTACCGCGTCACGTCGTCGCGAATGCCTACTGTGAATGACTGCGCGGTCATTTCCTTGGCGAGTTCGTCAAAGACACCACGCGCCATGCCCGGGCGTAAATTCCTTCGATGACAGGCCGTAGCGACCGCCGACTGACTTCAGTGGCAATCAAGCCAGCTGGAAATTTGTCCCGCTCCGCCAGCACTCAGGCTGGCGACAATATCCAGGTAAAGCGGCTCACCCGCGGCCCCCGGTTCCTTGGTTCGGTCCAGCACCGCAATTTTCTTTACTGAAGCAGGCAGCACTTGCAAGGAAATAGCTGGAAGCAAAAGGCCGATACAGGCGCACCTGGACCAGGCCAACTTTCTGCTCCAAGCGCGTTCAGCACATCCACCGTTTCACGGACAGTGTTGCGCGCCCGAACCCATGATGACGATGACTCGTTCGGCATCGCTGGCCCCATGGTAATCAAATAGGCTGTAGGCACGACCAGTAAGCGCCTGAAACTTGGTCCATCGCTCTTTGCACGATGTCGGGCGTTGCCGAGTAAAACGGATTAACGGTTTCCCTGGCCTGGAAATAGACGTCCGGGTTCTGTGCCGTGCCACGCACGAACGGATGGTCAGGGTTCAGCGCACGGCTACGATGCGCATGCACCAGTTCATCATCGATCATGGCCCGGATGTGCGAATCCTGTAGCAGGCTGATCTTGTTGACTTCGTGGGAGGTACGAAAACCGTCGAAGAAATGCACAAACGGAATTCGCGATTCCAGCGTCGCGGCCTGGGCGATCAGCGCCATGTCGTGGGCTTCCTGCACTGAGGCCGAGGCGAGCATCGCGAACCCGGTCGTCCGGGCGGCCATAACGTCACTGTGGTCGCCGAAGATAGACAGCGCCTGAGCGGCCAGCGAGCGTGCCGCGACGTGAAATACGGCGCAAGTCAGTTCGCCCGCGATCTTGAACATGTTGGGCAGCATGAGCAGCAGGCCCTGGGATGCGGTGAACGTCGTCGTCAGCGCGCCGTCTGCAGGGCGCCATGTACGGTGCCGGCGGCGCCGCCTCGCTTTGCATTTCGATGACGTCGGGTATATCACCCCAGATGTTGGGTGATACCCCTGGCTGCTCCATTCGTCCGCCAGCTCGGCCATCGGCGAAGAGGGCGTGATCGGATAAATGGCACAGACCTCGTTGACCCGGTAGGCGACATAGGCGGTGGCCTCGTTGCCGTCGAGGGTGACTTCAGTGTTCACTTGCGAGGTTTTCGACATGGTGCTCCGGGCCTGCATCAGGGCTCACGGCGGAGCCCGGCCCCGATCCGACTTCAGCAACCATCTCTATGGCGTGACAGGGGCATTGCTCGAAGCAGACGGCACATCCTGTGCATGCCTCGTAATCGAATCGATAGCGCTTGCCGGGTCCCAGCTTGACTGACCGCGTCCTCAGGGCAGGCCGCATAACAGCCATCGCACTCGAAGCAATTGCCGCAGGACAGACAGCGCTGCGCCTCGTAAAGAGCCTCACGTTCGCTGAGACTGCCTACGATCTCACTGAAGTCGCGCGTGGCCTCGTCAGCCCTGGAGGTGCCTTTGTTCCTTCCTCGGCGCATCAGTCTTGTACCACATGTGCAGCCGTTCAAATCCGACCACCGGCGGCTTCAAGGGCCGGTTGGTAACGAGCTCCGGAGAGAAAGCCATCAATAAAGCGTGCCGCCTTCTTGCCATGACCAACCGCCACGGTAACCGTTCGCTCGCTGGGCACCATGTCGCCGCCGGCAAACAAGCCCTCGAATCCGGTCATCATGTCAGGTCCGACTATCACCGTCCCGTCTGACTCGAACTCGACACCGGGCACCTCGCGAAGGAAGTGGGTATCCGTATTCTGTCCGAGGGCGAGGATCAGTGCATCAGCCTCCAGCGTTTCAAATTCTCCCGTTCCTACCGGCCTTCCGTTTTCAACACGCATGATCTCGACTTTGAAACTCGTCCTGTCGATCTCCTTGATCGTGCGCAACCAGTTTATTTTTACGCCTTCCGCAAGCGCTTCCTCTGCCTCAAAATCATGCGCGGGCATATGCTCCTGATCGCGGCGATAGATGATCAGCGCCTCGTCAATACCCAGGCGCTTCGCGGTGCGTGCTGCGTCCATGGCCGTATTGCCGCCGCCATAGATCGCCACGCGTCTGCCGAGGTTCGGCGGATTACCCGTCTCCACATCTTTCAGAAACGAAACCGCATCCAGTATCTGGCCTGCGTCGCGAGCGGGTATATCGACCTTCTTGCCTATATGCGCGCCTACCGCCACAAAAATTGCATCGAAGCGGCCACGCTCTTTTTCCGCAAGGATATCGTCGACCTTGTGGTTCAGGATTATCTCTACACCCATACCTTCGATACGCTCGACTTCATCCCTGAGCACATCTCTTGGCAAACGGTAGGCAGGAATTCCAAACTGCATCATGCCTCCGGCGGTCGGTCCGGCTTCGTGGATCTCGACCTCATGGCCCAGTCGCGCGAGATGATAGGCCGCCGAAAGCCCGCTGGGCCCGGCACCGATAACCAGCACCCGTTTGCCGGAAGGCCGCCCAACAATCCGGGGTCGCCAACCCTTTTCGCGCGCCATGTCGCCAAGAAATCTTTCAATTGCGTGGATGCTCAGGGTTTCATCGAGGTGACCGCGATTGCACGCAGTTTCACAGGGGTGATAGCAGACCCGCCCATGAATGGCTGGCATCGGGTTGTCTGCGACCAATGCTTGCCATGCCTCTTCGTAAGCGCCGGATTGCACGTGCGACAACCAGGCTTGAATATTCTCACCGGCAGGGCAGGCACTGTTGCACGGTGGAAGCAGATCCACATAGACGGGACGCCGGGTGCGCACCGGCCCGGTTCCGCGCTCATGGCTCCTGAGGTCGGTCGGGCGTGTAATATCTGAAGGCCGGTCAACCATGCCGGCAGCTTTTTGGTTGTCTCACAGAAGTCACTTCCAAAAAGGTAATTCCTTGCGCATGAGCCAGAGGATTAGGCGGGTTCAGCGACATTGTCTCGGTCGAGGTCAGCCGAGCCAATTCGTACAAGTACCTACGCTGCGCAGCAGCGCCAGACTCAGAACGCACTGAAATTACTCCAATTTTTTCTATGCGCGCCCACCGATCCCGGAGCAGGCCGCCATTACTTCAGCAAGTCGTTGTATTTAATGGATAAATGCAGGACTCATGGATGTCACAACGAAACATAATATGGCGACCCGCAATGCGCTTCGCCACGCCCACCGCCGAGACACAGGAATTCACACAGATCGGTTCCGGGAAGTGCTAGTCTTTGCTTCCACCCTCCCGGCAATTGAGGCAGCTCAGACAATGGAAACCTTTGTCCCTGAAAGCAAGCAACTCCTCAATCGCCGAACAGCATCCGGCTGGGACAGCCATGTGGTGTGCAAGACGCTCATTCTCTGGTATCCGGAGCTGCTGCAAAACAATTACGAGCACTCAGATATGCGCGAAGCCAGATCAGTGCTTGGGTTCCTCTCGGCTATCCAGGAGTACCCGGCCGATTTGCAGGACATCCTGTTGTTGCTTGCGAGGCGGTATGGACTGAACAAGGCGCACCAGTCCCTCGATAACGCAATTCGGAAATCCCTTATGCAACGCCAGGTACGTGGCAATCCGCCTGCCGAAACGGACGCAAGCGAAGCCGACCGTCTTACGGCTTAGGTGCCGAAAGCGTCGATTTCATCCCGGCATACCAAGCCGCAAGATCCTCGATATCCTGATCTGAAAGACCGGCCGAAAAGCCTGCCATGATGGCGTTCTTACGCTGGCCATTCTTGTACTGCTTAAGAGCCTGTTCCAGATAAGACGCGTGCTGACCGGCGAGCTTCGGAAACTCCGCCGATACCCCCTGACCGTCCTCACCATGGCACGCCGTGCAAGTCACAGCCTTCTGCTGGCCTGCCGCCGGGTTACCACCCGCAATTGCAGACCCGGGGTGCATCAGGCCGGCCGCCATCAGCGTCAGCGCAACCAAGGGCATGGTCTTGATCCGGCCCATCTTTAAGATCGAATTCTTCATCTATCTGCTCCCGACGCACCTGCAAAGTAGGCAGCAATGTCAGCGATGTCCTGATCGCTGAGCGAGGCACCCTGCGCCTGCATAGTGGGGTGCGACCTTTCGCCGCTTCTGTACGCCTTCAATGCCGCCACCAGGTACGCCTCATGCTGGCCACCGACCTTGGGCACCCGGTAGCTTGGATATGCGTTCCTGTAACTTTCTATGCCGTGGCAGCCAAGGCAAGCCTCCGACTTCACTCTGCCCATCTGCGGGTCGCCATCCGCCACCGCAATCGACGCAGCGAGAACGCCGCCAATCAGTCCGCCGATCATCAACGGCATCCGTATTCGAAGGTGCATGCAAACCTCGCAATATTATTAAAGGGTGAGGATCAGTGCCTGAAAGCAGCTCTAGAACCTGAGCCGCAGCGTAAGTTTAGCGAATCATTGTGTCACAACCAATCCTTAATGCGCAGCAAGGCTCTTAGGGGGGCGCTTGCGATACGCCTGGCGGTCAGCCGGCGCAGGCCCGATCAAGGTCTCCTCAGACGATGTTCTGGCGCCAACGCTTGCAGCGTCTGCACATGTGCCGACCTGCGATACGCGTTGGCCTGATGCCTGCGGAATTCCGACTCGCACCCGGATTGTCGGCGGTTGGCAAATCGCCAGGTCGCTCCAACACTCACCCCAACCGCGGCCAGGATGGCTCGGAAATTACCTTTGTATATGTTTTGTAACATTTCTGGGCCTATGAACAATTTCCTGTCAAGTGTCCCGCGAAACGTTTCATAAATACTTACAAGTTCTTTAAAAACAATAATCTACTTCACACTTTATAGTGGTACGTCTGTTCCGGACTTGTCGGAAAATAACTTCTCACGTATAGTTATTGTATAACTTATGCAATAGTTGTATCATGCGCTTAAATGAGGCGAAACGCAGGATTTACTTAAGGAGCTAGTGCCGCCGACAAAACCTGGCAAGCGCAGGCAAAGCGGGAACAAAAAATGTCAGAAATATTGAAAGAAACCGCGGATCTCTACCCGATTCGCACTGTGTCAGCGATAACGGGCATCAACCCTGTTACCTTGCGGGCCTGGGAGCGCCGCTACGGCCTGATCAAGCCACATCGAACAGATACGGGGCATCGCGTTTACTCTGCCCGGGATATCGACAAGATCAACCGGGCCATCCTGCTGGTCAACAAGGGGCATAGCATCAGCCAGGTTGCCCGGATGCTCGAGGCGCCCGATGCCAGGCACAATCTGGCTGAAGGGCCAGGCGGCGATGTCTGGATGAGCTATCGGCAGCGTATGTTGACCAGCATCTGCGCGTTCAGGGAAGACGAACTCGACGACCTCCTTAATGAGGCCCTGGCGTTACATGCGTCGGCCCTCGTCAACTCCAACCTCATCGTGCCAATGCTCCAGGAACTTGGCAGCCGCTGGAAGTCAGGAGAAGGAACGGTTGCGGACGAGCACTTTTTCGTTTTTTACCTCCGCAACAAACTTGGAGCCCGCTTCCATCATCACGGGCGGCGCAACCTGGGGCCGCTCCTGGTAACGGCCTGTTTGCCGGGCGAAACCCATGAAACCGGCTTAATGCTCTTCAGCCTGGCAGCACTGGACAGAGGGTATCGTCTTGTAAACCTGGGGGCCAACATGCCGCTGGACGAGATGCCGCTGGTCGCACAGCGCGCCGGGGCCCACGGTGTTGTGCTGTCGGGGCGCGTGGACCCCGCCAGGCAGGTATTGGAAGAAGGGCTGCCCGTGATGATCAGAAAAACGACGGTTCCGGTCTTTGTAGGCGGCCAGGTGTCGGTAACAAAACGCGAACAGATTTTGAGGTGCGGGGGGACTCCCCTCGGCGACAACATCGAAAAGGCCCTCCTGCGGCTGGAATCAAGTTTTGCTTCTCCGGCCGCGAGCAAGGAATGAAACGCGAAAGCCCCCCTCCCCGGCTCATCATTGATGACAACGAGTCCGCGCGCCGCGCCGTGTGCGGGCCAGAATTATGAAAATCGCAGTCATCGGTTCTGGCATTTCCGGCATGCTGGCTGCGAGCAAATTGGCGGTCGATCACCATGTCACGCTGTTTGAGGCAGGCGATTACGTCGGTGGGCATACGAATACCATACCTGTCGAACTGGAGGGCAAGACATACGCGGTTGATACAGGGTTCATTGTTTTTAATGACTGGACCTACCCCAACTTCATTGCCCTGTTGCAGGAACTGGACATCGCATACCAGGCGAGTCCAATGAGTTTCAGCGTCCGCTGTCCAAAGACCGGCATTGAATACAACGGCCACTCGCTGGACACACTTTTCGCCCAGCGTAGCAATTTGCTGCGACCGCGTTTTCACCGCATGCTGCTCGATATATTGCGTTTCAACCGGGAGGCGCAGTCTTTCCTGGAATCACAGGGCCCTGAACTGACGCTGGGTGAGTTCCTCAGTGAGCACAACTTCAACGGCCTGTTTGTGAGCCATTACATCGTACCCATGGGTGCCGCGATCTGGTCAATGGATCCGGCGCTCATGAAAACATTCCCGGCCCGGTACTTTCTCGAGTTCTTTCGAAACCACGGCCTTCTTAACGTAAAAAACCGCCCCCAGTGGCGGGTAATAAAAGGCGGCTCCTGGCGGTATGTCGAGAAGCTGATTGCGCCGCTGGAAGGCAGGATCCGGCTATCAACACCGGTGACCGCCATCCGGCGCTCACCCCAGCAGGTAACTGTCACGACTGAACGCTTCGGCAACGAACAATTTGACCATGCGGTGCTCGCTTGCCATAGCGACCAGGCACTCGGAATACTTGCAGACCCCAGTGTTGAAGAGCGCTCCGTTCTTGGTGCAATCCGCTACCAAAAGAATGAAGCGATACTCCACACGGACAGCACGGTGCTTCCCAAACGGCGGAAGGCCTGGGCCGCCTGGAACTATCACATGCCGGAGAACGGGAGCGAACGGGTCGCTCTGACCTATAATATGAATATTCTGCAGAGCCTCTCTGCGCCCAGACAATTTTGCGTTACTCTGAATCGGCACGATCTGATCGATCCGCGGACAATCTTGCGGCGCATCACTTACTCACACCCGATGTATGAACCTGTGAGCGTCGCGGCCCGAGCCAGGCATGACGAAATTAATGGCGTGCGCAATACCTGGTATTGCGGAGCATACTGGGGATACGGCTTTCACGAAGATGGCGTAAACAGCGCCCTGAAAGTCTGTGCCGGAATTAATCAGAATTCTGAAAATGAACAGCTGTATTTATCACGGGCAGGTTAGTCACCGTCGTTTTACGCCGGTGATCCATGACTTCAGCTATCGGCTGTTCATGATGTATGCAGATCTTGATGAACTCCCGACAGTTTTCTCCCGCTATTGGTTCTGGTCGGCCAGGAGACCTGCGCTGGCACGATTCAGGCGGGAGGACCATTTCGGTGACAGGCAGATCCCACTGAAGACCTGCGTCCAGGACCTGGTTGAAGAACAAACGGGCATCAGGCCAGGAGGCCCGGTTCGACTACTCACTCATTTCAGGTATTTTGGCTACTGCTTCAATCCTGTCAGTTTCTTTTATTGCTTTGCCGAGGATGGCGAAACCCTCGAGCATGTCGTTGCGGAAGTCAGCAACACCCCATGGGGGGAACGTCATTGCTACGTGCTCAGCGAGCACAACCGCACCGCAACAAACAAAGGAAGCAAAGCCTACCAACACGCGAAAGCCTTTCATGTCTCGCCCTTTTTGGGCATGCAGATGGACTATCGCTGGCGCATCCGTACCCCTGACGACCGACTGGCCGTGCATATCGAGAATATCCGGGGAGAAGTGCGGTTGTTCGATGCAAATCTGAATCTGAAGCGAATGCCCATCACTTCACCTGGCCTGATGAGGGTCTTGTTTTCGTATCCATTCATGACGCTTAAAGTCATGTTTCTGATTCATATCCAGGCAATCAGGCTGTGGCTCAAAAAGGTACCGGTTGTGCCGCACCCAGGTACCAGATCAGAACCGGGAGAGGGGAAATCATGAGCACGCGAATGTTAGAGAAAGGGGGGCTGTATGCCGGCAGGAAGGCCAGCTGGTTGCAGCGCAAAACAAGAAAGGCCGTTATAGAAAGGCTATCCAGAATTGAGCATGGTGAACTGACGATCAGGGACGGGGATAGCGTTCATAAGTTCGGCCGACGCAGTCAGACATGTGGCATTGCCGTCACAATCGACATACTCGATCCCGAGTTCTACGTTGATGTGGCACTTGGGGGGTCGGTTGGTGGTGCGGAAGCCTATATGGAGCATTCGTGGGCTTGTGATGATCTCACGGCCTTTATCAGATTGCTGATCCGCAATCGACACGTTTTGAACGCAATAGAGACCGGGATCGCCAGTCTTAAAGCGCCCCTGCGGCGATGGTCGCACTGGACGAATCGCAATCATATGGAGAATAGCCGAAAGAATATTCAGGCTCACTATGATCTGGGCAATGAGTTCTTCGAGCTTTTTCTGGATCCGACGATGATGTATTCGTCCGGCATCTTTCCGTCCGCCGCCGACAGTCTGGAGTCCGCATCGCTGGCCAAGCTCGAGCGAATTTGCAGAAAACTGGAGCTATCCGAAGCTGACCATGTCATTGAGATCGGTACCGGCTGGGGTGGCTTCGCTGAGTATGCGGCCACGCGATTCGGCTGCCGGGTCACAACAACGACAATTTCCAGGGAGCAGTTCGAGTATTCACGAGAGCGCATAAACGCCGCCGGCCTGAGCCAGAAGGTCACACTCCTCGATCATGACTACCGCTTGCTGGACGGCCAATACGACAAGCTGGTTTCTATCGAGATGATCGAAGCAGTTGGTCATGAACATTTTGACGTGTTCTTCAGCAAGTGCAGCGAACTGCTCAAACCCGAAGGTATGATGTTACTGCAATCCATCACAATTGCTGACCATCAGTATGACAATTCACGGAAGTCTGTAGACTTTATACAGAAGTACATATTCCCCGGGGGCGCCCTGCCGTCATTAGCAGCCCTGACAGCGAGCCTTGGCCGTGCCACTGATCTCAGCGTGGCAGAACTCATCGATATTGGCCCACATTATGCCGAAACTCTGCGGCGATGGCGGCACAGCTTTTTCGACCATATCGGCAGCGTCAGGGAGATGGGATTCCCTGAGGAATTCATCAGAATGTGGGAATACTACTTCTGCTATTGCGAGGCGGGTTTCGAAGAACGGGTTATCGGTGACCTCCAGATTCTGCTGCGCAAACCGCTGTGCAGGTCCGGTTCGATCCCCGTGTAACGCCAGCCGCAGGGCAGACGCGGCCCTGGGAGGCGCCGGCAGCGCCCGGACGCTGCTACAATAAACGGCCTCAACCAGTCCAACGTTTGCAAAACAATGACACGTATCCAGAGAACTTCAATGGCCATCCGGGGTGGTTTTGTCGTATTCCACCTGGCATGTCTGCTGGCGCTGTATACAGGAGTCAGTACAGCCGCCGCGGTGACTGCGCTGCTTGCCTACACCGTGCGGGCGCTCGGCGTTACCGCCGGCTATCACCGCTATTTCGCGCATCGATCGTTTCGTACCGGACGGGTATTTCAGTTCGTTCTCGCCTTTTTTGGCGGACTGGCAATTCAGGGCGGTGTGCTGTGGTGGGTGTCGCACCATCGTGAACATCACAAGTACACCGAAACGGAAAAAGACATCCACTCGCCCAGAATTTACGGATTGTGGCGGGCACATATTGGCTGGATGCTCCATGAGGAATGCCTGAGAACCAGCCAGGCGAACGTCAAGGACCTGGCGCGTTTTGCAGAGCTCAAGTGGCTGCAGCGAAACTATGGCTTGCTAATCGCTGGTCAGGCGGTAGCGCTCTATATGTTCGGCGCCGGACTCAATTACTTTTTTCCGCAGCTCGGTACGAACGGACTGCAAATGCTGGTGTGGGCCTTCTTCATATCGACGGTACTACTGTGGCATTCGACGTTCATGGTGAACTCGGTCTGTCATCGCTGGGGCACCCGGCCCTATGATGCCGGAGACGACAGCACCAACAACCTGCTGATCGGAATCCTCGCCATGGGTGAAGGCTGGCACAATAATCATCACAAATTTGCCTACTCTGCACGACATGGTCTGCGCTGGTACCAGATAGATATGACCTGGTATCTGCTACGCATCCTGTCTGCGTTGGGCGTCGTATCGGATCTCAAGCTGCCGCGCGCAGCGGATCTGCAAGCCGGCTAGACACTATTCATGATTGTCCGCTCCCTCGTCTATCTGCTCGTAGCCACCGCGTTCGCGGGCCTGCTCCCGACGGCGCAGGCTGCATGTGGCCAGGCGGAAGACGACCTCGCATTGGACTGGCCCTGAGCGGCGGCGGCGCGAGAGGCGCCGCGCATGTCGGCGTCATTCGCCGACTTGAAGACCTGCGCATTCCCATCGATTGCATAGCCGGCACCAGTATGGGAGCGATCGTCGGTGGTCTGTATGCCTCGGGCATGACTGCAGACGAGATTGAGGCCCTGATGCATCGCATCGACTGGGATGCAGCGCTTGAGCGACCGGCCACCACGCCAGGACCTTACGTTTCGCCGCAAGCAAGATGACAGGAGCTTCCTCGTCAAATTTAATCTGGGTCTGCGCGACGGAGATTTCGCACTGCCGAAGGGCCTGGTTCAGGGCCAGAAGCAAAACATGATCCTGAAGGCCGCCACCCTGCCAGTATCAGGCGTCCATGATTTTGACCGGCTGCCAACGCCCTTCAGGGCGCTCGCTACGGACCTGGAAACCGGTGAAAGCGTAGCGATCGGCGACGGCAATCTCGCTGCCGCCATTCAGGCCTCGATGTCCGCGCCGGGCGTCTTTGCGCCGCGAGAAATCGGTGGCCGACTGCTGGTCGATGGCGGACTGACCAACAACCTTCCCATAAACGTGGCACGTGAGATGGGCGCGGACGTCGTCATCGCGGTTGATATTGCCTTTCCGCTGATTTCGAGGGATGAGCTCAGATCCAGTATCGACGTGGCAGGCCAGATGCTTACGATTCTGATGCGCCAGCATTCGCTGTCCGAGAAGAAAACGCTGCAGTCGCAAGACGTTCTGATCGAACCTGATCTGGGCAGCATGGAATCCAATGAATTCTCGCGCATGGCGTGAAGCAGTCGAAGTGGGCGCTCGTTCGGTCTCTTCCCGGGTCGCCCAGCTACAGAGCCTCGCGATCGACCCCACCCAATATGCACTGCACGTATCGGCCCGCCAAGCTGCGCGCCCCGGCAATCCGGTCATCGATTATGTGACGGTCGTCAATGGCTCGCGGCTGGCCCCGGCGGTTATCGAACGACGATTGCATGTAAATCCCGGGGAGGCGCTGGATCAGCTCGCTCTCGAAAAAGATATTGCCGGAATTTATGGCCTCGATACCTTCGAGCAGGTGGACTACGAGATTGTCAGCGAAGGCGAGCGCACCGGACTGGAAATTCGCAGCACTGCGAAGTCGTGGGGGCCCAGCTACCTTGACTTCGGCCTCAGCCTCGAAGAGGACTTCGAAGGTTCCAGCAATTATAACTTCGCCGCACGTTTCACCCGGGCAGAAATCAACCGCCTGGGCGCCGAATGGCGCATCGACATGCAGGTTGGTCAGCGCGCGCGGTTTTTCACGGAATTCTACGAGCCGCTGGACCTTAGTACCCGCTTTTTTGTCGCACCGCAGATTGAATTTTCCCGGACCAATATCGGCGTTTTTGAAAATGGCCGGCGCACTTCGGAATTCCGAGTCTCTTCGACGGGTACCGGTCTTGACCTCGGGCGAAATCTCGGTAACTGGGGCGAGTTTCGCATCGGCTTCAGGCGCTCTTCCGGCCGAGCCGTGCCGCGCGTCGGCGATGCCAGTATTCCCGATCTTTGATTTCGATTCGGGCGGCTGGTTCACGACCTTCGCCGTAGACTGGCTCGATGATTCTGATTTTCCACGGGAAGGTCAGCTTGCAAGCATCAGCTGGCAGGCCGAACGAGAGAGCCTGGGTGCAGACCTGGACTCGGACATCCTGCGCCTGAACTGGCTGGGGGCGCGCAGCTGGGGGAAACACACCCTCCTCGCAAGTATGCGCTTCGCAAGCGCCATAGACGACGAGCTGGCGCTGCAGAACACCTTCAACCTGGGTGGGCTGTTTCGCCTTTCCGGCTACAATGCCGAACGAACTGGCCGGGCGGCAGCTGGGGCTGGCGAGACTCATCTATTACAAGGAGATTGCCGTGGGTCGGCTTGCTGCACTGAGTCTGCCCGGTATACGCCGGGTGGCGTCGCTGGAGGCCGGCAACGTCTGGCAGAATCGCGAAGAGGTCAGCCTGGGCGACTTGCGCTACGGCAGCAATCTCTTCCTTGGTATCGACACGCCGCTTGGGCCCGTCTATCTGGCGATAGGGTTTTCGGAAGGTGGCGAAACCGCCGGCTATTTTTATCTCGGGCAGACTTTCTGATACGGGCCGAAGCGAACGCCGCAAGGACTTGCCTGGACTTATGCATACTTTGTCTGCAGCCAGTGCGTTGCTGCTCGGACCATCCGTGTTCGTGCGCAAGAACGGGACCGCTTTACACAAAAAGCTCGGTTACAGCTACGTCGCCAGCATGGTCGTATTGAATGGAACGGCGTTCATGATTTATGACCTGTTCAATGGCTGGGGCATCTTTCACGACCTCGCATTGGTCAGTCTGTTCACCTAGCTTGTCGGGTTTGTGCCTGTGTATCGCACAAAGCCCGGAAATTGGCTTGAGTGGCACTACATGGGCATGACCTGGTCGTATACAGGACTTGCGGCTGCTGCGGTAGCGGAGACGCTTACGCGTTTGCCCATCTACTGGCCGGTGGTAACGCAGTATGTACCTGGTCACTTCTTTTGGAACGCAGCGGGGGTTGGCGCCTTCGCGGTATGCGGAATGGGCTGGTATCTTATCAATCGTCGAATGCTGGGCTTTCCGGGCGGGAAGAACGCAGCGTCCGGTCAGGCTCAGGGAGAGTAGCTGGCCATCAGCCAGAATTTTTCCGTGTCCGTAGCAAAGCCATCGCTGTCATACAGGGCGATCTTGCCCAGCAGGCTGAGTTGCTTGCTGATCTTCTTCGAGAAACGACAGGTCCCACTCGCTACCGTAGTCCGCGCTGCCGGATTCGGCAGTAAAGCGGTGATGAGCAAGGCTGGTGATGAAGCCCTGCAGCGTCCAACGCAAGCTGCCCATAGAGATCGACCAGACCCGCATCGGGCGTAGCCAGGAACTTGTCTGCCCAGCCGTTGAATGCGTGCAGCGTCGCCAGGGGCGTCACGAATGTCGCGCCGGATCTGCCAGACATCACCGCCCAGCACTTCGTATCCGATGCTCGCCGAAAAGGTCTCGCGTCGTCATTCCCAGGCGCGCATGAAAATAAGGTGCTGTGTAATCAACCGGATTGTCGCCCACGTCCGATTGCCGAGCATAGGACAGCAGGTAGTTCAAGATTCGTTTCGCAGCCAAGTTGATAGGTCCCGGATAGCCTGGCACCAAGCGTGCGACTGGCCAGGGTCGCGGCCTCTTCGAGGTCCAGCTGGTAGGCGAAAACCGCGAGCTGAGCCTTTCGCCAGGGCTCCGTGCTGAGATTGAGCACATGACATTCGCAGTTCCAGTCTGACGCCTGTGCGCCGCCTTCCGGTCCGAATATCCGGTTGATGTTCCAGAGATAGCTGTAATCGAGCACGGCATGCTCCGCAAAAGTCACTCGCACCCTGCCCGCATCATAGGTCTGTTCGTTCTGGCGCCAGCCGACTCCGCCGACGAATCGCTGATCATCAAGGTTGATTCGTTGACGGCCCAGCGTCATTTTGAAACTCTTGACCGGGCTTACGCGAGATAGGCCTGATTGAATTCGGTGCCTATTGGATCTGCTACCACCGGATGCCCGGCAAGCGTGCGATTACCGTCGCTGTAGTTGGCGCCTCCCAACCGCAGCACGTTGTCCGCCTCCAGCACGAGAGCAATCGTCTTGTCCGCCGGAGTTCGATAGGTAAGCCGGCTGCGCAGAGTCGACGCGTGCGCGTCTTCGGACAGACCGGTCTGATCGACGAATTCGTAGCGATATCTGAAGGACAACTTTGCTTCGCCTTCGCCAAGGAAGGACAGCATGGAGTCGTCCGCTTGTGCCACTAGCGAAGCCAGGCATCCCAGGGCGATGCAAAACGCGCGAGAACCTTTGCCGCACACCCACTGTTTCTGCCATTCTTCGCTCCCCACATACAAAAGCGGGTCACCGCTAATTCCGATGACCCGCCAAGAACACAACCTTCCAGCACTTTATACGCGTGCCAATGAATCGGGGGTATGCGGAAAATCCGCTGTTCCACTGTGGAAACTACCTATGTTTGACGCCGAAAATAACAATAACTTTTTGTTTTTTAATATGTTTTTAACAATTTTATCACCCGCCAGCCGGAGGGCGGAATGCTGCTGAAGAGGGTTTTCCTGCATTCCTTGCTTGCATTCGCCGGCCTGTGCCACAGCGCCGTGCTGGCGGAAGAGGCGTCCGGGCCAGGGCAGCAGGACGGCCCAGCGCTGATCGAGACTATAACGGTCACCGCGAGCCGGCGGGAACGCCCCATCCGCGAGGTGGCCAATAGTGTTTCCGTGATCGATGCCGAGCGCATCCAGGAGACGCTTAGCCGAGATATCAAGGACCTCGTTCGCTACACGCCGTGGTTGTCGGTCAGTAACGATCCATCTCGTTTCGGGGCGGCTGGTTTCAACGATTCGGGGTATCGGAGCAAACCGTGTCGCCATCGAGATTGACGGCGTTCCCATTGCTGACAGCTTTGGTGTAGGCAGCTATTCCAGCGCGGGCAGAGACCTGGTCAACCCTGCCATGCTCAAGCGTGTGGAAGTACTGCGAGGCCCAGCGTCAGCCCTGTACGGCAGCGACGCAATTGGCGGCGTTGTCAGCTATACGACCTGGCAACCCCGGGACCTGCTGGCGCGCACACGGCGCGGTTGGACGGTGGGTATGAGCACCGGCTATCGAAGTCGCGACAACGGTATCAGCACATCTGTCTCGGCCGCCGCGGGTACAGAACAGCTCCAGGGCCTGATCATCGCCTCCGTGCAATCCGGTAACGAAGTGGAGAATACAGCGGAGACGCCTCGAAGCTCAGCCCAACCCCCGTGATTCCGATCAGTCGGACTTTTTTGCCCGACTGGTTCAATCCGGTGAGCGGGGAACGCTGGGCTTGACTATCGAGTCGCGCCACGCCCGCGCCCGAACAGAGGTCAACAACGTGGAAGGCCAGGGACGCTTCGCCAGCACGACGCGCCTGAGCGGAGACGACCGACAGCACCGAAGGAGACTGACCGCGGACGGACAGCTCAGTTATGCAGGCCGATTCGCCGATACCATCAACTGGCAGGTCTACTATCAGGATAGCGAAACCGACCAACGCACGATCGAAGACCGTGTCGCTTCGGCGCGCGCGCCTGCTCCCACCCGCCGCTTTCCCGGCTTCGAGTTTTCCCAGCGCACGCTCGGCGCAGATTTCAGTGCAACCCGCAGACTTTGCAAAGGCCGGAGCAACCGCACCGATTTCTTTACGGTGCACAGCTGCGATTCAACAAGGCCAGGGAACTTCGGGACAATCTGCTGGTTAACCTCGACGACGGCAGCTGCAACCAAGACCATACTCGGCGAGACCTTTCCGGTGCGGGACTTTCCGACCAGCCGACATCACTCGAGGCTGCCCTGTTCGCTCACGATGAAATCCGGCTCGGCGAAGCAAGCGACTGACGCTGATTCCGGCGATACGCGCTGGAGTACTACGAACTCGATCCGCGCCCTGATGATGTCTATCGCCAGGACAATCCGCTGGGCAGTGTCGTGTCACTCAGCGAAATAAGCGTGTCACCCAAACTTGGCACTGGTTTATCACCTGAGCGACAAGGCTTCAGTGTTCGCGCAGTACGCACGCGGATTTCGCTCACCGCCCTTCGAAGATGCGAACATCGGGCTTGATATCCCGCTCTTTAACATACGTGCGATTCCCAATCCGGATCTCATACCCGAGACAAGCGACGGATTCGAACTCGGCATTCGGGTCGCCAGCCGCAGGCTGAGCGGATCGCTGTCGGCTTTTAACAACGATTACGACAACTTCATTGAAACCAAGGTCAATCTGGGCCCGGACCCCGAGACGGGGGTGCTGATTTTTCAATCACAGAATCGAGAACAGAGCACGCATCTACGGAACTGAACTTGAACTTGCCTATGATCTCGCACGACTGGATGCAGGGTCTGGCACATTGAATGGCAGCCTCGCCGTCACGCGGGGTAAAGACCAAAGCCGCAATCTCCCACTGAATTCAGTTGACACGGATCGCGCCGTGCTTGGCGTGCGCTACGATCGACCAAACCAGCGCTGGGGCACGGAGTTGCTCGCCAGCTTCGCAGCAAAGAAATCACGCGTGGATGAAAGCGCCGTGGATCTCTTCCAGCCACCGGGCTATGGCATTCTCGATCTGCTTGCTTATCTCAGGCTTAGTGACACCGCGACCTTGAACCTTGGCTTGTTTAACCTGACAAACCGGCACTACTGGGACTGGGCAGACGTGCGTGGGCGACCCGCGGATGACAGGCTGATTGAACTGTATACGCGACCCGGCTTCAGCTTTTCAGCGACCCTGCGCCTTGCGTGGTGAAAAGTGCACGTGTCGCAACGCCCGTGTCTTTCCGCAAATAACCCCGGACCGTTATTGCAGAGCCGGACGCACAGGCGGGGTCTCTGACCAGCTGCTAGAATCAGCTTTCTTTTGAGGTGGCCCTGGCAGGCCGCGGCCTCAATTTGGCAGGCAGTGCCGGGAGGCAAATAATGATCACCGTTTATGGCATGTCCTTGTCGGGAAACTGCCACAAGGTTCGGATGGTGCTTGATCACTTGCAGCAGCCTTATGAATGGCATGAGATCTCGACTATAGGAGGCGACACCCAGACCGCCGATTTTCTTGCTCGTAACCCGGTTGGCAAGGTTCCGGTCATCAAGCTTGATGGTGGCCGCTATCTTTGGGAATCAGGCGCAATCCTCCAATACCTCGCCAACGGTACGCCACTGTGGCCCGCAGGGCGGCTGGAGCAGGCTGAGGTGCTCAAATGGATGTTCTTCGAGCAAAATATTCACGAAATATCGATCGCCGAGGCCAGGTTCATCAAGCGGTTTATGGACTCTGATCACCCGCGCCAGTCTGAGCTTCCACTCAAACTCGAAAAAGGAAACAAAGCCCTGGCCGTGATGGAGCAACACCTTTCCGACAATCCGTTTTTTGTAGCCCGGCGGTGCAGCATAGCCGACGTTGCGCTGTTTGCTTACACGCATGTTGCAGAGGAAGGTGGCTTCGACCTGTCGCGCTACCCGGCAATCGGAGCGTGGATAGACCGCGTCCTGGAGCAACCCGGCTTCACGCCTATGTCAGGCTGAGAAACACCATGGCACCGGCGTCACGGATTTGGTCAACCGAATCCGCAACACATAATGTGGAGGCAGTAACATGGCATGGCTGATTCTTCTGGTTGCGGGACTCTTCGAGTGCGCGTGGGCGATAGGGCTCAAGTATACGGAGGGCTTTAGCAAACCCCTGCCAATTCTGTTCGTGCTCGTCACCATGGGCATCAGCCTTTGGCTGCTTGCATTGGCGATGCGTGAAATTGAAGTCGGGACCGCCTATGCAGTCTGGACGGGAATCGGTGCTGTAGGGGTTGCGATTCTCGGCATGCTGCTGTTTAACGAATCGAGAGAAACCGCCCGACTCGCCAGCATTGCACTGATTGTCGCCGGCGTTGTCGGACTGCGACTGTTCGGCGCGCCAGCGTCAGCCTGACACGACCTACTCCGGCAACTTCGCTTCAGCCAGCAGATTGAGCTTGCGTCGATAGCGCGTCTGCACGACGTCGGTCAATACCAGCACGCCTATGACAAAATAGAACGTCGTTTTGCTCATTGGGACAATCTCGTTACCCATAATTTTCAGATGTGCGAGATGCGCGCCCTCGGTCAGGAGCATGATCCCCACCACGAAAAGGATAAACAGGCCCAGCACCTCGTACATGCGGTTCTTGCGTAAGAACTCAGCAACCCGGTCAGCCAGCCAGATCATCATTATTCCGCCAAGCACAATGGCCGTTGCCATCACCCAGAATACGTCCGTCAGCGCAATGGCGCTGAGTATGGAGTCGAAGGAAAACACAACGTTCATTACCACTATCCACGAAACGACCAGCCAGACCGGGCGGGCACCGCGCTGCTCCTCACCCGGATCAACTACGCTCATCATGTGCATGATTTCCTTGGTCGCGGTATATATGATGAATATTCCTCCCAGCAGCACGATCACGCTGTGCACATTGAATGCTGAAACCAGGTAGCCCGGAAGGTCAATTGCAAAAAAAGGCTCCTTGAAATAGCTAATGACGCTGAGCAGCGTGAACAGCAGAACAATGCGCAGAATGACCGCCATGGCGATACCGATACGCCGCACCGACTGTTGCTTTTCGATTGGTGCGCGCTTGGACTCCAGCGATACATACAAGAGATTGTCCAGACCAAGTACCGCCTGCAAGAGCGTAAGCATGGCGAGCGTCACCAGATTCTCAAGACTCAATAGATGATTCCATGACAAGACTCCCGCGCAACCATTTACCAGGTCGGGGATAGTACTAAAAGAAGCTGGCCCCGTGCACAAAAAAAACGGCAGGGCATCGGCCCTGCCGTCTGAATCCCACGTGATTACCGGTCAGTAAATGTCGTTCACAGTATTGTGCACGTTGAACTTTCCGGTCGGCGTGATGATACGCGGACCCTTGATGACCTTCTTGAGCGTACGGGTCTTGTCATCAACAACAACAATCGCAGACTCCTCTTCCTTGCCGCTCCAGACCGAAAACCACACTTCGTCGCCGGCCTTGTTGTACTCAGGCTGCACGACGCGCTTTGGTCCCGGACCGAGATCTGCCCATTCGCCGATCGGCAACACTTCGAAGCCCGCATCAAGATCGTCCACATTAAAGACCGCTACCGACTGGCTGATGCCGGCATCCGGATTGAGTGGCGAATCCACCCATAGGTTTTTTGATTTCGGATGCGATTTAACAAACAGCGAGCCGCCACCCTGGCCCTGTAGAATCTTGACGGGCTTCCAGGCGTTCTTCGGGTGGCCTTTCGGATCCGTGCCGATCAGCGTGATGTCGGCGCTGCCCAGCGCGCTGGTCACCCATACCGGGCCGAGCTTCGGATCCCGGATATTGGCGCCACGACCAGGATGCGGAATCTTCTTTACGTCTACCAGAGCAACCAGTTTCTGCTCTCTCGAATCGACGACCGCGATCTTGTCAGACTGGTTGGCAGCCGTCAGAAAATAACGCTTGGTCGAGTCCCAGCCGCCATCGTGGAGAAAACGCGCCGCATCGATGGTCGTTACTTTAAGATTCTTTATGTCCTCGTAGTTGACCAGCAGTATTTTTCCTGTTTCCTTCACATTTACGATGAATTCAGGATGCTCATGCGAGGCAACGATCGCTGCAACCCTGGGCTCCGGATGATACTCCTGCGTATCCACGGTCATGCCGCGCGTGGATACGATCTTGAGTGGTTCCAGCGTATCGCCATCCATGATCACGTACTGCGGTGGCCAGTAGGCGCCGGCAATGGCATAGCGATCTTCATAGCCCTTGTACTTGGAAGTTTCGACGGAGCGCGCCTCGAGGCCGATCTTGCTTTCTGCGACCTTGCCCGGTGGGTCCATCCACAGATCGATCATGTCGATCTTGGCATCACGACCGATCGTGTACAGATAGCGGCCCGAATGCGACGGGCGCGAGATATGTACGGCGTAGCCGGTCTTGATGATGGTAATCACCTCCTTGCTATCGCCATCGATCAGCGCGACCTCACCGGAGTCACGCAGGGTGACACCAAAAATGTTACCCGTGTCGTACTTGTTCAGCTTGCGCGTCGGCCGCTTATCCACGGGCACCAGCACTTTCCAGTTGGCCCTGATATCAGCCATGCCGAACTCCGGCGGCTCGGGGGGCTGGTGTTGCAGAAACCGGGCCATCAGATCGATATCTGCTTCTGAAAGTTCACCGGAAGTGCCCCAGTTGGGCATGCCAGCCGGCGACCCGTAGTTTATGAAGGCCTTCAAGTATTCCGTGCCCTTTGGCTGGGTGACGTCGGGCGTCAACGGTTTGCCGGTCGCGCCCTTGCGCAGCACACCATGACAGCCCGCGCAGCGTTCAAAGAACACCTTCGTTGCCCGATGATACTCGGCCTCGCTGATGGCTGGCGCCCCCGGCGTGGTGATCATTTTTGCTTCGCCTACAGCCACCGGCGCGCCCTGGTACATGACTTCTGATTCAGGGGAATCAGGGTGAATCACCTGCGCCCGCGAACCGCCGCGCGCGGCCGCCACTTCAGCAGGTATTACTGGCTCGCCCTGGTTGCCCCAGCTGTTGCGGACATAGGTCAGGATATTGGCTACGGTCTGATCGTCGAGCTGATTCATGGGTGGCATCAACGAGTTATATTCAACACCATTGACCGTGATCGGGCCCTGCAGGCCGTTCAGCACTATGTTGATGGAGCGCGCTTTGTCCTCCATCAGGTAATCGGAGCCTGCAAGCGGCGGAAAGGCCTTTGCCAGGCCCTTGCCATCTGCCTGGTGGCAAGCGGCACAGTTCGCGAGATAGGTTTTCTCACCGGCGGCCACCGATTCCGCAATCGCAGCCTCGCTCATGGCCCCAGCCGAGGCCACTTCGGCCTGATGAACCATCGGCGCCGACGCATCAACGCCCGCTGCCGGCTCAGGCTTGTCTGCGGCGGGACCGCAGCCGACAAGCAGTGAGGATGCGATACCGATCACGAGTACAAATATGCGATTCATAGACAGATCTCCCAGCCTTCAAGGATTTAGCGACCTTATATCCGATGCGCGCAGCGCCTGTCACTGCGGTATATACGTATGGCCGGGCCATGGAACAGCTGCAATTGTTAAAAAACAGAGAACAGAACAAAAACCGTCCTGACACTGGATTGAGGCAGTTTTTATGCGAAGCGCCACCTTTAACGTATTCGGGCTTGCGACCAAGCGCCTGGCAGTAGGCCGCTACGCCGAGTTTCTAAAGGCCCCGGCGTTGCACGCCGGCTTATATGAACTGGGCGCAGGCGCCGTGGATCGTCAACAGCCGCACGAAGATGACGAGATCTACTATGTGATCGGTGGACGAGCCTCGTTCAAGGTGGAAGGCAAATCCAGTCCGGTTCAGCCTGGCGACGTTATTTACGTGGCCGCCGGTGAGCCGCATTGTTTCGAGGACATCGACGAGGACCTCAGACTGCTCGTGGTCTTTGGACCACCGGCAGCTGAGCCCAACCCCGACTAGGCGTTCCTTACGACGCGATGCAAGAGAAAGCCGCCGAACAGGGGGCACCTTAATATGTCGATTACAAGGCTGACTGCGTAGACCGTCACCGCTGCGGAACCCATGAAAGCCAGCACCCAGGCTAAAACCAGAAGATCAGGAGAAAAAAGCGCCGATCAGAGCTGATTCAATGGAATCCTGAGATAAGCAATCCCGTTTCGCTCCGGATCCGGGAGATGCCCAGCCATGATATTGACCTGCAGCGAAGGCAGAATCAGGCGGGGGGCTTTAAGCGATTTATCCCGGGCGCGCCGCAGGTCGACGAACTCCTGCTCGGTCCGCCCTCCGCCAATATGAACATTCCCCACCTTTTGCTCAGCCACCGTGCTGACAAAATTGTGACCGCGGCCAGCTGGCGGGTAATCGTGGCACATGAACAAGCGCGTATCATCTGGCAGTTCAAGGAGCTTGCTGATCGAGCGGTAGAGCGTTGCCGCATCACCGCCGGGAAAATCGCATCGCGCGGTACCGACATCGGGCATGAACAAGGTATCGCCTACAAAAACGGCATCCCCAACACGGTAAGCGACGCTGTCGCTGGTGTGACCCGGCATCGCAATGACCTCGATCTCGAGCCCCCCGACGGCAATCCGGTCGCCCTCGTCGACCAGTCGATCAAACTGGCTCCCGTCGGGCTCCAGCGAATCCATCATGAACAGGCTCTTGAAGTGCGCCTGAACCCGCACAATGCCTTTGCCAATTCCAACCTTCGCACCGGTTGCCGACCGCAGGTACTGGGCGCCGCTCAGGTGATCAGCATGAGCATGGGTCTCAAGGATCCATTCGAGATCAAGATCGTGGTCCCGAAGGAAAGCAAGGATCTCATCCGCTGATGCCGAATCGATCTGCCCGTTGTCCGGCCGAAAAGTCATAACCGGGTCGATGACCGCAGCCTTCTTCAAGTTTGCGTCAAACACCACGTAGGAAAAAGTCTCAGTCTCTTTCTCCAAAAACTCTTTAATTATTTGTTTCATATACCTTTTATCAAGTCAGAAAACACAGACTTAGTGTTAACGTGTAATTTAGAACATTATTGTTTAGATTAATTGCATATAAGATTAGTATAATTTAAGATAACGCGCAACTATATGAATGGGCGTACCGATATGGCGCAGCCACGATCACCGCAGGCCGACTTACCTTTTACACCTAAACTCGACCCGCAGGCCATGAAGGGAGTTGCTGGCGATGCTACAAGACTGCTCAAAGCGATCGGCAATGAGTCACGCCTCATCATTTTATGCCACCTGAGTCAGGGCGAATGTTCAGTAAGCGAACTGCACAGCCTTCTCCCGCTTACGCAATCGGCGTTATCCCAACATCTCTCCAGGTTGCGAGCCGAGGGCCTGGTGAGCGACCGACGCGAGTCCCGGAATATATTTTATTCTCTGACGCCTGGCCCGGCCGAGCGCCTGCTGGAATCCCTGCATACCATCTACTGCGGCCGGCAAGCGCCGTGAGCCAGCTGGGCATCAGCTCCGCACAACCGACACCACGAGGAAAACGCTGATGGTTCTGGCGTGGCTCGGTGCATTGAGCATTGGGCTGAGCCTGGGGCTGCTTGGCTCAGGCGGTTCGATTCTCACTGTTCCGGTACTGGTCTATCTGGTTGGTCAGGACGAAAAGGTAGCTATTGCAGGCTCACTTGCAGTGGTCGGGACCATCGCGCTGGCCGGCGCCCTCCAGTACCTGAGAAGTGATCAGGTCGACTGGCGCAACGTGGGCTGGTTCGGGGTGCCAGGCATGGCGGGAACCTGGCTCGGCGCAATGCTTGCCGCGTTTGTACCCGGCCTGGTTCAACTTGCCCTTTTCGCGGTCGTCATGCTGGTGGCCGCAGTCATGATGCTCCGCGGTGGTGAACTAAAAGACACGGTGGCACGAAGTCCGCGCGAAGTCTGGAAGATTGCCCTCGATGGCCTCGCGGTTGGCATTCTGACTGGCCTGGTCGGGGTCGGCGGCGGTTTCCTGATCGTCCCCGCCCTCGTCTTGCTTGGTGGTCTCAGCATGCACCGGGCAGTTGCGACCAGCCTCGTGATCATCGCGCTGAAATCCTACAGCGGATTCATCAAGTACTCTCAGCGTCCTCGAACAACAGGGGCTCGACCTGGACTGGCCGGTGCTAGGCATCGTGACGACTTCGGGCATTCTCGGTAGCTGGTTCGGCAATCGGCTGGCCGGACGTGTGCCGCAGGCCCTGCTCAGACGGATATTCGGAGTTATTCCTGGTGTTGATGGGTGGCTACATTCTGTGGCGCACCGTGCCGCAGATGGTTTGAGTCACGATACCGAAGAGTTTGGAGATCGTATGCATAAGACAGCAGAAGATCTGGTTCGAATCGCCAAGCAGCAGATAAAGGAAATCTCGGCCATCGAAGTCGCCGACAAGCTGGCGGCCGGACAGCACATCATCCTGATCGATGTGCGTGAGCCTGCGGAGTTTGCCGCAGGGACATATCCCTGACGCCGTCAATATTCCCCGCGGTGTTCTTGAGTTTGAGGTCGCGGCCCATCCGGCCCTGGCCAACGAGATAACGGCACCCGAACTGGCGCACCATGAACGGCCTATTTGCGTCTACTGTCGCAGTGGTGGTCGCTCGGCTGTGGCCGCACAGAGTTTGCAGGAAATGGGTTTTACTTCGGTCACTTCGCTCGCTGGCGGACTCCTGGACTGGAGCGCCCACGAATTCCCGGTGGAGTGACCGCAGGACTCGCATACTGCGCGAGCTGCTATAGACCGGGGATCAACGACCTCTATCCGGGTCGCCACCGAATTGGCGATAAAACACTCGCCATGTGCCTTCTCATGCAGTCCTGACAGTTCTTTCATCTGTGGGTTGTATATCCTGCGCCAAACCTGTATTTCCGGCCGCAGTGTTACGCGCGTAATGGCCAGCTTACCTTGGGCATTCTTTTCGAGCTTCGCCGGAGGCATGATCCACGTAGCTGTCCACCAGCAAACGCTTTTTGCTGGCAATAGCCAGAAAAGTCAGCATGTGGCAGCTGGAGAGACTTGCCACAAATGCCTCTTCCGGGTCGACGCATTCCCGGTTGCCACGAAATTCAGGCGCGGCTGAAGCGGCCACCTCGATGCCACCCTCGAACCACCAGCGCATGCCGCCGATCGTAGTCTTCGTAAGCAAACGACTCGCGTACTGACGGTACCAGCGAATTTCTGCTTTGTGTTCTGACATCTCGGGATTTCCACATCTGAAGGGGCAGACTCCTGACGGAGTCCCCGGTCTGGAAAAAGCCGTGGGCCGCTTAACGTTTCTTCAGGCCTTTTGCGAGTGCTCGCTTAGAGTAATACCAATCGACAGACTGTTTGCCATCGATGGAACGTCGATTCGCTTCGGCCACGGTCTCCGGTGGTTGTTCGATGACCTCATCACCGGGTTTCCATCCTTCGGGCAACACGACGTCATTCTGATCCGACGCCTGCAGCGCCTGCACCACCCTGAGTATTTCCTTTACTGAGCGGCCCACCGACATCGGGTAGTAGATCATCGCCCGCATGATCCCCTTGTCGTCGATAAAAAACGTTGCGCGAACTGCTGCTGTATCGCTCGCGCCCGGATGAATCATTCCGTACTTGCGCGCGATCTCCATGGTCTGATCTTCAATGATCGGAAATGGAACCTCGACGCCGAATCGCTCCTGGATCGCCCGGAGCCAGGCGATATGCGCATATCGGCTGTCCACCGACAAGCCCACGAGTTCGCAATTCGAGGCCCGGAAGCCCTTGTAGTGTTTGGCCAGCGCCACAATCTCACTGGTGCACACCGGCGTAAAGTCTGCGGGATGGGCAAACAGCACCACCCAACGGCCCTGGTAATCCGAGAGCTGATCAGTCCTGCGGTGGTCATGACTTCGAAATCGGGAGCCGGCTCATTGAGACCCGGCATCCTCGGATACCCTGTGTCAATGGCAACTTCATTCATTTCAGACTCCTTTCCAGCCTGCTACTCACCACTGGTCGGGAATATCATCGCTCTCGCTCATCCTGGGACAATTGGCAGAGCAAATATGCAATCTCTGCTAATTTTGATGATCCAGTAAGCTCTGCCAGTAAACGGTAAATCGACCGGAACATCAGCCGAAAATCAGGGCCAGTTATGTCGGTAAATCGCTGAAATTAAATGAACATCCCGGGTCAAGAGCGCATATAATCCGCCATGCCGAGCCAGCGACGCCATTGATTCTGTTCGTTCCCGGCAAGAACCCCAAACCAGCCCCTGAACCGCACCGCGACACAACTTTATCGGTGCCTCGTGGAAGGGATGCGCCGATCAGGCTCTGACCTTAGTCCGACGAAGTTCTCGGCGCACCCGGAATGGTTCGAGGTGCTGGCCTGGAATCGAGCTCTTTTATGAGACCGTGCGGGATATCGCCGACGAGATACCATGGGTAGACCGGCTCCTCAGGATTGACGGACCGGATCGAGCAGGACATGCGCGAGGCTCGCGCCTGGAAGACCCGCTTCGCGTGGATTCTATACAGCCTCGCCGACCGATTGCCGCTTTTGATTCCCCTGATCGCAGATCCTACGATCAAGTCAACAATCCTGGAAAGTCGCCGATATTTTCAAAATGAAAATGAGATCGGCGAGCCAGATCAGGCAGCTGCTGCAGGACCGACTACGTGTTGCTCATGAGCAGAACCAACCCGTCTTGCTTATTGGACACAGCATGGGCTCGGTCATCGCTTTTGACGCCCTCTGGGAGCTCACTCACAAATTCACTTCCAGCGCGAAGGTCGATCTGTTCCTGACTATCGGCAGCCCGCTCGGGATGAGCTTCGTGCAGAAACGGCTGCTGGGTAATGAACAGGAGTCAACGGAAAGATATCCTGCCAACATCCGGCGCTGGTACAACATTTCCGCTTTCGGAGAACTGACGGCACTGGACCGCGAATTTGCCGACGATTTTCAGAAGATGAAAATGCTCGGCCTCGTCGAGGAGATCAAGGACTATTATAAGGGCGTATATAACTACTATCGAGACGAACAGGGCCTCAATGTTCATCGCTCTTATGGATATCTGGTCAATCCAGTGATGGGTCAGGTCGTCGCCGACTGGCTGAAACACCAAGCTGGTGAGCTGACTTTGGGCGCCGGAGGTGGCCAGCCACCAATCGCGGATTTACATACTCAGGGACCGTCGTGGTTAAAGTAATCTGTACGGTAAGGCTCGCTTTTCGATTCCCCGCTCTCACCCTTGCCACGAATGGCCTTTTTGGTCGTCTCACGAATCTTCTTCAGCCAGTGCCTGGCCCAGGCAAATTCCAGGCTCAGAATCGCCAGACCGATGGGAATGACGACGAACGCGGGTCCGGGCAGACACCAGCAGGGCTATGCCCAGCAGCACCACCGAAAGCGCCAACTACGGTAACGACGATCCGGCGTGCCACGCCGTAGGTCGTTCTGAATAATAAATCTGACCACGACCCGTGCCCCGGTAGCCCAGCCACTCCAGGTCACTATTTTACAGCCTGGCGAGTGACAGTTTCACTATGATTTTGGGCCGGCTCACCGGTCACTCAGCGGCGATCGGGGAGACAAAACCCGGCGGTTTGACGATCAGGACGTCACTGTCGATATCGGCCAGCACCTTTTCAGCGGTGCTTCCGACGAAATATCCTCTTCAGACGTCCACGCGACACGGCCCCCATCACTACCATGCTGGCCCGCAGTTCCTCGATCAGCTGCGTAAAGCGCTTCCCGCGTCTCGCCCTGCTGCAGGTGGGCGTGG
Source organism: uncultured Gammaproteobacteria bacterium (assembly GCA_963759075.1). GTDB lineage: Bacteria > Pseudomonadota > Gammaproteobacteria > Steroidobacterales > JABDLF01 > JABDLF01. Next base: position 36,342 of record CAVWXZ010000033.1, read on the forward strand.
CTCGGCAGGCAGGCCAGTGCTTCTCGCACAGCCCAGTGAATTCTCTTTCGTGGGCAGCCCTGATCATCTCGTCAGTGTACGTTCATGGGCAGAATCACCGGTTCGGGTGCGCCGGGCACGCCGCCGGCCGTCAGGGCGATCGGCTGGTAGGCATGGAACAGGTGAAATTCCCTTGCCATCGCCTTGCTCAACAGCCGGCCGAGCTCAATGATCCGCGGCATCGAGCTGGGCAGGCTTGTCATTGTCGTGCATCGGGTCGACCGCCCCGATGACCGGCCCGCCGCGGTGCCCGCTCCGCCCTTTCGGACGAAGCAGCAACGGCGCCGGGCAGTTGCGCACAAGGTGCCAGTCGGTGTTTGTGAAAATTGCTCGCTGCAACCGTGGATGTGCGTGAACTTCCTTTACCACCAGGTCCGGTTTGCTGCGCAGGACTTTGCGCACGATGCCCTGGTCAAGCGGCGCATCCCAGACGGCATCGGTCCGGACCCGGGCCCCGCCTGCGTCAATCGTGTCAGCCAGCGCCGCTGACGTGCTTGTGGCGACTTGGCGATGTAGGAGTCTCGCGCCTTTTGCAGGCCGGGCGAATCGAAGAACCGCTCTCCCGACAGGTATTGGCTGTAGTCGCAAAGGAAAATCTCGACCCGGGCACCCGAGCGGACGCCAGTTCAATGGCCCGGGCAACCGCAGGCTGTTCATCAAGTACCGGCTTCCTGGTGGGTCAAAGATCGCCAGAATTTCTCTGATTTTCACCATGCCATCCCTCCGAGACCCGGCCGCAGGCGGCGCTCATCCTGTGCAATGGCCTCTCTATGCTTATACTGTCACGCTTGAAAGCCTAGTATTCGGTGATACGCGTAGCTGGCTGCGGATAGTACTTATGCGAGATTTCGATCGTCTTGAACTTGCCAAGCAGGAGGCGCGCACGGCCAATGCGCGCTTCAGGGCGCTGCTCGATGCCGCGGTGACGCCATGATCGTCATCGATACAACAGGCACATGTCGAGGTTCTCAATCGGGCAGCAATGGAGATGTTCGGGTACTCTCCGGAAGAGATGCTCGGCAAAAACATCAGCATGCTGATGCCCGAACCATACCGGCAAGGAACACGACCAATACATACAGAACTATCTGGCTACCGGAAATGCCAGGATTATCGGTATTGGGCGAGAAGTGGCGCCATACGCAAGGACGGATCCAGTTTCCCGATCGAACTCTCGGTTGGGGAGGTCCAGGACGACACCGAGCCCAGGTTCGTGGGGATTATCCGGGATATCTCGGCCCGCAAGCTCGTTCGAAACCGAAATGCGGCAGCAGCGCGACAAGCTCGCGCATGTCACCCGCCTCAGCACCATGGGCGAGATGGCAGCCGGCATCGCTCACGAGGTTAATCAGCCACTTACTGCCATCGCGACCTACTCGAACGCCTGCCGCAGAATGATCATAGCAAGTCGCCGAATATTGCCAGTGTGAACGAATTGCTGGACAAGATCAGCACCCAGGCAATGAGGGCCGGCGAGGTCATCCGACGGCTGCGCGGTTTCGTGAAGGCACGTGAGGGGGAACGGAACTTTACGCAATAAGCGACCTGGTGCGAGATGTGTCAGCGCTTGCGGAGGTGGACGCCCACAGCCATGGAATCGAGCTTGAACTGGATATTGCTGACAAGGATACGAGGATTCTTGCGGATCCGGTACAGATCCAGCAGGTTCTGCTGAACCTCGTCAGGAATGCCATTGATGCAGTGGAAGCTGGGCCGAACGGACCATCAACACGTCACGATTCGCTCGTTCCGGGATGATCAGACTGTCATGGTCGAGGTCGCTCGATTCAGGCCATGGAGTGACAGCGGATTTCCGAGAATAGCTGTTTAGCCCGTTCATGACGACCAAAGCTGATGGAATGGGTCTCGGGCTGTCAATCAGCCGTTCGATCATCAACGCGCACAAAGGTGCGCTATTATTCAGGGAAAATCCGCGTGGCGGAGCCATTTTTTACTTTAATCTGCCAGTTGCGGAAGGAGAACTGCACAAGTGACCGAATCGGCCTCGAAAATCTACGTGGTGGATGACGATGATGCGGTGCGTGACGCCTTGAGCGCGCTCCTGAAGTCTGTAGGTCTGGAGGTCGAAACTTTTGCTTCGCCGCAGCGCTTTTCTTGAAAAATTACACGCGACACTTGCGGGTTGCCTGGTACTGGATATTCGCATGCCCGGAATGAGTGGCCTCGAATTGCAGCAGCGCCTGAACGAGTTGCACTCGGTACTTGCCCATCATTTTCATTACCGGCCACGGCGATGTGCCGATGGCGGTTGAGGCCATGCAGGAACGGCGCGGTTGATTTCGTCCAGAAACCATTCAGGGATCAGGAACTACTCGATCGTATCAATAAGGCCCTGGAGAAGAATGCTGCTGACTATGACGGATCTTATGAAAGAACATGAAATCCGGGAGCGAATCGAAGATCTGACGGCCCGGGAGCGCGCAGGTCATGCAGGCTGTCTGCGATGGACAGGCAAATAAGGTCATCGCACTCGATCTGGGAGTCAGCCAGAGAACCGTGGAAATCCACCGGGCACGTGTTATGGACAAGATGGGGGCGAGAGTCCGTGGCCCACCTTGTACGACTCGATCCTGCAGGTCGAAAGCAAGCGTCGAACTACGCGCCGCCGGCATAATAAGCGGCATTCGCCCGCTGTCACTACGTATATTTCCCTATTTTTCAGGCCGCCGAGCTGAACAATACTCCTTTCATCCAGTAGCGTTCACCGTCCCCAGGCAGGTGCCTCGGTCGGCATGCACGTTGTTTGCGTGCAACCCTGGATGAGGAGCAATCGATTAGCGACGACGGCGTCAACCCGGTGATTTTCGTCATCGATGCCGATCCAGCGGTGCGGGATGGTATCGCTTCGCTTGTTCGTACGCTGGGCGCTGAGCCACAGTGCTTCGACAGCGCGGAGGCGTGCCTTAGTGGAATAGAACTCAATACACCGAACTGCCTGATCACCGAAGTCGCTTTGCCGGGCATGGACGGGATCGATCTTCTCGACCACCTGCGATCGCTCGGTATCTCGACGCCCACGATCTTCCTCGCCAGTGATGGCAACGTAAGCTGCGGCAGTTCGCGCGATGCGCTCGGGTGCCGTCGACTACCTCGAGAAACCGTTTGTAGCCCGTCAGCTGGTCAGCAGACTCACGGAATTCTGTAACCTGCATCGGCACTCATAGCGGAGCGTCGCTGGCAGCTGCACTGACGGGCGCAATCGCTTTGCGAAGATCAATGATCTGCTTGCGGCGTGCAATAGTGACGGTAGCCGCACCCGCTTCCAGTAACACGTCGCGAAGCGCCGACTGGGCCTTTGCTTCGCCGTGCACCAGTACGACGGGCGGGTGACCAGATATTTTTCGGTACCATGACACCAGCCCTGACTGATCGGCGTGCGCGGAGAGTCCGCCCACCGTGTGCAACTGGGCGCCGACCTGAATCTTTTCGCCCCAGAGGCGGATGGACTTTGCCCCATCGACGAGCTTCCTGCCCAGGGTGCCGGCAGCTTGAAAGCCAACGAAAATCACCTGGCAACCGGAACGCCAGACATGATTTTTGAGATGATGGCGAATGCGACCACCAGTACACATGCCGCTGCCAGCAATTATCACCGCTCCGGAACGCCGATGATTCAATGCCATTGACTCAGCGCTGGAGCGAACGAAAACAAGATTAGGCAGCAACGACTGGCCGAGCGCGGGCATCGTGCGGGCCTCGGCATCATGCAAGTTGCGGTATCGCCCGTAAATCTCCGTGGCCTCGATGGCCATTGGGCTGTCGAGAAAGATACTCCAGTGCCCGAGATCCCACTCCTCGAAGTGCCTGGCCATGAGATAAAGTAATTCCTGCGCACGGCCAACGGCGAAAGATGGAATCAGAATATTGCCCTGGCTGGCCGAAACGCCCGCGAAAATCTCCTTTAGCTCCTGCAGGGTTTTCTCACGTGAGCGGTGCAGGCGGTCCCCGTAAGTGGATTCCATCACAACGAGATCGGCTTCGCTGATAGTCTCCGGGTCCGCGAGGATGGGTGCCCCCGCCTGTCCGAGGTCACCGGAGAAGACGACCTTGCGACGCTCGCCGCCTTCTTCCAGCCAAAGCTCTGTAATAGCGGCACCGAGTATGTGCCCAGCATCCCTGAAACGCAGGCTGACGCCTGGCAACACCTCCGTCACCTGTCGATACTCGACTGCCTGAAATTGCCCCATCACGGCTTCAGCATCGGCCTGTGTATACAGGGGCTCAATCAGCGGCTCATGCCGACGCTCACGTTTGCGATTGAGCCACTGCGCCTCTTTTTCGTTCAGGTAGGCCGAGTCTTTCAGCATTACCCTGCACAGATCGCGTGTTGCCGGATGGGCAAAAACGGGGCCTGTATACCCTTCACGGGCCAGCAAGGGCAGTCTGCCGGAATGGTCGATGTGCGCATGGGTCAGGATAACTGCGTCGATCTGGCGCGGATCGAACAGAAAACGATTCCGGTTGCGCTGCCTCTCATCTGCTGTGCCCTGGAAGAGGCCGCACTCTACCAGCAGCTTCCTTCCACCTAAGGTGATGAGAAAGCAGGAACCGGTTACCTCACCGGCAGCACCGAGAAACCTGATCTTCATAGCTCGCTTTTGCTCAATAGTTACCGCCCTGATCAGTATCGACCCCCACTCCAGGCGCATGAATACGCATTTTCACCTATGCCCGCGGCCGCCGGTCTCATCCGCTGTTCAACCAGCGCTCCGTTTTATTTCAGCAACCAGGCCGGCCAAACCAGAACCCGTGGATGACAAGGTTCACAAGCACGCCGGATCATGAAAAGATAACGCCCCCTTTCTGACACGTTAGAGATTATGCGCATTCACAAGACTTTCCAGATCGAAGCGGCACACAGGCTTCCCAATGTCCCCGCTGATCACAAGTGTGCCCGTTTGCATGGACATTCGTTTGTTGTGGGTATCTACGTCAGCGGGGAGGTGGGAGAAAAAACCGGGTGGGTTATGGATTTCGCCGATATCAAGCATGCCTTCAAGCCCCTGTTCGAGACACTCGACCACCATTACCTTAACGAAGTTGACGGTCTGGACAACCCGACCAGCGAGAACCTGGCGATCTGGATCTGGCGGCGCCTGGGAAACAAATTGCCGGGCCTGTCCGAAGTAACGGTTAATGAAACCTGCACTTCAGGCTGCCAGTACCGCGGCCCCGATCAGGAATAACAGGCTGCGCCTGGGCAACAACTCCTGAGGCTCGCGACCTTCCTGTGACCCTTTTTTCGCGCCGCCGGCCAGATCCTTCATTAATGCTGGCAGTCGTTGGCGGCAGGTATCGAAGACGGCTCACGTGCTCCTGAATCTCCCCAGATCCAGAAAGCCTGGTGGCTGTACTTGTCCAGGATTGCCTTCTATGAACCGTCGGCGATCAGCTCCGGTATACCCTTATTCATTCGAACTGCGACATCTTCGCTTACGGAGGCTGTGCTGAAACAGTTCAACTCCAGGTATAAGCAACGGACCAGCATTGTGCCTGACCGCTGCCCCGACTTAAAAACAGACACCAAAGCCTTGTTTCTCTTCATGCCCCGGTCACCTTCATTCGTGCCTGACTGGACAAAGCCCGACCGGTCAGCAAAGATCAATTGATGGCTGGACAGAGGACCCTCGGACTTGTATTGGCCCTGACTCTGACCCCGAGTCTTGCCCTGAGTCACGACTCGTTGTCTCAAACGAAACATGTGGAGGATGGAGAGGCTGTCGCCGAGCTGATCGTGATTCACAAATCGCGGCGGACGCTTTCACTGGTGAGGGGGGCCAATGCGGTGCGCACGTATCCGATCAAACTTGGTGCGCGTCCGAGTGGTCACAAGCGACAGGCAGGTGACGCCCGTACGCCCGAAGGTCGCTACTTCGTAGAGTACAAGAATCCCGAGAGTCGCTTTTTCCTGTCGCTAAAGATTTCCTATCCCAACCAGCACGACACTGTGCGGGCGCGCAGTGCCGGTGTGTCGCCCGGAGACAACATTATGATCCACGGCATGCCTGATCGACCGCGCTTCAACAAAGATTATTACCGGAACGCCGACTGGACCGACGGGTGCATTGCGGTCAGCAACGCCGCGATGCGGGAAATCTGGCAGGCAGTCACGGAGCTGACGCCGGTTGTGATTTACCCGTGAATCTTGCCAGGGCGCAAGATTCGGGTGGCCGGAATTGAGTCCCTGCCCTAAAGTGCTGAAAGCCCCGCCAGGACACATCAGGTCATGAACAACGACTATCAAAAAATATCTAATGTCATCAACTATTTAAGTGAGAATTCCAGGCTCCAACCAAGCCTTGAAGAGCTTGCGGAGATTTGCGAGTTGAGCCCCTATCACTTCCAGCGCCTGTTCCGACGCTGGGCCGGCGTGAGCCCAAAACAGTTCCTCCAGTACATCACCGTCCAACATGCCAGAGCCCTGCTGGAATCGTCTGCACCAATACTCGATACCTGTTTCGAGGTCGGCCTGAGCGGCCCCGGGCGACTGCATGACCATTTCGTCCAGATTGAGGCGGTCACTCCTGGTGACGTCAAGCGATGCGGCGACGGACTCACTATCACCTGCGGAATAGTAGATAGCCCGTTCGGCCCTATGTTCTCGGCCCTGTCTGAACGAGGCGTGTGCGCACTCGAGTTTTTGGGTGAACAGGCCTTTGACGAGGTCTTTGCAAAGCTCCGCAAGAAATGGCCGGGTGCTACTGTTCTCAGAGACGACCAGTTGGCCAAGGATAGGCTGTCAAAGCTTTTTTCGTCCCAATACCGTCAGCAGGAATTTAAACTGCTGGTTCAAGGCACAAACTTCCAGGTTCAGGTCTGGCGGGCACTGCTGAACATCCCGGACGGCCGCCTGTGCTCCTATGGCAGACTGGCCGCCTATATCGGCAAGCCTGACGCGAGCCGGGCCGTGGCGAGCGCCGTGGGGGCCAATCCGGTGGCCTACCTGATCCCCTGTCACAGAGTGCTGCGTGCCGGCGGTGCACTGGGTGGATATCGATGGGGCCAGGATCGCAAGCAATCCATACTTGCATGGGAAGCTTCCCGGCCCCCCATCTTCGCCGGAAGCGAGCGCCAACTGCCCTTAGCGGCCACTGATTGAGTGCCCGGCGATCTTGCAGAAACCCACGTGAACTACCTCGCCCATGTGCTGTTGTCCGATGATCACCCCCAGAGCATTATCGGCAACCTGTCCGGTGACTTCGTAAAGGGTCGACTGGACGGACGATTCGAGCCGCGCATAAGACGTGGAATCCAGCTTCACCGGCGCGTCGATTCCTTTACCGACCAACACCCCGTCGTATCAGAACTGAAGGCTCTGTTCAGCCGTGAGCGGCGACGATACGCAGGTATCATCCTGGACGTCAGTTTTGACCACTACCTGAGCCGGCACTGGCAGCTATTCTCGGACCACGGTCTGCGGCAGTTTATCAATCGCGTTTATGGAATTCTGTCCGACCAGGAGGCACAGCTACCGGCTGCGCTGCAGAAGATCGCACCAAAGATGATAAGCCAGGACTGGTTGAACAGTTATGGGACGTTGGCCGGCACCGGCGCCATCCTCGATCGGCTCGCAACGCGGATTTCGCATCAGAACCCGTTGCCCGGCGCAATCGCAGAAGTTACGAATAACTACGAGCTGATAGAAGAGGGCTTTCTGGCGCTTTTTCCTGAGGTCATACAATTTGTTGATGACGCCAGCCGCGCGCTGGAGGATGCAGATCGAACGCCATCCAGCGATTCTGGGTTTTAAGCACGTTGGAGGATTTTAGCGCATTTTAGGTGCTTTTTAGCCCTATTTCGACGCGTTTTCCCGCTAGTTATAACGAAAAGCCTGCAAACACTGGCAGACTGAGCAGAGTTTCACTGGCGGCATACGGCTGCGACGTCAATTGCCGCACCAATATCCTGGGCCACCTTGCGCACCAGTTGTGCCGCAATGGCATTGGCTGCGGCGACTCCGGAAACCGGGCCCGCTTGTTCGGCCACTTTTTCCAGCGCTACGCTCTCATCAAGCAGATAGGTGCCGGTCATGACATCCACGAGTCTGATACGCAGGGCCAGTCGCACCGTATTGGTGCCTCCGCTGAATTGCTGAACCAAGGCCACGTCGTCGGACTCCAGCCTGAATCGACTGCCAACGGTCGCCGGCGCAAGAACAACATGAGCAAACCTGCCGCTTTCAACCAATGCGCTCACCAGCAAGGGTTGCAACATATAGGCAGGCGTATCCACCCATTGGTGGAAGGCGAAATATTCAATTTGCTCAGCGGTTCTGACATATGCCATGCGGGCAGTACTGAACCCCGGCGAGGACCTCGGCAAAAGAACCTGTGCGTTGGCACATGAATCAGCGTCGGGCATTGCCCGGGTGTATGCGCCCTGCCCCAGGCCGGCACTTAAAGAATAGGTGAGAATGGGCTGTTGCGATGATTTTCCGGGCATCAAACCGCAACCAAAGCCGACTGTGGTGCAAAGCAACACTGCCGTCATTTTCAGTGCCGCAGCTAACTTAAAATTCGAACTCATCTCGCTACTTCTCTCCCGGCCCCGGCTCGGGTTTAGGGCCGCCGTAAATCAGCGCGCTCGGGTCGCGCTCAAGCATTTCGCTCATATTGCGCAAATTTTCAGCTGTCTGGCGAAGTTCGGTCACCAGTACAGTTGCTTCAGGCATTGCAGTGCGGGTAAAGCGCTCAAGGTCCTTGCCGCTAGCCTCTACTGTTTGTCGCAGGACGATGCCGGTTTCACTGAGCGTGCCACCTGTTTCTTCCATCGTATTGGCCATGCGCTCCAGCGCAGCAGCGCTGGCCTGAAATTTTTGCACCAGCGCGGGCAACTGCTCACTCGCCCGCCGTATATTTTTCAAAGCTTCCCTGGCATCCGCGACAACGCCCTTGAGGTCCTGAGATTCTTCAGCAAAAGCCTGGGAAGTCTTCTCAACGTGGCCAAGAGTCGCGGAAAATGCCGCTCTGTTCTCTGGATTCAGGAGCGCATTCAGGCTGGCCGATGTTTCAATAAAGTTTCCAATCAGCTCGGACAACGTGTCATCCAGCCTCACCAGTAATGACGCCCGGCTCGGGATCACCGGATACAGATCCGAAGTCTTGGTCAGCCTCTCCGCGTCTTTGCTGCCGCCGCTCAGATTGATATTGGCCAGCCCGGTCAGCCCCTGAAGCTCCAGCGTTGCTACGGTGTCCACCTTGATGGGAGTGCCGCGCAATACCATCAGCAACAAGCGCACCTGCTCGGGGTTGTCCGGATCCAGCTTGATTTCCCTGACACGGCCGATATCCACGCCCCTGTATTTGACCGCCGCGTCGACGCTCAGGCCGGATACAGACTCTCTCATGTAGGTCAGGTAGTAGTCGTAATCCCGCGGCGGCCCGCCCGCACTCAGCCACAGGACACCAGCAATAAACAAGCCCATCAGGACCAGTACAAAAATCCCCACCAGGACATTATTAGTTCTTGTATTCATGACACGTTCTGAGCCGCCCGGCCTCTGTTGCCCTTGAAGAATTCTGCCACCAGCGGATCGTCGGTACTCAGGACTTCCTGCATGCTGCCCCGGGCCCTGATACGAGCATCACCAAGCAGGATAACAGTATCCGCAACACGCCACAGAGAATCCATGTCGTGTGTAACCATGACAATAGTCAGCCCCATCAGCTCTTTCAACTTCAGAATCAGCTGGTCAAGTCCGTCAGCACTGACAGGATCCAGACCTGAACTGGGTTCGTCAAGAAAGATGATTTCAGGATCCATGGCGATCGCACGCGCCATCGCCGAGCGCTTGCGCATTCCTCCGCTCAGCTCACGGGGATAGAGCGCACCCACTTCGCGATCCAGGCCAACCAGCTCGATCTTGATAGCGGCGATTTCTTCTACCAGCGAATCAGACAGGGTCGTATGTTCCTGCAATGGCACGCAAACGTTCTCAAGCACCGTCAGATTGTTGAACAGTGCTCCATACTGGAACATGACGCCCATGCGTCTGCGAAGCGGCAACGCAGCCATCTCTGTCAACCCGACGACTTCTTCCCCAAACAGGCGAACTGAGCCGCTGTCGGGTGTTTGCAAAATTGCGATTTCTCGCATCAACGTAGACTTGCCGCTGCCGCTTCCTCCAACAATCGCAAATACTTCGCCCGTTTTAATGTCGAAACTCAGCCCTTCGTGAACGATTTTCTTGCCAAATCGGGTATGCAAGTCGCGCACCTCCACCACGTTGATCGACGATGAATTGACCAGAGACGCCATTTCAGAGACCAAGCTTGCTGAAGATTATTGAAAACGTCGCGTCGACTACGATGACGAGGAATATTGACTCCACAACGCTCACCGTAGTCTCCCGTCCAACACTCTCTGCGCTGCCGAACACCCGGAATCCCCGAAAGCAGCCAACGCCCGCGATGATCACCGCGAATACGGGTGCCTTGCCGATGCCGATCAGGTAGGACTCCACGGTCATCGCCTCAAACAGCCTGTCGATATATGTGCTGGGGCTGATTTGCAGCAGGCTGTTGGCCATAAACATGCCCCCGAAAATGCCGAGTGCGTCAGCGTAAACAGTGAGTAGCGGGAGGGCAATGATCCAGTGCAAACAACTTGGGCAGGACCAACATTTCAATGGGTGTGATGCCCATTGTTCGCATGGCATCGACTTCTTCTGTCACCATCATCGTACCGATCTGTGCCGTGTATGCAGAGCCGGTCCTGCCGGCGACGATGATGGCCGTCATCATCGGCGCCAGTTCACGTGTCATCGAAAGGCCCACCAGGTCGGCCACAAAAATGCTCGCGCCATAGTCTCTCAGCAAAATCCCGCCCTGATAGGCAATCACGATACCGATCAGAAAGGACAGCAGTCCAACGATGGGAAGTGCGTCAAACCCGGCCTCCTCCAGCTCGCGCATTGTCATCCGCCAACGCATCCGCATCGGCGTTAGCAGGATGCGCAGGGAAATAAAACTCACGCGACCGACGAACGCCAAAAACGCGCTGTATTCGCTTATGCGCTCTCGCGTATCGCTGCCGATACCCTCCAGCAAGCCCGGAACGTAAGGCCTCGGAATCTGGTCATTGCTTTTCCCGATCTCACTTACGATCCGCAGCAGCGCATCGGTGGTCTTGGTCGAACCCTGGATGCTGACGTCTCTCCCGAGGCTCTCGAGTCGTAAACGAAAACGTTGGATAAGCCAGGCTCCCGCGGTATCCATAGCCAGCAGGTCGCCGAGATTGAACACGACACTGCCAGTTCCCCCCGGCTTCATGGCGAGCAACTGGCTGGAAATTCGTCCGATCTCGCCGAGCCGTCCAGCGACCGGAAAACCGAATGCTGTCGCCTTCGAAGACGTAACGGGGTTGCGCGTCTGCTTTGGAATCTGACCGGTTCACATGCAGACTGTGGCCCAAATTCCTTACGCGGGCAAGCGCCTCCAAAGGCAGGGCGACTTACCATGCTGAGTGTTCTAGAATTCTGATCCCGCCACCCGGTAGTAATTTTATGTCCAGCATCGTAAAGCGAACGCTCGGCCAGACTCCCACCCTGGGCCTGGCCCTTGGCGGCGGGGCCGTCAAAGGCGCCGCTCATATGGGTGTTTTGAATGCTTTTGAGGAAGCGGACCTGCGTCCTGACTTCATTTCCGGAACCAGTATCGGCGCTATGGTAGGCACGCTATATGCCTTCGGCAAGACGCCACAGCAAATTGTGGATCTGGCCAAGGACATGAATTGGCTGGATATCACTCGCTACACGTTTTCCCGTTATGGAATCCTCTCGAATAAGGCCATCCAGGAAATCATGGAAGATCAGATCGGCGATGTTAACCTTGAAGACTCTCCGATCCCACTTGCGGTTATTGCCACGGATATCAGCACCGGTGAGCGCGTTGTGCTTAAGGATGGCTCAGCCGCCCAGGCCGTAATGGCCAGCACCTGTATTCCGGGAGTGTTCGTGCCGGTCAGGTACCGGAAACGCCTGCTCGTGGACGGCGGAATTGTAGAACATGTCCCGGTTTCATCGCTGCAGCAGATGGGCGCCGACTATATTGTCGGCGTCGATCTGAGCAGTGGCCAGTCACTGCAGCCCCCCAACGGCATCATTGACGTGATTCTCAACGCTGTGGAAATCGCTGTGCAGCACCAGGCACGTATGCACGCCGGCACAGCCGATCTGGTCATACGAATGGACGTGCGCCAGTATGGCAAACCCGGCGAAGCAAATGTTAAGCGCTTGTACGACCGGGGTTACGCAGTCACAAAGCGTGAGATCGCTGGCATCAAAGCCGGCCTTGAAAGCAAAGAGCCGTCGACCGTCGAACTGCTCGCTCAGAAGATCAAAGACTGGCGTTCAAGCGAGTAGTGGGAGAACCTGGAGTGAGCGTGATTTTATCGGGCTGGATCGGGGAGCGCTGCTGAACCCCCCTGGTCATCCTTGACCCCCAAATCATCCATGAACCCAATACCTCCAGGTTCTCCCTGCCCCAAGCGGTCCTCCATGACCTAGCGGCACTTTCGTACCACACATGTCTTCCATGACTTGAGGCAAAACTTTTTCTACTTGCTCCTTTGATCTTCTTCAAAAAAGAACAATCCAACTCCAGCCCGATAGTTGCCGCTTTTGTTTGAGTCAATGTCGCTAATCCCTTTTTCAAACAACCACGACTCTAGAAACTTAAGGAAACTACCACCCTGGTCGCGTACAAGCGTGTGAAATGCACGGACTTCTTCTTTCGAAATACTTCCTGTTAGCAACCGCCGCTCAAAAAACCTCTCATCTTTCGACTCAAAATTTTTGCAAATCGTAGTTGCTAATTCGTTTACCACCTCTCCCATTCTTGCGACCGCGTCGCCATCCAGTCCTTCTCTTACGAATGACTGACTTAAAGGCCGAATGTGTCCTTCATTGTCCTCAGCCACCAAGTTGTTTTTCTCAAGCTCGCGCAGTACAGCGCTAATAGGCACGTCTCCAACATACTTCTTTGCAAGTGATTTGAATGATCTTCCTTTACCTTCGTAGGGCAAGGACTTGGGCTTGCCCAGCCTATCAAGGTAATTTGGATCGTTGTGCCACGCTGCAAGCACGCGACCAATAGGCGACGCTGTTTTCAGTCTTCTTGTCGGCCCTTGGGCTTCTCTTTGCCTGAGGCGTTTCACTTCTTTTCTAGATAAGCCAGTCATAATTGATACTCGAGAAAGATTTGCCTTCCGCCCCTTAATTCCAAAACTCTCGCTCGCGACATCGACGAACGAACTCTTAATTGTTTCAACGAAGTCTTTTGCCGTAATCCCATTGTTTAATGACAATTTAATCAGTGGTTTACAATATTCTGATAATGTTTGTCGGATGTTTTCAATAATTAACTCGCTCATATTTGATATTTTAGGACCAAATATGGAAAAATCAAGTCCCTTTCCTAAATTGATTCAAACGGCACATGACCGCTGTTCATCAAAACGAAGGACGACGTTAGTGCTACCGTCAATATGTAAACTAAAAAAAACGGCCGCATATGCGGCCGTGTAACTAAATAACTTGGAGAGCTTTGAGCAGCTAAAATCGCTCTTGTTGAATTTGATCAGCCAAAATCTTAGATCCGCTGCCAGGCTGAGTGCCGTTGACGCGTACAATATCTCCTAACTTAGGGGCGAGCTGCGGGCTTAACGACAATAGAGATGTATAGCTTACAACTTGGTCACCGATAACAAACTCTCCAATAGCAGCATCAACTCTCGTCACTCGCCCAATCAATCTGACCTCGCTATGGCCAGGCACGTAGTCCGGGCCCAAATGGTGTACTTCTGATATCCGCGCATTTCCTATGTGATCAATTTTGCCAAAAACTGCCCATTGCGAACCTTGTGGATATCTAGATATTTTCTTAATAGCAGTGATCCCTACTGAGTAGTCTTGATTGAGAATCTTGAAACTTGCTCTGTTGTGATTGATCGACTCAATTGAGCCGAGAGCCAATAGTCTCGAGCCTATTTCGATCTTAGGCTTGCCTGATCCATCAATCGCCAGCGGTATGCCCGAGCCGTCTATGGCCATGGGCTGCCCTGATCCATCAATCGCCAGCGGTATGCCCGAGCCGTCTATGGCCATGGGCTGCCCTGATCCATCAATCGCCAGCGGTATGCCCGAGCCGTCTATGGCCATGGGCTGCCCCGATCCATCAATTGCCAGCGGTATACCCGAACCGTCTATGGCCATGGGCTGCCCTGATCCATCAATCGCCAGCGGTATGCCCGAGCCGTCTATGGCCATGGGCTGCCCTGATCCATCAATCGCCAGCGGTATGCCCGAGCCGTCTATGGCCATGGGCTGCCCTGATCCATCAATCGCCAGCGGTATGCCCGAGCCGTCTATGGCCATGGCCGCCGGGCTGCCCGATCCATCAATCGCCAGCGGTATGCCCGAGCCGTCTATGGCCATGGGCTGCCCTGATCCATCAATCGCCAGCGGTATGCCCGAGCCGTCTATGGCCATGGGCTGCCCTGATCCATCAATCGCCAGCGGTATGCCCGAGCCGTCTATGGCCATGGGCTTCCCTGATCCATCAATCGCCAGCGGTATGCCCGAACCGTCTATGGCCATGGGCTGCCCCGATCCATCAATTGCCAGCGGTATGCCCGAGCCGTCTATGGCCATGGGCTGCCCTGATCCATCAATCGCCAGCGGTATGCCCGAGCCGTCTATGGCCATGGGCTTCCCTGATCCATCAATCGCCAGCGATATGCCCGAACCATCTATGGCCATGGTTAGAGACTGCTCTCGTTTTGAGCTGCTTGCGTCATCCCAAGCTGCAAGCGACTCGTTCGCTGAAAACGCTCCCAGAAAAAACCCAAACGAAATGGTGCAAAACTTAGCCCTTCCCCCAATCATTTCTATTCCTCCACGCTCTTTTTGACGTCAAAATAGTAAATACCGACGCCAGTTCGTCTCTGGCTTTGCTTGTTCTTATTTAATTTCAAAGATAAATCATCAGTTTGCTGGTGCTTGGTTAGCCAGTTATCGAAACTTTCCAGAAACCTTTGGCCTTGCACTTCTAGAAGCTCCTGAAATTCAGTCATCGCTTCATCCGACACTGAATCCGATATCACACGCCTTTCAAAGCGAGCTTTTCCAACTCGACCTGGGTCTAGATTAAATTCAAGGGTAGCGGCAAGATCGTGCATAACTGTCCCAAGTCTATTTATGCTCTCCTCTGTCGCTTGAACTGGAATGTACGATCTTTTCAGCACCTCGTAATCGCCTTCGGAGGTCTGCTGTACAGCGCCTACCCGAATAAGCTCCTCGAGCATTGCCCTGGCCGGCATGTCACCGCTGTAGCGCTTCACGAGCTCGACAAAATTGGGCCGGCGCTTGTCGAACGATAAGGTCAGCGGCACATCGAAGGGGCCCGTAAAGTCCGGGTCCTGATGCCAGCCCCAGAGCACTCTCGACGCCCGACTCATACTGCCGGGAGACGGCATCTCCCGGCGCAGCGCCAGTTGTTTCTGTTTCGCAACTTCCTTGCGCGTCAGGCCCGTGAGAATCGCCACCCTCGAGTCCGAGGACCGACTTCCGGTCAGAGAGAAATCCTCGGCAGCGACTTCGAAGAAAACAGCCTTCGAAACGTCCGTGAAATCCCCATATGAGAACCCGTGTCGCAGCAAGATTCGCACCAATGGTCTGAGCAATTGCCGAAAGGCAACTGCCAGGTTTATTTGTATGTTTTTGGTCACGCTCTTGGGAAATGTATCCCAGTTGTGAGCTACGTCAAGTGTTTTGTTAAAAAGATCGCCTTTTTACGGGGCCGAATCTGCGGCTTGAATACCGTACTAATCAAACGCTTAGTTACCCTTTCTTAAGCAATCTCGCTCACAAATTACTTTAACATTGCTTATGTAAAATGCTACCTTATTATGTCAAATAACCAGCTGGAATGCGGGCCAAATTAGCTTCTAAGTTATTGATTTATATTGCCGAGAATACCTGATGAAAAACTTAATAAGCTACCCTAAGCTTATGTCTTTTATGTTTTTTTAGGAGGCTCGAGCCGTATTGGCTGACGCTCGAGAAAACCGCGTTAGAAAGCACACTAAACTTCTTGTTTTTGCTCCCAAAACTGCTCGTTTCAGGCTGTCTTTCGCGCACCGCGCCCTGGGCCCCAGGGACCAGGGACAGCGACTTTTTATACTCTGAACAGGCGTCGAATCCGACCTTTTTTTCGGCAGACCAGAAGCCCATAACCAGACCAGCAATCTTGCGGTGAGCGCAAGGTTCCCGCGCGCCGAAGCGCCGGGAAAAGGGCACACAAGGCTGCCAGTAAAATGGCGGTCAGGGAGTAGTCAGAACGATCAAACGAGTCTGAGCGTCTATTTGCAATCTCGCATCCCGAGGAGGATTAAGGCTCAACTCAGCCGAGTCTTTGGTTTCGCCGCTGGCAAAATAGCCGAGTGCAATCTCTCCGAGCTTTGCAGCGGCCACCTGGATCTGCCCGAAGCTTGTGCTGCCCTTAAGTTCATAGTCCACAGCCCGCCTGAAGACAATATCCGCGCCCGCGGGCCCAAACAGCTCGCTGTATACGACACTGAGCTCACGACGCATCGCGATCTGCGCCAGCAAATGGCTGAGCACCCTCGGGCTGATAATGGTCTCGGCTTGCTCTTCATCGAACAGATCTGCGTTCTCGCCATCCATGAGCTCGAGCAGCAACTGTGGCACCGATTCTGTGGTCTTGAGCTGGTCCTTGACCAGCGCGTATCCGAGCACAGTCCGGGCATCGGCCTGCTCGGCGGTGCTCATAATGTCACTGGCCATAAATACGATGCTATCGAAACGAACCAGGTTCAAACGTCCCACATAGGACGTCAAGGTATAGTCACCTCCGAGGTTGGATACCTTTATCCGATCCCTGTCGTATTCAAGCTCTGCGAGCGCTTTGCTCCGGTCAGCCTCTGACAGTCGCGACACAATTTCAATATCGAAAGTTTCTGTCCTGAACCCATCGAACTCGCCTAGCAACGAGAATATCTTGTGCGACCAGCCGAGAATCAGAATCTTGTGATTGGCAGCGCGGTTTATGGCGCCCGCAGTCCGCGGCGGACTGATCTGCAGGAAGTTGCTTCGGGTCGGGCGACACTCATCGAAGCTGCGGGCCAGAAAAACAAGAACATCCTCCGCTTGTAATTCCAGGTTTCTGGTATTGAGACAGGAAACAAGCTCAGAGGCCTCTCGCCGTATGACGCCGATCGGCACAGCCGAGGCAAAAGCCGGAAGCACGTCCAGCAGCTTGTAGCCTGCCAGCTCAGGACAAGCCCTCAGGAACAGTGAATCTGGCTCAAAACGGGAAAAAAGCAGCTCGTAGACAAGAGAAAGCCCAGGGTTTCTGACCGTTTGGGCAATCATGCCCCCAACGACCGCACCGCTGGCCACAATTTCCAGATCACCAGTCATGGTGCTTCTGGCAATTGGAATTTTGGAACGGTCAAAAAGCTCCGCCACGATTGATGGTTCGACTGGATTTTCTGCGTGCTTTACGAACTTCGCTATTGACATCAGAACCTTGATAATTCGCGTATCCGCCAGCTCCCATCCACCAATTTCAAAATCTGCACCGGGTACAATGACTGCCGCGGCATGCCCGAGATCCACCCGCCGAAGATGCTCAACCTTGAGCGCGGAACCTGAGCGGAATATCACGTGTGACACGGTAAGATGCCGCCCGATACGGTCACGCAACACCTGCGTAAGTTCCAGACTGACAGACTCGGCGAGAATCACAATTTTCAGCGCCCCGCTTCGCCGCTGTTGAAGGAAGCGTTTCAGTCGTCCACGCGACGAAATAATCTGCTCGACGATCTCAGGCGTTCGATTCGTCCACCCCAGGATCAGGATATGGCCGTTGATCGCAATCGGGGTCGTGCCACTCTCCAGCTGGCGCATGGTGCGAGCAAGCCACTGGGTCATAATGGCTATAAGAGATCCCATAAACAGCACATAGCCCAACACGGTTACAATCGTGGAAACCGTGCGCATGAGCACGCCTTCATCATCGCCCAGGTAGCCCGGATCGGTCAGCCTGAGAAACGACCACCAGACGGCCGCGCCAAGACTGTCAAATTCATTGCCAAACACCCAGATCGTTGCGCCACCCGCAATGGCCACCAGCACTATCAGGAATGTCATGACCAGCACCTGATGCCAGATGCCACGCTGCAACCAGCGTTCCAGGCCAAATTTGCCGCGAGCAGCCAGGCGCGAAAATATCATTGATCAAGCACCTTGGGTCTTCGCTCCTGATTCTTCGACTTTATCGGCAATCTTGCGCCTTTCCTCGCTCGCTTTGAGCTCTTCCAGCAGCCCGGCCTTTTTTGCCTCAAGCACGGAAATTGCCTCTTTCGAAGCCTCGTCACCTGTCTTTTCCATCTCCTCCATCTGCATCTCCAGCTGCTCGATAGACTTTCGTATCCCCTCCACGGAGGCAGCTTCATCCGCCTTGTCAAAAGCGAGATCCTCAGCCGCCACCCCTACTTCCGTACTCACCACTTGCGGAACCTTCGGAACGAACACGTTGCTCTCTGATAGCGCACGCGTGTTCATGAAATTCGGCGAGACGATTTCGATACCGGCAGCATGCAACGCATCCAGCATTGCCTCCCTGAGTTTCGAACGTGCCGAAATCAGGCTGGTCACCTCCTCCAACAGCCCCGCCGCACGATAAAGAACGGAAAAGTCGCCCAGTGCGCGAACATGCACGAAGCCGTCCTTCAGGTCAGCCTTTGCAACCGCAGTTCGCAGGAGTTCGGAAACCCGGTGATGCTCAACGTCGTATCCCAGCGAGACCTCCGCCGACACTATTGTGCCACTCGATCTCACTACCCGTAGAGGTTGGGTCACGAGATACAGGTTGGGCACGGTTATGAGGTCGCGGTCCTCAGTTTGAATTTCGCTGTGCAGCAAGTCCATTTCGGTAACGCGTCCGGTAACGTCCGCGACAGTTACGAAATCTCCGGGTCTCACGCTCTTAATCGCCTTGAGCATGATGCCGGCCATGATGTTCCCGATAAAGGTCGTGGAAGAGAGCGCTATGGCCGCACTTAGCAGAATTCCGATCAGGCTGAGAAGTTGACCGCGGAGAGTATCGCTGACCGGCAAGGCAACGATCACGGTCAGACCGCCCGCAAAGGTCAGTGCAAGCATAATCAGCTGGAACTTGAACTGAGCATCAGGATTATTCTGCCAGCGCTTTTTGAGAAGCCAGTTGATAACCACCAGGCCGATCGCGGTGAACGCCAGTGTCCCAACGGCGGGCAGATAAAGCACCGCGGCCGCAAATAGCTCTTTCAGAAAATTCAAGATTTTGTCTCCCCTAAAGAGAACCCGGTGAGCAAGGCGCGATTACCTGCCCGGCAAGCATGAACGCAGACTCACCGTGCTTCAAGTAGAATCCCCCGGGGGGCAGCCTGGGAGCTGACAGACAGCGATATTGACATAGGTCAGCACTGGCGGCTTAATCTGCGCCGAACCCGGACCGGAGACCGACCTGTTGGAAATTATCCTGGAGAGCCTGCGAAGTGAGTGGCTGGACCTGCTCCGTGCCTCGCCGCGACTGATAGCAGCTTTGCTGCTCTTTGCTTTCGTCCTGCTGCTTGGCCGCCTCGCCGGGCGTGGGCTGAAACTGGCTTTATCCAGGGCGAAATTTCCCCAGACGCACCAGGATTTTTTCCGGAAACTCGTGATCTGGGTGTTCGCGTTTATCGGCTTTTCCATGTCTCTGAATGTGGTTGGGCTCAAGGGTGTGGCGGCGGGCCTGCTGACAGGGGGTGGCATCACAGCCGTGGTTCTGGGTTTTGCGTTCCGCGAGATCGGCGAAAATTTCCTGGCGGGTTTCTTCCTGGCTTTCAGCAGGCCGTTTCGAATAGGTGACCTGATCCAAACCGGCGACCTCGAGGGCGTTGTAAAGGGAATTGAACTGCGATCCACGCATATTCGCTCGGCTGACGGAAGAGATATTTTTGTTCCGAGCAGCCAGCTATTCAAGAACCCGCTCATCAACTTTACGCTGGACGGTCAAAGGCGCCTTGAATTCAATATTGGTATTGACTACCGCGATGATTCCGAAAAAGCCAGCAGCATCATGCTATCAGAGATTAATAAGGATCCGGATGTTCTTGCGGACCCTGCCCCTTTCGCTGGTATCAGTAAGCTTGCGGAACCATATGTAGAGCTGGTGGCTATGTTCTGGATTGACACATTCAAGGAAGGCAACGACGTCCGCGTCACCCGGTCACGCCTGATGGGCGCTTGTCGCAGGGCGCTGCTGGCCGCAGGCTATACTGTGAGCTCAGAAGTAAGTACGAGCATCCAGTTGCAGGCTGACGCCCCGCTCCAGAATTCCATACAATCACCAACACGAAAAGTTTAGACGCATAGCAATGGCGGAAGCGAATTCAGAAGCGACGGAGCAGCCAACGAAGGCACGTTGGTGGGGCGAATATGAGCTGAAATCCGGCACGTGGGCACGCTGGATTATCGGCCCCATGACTTTCTTCGCTCGCTCTCAGGGTGACGAATGGCGGTTCGCCTGGAAAACCAGCGGCGATACGCCCAGTGAACGCGCCGAATTCGATCGCGCTGTTGCCGGCAATTGTCCTGACGCGGACTGTGCAACACGGCGTTTCACACTGGCCACCCCGGGCCTCAAGCTGAGCATCATGCCAAAGCTGGCCGACCGCCCGGTTATCGTCCGACCCGAGACCCCGTTATTCCTGCCGCCCGGGCAACAGACGACACTTTACGTAAGTTCGGGCGTATGGCTGGTGGCAACGCCCTCGTTTGAAGGCGCGCCCGAGCTCATGGATATTCCCTTGTTTCACTCATCCGACACCTGGTTTGGACATAGCACCCTGCAAGGTGAGCTGTGTTACGCGAGCATGACGAATGCCCGGACAGAAATGCGCTTGCTGGCGCAGGTGCCGCATCGGGCTTTCACGCCCATAGAAATATCCAACAAGGGTAAAGACTCTCTCGCAGTGGAGTCACTGCGGGTCCCGGTAACCATGCTGTCCCTGTACGCGGGAAAGCGTGGGCGGCTGTGGACCGATAAGATTTCTTTTGAACGGGAAGCGGATCAGAGTGCAGCCAGCTTGCACATAACAGACCATGAGGAGATGTCCTCGTCTTCCGCCACGCGACTTTCAACTCCACGCGAAATCGGGCCGACGGGTCTGGTACATGCGTTCAGTAGACTTTTTGGCAAGGCAGTCAATTAGAAAATGGAACAGTTCTTCAATGCACTGAGTGCAGAAGCCATCCGCGACTGGGTCAGGGCAGGATTTATTTTGCTCCTGGGCGTTGTGGTGGCCCGCGTCCTGGCAGCATCGCTCTATAAGCTGACTCTAAGCCGTATGGGTATGCATACGGCCACAATGCTCCGGCGCGTCCTTTTTTACCTGCTTACCGCAATCGTTTTTATGGCTTCGCTCAGAGAGCTGGGCTTCAGCCTGGGGGTACTCCTTGGAGCCGCAGGAGTATTATCGGTTGCCCTCGGTTTTGCCTCACAGACGTCGGCCTCAAACCTGATCAGCGGCATTTTCCTGGTTGCCGAGAAACCGTTTCAGATCGGCGATATTATCTCAGTCGGGAGCTACACGGGTGAGGTACTTTCCATTGACCTTTTGTCCGTCAAGATACGCACTTTTGATAACCTGTTTGTCCGACTTCCTAACGAAACATTGATCAAGACCGAGATTACTAATCTGACTCGTTTCCCTATTCGTCGCGTAGATATTCAAATCGGAATTGCCTACAAGGAAGATATCGACAAGGCGCGCGCCGTTATGATTAAGACGGCAGACGAATACCCGCTGAGTCTCGATCAGCCAAGGCCAATAGTTATTTTTCTGGGCTTTGGGGATTCCTCACTGAACCTCCAGTTCTCAGTCTGGACGACAAGAGAAAACTATCTCGAACTGCGCAACAACATTCCTGAGCGCCTGCGGAAGGCATTCGCGGACGCAGGCATTGAAATTCCCTTCCCCCACAGATCCCTTTACGCAGGCAGCCAGACCGAGCCATTCCCTGTCAGGATTACGGAATAGAAATGCAACGATGCTGGTATACTGCTGTGGTGCAAGGTGATAGAAGCCCGGTCTTCTTACGGCTTCCGCAGCATGCTACAAGTGTTTGATTCAATGTACTTTATTGGCAGGGCATTGTGGAATCGCTGTCAGATAACCAGCTGCGCGAGCATAATATTCAAGCTTGACCCCTGAGTTCTGAGGCGGGCCCGGAGCACCTGATGCAAGATACGAACAAGCTGATCCTCGGCTGGCGCGAGTGGGTAGGATTACCTGATCTCGAGGTGCGGCGCATCAAGGCCAAAATTGATACCGGTGCCAGGACATCGGCACTACACGCCTTTTTCATTGAGCAGTTTGAACACAACGGTGTGAGGCGGGTGCGATTTGGTTTGCATCCACGACAAAAGGACGACACCCGGGAATTGATTTGTGAGGCCGACCTCTACGATGAGCGCTGGGTCACAGATTCCGGAGGCCACAGGGAATTCCGGCCAGTAATACGCAGCACGATAGCCATCGGCGACCACCTTTGGCCGGCAGAATTGACCCTGACCTCGAGAGACAACATGCGCTTCAGAATGTTGATCGGCAGAACAACGCTTGCCGGCCGGGCCGCCGTTGATCCGGAAGGGTCTTACCGCACCGGAAAACGTAGGAAAAAAGCGCCGGCCGACTGACTTTTTACCCAATTGGAGACATCATGAAAATTGCCATCCTGAGCCGCAACCGCAAGCTCTACTCGACCAAGCGCCTGGTAGAAGCCGCAGAGGCGCGCGGCCATAAGGTGCGCGTCATCGACGCGCTGCGCTGCTACATGAACATCAGTTCTCATCGGCCCAGCATCCATATTAAAGGCGAAAACCTCGAGGGATTTGATGCAGTCATACCTCGCATCGGCGCCTCCATTACGTTCTACGGTACAGCCGTTCTCAGGCAGTTCGAAATGATGGGCGTCTTTCCGGTCAACGAGTCCGTGGCTATCAGCCGTTCCCGGGACAAACTGCGATCCCTGCAGCTCCTGTCGCGCAAGGGCGTAGGGCTGCCGGTTACCGGATTTGCCCATTCCCCCGACGATGTGGATGACCTGCTGGAAACGGTCGGGGGTGCGCCGCTGGTCATCAAACTGCTAGAAGGAACTCAGGGTATCGGCGTGGTGCTCGCCGAGACCAGAAAAGCAGCAGAGAGCGTTATCGAGGCATTTATGGGTCTGAGCGCCAACATTCTGGTGCAGGAATTCATCAAAGAGGCCGGAGGCGCAGATATACGCTGCCTGGTAGTTGGCGGCAAGGTCATTGCGGCCATGAAGAGACAAGGCGCGGAAGGCGAATTCCGCTCCAACCTGCATCGCGGAGGCTCTGCGAGTCTGATCAAGCTCACGCCGGAAGAACGCTCAACGGCCACGCGGGCGGCCAAGATTATGGGACTGAACGTCTGCGGCGTAGATATCTTGCGGTCTAATCACGGCCCGGTCGTGATGGAAGTCAACTCGTCACCCGGTCTCGAGGGCATCGAATCGGCAACCGGCAAGGACGTCGCCGACATTATTATTGAGTTTACGGAGAAAAACGCGCGTCCCGGCAAGACCGGCACCAAGGGCACCGGATAATGACCGCTCACGGGCCCATCGAGATCGGTGGCAAGATATTTAAACCTGGGGAGTCGGGCCGCATCGATCTGCCGGTCGGCGAGCTTTACACGCATGAGCCATTTTATATGCCTGTGCAGGTTATCCACGGCAAGCGCAGTGGGCCGACCCTGTTTCTGAGCGCGGCTATTCATGGCGATGAGTTGAACGGCATCGAAATCATCCGCCGTGTACTCGCCTTGCCTATGATCAGGCGCCTGAGCGGCACGCTGCTGGCTGTACCCGTAGTAAACGTACTTGGCGTGTTTCAGCAATCCAGGTATTTGCCGGACAGACGAGACCTTAACCGCAGCTTTCCGGGTTCACCAAAGGGTTCCCTGGCCGCGCGCCTCGCCCACCTTTTTATGAAAGAAATCGTTCGCCATTCGACGCATGGTATCGACCTGCATACCGGCGCCCTGCATCGGTCAAACTTACCGCAAATTCGCGCGGACCTCGACCACGCAGAGACGGCGCGACTGGCGCTGGCTTTCGGGGCACCCGTCGCCTTGAATGCCTCGCTACGCCCAGGCTCATTGAGGGATTCCGCGGCGTCGATGGGAATTCCAATTCTGCTCTACGAAGCCGGAGAAGCGCTACGCTTTGATGAAGTTTCCATCCGGGTCGGCGTAAAAGGCATCATCAGTGCAATGCGGGAATTGAAGATGCTTGCGCCTCGTCGAGCCCACAACAAACCGCCGCCTGAACCATTTGTCGCTCGCTCGAGCAGTTGGGTGCGGGCACCGGGCAGCGGCGTTTTCCGCGCTGCCGTAACGCTCGGTAGCCGGGTGGTGAAGGATCAGCCGCTCGGCACCATCAGCGACCCCTTTGGCGACCACGATGAGGAAGTCACGGCCGGTTTCAGTGGCATCGTGATCGGCAGGACGAATATCCCCCTGGTCCATGAAGGCGAAGCCTTGTTTCATATCGGGCGATTCGAGCGTCCGAAGGCGGCGGCACAGCAGGCACTGTCTGTCCAGACCGGAGAAAGTCTCGAGGATGATGCCCTGTTCGACGACGAGACCCCGATTGTTTGAATGCATCTCCCGGAAAATCCGGAACATCAGCCGTGATGCTTCGATGGTGAGGCGGTACTGAATGACTATTCGTCGGCATATCTACGAACTGCTTGAACCGGCAAAGCGAGGCGACCGGACCAGCCGCGCCGTTGACATGCTGATCCTCGCTTTGATCATCATAAATATTACGTCGCTGATTCTCGAAACTGTAAACAGCCTGTATGTTGTCTGGAAGCCATGGTTCGACTGGATCGAATTCATAACCGTTGCTGTGTTTTCTCTTGAATACGTGCTGCGCGTATGGAGCATTACTTCAGACAAGGACTTTGCCAACCCTGTCTATGGCCGGCTTCGATACATCGTAACGCCCCTGGCGATTCTCGATCTGCTCGCGATCTCTTCGTTCTACCTGTTCCTGTTCGGGATAGACGCCAGCTATCTCAGAGTGTTTCGGATGGCACGACTCGCCAAGCTGTGGAGATATTCCGGAACTCTTCAGTCCTTCGGCCGGGTCATAAAAAACAAACGCGACGAACTCATGATCACAATGATCATCATGTTCCTGCTACTGATAACCGCCTCTGCTCTGCTCTATTTCGCGGAACGCGATGTCCAGCCGGACGCATTCTCAAGCATCCCCGCCTCTATGTGGTGGGGGGTTGTTACGCTGACCACTGTCGGCTACGGGGACATTTATCCCGTCACTACGCTCGGCAAGCTCATGGGCGCTATTTATGCTGTTCTGGGCATCGGCATGTTTGCCCTGCCTACCGGTATTCTCGGCTCCGGCTTCATTGAAGAATTTCATCGCAAGGGCAAAAACCAGAAGTGCCCCCACTGCGGGAAGCCGATCGACTGACCGTAGACTCACTCCTCGCGAAGGTAACCCCAGGTATGTAATCGGTCGCTGTCCTCGAACCAGCGGTCGCCGATGTCCGTACGGTAGTACATGTTTGGAATCATTATGTTACGGACCCTGCCATAGGCCTGCGCCTGCGCCTCCTTCATGGAGCGCCCCATCCCGACGACGACCAGGATGACGCCCGAAGTGCCTGTAACAAGCCACTCTCCGTTCTTCATACGAACGTCTTCGATATGCACGCCGCCTTTTGGAGGTTTCTTAAAAATGATCACGCTGTCTTTTGAATTGACCTCAAAGGTTTTGGGATCTTCAAAAGGAAACGGGGGCACTACAATTCGCACGCCCACCTGAAAACCCGCCTGCACTCTGAATTCGGTCATTTGCCCGCTGGCGAGACCGAACAGGAACTCCCCTATCGGCGTCAACATGCTCTCTTGCTGAATAAAGATTGTCGGATAGCCGAAACGCGGCGTGAATTCCAGCGGATAGATGCCCTTGCCGTTGACTATGCAGTTCAGATCAATGTATCCGACGAAGCCCTCATCACTCAGTCTGGATTCCATTTTCTTCAGGGTACTGTTAAAAATCCGGTTTGACTTGCTCCAGTACATTGCCGTGCCCATCTCGCCTGTTGACGGCCCGAGGTTTCCGGGAAACAGCTTCTTATGTTCGAAATTGATGTTGATCGGAGTGACAAACTGCCTGCCATTAAAAAATGCGCCGACAGCCACCTCCACGCCGGTCATCCGGCGCTGCATCTGAAACACTTTTACCCTGTCAGCGTAGACGTTCTTGTATGCCTTCAGTACATGAGTTACATCGCGACCGTCGCTCTCTTCACCGACAAACAGCAGGCGCTTGATGTTCTGCGCTTCGCCGCTGGGCTTTATTACATAGCGCGCAGGGTTTTGCTCCACGAATCCGATCGCTTCATCGAATGAGGTGAACTCCTGGAAGGGAATGATCGGGATGCCAAGATTTTTGAGCTCATTCTGGCCGAATGAGCGGTCATCTTCGAGTCGGTCGGTGTAGGCCGTACCGCCGACTGCCAGCTTGCCGCTGGCCCGTACTCTTTCTGCCATCTCGCCGTGGCCCAGCACGTCATCAAAAATTACCAGATCGGCCCAGTCCAGCTCTGCTTCCCAATCGCTGACTTTGGGGATAAAACCGTCGCCGATTTCACGACTCCCGACATTCTGGATGTAGTACCTGACTTCATGCCCTTCCCTGACGACCTGCCAGGCCGTGTCGGTAATCAGGGCGTCATAGGAGACAAAAAGAAACTTCTTCTTTTCCACTCAGATTTCTCTCAGCCGGCGCGAAGCAAGCAAGCCATGCGAATACAGGTACCGGAATTCAATTGCTTCGTCAGAACGAGGGTTGCGAGTGAGAGCTGGGCGGCATCGCAGTAACCGCTTGTAAGGAACTTCAGTTCAGCGCCTTGGCCAGTTCTGCACGCCTGACTTCTTCCTTGCCAATATGATCTATCCACTGCCTCGCGGTCCGCTCATTGCCATCGTAATTCGCGGCGGCCCGAAAAGCCGATCTGGCCTGATCCAGCCTGTCCAATTCGTAGAGAGACATACCCAACATCACGTTGGCATCGCCAGGACGCCTTATCTTGCCTTTGCTGATTGCCGAGCGCAGCGCTTCAGCCGCGTCAGCGTAGCGATCAAGATTAAGGTAGGACTGGGCCAGCCGGACGTAAAGCTCGCCGTCATCGGACATCCCGGCCGCCTGGCGCAGCGGGGGAATAGCTTTCTCATCTTCAGCGGCCATATACCATGCCTGCGAGAGCAGGCGCAGTGTGCTGAGCGTGGGTTCGACCTTATTGGTATCCACTGCTTCCTGCAGGACCTTTGCCCCGCGGTAAGGCACGCCGTTGGCCACATAGAGCTGCGCGAGGTTCATGAGCTCGCGACCCTGATTCAGCATACCCTGGTAGTAAGCGAGCTCCATTGCCGCAAGCTGTTTCGCCTCGTCATTCAGTTCATGGTAGACCGCTGACAGCTGAGTAAAGTAGACCTTCTTCGGAAACAGCCTGACCAGTTCCTTCAGCACCTGCTCGGATTTCGGGTAGTCTTCCAGTTCGTAGTAGAAAAGCCGCTGCAAAAGCAGCCAGTTCTCTTTGACCTTCTTGCCCTGCTCTCTCGCAATTCGCATCGCCGTTTCAATATTTGGCAATGCCTTACGGTAAT
The DNA here is from genome assembly GCA_963759075.1 of uncultured Gammaproteobacteria bacterium. GTDB lineage: Bacteria > Pseudomonadota > Gammaproteobacteria > Steroidobacterales > JABDLF01 > JABDLF01. Next base: position 64,173 of record CAVWXZ010000033.1, read on the forward strand.
CCTTGAGCTGATAATATGCCTGGGCAACAATCACATACGGATCCGGACCGGGGTTATTGGCCACCCGGAACCAGCGCTCCATCAGGCTGATGCTTTTTGAGTAATCCTCAGTCTGAAAATAGAGCTGCGCAAGGCTGTATAGCGTGCCGTTTTCCATCGCCTCCGGCAGATCTGGCTGTGCCAGCACGTTCTCATAGGCGCGCACGGCATCCTTGTATCTATCCTGCGAGTAGTAGATAAAAGCATAGAAGTTATACATCTGCGCTTTCTCATAGCTGTTCAGACTTGAATCCTTACTGAGCGTGTTAAGCGCGTTCATTGCAGCCTGGTAATTGTCAGCCTCTGCCGCTACCTGGGCCTCGCTGAGCTGCTTATAGACCTTTTCCCGCATAGCAGGCGTTTTTCGCGTCTGCCGCTCCTGCGCTTGGGATTCCTGTGCGCCGGCCGCGTTCAGAATCACCGGCCCGACCAGGATGACCGACAATCCCAGCAGCGCTCCAAGCAGCTGAACCGTCCCGTTCATATTTGAAGCTCTTTTACAATTCATCGCTTTGAACTCACCTTCACCTCGTCAACTCTCAAGTTGGAATGTGATCTTGTTCTGCACCCCGGCAACCTCGACCGGCTCGCCATCGACGACCTTTGGCTTGTACTTGAATTTAAGCACTGCATCCAAAGCCGCTTTCTCAAGCAGGCTGCTTGTGGATTCCACCACGAATGGATCTCGCACTGTACCCTGGCGGGTTACGGTAAATTCCACAATTACGTGGCCCTCGATTCCCCTCTGCAAGGCTCGCCGTGGGTAAACAGGCGCCACTTTTACGATGGGCAGGTAATCGCCGTCGCTCACCGCCAGACCGAAACTGCTACCGATATCCATTTCCGCACTGACTGGCACCTGCGCGACCGAGATCGCGTCCGCCGAAGGATCGATGTTGTCGTTTTGCGGCTTAGGCGCATCAGGAGGTGGTTGCTCGGGTTGCGGGGGCTTCTCGGGCTTGCGCTGCTTCTTGGCAAGCGTCTCTTCGGGCTTGACGCGCACAAAGTCGACAATGTACCCGGCTTCAACGTCCATGAGCGCGGTTTGCCCGGTCGCAATCAGGACCTGCATAAGCCCGAGCAGGCCCCAGGTAATGGCGATACCTAATACGATTGAAATTCCGAGTCGACCCGCCATGCTTGCCTCCCCAGCCCTAGTTCTGGGCGGCAATTGAAACGTTGTAAACGCCAGCCTGACGCGCCGAATCCATGACGCCAATTAACGTTTCAGTTACGGCTTTCTTGTCCGCCTGAATGACCACGGAGCCCTGGGGATTTTCGGCATGCAGCCGCTCGATGTTTGCACGCACGGCGCGCGGATCCACTTTTCGCCGGTCGATCCAGATATCGCCGTTAGCGCCTATGGCAATCAGAATATTCGCTTTGTCTTTGGGTACAGCCGTTTGCGCATCAGGACGGTTTACGTCGATTCCCGTCTCCTTAACAAAAGAAGCTGTAACAATAAAGAAGATCAGCATGATGAACACAACATCCAACATGGGTGTCATGTTAATTTCGCTTTCTTCTTCTTCCTGGCCAATGGCCTGAAATGGTCGACGCATTTTTGCAGTCCTCAGTGATCCATCGTCAAGTGGTCTTGAAGTAATTCTCTTTCTCGCTCAGCGGTGCGGTTTAGCCAGGTCGATGCAAACACACCGGACAAAGCGCCCACCATGCCGGCCATAGTCGGAATCGTCGCCTTCGATACGCCCGCAGCCATCGACCGGGCGTTTCCCGTACCGGAAATCGCCATAACGTCGAAGACCGCGATCATTCCAGTCACAGTTCCAAGCAGCCCAAGCAGTGGGCACAGCGCGACCAGCGTCTTGATGAGCGGAAGGGTTGTGCCCGCGCTCATATTCACGCGGGAAATAATTGCTTCCCTGATCTGATGCGCATCCCAGGACTTCCTTTCGTTGCGAGCTTCCCAGGTTTGCAGCGCATCATTGACGAGCCGCCTGTGCGAAGTGCGGAAATAAATAAATCTCTCAAGGATCAATATCCACATGATGAGCATAAGTACGGCAAGCCATACCAGCACATCGCCCCCGAGGCTGAGGAAGTCCAGCGTAGCGTTATACCAGTCTGTCAGTCGATACATCAGTAGTCACGCCTCCGGATCAGGCGCCTCCGCCGTGGCTCTCTTCGCGTTCGGCAATAATTCCAGCGCTCTGTTCCTGCAACACATGCACGATCCGACTACTGCGTCCCGCCACGATTGTGTGCAGCAAAACCATGGGAATTGCGACAACCAGACCCAGCACGGTTGTAACCAGTGCCTGCGAAATGCCACCTGCCATCAGCTTCGGATCACCGGTTCCAAACAGCGTAATCGCCTGGAAGGTATTGATCATACCGGTCACCGTACCCAGGAGCCCCATCAGCGGCGCCACCACCGCAATGATCTTCAGGAAAGTCAGCCCGCGATTGAGTGACGGCGTTTCCTTCAGGATAGCCTCGCCGAGCTTCAGTTCCAGCGACTCGCGATCGAGGCGCTTGTTGGCCTCCGCAACTTTGAGAACCCGTCCAAGCGGATTGTTGTCAGATGGCTGCTCGCTCTTGAGCTGCGCCGACACCTTGCGACTGGCCAGACTCAACGAGACCAGCCTTTCGAGCGCCATCAGGACACCGATCAGGCCCAACCCAATAATGATGTAGCCAACAATGCCACCCTGGTCAATACGTTCTCTGAGAGTCGGGCTGGAAATGAGTGCCGCGAGTATCGCTCCTCGCGTCGGATCGAGGGCAAAGCCAACCGGACCCGAACCAGCCGGCGCATCCACAACATCCGCCGTTGAATTCAGGAATCGGCCCTGAGAGGGCTGCCGAACCAGCTCCAGGAGACGACCGGTTTCCGGGTTGTACTCAAGGTATTTGCCGGCGGATACCACATTGAAAGCGCCGACTCGCACGACAGTACGTTCTTCCGGATTGCCGTCAGCCGCAACAACAGTGGTGTTGAAGCGCGCGATCTTACCGTTTTCGGTCATTTCCCGCTGTATTTCGAACCACAGCCGCTCGATCTCTTCAATTGAAGCCAACTCGCTGCTGGTCCCCATTTTGCCTGCAAGCTCAGTCAGAAAATCGCCACGATTCGGGTACTGGATGCTGGTCAGGGACGAATCGAAGAACCCTCGGGTATCTCCCGCTACCTGCTGCAATACGCCGAACAGTTCCTTGAGCGACCCGAGCCTTTTATCCAGCGCATCGGTCTTCTCAGCAATGACAACTTCGTTCGCTTCGAAATTGGTTTCCAGCTGGTCGCTGCGTCGCTCTGCGGCCGCCTTCTGGCCCTGCGTGTCTTTCAGAATACTCGCCTGGCGATCTTTCGCGGCGCGAAAATCCTGTTCTCGCTGCCGGTTTTCCCGGGTCTCGGCGGCCTTACCCTGCTCTACCAGTTTCAGCAATTCGCCCAGTGACCGGGCCTGTCCGTCCTGCGCTTGCGCCAAAGGAGCACCGATCAGCAAAGCGAGCGAAAAAATAATGATCTTAGTTCTCATTGCGAATCCTCCGGCGCGGCCAACGGCAGCATCAACATGTCCGGCGCCTTCTGCTTGCGGGCAATCCGAAGCCCCTCACGCACGGGCGTATTGAATGAACCGGGCACCGTTTCCCAGACACGTGACTTGTTATTCCAGGTACCCGGTCTGGCCCCCGTCCAGTGTCTGGTAAATCAGCGCGATGCGACCAATGCGAAGAAAGTCCACCTCCCACTGCTGACCTTCGAGATCGAGCGTGCCGCGGTAGGCCTCGATGTTGCGACCGTAGTCACTCTCGATCTGGTAGGCCTCCATCACCCGCCGGAATTTCTCGGCAACCGTGACATCCGAACGTTCCAGCAACGAATTCAGAAAATCCAGGCGCTTCTTGCGCTCATCGGGCAGAAAGGGCACATCCAGCGCAACGAACTCTTCAAGTCCGCCAATCATGCGCACCATCAGCGGCATAATCTGCCGTTCGATTACAGTTACCTGATCGATGGCATTATCGAGGCCACTCATCTCAACTTGTTGATTATCAACCTGTTTTGATAGCAACTGATTGTAAACGTTCAGACCATCAAGTTCCTTGACCAGCACCTTGTACTGCTGGACAAGGTCCTGCGTCTGCTCGGTCGTCTGGTCGATGCGCTTCTGCGACTGCGAGCCCGCCTGATTTTTTTGCACCACAGCCGCAAGAACGCTGTCCACGCTTTGAGCGCCCACTGTGACAGGCATGAGCATTACCAACGCCGTCACCGGGACAACCAGCATCTGCAAGATGCTTTTCGTCTGGTTTTTCATGAAAAATCCCCGAGGTTTACTTTTCAATTCGTTTTCTTCAAATGATGACCGGGCGCTGAAACGCCAGATCTGTGCATGCCTGTTTCGCATCGGGTGCCCGGTTCTCATGGCGAGCTGCCCCACACTTCTGGTGAAACTACCCCTGTGCAAACAGTATTACATCTTTTCTGGCGCCGGACTCTTTGCAACCCCCAGGCCGCTTGACTCCTGCTGTCGAGGCAAATCTTGAGACGTTCGCTTCGTGACAACCCCCATCTCGACTAACATATTATGAGCAAGCCTCGATACTATCAATCAACTCGTTTGGCTTTGCATGCTGCAACGCAATACGGTCTAATAGAGGAGTCTATACAAGGGACCCGGGCTTGCTCCGTGGCCTCCGTCAGGACGGAAGCAGACGTTGGGCGGACGCGCGGGTGCCTGCATCCGATGCCCAGTTAGTTTTCTTGCGTTTTTTCGGGAATTCCAGCGATGAGTCCTAAATCAGACAAAGCTCTGCCCGATACGCCCGGCCTGGACAAATCCGTGGACAAGCTTGCGCGCGGCGCAGTCGCCTGGCTCGGCCTGTCGATAGCCGCCCGCCGCAGCTTGCTTGGAAAATTGCGCGCGGCGGCGGCCGCAAATGCGGCAACCTGGGTAGCGGCAGCGGTTGAGGCCAAGAAGATTGACCCGGATTCGCCACTCGCCAACGAAGAATGGATGTCTGGTCCGTGGGCGTTCATTTATGGCATTAACCGACTGGACGAAACATTGGCCGCTATCGAGAGCGGCAAATATCCGGATATTTCGCCCAAGCAGATGCGGACCCGCGCAAACGGTCAACTCTGTGTAAAGGTATTCCCACGCACCATCATGGACCGGCTGCTCATGAACGGCATAAGTGCAGACGTCTGGATGCAGCCTGGCGTAAGCGAGGACAATCTTGCCAGCAACATGGCCGAATTCTACCGCCCCTCGAAAAAAACACCGCGCGTCGCGCTGGTGCTTGGAGCCGGGAACATTTCGAGTATCGGACCGCTGGATGTACTTTATAAGCTTTATGGCGAGGGCCAGGTTTGCCTGCTGAAGCTCAACCCCGTCAACGACTATCTGGGGCCAGTCTTTCAGGACATTTTCAGGTCATTCGTCGAGGAAGGATTCGTCAGGTTTGCCTATGGCGGCGTGGATGTCGGGCAGTACCTGGTCGCACATGCCGGGATCGATGAGATCCATATTACCGGAAGCACCGCAACTCATGATGCAATCGTTTATGGCACAGGCGAAGAGGGCAAACAACGCAAGCGCCTCGATCAGCCGGTAATGAATAAACGCATCACAAGCGAGCTGGGCAACGTCAGTCCGACGATTGTACTGCCGGGACCCTGGAGCGCGGCCGATCTTCGTTTCCAGGCCGAGCACATCGCCACACAGAAATTTCACAACGCGGGTTTCAACTGTATCGCCTCACAGGTTCTTGTGTTGCCACAAGACTGGGCTGCAGGCGCCAGACTCATGGACAGCCTGCGCGAAGTCATTGGCGAACTCGACCCGCGCCACCCCTATTATCCGGGCGCAGCCGGCCGTCAAAGGGCGGCCGTCACGGCGCACCCACAGGCCGAGGTGCTCGACCCCGACACCGAGGCAGCGCGGACCATAGTCAGCAATGTCGATCCCGACGACGAAGACGCATTCGTATTCCGTGAGGAGATGTTCGCCGGGGTACTGGCCCAGACAGCACTGCCCGGAAAAAACGCATCAGAGTTCCTGCGCAACGCGGTACAGTTCTGCAATGACCGGCTGCACGGCACTTTGGGCCTCAATATAATTGTCCATCCGACTACGAAAAAAGAGCTCGGTCAGGAGTTGGAGGAAGCCATCGCAGCTCTGCGCTACGGATCAATTGGCATAAACATCTGGCAGGGTGCGGGATACCTCCTGGCACAAACCAGCTGGGGCGCATACCCAGGGCACGAATATGCAGATATTCAAAGCGGCATTGGCGTCGTCCACAACTCGATGCTCTTTGATAAGCCGGAAAAGAGCGTAATTTATGGCCACTTCAGGCCTTTCCCGCGAGCCCTGGCGCACGGCGAGTTTCACACTTTTCCAAAACCACCGTGGTTTGTAACTCATCGCTATGCGCACGAGGTGGCCGAACGGTTGGTAAGAATGGAGGCAAAGCCTTCGATCTGGCGATTGCCCGGAATTTTCTGGTACGCGATGCGCGGCTGATCACTTTAACTTGCGACAGAGAGACACGAGATGACCAGTATTTTTGAGAAAATTATCACGGGCGAACTGCCGGCTGACATTGTTTACAAAGATGAACTGGTAACTGCATTCAGGGACATCCACCCGAAGGCCCCTACCCACATTCTGGTCATCCCGAACAAAGTCATTGAGACCGCCAACGACATCGGCACCGAAGACGAAACACTGATAGGACACCTGATCACGACTGCAGCAAAGCTCGCTCGCGAAGAAGGGATCGCTGCGGATGGGTATCGGCTGATTATTAACTGCAACGAGCATGGTGGCCAGGAAGTATTCCACCTGCATCTGCACCTGGTCGGCGGCAGACCTCTGGGGCCTATGCTCTCCGGTTAGCCCCAGCCCCGCAGCGGGCTGCCGCCTTTGGCCAACCGCTCGAGGTGCTCAAGCAGAAGCCCCTCGGATCCAGCCTCCGACATCACGTTGCCGCCGGCACTCGCGCGAAAGGCGAGCACCCATAGTATGCTAACCGCATCAAAAACCGCCTGAGTCTTGAACATGCGGTTACGAATTGTGCCGCTGGATTCACCGAAATACTGTTCGAGCATATAGTCAGTGTGATGCTTCGTGAAATGGTGATACTGACTCAATGCCGCCAGCTCGAACATGGGATCGCCGGTCGCAGCATACTCCCAGTCAATAAACTTCACGCCGTCAGAGTCAATGATATTGCTGTGGATGAGATCGTTATGACAGAGGCAGGTGAACTCGGTCCCGCCTGACCATTCACGAACCATGCTCATCAGTTGCTTACGCAGCGCCTCCACGCCAGAAGCATAATGCAATCTGGCATCAGTTATGGTCTGGCAGTAGCGATTGATAACAGCCTCGAGACTCTGCTTCTGCCTCGGTGCGCGCAACTTACGCAGTTTTTTCAGAGCCGTTACTATGCGGGAAATATTTTCGGGCGTGCGCACATCCTCGGTGCTGTACATTTCACCCTCGATAAAACGGTAGACTAATACGCCGTTACTGTTATCGATGAACACCGGCTCCGGCCCAAGCTCGGCGTGGCTGACCTGCTTTAGAATCGCGTACTCTCGGTCGTGATCGACGCCGAGCAGCGGTCCGTTTACGGCATTTACCCGCAATACATAGGTATGATCATCGACCTGAACTTTGTACGACGTGTTGCTGCGCCCACCTAGCATTTCTTCGAGCGTCACCATGCTCGCATCCCGCCAGAGCGGAACCAGCTTCATCGCGATATCGACCGTCATCGCCCCGGTGCTGGCACGCATCGTTTTTACATGCTGGTGCCCTGCCGGAATTCTGGTGGCATCCTCACGTTCTTTACGCGGCCCCGTTTCTTCAGGAATTCCTTTCTCCATTTTCTCCACCCGACTACCGCAATCAACACGTAAATGACAAACAGGAAGACTGTCAAATATAACTCCCTGCTAAAATAAAGATAGACCGATAAGCTGTCTATTGCTATCCAATAGGCCCAGTTTTCCAGCACTTTCCGAGCCACCATCCAGGTGGCAAAAACACTCGCCCAGGTCGTCAGAGAGTCCAGAAAAGGGAACGCTGCCGCCGTATACCGGTCGAGAAGGAAACCGCTCAGGAGGCTGGTTGCGAGCACCACAGCAACTGCAGTGGCATGCCAGACTACCGGCCTGGCCGTTATTTCAAGGTCTTGCTTGCCCCCCTCGTGGTGGCGCCACTGACTCCAGCCATAAATGGCCATGAGCATGTAGAAGAGCTGCAACCCCGAATCCATGTAGAGACGGGCCTCCATGAACACCCAGGTATAGATTGCCGTGCTGATGAAAGCTGCAGCCCAGCACCAGATGCTTTGCCGTACCGCGAGCACGAGATAGGCAACCGAAAGTACCATCGCGATGAATTCCCAGGGAGAACTGTTGAGCAGCCCCTGAGCAACGCCGTCCAGAATCTGGCTCACTTAATCCCGTGGCCCAGATCACTGTTAATAAGCTTCAGTACGAACACGGACTTGCCCTCCTCACTCCAACTTTCCCGAAGGCCTTCGCGCAAGGCCTCCATCACCGCATCCAGCTCACCAAAGACCTGCGTGCTCATTGAGTTCGTGACCACCCGGATGCCCGGCCGGGCCGCCAGTCTTTCAATAAACGAACCTATCGCAAAAACAAACTCATCTGCGAGGGGATACATTGATATTTCCATAGAGATATTCATGAAACGATCTTCCTCAAACAATCAGAATCGAAAATCTACACTGGCGCCAACCACGCGAGGGTCTCCCTGCCGCGTATACAGCTTTTCCGGATAGTCCGGCGGTTCATTTCCAAAATAGAACCCGCGAACAGTGTATTTCCGGTTGAAAATATTGCGCCCCCACGCGTAAACATCCCACTGCCTGCCCACCCATCCCAGACGAAGGTTGACGAGTTCGTAGGCCCGGGATTTCTGGTCATGGCTGTCCGAATAGTAAAATGCGTCCCGCCCGCTCACATCGACCCGTGAATAGAGGCCGTGCGCGCTCCGGTATTCGCCGCCAAGCGAAAAACTGTAAGACGGCGCATGCGCCTGCGCCCGGCCATTGAGCGTGCGCGTCGGGGTCAGATACTCGTCGAAACGGGTTTTCAAAAGACCAAGAGCTCCGAACAAACGCCAGTGCCGGTTGACTGACCAGCTCCACTCCGCTTCGATGCCCAGGTTGCGACCTGAAGCCGCGTTGTCATTGAAAAAAGTATAGGAAAGCGGGTCACTTGGGTCATCCTGAAACGACGTACTGACCTGCTGATCCCGTCGCAACATGAAAAATGCGCTAAGACTGGCTCGCAGTCCATGCTCGGGCCACCAGCCCTTGATCCCGGCCTCGAGATTCCACAGAAATTCAGCCTCGAACAGGCGTCGTTCCTCAGGAATGCGCGCGCCAATATTAAAACCGCCAGCCTTAAAACCGCGTGACATACTCGTATAGGCATGCAGGCGATCACCGATTTTCCTGCTCAGCGCCACCTGCCCGCCCAGCATAGTCTCCGCAGGCGAAAACTCTGAACCATCCGTATCAGAGTAATCCGATTCCCGGTGCTCCAGGCGCAGGCCGGTAGTCAGGGTTGTCACCTCGCCAATTTGCGTATCCAGTTGTCCGAACACGGCCGCGTTTGTCGCGCTGTAGTCACTGTCAAGGGTCGTTACCAGGTCGCCGTTGAAAAAGTCCCTGTTGGCGTTGCGCTCTTCGAGACGCTGGGCATATATGCCAGCCAACCAGGCGCTTCGCCCGCCGAAAATTTCGTAACCCGGTTCTGAAACGAACCGGAATTCCTGGCTCACAGTCTTACGCTGTCGGTCCGTCCGGGAGTAAAAATCATAAGGATCGTAAGGCGACCAGCCAGGATCATTCCCCCAATCGCCGTCAAAACTGAACTCAATATCTGAATCGGCGATGCTGCTGATGCTCTGGACCGAATACTGTCTGTGTGCCGTCCAGTCCAGTCTGAGTGCTGCTGCTCTCGACAATTGCGCATCCTTCCCGGGCTTATCGGACAACGTTGTCAGGCTGTTATCGATCGCAAATGCGTCGTAGCCGTTGTCGATGTCGAACGCAAACACAGTAAGGTTGGCCATGAGGCCCTGCCCGGCCTGCCAGCGCAGTTTGAATCGCGCAGTAGTCTCATCGCGCTGATTGGTATCATCGCGGCTCAGGAACGCGTTGTCGCGAAAACCATCGGCGCGATAACGCTGCGCCGACAGCCTGAATGCCGGCCGGGCTGACGATTCCCCGATCGGGCCGCTCAAGACGAAACCCGCGGATCGCGCATCGTCACCGCCGGCGCCCATGACAAAACGGCCCGTCAAAACGTCCGTGGGCGCCTGGCTGCGCAGGTTGACCAGGCCAGCCAGAGCATTGGCGCCGTAGCGAGTGCCCTGGGGCCCTCGCAGCACCTCGGCCTGTTCCAGGTCAAAAAGCGTGGCCACCATGCCAATGCCACTGAAATCGACGTCGTCCAGGATGAATCCTACGGACGGATTGGGCGCGCCCTGATACTGGCTACGCTCACCGATTCCTCTGATCTGCAGGTAGCGTGGTCGCGAAGTACCCCCTGACCAGTTGAGGTTTGGAACAAGACTGAGCACCTCTTCGAAATGCTGGGTGCCTGCGGATTCAAGCGTGGCTTCGCCAAGTACCGTGATACTGGCCAGCGTCTCCAGCTCAGTGTTTTGGCGGAAATCCGCCGTCACGATGACCGGGTCCAGGCTAAGCGCCGGATCATCTTCAGCCACTGCAGTACCAGTTAGCATCGAAACCGTGATCAGGCTGGCCAACAGGACCTGCCGTGGGGCCTGGGAGGTAAGTAAGATTTTCATTCCGGACAACCTGCAAGGTGGCGATCCGGGAAACGGGGCGTGAAAAGGAACTCTTGCGCGCTGCACCCTTCCCTACGCCGGTACTAACCGGATCAGGTTCCTAGGGTTTCCGCTGTCTTGCGGATCTCAGGCGCGTTCGCCACCCCTGGGCTGCCCCCAATATAGAAGATAAGCCTTCAGCTTGGAAGTGCCTTATAGCTCGAGGTCGCTCAGAATCTTCGGGTTCTCTTCTTCGTCAGCCAGCACGATATGACAGGTGTCGCAGTCGCGGGATATGTACTCCCGGTCTGCGGTCCTGAGTTTCTTGCCATGGCAGCGAAAACAGCCTTCCGACGTCTGGTGCCCGATATGTTCGGGATAGGTGTTCCACCAGACCTTCATATTCGGGAAGACATTCACCGAATAGATGTCACCAAGCGCCAGCGAAGCGGACTCTACGAGATCGCCTTTCTCGGCCGCAACTTCCGGATAAGTCTGCGAAAAGTAGCTCGTGAGCTGTTCTTTGATCTGCTTGCGCGCTTCTTCGTGCGACGAAAACTCCGCGTTGATTATTCGCAAACCCTCGCGCTTCACAAACGGCAGCGAACGGTCGATGCGGCCATCACGAATTGCTCTGTCGATTTCCCTGTCAGGTGCCTGATAATTGTGGCTGGGGCGATTGTGACAGTCGACGCAGTCCATCGTCCGCCACAGGCCACCTTCTTCAGGCGCTTTCCGGTCGGTGAACAGCTTTACTGAGCCATCCTTAGCTGTGAATTCCACCTCATAAACCTGCTCCCGGCTCTCATCCGATCGATAGCGAATCTGTACGTCACGATCGACGTGCCAGTGGATTCCCGCAGATCTGCTCCCTTCTGCGCCGCCGACTTTGAGCAAGATTGCGGTGGTCAGCTCTGTATTGTTCTCATCTTCCGAGTATTTCTTTCTGATCTTCAGCTTCTCACCCACAAACCTCGTCGGCCAATGACACTGCTCGCAGGTCTCGCGCGCAGGCCGTAAATCATGGAGCGGTGTCGGGATCGGCCGGGGGTAAAGGTCGAATGCAACCGCAACCAGCTGCCACGCACCATCGAGCTTTGACTTAACAAACCAGTCCGCGCCCGGGCCAATATGACAGTCAGCGCACGCAACCCGCGAATGCGACGACCGCTGGTAAGCCGTATGTTCGGGCTCCATTACGGAGTGACACGCCGTGCCACAGAACTCCACCGACTCCATGACTTCCACGCCCTTATAGGTGGCGCTCGCCAGTACGACCACGTTCAGCATCGTCAAACCAAGAAATATCAACACCCAATTACGCGTCCTGGGGACATTCAGGTCGAAAACTGGCAACAGTGGCGTGCCCTCCCCGCCCGGCGTCCGGCGCAGCCTCCGGCGATACAGCACCGCTCCGATCGGTATGAGAAGCAGGCCGACCACAAATATCATCGGCAGAATCAGGTAGGTCAGAATCCCAAGGTAGGGGCCGCCCTCAAAGCCAAGGCGTTCCATGACGAACAAACTGACAATAAGCACAAGCGCTGCAAGCGCGATGGCTGTTCCCGCGAGGCTGATACCGTTACGCGTGATCGATGCCAGGAAGTTCCTGAGCATTTTTTTCTCCGTTTAATTCACATGCATGTTCGCTGAAAGCGGTCGTTACGACCGCTTTCTTCTCACGATCACAGAGCCGCAAATCAGTGGGTCAGCAGCGCCCAGACGATGCCTACCGCGAGAGCAACCCCAACTATAAGGAAAACGGAGCCCCAGAAATAGCCCCTGTGACGTTCGGCGTCGGTAGGGGGCTCGACCAGGTAATCTTCCAGCTCATTGTTCGCGACCAGTCGCTCGTATTCAAGCGGCCGCTCGGCCTTGAAGCGTTCCAGCGACATGCTGCCGGTAAAGATCACCAGATCCATTGGAAAGCTCTCTGGACGCAGATGCGTGTGGAAGAAATGGAAGAAGAAAATGAATCCGGTCGCGAGCAGTGCTTCATCACTATGTATGACATACGCCGCGTTCAGTGTCCAGCCAGGGAGGAAGCTGGTGAAGAAATTCGGGAACCACAGGAACAACCCCGAGACCCCGATCATCATGACACCCCAGAATACCGCCAGGTAATCGAACTTCTCGAAATAAGTCCAGCGGTCACCGGCCGGCCGCTCACCCAAATACAGGAAGTAACGAATATTGCCGATAAAGTCGAAGAAGTCCTTTGGCTGCGGCGTCATCGAATTCGGCCCCCAGAACATGCCACGTTCTTTGCGGAATACCGATCGAACGAGAGACATCGACAATATGAACCAGCATGTATCCGAACGTACCGATCGCAGCAATCCTGTGTATGAAACGGGTTGAATCGATGCCACCGAGAATATCGACAAGTTGCTGCGCCCAGGCTGCGCCATGGAACTTAAGGGGCAAGCCGGTCAGCGCAAGCAGTATGAAGGTTGTAATGATCACGACATGCATGCGCATGTTCTTCCTGCGGAAACGCCGGATGTACTTGCCGCTGGCGCCATATCTTTCTTCATCGAACTCGCCACGCAGCACGCCAACCAGTGAGCGCTGCAGCCAGAGCAGATCATGCACTCCAAAGAAAACGAAGACACCGATCAACAGGCTGGTCATGAAGACCCAGATCACAGTAGACGATGAATATGTCGTCCGGATCCGAGGGATCGTTGTGCGGGATCATAGCTCGCAAATGACGCCGAAACGTTCTCATGGCAGTTGCCGCAGGTTTCAATCAGGTTAGCGGGATGAACGCTGGACTCGGGATTGTCAGCTGAGAGATTCTTGTGCGGCGTGTGGCAGTCTGCGCAGGTCGCCCCGCTCACGAAGCCGAGTTCGTTCGCCTTGCCGTGGAAGCTGTCCCTGAATGACGTCAGGTATTCAGCGTGGCATCCACCACAGTTGTCTGCCGAACTCAGGCGACTGGCGGCTGTCTTTGGGTCAACTATCTCGTGCGACTGGTGGCAGTCGGTACAAACCGGTCCCTCCTCACCCTCTTGCCAGGCCAAACCATGTGCACTGTGGTTTTTCCAGTCGTCCAGGAGGAGCAGATGGCAAGCTCCGCACATTTCCGGTGAATTCTGGTGCGAGGTTGGAGCACGCTCGTTTGCAATAGCAAGAATCCGGTGATCGCCGTGGCAATCACTGCAGCTCGGGGCATCTATCAGGCCTGAGACCAGCAGTGCTCTGCCATGCTGACTGGTCACGTACCCATCCACCAGGGTTGCGGGCTCATTGTGGCAACCGCCACAATTTTTGATCTGATTTACGGGCGATACGGCGGAAGCGAGCTCGGAGTTCTTGTGAATCTCGTGGGGCTTACCATGGCAGTCGCCACAGGAGGCGCCTTCGCCATGCACACTTCGACCAACCGTCCTCAGCTCGCTGGCATGGCACTCACCACAGCTGTCTTTATCCGTGAGCGGTTCTACACCATTTCGGCGATGATCCGGCTTGACGTTGGTGTGGCAATCCTGGCAAGCAATGTCCGGGTGCGCTGTGGAGGAAAATACGACATCGTCATGGCAGTCCGCGCAGGCGCGCTCTGCGGCTGATGATCCGATAGCCGGCGCCGCCAGAAGAATTGCTGCAAACACAAGCCCGAACCAGACTCTTGCCCACTTGATTGTTTTCATAGCCGAGGTTTCATCCCTGTTATCCAAGCACTTAATACCCCAGAACCCGGCCATTTCATATCGGTGTTTTCCGAAGTCACGTGCCGCGGCCTGCCGTATGGCCTGTTTACTCCGCTCCGGCAGATTTGGGGACAGACTCATGGGCAATCTGATGACGCATTTCGTCACGAAAATTGTTCACGCCACTGAAAAACTCCCTCATCATCAGGACCCAGAGATAGTATCCGGATTCCGTCAAAACCAGCTGTTGCCCGGAGCGCCTGATCGCCCGCAGCAGGCGCAGCCCGAACAGCTCAAACCGCAGGGTCCGCGCAAATCTGTCGCCGAATCTCGCTTCGGCTGCCGGCAGGTCCATAGAACCTCCGAACAGGCGCATCAGCAGGTAGTAACGCATCTGATCGCGCTCGCTCATGCGCCGCATCCGCACTATGCCCGTCTCGCCCGCCCCCACCAACCGCAGATAGTGGTTAATGGAAAAGGTGGACGCGTATAAGGTTCCACCCAGGTAGCTGAAAGAGCCGCTGCCCAGACCGAGGTACTCGTCATGCTCGGCAATATACTCGTCGATCATCGCTTTCGTCCGCGAGAAAGCACCAGGCGGATACCCGGGTATAGCCCGCGCCTGACATGTGACTTGATATCTGCTCGTAAAACTCTCTCTCGCGTCCGTAATCCAGATCGCCCATACTTTGCCGGACGAACTTTTGGGTACTGTGAGCAACCATTAACGGATAAAAGGACACCTGATCGACACCGATTTTGTCGGTCAGGATCTCGAGATCCTTCTGCAGAAGATCCTTCGTCTGGTGAGGAAAGTTGAATATCATGTCAACATTCAGCGTCTGGAAAATTCCCTTCACGCTTTCCAGTCGTTCCTGAATCACGCTGCCACTGCCGTATTTTTCCAGGCGACCCATTTCGCGCAGCAAGCCGTCATCGAAACTTTGCACACCCACCGAGAGGCGGTTTACGCCAGCCGACCTGAGCATCTGGAGTTCATTGCCCTCAATATGATCGGGATTAGTTTCCACCGAAACGCGCTCAATCGGATGAGCTGCGCGTAGCTCCGCGATGGTCCGGGCAAGCTCTTCGGGAAGTACCGTCGGCGTTCCGCCGCCCACGTAAACTTCGCTGAAACGATAGCCGGCGTCCGATGCGAGCCCTATTTCTTTGCGCAGCGCATGGAAGTAGTTTCGGGCTCGGATGGCCTGGAATTCGACTCGATGGAAGGAACAAAACGGGCACAGCACTTCACAAAACGGCACGTGCAGATATAGCAGATAACTCCGGGAGTCCGCTGGCGGCGGCAGTGCCAGGGAAGATACGGGCCGCACATCCAGATAGCGCCGATTGACCCGACGGACTATGGAGGCAATCAGGGAATCCAGGAACATCGATCGGCATCTCCGTCGGCCAGGGCCATCTTCCCCGGTACGATACACCCCCGGAACGACCGACGCCGGACCAGGCGAAAGCCTGGCCGGCGTCACAACAAGACCGGATCCACCACAATCAGACTATTGCTGCCGTCCGGATTACCAATCTAAGAAATCGCTCAGGCCGATCTTCGCCGACAGCGTCTACTGCTTGCTCGCATAGAAATTCAGGAGGGCTGTGATATCCGCATCACTCAGGGCATCCAGCTTCTCTTTCATTGTCTTCGGCTGATCCCTCTCGTGAGAGCGATACTCAGCAAAGGTGCGCTGCATGTAACCCATCCACTGGCCCGCAAGGATACTTGCCTCATCGTCGGGATTGGCCCCGGCGTCCGAGTGGCAGCGATCACAGTGTTGCTCGTGAACGGCCTGTCCGGCTTTTGCCAGCGCCGCATCGAACTTCTGAACCGCAGGCACGAACTCCAGCTCCGCATAATGCACGGCAAGATCATCGATTTCTGAATCGCTCAATTTTTTTGCTACCGCGCACATGTCGATAGCCGCCCGTGCGGTATCTCCTTGCTGATACTTGCCCTTCTCGCAAGGTCGGCCGTCATCACGATAGATATACAGTGAATCTGCAAGCACCGACTCCGATATTCCGGCTATGGTCGGGACATCTGTCCATTTGCTGACTCCATTATCGCCGTGGCAATCATTGCAGTCCTTGATGATGGCCGACATATCGCCAGCCAGTAGCGAGCCCGCTGGTATACAGAGGGCCAAAGCAATAAACAGACGAAAAATCCTTAACATGACATTCCCCTTCTCAGGTTCGGTTTCAACCCTACTATTATGTACCAGAATCAACATGAACCGAAGCTTAACAGCCAGCCCACGAAATCCTCACTAGCCAGACAACTTGTAACGCCTTAAATTCGCTCGGGAACCGGGGCGCCCCATCGGCAGGGGACTGAATTCGCTCGATTTCCACTCACTTAAGCTATAGGCACCAGCCGAAAGCTTGACTAATGGCGCCAGAATACGGCCGGATTTGCGGAGTTCGCAGTACGTAGTTCTACCTATTCCGACTTTGCCTTTACGGCGCCAAGCTTGCGCCCGGCAAATCCTTGTTGGTATAAGGTGTGCAGACCAGCCAGTGGCTACCGGGCGCACTTTTGGAGAATCACGGCGCAAACCGTGGGACAGACAGCTTCGGTGGCCCGGCAGGAGAATACGATCAAGAAATCTGACCCATCCGGTATTTTAATGTATAAATCTGTTGCCCTGATTGCGGCGTTGTTTCTCCTGTTGGCGGGTTGCGATGGCAGCTCCGGACCTGCTGGTCCGGGTGGCGCAACGGGCCCGGCGGGGCCGCCCGGCCCGACCGGTCCAGTCTACTCAACCATTGCGGATATCGTGGCTGACGGGGTTCCGGTGACCGCCGAAATCACCTCGGTCAGCGTAAGCAGTCCGCCCGTGGTGGCATTCACCCTTACGGACAAGGACGGAAACGGAATCATAGGCCTGCCTGCTGGCAGTGTTTCCGGGGCCTTTGCCAAGCTCATTCCGCCAGCCAATGGGAGCTCAAGCGCCTGGCAAAGTTATGTGAACAGGGAAGAAGGCCCGGACGGCAGCATTGCACCGGGATCCGAGGTGCTTAACGCGGCGATTCAGGCAGACCGGGATACTCAAGGCACCTTCGTGGACAATAATGACGGGACCTATGTTTACACATTCAGTGTTGACCCGGCCAACGTCACCAGCCCGCTTGCAGTCCCCTACGAACCGTCTCTGACGCACAGAGTCGCATTACAGATTCAGGCAGGCAACTCTGCAACCTATCCGAACAACCCGACCTACACATTCCGGCCCGCAGACGGCGCTACCAGCGGTATTTTTTCGCGAGATATTGTCAGCGTCGACACCTGCAACGGTTGCCATAGCAAGCTGGCCTTTCATGGCGGCGGCCGCCAGGACACGAAATACTGTGTGACCTGTCACAACCCAGGATCCACCGACCAGGACTCCGGGAATTCCCTGGACTTCAAGATCATGGTGCACAAGATTCATGCCGGCGCCGAGCTTGCCAATGGGTACGAGATCTATGGCTACCGTGAAACGTTCTATGATTACTCGGACATCCACTGGACGCAGGACATTCGTAACTGCCAGACCTGCCACGTAACCAGAGCCGACGCGCCTGACGCCAACGGCTATCTAAATGTTCCGAGCAGGGAGGCCTGCGGCAGCTGCCATGACAGCGTGAACTTTGCTTCAGGCGAAGGACACAGCGAGGCCAACCTGGTGGCGACCAACGACCAGTGCACGAATTGCCATAGCGCGACGGGATTTCCCGGGGCCATCGACAAGTCACATGAAATTCTCGAACAGACTGCCGCCGCATACTTTAAGTACAACGTTCTCGGCGTAGCGGCCACCGCGCCCGGACAGTTTCCGCAGGTCACGTTCTCGGTAACCGATCCACGCGACGGATCCAGCTACGACATCAATGCGGCGAACGGGCCATTTACCCAGGGCGGCGGAGCCAGCCGACTCGCCATCGACCTCGCATGGAGCACCCGGGACTATTCCAACCTGGGCAATGGCAGCGCCACAACGCCGGCCTCGGCCGTCAGCCTGAATCCGCTGGCAGGTAACGCGGCTGCCAATGGTGATGGCAGCTATACCATCACCTCCGGCGTTGCGATTCCCGCCACTGGCATCAGCGGTTCCGGTGCAGTGGCCATTGAGGGCCATCCTGCCGCTGATCTTGACGGGAATGGGACTATCGAGAGACTCCCGGTGACCACCGCAACCGAGTATTTTGCGATTACCGATCCCGCCCCGGTCCCGCGCAGAGAAATCGCATCTTTGGAGAAATGTAACGTCTGCCACCAGAAGCTCTCGTTCCATGGCGCCAACAGGAATGACAACCTTCAGGCCTGCGCGCTCTGTCACAACGCCAACAATACTGATATCGGCCGGAGGCCGGCCGACCCGGCCACAACGATCGACGGCAAGCGAGAGGAGTCCATTGACTTCAAGCGAATGGTTCACCAGATTCATGCCGGCAACGTCGTTTACTATGGTTTCGGCGGCAACCCTGCGGACTTCCGCGGCGTTGCGTTCCCAGGCAGGCTGGCCGCCTGCGACACCTGCCACGTCGGCAACAGCTACTATCCGGTGGACAGCACCAGTGTATTGGCCACGACAATAGACTCCGGGGTCGTGGTGAGTGACCCGCTGGATGATACAAAAATCACGCCCAGTTCATCAGCCTGTTCGAGCTGCCACACCAGTGCGTCGGCGAAATCACACATGGAGGATAACGGCGGTGCCTTTGACGCGATGCAGACAGCGGATGGCACGTTGAACTCACCGACTCAGGGCAACGGCCTGCTCGAGGCCTGCAGCGTGTGTCATGGCCCGGGCGCCGCCTATGACGTTAAGGCGGTCCACGGCATAACAAACTAGAAGCGCGGCGTGGACAAAAGCGAGACGACCCCGCCGTCAGAAAATCAGGACAGGTAGTCTGTCCGAATGCCGGGCCGTGGGCCCGGACAGGGGAGTGAAAAACAGCGCGAATGATCAAGTTCAGCAATAATCGAAATCGCCGCCCGGTTTTCCCGGGTGCAGACATCATTCTCCTTGGGATGGCTGCGCTGATGCTTTCAGCCCCGGCCCTTGGCGCAGATGACGACGAAGAAGAGGCGTCGGGACCCGAGTACACACGCACAGGCGCCGACACCTGCCTTAAGTGTCATGACGGCAGCTCTGGCTTCCCGGTCATGGAAATCTTCAAGTCCCCCCACGGGCGCGCAGCTGACAGCCGCACGCCTTTCGGCGGCCTGCAGTGTGAAGCCTGCCACGGACCCGGAGGCAATCACACTGCTCGTATTCGGGGCGACGCGGTCAGGCCGGCAATGCCGTACTTTGCGCCCGACTCGCCAGCCAGCGTCACCGAGCACAACGAAGTATGCCTGGGCTGTCACCAACAGGCGGCCGGGGCAGGATGGCCCGGCAGCGCCCACGAGCAAAACGATACCGCCTGTTCGGACTGCCACCAGGTACATGCTCGCCGCGACCCCGCCTTGCAGATTGCGACGCAAACAGATGTATGCCTGACTTGCCATAAGGGTGTGCAGGCGAGCCTGTTCAAGGCGTCGAGCCACCCGCTGCGCCAGGGCGAAATGGCCTGCGGCAGCTGTCATAGTCCGCACGGATCTTCGGGCGATCACCTCCTGAAAAAAGTGGACACGAATCAGACCTGCTTCGATTGCCACGCGGAAAAACGCGGACCACACCTGTGGGAGCATGAACCAGCGGCTGAGGATTGCGGGCTATGTCACAACCCGCACGGCTCCAATCACCCCGCTCTGCTTACGCAGCGCCCGACCCAGCTTTGCCAGCAATGTCACGCCCGGGCAGGCCATACTTCAGTGGCCTATACCCCGGAAGGACTGCCAGATCTTGGTGCCAGTGCGGCCTTGCTCGCCCGCGGATGTGTGAATTGCCATACCCAGGTTCACGGGTCCAATCATCCGTCCGGCGCCAACCTGACACGCTAGTGGAGATTAACGAGATGCCAGCTCATCGCCACGTTCTTCCTGCAGTCGTTCTTCTTGCCCTGTTTATTCCAATAAGCCCCTGTGCCCAGGAGGCAGAACCTGACTTATCACGTTGGAGTTGTCGCCTGTGCGAATTCGAGACCGGCTTCGATGGCGACCTCGGCCTAAGTGCCGGGCTGGTTTTCGACGACGCCTATCGATTCGGGTACGGGACCGGCCTCGAAGACGCGGGTGCTTTTCTGGATGGTGATGTGTCGCTGACCTGGTGGGGTGAGGGGGCGCGTTTCTTCGCAGTGGATGGCAGCAAGCTCGGAACACGCGCCAGAGATATTTATTTCAGCGGCGGCGACCAGGGACGCTATGAATTCAGCTTCGGTTATGACGAAATCCCGACCCGTCTGAACAATTCCGGCTCCAGCCCCTTCACAAATATCGGCAGCTCGGCTCTTGCTCTGCCCTCCGGCTGGCTGACGGCCGGAAACGCGCAGTTGATGCCGGGTCTGGCCAGTGCGCTTACGCCAGTAGGCATAGGCCAGAATCGCAAGGCGTTTGACTTCGGCCTCAGGTTTTTTGCGGGCAGCCGCTGGTCACAGGAGATTTCCTGGCGACACGAGGCGCGTGATGGCTTACAGCCATTTTCCGGCAGCTTCCTGACGCTCTCAACGGTACTGCCAGCGCCCATTGACTACGAGACAGACATCCTGGAGGCGACGGTCGCCTACACAGCCAGCCGCTGGCAGGCGAACCTTGGTTACTACGGTTCCTTTTTCTCTAACAACGCCCCGATTCTCAGCTGGCAGAACCCGTTCAGCCCGATTGTTCCCGGCGCCGATTTCGGCTCTGCGGCCAGACCGCCGGACAACGATTTTCACCAATTGACCTTGTCAGGGAATTATCGCTGGCAGGGCAACACGAGGCTGGTCGGCCACCTGGCCCTCGGTAAAGCGAGCCAGAACGACGCATTTGCCCCCTATACGGTGAATTCTCTCCTGGCTTCGAATCCGTTGCCGGCACTCTCTGCTGACGCACGCGTGGATTCGACGCTGATCAACGGTGGGGCGAGGCTGAGCGGCAAGCTGTTCAATGGGCTGAACTTTAAGGCCTTTTACCGCAAGCATGAACGAGATAACCAGACGCCCATTTATGCCATGCAGACGGTGACTACAGACGTCTACCAGGATGTCGTTCGCCGCAATTCGCCTTTCAGCTTCGACAAGTCGCAGTTTGGTCTGGATCTGGGATATCGGCTTCCCGGACAGGTGCGCGCGTCAGCGGGCTTTGAGCGCGAAGAGTATGACCGCGACTATCAGGAAGTCAGGAAGACGTCAGAAAACAGCCTCTGGTTCCAAATATTCTCGCCAGCCGGAGAGGTTGCGAGCGCAAACCTCCGGGCAAAGCACCAGGACAGGAACGGCTCGGGCTACCGACCGGTCGACGCACTGGCGCCACCTGAGAATCCGCTGCTGCGCAAATTCAATCTCGCCGATCGTGAGCGCGATCAGATCGCCGCTGAAATCAACGTCAGCCCCTTTGCTACGACCGATATCTCATTCAGCATGGCGTATTCCGCGGATGAATACCCGGATTCCCTGATCGGACTGATTTCCAGCGAGGATCGTAGCTATACCCTTGATGCCGGCTATAACCCGATACCGCGACTGAGCCTGCATGGCTTTATCACCCGGCAGGCCATCGAATATACTCAGGCTGGCAGCGAGGTCGGCAACGCGACAGTCATCTGGTCCGTCCAGGGCGAGGACCGCTTTGTGACCGGCGGGGCAAGCGTCAACCTCAGGAGCACGGACGGCAAGCAGAAGCTCAGCGTCGAATATGCGCGCTCAAATTCCAAAGGCACCAACTTTATCCAGCCAGGGTCAGGGAACTTTGCCTTCCCGGAATTGAGTACCAACCTGGAAACTCTGGCGCTCGACCTGAATGTGCGCTTCAAGGAGCGGCTGTCGGCTCGTTTCAGATACCAGTATGAGCGTTACCATTCGCGCGACTGGACGATCGAGGGCGTAACCCCGACCACCATCGGGAGCATACTGACCTTCGGTGAGAACTTGCCAAACTACAGTCAGCAGGTGCTCTGGCTGGGGCTCGTTCGGAGTTTCTGAGAGACCGCATCCGAATTCCTCATCGGGTCGCGCCATGCGCGTTCGGGCAGAAGCGCGCCCATTCTCAGGTGCCAAACGAATTAAGGAACCCAATGGCGGCAAATACGGAATCGGGCACTCAACACGAGCCCTACCCCGTCGCAATCTCTATCCCGGTAGCCTGGGGGGATATGGATGCGTTTAATCACGTCAACAACACCGTCTATTTCCGCTATTTCGAAACAGCGCGCATTGCTTATTTTGAAAAGATTGGCGTTCTGACGTTCATGGAGCAGCACGGCATCGGCCCGATACTCGCGCATACCGAGTGCCGCTTTCGCCTGCCCCTGACATACCCGGATTCGCTGAACGTTGAATCACGTGTGATTGAAGTTGCACAAGACCGGTTTCTCATGCAGTACCGGATCACCTCGCACGCCAAGGCTGCGGTTGCAGCCGAGGGCACCGGCCGCATCGTTATGGTGGACTACAGGACCGGCAAGAAGTCCTCTTTGCCTCCCGAAGTGAGGCAAGCGATCACTGCCATGGAGGGACGTGATTTTTCCCCCTGAGCGCGTCGCACTTAACCAACGCCCTTTGTAGAGACCAACCAGACTGAAGTCTTCGAGTGCCCGCTGTCAGCCAGGCTCTCGCGTCTGAGCTATCGCAGCCAGCGCCGGGCAGGCGGGCGACCCGTGCTTAATGTTCCTTCTGGAACAACTTGGCAACTTGTTGATTCATAGCTGCCTGGAATGCTCCGAGCACCTCCAGCAGGGCGGCCGGCCACCAGGAAACGGCGACAAATTCGCTGCCACCTTGCGCTTCTTCAGCAAGCCGTTGATCAGCCGGCTCGCGGTGAATGCCCTATACTCCTGTCATTCGAAAAAAACTACGATTGGGGAGAGAAAAATGGACCGCTTATCTTCGAGACTGTCTTTAGGCATCTTGGCAGCCGCTGCTTTCTTTTGTGCCATGCCCGCCTATTCTCAAAGCACTTCTTCGGTGCTGCGTGTGCAGGTTACCGATGAAGCAGGTAGCAGCGTCGCCGGCGTACCCGTAATGATCACCCATGTGCCCACGGGGCGCGTGCAGACTATTTCGTCAAATGAGACCGGCACGGTTGCCGCGCGCGGTCTGGCCGTGGGCGGTCCTTACATGGTCAGGGTCGGCACCAGCAGTACCTTCTCAGGCGAGACCATCACGGATATCTTTCTGGAACTGGACCGGACGGAACAGGTATCGCTGAGGGTGGAGCGTCGTCGTGATATCGAGGAGGTCATCACCACCGGGCAGATGGCAGGGAGTGAGTTGCGCGTCGGGGTCGGCAGAGACTTCGGATCAGACGTCATCGAATCGACACCCTCGATCTCGCGGGACTTCGTCAGCACGATCGCCACGGACCCGAAGATCCTGGTCGACAACAGCGTGGCGCGCGGTCCCGCGGTGTCGATGGCCGGGCAGAACTTCCGCTTCAACAGCGTGACCATCGACGGCGTGGCGCAGAACGACAACTTCGGCCTGTCGAAGAACGCTTCCGCGACCCAGCGCTCGCCGATTTCGATCGACGCGATTCAGGCGATCAACGTCAACGTCGCCCCCTACGATGTCACCTATGGCAACTTCATCGGCGGCAATATCAACATCGTCACCAAGTCCGGCACCAATGAATTTCATGGCAGCGCGTTCGCCTTCACGACCGACGACAGCTTCACTGGCGACAAGTCGGATGGTGCGAATCTCGGCATCGGCGATTTCGACGAAGACGTCTACGGCTTCACGCTGGGCGGCCCTATTGTCAGGGACAAGCTGTTTTTCTTCGCCAACTACGAGAAGTTCAAGACCACGCGGCCGTCGAATTCGCAGACCATCGACAAGATCGCAGGCGTGACCCAGGCGGACGTCGACGAGGCCATCGACATCTTCAAGACCGTTTACGGCTTTGACCCGGGCACATTCGATGCGACGGACACGATCAGGACGAAAAATACCTGCTGAAGCTGGACTGGAATGTCAACGACAGGCACCGCGCGGTCGCCACTTACCAGGTCGCCGATGGCGACGTCCTGTTCGATGACTTCCCGGAAGTCGCGGTGCTGCAGTCCAACCGCTACAACATCAATGAAAAGCTGACCGCGTTTTCGTTTCAGGCCTTTTCCGACTGGACGGATCGCTTTTCCACCGAGGTCAAAGTCGGCTTCAAGGACGTCGAGAATCGACAGATCAGCATCGACACGACGACGCCGGACTTCGCGGTCACCGCACCGGGTGGTGGGACGATCACCGCTGGCGGAGACCGCTTCCGGCATACCAACGAACTCGACAACAAGTCGCGAATCATACGGCTCAAGGCTGACTACGAGATGGGCGCGCACACCTTGACGGCCGGTTTTGAGCAGGAAAAGTACGAGATACGCAATCTCGTTCCTGCCGTTCTCCAAGGGTCAGTATGTTTTCGGATCGCTTGATGATCTGCGAAATCGCGATCTCTCGAACGGCTTCGTCTTGTATGGCAACTCGAACACAGGAGTAGCCAAAGACGCCGAGCCAAACTTCGACCTGGCAGTGGACAGTGTGTATCTCCAGGACGAATGGGCGGTCAACGACGAACTCATCTTCAAGTTCGGGTTGCGCTCTGACAAGTACAACAACAACGATCCGATACCCCTGAATCCTGCCTTTACGGCCCGCAACGGCTTCACCAACACCGAGAACCTCGACGACAAGGATCTGTTGCTGCCGCGCTTCGGCTTCAACTGGGATGCGACAGATCGTCTGACGATTCGCGGCGGCGCCGGCCTGTTCGGCGGCGGCACGCCGTCTGATTGTGCTGTCCAACAGCTATGCCGGGCAACGGCGTCACCCGGACCTTCGCGTCCTTCCTGGCGCCGTTCTTCGGCCCGCCGGTCTCAGACGCGCTCGCTGCAGCGGTCGCCGCCCTGCCCGATCCGACGCGGCCTTTACCAACTTCCAGCCGTACATCGGCGTCAACCCGGAGGGTGACGTCGACGCGATCGCACCCGACTTCGAGCCACTGAGTACCTGGAAATACAGCCTGGGCGCGGACTACGACCTCGACCTTTCGCGGATCGGGTTGGGCGATGACTGGCAACTCCGTGCCAACGTCGTTCACTCGGACGTCAACAAGGGCTATGACATCTACGAGGGTCGCCGTCGCGTGGTCGGCACAGCCCCGGACGGACGGCCGATTTACGACATCCCGGCCGGCGGCGATTACATCGTCAGGAATACCGGCGAGGGCGGCGGACAGGTCTACAGCCTGAACCTGGCCAAGACCTTCGATACCGACCTGGGTCTTTTCGACACCACGTTTGGCTACACCTATCAGGATTTGGGCGAAGTACGCTCTTATAACCGCTTCGTCGGCTTCGAGACCTACGCCTTCGACCCGCAGTCAGACCTCAACAACCCGAGTGAAGCGCATACTCGCTACGAGACCAAGAACCGCATCACGTCGACTGCTGTCGTGGCAGAAACAGCTCTTTGGCGACAACACGACGGCGCTGAGCTTCGCCTACTACGGGCGTTCGGGGCCGAAGTACAGCTACGTCTTCGGCAGCGAGGGCACGCCGACCTTCGGCGGCACCTTCCTCGCCGACTTCGGCAGTGAGGGCGACAATCCCGGCCCGCAGCTGTTCTACGTGCCCACCGGCACCAGCGACCCGATCATTACCGGTGACCCGGCGTTTCCTGGCGGACCTGAACGCTTATATCGACTCAGATAAATGCCTGCGCGGCGCCCGCGGCTCGATCGTCAAGCGAAACAACTGCGAGACCGATTGGATCAACGTCCTGAATATGCGCTTTGTGCAGGAGTTCGGCTTCATGGAGAGACAAGAAGCTCGAGTTCATCTTTCGATATCGAGAATCTGCTGAACTTGATCAACGACGACTGGGGCCGGGTCGAGTCCTACACGGCGCCGTCGAACGTGGCGCCCGCCAACGTCGCGATTTCGGCGGACGGCACCCAGTACATGCTGACGCCCAACGCGAACTATCACCGGCACGCCGCAATCCATCGTGTCGCAGCCGTCGATCGCACGACTGCCGTCGGTGTATCGGATCCAGCTGGGGCTGCGCTTCAGCTTCTGAGCCGGCGCAATAATGAATCGGGGTCAGACTGCTATTTCATCGCGAAATAGCAGTCTGACCCCGAATTGTGACGAATTAGCAGTCTGACCCCGATTTGTGACCCTAGATTTGCTCAAAAAAAACCCCGCCGAAGCGGGGTTTTTCCAGTATGGCGTTCGGCTTACCAGCGATTGCCACCGCCACCGCCGCCGCCACCGTAACCGCCACCGCCGCCGCCGCCTCTAGGGGCCTTCGGCTTGGCTTCGTTGACCTTGATCGGCCGGCCATCCAGATCGGTGTCGTTCAGTTCCTGAATCGCTTTCTGAGCCTCAGCGTCGGTAGACATTTCGACAAAACCAAAGCCCTTGCTCTGGCCCGTGTCACGATCAGTGATCAGGTTGGCTGAATCGACCGTGCCACACTTGCTGAATGTCTCGGTAAGCGTTTGTTCGGTTGCGGAATACGGCAAATTGCCGACGTATAGTTTCCTGCCCATGAAACCTCCTAAAGGTTGAGAGCCGCTTAAGAGGATGTAGACACTATGCCCGCAGACTCGAAAAAAGCGATATGAAAGGAAACGCGATTATATCTCGTTTCTGGAGATTCGAGTAAAGAGTTATGGAATCTGCCAGGCCCCAGGGCCAGAAATAGCAAGGTCTGCGGCCGCCCGTTCTGCCCACCTTGGCGGGCGCTCCAGGCCCTTCAGCTCTGGTCTGGTGCGAACCCGCGAGGCTCTCGAGACTCCGGCAGTTCCGCCGCGCTCAGATCGCGCACCAGTGTGCGGGTCATACGTTCGGTGTTGATAAAGCCCCAGCTCCAGTCGGCATCGTAGTCGGCCAGCGGGTTGACGGCCAGGATGTCCTGCCTCGGTCTTGCCTGCCTTCAGGAGCTTGCGGACCCGGTCCCGCGCGTCCACCAGCATATCGCGCGCCGCCTCCACGTCAGCTTTGCTGGCCAGCGGGACCGTGGCCGGGGATGATCTTCGTATCCTTGCCGGCCAGCGACAGCACAAGTTCCTGTGCCGCGATGTACCCGTCCACGCTGCCGCCGGAATCGAGATCAATGAACGGATAGAGGCCATTGAATACCACGTCGCCGGAATGAATAACATCCGCATCCGGAAAATGAATTATCGCATCGCCATCCGTATGCGCGTGCGCTTACATGTATCACATGCGCACGATGACCGTTCAGGTGCAGCGTCACGCCGTCGGAGAAGGTAATTTCCGGCAGCATGTGCTTGCCCGGTGGCGTCTTGCCGTCGGGCCCGCTCACACCGTCGTCGAGCATGCGCTTCAGAATATTGTCGTGGGCGATAATGGTCGCACCCCCCATACTCAGCGCCGGGTTGTTGCCAATGTGGTCGCCGTGCACATGCGTATTGATCACGAAATCCACCGGCGCGCCCGCCTGTTCTTGATTTCATCCAGCATGATCTGCAAATATGGCTGCATGCCATCGTCGATCAGCACCACGCCATCTTCGCCTGTCCACAGGCCAAGATTGCCCCCTGCAAAGCCGCCAACGCCTTCCAGCATCACAATGCCCGGCGCCATTTCAGTGGACTTGTACGAGATTTTTGCGTCCTGCCCGAAGACCGGGGCAGCGCTCGCGAATATCAGTGCGACTAGCAGGGAAAGGGCTGGCTTCATATTGGTGCTCCTGTGCGATCGAAATGAGAGGCGGAAAGAACCGGGTCTTGCCGCGGTCGTCCGGGGCCAAAAGATAGCATATCGGCAGACGGGGTTATGCGCTGCAACGCAGCGATAGTGCCGCCAGCGCCCATCAGGCAGGCGAACGAACCGGCGACCGGCCCATGACAATTCAATCCAGGAACGCCCGCATGCCGCTGGTCATCTGCTCGTGCACCTTGCTGTCGTCACCGGCTGAAATCAAGAGCGCCGCCACCCCTTCACGCTCCGCAACAGCGAGCCCTTCCTCTGGACCAAGCACCATCAGGGCCGTCGCCCAGGCGTCCGCGGTCATTGTGTCGTCGCTGATCACAGTGACCGCCAGTAAAGCGTGGCTGACGGGCCAGCCCGACCGCGGATCGATCGTGTGTGCGTAGCGCTGACCCTCCAGCTCGAAAAAGTTGCGGTAGTTTCCGGAGGTTGCCACGCCCCCGCGCTCGAGGCGGATGATCCGGAAAGGCGCCCTGCGACCCGAATCCGGATACTCCACGGCGAGCCGCCAGGGCTCTCCCGCAGCGTTGTCCCCTGCCACGCGAATTTCGCCGCCTACATCCACCAGATAGTCGTGGAGACCCTCTTTTTCAAGCAGTCCGGCCACGCGATCGACAGCGTAACCCTTGGCGATTGCCGACAAATCAACGTACACGTCGGGCCGGCCCTTCCGCAATGCAGGGGGTTCTTCCCTTAATTCGACGCGCGCATACCCCACGCGGGCCCGCTGCGCCGCAATGAGGTCTGGCGACGGTACCAACCCGGGTTCCGGCTCCGGGCCAAAGCCCCAGAGGTTAACGAGGGGCCCTACCGTTACGTCAAATGCGCCGCCGGTTTTTTCGCTGATGGACCGTGCCCGCCCGACCACCTCCAGGGTGGATCGGGAAACGCCGAACCACTCCGTACCCGCAAACGCATTGAATCTCGACAACTCAGACTGAGGATCATAGGTGGACATGAGGCTGTTGATCAGTTCCAGCTCCGCCTGCACCTTGCTGGCCAGCTGTTCACGGTCTGTGGCCGCCGGCACTCCGGCAATTTTGACGCTGTAGCGCGTTCCCATGATGGGGCCAGATAATTCCGCGCCTTCCCTGCCGCCATCCGAGCCACAGCCAGACAGCAGGATCAGCCACCCGAGCAGTATGCAGGTCGCAGATAAACTCCGCGCGCGATTCTTCATGTCCCCTCCACAATCCACACAATCTTAGCAGCCGCACCAACTCTATCGCGGACAAGCACAACGATTTTCATTTATGCTTCCGACAAAGTAAGTTACCGGATCTGTATGAGCAATCAGGACGCCATTCTTGCAATCGACCAGGGCACGACGAGCAGCCGGGCCATTGTGTTCGATGCGTCAATGCGGGTCCATTCCGTCGCGCAGCGCGAGTTTCCGCAAATTTTTCCTCGCGAGGGCTGGGTCGAGCACGACCCCCTTGAAATCTGGACTTCAACGCTGGCAGTTGCGCGCGCTGCTATAGCAGAGGCTGAAGCAACCGGAATTCGCGTCCGCGCCATAGGCATTACCAACCAGCGGGAAACCACCGTGCTCTGGGAGCGCGCGACGGGCAAGCCACTGGCCAATGCAATCGTCTGGCAGGACCGGCGCACAGCCAGCGACTGCGCCCGACGCCGGACCGACGGCGAAGAGCCCGATTTCCAGTCCCGAACGGGCCTCCTGATGGATCCGTATTTTTCCTGCACCAAGCTCGCGTGGCTGCTGGACAACGTTGACTCGGCGCGCGGCGCGGCTGAGCGCGGCGAACTCGCGTTCGGTACGGTCGATTGCTGGCTGCTGTGGAACCTGACGGGTGGCGCCTTGCACAAGACCGATGTCACCAACGCCAGCCGCACCGGACTGTTCAATATTCACGAGCAGGACTGGGACCGCGAGCTGCTGCGACGCTTTCGGATTCCGGCCAGCATGCTGCCCGAAGTCCAGGATTGCTCGGCAGACTACGGCACGAGCGAGGAATCATTATTTGGAAGAAGCCTCCCGATACTCGGCATTGCAGGCGATCAACAGGCCGCCTCAATGGGCCAGGGATGTTTTTCCGCAGGCGATATAAAGAGCACATATGGCACCGGTTGCTTTGTACTGTTGAATACCGGCCAGCAGGCAGTCCGATCGCACAATCGCTTGCTGACCACGGTCGCTTCGCGACTCGATGGACAGACAAGCTATGCGCTGGAAGGGTCAATATTTATGGCCGGAGCAGCAGTGCAATGGCTGCGCGACGGGCTGGGTATCATCAGCAACGCATCAGAAACCGAAGCTTTAGCGCGCAGCCTCGATGGCAACGACGGCGTCTATGTTGTCCCCGCTTTTACCGGCCTCGGCGCGCCTCATTGGCGTCCCGACGCGCGCGGCGCCATATTCGGTCTCACCCGTGCCTCCGGATCGGCATCGCTCGTAAGAGCCACCCTGGAGGCGGTCGCCTATCAGACCTTCGACCTCTTCGAGGCCATGGCCCGGGACGGCGCAGTACCCGAGGTTCTGCGCGTTGACGGTGGGATGGTCGGGAATAGCTGGCTGGTTCAGTTCCTTGCCGACATCCTGAACCTGGTTGTTGAACGGCCGCTCGTCATGGAAACCACAGCAGTTGGCGCCGCCTACCTCGCTGGCCTGCGTCTGGACATGTACCCCGAGCCCGCTGAATTCAAAAGAACCTGGCAATCGGAAGCACGTTTCCTGCCACAAATGAGTGAAACGCATCGCCGCGGCCTTATAGCGGGTTGGCACGAGGCGGTTCGGCGCGTACTCAGCGCCCAGGGCGCCTGACCACGCAGTTTGATACCGGAGCACGGCCGCGATTACTCGGGCAGCTGATCAATCTGACGATGCGCCGGAAAGGCAATACTCGAACCAGCCGGTCTTGTCAGCGGGAAAGTCATCGTAAAGTTTCTGCGCACGGGTATTTTCCTGAGCGGTCATCCAGGTCAGGTCTGGATAGCCCCGCGCCTCAGCCACAGTCCGGGATTTTTCCAGGAGCATCCGGCCAATGCCCTGCCCGCGTGATTCGGGATCAACGTACAGGTCGTTCATCAGAGCGTAGCGCGCGGCCCTGGTGCTGGACAAAGGGAAGAACAGCGTCGCAAAACCAACGGCTTTCTGGCCGGCATAGCATAGAAACTGGAGCCCTTCGTCTGGCACTTCGAGCAGGTGGCCAAAAAACCGGCGATTGCGTTCGGGCTCTATGCTCCCAACTTCATAAAACCGCTGATAGTCAGCGACCAACCGCAGCAGCTCCTCGAAGTTCTCCTGGCTCGCGGCAACTATCCGTGGGGGCAATGGCTCACTCATCGCCATCCAGGCTCAGCAACGCCCCATACAAATCAGGGCGGCGGTCCCGAAACAGCCCCCACTCGGCGCGCATCTCGCGCAATTCGTCCAGGTCGAAATCATGCACAAGTACAGCCTGTTCGTCGCGACCCGCCTCGGCTACTTTCTCGCCGGTCGGGCCGGCGATGAATGAGGAGCCGTAAAACGTAATTGACGCTGCCTCACCCTGTTCCCTGCCAATGCGGTTCGAGGCCACCAGGGGAACGAGATTAGCCCCCGCATGACCCTGCATTACTCGCTGCCAGTGCGGGGCAGAATCCACGCTTGAGTCGGCTGGCTCGGAACCAATCGCGGTCGGATAAAACAGTATTTCCGCGCCCTTCAGAACCATGGCCCGTGCTGCCTCCGGAAACCACTGGTCCCAGCAGATCCCGACACCCATGACCCCGGCCGCCGTCTCCCAGGCCCGGAAGCCGGTATCACCCGGAGAAAAGTAGAATTTCTCCTGATATCCTGGACCATCTGGAATGTGTGATTTCCTGTAGGTACCAAGCGCCTTGCCATCGGCGTCAATCATTGCCAATGAGTTGTAGTAAGCGTTGTTACCGCGCTCAAAAAAACTGACCGGCAACACAACGTTGAGCTCACGCGCCAGCGACTGCATGTGCGCAACGATCGCGCTGTTATCAGAAGGCTCGGCAAGTTTAAAATACTTTGCGAGTTGATCCTTACAAAAGTAAGGGGTCGCGAACAGCTCCTGGATAAGGATTACATTCGCCCCCCGACCGGCAGCCTCGCGCACCAGGGACTCTGCCCGGGCGAGATTGTTATCGATGTTCCAGTCACACGCCATCTGCGTTGCTGCAACCGTGATTTTTCGCATATCGCATATCCAAGTGCGGGCCGCCGTCAGGCTGCCCGGATGCAGGTATCCCGTTCGGCAGACGAGTATACCCGCCTCGGGGAGTTCGGGATAAAGGGGTACTTGGGCACGGCGCCGGGAATAACCAGGGCCCGGGGCGCAACAATGGCCCGACAATGATAAAATCGGCGCCGATCCGGACCTTCCGCGCGTCGCGAGGGAAGGTGCCAGAAACATGCCGCTTAGGCCCGCTTAAAACGAGATCCGCAGGCTCAACGCCTGCGCACCCAGGGAGATTCCGATGCTGGTTGGCGTACCAAAAGAGATCAAGAATCATGAATACCGCGTCGGCCTGACTCCAGCCGGAGTCCGCGAACTGGTTCATCATGGCCACAAGGTTGTTGTGGAATCACATGCGGGCAGCGGCATTGGCCTGGAGAACGAAATCTACAGTGCGGCAGGTGCGGAAATCGTCGCTACCGCAGGTGAAGTTTTCGAGCGCGCCGATCTGGTAGTTAAAGTGAAAGAACCGCAGCCCGTGGAATGCCAGATGTTGCGAGAAGGCCAGGTGCTGTTCACCTATCTGCACCTGGCGCCGGACCCGGAACAGACCAGGCTGCTGGTTGCGTCGGGATGTACCGCAATCGCGTATGAAACGGTTACCGACGATGAGGGTGGCCTGCCTTTACTCGCTCCCATGAGCGAAGTCGCCGGGCGCATGTCGATTCAGGCTGGCGCGCATTGCCTCGAGAAAGCCCAGGGCGGCAACGGCACGCTGCTCGGCGGGGTGCCGGGGGTGGCGCCGGCCAACGTGGTCATCATCGGCGGCGGCGTGGTTGGCGTGAATGCTGCACGCATGGCCATGGGCCTCGAAGCCAACGTCACAGTACTTGATCGCTCGCTCAGGCGTATCAACGAGCTGGACATGATCTTCGGCTCGCGCATGAATACAATTTTCTCCAACCGCGACACGCTGGATCATTACGTGACCGACGCCGACCTCGTAGTCGGGGCCGTGCTGATTCCCGGGGCGGCCGCACCGAAGCTGGTAACCCGCGAACATCTGAAGGCCATGCGCAAGGGGTCGGTGGTGGTTGATGTCGCCATCGACCAGGGTGGTTGCTTTGAAACCAGCAAGGCGACAACGCACCAGGATCCGACCTACATCGTGGACGAAGTTGTGCACTACTGTGTGGCCAATATGCCGGGCGCAGTGGCACGCACCTCGACCTTTGCTCTAACCAATGCAACCCTGCCTTTTGTAGTCAGTCTCGCCAGTAAAGGTCTGCGAAAGGCGCTGGCTGACGACCCCCATCTCCTGCATGGACTCAACGTACATGCAGGGCATGTTACCTATGAGGCGGTGGCCCATGACCTCGGATACACCCACGTCGACGCAGCGCAGGCCATCGGCCTCTGAGAGACTTTGCTCAGGTCCCTGGCAAACCCAGCGGCCTGTGCGTGAGCGCGGTTACGAGGATCAGCGCGACCGTTAGCAGCGCCATTGCCAGCGCGACAATTCGCGCCCGGAAGGTCCTGCCGCGCTTGAGGGCCACGGATCCGGCAACGATGTAGGCAAGGACGAGCGCCAGCTTGACCTGCAGCCAGGGCTGCCCGAGCACCCCTGTGCCCAGCACCGCGACCAGCCCTGCCCCACTGACCAGAAGCAGCGTATCGACCATATGCGGCAATACCTGCAGGATGGGCAGGCGCAGCCTCGGAGACCGCGTCAGCATGAATCCACCGCGTAGCAAAAACAGAACGATGCTCGTCAGAATCGTCGCAAGGTGAATGTTTTTCAAAACCAGATACATAAGGGATTCCGGAACCCATTGTCCATCGAGCTTAGCAGGCTCTCGTGCAGGCGCAGCAATGAGCCGGCGCCCGTTGCAAGCTTGCGCATCAATCCGCGATCCAGGCATTGACGGCGGCGCACCGCAGCCGGCCATCCTGGCTCTCAGCGGGGAGTAAAAACGGCGTGGGCCACTGCCTGGGCCGGCGAAATGGCGCCGCGCACAGGCATGGAGTCGGGAGCCGAACGGTTGCGAGTTGAGACCGAAGGGCGCTGGAGGCTATATTGAGCCACCGCTCCTCGCGAGGAGCGGCCTGAAAGCGACAAGAAAAAAAGGGGGCCCGCTATCAATCCCATCAGTTTAGTTGGCATGTTGGCCCTGCTCGGGCTGGCGTGGGCCATGTCCTATCACCGCACCAAGGTGAAGTTACGGCCCATCTTCTGGGGGCTGGGGCTCCAGTTTGTACTCGCCCTCATCATCCTCCGACAGGACTTCTGGAGTTTTGTCGGCATGGTGATACTGGGCCTCCTCATTGTTGCCTACCTGATGCGCAGCCATTACGAGGACGACGAAGGCTCTTTTTCTCCGCGGGCCGCCGCCTACCTCGCTGCCGCTTTGCTCGCCGGTTTCCTGCTCACCCGCATGCCCGACGTTGCGCTCGGCACAATTATCGGACTCAGCGTGCTGTTGCTTGTCATAAATAGCAGGCTGAAATTCAAACCGCAGTGGCAAGGCCCGCTTGGCGTGCTGTTCGTCGTGGCAGGCATTGCCTACCTTTATTCCCAGAATCTGCACGGGCAGCTTATCTTCAAGGGATTCAGCGAGAAGGTCGCCGCATTTCTTAATCTTTCGGATTACGGGGCGCAGTTCCTGTTTGGCAACCTGGCCGATCCACAGTTCTACTTCCCTGGTCAGGACGGCGGCTGGCCGGGATTCGGTTTTCTTTTTGCGTTCAAAGTACTGCCCACGATCATTTTTTTCGGCGGCTTCATGGGCGTGCTGTACTACTTTGGCGTCATGCAGAAAGTCGTCGCAGGCTTCAGTCAATTCATGCGCTGGACTATCGGTACCTCTGGTGCCGAGACGCTTTCATGCAGCGCCAATGTGTTTGTCGGTCAAACCGAGGCACCGCTGCTGATCCGACCGTTCCTGGACGGCATGACCAAGTCGGAACTGCTGACCATTATGGTGGGTGGCTTCGCTACAATCGCCGGCGGCGTGCTGGCGGGCTACATCGCCATGGGCGTGCCCGCCGGGCATCTCGTCGCGGCCACGGTGATGTCTGCACCGGCCGCGCTTGGTCATCGCCAAGATCATTTATCCTGAACTCGAACACAGCCAGACTGCCGGCGACGTGGAATTGCCCGAAATTGACGTGGGCGGTAACGCCATCGAAGCGGCCTCCAACGGCATCACCGATGGGCTGAAGCTAGCCGTCAATGTGGGCGCGATGCTGCTCGGCTTCATCGCGCTGATAGCCGTTATCGACGTGTCACTTAACTTCGTGGACTCGATCATCGACGGCAAGCTTTTGAACGGCGCGGTCATCAAGTACGACAGCAGCGGTATGTCGCCTGTGGCCTCAGAGTATGCTGGCATCGTCCCTGGCTCGCTGCAAACCCTGTTCGGAACACTGCTGAGACCGCTGGCGTTCCTGATCGGCGTTCCGTGGGAGGACTCGGCCAAGGTCGGCAACCTGCTGGGCATCAAACTCTCGCTGAATGAGTTTGTCTCTTACGGCACGCTTGGCAGCTATATTCAGGGCGGTCAGTTGGGCGAAAGAGCCACCATCATCTCCACCTATGCACTGTGTGGCTTTGCTAACTTTTCGTCTATTGGCATCCAGATTGGCGGTATCAGCGCGCTGGCGCCCGGTCGCAAATCGGACCTGGCCAAGGTAGGGCTCAAGGCGATGTTCGGGGGCGCACTGGCGTCCTGGCTCACCGCTACAATCGCGGGAATGCTCCTCTGATTGCAGGGAGCGTCCGCGTGTGCTTACCAACAGGAAAAGCAGTTACCAGACATGCGGCGACCAGCCTGGCTGCCGGCGCTGCGGCTGGCGCGCTCGTCGCCATGGCGATGACCTTCGCAGACTGGTGGCAAAACCCCGGCAGTGTGTTCCGGGGGTCCGATGGCACACGCTGGAACACAGTGTGGGACACCTGGTTCAGCTGGTTCGGGCCGATTTGCCTGCTGGTCGCCGCCATTTCCTTCGCCGTTTCGTCAGTGCTGGAGCGCCGGCGCAGGAATCGCTGAGTGCGGTCATTGCCAACGATTTTTCGGAAATGCATCCTGGCCAGAATTGCGAATTCATCGCCCGGACACTGGCGGCACCCGTCACAACCCCGTTGCCTAAAGCATTCCGTCACAAGCCGAACATGCGCAGGTCTTACCCATGAATAAACCGGACACCCCTACGCTACGCTCGCTCGAAACGCAGCGTCAGGAATTTGCATACAGAAGGTTTCTTGCCATGCCGCTTGCCGGCGCCATTGCCTGGTTCATGATCGGCATCGCCGGTGCCACGCTTTCCCCTTTTGCCGCGGTGTGGGTACTCTTTATCGGAACCGGCAGCATCGTTTACCTGGGACTTTTTGTCTCGAAGCTGACGGGCGAAGATTTTCTTGACAAGTCGCAGCCGAAGAACGTTTTTGACGGACTGTTTCTATACACGGTAGCAATGGCACTCATGGTCTTTTCCATAGCCATTCCATTTTTTCTTGTGGACTACACCTCGTTGCCGCTGACAGTTGGCATCCTGACCGGCCTGATGTGGGTGCCCTTGTCATGGGTAATTCAGCACTGGGCAGGGCTCTTTCACGGCATCACCAGGACGGTTCTTGTGCTTGTCGCCTGGTATGCTTTTCCACAGCAGAGATTCGTGATTATTCCGTTTACTATTGTCGCAATCTACCTGGTGACCATAATCATCCTGGAGCAAAGATGGCGTCGTTTACGGCAGCATTGATTGCCTGCATCGAACCATAAGCTGGCTACCATGCGCATCGTAAAACTCGGCCTCGCCTATTTTGCTCTGGTATTTGCGATTGGATTCATATTGGGAACCCTGCGGGTGCTGTGGCTGGTGCCTGCCCTGGGTGAGCGGCAGGCCGAGCTGCTGGAGATTCCCGTGATGATCGCTGCCTCCTTTCTTGTCGCACGGTTCCTTGTGACTCGCGAACGCCCCCCACTGTCGCACATGAATGCCCTGTGGGCCGGAGTCATTGCCTTGTTTCTTTTGCTCGGCGCCGAATTCACGATCGTGCTCGAACTCCGAGGCTTTTCTCTGAGTGAATATTTTGCGACGCGAGACCCAATCTCCGCCACAGCCTACTACGCGTCCCTGCTGGTGTTTATGCTGCTTCCCTGGCTGATAGCGGCGAGGGAGCACAAAGGCAAGGCCGCGCAGCATTGAGCACCGGGGCGGTCAGACCGTACCCTGGCAATCATGCACCGACGGCCCGAACCGTTTCCGGGTGGGGCATGGCAGATGCCCTCGTCGACATTTGGTGCCTGGGACCTGCAGGCAAGCCGGTGACTCTGCGCGACGGCCCATAGCTAGGCGCTGACGCAGTGTTGACGGGCTGGCTTATCGTACCTCTGCTGGCTTATGCTTTTACTCCTGGCCGCTGAGCCTTATTCAAGTTAACTACAGGCTGGCTCGATGTTGTCGAGATCAGCTGGCGCTGACATGCCTGAGCAGACATCTTCTGGACTTTCGCTATGACGCAACATTCTGATCCTGACGGTCTCCGACTGCCCATTAAGCTCGACGCAACATCGAACGGCGAATTCGCACCCCTGCCCCTTACACCCACCGAAACGGCAACGCGTGGACTTGCGCTTGAACAGGCCGCTGAGTGTGCGAAACGCACCGGGCTCTCCCGACGAAAATTTATGGTGTCCCTGTGCGGCGCCGCCTCCGTCCTGACGAGCATCAACTCGGTCTGCGCCGCCAGGGACGGACTGGAGTTTTTCGCGCTGGCTGAGGACGCGCCCCTGGACCCTGCTGCGGCCGCAGAATTGCTCGGTAAGCGTGAGTTCATATTCGATGTCCAGGGACACTATCTGCGCCCTGGCGGACATATGGCAAAGAAGGCGGCGTGTGCAGGAGCCACCGAGGAACTCGACGGCAATTATATGGCGTGCATCGGCGCTGACGAGTTTATCAAAGATGTGTTTATGGACTCCGACACCGACATGATGGTGCTCTCATTCGTGCCTTCGACGCGGGATTCTGAACCGCTGACTATAGAAGAGGCTGTCGCCACCAGCCGGATAGTCGAGCAGCTGGACGGCACCCATCGTCTGTTGCTGCACGGTCGCGTTAACCCCAACCAGAAAGGTGACCTCGAGGACATGGAACGGCTCAAGGGCTTTGGAGTTTCGGCCTGGAAGACGTATACGCAGTGGGGCCCGGACGGCAAGGGCTTCTACATGGATGATGAGGTTGGAATAGCCTTTATCGAGCGGGCTCGCGAGCTCGGGGTGCGCAACATCTGCATCCACAAGGGAATTCCCTTCGGAGACGACTCTTATGAACACTCCACGTGCCGCGACATCGGCGTGGTGGCAAAGCGCTTTCCAGACGTCAATTTCCTGATTTACCATTCCGGATGGGTGCCCGGCCAGCCAGAGGGGCCGTACGATCCGAAACGAATAGAGGGCGCCGACCAGCTCATCACGTCGCTGAATGAGAATGGACTTGGCAAGCACAGCAACGTCTACGCGGAACTGGGCTCCACGTGGCGCTTTCTCTCGCTGCGGGATCCACTATCGGCCGCCCATCTGCTGGGCAAGCTCCTGACGCATCTGGGAGAGGACAATATTCTCTGGGGCACGGATTCCGTCTGGTATGGCTCACCCCAGGACCAGATTCTCGCGTTTCGCGCCTTCCAGATTCCCGATGAATTACGCGAACGCCACGGCTACCCTCTGATCACTCCGGCAGTTCGCGCCAAGATATTCGGCATCAATGCCATGCGCCCCTACAATATTTCGCTGGAAGAAATGCAGCAGAGGGCAGCGCTTGACGAGGTAAGCAAAAAGCGCAGGCTTTACCAGCAGTCCCCGGACCCACACTTCCTGACTTACGGACCCAAAACCCGCCGGGAATTCCTCCGGTTTCTGGCACTTCAGAACAGTCACTTCGGATGAGTGGGCAGCTGCGTGACCAATGATACTGAGCGATACGCGCGGCAACTCGCGCTGCGCGACTTCGGCAAGCCCAGGCAGCAATCTCTTTTGCGATCGCGGGTATTGCTGGTGGGTGCGGGCGGACTGGGCTCACCTGCAGCCACTTATCTTGCAGCCGCAGGCATTGGCCACCTGGTCATCAATGATTGCGACTCGGTCCACCTCAGCAATCTGCATCGTCAGACGCTGTACGACGACAGCGATATCGGCGCCCGCAAAGCCCGCGCGGCCGAGACCAGGTTGCGACAGGTCAACAGCGCGGTGCAAGTCCGCAGCGTAGATGAGCGATTAGACTCGGACGCGCTTGCTGAGCTGATCGGCGAGGCAGATATCGTGCTCGACTGCACAGACAATTTTGCCACCCGGCAACGCATCAACGCAGGCTGCATTTATCACGCGAAAACACTGGTCTCGGGCGCCGCAGCCGGCATGGACGGACAGGTCTCGGTGTTTGCCTGCGACCGTTCGGGACCCTGCTACCAGTGCTTCCTCGACACCGTCGGCGACGACCTCGGGGACTGCGAGGGCGCCGGCATCCTCGGACCGGTAACTGGCATTATCGGGAGCCTGATGGCCATCGAGGCTATCAAGTCACTCACAGGATATGGCAAAGCGCTTGCTGGCCGGCTCGTCGTTTACGACGCCCTGAATGCCGAGTGGAAAACGCTGGCTCTGGGGCGCAACCCGCGCTGCATCACCTGTGGCGACGTGGGCTGATAGCATCTGTATTTGCCGTCACTATGGAGCTAAAAAGTTGCTGACATTCAAACCAACTCCTGCGCTGATCACCCAACTGCTTGCCGGGTTGCTGATTATGCTCAGTCCCCTTGCGTTCGGAGGCGAGGACTCCGGCGCATGCCGTGACACTGGATTACGGTGACCTGACGCTGAGTGGCACGCATGCAAGCCGCAAGCAATGCGCCACCCGACCGAATAGTCCTGATGGTGCATGGCACGCTGGCGCACGCCGGCATGGAAATCATGCAAACTTTCCAGGTGCTCCTCTCCGAACTGGGGCTCAGTAGTCTTGCCATCACGCTGAGTCTTGGCATCGACAACCGCAGCGGCATGTTTGGCTTGCGACCAACCCCACAGGCACCGCCATACCGATGCGTTGAGGAAATCGGAGCATGGTTTGGATGGCTCGAAGGCCGGGGCTACTCCACGAGTCTCGTTGCTGGGTCATTCGCGCGGCGGCAACCAGGCCGCGCTTTTCGCGCAGGCGGCAAGAACACGCGTCCTGGAGTCACTGATTCTGATTGCACCGATGACCTTCGACTCCGAGCATCTCGCAGCGAGCTATGCGGATAGCCACAGCGAATCGCTTTCGGAACTGATTGCGGAGGCCAGAGGAAAAGATCTGACAACCGACCCGGACGCGCTGATGCGCGTGCCTGGCTTTCTGCACTGCTCTGATTCCCAGGTGAGTCCGCAATCGTTCCTGTCCTACTACCTGCCCGAGTACGAGGCCGATACGCCGACAATACTCGAGCAGCTGAAAATGCCGGTGCTGGTAATCACAGGCACACAAGATAGCGTGACGCCCGGGCTTCTGGAACGAGTCCCGGAGCGCGACGGCGTCGAGATGGTTAGCATCGACGGCGCTGATCACTTTTTCAGGGACCTGTACGCAGACGAGGGCGTCGAGGCCATCGCAGAATTCATGGACAAAACAGGAAGTCTTCCGAGATAGTTGCTGCCCTGGGTCCCGACAGGGTTGCCAGCGAGCCCCCGCCCGGATTATTCAGAGTTGGCGATGCATAAAATGATCACAGTACTTCAAAGACAGCTGACGCGGCCTCGCGCGCGCCTCTGTGGTTTCGCAATCTGGGCGTTGCTTGCCGGCTGCGCAGACCCTCAGCCACAGGTTGGCACTCACGGCATCGGGAGCGTCGTTGCGGCCTCTGATCTCGCAGGTGACGCGAGGCTGGCCGCCAATGGCAAGCTACCTATTCTCCTCGTGGTGACCCGCCACGATTGCCCGTACTGTGTGCGAATCAAGCGCGATGTTCTCGGCCCGATGCTCACGAGCGGGGACTATGAGAATCGCGTTGTCATACGTGAGCTGATGATCGAACCTGCATACCTTGTCCGGGACTTTGCCGGCCGGGAGGTTATCAGTGAAGAGCTGGCAGTTCGCTACGACGCCACATTCACGCCTACAGTGCTGCTGCTGGATGCATCCGGCAATGAAATCGCGGGTCGGCTGATCGGCATCAATACGGTCGAGCTCTATGGCTATTACCTCGACCAGGCGATCAATGAGGCACTGGATTATCTGCGGCCGTAAACCAGACACCTGAACCACCCTGGCGAGGCGGAAGGCTCCCCTGCAGCCCGACACGCAATCCAGGCTCCCCGCGCTTGTTCAGCTTATTCCGGCTTAGCGGTGGTCAGACCCAGAATTTCCCAATCCTGCATGCCTCCCCGATACCACTTGATTTTGTGGGCCGGGTAACCGAATTGCAGCAACACCATAATATTGCGCGGCGACTGGCCGCACCACATGCCATTGCAGAAAAACACCAGGGTCCGGGCATTGCTGAAATCCCAGAGCTCATCCAGCAGCCTGGCTTCGAATCGGTTCTGCATGATCTCGGATATCGTCAGCGGGTCGGAGGTATCCAGCGTGAGCTTCGTCCAGGGGATGTTCACCGAGCCGGGAATCGTGCCCTTAGCCACCCAATCGGGTGTTCGCGAGTCAATCACCAGGACGTGGCTGTCTTTCTGGCCGGCTTCGACCAGGTAATCCAGCATTTCCAGCTCGCCAATCGTTTCGACGCCAGGCGCCAGCTTGATAGGGCGAATGCAGAATGGCGGGCAGGGTCGCGAGGTCAGTGCGTAGTCGGCCTTGACCGTATTGGCCGTGTCCTGGTTGCGCATGATGGACATTTCCTTACCCTCATGCATCACCGTGACACTGAACGTGTCAGCCGAAATGCCTACCGGCTCGGCTGCCCGGCCGGCGTTGGCCGTCATGGCCATGATAAGCGCGACAAAAACGTGCAGTTTCCTCATGATCTGGGTCTCCCGAATTATGCCTTCGCATTACTTGTTCTTTAATTCCTGTCCACGTGGCCAGAATACCACCCGGACGTCTATTCATCTACCCGTCGCTTTACCCTTCTCACCAGCAGCCATACGACAGTGCAACAACGGGCAGCACCGCCAGTCCGGCCAGCAGGTCGATATTCAGTTTCAGGCCAAGCTTATTGCCGCCGGCAAACAAAGTCTTGATCAGACCTATGGCGTAGTAGCTTATTACTACGACGGACAGCCCTTCAACGGTCTGCTGCAGCCGCAGCTGCATCGCGCTGCGCCGGTTCATAGACTGCAGGAGCTGCTGATTTTGCGCCT
The DNA here is from genome assembly GCA_963759075.1 of uncultured Gammaproteobacteria bacterium. GTDB lineage: Bacteria > Pseudomonadota > Gammaproteobacteria > Steroidobacterales > JABDLF01 > JABDLF01. Next base: position 106,978 of record CAVWXZ010000033.1, read on the forward strand.
CAATGGTCAGGTCCACGCGGGTCCGCAGTAGATCGCTGGCCCTGGACAGGCGCCTTGAAAGATCCTTGAGCTGCTCTTCCACGGCCACACAGGTCCGCACCGCCGGATCAAGCCGGCGATCGAGAAACTTGCCGAGTGTTGATACGCCGGAAAACTTTTCTTCCCTCAGGTCCTCAAGCCGGCGGCGAACCAGCTGGTAATAAGCCTGCGTAGCAGAAAACCGGTACTTGCTGTTGGCGCGCAGTTGCTCGACGCGTGCGGCCAGCTCAGACATCTCAGCCAGCAGCGCCTGCTCGTCCTCAACGCCCGCAATGTCGGAAATGCGGTCGATAATTTTGGCCAGTTCCTGGTCCATGTCGGCCACATCCGGTGCCATACGTCTGGCGAGTGGCAGGCCAAGCAAAGCCATCACCCGGTAGGTTTCCACTTCCATTATGCGCTGCAGGGTACGCCCGGCCTGGAAGCGGCTGAGGCTGGTGTTATAGAGCAGGAACCTCGTGAATCCGTCTCCGTATAGCCGAAAACTGCTCCACACAGCAGCACGGCCGTCGACAATCCGGCTGCCAAACAAGGTATCACCGTCAAAATGCCCGGTAAGCTGCGGATTGCCGGGCAGCAAGGAGGCGCCGTCGACAACGAGCCCGTGAAAAGCGACTACCAATTCTCCAACGAATTCGGAAAGCCAGCCTTCGGGCACAGCGGACAGCGCCGTATTGCCGAATCCCCGATCATTGCCGCATGGCGCCAAAATGGCGAGCGTACAAAATTCCTGGTGTCGCTCCCAGCGCAAATCAAAGCCGGGAAAGGACTGGTAGTAGCAATCCGAGCCAGCGTCCGGTTCGACCACATCGAATCGCGTCGCCAATGACTGCAGATGCCGCCTGTGTGCTGCGACCTTGCTGCTGTCAGTCAGAAGCCCGATAAACGAAACGCAGAGCGGCACCTCGACCATCGGGAATGGCCGTGCATGCACTTCGTCATAGACGATCGCCCGATCGGGATGCTGCGCCAGATGACCGAGCAGCGAACTCATCGGGTGGTGAAGTTTCCGGTAACCACAGGCACTGCTCTCGTCCTTGAATTGAATATTCTGCGCAATTCGTTAATCGGGACGAAACCGGGCCACGAGCGGTGGCCCGGTTCACTTCTATCAGGGATTCAGAAACTCATAAGGCCCAGCTGTAGCTGAGATCCAGGGCAAACTGGCTCATTTCCAGGTTTATGGTCTGCGTCGGATCAAAGGTATTGGCGCCGGAGACTTTCTTGTTGAACGCGTACATGGCCGCAAAGTTCCAGGCACGGTCACCATCGGCCTTGGTAAACCCGAAAGTCAGGTGGTTCTCCACTACGCCTGGCGCCAGGATATTGAAAGTGACTTCAGTGCTCGGAATCGGCTGTTTGGCATGGCTGTAGCCGGCCCGCCAGGTCCAGCCGTCCTGACCTTCCCATTGCGCGCCAAGTTTGAAAGTGGTCACGTCATCCCAGCCGAAACCCGCGCCGCGCGCACCGCCCAGGCACGATTCGATGTCGGTGCCACCGGCGCCTGCCGTCGGGCATGCAAAGATATTCGAAATCGGGTTGCCGATCGCATCAACACCGCTGAACCAGGTGTGCTGAATATCGAAAACAACCTGCATAGTGTCACTGGCGTTGAACTGCAATCCCCAGTGTTGCAGACGCCGGAATGTCAAAGTCACCCGATTCTGCAAACAGGTCTGCATAGTCGTCAAACTCACTCATGTACATCTTGCTCTGATAAGAGCCCGCCAGGCTCACGGTGTCCGATACCACGCTGTGAAAACCGATCTTGCCACCAAAGCCATAGGACATGTCGTGATCGTTATCGCTGAGGTTCGTCGGGAACGCGGTGCCGCCGCTGGCCGCAAATGACCTGGTAAAGCCCGCGAAGGAACTGACGCCGACCGCCTGGAATCTCTGCGCTGCGAAAATCAGGCTCGCGCCATATGCGAATTTGTCAGAGGTCTTGCGCGCATATGACAGATTGGCAAACAGCTGCGACAGATCAACGCCGGCCCTGCCGCTGCACCGTAGGTGCCCGGAAAGGTACCGACTGCGCCGGGCCCGGGGCCGTCGGGATCGAAGCTGGCCGTGCCGCCCACCCAATCCGTGTTCATGCCACCGTTGCCATACAGCGTAATGCCCCAGGAACTGTCTTCGTCCATCATCCAGTTGCGACCGAAGTGCGGGATGATGAACCATTCACTGCCACTGTCGAGGGAGTTGGGCCCGATCGTAAACGCGCCGCCGTTGCCCATGGCCTGACTCGCCGAGGTCTGGTAGCTGCGCCTCGGGCTGAATACGGCACCGCCCAGTTCCATTTGCTTGCCAACAAAAACCATGCCCGCAGGGTTGGTCGCCGCGATCATCGAATCTTGAGGCAGCGCAATACCGGCGCCCGCCATACCGTTGTTCTTGGTGCCGATTCCGTGCGTGAAATAGCCGTTGGTTGCCAGCGCGTTTCCGGCCAGCCCGAGTGACAGGGCAAGAACGCCCGATCGGGCCCAAGTCTTGATTCTCATTCGTAATCTCCTGTTAAAACAAATGACACTTTAAGTAAATGTAATTTAATGAAATGGAATATACCGCCAGCGCCGGCAATCTGCCAGCAGCTTGAGTTTTATCGGCTATCGCTGAAAGCTGTCGCTCTTGCTGCAATGCAGCATTCTCACGCAGGGCCGATCATAAATACTCCCGGCGGCTAGTCAGGGCTTACAGTAAAGCTCGTACAGCACCCCAATAACTTTCGTTACATCATCCTTCGCCAGCGAATAATAAATGGTCTGCGATTCACGGCGAGTCTTGACCAGCCCTTCCTTGCGCATCCGGGCCAGATGCTGGGACAGCGGTGATTGTTGCAGACTCAGAGCCTCTGCAATTTCGCCGACTGACTTTTCACCATTCACAAGCTGGCAGAGCACCATCAGCCGGTCACGATGCCCAAGCGTTTTCATCAGCTTGCTGGCGCTTTCAGCAGCGCTTTCCATCTCATCTAATTCGATATCCATGGCTTCCACACTCGACCTCTGAATTCTGTTACCACCTCGACCCCGACTCTCTTGCCAGGTCGAATGTAATAGACCATAACTACCATGGCTCCCGAATAATTTCCCGAAATCCACGAACTGATTTTCACCACCAGGTAAGAAATCTTGCCACAAAAGCCTCGGGAACCGTGGCGTTATCTTGCCGCCACCCGGCAATACCACGAGCACCCACCGGCGCCTCCAGGTCGCCCTCAGCATGGACGAGACGCAGAAAAGCGCTCGGGATTTTTCAGGCGGTGACGTACCAGCGATGCAACAAGCGCAGCGACACGTATGCCACCAGGACCGCGGTCAGCAGGCGTATGCTGCGGCCAGGAAGTCGGCGCGCGCCGATGCGACTGCCAAGCTGCCCGCCCACCAACACCGCCGGAAGCAGCCACCCATATTGCTGCAGATCTTCCAATCGTTGCATGCCGCCCAGCTTCGTGGCTTGTCCCAATAATCCTGCAACAGAATTCACCAGAATAAAAACGCTGCATGCGGCTGCAATGGCGCGCGCTTCACCCCAGCGCATAAGATGCAGCACGGGCGCAAGTAAGATGCCTCCACCAATGCCCACGATCCCCGCCAGCAAACCGATGGCGCCCCCCAGCGGCAGCCCGAGCAGCCATGCGGCCGCAGGCACAGGCTCGTCCGAACCTGCATCTGTCGCGCTGCTGCGACTCAGCAACATGCTCATTGCAGTGATCAAGAGAGCAAGGCCGAGAAGACCAACGAATAAGCGCTCCGGCACCAACAGGCGTCCACCGAACCAGGCCATAGGCACAGACAGACAGACGAATGGCAGTAATCGCTGCCAGCGAACCTGCCCCGCTCTGGCGAAGTAGTAAGCCCCGCCAGCGACCACGATAATGTTGCAGGACAGCGCCACAGTCGGGAGCAGTTGGTAGTCGGTGCCCGACAGCACCAGCAGGGCGTTGTAGGTCGAACCGCCACCGAAGCCAACCATTGCGTAAAGGAGTGCGGTTAGAAGAAAAGCCGCTATAAGCGTGATCATTCTGCTATATTAAATATTGTTAATATTAAGTAAAACAATTGTCGGTCAGGATCCTGGCCGACGGGAGACAAGTATGACGTACAAGGGTAAGTATTTACGATTTGTTTTCCTGACTGCACTTTTTTTTACCACAGTCACCAATGCGACGGCCGCCGACAAGCTCGGCATATTCGAACTTGTCCGCGTCGCGGATGCAGGCTTTGAAGAAACAGCCATGGCAGTAGAACAGGCGCTGCGAGACTCGCCCCTGGTAATGCATGGGCAGCACGATGTCGAGATTCGGGACAACTTGCAGCAGGCACGCATATTTGTGCTCACCTCTCCTGAGCTGCTTGCAAGCAGCGCAAAGGAGCCGCCTGAGACTATCTCCGGACAAATCCTCAGGGTCGCCGTATATACCCACGGCCAGGCGACCGGCACACTTATCAACATGGCCAATCCCGTGGCGCATGCCATGGTCTTCTATGCTGACTCACCTGATTACGATGCGATAATCGAAGCTGCGGGTAGAGCTGCAAACCAGGTACGCAATGCCCTGTCCGAGATCCCGGGAACGGCCATGTCAGTACAGCAGGAGCCTCTCCGGACTGAGAAACATTACCGCAAATACAAAGGTGATGGCCCCGCACGCATGATGACCAAGTTCAGAACGTGGGAGAAAAGCCAGCTGGTCATTCGCGAGAACGGCAGCGAAGAATTCACCGCAGTTGTCGATGAACTCACTCGTCGCCTCAAGAAAGACCAGGTAAGCACCGTGGATGATGCCTCGCCCTGGCAACTCATTAGCATGATACCGCTGCGGGACGATGCGGTTTATTTCGGAATCACGAACCGCTTTATCGAAGACAGGATGGTTCAGATCAACTCGGACTACCGAAGTGACGGCAAAACAGACGCTATGCCGTTCCCTGGCGTTGACCACGTTGCCGCATTGCCCGTAGAGGTACTGGTGGTAAAGACTGGTGATAGCACGCGGGTCCTGCAATACGGTCAGATGTGGCGTATGCAGCTCTATTTCTGGGATTCGGGCTATCGAGCATTTACGAAGAACACCCTGATACCGGGCACTGTCTCGAATTCTATCGAGGAGTGGCTCAACCAATAGGCGCACCTGTGTGACGCCTACCCGGCACCGTCAGCCGAAACCGGCGTGTTCTCCATTCTCGCTGAATCTACGGGCTTGCCGGTCACGGGCACACAGAGCAGATCCTGCGCGACGATGATCCTCCCCGAGTAGTTGTCTCGAACGAGCGCGAGACTTGCATCAAGCTCCTTGATGCTGCGGCTCATGAAATGACTGAGTAACAAAGTTTCGGCGCCCGCTTTTTCCGCTATTTTCCCGATCAGGGACGGCGGCGCATGCAGCTGACGCGCGCCGCCGGCCGCATGCTCGGGTATCGGCATATGCATAACCAGCAAATCGGCACCGCGCGCGAACTCAACAAACGCCTCTGAATTCCCGTTTTGATCGCCCGCAAAGACCACCGATATTTGCGGCGTTTTCAGCCGAAAAGAGAGCGCAGGCACGATGCCATGGGGCACGCCTGTCGCAGTCACCTCAAGCGCTTCTGACGCGAATGCCATGTGGTTTAACTCGTCACGATGAGGGATTTCAACAGGAAGGATCTGAAACGCCTCGTCACCTGATATGTATCCTGACAGGTAACGGAAGGCACCGTTCTCCTCGTCGAACATCGCCTCAAGAAAGTCGTTTAGCCCGGGAAACAGTCCTGCGCCAGACGGACCAGCCACCTTGAGCCCTGCAGTCCTGTCCGAGAAATAACCTCCCTTCAGGAAGGCCGGAAACTCCGCCGCATGGTCTGTGTGAAAGTGCGAGAGCGCAACGAGCCAGAGATCTTCCAGACTCGCCCCGGACTCCGAGAATCTGACGAAAGTGCCGCCGCCGGCGTCGATCAATACCCGCGAATGTCCGTCCAGCCACAGCAAATATGCGCTCGATGCGCGCCCGACATCCGGGGCCGGACCACCTGAACCGAGAACCTGGACGGCACTTTCCAGGTCCCTGCACGCATGATCCGGTACTGCCGCGACAACAGGTGTGAGCGCAGCCAGCCAAAGCAGGAAGGCAAGAACTGCCCCGGCTAATCGAGTCACGGCATGACGCCCGAGTCTGCCTCATGGGCACAGCGCTCGCAGTTCACCCAGCCTGAATCCCCGTCTGCGTAGAATTCCTTTTTCCAGATGGGCAATCGAATCTTGATCCGATCAATAATGCGGCGACAGCAATCGAATGCCTCGGCGCGATGAGCGGCGCTTACGCCCACCCAGACTGCGAGATCACCGATCGCCAGCAGGCCGGTACGATGACTACAACAGGCAAGCCGTGCACCGGTTTCCTGCACGGCCTGAGCCACAACCCGATGTCCCTCAGTCAGTGCCAGTCGCTCGTAGGCTTCGTAGGCCAGCGAGTCCACCACCCTGCCCTCGTTGTGATCGCGCACCCAACCCTCAAAGGTAACAAATGCCCCCACGCCGGGATCTGTGAACAGACCGCGCAGCTTGACGACATCAATCGGGGCCGATGCGAGTTCAAAGACGATCATCCGCCAGCCACCGGCGGAATAAAGACAACGGTCGCGCCATCTTCGAGCTTAAATTCCCAGTCGCAGAACTCGTCGTTGACTGCGACCCGCAAACTGTCCTGCTGCAGACTGAACCTGTAGCGAGATCGCAATTCCGCATAGAGTTCCGCCGGCGTGCCCGCTTCGGTCTGCAACGTCTCTCGGGGCTTACCCGCCTGCTCGCGCATGAGAGAGAAATATTCAACCTCTATCGCCTTCACACGCTGAACTCTTCTCTCGCGAGGAGGCGCGACCTCGCCGTCGCCAGTTCCTCCGGCGTATTCAGATTATCCAGAGCATGTTGCTCTGGCAGGTCCAGCAGCCAGGTTCTGGAATTAATCAGGATATTTCTCGGGCATTTCACGCCCATACCCAGGAAGTTCAGAAGCCTGACATGGCTCTTCGGCTCATACACAGCGCAGAGAGGCTCGGGCAAGGCATCTCTGGAACTGCAAAAGGCAGTCGCAAGACGGGTCGGATTGCGCAGGGCTCTGATGTGCCCGAGCAGTTCTCGCGTTACAAAGGGCAAATCGCAGGCCAGAATCAGCCAGGCCACGCCAGGATGTTCCATCTGCGCCGAGAGGATTCCGCCGAGCGGCCCGATCTCTGCAATCCGGTCCTCGATGCGCGGCAACGAGCCGAAGAGGCTATCGTTGGCCTGCCCGGGCCGGGTGGAAACGAAAGCACGATCACAGGCGTCCTCGAGCAAGTGGTATGTGTGCCTGAGTTGTGGCTCGGCATGAATCACAAGCGCCGCCTTGTCCTGTTTCATTCGCCGACTGCGGCCGCCCGCAAGCACGAGACCATAGACGGGCACCTGCGCCGTCTTGCCTGCCAGATCTTCAAGAATTATCGGGATCCAGTCATCCGGACTCAGGTCATCGCGCCCCGAGTCCACCACCACGACGGGCGCATTCGGCCATTCAGCGGCTTCATAGATCACCATTTCGGCGTCAAGAAGCTGGTTTCTCACGTAAACACTGTCCACCGGGCCTGACCAGCCGCCATTCAACATGGCTGGGTGAGAGCCACGTGCGCGCTGCCCGCCCTCGATCAGCTGCGCAATTTCCCGCGTTTCCGAAAGCCTTGCAAAAATGGCGGATGCCAGCGCTCTACGCTGCTCGCCGGCTGGCCCGAATATGGCTATTTCGTACGGGTTGTAGCGCCAGTGTCCGGCTTCAAGCGGATGACTCATCAGCCCTCCCGAAATCGCTCTTGCCGCCCCGCTTGGAAATTAACCGAACATCAGCGATGCGAATATCGTGCGACAGAGCCTTGCACATATCATAAATAGTGAGTGCGGCGACGGTCGCGCCGGTCAGGGCCTCCATCTCGACGCCGGTCTTATTCTCGACCGTTACCTCGCAATCAACGATAGCGCTACCATCGCTATCGAGCGAGATCTTTATGCTGCAGTCCTCGATCCCGAGTGGATGACAAAACGGAATGAGTTCATGCGTGCGTTTGGCGGCCATCACGCCGGCCACGATGGCTGTGTTGAACACGGGACCCTTTTTGCTCCGGATTTCGCCGTCCGAATCCATCGCTACCAGCCCCTCCGGGAACTGCACGACGGCCCGCGCATGTGCGGTCCTCCGGCTCACCAGTTTGCCACTTACATTGACCATGGATGGTCTGCCGTGCTTGTCAACATGCGTAAGCATTCAGCCTCCTATCCTGTACATCTCGACCTTCTTGAGTGGATGCTGCTCCGCCCGGCTGACCGATCGGATCTCACTGTAGCGGTCTTCGCGCTGCATCCAGACCTCACGCACGAGGTTCCGCAATGCATCGGGTTCGCTGGCCTGCAGCAGCGCCGGCCTCAGATCGGTTCCGTTACGGGCAAACAGGCAGGTGTACAACCGACCATCGGTCGAAACACGCGCCCTGCTGCAGTCGCCGCAAAACGGTTCGGTCACAGAAGATATAAAGCCTATTTCCCCGGCCCCGTCCGCATAGCGGTATCGCCTGGCAACCTCTCCCTTGTAATTCCCGCCGAGCGCCTGCAGCGGCCATTTTTCCGAAATCCGGTCCACAAGATCCTTGCTTGGCACCACCTGTTCCATTCGCCAGTCATTTTCTGTGCCTACGTCCATGTACTCAATGAGGCGAACGATGTGCGGCGTGTGCCTGAAACGCTCGAGCAACGGAATGATCGCATCATCGTTTTCCCTGCGCTTCACGACCACATTTATTTTAACCGGACCGAGCCCGGAATCGGTGGCCTCATCGATCCCCGCCAGCACCCGCTGGAGATCCCGGCGCCCCCCGCTCATGCGAGCGAATATTTCTTCGTCCACACTGTCCAGGCTCACGGTAACCCGATTGAGACCGGCATCCGCCAGTGCGCGCGCGTGTTTCGCAAGCAGCACGCCGTTCGTTGTAAGCGCCAGGTCTTCGAGTTTCGGGATGTTGGCAAGTCGCCGGACCAGCTCGGGCAGATTACGCCTCAGCAAGGGTTCTCCGCCCGTTATCCTGATCTTGCGCGCGCCAAGGTCGACGAATGCGCGAGCGAGCCGCTCAATGTCAGCGAAACTCAGGTACTTTTCCCTGGCCAGGAAATCATGATGTGCTGGGTAGTCGTCCTCTGGCATGCAGTATGGACATCTGAAATTGCATCGGTCGATGACAGAGATGCGCAGGTCGTGCAGCAATCGCCCACGCGCATCGATCAGCGGCGCGGGCATCGCATCTGGGTCGCCGGATTCCTTTTCCGCAATGGCTTTGACGGTTTGAGTCATGAGTTAACAGCAATATCGACGGTTCGCGAATACTGGTATTGCTGCGCTGCACAAACTTTATTGAGGCGACACAATACCATTGGGGCGAGCAGTATATCGTTATGTGAAAGTCGCCGCGCCGTTAAAAGTCGTCGTGCCGTTAGCTGAATCAGGACTGGAAAACGCCGCACAGGGATTCCCGCTTCGTATTTTAGAGTTTTATAATATACTACAGGGCCAGCACGCAGCGCGGATAGGGAAGCCGCCTGCTAACAGATGTAAACTTTGACGCTGCCCGATCTGTTTCAATAACGGGTAATGGAGGTTCATATGTCGGACCGACGCAAGTCCGATACCACGGGACTGCAAGACACCGTCGCCGCCGAAGCCGGGAAGCTGGCAGGCGCAGAGCGCCGTGAGTTTCTGAAAAGAGGCCTTGCTCTCGCAGGTGGCGCTGCGCTGGGCGGAAGTCTGGCCGGACGTGCTGCTGCGGGCAACCTGCCTCCGAACGTGCCCGAATGGTCAAGCCAACTCGGCCCGGGCGTGGTCACGAATCCTTACGGCATGCCATCACGATTTGAGTCCGGCGTGGTGCGCCGAAACGTGCCCTGGCTCACTCAGGATCGCATCGCGTCAGTCAGCTTTACGCCGCTGGCAGAACTCAAGGGCATCATCACACCTAATGGGCTGGTATTTGAGCGTTACCATGCCGGCGTTCCGGATATCGATCCTGCCGAGCACCGGCTGATGATCCACGGCATGGTCAAGCGGCCCATTGTCCTGACTATTGATGAACTGAGGCGCTTCCCGAGCACCTCGTTTATTCGCTTTCTGGAATGCCCGGCTAACGGCGGTATGGAGTGGCGCGGCGCGCAGATGGAGGCACTGCAATTTACGCATGGCATGCTGAGTTGCTGCGAGTGGACCGGTGTATTGCTGTCCACGTTGCTTGCAGGAAGTCGGCGTCGAAAAAGGCGCTGCCTGGGTGCTGGCGGAGGGCGCCGATGGCGCCGCGATGAGTCGCAGCATTCCAATGGAAAAGGCGCTGGACGATGCATTGATCGTTTACGCCCAGAATGGTGAAGCGCTGCGACCCGAACAAGGCTACCCGATCACGCTTGCTGAATCCGGGCTGGGAAGGCAACACCTGCGTCAAGTGGTTGCGGCGCCTGGAAGTCGGCGACAAGCCCTGGTACCAGAGGGAAGAAACTTCCAAGTACACGGATCTGATGCCGGACGGCCGTGCACGGGAATTCACGTGGGTTCAGGAATGCAATTCCGTCATGACCTTCCCGTGCCCCGAAAAACCCCTGAAAGACAAGGGACGTTACGAAGTCGAGGGACTGGCCTGGTCGGGTCGCGGCAAGATCAAGCGGGTCGATGTGTCTTTTGACGGCGGCGTCAACTGGCAGGCCGCAAAGCTCAAAGGCCTGGTACTGCCGAAGGCATTGACGCGCTTCAGCCTGCCCTGGACCTGGGATGGCGGGCCGGCGCTGATTCAGAGCCGTGCCATTGACGAAACCGGCTACGTGCAGCCCAGCTTACACCCAGTTGCGTGAAGGTCGAGGCAGCAACTCGATTTACCACAAGAATGCCATTCACACCTGGCGGCTGCACGAAAGCGGGGAGGTGACCAATGTTCAGATCACCTGAGTCGCCTGGCGCTGATAGGCCTGCTGCTCATGCTCTGGCGCATGCTCACCCGGCGGCGATGCGACGCAAGGCTGCGGCGACTGCTTCAGGCAGCATCGAAGAAGCGGGACGCCCGATCCGGGCCCGCAGAGATTGATCCGGAACGCGTCAAGGTGGCCACTTCGGCATCGGCACAGCCGGCCACCGAAGAAGAAATCGCCGGCTGGGACATCGATGTCCGTCCGGACGGCCTGGGGCTGCCTGAGGGCAGCGGCTCGGTCGAAGACGGCGAGATGCTGTACGAAGATAAGTGCGCCTCATGTCACGGGTCATTCGGCGAGGCAGTCGGGCGCTACCCGGTACTGGCGGGCGGCTTCGATACGCTGACCGAGGCTCGCCCGGAAAAAACGGTAGGCAGTTTCTGGCCATATGCCAGCACGCTTTGGGACTACATCCATCGCGCGATGCCGTTTACCGCAACCTCAGTCGCTGAGCGACGACGAGGTTTACGCAATCACGGCCTACGTGCTGTATCTCAACGATATCGTCGATGATGATTTCGTATTGAACAAAGAAACGTTCGCCAGCATCGAAATGCCGAATGCCGGCAATTTTTACCGTGATGATCGGCCGGATGTGCAGGCCGTCGCCTGCATGTCCGACTGCAAGGATCCGGCCAGCATCGAAATCACATCCGAGCCGATCGCCGGCGTCACGCCAACCGGCGGACTGGAAGGTGATGAACAAGGAGCTGCTCGCGGCTGCAGCTACCGCCGCAAGTCGTCGCAGATGACACTGGGCCAGGCATTTACAGGCAGGCCTGCGGTCTTTGCCACGATGCAGGCGTTGCGGGCGCGCCGGTCACCGGCGACGCGGTGGCCTGGGCAAACCGTATCGAGAAAGGACGCGCGGTGCTCAACCAGCACGCGATCCAGGGCTTCCAGGGCGATGTCTGGCGTCATGCCAGCCAAGGGCGGGCAGACCCAGCTTGAGCGATTCTGAAGTCGCAGCGGCCGCTGTAGCGTACATGCTTCGGATCAATCAGGCGGATGAGCAGATGTTTTTAACGCAGCAGATGCCCTGCGATCGCGCCGCGGCTGTACCAGGAGATTTGAGATGCAGACTATTGTCAACAGGATGCGCCTGCCGGCGGCACTGAGCGCATGCGCGTTGCTCATGTTTGCGCCTTTGATCGACAGGCGCCGAGGCGGACAGTGCCAAGCGCCAGACCGCAGTCGCCAATGGGCAAAGAAATCGCTTTTGACCGGGTCAAAGGGCAATTGCCTCGCATGTCACATGATTGAAGACGGCGAACTGCCCGGCACCATCGCGCCGCCATTGCTCGCCATGACAGCCACGATTTCCGGACAAGGCCGTGCTGCGGGCGCAAATATGGGACGCCGACAGTGAAGAACCCGAAGTCGGTCATGCCACCCTACGGTCGCCACAGGATTCTCAGCGAAGACGAGATTGATCTCGTCGTCGCATATCTTGTATTCGCTTTAATGAAACTATTCGATGGATATCTCAGGAGTTATACATGCATAATGAAACGCAGACAGTTGTTACGGGGCTCGCGGCTTTTACCGCCCTTGCGACCTTCCCCAGGGTGCTTGCTGGCCGCATGGCCGGAAAAGGCCTTCAAGGCCAAAGGCTCTCGACGATTCCCTGGCCGCGCTTGTTCGGCGGCACGACCCCGATCGCCAGCGACAAGGTCAACCTCAAAATTCCTGATATCGCGGAGAACGGCGCGGTGGTTCCGGTCACCGTCAGCACCGACATGCCGGACGTCGAATCGATCAGCGTGTTGGTGGCCAACAATCCGAACCCGCTGGCGGCATCCTTTGAGCTGAGCCCCGGAACTCTCGCCGAAGTGTCCACGCGCATCAAAATGGGCCAGAGCTCGGACGTCATCGGTGTAGTCAAGACCAAGAGCGGCGTCTTTCATGACCAGCAAGGAAGTTAAAGTAACCATCGGCGGCTGCGGCGGCTGAGCCCGGGAATTTTTGAGGAACTGAGACATGGCAGGAAGAATCAAGATACGCGCCAGACAAAAAGGCGAAGAAACCCAGGTCAAGGCTCTGATGACCCATGACATGGAACCCGGAACACGGACGGGACCCGGAATCCGGAGAACTGATACCGGCGCATTTCATTAAGGAAGTCATCTGCGAGCATAATGGCAAGGTGGTCCTGAAAGGCAACTGGGGCACGGCGGTTTCGAAAAACCCCTATCTTGTCTTTCAGTTTCAAAGGCGGCGCCGCCGGCGACATGATCAAGATCAGTTGGGTCGATAACACCGGCGATTCTGATTCGGAAGAAGCGCCGATCAAATAGATCGTCTGGACGGTAGGGCAAGGCGGGAGTTAAGCGATGCGCAAATTAGGCTTTCTGATGAGTATTGGGCTGTTGCTGGTCACCGGCCTTGCACAGGCGGGACCCGAAGAAGACAGGAGCGCAATCGTAAAATACTTCGAGCAGCGATTCCCGACGCTGGAACCTGCGGACTTTGCAAACGGCGCATATTCGCTGGACGACGATGCGCGGGAACAGTGGCAGGAAATCGAGGAGTTTCCGCCCTACGAGTTCGCCCTTGACCGAGGGCGGGCCCTGTTTGAAACACCTTTCGCGAATGGCAAGAGCTACGCCGATTGTTTCGCAAACGGTGGCCTTGGTATCAGTCAGAATTACCCGCTTTTCGATACGGAGACCGGGCAGGTCGTGACCTGGAACTCGCCATCAACCAGTGTCGTGAGGCCAACGGAGAAGCGCCCCTGCCTTGGCTGGAAGGGCCGATCGCTGAAATCTCTGCCTACATGGCTTATACGTCAAGAGGCAAGCCAGTGAGCATCAGCATACCTGACGATCCGCGGGCACTGGCCGCTTATGAGGATGGCAAGCGGTACTACTACTCCCGCCGCGGACAGCTGAATTTTTCATGCAAGGGTTGTCACGTGCAGAATGCGGGCATGATGATACGTGCTGATCGCCTGAGCCCCGACGCTCGGACAGACCACGCACTGGCCTGTCCACCGGGGCGCATGGGACGATATGGGCACCCTGCACCGACGCTACCAGGAATGTAACAGGCAGGTTCGCGAGATGCCTCTTGCGGCGCAGAGTGAGACCTACAGAAACCTGGAATTCTTCATGCGTTACATGGACAGCGGATTGCCATCCAATGGCCCGTCTTACAGAAAATAAGAGAGCACCATGCGCAGTAAATTACTTCTGACTTTTTCGCTGACCGCCTGGCTGCTGGGTTGCTCCGGCGGGGCCGACCCCAAGGCAAGCAAAGCGAACTTCGACGCGGCCGCCTACGACAGCGCTTTGGATGCCGTTACGCAAGTGCGGGACAAGGCCCGGCAAAATGGCAACGAGTGGTCGGGTACGCAGGCGCTGACGGAGAGCGCGGCTGAGTTGGCGGCCAACGGGCAGTGGGAGGGGGCAGTCGCCCTTCTCAACGACGCCAGACACCAGTATGAACTCGCGCTCGCCCAGAGCACGAGAGAAGCACATGACTGGCAGGGCCGCGTCGTTCGCTAGTCCACCACGTTTTTCTATTGCTTGCTGACGCGCCCGTGACGCTGAAGGTTTTGCGGCGCTGAAGAGGATTGACATATGGCGATGAGCCGGCGCGAATTTATTCGACTCATGGGCATCGCAGGCATGACCGGCGTCTTGCCGGCCTGCGCTTCCCGGAACACTTCCCCATCTTCCGACCCGTATCTTGCCGGCGTTTTTGGCAATGTCCGGTTGCTGCACTTCACCGATTCCCACGCGCAGCTGATGCCCGTCTACTTCCGCGAACCGAGCGTCAATCTCGGGGTCGGCGATGCACTGGGACGACCGCCGCACCTGGTGGGGCAGCGCCTGCTGGACTTTGCCGGGATCGCACCCGGCACGCGCGAGGCCCATGCACTGACCTACCTGGATTTCGACGCTGCAGCAAGAAAATACGGCAAGGTCGGTGGATTTGCGCATTTGCAGACGCTGATCAGGCAACTGCGCGATGAATCGGGACCAGGGAAGTCTCTGCTGCTGGATGGCGGCGATACCTGGCAGGGGTCGGGCACCGCTCTGTGGACACGTGGCCAGGACATGGTCGGCGCCTGCAACCTGCTCGGCGTGGATGTCATGACGGGGCACTGGGAGTTCACTTACCTGGCGGACGAGGTTCTCAGTAATGCGCAGGCTTTTCGTGGTGAATTCCTTGCCCAGAACATCCGGGTCAAAGAGGACGCGCTATTCGAGGGCGTGGAGGCCTTCGACGAAGACACCGGTCACGCATTCAAACCCTATACCGTTAAGCTTGTTGGTGGGAGAAAGATAGCCGTCATCGGACAAGCATTCCCGTACACGCCCATTGCCAACCCTGGCCGCTTTATTCCTGACTGGACGTTCGGCATTCGCGACGATGACATGCAGTCGCTGGTCGACCAGATCCGCAGCGAAGAAAATGTAGATGCGGTGGTGGTCTTGTCACACAACGGCATGGATGTAGACCTCAAGATGGCTTCCGTGGTTACGGGAATCGACGCCATCCTCGGCGGACACACCCACGACGGCATGCCGGTGCCTATGATTGTCGACAACGCCGGCGGCAAAACGCTGGTCACCAACGCAGGCTCCAATGGCAAGTTTCTCGCCGTGCTGGACCTCGACGTCGGACCCGGACGATTGAACGGCTTCAAGTACCGCTTGCTGCCTGTTTTCTCCAATCTGCTCGCCCCCGACCCGGAGATGAGTGCCTACATCGAGGGCGTGCGTGCGCCACATCTCGACAAACTGCAGGAGGAATTGGCTGTCGCGGGCACCCTGCTCTATCGACGCGGCAATTTTAACGGCACCTTTGATCAGGTCATCTGCGACGCCTTGCGGGAAGTCGGCGACGCAGAAATCGCGTTGTCGCCGGGCTTCCGGTGGGGGACCACTGTTCTGCCGGGACAGACCATCACCATGGAACATGTACTGGACCAGACCTGCATCACATACCCGGAAACCTACGTGCGTGAGATGAGCGGCGAGGAGATCAAGCTGATCCTCGAGGACGTAGGGGACAACGTTTTCAACCCGGACCCTTACTATCAGCAGGGTGGAGACATGGTCAGGGTGGGCGGACTCAATTACACCTGCGATCCGATGGCCGAAATCGGCAGCCGGATCAGCGAGCTGCGCCTGGATGATGGCGAACTTCTGCAGGCGGACAAAAGTTACAAGGTGGCAGGCTGGGCGACGGTCGGATCGCAGTCCACGGGCGCTCCGGTTTGGGAACTCGTCGCGGATTATCTGCGCCAGCACAACACCGTAGGACTTGCCAGATTAAATACGCCGAAACTCGTCAACGTGGCCGAAAACCCCGGGATTGCTGATGAGGCCCTTTAGTCACAGCAAGAACCGACTCGAATGCGACTGCTGTGCGCGTGACAGCGCACCTGGAGAAACAAGATATGTTGCTTAGAAGCACGCTACAGGGCCTGATGGCCCTGCTTATGATCATGACCGCAGTGTCTGCGTTTGCCGGCGAACCCCTGAATGAAGATAAACCCTTCGCCGAGGTTAATGTCATTTTGCAGCTCAGTGACAGCGACGCCGAACGACAGTCAGCCGTACTTGATGTGGCCAATAACCTGATCAAGCACTATGGCGGGCCCGAATATGTCGATATCGAAATTGTTGCGTTTGGACCAGGCATACGCCTGCTGTTCGCAAACAACGAAAACTCTGCCCGGATTTCGAGCCTGGTTGATAACGGCATTCGTTTTGTAGCGTGCATGAACACAGTCAACACGATCGAACGCCTGCGCGGAACCACGCCTGTACTGAATGAAAGTTCCATCCGCGTGCAGACCGGCGTGGCACATATCCTGCAGCGAATGGAAGAGGGCTACAAGCTGGTCAGACCCTGACCGGCGGCACAAAAAAAACCGGCCGGACATGCATCCGGCCGGCCTTGTCCGTTCAGCCTGGATCAGGCGTCCGCAGGGCCGTAACGATCTTTCAGTATCTTCAGGCTCAGGACCATCAGAATGATGCTGAACGGGATCGCTATCCACAAGCCATTGACCCCGAACAGCCCCGGCAATGTAATATCGCCAAAGTTGGTGAGTTCCAGCAGGCCTTTGAGCATCGGAAACGCCAACGCGTAGAGCATCGCGCCCACAAATCCGCCGAACAATGCGTACCACGCATCACCACGACCTTCGGCAGCGGCGACCACGCAGGTGCCGGGACAATAGCCCGCTATCGCGAAGCCTGCCCCGAAAATCAGGCCGGCGATCGCAATGCCGACGATATAGGCAGGTTTCACGTCCATGTTCGCGAGATTCGCAAGATCCAGAGCATAGATCCCCACCGTTCCTACGGCAATTGCCGTCAAAATCAGCTTGATAATGTGCATATCGCGCAGACGGAGCGCGCCCATAATCTTGTTGTAGCTGGAAGCCCCGCCCAGCTGGAGGATGGCGCCAAAGGCCATCCCGATGGCTAATCCAAGAATCAGTTTCATGCTTGCGCCCCCCCACGGTAGAGAATTCGGGCAACGACGATTCCGGACGCAAAGATTGCGATCCCGAAAACGAACGAGCTGACGGCAAGCTGAGAAATCCCGCTGATCATGTGCCCACTGGTACAACCACCGGCGAAGCGTGCGCCAAACAGCAACAGGACGCCACCTGCAAAGGCCTGCAATCGTCGCTTGCCCCGATGTTCGCCAAAATTCTTCTGCCACATGTCAGGAATCGAACGCCACTTCAGCCGACCAGTGAACAGCGCAGCAAGGAAGCCGCCAATACCCATGCCAAGGACCAGCATCCATCCATAGCCGACGGACCAATCTTCCTTTGCACCGTACTTGTTGAGGTATTCGTTAGATTCCGTAAACGTTGGCGCGATCTTGTGCAGGACAATCGCATCGGTTACCGCGTACTGGGTCGATACACCCAGCGGTTTAACCAGCGCCGTCGCTACAATGAGCAACAGCCCGACCAATATGCCTGCCGTCAACCAGGAAAGAACCGGAGCTTGTTCAGTCATAAGACACCTCGCTAATCTGTAGGGGTAAAAACCGACGCGAAGTATATTAGTTTTTTTTATATAATCACCGTGATTCAGTTGCAGGTTCGTGCTGCGATCTGCACAAATCGAGGCGAAACAAGCGCTTGCAGCAAACCCAGTGCGAACTCGTCATCGTGCGCTAACAGCTACTCGAACTCCATTTGTTCGAAAACCCGGCCGGCATTGCGGGCGGCCAGTTCGTCGAAAGTATCAAGGTGCGCATAAGGACTCTGATCAACCAGGTAGGCCTCCTGCAGGCCGCCGCCTGATTCCAGAACCTCCGCGGATTCGTGCTCGCAGAGAATACGAGGTAGTCCCTGGTGTAGCGACGCACTTGCGCCATGTTGGTGGGATGCCCGTGCCCGGGAATCACATAGAGCGCGCACAGCGCTTCGAACGCCTTCCAGCTTTCCAGCCAGCCAGCTGTATCGGTGTCTTCAAAGACCGGCAGCAAGCGTTCGTGAAACGCCATGTCGCCGGAGATCACCAGTTTCTGCCGCGGCAGCCAGACAACGATATCGCCCGGAGAATGGGCCGGGACCCAGAGTACGCGCACTTCATTCTGAAATTCGCCATATTCGAATACCGCCTCGGTCTCAAAGGTCTCCGTCGGTCCCTGCTCAAACGTGCCCTCGGCTTTTTCCTTGTTATAACGCTGCATGCTGGCCAGCGCCTCGGCACCGCTCTCCTCAAATGCACGCCGCAGCATCCTGATGGGCAAGGATGGACGACACCCTGCTCCTTCCAGTACGAATTACCGAGCATGGCATGGCCCTGCCCGTTCTCGTTGATGACCAGCCGCACCGGTTCATCGGTAATCGGCGCGAATTTCGTCATGCAGCGCCTTGGCGAGCAGGTAAGCTGGCACCACCGTTTATGACGACCACGCCTTCGCCGGTGACGATGAACGACAGATTGTTGTTGTGGCCGGAGTTTTCGTAGTTCGGAGGCCCGGTGGCGCCGATCGCAGACCACACGTATGGAATGACTTCGACCGGTTTCGAATACAGCATGGAGGCCGGATATTGATCGGCAATGCCCTGGCTCGCCCACCCGTACGGGGTCAGCGTCAGCACGAAAAATAAAAATATAAACTTCAGTGCCGGTCTGCCGGCAGGCCGGCCGCCGATTTCTTTTCCGAGACTATGCTACCCCATCTCTCCTGCCCTCGCCGGGCGTCAGGAAATTCTTGTCGCACATCAGCTATTTGTCCAATATTTCGAACGTAATCTGATTGATAACGCCGGCAACCTCGATTGGCTGGCCGTCAACAACCCGTGGCTTATACTTGAACTTCAGGGCCGCATCAATTGCCGCCTTTTCGAATATCCTGTTGCTCGACTCCAGAACAACAGGGTCCCGCACGGCACCTGTCGTGGTCACGGTGAATTCGAGCAACACGTATCCCTCCAGGCCGCGGATCAGTGCCGTGCGCGGATATATGGCCTGAACTTTGACAATCGGCAGGTACTCACCATCGGTGCCGGAGAAACGCGAAAAATCCGTACCCGGCCTTGACCATCGAGGTGTCCATTACCGGGACGCCAATCGAAATTGCGTTCTGCCGATGAAAGATCGTCGAAATTCTCGATCCTGTTGCCTTTGAATTCCGGCGGTACTTCCGCAGATGTCGGCCGCTCCGGTTTTCTTTCTTTGCGTTCTACCGTCTGCTTCCTTCGGTACGCGAACGAAATCGACGAAAAATACACTTTCCCCGCTGGTAATCGCGCCCTTTGCCGGTTTCGATGAGCACCTGCATGAGTCCAAGCAGACTCGCCGTAACGGCCACAGCAAATACCGCTGAAATAGTTACCCTCAAAGAGTAACCCGGGCCTTTTGCAAGGCTAAACTCGTGGCCGGCCAGTTTTGCGTCGGTGGCACGAAAATGACTGGTCAGACCCTGCTTTTCTCTTTCGTACTTTCTGCTGACCAGCGTCGCGCCGAATACGCCGGCAAGTGCGGCGACCATGCCGGCCATGGTCGGGATAGTCGCCCGCGAGACGCCCTCAGCCATCGATCGCGCATTGCCGGTTCCTTTGATCGCCATCACATCGAATATGGCGATCATTCCGGTTACGGTGCCGAGAAGGCCAAGCAACGGGCACAAGGCAACCAGCGTCTTGATAATCGGAATCGTGCTCTGCGCCAACTGATTCAGGCGCGACATTTCAGCCTCGCGAATCTGCAGCGATCGCCACGAACGCTGATCGGCCCGGGCAAACCACTTGTTCAGAACCAGGCCCGTAAGGTGCTTGTGTCTCCAACTCAGGTAGAGCACGCGCTCAAAAATCAGCAGCCAGTACAGAAAAATGATAAGCACCAGCCATTTCAACACCGGACCGCCCGAATCCAGAAAATCGGATGTCGCGTATAACCAGTTGACGATAAAATCCATGGCTTATTGTGTATCGAGTTGAGTCAAAATCCTAGTCTGCGCCCATTGCTGTCAGTTTTCTTGCAATGGTATTGGGAGATTGCGTGCCTTTCGCAAGCAGGCTGTAGAATGTCGGGATCACAAACAACGTGAGCAACGTAGCGAAACTCACGCCAAAAAAGATGACCACACCCAGCGTGGTTCGACTCTCGGAGCCGGCCCCGGTGGCAAGCATCAACGGGATCGAACCCATGACAGTGGATATCGCTGTCATAAGCACGGGCCTGAAGCGAATGCGCGCGCCGTCGAGAATCGCGCGGGTAAACTCCACGCCTTCGTCTCTGACCTGGTTGATAAATTCGACGATCAGTATGCCGTTCTTGGTGGCGATACCAATCAACATGACGAGGCCGATCTGACTGTAGATATTAATCGCGTTACCGGTGAGCTTGAGACCGACAAGCCCCCCGGCGATCGCCAGCGGCACCGTCATCATGATCACCAACGGGTGTACAAAACTCTCGAATTGCGCCGCCATAACGAGAAAAACCACGAGCAGCGCCAAACCGAAAGTGAAATACAGTTTGCCTGATGCCTCCTTGTACTCCAGCGATTCCCCCTGATAACCGATCTGAGCAGTCGCAGGCAGTTGCTCGCGCACGACCCCCTCCAGGAAATCAAGCGCCTCGCCCAGGCTGTAACCCGGCGCAAGATTCGCGCTGATGGTCACCGCGCGCAGCCTGTCATATCGGTTCAGCGTACCTGGGCCTGCCAGCGTCTCGAGCCGGGTAAGATTAGCCAGCGGTATGAGCTGTCCGCTGGTTTCCGATCGCACGTAAATATTCTGAAGGTCCTGGGGGGTGGCGCGCTGATCTTCGCGAGCCTGAAGTATCACGTCATATTCTTCGCCACCCACGACATATGTCGTCACCACCTGCTCACCCATCATCGACTGCAGGGTACGGCCGATATTCTGCACTGAAACGCCAAGAGTAGCGGCGCGGTCCCTGTCAATCCGCACCAGCACCTGAGGCTGCGTATCCTGCAAATCGGAATCCACCCGCTGAAGACCGGGATTCTATTCGGCAGCGGCAATGACGATATCGCGCCACGTCGCCAGTTCCTTGTAGTCTGGTACCCCTGAGAACAAACTGCACGGGCTGCCCACCGCCACCCCGCGAGAGCCCTGAGCGGACAAACGTAAAAACCCGGATCCCGGGAATATCCCGCCAGCTTTCTCGACAGTTGCTGACGTACGTCGTCGGTGCTCAGCTCGCGCTCTGTCCAGGGCGACAGGGTCACGTAGACCAGCGCACTGTTTGAGCCGCCGGCACCGAAACCGGGAACGCGCACTACAGAGCGCTGAATGACCCCGGATTCGATGAACGGCTGCATGGCCGGTTCCATTTTCAGCGTCTGCTCCACCATGTGCGAAAAACTCGTGCCCTCCGGCGCCTGAACGCGACCGAGGAAAGTGCCCTGATCTTCTGTCGGCGCATATTCCTGGGGCAGAGACTGAAACAGGCCGGCGGCCGCTGCGACTATAGCCGCCGTCAACATCACCACCAACCATGGGTGCCTGATCACGCGCTCGAGCCAGCGAACATACACTGCTGACAGTCTCCGGAAGAACCCTTCCAGGTACAGCTCGGCCCGCGTTTCCCGCTCTTTGGGCTGCAGAATCTTGGAACACATGACCGGCGTGAGCGACAGCGCCAGGAAACTTGAGAAAATGACAGCCGCACTGATCGTGACCGCAAGTTCGGCAAAGATCATCCCAATGTTGTCTTTCAGTATCGTTATCGGCGCGAACACGGCGACCAGCACCAAAGTCGTTGCGATCACCGCAAACGCGACCTGACGCGTGCCCTTCGCAGCTGCCAGCAGTGGCGGATCTCCGGATTCGATTCGGCGATGAATGTTTTCCAGCACCACAATGGCGTCGTCCACGACCAGCCCGATCGATAGAACGAGGGCCAGCAGGGTAATCAGGTTAACAGTGTAGCCAAATGCGGAAAGCACGATGAACGAGGCGGTCAGGCAGATGGGAATTGTCACCATCGGAATCAGCATGGCCCGCAGCGTGCCGAGGAAAAAGAGAATAACGATGCCAACGAGAACAGTGGTTATCCCGATCGTCCAGTAAACGGCTCGAATCGCTTCGCGAATGAACAGAGAGTCGTCACTGCTGGCGATCAGTTGCATGCCTTGCGGCAGGTCTCTGTTAATGCGCGCGATCTCGGCTTTGACTTCGGTCAGCACGTCCACGGTATTGGCCGTCGATTGCTTGACAACGCCCATGCCGACCGTATTTTTTCCATTTGACCGGTACAGGCTCCTGGTGCTGCGAGATGCGACCTGCACGTCAGCGACTTCGCCCAGCCTGACCAGGTGACCGTCGGCGCCCGTGCCAAGCACCAGCTGCCGGAAGTCCTCGGCACTCGCATAACTGCGGGCAATTCTCACTGGAAATTCGCGTGCGCTTGAATCAATACGACCGGCCGGCAACTCTATATTCTCGCGCCGCAACGCAGCGGCAATGTCCGCAACGGTCAGGTTCCGGGCGGCAATCGCCTGCCGATCCAGCCAGATGCGCATAGACGGGCGACCGGCGCCGCTGATTCTCACCTGGGACACACCGGTGATCACTGCAAAGCGATCACTGATATAGCGTTCGGCATAGTCCGTGAGATCCATGGGACTCATGGAATCACTGCTCAGGCTCAGATACAGGATCGGGCGTGCATCAGAGTCTTGTTTGGATATTTCCGGCGGATCCACGTCTTCCGGCAAGCGGTCGAGAACACGCGCGATGCGGTCGCGAACGTCATTGGCCGCATCATCGATATCACGGTCGAGGTCAAATTCTACTGAAATACTTGAACGACCATCGCTGCTTCGCGAACGAATGCTCTTGATCCCGCCGATGCCACTGATCTCGGCCTCGACTATTTGCGTGACCCGGCTTTCAACGACCGCTGCCGAAGCACCCGGATATCTGGTGTCAACGGATACTACCGGCGGCGTGACGTCCGGATACTCCCGAACTGGAAGGTCCAGAAACGCCAGCGTACCGAATGCGACCAGCAGCAGGCTCATGACTACGGCCAGCACCGGACGTCGAACCGATATATCGGAAAGAAACATCGTGGCTACCCCGGGAGATCGTGACTTTGGTTCATGGGCATTGCGCCAGCCAGGTCAGCCGGCTCCTCGCCGACGCGAACCGGGGCCCCCTCCCTCACCTTGATAATGCCTTCGCTGATGACCCTTTCCCCCGCCACCAGGCCCGCAGTGATTTCAACCATACCCTGCCGCCGATTGCCGGTAACCACCAGCCGTCGGCGCGCCCTTGAATCCTGATCGAGCATGTAAACAAATGATTCGTCGCCCAGCTGAATAACCGCAGATTCAGGGATCACCAGCGCCTCACGTCGTTCGGTCACAAGTCGGACGGTCATCAGCATCCCCGGGCGCAGCGCGCGGTCAGCATTGTCAATGCTCGCGCGCACGACAAGGGCCCGGGTTACCGGATCAACCCGCGACCCGATCGAAGTGACCGTGCCGGCAAAATTGCGCTCACCATAGACGGCGCTATGGGCGGTCACGGTCTGCCCCGGCGCCAATACTGCAAGCGCTGTTTCCGGTACAGTAAAATCCAGTTTGATGATGGATACATCGTCAATAGTGGTGATGGGGGTTCCCGGAGTAATCAGCGTCCCCTCGCTCACGTCCCGAAACCCGAGCAGGCCGGAAAACGGCGCCCGCACCAAGCGATCTTTGAGGCGCGCGATAATGGTATTAAGGCGCGCATGCTCACCGTCGACTCTGGCCTGTGCCACATCGAGGTCCGAAGCAGAGACGACACCCTGGCTCCGCAAGTCCTTGAGCCGCTGCCACTGGTTCTCCGCATCGTGCAGATTGACCCGTGCCTCCGTAAGCTGCGCCTGTTCTTCCTCGCTGGTCAGCTCGATCAGAATCGCGCCTGACTCAACATACTGTCCGTCTTCAAAGTTCACCTTGCCGACGGTGTCAGTCACTTTTGCCGTGAGCGTCACCGATTCATTGGCCTTGGTCGTGCCCAACGCCTCAAGCGTGTCGGAAAGCGTTCGGGATTCCACGACAGCTACTTCTACTGTTACCGGTTCATTCGCGCTACGGCGCTGATCACCGTCGCCCGCTTTGTCTCCGGAGCACCCGCTCGTCAAACCGAGGATGATCGCGCAGGTGAGCCAGACCGGTAGGCCCGGCGCGGCCAACGAAAAGCGTGGCCCGGCATACTGCGCTACGCTCCTCACGGCGCAACCGCTCCCGAATCGGGTCGGCGCGGGTCTGCGCAGCCATAAAACAGGCCGTTTGAATACATGAGTGTTTCAACCGCGCCGACGGAATCCCGCCTGCGAAGCTTGTGCCCTCTGGCGGCCAGAATTTTGAGCGAATCGGGATTGATGAGACGCTCATACTGCAGAAAATCGGGCAACCACTGGTGATGAATCCGCGGCATGTGTGTGGCGTCAGCGATATTCATGCCGTGATCGATGACGTTAACCAACAGCTGCAAGACGGCCGTAATAATGCGGCTGCCGCCCGGGCTGCCCGTCGCGAGAAACGGCTTGCCATCTTTGAAAACGAGGGTGGGGGTCATGGAACTGAGCGGCCGCTTGGCCGGCTGTACGGCATTGGCATCCCCGCCCAGCAGGCCAAATGCGTTTGGTACGCCGGGCTTGGCCGCAAAATCATCCATCTCGTTGTTCAGGAGAAAGCCTGCGCCCGCCACCGTGTTACCAGAGCCATAGGTAAAATTCAGCGTATAGGTATTAGCGACCATGTTGCCGCTGCGGTCCATGACCGAGAAATGCGTGGTGTCCGGGCTTTCGGGTCGCGCCGGGATGCCCGGCTTGACGTCGGAAGAATCGCGGGCACGATCCATGTCGATGCCTGCCGCAAGCTGACGCGCATATTCCTTGCTGGTCAGCCAGCCAACGGGCACATTGTAAAAATCCGGATCACCCAGGTGCTCGCTGCGGTCCGCGTAGGCCAGGCGCATGGTTTCCGCGAGCAGATGCATGCTGTCGGCCGAGCCAGCGCCCATCTCCGCCACCGGGAAGTACTCGAGCACATTCAGCATCTGGACAATATGCACGCCACCCGAACTTGGCGGCGGCATGGACACGATTTCGTAACCCCTGTAGGTCCCGCGCACCGGATCCCGCTCAACCGCCTTGTAGTTGGCCAGATCCTCCTTGGTGATCAGGCCTCCGTTCGACTGCATGTCAGCCACGATCTTATCGGCAATGGCACCCCTGTAAAAAGCCTCGGGGCCATGCCGACCGATGAGATTCAACGACCATGCGAGGTCTTTTTGTCTGAATCTCTCACCCGCTTCATAAGGGACGCCGCCAGGTTTATAGAACGCCTTAAGGGTTGCAGGATTTCTGGTCATCCTGGTTGCATACTTTCTGAGGCTTTCTGATACGTCGAAACCGAGGACGAAGCCGTTGCGGGCCAGTTTCACTGCCGGCTTCACCACGTCGCGCCACTTCATCGTCCCGTATTTCTGGTGGGCATGATAAAGGCCCGCAACCGTACCTGGCACACCGGACGCTCTGTGACTGAAGCGCACCATTGACAGATCCACGTCGCCGTTCTCGTCCAGATACATGTCCCGGTGGGCCGCCGCCGGGGCCATCTCGCGGTAGTCGATGGCCACCACACGATCCTCGGCAGCAAGGTAAATAAGCATGAACCCGCCACCGCCGAGATTGCCGGCCCGCGGCAAGGCCACGGCGAGCGCAAACCCCACGGCGACGGCCGCGTCCACAGCGTTACCACCCCGCGCGAGGATTTCCGCGCCCACCTCGCTGGCGATCAGGCTCTGGCTCACCACCATGCCATTCTTGCCCACGACCGGATGATGGATGTCTGCCGGGTCGATGATGGCTGGCGCGTCTGCCGACTCCTGGGCCGGGGAAGCCGAGGGCAGCAAAAATATCAGGAAAAACAGGGTCCACAGCGACCCTCGAAAGATGAAATTTTTCATTGCCTGCGCCCCCGGAATTCAATCCGGAAAGGATACCCTAAAGCGCGCCGACCAGCCGCCAAAACTTTGTCTGAGGGTTAGCACATGTTGCCTGGGAGCCGGATACAGCGGGCAGAAATGATGGGCGTCGCTGCACGGCCTGCCAGCGCTGCCAGGAATATCGATTAAGGGTTGCTCCGCGTCCCGGGAATCCCTTTTTCAAGGGCCGGATACCGCGCAGTCACGTTTTCCGCGGGCAGGTGCCGCCGAAGTCTGCCGGGTGCCCGGATTCGCTACCCGACGCTGAACACAGAGCCGTCAGGCGGCCCGAGGATCGCCGTCCTGGCGCAGCCGGCCGATGCCGGCCGGAATGACCAACATGGGACAGGGCGCGCGCTCCAGAACGCCCGCGCTCACGCTGCCAAGCAGCTTCTTGAACAGGCTCTTGCGGTCATGGGCCCCCGCAACGATCAGCTCAACTTCAAGCCTCCTGGCCTCCGCCAGGATTGTCGCTACCGGGGTTCCGCGGACCATCAGCACTTCGCATTCGATGCCCTCGGAAGCACGTGCTTCAGCGGCCAGCGCCTCCAACTCACGGTAGGCGTCCGCTACATCGTCGGGAACCGGCTTTTTTACTTCCCGCCTGACCAGCTGCAATCCGAACACATCGGGCTCGCGCGGTGCTACGTTAAGCAGTGTCACCGACCAACCGAGCCGCCTGGCCATGCGTGCCGCCGTCGCCACAACATCTTTGCTGATTGTCGAAAAATCTACGGGAACCAGAATACGTTTCATAGTCGCTTACCGGGGTTGTCCACCCGCAAGTTGGTTGCCAGGGATACTCGCCCTGCGGGCCTGGGGCCCCTCGCTTCTCCCTGGACGGTCCTGCGATAATACAGTTTTTGGATGAAGATTTTGTGAATTGAATCGCAATTTCTGCCTGTCGGACAGCGGGTGTCCGGCCGAATTCCCCCCGCCTGGCGATCATGCCCCGCCGGGACGCCCTTTGCGCTGCCCGCGGTGGTAACATTGCCGGCTCGCGCCCGCCTGGATGGGGCTGCATGGCATGACCAGCCGGGGCCCCGGAAGTGG
The DNA here is from genome assembly GCA_963759075.1 of uncultured Gammaproteobacteria bacterium. Lineage (GTDB taxonomy): Bacteria > Pseudomonadota > Gammaproteobacteria > Steroidobacterales > JABDLF01 > JABDLF01. Next base: position 134,516 of record CAVWXZ010000033.1, read on the forward strand.
CTCACGGTTGTCAAGAAACCGACGAGGATGATTATGCAAGCTGTTTTCCCAATCGCGGCCTGGCGTCTCGCTTTAGCGGCGTTGGTCACCGCCATATCAATGGCTGGCTGCAGTTCCAGCGAAAGCCAGAACGCAATTTACATTGCCCGGGCGATGAACCTCGTTACCGATTCGCCCACCCAGACCGTCACGATTGGTGACTTGTCGTTCCAGGTCGCCTTCACGTCCGGTCAGGGCTATTCAAGCGCATTTGCCGGAAGCGGTGAATTCTCAGTCACTGGCTTCGTGCCGGGCGCCGATCCGGGCGACGCTTTCGAAAGCACGTTGATACTCAAGCCGGCAGAAACCACTGAGTTTCTGGACGCCACGTCTTACACCGTCATCAATTACGGCACTGTCGCGGACTTTCGCACGGTTACTGTGGCCAACCCTGTTCTCGAGGCGGTAGATTCTGAGAGCAACATTGTGCAGGTTGTCCATGCAGCGCTGGGCGCCGGCAACGTAGACGTCTACCTGACAACGCCGGGCGCGGACCTTATGCTCGCCACGCCCACGACGCTGTCGGCCGGGCAAACCGGCACACCTGAGACCATAACTTTTGCCGACCACCAGATCCGCATCACCGCAGCGGATACCACCGACGTCATCTTTGACTCGGGCACCCTAACGCCGCTGCTGCCCGGGCGCCTGATGTACGTCATCGGCAAGACAGTCGGGCCTGGCCTTGCGCCGGTATTCCTGAATCAGTGGTACAACCAGGGCGGCTCGGCGGCGATCGCCGATATTGATACGCCCGCATTCGTTCGCCTTATGAATCTGTCGCCGGACGCAGGCCCGCTGGACCTCTTTGCGGAGGATGACTACGCGATGCCGCTGGCAACCGACACGAATTACCGCACCCAGAGTGCCTACGGTTCAACCCTGGATACTTTGCCGGACGGACCGGCAGTATTTGAGAATACGGCGCTCGCGTTTTCCGGCACGGCCACTGACGCCGAAGACGGCGACCTGACAGCGGCGCTCAGCTGGGCATCGTCCATTGACGGCCCGCTTGGCAGCGGCGGCACAGTCAACGCGACGCTGTCGGCGGGTGATCATGCTGTCACCGCCAGCGTCGTGGACCTGGACGGCCTGACGGGCACGGAAGCGATCACTGTGCGCGTACTGCCGGGCACCGACGCCGCTCCTGCCGTCAGCATTACCCAGCCACAAAGCCGCACTGTCGAGGTCTCCGGCACCGCCCTGGACTTCGCCGCGACTGCGGACGATGTCACCGACGGCGATCTCAGCGCCGCGCTGACCTGGACGTCGTCTATCGATGGCCTGTTGCCCGACATGGGTGCCAGCATTACAGCAACCCTGTCACCAGGTGTCCATGCCATCACCGCGAGCGTGAGCGACAGCAACGGCATCGTCGGCTCAGACACAATTACGGTGAACATCACGAGCGGCACGAATCTCGCGCCGGTCGTGACGATCACGACACCTGATGCCAGCGCGATCGAGTTCGACCTGACGCTAGCCGGTGACCCGGCCAGCCTGCTGCTGCAGACCACACAGCAGGCCGCTAACGGGACTGCTTACACTTTTGTTGTGACGGGCCTGGCAGCCGACGTGACAGCCGCCCTGGTGACTGATGCGGTACAGAACATTGCAACCCACAACCTGCTGCGCGTCGTGCACGCGAATAGCCTGCTCGGGTCATTTGATGTGTATCTCACAGCGCCGGGTACGGGCATCACCGACGCCAGCTCGACCTTTGTCGGCATCACCGCCGGGGGTGTCAGCGGGTTTACCGCAATTCCCGGGCGCAGCTATGACGTCACGATCACCGACACAGGCACAAGCAACGTATTGCTGGTAATTCCTGCTCTGGCCCTGAACAACGGGGCGATCGACTCGCTCGCGATTGTGGATAACGGAGGGTTGCCCGACTTCCAGCTGTTTACCGACTGATTGCGGCGTCGTTCACATCAGGTGACCGCAGACAGCGCAAGCTGAGCGATCTGTTCGCGCGAGTAGCCCAGTATTTCCTGCAGCACCTGCTCTGTGTGCTCGCCGAGCCCCGGCGGCGGCATAGTCTTGCGAGTTTCGCCGACACTGGACAGCTTCATGGGCGACCCGATCATTGAAATCGTATCGTTGTGACCATCCCTGGCATCGAGCAGCATGTTTCTTGCCGAGACGTGCTCGTCACTGAGCGCCGCATCGAGCTCGTTGATGGGCGCGCATGGAACGCGTGCGTCGATGAGCACACTGAGCCAATGTTCGGCCGTGGACGACAGGAAGTGTTCACTAAGAGTACCAACCAGCTGCTTGCGATGAACAACGCGGTCGGCGTTGCTGGCGAACCGCTTGTCGGTAGCCAGTTCCCCAAGGCCGATGGCTGAGCAGAGCCTGTGGTATTGGCGGTCATTGCCTACTGCCACCACGAACGACGCATCCATAGCTGCGAAAACCTGGTAGGGCACGATGCTGGGGTGTGCATTGCCATAGCGCCGCGGCAAGTCCCCGTTCATCAGGTAGGCAGAGCCAACATTGGCGAGCAATGCCAGGCATGCGTCATACAGGGCGATTTCGACGTAATCGCCGTGGCCGTTCGCCGATCGGCCTACCAGAGCTGCCATGATTGCGTTACTCGCGAACAAGCCCGCTGCAAGATCGGCGATTGCTACGCCGACTTTCATTGGCGGTCCGCCCGGCTCGCCGGTGATGCTCATTAACCCGCTGAGCGCCTGCACGAGAAGATCATAGCCGGGCGCGTTGTGCCGCGGCCCCGTCTGGCCGAAGCCCGTTATGCTGCAATAAACCAGCTGTTTACTGAGGCCGCTGAGGGACGGATAATCCAGACCGTACCCGGCGAGCTTGCCCGGCAGGAAGTTCTCTACCAGTACGTCGGAACAGCGCGCAAGATCCTGTACGACTTTCTGGCCAGCCTGGCTTTTCAAGTCGACCGTGATGCTTTTCTTGTTGCGGTTGCAGCACATAAAATAGGCGCTGGCACCATTCTTGAACGGGGGGCCCCACTGGCGGGTATCGTCTCCGCAACCAGGACGCTCGACCTTGATAACCTCGGCACCCAGGTCGGCCAGCAGCATGGTGCAGTACGGGCCGGCCAATACCCGCGAGAGGTCCAGGACCCTGATGCCCGCCAGCGGGCCGCGCGGGCGGCTGTCTGCCTTGACCGGTTTGTTCAACGGATCCAGAGGCTCTTTGCGTTCACAAATTCCCGTATGCCGTGCACTGACAACTCCCGGCCATAGCCCGATGCCTTGACCCCTCCGAACGGCAGGCGCGGATCACTGGCCACCATGCCGTTGACGAAACAACAGCCGGCATTCACTCGCCTTGCCAGCGCCTCACCGCGTGCCAGATCCGTGGTCCACACGCTGCAGCCGAGCCCGAAACGCGTGGCATTTGCCAGCCGCAGAGCCTCTACTTCGTCCGCGACCCGGAATACGCTTGCGACGGGGCCGAACATTTCCTGATCGAAGGCGGGCTGGCCTGGCGTGATATCTGTAATGATCGATGGCTGATAAAAGAAACCGTCGCCATCCACCATGCTGCAACCTGTCACACGACGGGCGCCCCCGGCGAGACTCTCCTCAACCTGGCTGTGCAAGCCGCTACGCAGATCGGCACGCGCCATCGGTGCAAGCGAAGTAGCGCTGTTCCCGGGATCGCCAATCCGCAGTGCCTCTACCCGTTCAGTAAACAAGCCGAGAAAGGCGTCTGCTATGCCGGGCGTCAGAATAAAGCGTTTTGCCGCAATACAGCTTTGCCCGGCGTTCATAAAACGAGACGTCACTGCCTGGGCCACCGTGGTTTGCAAATCGGCGTCATCCAGCACGATAAACGGATCTGAACCACCCAGTTCGAACACCGCTTTCTTGAGATGTTTGCCCGCCTGCGCAGCAACTGCCCGACCCGCCCTCTCGCTACCGGTCAACGTGACCGCTGCTACGCGGTCATCGCCGATGATCGCTGATGCCTGATCCACCGATACCAGGAGATTCTGAAAAACGCCGGCTGGTGCGCCAGCCTCCTCGAAAATCGACGCGATGGCCAGCCCACAACGCGGCACATTCGGCGCATGTTTGAGCAGCCCCGTATTGCCAGCCGCCAGTGCCGGTGCCGCAAAACGAAATACCTGCCAGAAAGGGAAGTTCCAGGGCATGATTGCCAGCACGGTGCCAAGCGGCTGATAGGCAACACGGGCCTGACCTGCCTCCATCGCCACCGCTTCATCGCTGAGCATCTCGCGGGCATGGTCGGCATAGTATCTGCAGACCAAAGCACATTTCTCGATTTCCCCGCGCGCCTCGCCTTTGAGCTTGCCCATTTCCAACGTGATCACACCGGCAAGCTCGTCGCGACGAGCGAGCAACCGCGCACTGCAGGCCCGCAGGATTTCACAGCGTGACTCGATCGAACGAGCCGCCCAGGCGGGCGCGGCATCGGCAGCTGCTTGCAGATTGCGCTCCAGTACGGCATCCGGAATAAACGAATACTCTTCGACTAGTTCGCCAGTGGCCGGATTAAGCGTCTGGAACTCCATACCCTTCCTTAGATCGCGCCTTTGGCAAGCTGCCGCGCCGTTTCATCGAGGCATTCGCCAACCAGCGCAATCAGCTCGTCAATCTGATCGCAATCCATGATCAACGGGGGCGAAACAATCATCGTGTCGCGCACTGCCCGCATGACTATGCCCCGCTCGAAGCAAATGTCCCGACACAGGGTACCGACCTTGCCGAGCGGATCAAAAAACGTTCTTGTCTTCTTGTCTTTCACCAGCTCCAGCGCCGCGAGGAATCCTTTGCTCCTGGCCTCGCCCACCAGCGGGTGATCAGCAAATTCCGACCAGCGCTTTGCGAGATACGGACCCGTTTCGTTCGCGATCCTCTCGACAATATTTTCACGCTGAATAATACGGATATTTTCGGCTGCCACCGCACAGGCAGCCGGATGACCAGAGTAGGTAAACCCGTGGTGAAACTCTCCACCCTCGGCGACCAGGGCGTCAGCAACCCGATCACCCACCAGCACGCCCCCGATAGGCAGATACCCTGACGACAGGCCCTTTGCGATTGGCATCAGGTCAGCCTTCAGGCCGTAATACTCGGAGCCGAACCACTTGCCAATTCGCCCAAAGCCACAAATGACCTCGTCAACGACCAGCAATATGTCGTACTCGTTACAAATTTCGCGGATCGCCGGCCAATAACTGTCAGGTGGAATAATCACACCGCCGGCACCCTGGATCGGTTCGGCAATGAATGCGGCGACATTGTCGACACCAAGCTCCTCTATTTTTTCAGCCAGCCGCCTTGCTGTGCGGTAGCCAAACTCCTCGGGTGAAAGCTCACCGCCATTGGCATACCAGTAGGGTTGCTCTATGTGCACGATGCCGGGAATGGGCAAGTCCCCCTGCGCGTGCATTGGCTTCATGCCACCGAGGCTCGCAGCTGCGACGGTACTGCCGTGATAGGCATTGATGCGACTGATGATCGTCTTTTTCTGCGGCTGGCCCTGGATGTCCCAGTAGCGACGCACCATGCGTACGACAGTGTCATTGGATTCGGATCCCGAGCCCGTAAAGAAAACGCGCTTTACATGCGGCGGCGTCACCTCGTCGAGCAATTTTGCGAGTTCAATCGCGGGCGGATGCGTAGTCTGGAAGAAATTATTGTAATAGGGCAACTCCAGCATCTGGTCATAGGCGGCCCTGGCAAGTTCCTTGCGGCCATAACCCACGTTCACACACCACAGGCCCGCCATGCCGTCGAGAATCTTCTTGCCATCAGAATCCCAAAGATAGATGCCATCTGCCCGCGCGATGATACGGCTGCCTTTTTTGTTCAGTGCCCCGAAGTTGGTAAACGGATGCAAATGATGCCGGGAATCCAGCCCCTGCCATTCCCGGGTCGTTCGCTTGCTTGTCACACCCTCCATCAGACGATCCTCAAGTAATTACGGTAAGTTTCTCTACACATTGAGCAGCAGGTGCTGCCGTTCCCAGGAACTGATAACCTGGAAAAAAGTGTCGTGCTCGTGACGCTTCACCGCGAGGTAAGCGTTGATGAAACGCTCACCCAGCAATTCTCTCAGCTCCGGCGTTTGCTCCAGCAGAGCCAGCGAATCGTCCAGGTTACGTGGCAGCCCGAACGGCAGCTTGTAGGCATTGCCTTCAAATGCTGGCTTGGGCTCAAGACCCTGCATCATGCCGAGATAACCCGTGGCAAGGTTTGCCGCCAGCGCCAGATACGGATTCGCGTCGGCACCCGCGACCCGGTTTTCAACCCTGCGGCTGACCGGGTCGGACACGGGAACCCGCAGGCCCACCGTCCTGTTGTCGTGCGCCCACTCAATGTTGATCGGCGCGGACTCCTCGCGCGCAAGGCGCCGGTAAGAATTGACGTTGGGTGCCAGAATCGCCATGGCCGCCGGGGTGTATTTTTGCTGGCCCGCAATAAATGACCGGAAAAGCGGACTTTCACTGCCATCAGCCGACGAAAACATATTCTGACCGGATTGCTTGTCAATCAGGCTCTGATGCACATGCATCGCGCTGCCTGGTTCATTCTCCATAGGCTTGGCCATAAAGGTCGCGTAGATCTTGTGACGAATTGCGACCTCCCGCACCGTCCTCTTGAACAGGAACACCTGGTCGGCAAGCAGCATCGCGTCGCCATGAAGAAAATTGATCTCCATTTGTGCTGCGCCACCTTCGTGAATAAGCGTGTCTATATCCAGCTGCTGAGCTTCGCAGTATCTGTACATGTCCTCGAACAGTGGATCGAACTCGTTGACAGCATCGATACCATAGGACTGGCGTGCAACCTCCGGTCTGCCGGTGCGCCCGATCGGAGGCACCAGCGGCAGGTCGGGATCCGTATTGATGCGGGTCAGGAAGAATTCGAGTTCCGGTGCTACCACGGGCGACCAGCCCTGCTCCTCATACAAATCGAGAACATGTCTGAGCACATTGCGCGGTGACAGCCCTACACGCGTGCCATCATGGTAAAAGCAATCGTGGATCACCTGTGCTGTCGGCTCAGTCGCCCAGGGAACCATGCGAATAGTGGATTCGTCCGGTCGCAGTTCCATGTCTATCTCAGTGGGATCGATGGCGCCGGATTCTTCTATGCCTGCCGGCCAGTCGCCGTTCACCGTCTGCACGAAAACCGCTTCGGGCAGGCGGATACCCTCCTCTTTAAGGAATTTCTTAGCCGGCATAATCTTGCCACGGGCGATGCCGGTCATGTCCGGAATCAGGCATTCAACTTCGGATATGTTGCGCTCATCCAGCCAGCTTCTCAGCTTCTCGATATTCATACTTGTCTACTCCGGCGCTTCTTGCATGCATCACCAAATCGTTCGAAGAGCGCACGTGAAAAAGAATTATCCATAACTTGCCATTCGGGATGCCACTGTACTGCAACAGCAAAAGTGAGTGCGTTCCCGATACGAAATGCCTCAACAAGTCCGTCGTCGGCCGTCGCCTCAACAACAAGCCCGTCCGCGAGTCGATCGACACCCTGCGAATGCAGGGAATTTACCCGCAGTTTCTCAACGCCGGCAACTTCGGCCAACAGTCCGCCCGGCACCAGTGATACGTCATGGGCAGGACCGTATTGTTCGTCCAGCGTCTGGTCACCGTCTTCCCGATGATCAGCATACCCGGTCACCTCATGGACTTTCTGGTGCAGCGAGCCTCCATATGCCACATTGATTTCCTGGAATCCGCGGCAAAGTCCGAGTACCGGCGTGCCCGCCTGGACCAGCGCGGGTATCAGCGGCAAAGTCAACGCATCTCTTTCCGGGTCATGCATAGTCCCCGGGTCACTGGCGCCGCCCTGATAGTGATGAGGCTCGACGTTCGACGGGCTGCCCGTGAACAAGACCCCATCTACCAGTTCTATTATCTCGGACAACGACCCTCGATCAGGGGTCACGGGCAACAGTACGGGCAACGCCCGCGCTGCCCGGCTGATCGCGAGAATATATTTTTCTCCAACGGCACTGAAATAGTGATGGCCGATCAGGCGGCGGTCGGCGGGGATGCCAATGACCGGGATTTGACTGCGCATTCGGACCTGAGTGTTAATTTTTTTAAACGACTTTGAGAAAGATAGCACGGGCCCAATTGCGCCACAACTGCCCCCTCTCTCCTGCAGGCAACGCGCAAGATTCCGGTTGAATCTCCATGTTGCCAGACAATCCACGCCTCTGCAGGAGGGGCGCCGTGAGGTCCGTTGCAACCCGCCCCGTGGCAGGTGAGGCCTTACTCTATCGCTGGTATGATTGGCTAAATTTTAAACGCATTCTCAGGCATCAGTATGGTTGATAAATCGCATCCGGCTGAATGGCAGCACTATGCAGATGTGCTTCCCGATCACGCAGTTGTCGACCTGCTGATTCCGGACATCAGCGGTATTCTGCGTGGCAAGCGCGTCGACGTCGGCCTGCTGCCCAAACTTTTCACAGACGGTGTGGCCCTGCCCGGCTCCCTGTTCGGCATGGACATCACCGGGGCAACCGTTGAATCCACCGGTCTGGGTTTTGAAGAGGGCGATGCCGACCGCGTCTGCCGGCCCGTTGCCGGGACCCTCGCGCCGGTGCCGTGGCAAAGCCGCCCCACGGTGCAGGTCCTGATGAGCATGTGGGAGGAAGACGGTCGTCCGTTCTTTGCCGACCCGCGCCAGGTGCTGAATAAAGTGGTTGAGCAGTTTGCGGACCTCGGGCTGACGCCGGTGGTCGCGGTAGAAATGGAGTTTTACCTCCTGGACCATCAGCGCCTCGCCTCGGGCGCGCCGCAGGCGCCACTCTCGCCGGTAACCAGGGAACGCGAGACGAATACCCAGGTTTACGGAATGAGCGAGCTGGACGACTACAGTGCATTTCTGGACGGGGTCTCAGCCGCGTGCAAAGCACAGAAAATCCCGGCCGACACGGCGGTTGCCGAATACGCGCCCGGCCAGTATGAAATAAATTTACAGCATGTGGCCGATCCGCTGCTGGCCTGCGACCACGCGATTATGCTCAAGCGCCTGATCAAGGCCGAAGCGATCCGCCACGGCATGGAGGCGACCTTCATGGCCAAGCCTTACCAGTCGCTCGCCGGCAGCGGGATGCATGTGCATATCAGCCTGCTGGATGAGGCTGGCAATAACGTGCTGATGGGCGAGGCGCTGCCAGGCAGCGACACAATGCGTCATATGGTCGGTGGGTTGGTCGCAACCATGGCTGATTTCATGGCCGTGTTCGCGCCCAATGCCAATTCCTATCGACGCTTCAGCCCGGGGGCCTACGTGCCTTTGACACCAGCCTGGGGCGTCAATAATCGCACGACTTCTTTGCGTATTCCGGCGGGTCCGGCTCACGCGCGCAGGGTCGAACATCGGGTGGCCGGCGCTGATGCGAACCCCTATTTGCTGCTGGCCGCCCTGCTGACGGGCTGCCATCATGGCATCAGAAATCACCTTGAACCGGGGCCTCTGGTGACCGGCAACGCTTATGAACAGTTTCCGCCCAGCTTGCCGGCTACCTGGCTGATGGCGCTGGAGGCGTTCGAAGAAAGCGCCATCGCCCACGAATACCTGGGCAGTGATTTCTGCAAGGTCTTCCTCGCCTGCAAGCAGGAGGAGCGCGAGAAATTCAACGAGTTCATAACGCCACTGGAATTCCAGTGGTACCTGCGGACGGTCTGAGCAGCAAGGCCTGAGTATGAGCGCAAGTCAAGTTGACGATTCCTACTATGCGGCCAGCGCTAACCCACGCCGCACCTTCACCCGCCTTCAGGAATCAATTGACTGCGATGTGTGCGTAGTCGGTGGCGGCATTACGGGGCTGTCCACCGCGCTGCACCTTGCCGAGCGGGGCTACGACGTGGTGCTGCTCGAGCAAAACGTGATCGGCTGGGGCGCCTCCGGGCGCAGTGGCGGCCAGGCCCTGGCCGGTTATGCCTGCGATATCAGCAAGATTCGCCGCCTGACAGATGCTGCGACAGCCAGAACCATGTGGGACATGTCGCTCGAAGCGCTGCAAGTGACCCGCGACCTGATCAGCAAGAATGACATTCGCTGCGACCTCACCGACGGCTCGCTGCATGTAGCGATTAAGACTCGGCAGCGTCGCGAACTCCTGGATTATCAGGAGGAACTCGCACGCGAGTATGGCTACCATGATGCACAGATGCTCGAGGGCTCGGCACTGGCAGACTCACTCGACAGCGACCGCTACATTGCAGGCCTCTACGAGCCGCACAACGGTCACCTGCATCCACTGAACTACACACTTGGGCTCGCTGACGCTGCGGCCAAAGCCGGCGTGCGCATCTTTGAGCACTCGGCGGCAACCCGCATTGACGAAGGTCAAACGTTACAAGTCAGCGTCGAAACCGGGCAGGTCAGCTGCCGCTACCTGACCTTGTGCGGCAATGCTTACCTGAGCGGACTGCACGAAGAGCTGCAGCGCAAAGTGATGCCAGTCGGCACCTACATTATTGCAACGGAGACGTTGGGCCAGTCGCGCGCCCGATCGCTCATTCGCAATGGCGCCTGCGTGTCCGACATCAATTTCGTACTGGATTATTTTCGCTTGTCTGCCGATCATCGCCTGCTCTTCGGTGGTCGCGTCAGCTACTCCACGTTTGAACCACTGGCCCTGACCGCTTCGCTCAAGCGCCGGATGATCCGCGTGTTCCCGCAGCTATCTGATGTGAACGTGGCGTATACCTGGGGCGGCTACGTGGCAATCACCATGAACCGAGCGCCCCACTTCGGCCGGATACGCGAGAGGATCTTCTTCGCCCAGGGTTTTTCCGGACACGGCATCGCGCTTACGGGTCTGGCGGGCAAGCTCATGGCAGAGGCAATTGCGGGTACAGCTGAACGCTTCGACCTTTTCGCAAAAATTCCTCATCATGACTTCCCCGGCGGCAAACTGCTGCGCACGCCCTCCCTGGTGCTTGCCATGGCCTGGTTCCGGCTCCGGGACCTGCTGTAGCACACTCGCTACCTGTACCAGTTGCCGGCCCCTGACTATCGTGACAGAAGATTCACAATGAGAAGTCATCATCCCCACCGGAAAGCCATGCACGGCTCACTCAGCAAGGCGTCCGGAAGCCGGATTCGTCGCCTGCTCTAAGACCTGATTACCTACACGTGGTTCATTGAACTTGCTGTGTTGCTGCTCGTTCTGTGGCTGGTCTTCTCAGCGTTGCTGCTGTCCGCCGAGAGCGCCGCGTCGTCCAGCACGATTACGTCTTACGGCAAAGCCTTGTACTGGTCGGTTGCGGCAATGTCCACCGCCGGCATCGCCAGCGAACCGCAATCGGTCCTGGGGCACGTGATAGGGGGCGCGTGGATGATTTTTGGCTCGATACTGTTTTTTGGCACTAATGCCTCGAGCATCACCGGATATTTCATGCGGCCATTGCAGCGACCCGCCCGACAGATTGTCGAGACCATTGAGTACAACCTCGAACACCTTCAGGATCTGACGATGAATGAGCTCACTCTTCTGAAAGAAACCACCGATGCCTTGATTGAGCACGTGGAGCATGAGAAAAACAGGCAAACACAATCGAAGCAGGAACGCTCTGCCCGCAGCCGCCAGTCACCCCGCAGTATTGCCGCCATCCACAGGCAGCGCTGCGCCAGTAATATAACTCGCAGCCGCCGATGCCAGAAAGCGTACTACCGCAGCCACCTCGCGCGGTTCGGCAATTCTTCCAAGAGGAATCTCGCCGGCGTATTCGTCGCGTAGCTGTCTCGGGTCGACGCCGCTGCCTGCAATCTCAGCGGTCAACATCGGCGTGTCCGTGTCGCCGGGACAGACCGCGTTGATTCGAATTTTGTCACTGGCGTGATCCAGCGCCATCGCTTTGGTCAACAGCACGACGGCACCCTTGCTTGCACAATACGCGGCAGCCCGGGTCCCGCCCACCAGGCCCCAGTCCGAGGCGATGTTCACAATGCAGCCGCCACCTCGCGCACGCATGTGCGGGACGACAGCACGGCTGAGAAAAAACACCGCGTCGAGGTTGACGCGCATGGTCTCGAACCACTGAGTATCAGTGGTTTCGTCCGCCGGCACGCGGTGAAGAACGCCTGCGTTGTTAACGAGCACGTCGATTCGGCCGTGGCGCTCCAGCGCAGACGAGACCAGCCGCTCACACTGCAGCGGGTCGCGCATGTCGGCTGCAATAAACTCCACCTTGGAACCCTTAGCGCGCTGCGCCTCCGCGACCCGCTGGCCACGCGTCTCGTTGCGACCAGAGAGGATCAGCGTCTGGCCTGGCCCCGCAAAAACTTCCGCGACCGCGGTACCGATTCCGGACGTCGCGCCAGTAATGAGTATGACTCGCGACTGCGCTCCGACTTCGCGAGTGTCGCCCATCAGCCTGGACGGCCGAGCTGGATCCAGGTGGTTTTGAGCTCGGTATACTTGTCCAGCGCGTGCAGGGATTTATCCCGCCCGTTTCCAGACTGCTTGAAACCGCCGAAGGGCACCGTCAGGTCCCCTTCGTCGTAACAGTTGATCCAGACTGTGCCTGCGCGCAGCGCCCTGGCCGTGCGATGCGCCTTGGTCAGATCGCTCGTCCAGACGGCCGCAGCCAACCCGTACGGCGTATCGTTGGCAATGCTGATCGCTTCGTCCAGGTTCCTGAACGACAGGGTGGCCAGCACCGGTCCGAAAATTTCTTCCTTTGCAATTGTCATCTCGGGTTTGACGGCGTCAAACACCGTGGGCTCAACAAACAGGCCGCCGGTCTCGCTAAGCGCTGCCGAACCGCCCATGCGCAGCGTTGCACCCTCTTCGCTGCCCTTTGCGATATAGCTCAGTACCCGCTCCATCTGGATACCATCCACGATTGCGCCCATCCGGGTTGCCGGATCGAGGGGATCGCCGGGCTGCATTTGCCGGCCGGCCACCAGCACCTTTTCCAGCAGTGCGTCCTTGATCGAGTCTTCGACCAGCAGACGCGAGCCCGCCGAGCACATTTCGCCCTGATTGAAAAAAATGGCAAACGCAGCGGCTTCGGCAGCGCGATCCAGATCCGGACAGTCTGCCAGCACGATGTTGGGTGATTTGCCCCCACACTCAAGCCAGACACGCTTCAGGTTGGATTGAGCGGCGTATTGCATCACAAGCTTGCCGACCGCCGTTGAACCCGTGAATGCCAGGCAATCCACGTCCTGATGGAGCGCCAGCGCCTTACCGGCAGTCTGGCCAAATCCCGGCAATACATTGAAAACACCTTCCGGTATTCCGGCCTCGACTGCGAGCTGCGCAATACGTATCGCAGTGAGCGGAGACTTTTCGGACGGCTTGAGAATCACGCTGTTGCCGGCAGCCAGGGCCGGCGCAATTTTCCACGCCGCCATGAGCAACGGAAAATTCCATGGAACAATGGCGGCGATGACGCCCATGGGCTCGCGCGTAATCATACCGATTGAGTCGGGTCCTGTCGGCGTCAGCTCGTCATTGATCTTGTCGATGGCCTCGGCATACCAGGCGAGACACCTGGCGGTACCGGGAATATCAATGGCAGTGCTGTCACCGATGGGTTTACCCATGTCCAGCGTTTCCAGCAACGCCAGCTCATGCAGGTTCTTCCTCACGAGATCAGCAAACGCCTGCATAACCCGTTTGCGCTGTGCGGGCGGCATCTGTGACCAACTGCCCGACTCGAACGCGCTTCGCGCGCTGCGTACCGCCCGGTCTGCATCCTCCGAATCACATTCCGCAACTTCGCACAACTCCCTGCCGTTCGCAGGATTGATGCACTTGAACGACTTTCCGGATGCTGCATCCACATAGCGGCCATCAATGAAGGCCTGGCAACTGAATTGCATTGAGTCTGCCAGTGCGTGCCAATCTGCCTTGGTTTTATCAGCCATAGAAGTGCTTACTCCGGTCTGTGCGGCGCGCCCGCGCCATGCTTAAAAGGTGGGCGGGGTACTGGCGCTGATGATGACGCAGCGTCGGTCCGCCCGATTGTGGAAGCGGTGTGGCAATCGGCTTTCAAAATAGTAGGCGTCGCCGGGTTTCAACACACGATGCCGGGTCCCGACACTCACCTCGATTTCACCTTCTACGACGACACCACCTTCCTCGCCCTCGTGACTGAGCATTTCCGGCCCGGTGTCGGCTCCGGGGGGATATATCTCATGCAGTATCGAAAGCTTGCGATCCGGACGCTTGTGACCCACAAGCCTCAGCTGAACCCCGGCCGCTCCCAGGTCAGGCAAGTCTTTTGCCTTGTAAAATATGGCCGCGTCACTTTCCAGGTCGAGCGTGAAGAAGTCCCCGATGCTCATGGGTATACCGGCCAGGACCTTGCGCAGAGAGCTGATCGACGGGCTGGTACGGTTTTGCTCAATCAGGGAAATCATGCCATTGGTCACGCCGGCCCGCTTGGCAAGTTCCCGCTGAGAGAAACCGTGCATCTTGCGGATGGCCCGGAGCTTGTCACCCACGTCCACCGTCACAACCGCCCGCCCGAATGGTCTTCAGTGAGAACAACCCGGGGCCCTTGCGTTTGCGCCTTGAAAAACGAGCAAGGCCGACACAGCTTGCCGGCCTTGCTGACGCATTGCACTTTAAGATCAGAAGTTCTTTTCAAATGAAATGCCTACAGTGCGGGGCTTGGCCGGCCACACCAGCGTGTTGGTCAAGCCGTATCCATATGTGCCATCAGGATCAGCATTGGCCCAACCGCGCTCGAAATAGGTCTCGTCGAACAGGTTCTCAATCCACAGCGTCGCGCTCCAGTTCTTGTGACTCTGGTAGGCAAGCCGGAGGGCTGCCTCATTCCAGCTATCCACCGCGATGGCCTCGATGTTATCCGGATCACTGTACATCTTCGACTGAAACACCCATTCCCCGGTTACGACCCAGTCGGCGTTGTCACGCGGAATCGTGTAATTTGCAATGACGGCTCCGCTGAAATGCGGGGCGAACGGCAGGTCATTGCCGCGGCAGGGCAATGCGCAGGCGCCCACGTCAAGGATCCTGGTGTCGTCAGTGATTTCAGTGTCCATCCAGGCCGCCGCAATGTACAGATCGAGCTCATCGCTGGGCAACCAGCGAACGTCGAGTTCAATGCCCTGACCATCCGCCTCACCCACGTTGGCAACCAGCGAAGACCCGAGGTCAAAATAGCTGAGCTGCAGGTCTTTGTACTGGTAGTTGAAGTAGGAGATATTCGCCTGCATGGAATTATCCATCAGCCGCGTTTTCAGCCCGAGTTCGAAGCTGTCGACTTCCTCCGGCTCGAAGCCCAGGGGTTTGGTGCCCGGATCGGCAACACCGTCCTCATCATCATCGACAAATTCCTGCCCCGCAGGTGGTGCAAACCCGAAAGTCGCGAAACCGCCGGACTTGTAACCAGTTGCGTAGTTCCCGTAAACAGTCACCATCTCAGAGGCGTCCCAGCTGAACGCCAGGCGCGGGGTAAACTTGCTCCAGTCTCTCTTGTCCATGACAGGACCGTCAGTGTAAAACTCAAAATTGAAGTTATTGCCGAGCACGCCGCCACTGTCAAAAACCTGGCTGACCGCCTCCTTTTCATCGTAGCTGTAGCGCGCACCGACGGTCAGGTCGAAAGTATCTGAAAGCGCCCATGTGGCTTCGGCATAGGCAGCCCAGCCGCTGTTACTCATATCGAGGTTATTGAGCTCGCCCTTATTGATCAAACCGCCCGCCAGGTCCCCCGGATCAGCCTCCCAGTAGGTTTCAAAATTCGGGTCGTCGCAACTCGCAGCCGGACCATCGAAATCATCCGCGTCCGTCCTGCTGATGGCGGCGCACAAAGCATCTTCATCGTAGAAATTTCCGAACTGCCCGTCGATGTCTTCTTTGTAAAAACTGGCGCCGGCAAACCAGGTCACTGCACCAGAATTGCCATTGAGCCGGAACTCCTGGCTGAAATAGTCGACCTGATTGTTCTGCATAAAGTCATTGATGCGTGTCGGGCGCGCATCATAGTCTTCAAGATACTCAAAGTCGTAGGACTTGAGCCCGGTCGTGGTCGTCAGGGTCAGATCTTCGGAGATGTCGAACTCGATGTTGGCAGTGGCGTGAAAAATGTCCGATTCGTCTTTGCCGTTCCCGGCCAGATCAATGTCAACGAGGTTCCTCGGCAGACCGACCTCCGGATCCCAGTAGACCGAGGGGTCCTGTTTGCGGGCTTCGTAGCCTGCGCTGAACGTCGCGTCGACAGTATCGCCTGCATAGCGCACTGCTGCACGGATCGAAGACGACTCCTGGAATCCGAGGTCACTGCCCCCGAACTGATTACGGAGATAGCCGTCCCGATTTTTTATTTGTGCACTGCTGCGGAAAAACCACTGGTCGCTCAATGGCACATTGATCATGCCAGCGACCTCGTAGTTATCGAACTCGGCGAGCGTGGCGTTAAGCTTGCCTTCACGCTCTTCTATCGGCTTCTTCGTAATAATACTGACTGCTCCGGCGATCGCATTACGGCCGAAGAGCGTTGCCTGTGGTCCCTTCACGACCTCCGCGCGTTCAATATCATAGAACGACATTTGCACGCCACCGTTTCGGCCTGACCAGACACCATCAGTAAAAACAGCCACTGACGGGTCGCCGCCGATGCCGTAGTCATTGGTTACGATTCCGCGTATTCCCAGCGCGTCGATGAAGCTGTCCTCGGTACGACCGTTAAAGCCGGGCGTAAAATCTACCAGGCCCCGCACGTCTTCAATGCGCGCCTTTTCAATCATGTCACTTGAAAAAGCGGTCACAGCAACGGGCACATCCTTGAGCGTCTGTTCACGCTTCTGCGCGGTGACAAGGACCTCTTCAATTTCAGCACCCATGGCCGGCGCTGAAAAGGCCGCGACCGAGGCGGCAAGGAACCCGAAACCCAGGTTGGTGGTAATTTTCTTCATCAGATTCCCCCCGTTGGTCTGGTGCTCCCAGACAACTGTTGTCTATGACGGATCGCCCGGCCTGGCTATCCCTTCCGCGGCAGGCAATACCCGAAATTGTATATTATATTAAACACAACAAAAGCAAGAAATCTTTTTTACCGCATTGCCTGGGATGGTTTGTTAAGTATTCGCACAAATCTGAGTACGGGCGCCTCCACGCCCATCAGCCTCCAGTTTTCAATACAGACGGGTCTTTACGCAGCATGACAGCCGTGACAGCGTCGTCAACGGGGCGCGCGGTGTACTTGCTGCGATTCGGCTTTCCGCTCGTGCCGAAGCGCCACGTCGACAACCGGTTGAGACGCGCCGCCCAGCCAACGGACCCGAATAAACGCACGACGGCCAGACAGGGATACAAACCCTGAATGGACGCCCTGTCCGGCCGCGGGAATCGGCTCTCGGACCAGGAAACCGCGAACTCTCAGGCGAGCAGAAAATAGGCAATCGCCGCAAGCACAGCGGCAATCATGGCGTAGGGGATCTGGGTGATGGCATGCTGGTAGGGCGTGCAGCCGCTGGCCTGCGCGGTCAGTACCGTTGCATCGGTATAAAAACAGGCATGACTGCCAAACGTTGAGGCAGAGAGCGTGGCCCCGATCACCAGCGCCATATCCGCATCCAGGGAATTTGCCAGCGAGGTTACCGCTGGCAATACGATTACAAAGACACCCCAGTTGGAACCCGTCGCAAAGGACACGGCGGCCATGGCCACGAAGACGCCTACCGGCAGCAGTTGCGCAGTAAGATGTGGCGCCAGCGCTTCGATGATGTACAGAGAAAGCCCCAATTCGTCGTTGATTTCCTTGAGCAGGTAAGCCGCACACAGCACAGCCAACGGCGGCACCATGGTCTTGAATCCGTCAAGCATCGTGTCAAACGCCTCCGCGATGGTCATCGTTCTCTGCAAGACAATCAGCAGCACAAAAGCCGCCAGCGTCAGGTAAATGCCCTTCAGAAAATCAAGGTCGAAGTACCAGGTCGCACCGGCCAGAAAGACGATAGGCAGGACGAACTGGAGGCTGTTGCCGCGGACGCCTGCCTTAACCTCTATGGACTTATTCGCCTCCTCAATATTCAGCGCATCGGGCGGCACGGTCTGACCGGTCGCTGCCCTCTCCTCGGCCCTGCGCAGGGGCCCGAACAAAGGGACTTTCCCGGAGACCACCAGGGGAACCATCAGGACCGCCAGCCACGGATAAAACATGTAGGGTATAGCACTCATGTACACGCGTACCCCCTGACCCTCCGCCGCCAGGCCGTTGTCCACTAACAGCGAGCCGAAAAATACGGCCCAGGTAGAAATCGGCACGAGCACGCTCACCGGCGCAGCCGTAGAATCGACTACATAGGCAAGCATTTCCCGGGAAATCCTGTAGCTGTCCGTCACCTTGCGCATTGCAGAACCCACGGCCAGTGAATTCAGGTAGTCATCGACGAACAGAAACAGCCCGAGCACCCAGGTTGTCAACAACGCGCCTGTGCGTGAAGATATCCTGTCAATCACGATGTGCGTGAAAGCCTCGATGGAGCCTGTACGAATGAACAAGGCGATCAGGCTGCCCATAAAACCGCACACGAGGATGATCCAGGCAACGGTATCGTTCATCATGACCGCCAGCGATTTGTCCACAAGGATCGTCATCGGACTGGCCGCCATGCCAGGAGCAAGAATAAAGATGCCAACCAGCGACCCGGCCAGCAAGGATTCAATGGTGCGGTGCGACCACAATGCCAGGGCCAGAACCACCAGCGTTGGCACGAGCGTCAACAGGCCATAGTCAGTCATAAGGGTTCCGCGACGTTGCTCTGGTTATGGATCGGGAGAGGATTTATGATCGAGCGTTAGCCTGGTGGCGCCCAGTTCTGCCCCCGATTAAAAACAGGAGGCTGCGTTGATAAGTTTATGCCAACTCAGAGCCGGCACGTCAATAGAAGAAGTGCTTAGCACCACAAACTGACATGCCCAGGCTGGCCTTTATCACACCTCGCGTTTTCGAGCTTTTCAAATACGGCGTCTATTTGCTGCTGTGTTTGAACATCGTGCTCTTCTTCCGTGACGAATGGCTGGCTACGGATTACCTGTTCCGCGATGGCGTGGCAATGGCGGATATTATTTCCGGCTTTGCGGCAACGATAGATACCGCCGCCTGGGTGGTGCTGTTGCTGATGTTCGAGCTTGAGACATTCGTGCTGCCGGATGAAAAGCTCAAGGGCGGCGTCAAGTTCGGCCTCGAGGGCACCCGCGCCATCTGCTATCTCTTTATCGTCTACGCCTTCTACGGCTATGTAGTTAAGTGCATCGGTCTTTACGACTTTACGCCCGTAAACCTGCTGGATCTGTGCGGGCTGTCGGGGGGCTCGCTTTCGTTCATGACCGATCTCGACGAGTATGAGACTGTAACGGCCGCGAATTGCGCCCTGCTTTCCTCCGCGTCGCAATTTTTCGAGCTGGCCAGCAGCGGCATTGTCACAGACGCCGAAACCATGCGGTCCGCGCGAATTCTGGCCTGGACGGATGTCATCAACGCCGCAGACTGGCTGCTCGTGGTTGCCGTCCTGGAAATGGATGTCCGACTGCAGCTCAAAGATAAGCTTCACGGCAATATCCGTACGGCGAGCAAAGCAGCCAAGACAGTTCTCTATGCGGTGTTGCTGGCCGCCGCCGTCTACTGGGGCTTTGCCGGCAGCTTCCTGGACTTCTGGGATGCCTTCCTCTGGATTCTTGCTTTCGTATTTATCGAACTCAACGTATTTGAGTGGCATACCGAGATCCAGGAGGATCAGCGCAGTACCGCTGAACGCCCCCGGAACTGAATACCAGCCGCAGCCGCTCCCTGGCGCGCGCGCCCAGGCAGACATTTACGGAACAGCCTCGCCACCACACTCAGGTCGATCCTGGTGCGCGTCACAGTCAGACGAAGTTCTTCAGAGACGCCTGGTCGCAGCACTCAGAATAGAGTTAGTGGGTGACCCTTGGAGAGCTGTTCAGCAGCAGGCCGCTTGCGATGGACAGGGCGACTGAGTCTGCACTGCGTTCATGACGCCTCGCTATCGGTGTCCCGGTTGGCAGTCATTTTCAATCGCGCCGCAATTTCGAAACGCCGGGCTTCGATTGAAAAACCGTAGTAACCGATCGACATGGACTGCACGAAACCCCGCCAGCCCCAAAGGAAATTGCGGTGCACCACATACGATTGCAGAAACTTGACCGGCCCCGCAAACACCAGCCGCAAGTAAGAGGGCCGCGGCTGTGCCAGAGCCTTTTCCGCCGCCTTCAGGCCAGCGTACTTGTTGTTCTTGTCATTGTGACCGGCAAAGTCGTCGTAACCATAGTGCAGGAAGGCCGCGTCTACCTTGCCAACCCGGCCATCGACGATCACACCCTCATGAACGGTACGCGTCAGGTCAAAGCGACAGCGTGATTTCCGCAGCAACCGGGTATGACCTCTGAGATGGACACCGTCCGGCGGGGCGCTGCCGACAAAACAGTCTTTGCGCCCGAAGCGCCATGCGGCCACTTCCGGATCCTCAAGCAAGCCCGGAATCAGGGCTGCCATCGCGGGCGTGACCTCTTCATCCGCATCCAGGCAAAGGCACCATTCGTTGCTACATTGTTCCAGCGCGAACTGCTTCTGCCTGGAATATCCCGGCCACGCATTGGAAATCACGCGGGCGCCAAATGATTCGGCGATTGCCACGGTGCTGTCCTCACTGCCACTGTCAACGACCACTGTTTCACCGGCAAAACTCTGCACGCTCTGCAGCATACGGGCAAGATTCGCCGCCTCATTCAGAGTGATTACAAAGACACTGAGCGGCAAGCGTTTGTTCTGCATGGAATGCTCTCTTTCTTGTCTTGCGCACTCACCAAATCAGGCCGGTCTGCTGTATCCCGGAGCGCCTACATTAGCGCTCTGACAGCAGCACCTCAACCAGTCGCGCCCGATGACACTGACCGGCGGGCCATCGCAGCGCAGGAGTTAGTCAGGATTCTGCTGCATCGCCCAGCGCGTCTATGAGGACGCCCAGGTGGCCAGCATAGTGCAGGTGCCGATTTACGGATCGCGTATAGATCGGCTTGCGAACCTGCGCATGGCTCGCCGTCACCACCGTCCGCCTGACTTTATGGAATGCCAGGCACGCGTCTTCCCATTCCAATCCGAGGAAGCTGACGATCTCCCTGCTGGTCTCCTCCTGACGACTCACCATCTGTTCATAGTCAACGTCCAGGATCGGCAGGGAGATGGATGCCCGATAGTGCTTCATGACGCGTCGGTAATCGCGATAATAGCGGCCAATGTGTTCAAGGTCGTAGGAAAACGGCAGCCTTGCGCCGCCGAAGTTTTGAAAATAGCAGGAGAGTGACGTATCTATGGCATTGCGCCTGCAGTGAATTACGCGCGCCCTCGGGAACAGCATCTGTATCAGGCCGAGGTGCAGGAAATTCAGGGGCAACTTGTCGGTTATCCGCTGGGAATCATTGTTCGGTGCGGCCAGGCGCAGATACTCTTTGGCCAGATCACTGAGAGAATCCTGGTCGACAGAAGCCAGGCACTCCGGATAAGGCAGGCTTGAATTCAGGAACTGCTGCAAGCCGCGCGCCATATTGGCAATGATGGCAAGCTCGCCGCCGGCGTAGACGGCGCTATGTGCCGCAAGAATCTGCTCTACCAGGGACGTACCGGAACGCGGCATGCCGACGATAAACACCGGGCGCTGGCTGGTGAGCCCGGAGCTGGCGAGGGCTGACAGTTGCTCTTGCGTGAAAAACGCGATCAGGGCATCGATCTCTGCTGAATGCGCCTGTGGATCGAAGCGCGCGTTCTTGAGCCGATTGCCTGCACCGTATTGCTCAAACGCCGTGTCGAAACGTGACAAGTCATCGTTGAGATCACCGAGTACGAAATGCATACGCTGACGGTCGCCAGGCGGCGGGCCTGATTCAAGTGCCGCAAGCAAAAGTTCGAGCGCCTCCTCGTGGCGGTCGAGGCGCCGCAGCAGGCGCGCGTAAATAAGCACCAGTTCCGGATCAGCGGACGGCCGCGTGACCCGCGGTGCGACAAACTCGAGCGCCTCCTCGTAGCATCCCTGCCAGTCGAGTACGGCGGCAACGCCCGCGGCGGCCACCGGCTGCTCGGGATTGAGGCGCAGGGCGGTCCGGTAGCTCGCCAGCGCCTGTTCAAGCGCCCCGAGCCCCTGCTGCAGCGAACCCATATTGCAATGCGCATCGGCATTGGCAGGCTCAAGGTCGATGGCCCGCTGGTAACAGCGGCGCGCCTCGTCAAACTGACCGATCCTCTGCAAAGTCGCACCCATGCCTGTCAAGGCGGACGCATCATCAGGTCGGGCGGCCAGCAGTTGCTGCCAGCGACGCAGTGCCTCGGCAAACCGTCCGGCCTGGAATGCCTCGCGGGCCAGATCGAAAATCGCGTCCGGCCGTCCTGCGTCTGCCGCCCCTGAGTCCGACGTCGGCCCGGCGCCCGGCTTACCTGCTTTCATCAAGCGCCTGCAGTCGTTCCTGCAATACTGACAGGCACAGCTTCCCGGGGGCGCCAGCGGAAATGCGCTGCCTGATCGAATCACCCGCCTGCCGGCGCGCCAGTTCTTCCTTGTTGTCCAGCGCCTGCCTGTAGGCATCGCGAAACGGCACGCCTTCACCGACCAGCTCCATGGCCCGATCGGTAGCGTACATCTCGGGTTCAATTGCGTCGGCCAGGCGCTGCTCGTCGAGACGCAACGTCCGAACGAGTTCCGGAACCAGGCGCAACGCGGACAGCCCACGGCCGACAGCGCGCAGAACCGGTGCCTTGGTCAGCTGCAGGTCCCGGTGGTATCCGCTCGGCAGCGAGAGCAGAGCATTGAGTTCCACCATCGCGCCCTGGATGATTGCGCTGACACCGCGCAGCAGTTCAACGAGGTCGGGATTGCGCTTGTTGGGCATGATTGACGAACCCGTCGTATAGCGATCCGGTAGCAGGACGTAATCAAACTCGGGTGTGACGAACAAGCTAAGATCCCAGGCGAATCTCCTCAGATCCAGTGCCGCCTGCGAAAATGCGGCAAGGACCTGCAGCTCGAACTTACCGCGGGAATTCTGTGCATACATCGGATTCAGCTGCATCCGCGAAAAACCGAGTTCGCGGGTGGTCAGCTCGCGATCCAACGCAAGGTTAACCCCGAAGCCGGCGGCCGTGCCGAGCGGATTGCAATTGACCCAGTCGCGCGTCTGTCTGGCCAGCACGGCGTCATCAATAAAGGCCTCGGCGAAGGCTGCAAACCATAGCCCTGCCGAGGACACCATCGCATGCTGCAAATGGGTATAACCGGGCATCGGCGTATGCTCGCCTGCCGCTGCCTGAACAAGAAACTCGTGCGCAATCGCCCGGCTGAGTTCGTCAAGCTGGCTGAGTGCATCAACGAGGTAAAGGCGGCTGGCCACGAGAACCTGGTCGTTGCGACTGCGGCCCGTATGAATTTTTTTACCGGTTTCCTTCAGCTGCCGGGTCAGATAGTGCTCTATGGCGGAATGGCCATCCTCGAAGCGCTCATCCAGGACAAACTCGCCGCTCGCGAACGCCTGCTCGAGCTCATCCAGTACGCGCAGGATCGACGTCAGCTCGTCTGCTTCGAGCAAGCCGATATTTGCAAGGCCGGAGGCGTGCGCGCGGGACGCCCGGATATCGAAAGGAAATAAAAGACGATCGAGGATGACGTCCTCACCGGCCATGAAGCTCATGACCTCTTCGTCTGTCACTACACCCTCTTTCTGCCACAGGTAATCAGGCATAGGGAATCCCCGCATGTTCGTCGAAGCCGAAGGCCAGGTTCAGGTTCTGCACCGCCTGCGTCGCCGCTCCTTTCAGAAGGTTATCCAGCGTCGCGAATACCACGGCATGCATACCGTCATCAGCTACCTCCCAGCCGCCTACAACCGCGTGCTGCCGACCAGCAACGTCGGCGACCCGGGGAATTTCTTCGCTGAGCAACACAAGGGGTTCCTCCGCGAACATCCGCACGTAGCGTTCCACGAGAAGTTCGCGCGAGACCCGCCGTTTGAGAGGCAGCATTACCGTCATGCTGATGCCGCGAAAAAATGCGGCCACGTGGGGCACGAAATGCACGGTCCTGCCCAGGCGGTGACTGACTTCCCTTTCATGTACATGCCCTACGGGTTTGTAGGGCAGCAAATTATTGGCAAGGATATCGGGATTGTTGCGTTCCGAGGGATTTGTCCCTGCACCACTGTAGCCAGAAACTCCGAAACAGCATGGCGCACCCGCGAGCAGCGGCTTGGCGGGCGCAATAGCGAGCTGCATAGCCGTCGCATAGCAACCCGGGTTCGAGATTCTCGTTTTGCCTGGCGCCTCGCCGCGGGTGAGCTCGGGCAAGCCGTAATACCAGTCAGGATCGAAGCGATAGTCGGCGCTCAGATCCAGAACAACGCATGGCTCCGTGCGTTCATCCAATGCGGCAACATATTCTCTGGCAAGACCATTGGGCAGCGCGAGGATACAGGCGTCCATGTCTCTGGCCGCGAGTTCGCCGGCGCCAATATCCTCAAAGTACAGGTCTGACTCAAGGTAGTCGGAGTGCGCTGCAATGCGCTGCCCGGCAAGACCCCGCGAGCTTGCGAAAGCGAGTTCCAGCTGCGGATGGCCCGCCAGCAAGCCCAGCAACTCGCGGCCCGTGTGGCCACGACCCCCCACCACGCCCACTCGTTTCCTGGCATTTCTCATCCGGATCCCGCTATCGCAGTGTCGCTTCGGCGCCGGCGGCCTTCGCAACAAGGTCGCCTACGCTGGCGAAGCTGTCTACCCCGTACCAGAACACCAGCCATTTATCCTGCCTGACGAAGCCGTCTGCCTGGCGGAAATAGAACTGATTGACCGCGTTTTCCGGGCGCGCTCGCCAGTACAGGGAAGCATGATTCTCGCGCACGCAGTCCCATACCGCGCGACCAAGACCCTCGCCCTGGGCTTTTTCAGTCACGGCGAACTTATCCAGACAGGCAAGCGGCTGGTCCTTCGTAATCAGCGCCGCTGCACGATAACTTTCGCTGATATAGGCGACGGACAGCGGCGTTTTTTCAAAATAGCCTGGCACCAGCCGTTTGCCAAAACTCGTTTCCAGCAAATCGGTCAGCTGCTCAAGATCGATTTCATCCCAACTGCGACAGGTGCGGATTTTCTCGCCCATCCGCACCAGCGTGCCGGAACCGCGGTGCGTAAACAGTTCCTTGGCCAGCAGTTCAGGCCGTGTAATCGACACCGAGGAATCGAGCGGCAAGCCGACTGAGCATTTCGTGAATCTGCTGCAGCTTGACCCGCATGCCCGAATGCAGCCAGTCTTCACCCATCAGGCGATCGTAGTCGGTGCTCAGGTTGATCGAGGGAATGACCTGTTGGCGAGCGTCGAGAATGCCGCCTGTCGCCGTCAGAAAGATGATCTTGAACGGCTGCACTTCCCGCACGAGCTCGTTGGCCGCAACGTCGGCGTTGATGTTCAGTATCTGGCCGTCCGGCGTCTCTGCCAGCGGCGAGATTACCGGGATCACATGGGACCGTACCGCGGAACCCAGCAAGCTGGTGTCCACCGCGCTGACTTCACCGACCATGCCGTAGCGCCGTTTGTTCAGCACCCGGGCCTCGAAGACGCCGCCGGTGATGGAGGTGGCATGGGTGCCGGCGTTGTTGAGCGCATCGGTCAGACGCAGGTTTTCACGCTGAAACACTCGCCTCGCAGCGCGCAGGATTTCCGGGCTGGTTACGCGAAATCCGTCAACGATCTCGCTCTTGATGTTGCTTCTTCCAGCTCCCTGTTGAGCTGCGGTCCGCCGCCGTGAATGACAATCGGCGTCAGTCCGACCTGCTGCAGGAAGGTCAGCGACGAGCACAGGTCTTGAGATGATGCTCGAGGATCGCGCCGCCCACCTTGACCACGGCAAACTTCAGCTCGTCGATGTCCGAAAAGCGCTTCAGGTACTGTGCGACTTCCTTCTGGCTGCCCAGGTTGCTGAGCAGCCGCACGATGACTCGGCGCATCTGCTTGTTAGTGTCCACTGTGTCAGCATTCCCTCGTAAATGCGGTGCAGCGCGTCGAGCTCGGAGAGCTCGACCCATTCGTCCGCCGTGTGGGCCTGGGCAATGTCGCCGCTGCCGAGCACGATCGCGTTCAGGCCGGCTGCGCTAAACAGCGCCGCTTCGGACCAGAAATCGACCGGCCGCCCCCGCCTCCAGGCCCGAGCTCTCGCGGCCAGCGCACTGGCCGTGTCGCCTGCGACTCGGGAGCCGGCAGCGACGGCGCATCGAAGGTGATTCGAAAACTCTCGAGCTCCTCGGCGGGCGCCAGCGCCTCCAGCGCTTCCATCAGCGCCCGCCCGTCCTGGCCCGGCAGCGTGCGCAGGCCGAAGCGCACCTCACAGCGCTCGGCGATCATGTTGGGTTTGATGCCGCCCTCGATGCGACCGATGTTAAGCGGCACGCCGCGCAGTGCCCAGCGCTTCCTCAGCAGCGCCAGCGCTCCGCCAGCGTCCAGGCACGCCGCGCCCCAGCGCATTGCCCGGTGCACGGCGCTGTCGCCGAGCGCCCGCGCTGCGACTGGCATGCCCCGCAACGCCCTTGAACACGGCGCGTGCGCGTGATGATGCCCCGGTGGGCCGTAACGGCCGCGCAGCGCGTCGGTTCCGCCACGATCGCGTTTTCGAAGCCGTGATCGCTGGCCAGGAACTCGCGGACCGCGCGGCCGACGCCGGCCTCTTCGTCGGTGGTCACCAGGATGGCCAGGTCACCGCGGTGCGTTGCGCCGCCGCCAGCATGCAGGCCAGTGCGCCCTTGATGTCGCAGGCACCCAGCCCGACCGCGCGCTCGTCCGTCAACGTGCAGCGCAAACGGGTCACGCGTCCAGCCTTCGGTATCCGGCACGGTATCGAGGTGAAAATTGAAAACCGTGTCCGGCTCGCCGCGCACCGCCAGCAACGCCAGCTGCCGTCGCCGTAGTCATCCAAGGAGATCCGAAAGCCTTCGAGCTCGGACCGCAGCAAACGCAAACACGGCGTCGTCGGCAGCAATGTCTCGCGGCGGATTGCGCGTGTCGCAGCGCGACCAGCACCTCCAGCCTCGACAAGATATCCGCGACCTGCACGCTCATTCCGTGCTCTTCTCCCGCTCTGCGGTTGGCCTGACCCCACAGCTGGGAGCTCTGGCCATACAGGCGGATGAAGCCCTTCGCCTCTTCCACCGTCCAGTCGGCGCTTGCGCGTAGGTGGCCTTGCCGGAGGTCAGCATGTGCGGCGAGTCGACGGCGACTGCCTGCACCGCGCCGCCCGCGGTGTGCAAGGTCACGGTGCCATTGACCGCGCGCTGCGAACTGAGCGCAGGTAGGCCTCGAGGTCTGCCTTGAGCGGCTCATAGAAGAAGCCTTCGTAGACCAGCTCGACCCACTGGCGCGCGGCCAGCGGCTTGAAGCGGTTCTGGTGGCGCGTACTCGCCGCCTCTTCCAGCGCACGATGCGCCGCGTGCAGCGCGACGATGGCCGGCGCCTCGAACGCGACGCGGCCCTTGAGCCCGACGGTGGTGTCGCCGGTGTAGAGGCCGCGGCCGACGCCGTAGGCGGCGAAGCCGGTGGTTGAGCTTGCGCAAGCATCTCCGGGCCCGCATGACGCTTGCCATCGAGCGACGACGGGCACGCCTGCTCGAAATCGAGCTGTACCTCGAGCGGCTTGTCGGGCCAGGCTGACGGCATTGCCGTGATCTGCCACGCGTCATCGGCCGGCGCTTCCCAGCGATCGATCTCCGCGCCGGAGATGGTCGACGCCCAGCAGGTTCTCGTTGATCGTGTAGGTCGAGGTCTTGGCGCGCACATCGAAGCCGCGCTCGGCCAGGTATGCTTTTCGAAGCTCGCGCACGTCGCGATGCGCTTCCTGGATTTCGCGCACCGGCGCGATGATCTCGTAGTCGCCCAGCGCGCTGACGGTCAGGTCGAAGCGCACCTGGTCGTTGCCCATGCCGGTGCAGCCGTGGGCGATGTGGCGCGTGCCGAGGTCGTCGCACAGCTCCAGGGCCTTGCGCACGATGAGGTAGCGGTCGGAACACAGCAGCGGGTACTGGACCTGGTACCACTGGCCGGCCCACAACATCGGCACCACGACGTCCTGCCAGACTTCGCGGACGCCATCCATCACGACGTGTGCGCTGTCGCGCCCAGCTGCGCTGGCGCGCGTCGCGATGTAGTCGCGCTCCTCGGCGTCGACGCCGCCGGTATCGACAAACAGCGTGGTGACGGCAAAACCCTGCTCGGCCAGCCACGGCACGCAAAAGCTGGTGTCGAGGCCGCCGGAAAAAGCGAGAACGACGGTCTTGTCGGTCAATCTGCAGACTCCTGCGAAGGTCATGTCGTTGCCAAGCAGGCGGGCCATCAGCGCTTTTTGCACATGCAGCCGGTTTTCCGCCTCGTCGATGGCCACGCAGTAGTCGGCATCCATCACCTCGTCGGTGGCCTTGACGTTGCGTCGCAGCGGCAGGCAGTGACTGAACAGCGCGTTGTTGGTCAGCGCCATCTTTGCCTCGTCGACCATGAAATGGCGACTGGCCTCGCGCATCGGCAGCTCTCCTGCCAGCGTCCGAAGTAGGGCAGCGCGCCCCAGCTCTTGGCGTAGACGAAGTCGGCACCGTCGTAGGCCTCGTCGATGTCGTGGGTGATACTCGAAGCGACCGCCCTGTCGCCTGCGAACTTGCCCTCGCCAGCCCCATGTAGCGCTCATCCAGCAGATAGTCTTCGTTCGGGCACAGCAGCGTGACGTCCATGCCGAACTTGCTGGCAATCAGCAGCGCCGAGTTGGCGACGGCGGTGTTCAGCGGCTTCGGATGATAGGTCCAGGTCAGCAGAAACTTGCGGTCGTCCGGCTTGCCCAGATGCTGCTGCAGATTCTGCATCAGCGCCAGCTCCTGGCAGGGATGCGTGATGGTCTCCATGTTGATGACCGGCACCGTGGCGTATTTGGCAAAGGCGCGGATCACGCGGTCCTGCCGATCGACCCACCAGTCCTCGAATTTCGGGAAACGCGCGCACCGCGATCAGGTCGCAGTAGCGCGACAGCACCTGCGGCGGCTTCCTTGACGTGTTCCTCGGCGTCGCCGTCCATGACGGTGCCCAGTTCGAACTCCAGCGGCCAGGCGTCCTTGCCCGGGCTCAGCACAATCGCCTTCCC
>CAVWXZ010000034.1:0-38850 GCA_963759075.1 uncultured Gammaproteobacteria bacterium
TTGCGACAACATAGTCGCCGACTTCAAGGTGGCTCGAATCACCGAGCGGCATCGCCACCAGGTCGTCCGCCGTCACTTGAATAACCGCGACGTCTGATGCGGGATCGGTGCCAATGACCTTGGCCAGGAAAGTGCGCTGATCTTTCAGCGTGACGTTGATTTCATCGGCATTCTCGACCACATGATTATTGGTCAGTATGTAGCCCCGCTCGGCGTCCACTATCACGCCGGAGCCACCGCTGCGAAACTGCCGGCGATTGGGGGTATTGGGTTGGCCGGGCTGTTCAAAGAAACGGCGAAAGAACGGATCATCAAAAAAGGGATGTCTCTGTACCGCAACGCTGCCACGAACGGAGATGTTCACGACGGCGGGAGCAACCTCCTTGATCATTGGCGCCAGCGACGGCATCTGGGTTTCTGCTGTTGCGAGCGGAAGCTTGGCAAAAGCGGGCCGGGTGGTCGCGAAGCCCGTCGCAAGCACAGTCAGGAGGGCGGCCATAGCCAGCGGTGATCGCCGCAGGAACAGAGTTGTCTTGTTGCTCATTGTTGGTCAGATCCTTGTGTAGACGCAGTCAGCCGTCGAAGCAAAGCCCGGCACAAAAGCCGGGTCGGTAAGCAAAGGACACTGGCACCGGGCGGGAAGTTCCGCCCGGTGTCGTGATGATCTCTCGCCGGCTCGCTCGGGGCCCCGACGACAGGTCGCTCAGGAGGTGGCCACGACCTCGATACGCCGCGGCTGCACTCTGGCCTGCTTGGGAATACTGATTTCCAGCACGCCGTTGTTACCATGGGCCTTGACGCCCTCGCTGTCGACCGTGTCCGGCAGCGTGAAGCGGCGATAGAACTGGCCGGTGGCACGCTCGACGCGGCGATAGCCCTGGTCGGTGCTGGTTGATTCTGTTTTGCGCTCGCCGCGAATGGTCAGTACGCCATGTTCCATCGTAATTTCGATGTCCTTAGGGTCGAGACCCGGCAGATCCGCGTGCAGGACAAAGCGGTGGTCCTCCTCGCGCACATCCACGGCAGGGACCCAGTCGCAGGCCGTTGTCTCATCTGACTGCAGACGCGAAATCGGGCTGTCCAGCAAGCGGCTGAACTCGTTTTGCAAATCGCCAAGGGACCGCCAGGGCTGATACCTGATTGTGTTCATCTTTAAATGCTCTCCCGAAATGTTTAGTAAAAAACAGCGCTTTTCCAGGGGGCGCGCGGTGTGGTGACCGCAACGCGCTGGCAGCTTGTCTCCGGAGGTGTGGTCGCGGACGCGGGTTTTCAAGGGTTCACAACTTTTTGCTTGGCATGCCGGCCGGCCTTCTGGCATAATCTCGCGCCTTCTCCGGACCACAAGATGTTGTGGTGCAGTGCGTCGACAGAACCACTCAGGTATCTGTTTGAAATCTTAACAAGTTTTTTTGGTGTGTTGCGTAACACATTGATTTTTTTTTGTTTTATTGTCACTTTGTTTTTTCAAAAAACGTCTTGACAGGGACGGCGAGGAAAACTACTCTAACGACTGGGAACACAACATATAGTGTTCTTGAGTCAGGCGCCCTCCGGCGCTACCAGGGAAGGAAATTGTTCACCGACCAATGATGTGTCGATGTCGCTTTTTGGAGCGGCACGCGGGGGGTTTTTTCCCGCAAGAAAACGCAGGCCGCGATGTGGCCTGCGACGATGCCGGTCCTGGGGAGGGTCGGGCGATTGACCAGCAATAACACTACAAGACCCTCGGGGAGAACAGGTCCAAATGAAGACCGCGCTGAAAAAAACCATACCCTCGGCTGCCGCCGACATCACCTTTCAAAGCGCCTCACTTGATATCTGGGACAAGAAATACCGACTGATTGCCAAAGACGGCACGGTCATTGATGAGACCGTTGACGACACTTACAAGCGTGTCGCGCGCGCGCTGGCCGATGTGGAACAAGTCGAGAACTCGCGAACACTGGTACGAGAAATTCCTGTGGGCGCTGCGTCACGGGGCCATACCGGCCGGGCGTATCGTGTCGAATGCCGGCGCTCGGGAGCACAAGCCGGCGACCTCAACGATCAATTGCACGGTCTCCGGGACCATTGCGGATTCCATGGACGATATCCTGGGCAAGGTTCACGAAGCGGGCCTGACACTGAAAGCCGGCTGCGGCATCGGCTATGAATTCTCGACCTTGCGACCGCGCGGCGCCTACGTCTCCGGCGCGGGCGCCTACACGTCCGGCCCGCTGTCGTTCATGGATATCTACGACAAGATGTGTTTTACGGTGTCTTCGGCAGGCGGCCGACGCGGTGCGCAGATGGGCACCTTTGATGTCGGCCATCCTGATGTCATGGAGTTCGTGCGCGCCAAGCGCGAAGACGGGCGGCTTGCGGCAGTTCAATCTGTCGCTCCTGATTACCGATGAATTCATGCAGGCCGTGCGCGAGAACAGCGAATGGAAGCTGGCGTTTCCGCTGACTCAGGAAGAAGTGGATCAGGAAGGGATCGACCTGTTTGACGAAGACAAGGTGGTCTGGCGCGACTGGCCGGTCAACGGGCGCTACATTTCCAGCGGCGCGGGTCTTGTGGCCTGCAGGGTCTACCAGACTATTCAGGCGCGCCGGCTGTGGGACGTCATCATGAGTTCCACCTACGATTTTGCCGAGCCTGGTTTCGTGCTGATCGACCGGGTCAACGAAATGAACAACAACTGGTGGGTGGAGAATATCCGCGCCACCAATCCGTGTGGCGAGCAGCCGCTGCCGCCGTACGGTTCCTGCCTGCTGGGTTCGGTCAACCTGACCAAGTTTGTGCTGAACGCCTTTGACGAAAAAGCGAGCTTCGACTGGGAGGAATTCCGGCGCGTCGTCAAAGTCTTTACCCGCATGCTCGACAATGTCGTCGAGATCAACGGCTTGCCGCTTGCCCGAGCAACGCGAAGAGATCAAGCGCAAGCGCCGGCATGGCATGGGGTTTCTCGGGCTGGGCTCGACGATCACGATGATGCGCATGAAATACGGCTCGCGCGAGTCGGTAGCTTTCACCGAGCGCGTGGCCCGCGAGCTGGCGGTGGCGGGCTGGGAGACGGCTCTGGAACTGGCCCACGAAAAAGGCCCGGCGCCGATCATGACCGAGGAGTTCACCGTTACGCCGGAAATGCTGCGCAAGCGCCCGGAAATGCACGCGGACGGCTGGCGCAGCGGCGCAGGATACCGGGCCGCGTGCTGCATGCTCGCTACAGTCGCTATATGCAGCGGGTTGCGGAGATCGCGCCGGACCTGGTCGAAGAGCTGGCGGAAACCGGCGCGCGTTTTACGCATCACAGCTCGATCGCACCGACCGGCACCATCTCGCTGTCGCTGGCGAACAACGCCAGCAACGGCATCGAGCCCAGCTTTGCGCATCACTATTTCCGGAACGTGATCCGCGAGGGCAAGAAGTCCAAAGAAAAGGTGGATGTCTTTTCATTCGAATTGCTGGCCTACCGGGAGCTGGTCAATGAGAAGGCGGAGCCGAGGAGCGACAGACCCGGAAGCCAGCTGCCGGAGTACTTTATTACGGCGGACGATGTGCAGCCGCGCGAGCACGTCGATATCCAGGCCGCGGCACAGAAGTGGGTGGATTCGTCGATTTCCAAGACGGCCAATGTGCCGACGGATTTCCCTTACGAAGAGTTCAAGGACATCTACCTGTATGCCCATGAGAAAGGACTGAAAGGCTGCACCACCTTCCGCTTCAATCCGGAGGCGTTTCAGGGTGTGCTGGTCAAGGAAGACGACCTTAAGAACACCACGTATCGATTCCGCTGGAAGACGGCACGGAGGTCGATCTGCGCGGCGATGAGGAAGTGGAATACGACGGCGAGATTCATACGGCCGCCAATTTGTTCGATGCGCTCAAGGAGGGCTATTACGGCAAGTTTTAGGCTGACGCGCAGGCCGCCCGACGTGACCTGTACGCCGGTGGACGCGAACTTGGACGGGTTGCCTGGATCGCCACGGCGACGGCCAAGAAATCAGGCGACCAGGCAACTTGTCCAAACCAGACAAGAGCCGGAGGCACGGCCGCACCGGCAAGGCGAAAGAGAATGTCAGCGATTAAGATCAGCAGAAAGATAGTCGGTTACAAAGTGATTAAAGCCAGAGCAGTCTCAGCCAGAGGCGGAAGAAGCGCGCGCGAAGTTGCTACCAGCGGCGGCGACAATGGAGGCGCTGGCGACGCCGGCTGAACTTCCGATTCCCGGGTGCTGCGCAAGGACGTGCCGCGCAAAGGTGAAGACAACGTCATCCACATGCACGAAAAGGTGGAACGGCCGGAGGTGCTGATCGGCAGCACCTACAAGGTCAAGACCCCGGTGTCCGATCACGCCATGTACGTGACCATCAACGACATTATTCTGAATAAGGGCACCGAGTTCGAGTCGCGGCGCCCGTTCGAGATTTTTATCAATTCGAAGAATCTCGATCACTACCAGTGGATTGTGGCGCTGACGCGCATCATTTCGGCCGTGTTTCGCAAGGGCGGTGATGTGACCTTCCTGGTCGACGAGCTCAAGGCAGTGTTTGATCCGCGCGGTGGCTACTGGAAGCCGGGTGGCAAGTACATGCCGTCGATCATTGCCGAGCTCGGCCACGTGGTAGAGCAGCATCTGCAGACCATCGGCTTGCTCAAGACGAGCGAACTCGATGAACACCAGAAGGCGCTCATTGATCAGAAGCGAGCCGAATACGAAGAGGCAAACCGGCAGACCGATGCGTTTGCGGACAGCGAGTTTCCGGCGGGCGCGCAGCTGTGCACCAAGTGCAGCGTGGCCGCGGTGGTCATGATGGACGGCTGCATGACCTGCCTGAACTGCGGCGAGTCCAAGTGCGGTTGAGGCCGGCTTAAGAGGCGGACGTAGCTGCAACTTAGCACCGATTACAGTCAGAGCTCTGTCCGGACGTACGGCCTAGAGGAGTAAATGGCATGAGTTCAGCGATCCTGGCGACCCTGGTCGCAATCGCCTGCGTGATCGCAGCGATTTATATCCCGCCCCCTCACCGCGGCTACTTGGAGCGGGACGAGTCCTGATCGCCGCCGTCCGGATGGGCGACCTGCAACTCCTCCGCAGCCCGTGTCCGTTGCTCCGCTACGCTCAGGGTGACCCCCATGCGTGAGCTCAGCGGATGGGAGATGCTGCTGGGTGGCGCGCTCCTGATTTTCCTGTTGTGGCGATGGCGTCCGGCGCGCAGAGACAATCCGCAGAATGATCATCAGGATCGTGAGCGGGACTGGGCCGGGTTTTTGCTGCCAATTCTGCTGGTCGTTTTCCTGGTGCTGGCAATGATTGCGGTATTGCGAGGTTAATCAATGGCAAGCTTTGCACGCGTGGCGTTCGCCGGTCTGGATAGGTCCCAGGCCGAACTGGTCGCTGCTGCGCGTGATGCGCTTAAGCTTGCATATGCGCCATACTCAGGCGTGCGGGTCGGCGCTGCGCTGCGCTTGCTCGACGGCCAGCTTATTTGCGCTGCAAATATCGAAAACGCCGCCTACGGTTCAACGCTGTGCGCTGAGCGTGCGGCCCTGGCGGCTGCCTATGCGCAGGGTGCGAGAGATTTTACGGCGCTGGCGGTTGTAATTGGCCTGGGAGAGCGGCGCAACGATATGATCGGGGCGCCCTGCGGCGCCTGCCGGCAGATGATGTATGAGGCGGCTCAGGTCTCAAGCAGACCTATTCAGGTGATACTCAGTGATCCGGCCGGCGAAAGCTTCGTGGTGACGGATATGGACGCACTGTTGCCGCTGGCCTTTGGCCCCCGCCACCTGAAATGAAATGATCTCCGGGCACCAGAAAAAAGACCCGCCAACAAGAGACGGGTCTGTGTTTTCACTGTGATGGCGCGGGTACTGGCCCGATACCTCTAATCCTTGACGGTGTCGAACAGGCTTTTCAGCGCGACAATCAGAACAGCCGGAGCCATGAAGGCCGTGATGTAGCCGAGGAAAGACGTCATCGTTTCACCAATAACCGGCACCGCGGCGACCGAAGAGCCAACCATCAGCAGCGCTATGCCAGCGACCAGGAAGGTTCTCGACTCGCCACCCGATACGTTCAGGAAGCCTGCTACCAGTCCAAGCACTGCAAGTGCCCAGCCGAACCAAGGCTGTGTGAACCCGAATATGCCCGCTGCGATTGCGATGACGATGCCGCCGATGACCGCAAATTTACCTAGTTTCTCCATTGTTCTCCCCTTTGGTGTTCAGAGCGGGCAAATGCCGCCCTTATTTTTGTGCCGGGTAATTATAGCGCGTTATGCAGCATTTCCCTGGTGTATATTGGTATGGCATGGTGCGCCGCACTATCCAGAAATCGCAGTATTCGCGCTTATTTTCCAGATTTGCTGCGGTACGCGCAGTTTGATCGTGCAGCATAACTCGGAGACTGCTCTGCGTGCCGGAGGACTTAACCCGGTCCTGGCGTCTGGGTTAAATTGTCCCGAAATATTTCCGAATCCCGAAACTCTCACTAAACAGGAAGGCCCATGTCTGAACAGTTACGCTACAAGTCATTGCTCACGCTGCTCATCTCGAGCCTGATATTTGCCTGGGGCACCGCGCTGGGATTTGACCGCATCACAGGTCACAGTTTCGCCTCGCGCAGCGAGGTTTTGGCTGTGAACGGGATGGCCGCAACCAGTCAGCCTCTGGCCACGCAGATCGCGCTGGATATTCTGCGGCAAGGCGGCAGTGCTGTGGATGCAGCGATTGCTGCCAACGCGGCGCTCGGGCTGATGGAGCCGACCGGCAGCGGCATTGGCGGCGATCTGTTTGCGATGGTCTGGGACGCCAAGTCACAGAAATTATATGGTCTCAACGCGTCGGGCCGCTCCCCCAGGTCGCTCAGCCTCGATTGGTTCAGGAACAATGGCTACGAGTCGATTCCGCCAAGGGGGCCTTTGCCAGTCAGCGTACCGGGCGCCGTAGATGGTTGGTTTGAACTGCACGATCGGTTCGGGAAGCTGCCCATGGCCCAGGTGCTTGCGCCGGCCATTCAGTATGCACAGAACGGGTTTCCGGTCAGCGAGGTTATCGCTCACTACTGGCGTGCAAACGCCAGGGTACTGAAGGATTACCCTGGCTTCAGCGAAACGTTTCTACCCGGTGGACGCGCCCCTCGGGCGGGCGAAATATTTAAAAACCCGCGCCTGGCCAAGACTTATGACCTCATTGCGCGTGAGGGCCGGAAGGCCTTCTACGAGGGGGCCATCGCCCGCAGCATCGCGGCGTACATGGCTGAGAATGATGGCTTCCTGACACTCGATGACCTTGCCAGTCACAGATCAGAGTGGGTGGAGCCGGTTGCCACTGACTACCGGGGCTATACAGTCTGGGAGCTGCCGCCAAACGGCCAGGGCATTGCCGCCCTGCAGATCCTCAACATTCTTGAAGGCTTCGATATTGCGGCGATGGGCTTCGGCAGCCCCGAATACCTGCACGCATTTATCGAGGCGAAAAAACTGGCCTTCGAAGATCGCGCCCGCTTTTACGCCGACATGGCGTTTGCCGATGTGCCGGTGGCTGAGCTGGTGTCAAAGAAATATGCTGCCGGACGCCGCGCCCTGATTGACCCTGGGCGCGCCGCCCGCGACTATCCTCCGGGGGATGCGGTGCTTGAAGACGGCGATACCATCTATCTGACGGTCGCAGACGGGCAGGGCAACATGGTCTCGCTGATACAGAGTAATTATCGCGGCATGGGGTCCGGAATGACCCCGGGTGAGCTGGGATTCATACTCCAGGATCGCGGCGAACTGTTCAGCCTGGAAGCGGGCCACGCGAATGTATTCGAACCGGGCAAGCGGCCCTTTCACACAATTATCCCGGCATTCGTCACGCGTGGCGGCAAGCCCTGGCTCAGCTTTGGCCTCATGGGCGGTGGCATGCAGCCGCAGGGGCATGCCCAGATCATCGTTAATATCGTGGACTTTCGGCATGAATCTGCAGGAGGCGGGCGATGCACCGCGCATACGCCACGACGGCTCCAGCCAGCCTACCGGAGAGCACATGAGCAATGGCGGCACCGTGTTTGTCGAGCAGGGTTTCTCCAGCGGAGGCGATCAGGGGATTGACCGATCGCGGCCACGATGTGCGCTATGGCAAGGGCGGCTTTGGTGGTTACCAGGCCATTGCCAGCACCCCGGAAAGCGGGGTGTACATCGGGCGCGTCGGAATCACGCAAGGACGGTCACGCGGCCGGATATTGATGACGAGCGACAGCGGAAAAGACCTCTTCAGTCCGGTGCCCAACAGCAGGCGCGCGATGGCCCTGTGCGTGGCAATGCTGGTCGCGGCGGACGGCCGGTTCAGCGAGGCTGAGGAAGCGCTCGTGCGCGATGAGGTGCTCCCGGCGCTGAACACCCTGGGCGATCAGCGGGCGCAGACCCGGCAGTTCAGTCCGCAAAGCCCTCTGACTATCGCCGAGTTTCGCCTGATTCACGATGCCTGCGTGTCGGCGATCGGACCGCGGGGCGTACCAGACGACCAGTTTGTTTCGCGCGTCGTGGCCACCGTCACGGAAGCACCCTATCGCCAGCGTCTGTTCGGCCTGATGCTCAAGACTGCGCTTGTGGATGGCCTGGATCCCATTGCGCGAGGCAGGCATCCTGCGTTTCTGCCTCGTTGAATGGAATCTGGACCCTGAAGCATGGCCGGAACTGACGGGCAACGACAGCGGGTGACTGAACTGCCCGTGGGCCTCAGCCCGTGGCCCGGCTGAACGCTTCCGACTGATGACGCGGCCCGCTTAGCAGCGCGTCTTTCGTGCATTCGACCATCAAATCTACCTCGTCGGAGGTAATCGCGAAATGCGGCGTGTAGCGCAATGAGTTGACGCCACCGTGCACCACGCCGATTCCGTTTAGCCGCATGTATTCCTCTATGCTGCCAGCCCCATAGCACTTGTAGCTGTCATGGAGTTCACAGCTCACCAGCAGGCCCGTGCCCTGCACGCCGGTAATACGCCCATCAAGTTCCTCGGCGAGGGCTCTCAGTTTGGTTACGAATTCTTCGCCCCGCTCGCGAATATTTGCCCGCATTTCCTCGCTGACGTTCTCCAGCACTGCCACCGCTACGTCCAGTGCCCGCGGATTGGCAGTCATCGTGTTGCCGTAGATGCCCTTCTCGTAAAGATCGGCCGCGCGCCCGGTTACGGCCAGCACTGAAAGCGGATACTGCCCGGCGTTCAGCGCTTTGGAATAGGTTTCCATGTCAGGCGCCGCGCAGTTTTCGAAGCCGGGATAGTCGACGATGGAGAGGCAGCCGTGCGCGCGCAGGCCCGCCTGGATAGAGTCCACGAGCAATAATGCGCCGTGCTCAAGCGTCAACTCGCGGGCGCGCTGGTAAAACTTCGGATCGAGTGGGTAGCCGGGATTGCCTTCACCCATTACCGGTTCCACGAAGAATGACTCAATAAACAGCTTGTCACGCTCCGCTGTTGCAAAGGCCTGCTCCAGCTGCGCGATGTTATTGGGTTCAATCGTCATGAGCGTGTCGCGGTCGCGGAAAGCTCGCAAGATGCTTCGCGTAGGTCTTGTGTGTGCTGTCGGAGAACTGCGCCGGGCGGTCGGTGCGGCCATGAAAGCCGCCCTTCATCGCGAGACCCACGATTTTCTTGCCTGCGTGGCGCCCGCCGGGGTTGGTCATATCGAACGCGTTGACGTCCGAGAGGCGGGCGGCGCACGTCACGCTTTCCGAGCCGCTGTTCAGGCACAGGAATCGCTCGTACGGACAGCCCGCATCCCGCGTGCGGCCAATTTCTTTCCGCAGGGCCTGCGCGAGGCGAAGCTGGCTGAAGTTCGCCGTCATGATATTGGCCATGACCTGGTTGCCGCTCATCGCCTGCAGTATGTTTTCGGGGCCGTGCCCGAAACCCAGCATGCCGTAGCCACCGCAGTCGTAGATAACGGCGCCCCGGGTACTGATAAGCCAGGAGCCCGCGCGCTGACAGGGACACATACGGATTTACCGCATCGTCAGGGTAAAAATTGACGTAGTGTTCACGGATCGTATTCGCCTGGTCTTCCTCGTCCATGGCCATC
The DNA here is from genome assembly GCA_963759075.1 of uncultured Gammaproteobacteria bacterium. Taxonomy (GTDB): domain Bacteria; phylum Pseudomonadota; class Gammaproteobacteria; order Steroidobacterales; family JABDLF01; genus JABDLF01. The sequence continues at coordinate 10,048 of CAVWXZ010000034.1, forward strand.
AGATCAGGAAACTCTTTCAGCAATTGGCGGTGCAGAATCACTGCTTCATTCACCGCGTGCACCAGGTCGGCATGGGTGCCGGCAAACCGCTCGACGACAGCATCGGGCAGGCCCCGGGTGAGGATCTTGCCGCCATGCTTGCGTAGTGGCTCGAGCTTTTCGATTATCGACATAGCGGTGGTCCTTTGCGGAACAGGCGCGATCGGATAGTTGGACCGAACGGTCCCCGTTTCGCAATAGGGCGCGCCTGTTCGCTCTTGTGCGAGGTTGGCGCATTTTAGCACTGACGGGCGATGCGGATAACCCCGCCCCACATATGTGAAAAAGCGGGCCACCGTGCAGCGATGCTGGCACAATTCGCCTATTCAAACCCGCTATAGGTAGCGACGATGGCCAAAACGCCAGCGCCTGTCAGCCACTATGAGATCACTGAAAGTACTGCTGGCGAGATCGCCCGGGAGCGCTTCGGGCTGACTGCGCCCGCGCTCAGGATGGCAGGGCTTGCTGACCTGAGTTTTCAGATGGGGACTGAAGCCGGCGCTATGCATGTGCTGAAGATCAGCCCCGTGGACGCCGACACGGCCTTGCTCGAGATGCAGAATGCGCTGCTTGCACATCTCGGCCGGGCCCGGCTGAGTTTTGCAGTGCCCGAGCCGCAGCCTGATGTAGAGGGGCAAGGCGTATCCACCTGGTCCCGACCTGGCGGTCCGGAGCATGCGGTACGTCTGCTCAGCTTCTTGCCCGGGCAGCTGGTCTGCGACGGGGCGCCGCCCGACGCGCGGCTATTGCGCAGCATTGGTCGGGGACTGGCCGAGCTGGACAGGGCGCTGCTGGACTTTGAGCATCCATGCGCACGGAGACATCACGCCTGGGATCTCGCCTGCGCCGAAGAGGTGTGCGTTGGCGCGCCGCTCGCTGCGGACGTGTGCGATCTGGTCGGCGACAGTCTCGAGAGTTTTCGCCGCCATGTTCTGCCCGCCCTGCAAGGCCTGCGCAGGAGCGTAATTCACGGCGACATTAACGACCACAACCTGCTGGTCGGGCCCAGACCCGGCCACGGTGTGAGTGTTTCCGGCCTTATCGATTTCGGGGATGCCTTGCATGCGCCGGTCGTGTTCGAGCTGGCGATCGCGCTTGCCTATTTCATGATGCGCCAGGACAGACCGCTGCTGGCGGGCCAGGAAGTGGTGGCGGCCTACCATTCGGTTCTGAAGCTGACCGACATCGAACTGGATATTCTCTATGACCTCGTTTGCGCCCGGCTTGCCGCGAGCCTGTGTCATTCGGCGCAGGGCCCGCATAGCGGATCCGGACAACGCGTATCTGACCCGCAGTGAGGACAATGCGCGTGCCCTGCTCAAACAATTGCGGGGCATGCAGCGTGGCTTTGCCACGGCGAGCTTGCGCGATGCGTGTGGCTTGATTCCCCGACCGGACGGTGCGCCACTTGCGAACTGGCTTGCCGACCAGGATCCCGCGCCGCTCCTGCGCGGCATCGGTCGACCGGGAGCAATTCGCGTCCTCGACTTTACGCCTCGCAGCGCTGACCTGGAGGGGTCGATCTCACCACCGGATGTTGCGAGTTTTGGTGAGCTGGTGAACCGCCATATCGCGGCGGCAGGGGCCGAGATCGGGATCGGCCGTTACGGTGAAATCCGTGGCCTGTACCAAAGCGAGGTATTCGCATCTGGTCCAGACGATGAGCCTCGTACCGTGCACCTGGGGGTCGACATATTCGCGCCCGCCGGCACCGGGATTTTTGCCCCGCTGGGTGGGGTGGTGCACAGCTTTGCCGAGAATTTTTCACCACTCGACTATGGGCCGACGATCATCATCGAACATCCCGGGCCAGACGCGGCGCATTCTTTCTACACGCTTTATGGCCACCTCAGCCGCGATTCTCTGCACGGGCTGAGCGTTGGCATGGAGATCAAGAAAGGCCAGCTGCTTGCACGCATGGGAGACGCTGCGGTCAACGGCGGCTGGCCGCCGCATCTTCATTTCCAGGTGGTGCTCGACCTGCTGGGTTACGTCGGTGATTTCCCCGGCGTTGCGCGGCACTCAGAGGCGGGCGTGTGGCAGAGCCTGTGTCCGAATCCTGCACGTTTCGTGGGCCTGTCGGACGATGAACTGAATGCACAGTGCGGCGCCAGCCCGGTGGTACTCGCGCGCCGCCGCGACTGCTGTTTGCCACCGTCATTGAGCCTGGCGTTTGCGACTCCGATCAAGGTGGTGCGTGGTCGTGGGGCCTACCTGTATACCGAGCAGGGCCGAAAGATCCTGGACCTCGTTAACAATGTGGCACATGTCGGTCATGCGCACCCGCAGGTGGTGGCCGCCATCTGTCGCCAGGAGGCACTGCTCAATACCAATACGCGCTATCTGCATGACGGGCTCGTGAGCTATGCGGAGCGCCTGACGAGCCTGATGCCGGAGCCGCTGAATACCTGCTTCATGGTGTGTTCGGGCAGCGAGGCCAACGATCTCGCATTGCGACTGGCGCGTGCGCACACCGGTGGCACCGACGCGGTGGTTCTGGAAGGGGCCTACCATGGCAATCTTGGTGCGATGGTCGACCTGAGTCCCTATAAATTCAAGGGGCCCGGCGGCGGTGGGCGAGCCTCACATGTGCAGGTCGCAGCCGTGCCCGACACCTACAACGGGGTGTTTTCGGGCGAGCCCGATGCGCAGCAGCTGTACGTGGAGTCGGTGGCGCAGGCGTTTGCGCGCAGTGTCGGCGCAGGCCGCCGGCCGGCGGCTTTCATCTGCGAATCGGCGCTCGGCTGCGGTGGCCAGATCATGCTTCCGGACGGTTATCTTGCGGGCGCCTACAAGCACGCCCGCAAGGTCGGTGCACTGTGCATTGCCGACGAGGTTCAGGTGGGCTTCGGCAGGTTGGGTGAACACCTGTGGGCCTTCGAGCACCAGGGCGTCGTGCCGGATATCGTGACGCTCGGGAAACCGATTGGTAACGGCTATCCCATGGCGGCCGTGGTGACCACGCGCGCAATCGCGGATTCGCTTGCCAACGGCATGGAATACTTCAATACGTTTGGTGGCAATCCGGTGGCCTGTGCCGCCGGACATGCGGTGCTGGATGTCATGGAGCAGGAGTCCCTGCTGCCCCATGCCACAGCGCTGGGCAAAGACTGGCTGGCGTCGCTCACAGAGATGGCGGCGGATGTGCCCTTGCTGGGTGATGTGCGCGGTCGCGGCCTGTTTATCGGGCTGGAACTGGTCAGGGACCGGGCCACGCGCGCCGCGGCGCCGGCCAGGGCACGCCAAGTGGTTGAATTGTTGAAGAAACAGGATATCCAGATCAGCGTGGATGGCCCGCGCTACAATGTGCTCAAGATCAAGCCGCCTATGGTGATCAGCAGAGCGGACGCAAAGCGAGTCGTGACCGCGTTGCGCCGCGCGTTCGCCGAACTCACCTAGTGCGTGGAACGGACGGGAATGAACATGACCCTGATCTGCAGGAAAAACAGGCGTAGTACGTATCTGCTGGTTTGCATGCTGCTGGGAGTTGCGATCATGAACGACAGTATTGCGAACGAGCAGGTTTTCGGGCTGGCAATACATGGGGGTGCCGGGACCATCACCCGCAGCAGCCTGACAGAGGCGCGCGAGTCAGAAATCCGCGCCAAGATGGGCGAGGCCCTGGACGCGGGCTACAAGGTCCTGCAGGGAGGCGGCAGCAGTCTTGATGCCGTGCAGGCGAGCATCGTGATCCTCGAGGACTCCCCGTTGTTTAACGCTGGCAAGGGTGCCGTATATACCCATGATGAGAGCCACGAACTCGATGCCTCGCTCATGGATGGCCGCACGCTAAACGCAGGTGCTGTGGCGGCCGTGACTCGCGTTCGCAATCCGATACTGCTGGCCAGGAAAGTAATGGATGAATCCGCGCACGTCATGCTGTCGGGCGCAGGTGCCGATGAGTTTGCGGCGCTGGCGGGGGCGGAACTGGTAGACAACCATTATTTCGATACCGAGTTCCGTTATCGACAATTGAAAGTCGCGCAGACGCGGGAAGCTGACGAGGTAACCTCCATGCAGGATCCTCTGCAGTTTGAGAACAAGTTCGGAACTGTAGGCGCGGTCGCGGTGGATCGCTCGGGTAACGTTGCCGCCGGGACATCGACCGGCGGTACAACCAACAAGCGCTACGGGCGCATCGGCGATTCGCCCATCATCGGTGCGGGTACGTATGCCAACAATCAGAGCTGCGCGGTGTCCGCTACCGGTCATGGCGAGTTCTTTATCCGCTACGCGGTGGCCCACGAAATCTGCGCGCGCGTGCAGCTTCGGCGTGACAGCCTGGCAGCTGCGGCGCAGGGCGTCATCATGAACGACCTGGTAAGCGCCGGCGGCAGCGGGGGCGTCATCGCAATTGATGCCAAGGGCAACGTCGCCATGCCGTTCAACACCGAAGGCATGTATCGCGCGCTGCGGATGTCGGACGGGCGAATGGATATTTCGATCTATAAGGATTAGCAGTGAAAGAAAAGAACAACGGCTTGTGCAGCGCGGGCGTGGCGGCCATTTTCGTTGCCGCGCTGACCATTGCCGGGTGCGGCAGGGGCGAGCGGCCGACGGCCGCGGCGGACCCGGGCAGTCAGGCGGCGGAGCCAGGTCCGGCTGCGGCGCCCGCGAGTGTCCCAGCGCCACCCGATGTTGCGGCAATCCCGGCTGACGCAGAGCGCTCCGCAAGCGGTCTGGCATGGAAAGTGCTGGTGCCCGGAACCGGCAGTGAGCACCCGGGCCCGACCAGTACGGTGGAGGTGCATTACAGTGGCTGGACCACGGACGGGCAGATGTTTGACAGCTCCCGCGTGAGAGGCGAGCCCATCAAGTTCCGGCTGAATCAGGTGATCACGGGCTGGACAGAAGGCCTGCAGCTGATGGTAGCGGGCGAGCAGCGACGCTTCTGGATTCCGCCGGAACTCGCGTACAAGAACAGCTCGCGGCCAGGCGCTCCCCAGGGCATTCTGGTTTTCGACATCGAGCTCATTGCCGTCCAGAATTGAGGGGCCCGGCATGTCGGCGAATGACCTGCCGCTGCGAATTGCTGCCTGGTCTGGCCCACGCAATATTTCCACCGCGATGATGCGTGCCTGGGAGAATCGCGGCGATACCGCGGTTGTCGATGAACCTTTTTACGCAGCCTACCTGGCACGTACCGGACTCCAGCATCCGGGGCGGGACCAGGTTATTGCCAGCCAGCATACGGATTGGCGCAAGGTCGCCGCGAACCTGACCGGTCCTGTGCCAGGCAACAAGAAGATTTATTACCAGAAGCACATGGCCCACCATGTTTTCGCGAACATGCACGGAGACTGGCTGGATACGCTGACACACCTGTTTCTGATTCGCGAGCCGGCGCGCATGCTCTTGTCGCTCGACCGGGTGACGCCCGATCCGGGTCTTGAGGACACGGGGCTGCCACAACAACTGCGAATTTTCGAGCGCGTGCGGGAGGCGGGTGTCCGGCCGCTGGTCATCGATGCCCGGGATGTGCTGGAGGCACCGGCCGAAATTCTCGGCTTGCTGTGCCAGGAGCTCGGCATCGCATTTACTCCGCGCATGTTGAGCTGGCCGGCCGGGCCGCGTGCGAGCGACGGCGTCTGGGCGCCACACTGGTATCACACGGTGCTGGCATCGACAGGTTTTGCGGCGCCGACCTGCTCGGCCGTCGATGTGCCAGAGCGGCTCGCGGGGCTGCTCGAAGAGTGTCGCGTGATCTACGCCAGCCTGTATGCTTGCCGCATCGTGCGTCAGTAGGGATCAGTTATGCAGCAGGCGTTTAATCCGAAGAATCGCGATTTGATTATTAATATCAACGGTCGGCTGGTGCATCGTGACCAGGCGGGCATCAGCCCTTTCGACAGCAGCGTTCAGGGCGGCGATGCAGTCTGGGAAGGGCTGCGCCTATACGGTGGTCGTATCTTCCAGCTCTCGAGCCACCTCGATCGTCTGCGAAGCTCGGCTCAGGCGCTGGCGTTCGAAGAAATCCCTTCGTCCGACGCGCTTTTGCGGGAGATTCGCCGCACGCTGGAAGCCAATTTCATGTGGGATGGTGTGCACATCCGGTTGACGCTGACCCGCGGCGTGAAGACCACCTCCGGCATGGACCCGAGGTTGAATCAGTCGGGCCCGACGCTCATCGTGCTGGCAGAACACAAGCCACCGGTGTATCAAAAAAATGGTCTGTCACTGATCACCAGCGCCGTGCGGCGCTCGCCACCAGATTGCCTCGATCCGAAAATTCATCACAACAATCTTCTGCCCTCGATACTGGCCAAAATAGCAGCCAACACGGCTGGCGCCGACGATGCGCTGATGCTTGATACCCATGGCTTTGTCGCTGAGACGAACGCCACGCATCTGTTTCTCGTGCATGAGGATATTGTGCAGACGAGTTTTTGTCGGGCCTGTCCCGAGGGAGTGACGCGCGCCGTTGTGCTGAGCCTGTGCGCACGTGAAGGCATTGCGCACAGAGAGGCAAACCTGTCGTTGACCGAGTTCTACCGCGCTGCCGAGGTTTTTTGCACCGGCACGATGGGCGAATTGGCGGCAGTTACGCGCATCGATGGTCGGACCATCGGCTCGGGAGCGCCGGGCCCGGTCACCGCGCGACTGTCGGCGCTTTTTTCTGAAGAAGTGGCGGCCAGCGGCGAACAGGTGCTGGATCGGCCGCCGGAGCCCGCATGACTATCGACTGGGTGCAGGTGCCGCCGGCGGCGCTCAGCCGGGACGCGCTGGAAGGCCTTATCGAGCAGTATGTTTTGCGCGAGGGCACGGAATACGGAGACCGTGATTACAGCCTCCGGGAAAAGGTCGAGCGCGTGACCGCCCAGCTCGTAAAGGGTGAGGCCGTGATTGTCTACAGCGAGGCGCTGACGCTTGCGGAGATCATCCCGGCTCGCGATCTCCCTGCCCGCCAGGGCAGTGCGTAGGGTGCTTAACCCTGGTCGAGCAGTTCCCGCAGGTTGATCACGGCAGAGTTTGCGCGCGACAGATAGGACGCCATGACCAGCGAGTGATTGGCGAAGAGACCGTAGCCCGTGCCGTTCAGCACGATCGGGCTGTGCAGCGGTTCCAGGCTCGCCTCGAGTTCACGAATAATCTGGCGCAGGCTGACCGTCGCGTTTTTCTTGTCCAGCACTTCCCGGAAATCGTATTCGGCGGCGCGCAGAAAATGTACGAGCGCCCAGGCGCGTGCCGCGCGCTTCGAAGAATACGTCGTCGATTTTCGTCCACGGTGTTTTTACCATGATCACCGCAGGTCGGGGCGTGGCGGTGTCGGCGTCGGGGTCGCCGGCCAGGTCGGTGTTGACCCGCGCCTGGCCGACGCTCGCGCTTAGACGTTGCGAAAGACTGCCCAGCCGTTTTTCCACTACGATCAGCCATTCACGCAGGTTGTCCGCCCGCGCATAGAACTGGGTGTCTGAGTCGCCGGTCCTGGTCAGCCGCGCCTGGTAATTCTCAACGTGCTCAATTGCCTTGCGATAGCGGCCCTCCGTCGCGGGTGGAATCCACCTTTCACTGTCGAAGTTGAACAGCGGTTCGGCTTTTGAGAGGTCCGGATCTTCGGTCGACTGTGACTGCGAGCGGCTGTAGTCGTTGCGCAGGACGCGGGCGAGGTCGCGGGTCTGAATCAGGACCCCAAATTCCCAGTTGGGAATATTGTCGAGAAAAACGCCGGGTGGAAACAGGTCGTTGCTGAGATAGCCGCCGGGCTTGTCCAGCAGGGTGTTGGCGACGCCAATCAGGGCGTCGGTTGTGGCGTAGCCGGTCACAGCCGGCTTGCCGGCCGTCTGCAAAATCGACCCAGAAAATTTTGGGTTCCCGCGACCAATACCAACTCGTGAGCAACAGAACCAGCAGCAAAACGAGCGCCACGGCCAGCAGCGACCGGAAGCGACCGTCTCCGTCGCCTGTGACCGCTTTGCGACTACGCCATTTGAGCGCCATTTTGTCCTTGAATTCCTGCCATGCTGACATGAGTCGCCCTCCTTTTGACCGGCCAGAAGCGCTATTGTAAGCCACGAGCGCGTCGACTTCGGCCCGTGATAGCATTTGCGCCCCCGACAGCCGTGCGCGGGGACCGCTTACAGGAGGCAACCATGCATCGTTCTTATGGGGTTATTTCGGTTCTGATACTGCTGCTCGCTGCCTGTTCAGGCAAGGTCGAGGAGCAGGCCGCCGTACCTGCAGCCAGCCCGCAGGAAGCGGCCGAAAGCGCCGCCGCCAGTCGCCTGGCAATCTACGCGCCTTTCCGGCTGACCGCCGATCTCGGACGCCTCGACGCAAATCAACGCAATATGATTGCGCTGCTTATCGAGGCGTCGCGCATCATGGACGACCTGTTCTGGCAACAGGCCTGGGGTGACCAGGATGGCTTGCTAAGCCGACTGGAAACGCCTGAGCTCAGGGCCTTTGCCACGATCAACTACGGCCCCTGGGATCGCCTGGATGCCAACCAGCCGTTTGTGCCGGGCGTCGGCCCCAAGCCCGCGGGGGCGAATTTTTACCCGGCAGACATGAGCAAGCAGGAATTCGAGGCCTGGCCTGAGCCGGGCAAGACCGGCCAATATTCGCTGGTGCGCCGTGATGACGCGGGTAATCTGAGCTTGCTGCCATACAGCAAGGCATTTGCCGCGGAGCTCACGCGCGCTGCGACCCTGTTGCGCGAGGCGGCTGAGTTGGCCGTGGACCCGCAGTTTGCGAACTATCTCCGCCTGCGCGCCGAGGCCTTTCTGAACGACGATTACCAGCCCAGCGATCTGGCCTGGATGGATATGAAGAACAACCCGATCGATGTGGTCATCGGGCCCGATCGAGACCTACGAGGATCAGCTGTTCGGTTACCGCGCTTCTTTCGAATCCTACGTGCTGATCAAAGACCTGGCCTGGAGCGAGCGCCTGTCCCGATACGCGGCCTTCCTGCCCGAGTTGCAGCGCGGCCTGCCGGTGCCGGACGTCTACAAGGCGGAAGAGCCGGGTACCGACTCCGACCTCAATGCCTACGATGTGGTTTATTACGCGGGGGACTGCAACGCCGGCTCCAAGACCATCGCGATCAACCTGCCCAACGACGAGCAGGTGCAGCTGCAAAAAGGTACGCGACGACTGCAGCTCAAGAACGCCATGCGGGCCAAGTTCGACAAGATCCTGGTGCCCATTGCCGACGAACTGATCGCCGAGGACCAGCTGCAGCACATTACCTTTGATGCGTTTTTTGCCAACACCATGTTTCACGAGGTGGCACATGGGCTGGGCGTAAAGAACACCATCAACGGCTCGGGCACGGTCCGGCTTGCGCTGAAGGAGCTCGCCTCGAGCATGGAGGAAGGCAAGGCGGACATCCTGGGCCTGTACATGATCAGCGGCCTGCGGGCGAAAGATGAAATTCCCGAAGGTGCTTTGATGGACAACTACGTGACTTTTATGGCCGGTATTTTCCGTTCGGTCCGCTTTGGTGCCACCAGCGCACACGGTCGCGCTAACATGGTCCGCTTCAATTTCTTTCGTGATATGGGCGCATTTGAGCGCGATGAGACCACCGGTCGCTATCGCGTTAATGCCGAAAAATTTGCGGCGGCCATGAATGCCCTGTCAAACCGTATTTTGACCTTACAGGGCGATGGCGACTATGCGGGTGCCCGGAAGCTGACCGATGAGTCGGGCATCATCGGGGCGCAGTTGCAGGCTGATCTCGCGAGGCTGGATGCGGCCGGGATACCAGTCGATATCGTGTTTGAGCAGGGTCGCGAGGTCCTGGGCCTGTGAGAAAATCGCCTGCCCGGCGCTGCTCAGGGAAACTACGGATGGCGTCTCGGCGTGATTGTCCCTAGCCTTTTTAGTAAGCGAATTCGCCACCGGAGGTAGATGGCATGAGCATGAAACTGAATCTCGTCCACGCGGGGCTCCTTGCTGCGCTGACGGGCGCGGCACTGATGTCCGGCTGCGCTGCCGAGAAACCGCCCGCGGTGAGCTACACGAAACAGGTAAAACCGATCCTGGATGCGCAGTGCGTGGAGTGTCACAAGCAGGGCGCCGCGGGCTACGAGGCGAGCGGTCTGTTGATGGATTCCTATGCGGGGCTGATGAAGGGCACCCAGTTCGGCCGCATCGTCATCCCCGGCGACAGTCTGACCAGCATTCTCGTTGCTCTGATCGAGGGCAGGGCGGACGCCTCGATCAGGATGCCGCACGGCAAGGCCCCGCTGAGCGCGGAGGAAATCGCCCTGATCAAGACCTGGGTGGAGCAGGGCGCCACGACAACTGAGGCCCGCTTGCATCAAGCGCTGCGCTACCGGTCCCGTGACGGGTCACGACGCTTTGCGCCGACGATCTACGGCAGTGCGCTGACTGCGCTGTCGCTGCCGCCAGGCCGCGAGCAGTGCGATAAGAACAATCAGCGTGGGCCCGCTGCCGCCGCCACCGCCATACTGGTGTCCGGAGGGGTAGTAGGGCGCATCAAGCGCGGCGTCTTCCAGCGGCAGCCAGGCCAGTGCCGCGTCCTCGTCCGGACCGAAGTCCGTCAGGAAGTCTCCGCTGTAGGCGTCGTAGAGCTCGATCAGCACGTCGTAGTCTCCCGTGGGATAACCGACATCAAGCTCGGTGACGACTTCGTAGGCATCGGCGCTGTCGGCGTCAAGAATGCTGAATACGCGGGTAGTGTAGTAGTGATTCCAGGGACCGCCGTTCCTGCTCAGGAACAACTCGGCGTAGACCTCTGCCCAGCCGGCTGCTGACATCGGCATCGAAGGTCATCGCGAAACCATAGAAATACCCGTCGCGGTCCAGGTCGTAGAACACTTCGCTGAGAGCGTTATAGATACTGAAGTCGACGGTGTCATGGCTCGCCAGTCGCATGCCGGTGCCGGCTGCAGAGCCCGTGCGCTTGCCGGAGGCCACACGACCCGGAGCAGACCCGCGGGCCATCCTGCACCATCGCCGCGTGCCTCGCTGGCTTCAGCGCGCGTCAGCCGCTGGCGCAGTGCCGCCTCGGCGGTTGCGCGTCCTTCCGCGCTGCGACTGAAGCGCGCCTTCTTCCCCGGCATCTGCGCCTGCCGGCAGTCCGGCGCCAAGCGCAAGCACTGCCAGCGCAAGCAGGCTCAGTAACCGCATATTTTTCAAACTATTCATTGCCAGGTCTCCTCATCTTTACATCACGCATCGAAGGTTGTGCGCAGGGTCATTTAGAGCGCCTGGCAACTGAACATGGGCTGAATGGCAGTAGGTCCGCTACAATGAAGCAGCTCACAAGCATGGGAGGGGCGACCATGAAAGTTACGGCCACGCATAAGTACGATGCAGATCTGGATACCGTCTACCAGGCCTTCATTGATCCGGCTTTTTACAAGAAGAAGTTCGCCGCGGTGGGCGCACGGAATGTCCGGGTGCTCGAGAAGAAAAAGAAGGGCAAGGAGTTTTCTATCAAGACCCAGCGGGAGGTCGAATCGCAGGCGCCCGGCATGCTGAAGAAGTTTCTCGGCGAATGGTCCACGCTGGTGCAGAGTGAGTCCTGGCAGGCCGGCAAGAAAGGATATCTGAACGAACTGGAGATAGAGTCCCCTGGCGTCCCGGTCAGTATCGAGGGCAGCATGGAACTGCAGCCGTCTGCGAAAGGCTGTGTAAACAAGCTCAGTTTCGAGATCGATTGCAGTATCCCGTTTGTCGGCGGCAAACTTGCGGCGTTCATCGCCGCAGACATGAAGAAAGCTCTGGCGGAAGAGTACAAGTTCATCAAGGGCTATGTTGCCTGAGCGGCGCCGGGTAGCTGGCGTTTAACTTAAGCACCGGTGGCCGTGCTTGTGATCGATTCGACGGTTTGGCGACGCCGGCCCGGGTAAATTTGCTGCCCGGGATTCGATAGCCAGCGATGAAAAAGAAAAAGAAAAGCAGCAAGCGTGCCGACCTGCCCCGCGAACCTGTAGGGGGTGAGCGTATTCCGCGCGCCCAGTTCGTGGCCAGCGCGATGGCGACAGCCGCGTTTGCAAAAAGTGAGGCCATCGGGCATCAGCATCGCGGGCAGCGCAGGGCAAAGCCCACTCATCCGCGCGGGAAATGAACCATTGATCGCCAGCCAGACCTAAAGCGAGTAGGATAATTTCGCAGTTGTCTGGGGGGCATGCGAATGCGATGCGAAGCTATATTTCTCGCGGCAGCGCTGGTTTTTGCCATGCCGCTCGAGGCGGCGCAGGAAGCCAGCCAGTTGCTGTACGGCACCGTTACTACCAAAGACGGGAAGTCCCGCACGGGGCCCCTGCGCTGGGATGGTGAAGAGATCCTGTGGACCGATCAGTTCAACGCAGAGAAAACCCACAACGAGTTTGTCGGGCAGCTGACGGCAGATGACATCGAGTACCTGGAGACGCGGGGCCCGTCCCGGATACGTCGCCTGGGCGATCTTGTGGATTTGTTCAGTCGCCAGAACCGCTTCTCGGATTTCCGGCAGCCGCACGCGTTCGTTTGCCGATTTGGTGACATTGCCCGGCTGGCGCCGCGGGGCGAGGACGGGGTGCTGCTCGAGTTGCGCAACGGCGATACTTTGTTGCTCGCGGACAACTCGAATGACCTGGGCCCGGGAACGAACCTGCAGATTTTCGAGTCGGGTTCGGGCATAGCAAAGGTGCGCTGGCGAGATGTTTCAAGTATCAATTTTGTGGCGGCGCCTGCAGACGCCCCGATGCCGTGGGGTGTGCCGCTGTTCGGTGTTCTGGAGAGCGGTGCGGGCGTCCTGCGCGGCTACATCCAGTGGGACCACGATGAGCGGGTTACCGGTGATGTGCTCGACGGCCAGTTAGACGGCGAAGACGTGAGCATTGAATTTGGCGACATATCCGCGATTGAGAAGAGCGCAGCGGGAAGTAAAGTCACGCTTAGAACGGGCGAGACGCTGATCATCACCGGCAGCAACGACGTCAATGACGAAAACCGGGGCATCTATGTTGAACTCACAGGCGGGGCCCGCGTGGACGTGCCCTGGCGTGAATTCCGCCGCATTGAATTCGCGCGACCGCCAGAACCGTCACCGGATTACGCAGACTTTGCAAATCCCGCGCGGCTGGCAGGAACAGTCTTTATGCGCGATGAGCAGAGGCTCACCGGCCAGTTTGCTTTCGATCTTGACGAATCCTGGGATTTCGAGATGCTGGACGGGCGTCTGGGCCGCCTCGGCTATGCGGTCCCATTCAGATTTATATCCCGAATCGCAGTGGCCGATCCGGATTCCGTTCGTGTGAACCTGACCGATGGCACGCAGCTGCTGCTCTCTCACGAGCAGGATGTCAGCGAACGCAACGACGGGCTGCTGGTATCCGATAAGGACGGCGCGCGTTATATTCGCTGGCTCGATATTGCCGCCATCGAAATGCATCGCGATTAGCCGACCCACGGCCAGCAGCGCGGCCAGTCACAGCGGATTCAGCAGGAACAATTTGCACCCTCAGGAAATTACCATCAATCATGGCCGACGGCGCTTCGAGGCTCTCGCATGGGGCCCGGAAAACGGCCGCAGAGTGCTTGCCCTGCACGGCTGGCTGGACAACGCTGCGAGCTTCGCACGGCTGGCTCCCCGACTGCCTGGTTGCCGGCTTGTTGCGCCGGATATGCCGGGACATGGACTGAGCCCACACCGCGGACAAGGCGACCCGTACACATTCATCGACTATGTGCCGGACGTGCTGGCAGCAATGGCGGGCCTGGGCTGGCAGCGTTGCAGTGTGCTCGGCCACTCAATGGGCGCGGGGATTGCGGTGCTGCTGGCAGGCGCCTTTCCGGAGCGGGTAGAGAAGCTGGCCCTGATCGAAGGCATCGGCCCCCTGACCGGTGCGCCTGATACCGCGCCTGCTGCGCTACGTTCGGCCTGGGAGCGCGAGGAGGTGCTTGTCGGCAAGGTCCCGCCAAGCTATGCGAGCTTTGACGATGCCGTGTCGGCGCGGGCGGCGGGTGGGGCGGGAATTTCCCGCTCGGCCGCCGAGCTGCTCTGTGAGCGCGGGCTGGAACAGCGCAGCGATGGCTGGTTTTGGCGCAACGACGCCAGGCTGACGCTGCCTTCGCGCTTGCGCATGACCGAGCCGCAGGTGCTTGCATTCATCGGCAGCATTACGGCCCCGACACTGGTGGTGCGGGCCCTCGACGGACTGCAGTTCGACGCGCTGAAAATGAGCAGGCGGCTCGCCTTATTGTCAGTTGCCACGCTGGTGGAAATTGGCGGCGGGCATCATCTGCATCTGGAAGAGGGGGCCGAACAAGTGGCGAGCGCGGTACTAGAGCACTTTGCGTGACAGCGGGGGAGTGCGGGTGGCTGCAAACCCCGGCGTCAGTACTGGCCGGCAATATAGTCGCGCAGGAACCGGACGCGTGCCTCGGCCTCTTTCGAGTAGTGCCTGACGCAGTCTCCGATAGAGACAATACCTACGAGGCGTCCGCTCTCCATGACGGGCAGATGCCGAATCTTCTGCTTGGTCATGACGGCCATGCATTCGTCAACCGAGTATTGCGGATCGACCGACACCAGGTCGCGCGTCATGACTTCGGCGACCGGCGTGCTTCTTGAGGAGCGACCTTCCAGAGCGATTCGCCGCAGATAGTCGCGCTCGGTAAAAATGCCCAGCACCTCGTCGTCCGGGTTTACGATCAGGACAGATCCGGCGCCCCGGCTCACCATATCCGCAATACATTCGAATACTGTGGCACTTGCGGGTACCCGCAGTACGTCGGTGCCCTTGTGCGAGAGGAGTTCTGCTACTGTAGTCATGCTTGTGACCAATTGTTTTTTTGGCGGTATCCGACACCGCGCCTGCCGGCGCGGACGGTCCTGGCAAGCTGAAGTATAGACAAAGACAGCCAAAGAGTGACAGGTGGCTTTGACCCGGTAAGGGTCCCATGCTAGAAACGACGGGGATTTCAGCCAAATCGGAGGGCAGGTACGTGGAAGTAGTCGGTTTGGACATTGGATTCGGGTTCACCAAGGCAACAAACGGCAAGGATTCAACGATCTTCAAGTCCGTTTATGGTGAGGCGACGGATATCAGATTCGGCGACAGTTCGCTGAACCCGCCCAGTCGCGAAGAGCATCTGCATATTGAAGTGGATGGCAAGGGCTGGTTCGTCGGTGAACTGGCGGAACGGCAGAGCGTGAAACGGTTCTTCACGCTGGATCAGAAGGAGTTTGTGACCAGCTATACGAAGATCCTGGCGCTGGCCGCGCTTGCGCCCATGGTCGAGCAGCAGGACCCCATCAAGCTGGTGGTGGGCCTGCCGATCGTGCACTACAAGACGCACATGAAGGAACTGTCGTCCATCCTCTCCGGCCAGCATCGCGTGGCGCTGATCGGGCCGGATGGCAAGCGAGAGGAAACGGTGGTCAGGGTCGCGCAGGTCAAGGTTGTACCGCAGCCGATGGGCGCCATGCTGAATCTGATGCTCGGCAACCTGGGAGAGGTCGTTAACAAGCGCTTTGCAAGCGAGAAGATCGGGATTATCGATATTGGCTTCAAGACCACCGATTTCACGATCCTCGATCGCACGCGGTATTCCGAACGGGGCAGCCACAGCATTGACGGCGGCATAGCCAGCGCCTTTGCCGTTATCGCCGACAAGCTCAAGGACGAAAGCGGCATTACCGTGGAACTTGTATCGGCTGATCGAGCCGGTTGAGCAGGGTTTCATAAAGATTCGCGGCAAGAAGTTCGATCTGACCAAGATCCGCGAGGGCGCGTTCGGCAAGCTCGCACAGACCATCGCGAGCGAGGCAAACAGGCTCTGGGCCGATGACTGGGATCTCGAGGCCATCGTAGATTTCCGGCGGCGGCGGCGCAGAGGTGGGGCCGCAGCTCAAGCCCCTGCTGCAGGGTTCCGTCATCACCTCGGAGACTGGCGAGGATGCGCGCCTGAGCAACGTCCGTGGCTTCTGCAAATACGGCAAACACCTGTGGACCCGTGGTCCGGCGAAACCGGAGGCAAAACCGGCCGCACCCGCCGCCTGAGGCGCTTAACGCTGCTCGCTGCTCTGCGATGGGTCGCGGGTTGCGCGGCGACCGGCGAGCGCGGTGATCATCGAGCCGATCACCACCAGCAGCGCGCCGCCCACGCTCAGGGCGTTCAGCGGTTCGGGTGCAATAGTGGTCGGGAACAGGCTGATGATTGCCATGAAGCCCAGGGTGAGAAGCGGCGTGATCGCGAGCACGGCACTCACCCTTGATGCTTCCCAGTGGTCGAGCGCCTCCGCAAATGCGCCATAGGCGAACAGCGTGTTCAGGCTGGCGAAAACCAGTAGCCCGATGCCAAGCCCGTCAAGCTCCAGCAGGCTGGCGGGTGCGGCGGTTGGCAGGAACAGCAGCACGCCGGCAAGGTACAGCATCAGCATGATGTTCTCGGAGGCCATAGCCCGGAGCAGTTGTTTCTGCGCGAGGGCGTAGGCGGCCCAGACGATGGCGGAGACAATAATAAGCAGGATGCCAATGGTGTAGTCGCCGAGGCTGCTCACGATCTCGGCAAGCCGGCGGTTGAAGAACAGCAGCATGCCTGAGAGCAGGAGACCAAAGCCCAGCCACTGCACGGCATCGAAGCGCTCCCCGAAGACGATCAGGCCGCCGAGCAGCAGCAGCATTGGTGCCAGCTGGATCACGATCTGCGCGGCGCCGGGGGTTATGTAATCGAGGCCGACCAGGTACAGCAGATAGTTGCCCGCCAGGCCCAGGGCAGCAATTGTCATCAGCAGCCAGCCTTTGCCGGTCAGCGTGCCGAGGGCCGGCAGCTGGCCTCGGCGAGCCTGAAAGGCGCCGAGGATGAGGGCCGCGGCCAGGAAGCGAAACCAGGTGATGGAGAAGGCGTCCATTTCGGTCAGCAAGAGCTTGAGTGCGATGGGCAGCATGCCCCATAGCAGCGCAGTGACGAGGGACAGCGCCAGCCCCAGCTTCCATTGGCCCGTTGTCTTGTGCACACGCGCTCCCGTCCAGAGGGCGGCGATTATGCAGCAATCTCAGGGACCCGTCTGTAAGCCAGTGAACGCGCTGGACCCCGGATTGCTGTGAGGACGGGCCGGGAGTTTTGCTGCCAGAGCTTGAAAGTCGGCAATTCGCCAGCATATTGAGCAGAATAGTCCGTAATTTACAGTCGAGAGGGTGAACAACAGATGACAGGCAAAACAGGCAAGGAAACCCTGGGTTTCCAGGCAGAGGTCAAGCAACTGCTGCACCTCATGATTCACTCGCTTTACAGCAATAAGGAGATTTTTCTCCGCGAGCTGATATCGAACGCGGCGGATGCTGCAGACAAGCTGCGCTTTGAGGCACTATCCGATGACTCGCTGCTGGCTGGTGACCCCGAGTTGCGTATAAGAATCACGTATGACCAGAGCGCTGGCACCGTAACGATAGACGACAACGGCATCGGCATGTCCCGGGACGAGGTAGTCGCCCACCTCGGCACCATTGCACGCTCCGGTACCGCCGAATTTCTGCACAATCTGACCGGCGATCAGCAGAAGGATGCAAAACTGATCGGGCAGTTCGGCGTTGGCTTCTATTCCGCCTTTATTGTTGCCTCGAAGGTCGAGGTGTTTACGCGCCGGGCAGGAAAAGATGCCGCGCAGGGCGTGCATTGGGAATCCCATGGTGATGGTCAGTTTTCGGTGGAAGACGCGGTGCTGGCAGAGCGCGGCACTCGGGTGCTGCTGCACCTGCGCGAGGAAGACAAGGATTTTGCTGACCCCCTGCGCTTGCGGACGCTGGTGCGCAAGTATTCGGATCACATTGCCATACCGGTGCAGATGAAAAAGCAGGACGAGAAGCAAAAGGACGAGTGGGAAAGTGTTAACAGCGCGACGGCGCTCTGGACGCGTTCGCGCAGCGAGCTGTCCGACGATGAATACCAGGCTTTCTACAAACACATCGCGCATGACTTCGAGGATCCGCTGACCTGGAGCCACAACAAGGTCGAAGGCAAGCGAGAGTACACGAGCCTGCTGTATATTCCGGCGCGAGCGCCGTTCGATCTCTGGAATCGCGAGGCGCCGCGGGGTCTGAAGCTGTATATCCAGCGCGTATTCATCATGGACGATGCGGAGCAGTTCCTGCCGCTTTACCTGCGCTTTGTGCGGGGCGTGGTCGACAGCAACGACCTGCCTCTGAACATCTCCCGCGAGTTGCTGCAGCAGGATGCGGCCGTCGATGCCATGCGCGGTGCGCTGACGCGGCGCGTGCTGGACATGCTGAAGAACCTGGCGAAAAAGCACCCGGATGACTATGCCAAAGCCTGGCAGGCATTCGGCCAGGTGCTCAAGGAAGGACCGGCGGAAGACCCGGGCAATCGTGAGAGAATCGCCGAATTGCTGCGCTTCGCCACGACCCATACCGGCGAACCAGGACAGGATCAGTCACTGGCCGACTATGTCGCGCGCATGCAGGAGGGCCAGGACAAGATTTACTACGTCAGCGCGGAGAGCCACAAGGCAGCGCTCAACAGTCCGCACCTGGAAGTGTTCCAGGCGCGTGGCATAGAGGTCTTGCTGCTTTCGGATCGCATCGACGAATGGCTGGTCACCCACCTGCCGGACTACCAGGGGCACGACTTGCAGGACGTGACCCGCGGCGAGCTCAAGCTGCCCGGCAGCGATGCGGATACGGAGACTAAAACCGAGCCGGAGTCTGACGACGCCCACAAGCAGCTGATCAAGAAGCTGACCAAGACACTCGGTACCAGGGTCAAGACCGTGCGAACGACCCGCCGACTGACGGAATCACCAGCCTGCCTGGTGGCAGAAGCGCACGAATTGGGTCAACAGATGCGCGAGATACTGAAAGCCGCGGGTCAGGAGATCCCCGAGTCGGCGCCCAGTCTCGAGATCAACCCGGGGCATGCGCTGATCCGGCGCCTGAACGAGGAGCAGGACAAGCAGCGGTTTGAGGATCTCGCCATCGCGCTCTTCGACCAGGCTTGCCTTGCCGAGGGCCGCAAGCTCGACGATCCGGGTGCCTATGTCAGGCGCATGAATCGCTTGCTGACGGAGCCTGAAACGGCGTGATTCAGGGCCCGGGGAGGGCGTCCAGAAACGCGCGGTAATGCGCCGCGGTAACCGCGGGTTTTTCGAGCATGGGCAGGTGGCCGCACTCAGGGATTACCACCAGCGTGCTGCGGGCAATACCAGTCGCGAGAATCCCCGCGCCATCCGCTGGCAGAATCGCGTCCTCGGCGCCCCATAAAACGAGGGTCGGTGCCTGTATCGCGGGTAGCAGCGGCACCAGAGCAACGTAATTTACCGTGATGTCAGAAAACACGCGGGCATGCAGGTCTGCCCGGCTGAGCCATACCTGCGCGTAATACCGGGTGATCACTCCCGGCACCCACGGTGGATCAAAGAACATGAGCTCAAACATCTCGTCGAACGACTGTTGGTCACGGGGCAGCATGGGGTTTCGGCCGTCGGCCATCCGGCGCATCATTGTTGACGGCCGCACGCCGGGCTCCTGCTCGACGCCCAGCGGATCAAAGAGAGCCAGGCTGGCAACAAGTTCAGGCCGCCGCGCGGCGATCACGGTAGCAATCTGTCCGCCCATGGAACTGCCGAGCAGGTGTATCTGAGCAAGGCCCAGTTTCTCGGCGAACGCGATGAGGCGGGTCGCCTGGGTCTCGACATCGAAGCGCATATCCCCGGGCACGCTGCTGTCACCGAAGCCCGGCAGATCCGGCGCAACGACGTGGTGGCGATCTGTGAATGCGCGCGCGATGCGCGACCAGTTGTCCTTGTCAGCGCCGAAGCCATGGATCATCAGCAGCGTAGGACCCGCACCGCCCTCAAGATAGTGAATCTCCAGCGAGTCCACAGTCAGGCTGCGCGCCTCCAGTCCGGCCGCCATGCGTTCCAGGCTGATAAGGCCCCTGGCCGTAAGGCCCGGCGCCAGCAGGTAAATGCCCGCGAGCACGGCCAGCAGCAACAAAAATAAATACTGATATTTCATCGTGGGTCTTGATCCGCCTGCTCGTGCCGTCTGCTGCGCATCGTCACATTGATGCCGCGCAGTTACCTCAGGCTTGCGTGTTTCGGTTACTATCTTTATTTGCAGAATGCAGCGTCGGCCATTCGGGGCCGCACGTCAATATCTGGCCAGAGGGGAGCGTAGAGTATGTCGGAAAACAAGTCGGGCAAGGCGCATCCGCATGCCAGTGCGGCCGGCAGGGCGGCGATAGGCCTTGCGGGCGTTGGCGCCACCGTGGGTGGAGTGCTGGGCGGATTCGTGGAGCTCAGGCTGTTGAGCCAGGATTTTCTTACGACAGTGGAAGGCACACGAAGTTTTCTGACCTCAATGGCGATTTATCACGCGGTGTGGCTGGTTTTTTTCCTGGCCTTGCTCGCCGTTGGCATGAGCCTGATTGCATCCACAATCAGCGGCAGATCCGAGGACATCGTTCCTGGCCCGAGCCTGTACATAATGGGCACGGCTCTCGTGATCGCCGGCATGTTCCAGCTGGTGTTTGGAAACGTCGAACTGGCGGCAGTCACGGGCCTCGTGGGCATCGTCCTGATGGTGGTTGAGTACCGTTCAGCAAAGATTTGACGCAACGGATGCGCGGTTCAGGTGCGGTGCTCAGAATCAGCAGTCGCAGCGAGTTCCCGCAGATAGTCGATCATGCCGGTGCGGCGCGCCAGGCTCAGCGCAGCGCGCGGCGCCAGCGCCCGCAGCGCCATTAGCAGGCGAATAGGGCGAGTACTCACCAGGATCTCAGGATGCCCCGTGTTCAGCGCACGGATTACAGCATTCGCGACCGCCTCCGGGGTGACCTCGCCCAGGCTCGCAGGTGCTGCTTTGCCCTTACGCGCATGCATGCCGCTTGTGCTGACAAAGCCCGGGCATACCGCCGACACAGACACGCCGCTGCCGGCAAGTTCCCCATGCAGGGAAATGCTCCATTCGGCGAGTGCTCCTTTGGATCCTGAATACACGGCGCCAAAAGGCATGCCCGCGCGACCTGCGATGGAGGCAACATTAATAATCCAGCCGCGGCCGCGCTCGAGCATGGGCGGCAGCACCTCGCGGGCTAGCAGCATGGGTGCGATGACGTTAGTGGCGACAATATTCTGAATCATGTCCGGCCGTTGCCCGGCAAACGGCGTAATCTCCTCAAGTCCGGCGTTATTGATGAGGATGTCGACGTCGCCCAGCTCACTTTGGGTGCGCCGCACAAGCCCGAGCCGGTCACCCGGATCGTTGACATCAGTCGTGGCCACGATCACCCTGATCCGGTCGCGCAGCGAATCGGCCAGGCTCTCCAGCTCCCCGGTGGAGCGCGCCGCGAGCACGAGATTAATGCCTTCGGCGGCCATGGCTCTTGCGATATAAGGGCCGATGCCGTGCGAGGCGCCGGTCAGAATTGCATTGAGATTTTTTTGTTTATTCAAGACGACACGCTCCGGCAGGGTTCTGCTTACCCGGTGTGAAAACAGGCGGCATTTGCCGCATGCCGGATTGTACGGGAGGGCGATATGAAAAAAACCACGCGCAGCGAAACAGATTTGTCACACCTGAGTGCTCAGCAGATTGAGGTGACC
This sequence comes from uncultured Gammaproteobacteria bacterium, assembly GCA_963759075.1. GTDB lineage: Bacteria > Pseudomonadota > Gammaproteobacteria > Steroidobacterales > JABDLF01 > JABDLF01. The sequence continues at coordinate 31,613 of CAVWXZ010000034.1, forward strand.
CAGAAGGGCGCCACCGAGCCGCCGTTTTCCGGCGTGTATGTCGATAATAAGGCTCCCGGCATGTATCGCTGCGTCGTTTGTGCTGCACCGCTTTTTTCATCGGATACGAAATTTGATTCCGGTTCCGGGTGGCCGAGCTTCTGGGCAGCCAGCGACGAGAACCGGGTGCGGACGCGCCTCGATACCAGCCATGGCATGCGCCGCGAAGAGGCGCTGTGTGGAAACTGTGGGGCGCACCTCGGCCACATATTCCCGGATGGACCGCAGCCAACCGGAACGCGTTTTTGCATTAATTCGGCTGCGCTGGATTTTGCCGGAACGGACGAAAATGGCAGCCAGCAAGGAGATCAGACCGATGAGTGAATTCACCCGCAGGATCAGCGATGAGATGATGGTGGCATGGCCAATGGCAATGCTGCGAATTACTACCGGCGTGATGTTCGTGATCGCCGGCTATGGAAAAGTAGCCAGGGGTGCCGGCTTCGGCGACTCGATGGCGGGTTTCCTGGGCAACCAGAAGAACACTTTTGCGTTCTACCAGGGGTTTATCGAAAGTGTTGTCATCCCCAACAAGCTGCTGTTTGCTTACCTGGTGGCCTGGGGTGAGTTACTGGGCGGAATTGCGCTGATTATCGGCCTGTTTACGCGCTGGACCGCGTTGGCTTTCGTCTTGATGGTGGTCAACTTCTGGTTCGCAAAGGGCGCAGGATTCTGGGTGCCAAGCAACCATGACAGCCTGTATATTCTGATCGCCCTGGCGCTTTACTTCTCGAATGCCGGGATGGCTTTCGGTCTGGATGGGGTGCTGTCGCGGCGGCGGGGCTGAGCACCACAGGCGGTGCCGGGGTGTGCTGCCGTAATGATTTGCCCGTATGCATCGGTGACTGGTAAGCGACGGGCGCGAGCCTCAATCACCGACACTGAAAAAAGAGGAAAAGCTGATGGTCCGGGAATCAAACGCAGCTGATGGTGCAACACATGCCCGTCTCGACGTTGACGCCGGCAGGGCAATTGCAGTGCTGCTGCTGTGCCTGGTCGGTGCCGAAGTTTTTTTTGTTCTGGCCGATGCCATTATTAACGTGGAGCGATTGACCGAGCTTGGGCCAATTCGTCGCTTTTTCAACATCACGCGCGAAGACGGCGTCGCCTCCTGGTTCGGTGTCACCCAGACCTGGATGCTCGGTCTCACGGCAGGATTGCTGTACCTGGTCACGCGGGCCCAGGATGGGGTCCGCTGGCGGCGCGTTGGCTGGGCTGTCCTGGCGTTATTTTTTCTGTATATGGCGATGGACGACGGTGCCAAGTTTCACGAGCGTGTCGGTTCCTCGGTGAAGGAAATATTGGGCGGAGGCGACAATGACTCGCGCCAGATCGGTTTCTTCCCAAGCTACACATGGCAACTGGTGTTTCTGCCCATTTTCGGTTCCTTTGGCCTTTTCGTTCTGTGGTTTTTGAACAAGGAGTTGTCCAGCACGCGCGACAAGATTCTGGTGGTTGTGGCTATTGGTCTGCTGGTGCTGGCAGTAGTGGCAGATTTCTTCGAAGGTCTGGAGATCGATCATCCGCAAAATCTGCATGGCTGGATCAAGCGTACCTGGAGCCTGAGCACTTACCAGGTGCAGCACTATTCCAAGTCCATAGAAGAGTTCATGGAAATGCTCTCCATGACGATACTCTGGGTCGTTCTGTTGCGACACCTGGTCAGAAAGGCGACGCGGCTGGAGCTGCGATTTTCCAACCCGCCAGGCTGAACGGACGAAACATGCTCTTGAAGTTGCTGGTTCTTGTGCGATGGCTCGGGTCACTGCTGATCGGCGCGGCTGTTGTTTACCTCATGCTGGTGTCCGGGCTGTATTTTTCCGGCCACTTTGATGAATTGCCCAGTACGGCGAAAAACGCGCGCGCGGTTGATTTGCTGGGTGAACTCGATCGGGTTCGCTTGCGCGATGAGCTGGACCTCGGGGCACCGCGCACCCGCGCGATCCCGCCACCGCCTCCGCCAGTGAGCTTTTCCCGGCAGGTCTCCGGGTTCGTGCAGCTGGAGGTCGAAATCGGGACTAACGGAGACGTCCTCGATGCGAGGGTCCTGGGCGCCGTGCCCGAGGGCTTTTACGAGCAGCAGGCCCTGCAGGAGGTTCGGCAGCGTCGCTACGAACCTGCGCCAATTGGCAGGTATCGGCAAACTGAAGTCGTGCCCTTCAACATCACCGTGGCAGGCGAAGAGCTGGCGCCTGAAGGCTGATTCTGTCGTTCTGAGGGTCTTGGCGGAGCGTGACGCCGGCCGGCTGCGGGGTGGCGTTTAAGGCCGGATCCGGCCTGTTGCGACCACAGCCGTTGCCGAGCAGCCGTGGGTGTTTATACCCAGCGGTGGCTGGGGGTTTCTCCCGGTTCTCATGCACAGGCCGGCGACCCATACTTGGGTGGCCATGAAAATCATACGCACCCGAAGCACATCAGCGGGTCAGAAAGAGCAGTCGCAGCTTTCGTCCGGGAAGGAGGCCCGCCCGCCTGGCGCGCGCGCGCAGGCGACTGATACCGAGACCCTCGGCCGCATGCTGGAAGCAAGCGACGAGTTTCTCGCAGGGAAAAAAGAACTCACGGCCCTGGTGAATGAGCTGGAGTACCACCTCCAATCGATGAGCCGGGTAGGTCAGGGCTGGCGCCAGGCGTATTTCGGCCATTGGCGCGATCTGGACCGGGAGCTTGCGCTGTTCGTGCGGGGCGGTGAACAGACCATTTCACCCGCAGCGATGCAGAGGATAGAGAGCGCTTTGGCGACGCTCCGGCTTCTGATCGAGGGCAAGCTCGCGCGCTTGGACGGCGACTGAACCCCTCGCCCGCGGCGAGCGCTTACAGCTGCTCGCGGCCCGTCAGACCTGTGTTGCATCCCGCTATTGACCAGCCGGGCAGCGAACCGATGCGTTGCGCGCCCCAGCAGGGGTTATTATGCCGGGGTAGACTAAAGATAAAGCCCGACAATCAGGCTCAGGGGGACAGGCCATGAACGCACAAACAGCACAAGGCGAACAGCGCATGCTGGTTTTGATCAGCTACATTCTTCATTTGCTCGGTTCGATTGCGGGCCTGCCCAGTCTGATCGCACTGGTCATCAACTACGTCAAGCGCGATGATCCGCCGCCATTCGACAGCCACCATAGGTGGATGATCCGGACATTCTGGTGGACCATCCTGTGGCTTGCGCTGGGCTTCCTGATGATGGTTACGGTGATTCTGATTCCGTTCGCATGGATCGTGTTCGGGCTGGCGTGGCTGTGGTGGATCTATCGGCATGTGCGCGGACTGATCGCACTGCTGGATGGCGGTCGTATGCCGTCCTGATTGCGGGGACTGTGCGCTGCTTGCTTGCAAACCGCCCGAGGCATCTCTAAGTTTGCGACGAACCTGACCCGGAGCCGATACATTGGAACATGATCTAACCCTGGCGCTGGTCCTTATCGTCTCCCTTGGTGTCGGTGCGCAATGGCTTGCCTGGCGCACGCGCCTGCCGGCCATCGTCCTGTTGGCCAGCGCAGGGATTCTGGCCGGCCCGGTGGCCGCCAGCCTCGGCCTGTACCATCTGGATCCCAGCGGCACCTTCGGGCATGCCCTGCGCCCGATCGTCAGCCTGTGTGTTGCCATCATTCTGTTCGAAGGTGGCCTGAATCTGCATTTTCATGAACTGAAAGAAGCTGCGGTGGGCGTGCGCAGGCTGGTTTATCTGGGCGCCCCCCTCGCGTGGTTCTTCGGCAGCCTCGCCGCGCATTTCATCGGCGATCTCAGCTGGCCGGTATCACTTTTGTTCGGGGCTATCATGGTGGTGACCGGCCCGACAGTCATCATGCCGCTGCTCAGGCAAGCCGCGCTGAACCGCAGGACAGCCTCTTACTTCAAGTGGGAGGGAATTATCAATGATCCGATCGGGGCCCTGCTCGCAGTGCTGGTTTTCCAGTTTTTCCTGTTCGCCCAGGAAGGCTCCGGATGGCAGGTCGTGCTGGTCGGCATCGGCAAAGCGCTGGCATCGGGCCTGATTCTTGGCGGCGTTGGCGGATATCTGGCAGGGCGCGCCTTCAATGCGGGACGCGTGCCGGAATACCTTAAGTCACCGGTGATGCTCGGCCTGGTGCTGGTTGTCTACACCGTTTCGAATATTGTGCAGCACGAGGCCGGACTGCTCGCGGTGACCATCATGGGCATCGTGATCGGCAACATGAACCTCGCTGGCATTCAGGACATGAAGCGCTTCAAGGAATACATCACGGTGATGCTGGTCTCTGTTGTGTTTGTACTCCTTACCGCGGATCTCGATGTCGAGGTGATCCGCACGATTGACTGGCACGGCGCCGCCCTGGTGGGTGCAATCCTGTTTTTGGTGCGCCCCGCCACGATCATGCTCGCAACGCTCGGATCGAACATGCAAAGAGAGGATCGCTTGCTGCTTTCCTGGATCGCACCGCGCGGTATCGTGGCCGCAGCGACCGCTGGTGTGTTCGGGCCGCGTATGGCGGACGCAGGGCTCCCGGGTGCCGAATCGCTGCTGCCGCTGGTATTTGCCGTTATTTTCGCCACGGTGCTGTTGCACGGCCTCAGTATCGGATGGCTGGCGCGGCGGCTGGGACTGGCGGCAAAGCACCGCAACGGCGTGCTGTTGGTCGGTGCGTCGCCCTGGACAACCGAACTCGCCCGAACCCTGAGCGAACTCGAGGTTGCAGTGCTGGTCGTCGACAGTTCATGGCACAACCTGCGCCAGGCCCGGCTTGCCGGCCTGCCCGTGTTTTACGGCGAGATTCTTTCTGACTTCGCCGATGAGTCAGTTGAAACTGCACATATAGGAACGGTCCTGACCGCGACCAGTAACGACGCTTACAACGCGCTGGTATGCACTGCGCTGGCGCCTGAGCTGGGCCGCCAGAACGTCTACCAGCTGCCCATGGGTGCGGCCAACGAAGACGATCCGCGTGGCGTTGCGCGCTCCCTGCGCGGCAAGATCGCTATCAGCAATGAGGCCCTGTATGAACGGCTGTGGCGCAGCCAGGCGCGTGGCTGGACTTTCTACAAGACGCGCATTACTGAGAGCTATTCCTATAGCGACCTGCTCGGTGACCTGTCGTCAGAGTCTCAGCAGATCCTGGTCCTGAGCGGCAACGGCAGCGTGCGGTTCATTTCCCCTCAGGCGCAGATCGAACCGCAGGCAGGCGACACCGTCGTTTATTTTGGACCTGAGCGTCCGCTCGAGAAGGCCGAGCCAGACAAAGGTGTGGCGGAGCCTGCCCCGAGTCAGCCTGCGGCATGAGCCGCAAGCGCCCCACTGCCAGGCGGGTCGAACTCGCAGGTGCCGGAGGTGCCATCGAGTGCCTCGTTGAACAGGTCGAATCAGGTGCTTCCGGGGCCGTAGCGGTCATCTGTCATCCACACCCACTGTATGGCGGGAGCATGGACAACAAGGTTGTGCATACGGTTTCCCGCGCCTTGCATCACCTGCATATCAGTACCGTACGCTTCAATTTTCGTGGCGTTGGCAAGTCACAGGGCACCCACGACGAGGGACGCGGCGAAACCGATGACGCACTGATCGTCGCTGACTGGGCGTGCGCCGAGCTGGGCGGGGACGAGCTGTGGCTGGCCGGGTTTTCGTTCGGTGCCTGGGTCGCGCTGCGGGCCGCAGCGCGCACGGACTGTGCGCAGCTGATCAGCATCGCCCCGCCGGTCCGGCGCTTCGCGATCATGGAGGAAGCGCAGCCGGCGTGTCCCTGGCTGATCGTGCAGGGATCCGCTGACGAGTTGGTGAGCTGTGAAGCCGTCATTGACTGGGTAAACCAGCTGCAGCCCGGTCCTGAGCTGGTAGTCTTGCCCGATGCCGACCATTTCTTCCATCGTGCGCTTACCGTATTGAAGAACACGCTTATTGAAAATCTGGCAGTCAGTCATGTCGGCGCTGCATAAAATATTCCGGCGACTCTCCGGAATGGATTCGGCTGCGAGCCGGCCTTCCCGTGATGAACAGTTGCGCCTGGCGACGGCCGTTCTTCTGGTGGAAATGATGCGTGCCGATTTTTCTGAACACCAGAGCGAGGCGCAGGCCGTTGAGAACTTGCTCGCCCGGCATTTCAAGCTGGATGCGGCCGAGAGTGAGGCGCTGGCCGAAGATGCGCGCGATGAAGCGGATCGCGCGGTGTCTTTGCACGACTACACGCGGCTCCTGCATGCGGAACTTGCTGCCGAGGAAAAATCCCGACTTATTGAAATGCTTTGGGAAGTAGCGCTTGCCGACGAGAGTCTGGACAAGTATGAGGATTATCTGGTGCGCAAGATTGCGGAGTTACTCTACGTGCCACATGCAGAGCTGATACGCCTGCGCCACGCGGTCGAGGCACGCCGATCCGGCAGCGGCCAGAGAGCGGCCAAAAAAAACGCGCCGGGTAATTAGTACCCGGCGCGCCTTTCATCGCGACTGAAGGACCGGCTCAGGCCATGTCTTTCAGATTCTTCAAGGGCAATACCTTAACCACACGACGGGCGGGTTTTGCCTTGAACATCATCTCTTCACCGGTAAACGGGTTGGTGCCCTTGCGCGCCTTCGTGGCGGGCTTCTTGTTCACCTTGATTTTCATCAGACCGGGCACCGTGAACGTACCGGGACCACGACGGCCGATGTTCTTTTTGATCATGCCGCTCAGTGAATCGAGCACAGCTGCAACGTCTTTCCGGGCAAGCCCGGTCTCTTCAGCAATGCCACTCATGATCTGGCTCTTTGTAGGCGGCTTGTCGGCGGCCTTCTTTGGTGCTGCCATTTAAATCTCCTTGAATTGTCGGCGTACTAAATAAAAAGGGGTGACGACCCTGAAAAATCGTGCGAAAAATAGCATACCCGATAGCGCAATGTAAGCCCGAAACACGAAAAAAACAGGGTTTTTCGTTAATTTGATCGTCAGCTGGTAAAGAATTGTTTCTGGAACCGAATCTGATAGCTCGCTGATTCCCCAGCCGGCCTTGCCGAAATGTCAAATATAAGGGTTTCTCTATCGGCAACTGAAACCTCGCCAATGTAATAAATGGCGCCGTTTTTGCCTTCACCCTCCGCGATTTCACGCAAAATTATCGTTTTGAGCTGCCCCGTCAGATTGGTCGCTTTGACGCTTACCTTGCCTTTGACGGGCGCGCCGGTGCCAGCGGCTTCGCGGCGAATGATGCTGACGTTGAGCATCGCGCGATTCTTGCTCCGGGTGATGTTGAGCGATAGC